>NZ_JANFCZ010000001.1 GCF_024391045.1 Pseudarthrobacter sulfonivorans
CTGGAGCTGCGGCTAACCCCGCCAGCCATAAAAGCGTTGTCTGGTTGGGGGACACAAGACGAACCTTCCGCCCTACCTACGTCTGAGTCGACAGAAACTCATGATGTGGCGGAAGGGGAGGCCGCGGTTTCGACGTCCAGCACGTCTGACATCGTGAAGGCTTCACAGGCTGCAACGGACGGGTATTCGGAAGCTCAGACAACCGATGCCCCCTTGGGCGAGCAGGCCGAGATTTATTTGGCGCTGCGTTCACTGGTCGAAGAGTATGCAGGCGGTGAGACGTCCCTCGCGGCCGTGGAGACTGTCCGAGGACTATTGGAAGCCGGTGTTGCAGCTGAGGCATTGAGCACGCGTCTCCTGGCCAAGATCGACCAGAAGTCGGCCGCGCTCGATGCAGCAGCCGTTGAACAGGCGAAGCTGCGCCACCTCATAGACGACCTCGAGCTAGACGCCTGGGACACATGGGAGCAGCTCGAAGCCCAGTATTCGCGAACCCGAAGTGCCCATGACGCAGAACTCAAGCTCCGGGCGATGCTGGCGAAAGCGGGCGGTGACGTCGACTGGACCCAGCTAGATGAAGCTCCACCTGCCGAGCTTTCCGTGCCGCAAAACTTCAACAGCCTGGTGGAAGCCTTTGCTGACCTTCCCTATGTCTTGTACACGGGGGACAAAGACGTCACCGCAGGCCTTGACAACCATGATGCGGTTGGCCGCTGGTGTGGCATGACATGGAGCATTCTGGTGGCGCTCAACGACTACGCGCGATTCAAGGCCCAAGGGGACGATATCGGGGGCGTGCAGGCTTACCTAGAAAGCCCTCCGCCAGGTGGCCGAACGTACCATCCTGGGCGACACGCTCGAGATGAAAGCGAATCCGTCAAGAACAATCCAAGCTACTCCGTTCCGCGGACCTTGGTCGTCCCAACGATGGTTGATCCTAGTGGCGAGGCGTTTATGGGGGCGCATTTCCGCATAGCAAAGCATGGATTGGTGTCCCCGAGGCTGCACTACCTTGATGCGACCGCAGTCGCGGGAAAGATCATCGTTGGCTACATCGGGCCACACCTGCCGAACACGCAGACTAACTAGCTGTCAGGGCCTGAGCCTTCTATATTGTCCCAAAGGAGATCAACGACTCGCTGCTGAACGCTGGGGCCCATTTCGCGAAGAACCTCAAAGAAATCCCTGGCAATACCCTGAGCCACATGTTCAAGCATGGGTTTCAGCTCGCCGTTCGAAACCGACACTGCCGGTGATGCCTCGTCGTCAGTGCTGGGAGTATCCTTCTCGGCGCTAGTGCCCTGATCGCTTTTTGCGGCGTAATTTTCGATGTTTAGCGGCTCGGCCCCAGCTTTAGGTTGGCCGTCGCCGCCTTCTTGGGAGTCCGCAGCTGGGTCTACAGCTTCGGTGGCACTGGGGACGATGAAGTCCGCAAGCATTTCCGGAACCCTGTCGGCGCGCAGGATAACGTCGAGATGGTGGACTGTACGCGTCAAAGCAATGTAAAGGAGTTTGTCCCCTTGCGCTAGTTCCAGTATTGCTTCTGGCTCGACGACTACCACGGCATCAAACTCAAGACCCTTGGACTCCTCAGGGGAAACCAAATTAATGCCCTGCGACAACCCACCATCGGCCGATTCGCTGTACTTGATTCCAGCTGAGCGGAATGCGGTGCGAACGGAAATCATCTGGGCTTCCGCGACAACCACGCCGACAAACAAGCCTCGTGAACTGTAATCCTTCACCGACATCACTACCGAGTCCATCAACTCGTCTGCGGCCACAACATGCCATCGTGGCTCTTCTTCGATCTGCCGCGGGAATGCCTCCGGCGCAGCCAGCCCGGGCGCTGCCGTGGCGAGGACTCTTGCTGCGACCGCCAAGACAGGTGCCGGGACGCGATAACCGATGCTCAGCTCAGCTTCAGTGAAGTTACCTTCGGTGCCAAGGGTCGTTAGGACTTGGTTCCAGTCTTTGCGTGAATAAGCTGAAGTTGCCTGAGCGATGTCGCCAACCACAGTCATGGACCCGTTCTGGCTGCGCCTGCGGACTGCTCGGAGCTGCATATAGGAGAGGTCCTGTGCTTCATCGACGACAATGTGCCCATATCGACTGAGCGTGCCACTAATTGCATCTGCCGCACAGTCGATGACGCCCAAGTCCGCCATCGTCCACGGCTCGTCCCCGATTTTCGGGACCGCTGGCCTGTAAAGAAGCCCAACTTCAGATTCTGTGGCGCCTGCTCGAATGAGCCGATCCTTCGAGCCGTATAACTCCCGAACAAACTGCTGGGGAGAGAGCGATGGGTACACCCTCTCGGATTGCTCTTCCAATGAAGCTCGGTCGATCAGCGGTGCGGAGTCCCTTCTTCCGGCGTCTATCCTGCCAGCCACGGCAGTTTGTAGGGCAGCTCGGAATTGAGCCCGACGGCGATTATATAGACCGCTGTTGGCGATACCTGCCAGGAGCTGTTCGACCTCCTCCTTCGAGACGGAGACAGACAGTGCAGTATCGGTCCGTTTCACCTCAAGCCCATCGGCTGGGACGCGCGCTCGTCCACCCAGCCCCTTCTGGACGATTGACTCCATTTTTGCAGAGCCCTTTTTGCGCGCCACGTCTGGCGTGTCGAGGCCCCGCGGAACGAAGTCGCCCGCAAGCAACTGTGCAAGCGACTGTTGAACAACGTCGATATCTCCGAGAGTGGGCAGTACGCGCCGGATGTACTTTGTGAATGTCGGGTTGGGCCCGACGACCAGTACGTCTTTCGGCTGCAACTCTTCTCGGTGGTTGAACAGGATCCAGGACACACGATGAAGGGCTACGGCGGTCTTGCCCGTCCCTGGGCCGCCCTGAATAACGAGCAGTTGGTCCTTGGGGGCTCGGATGATCCGGTTTTGTGCGGCTGTGATGGTCCGCACGATATCTCTCATGAACTCGCCGCGACCACGCCCAAGGTCCTCCAGCAATGGGTCTTGCTCACCGACGAAAGTTCCCGCCGAGATATCGTCGGAAAGCTCCTGGAAGATCACGTCGTTGAACGATTCGATTCGGTTAAACTTCGTGGTGAAGATTCGCTTACGCGTAAGCCCTCGTGGTTCTTCGTGCGTTGCCTCATAGAAGATTTCGCCGACTTGCGACTGCCACGGAGCAACAAGGAGGTCATACTTTTCGTCCCGGATGGCGACGCTGCCAAGGTAGATGGTCTCGCCATCCTCCAAGTCCATTCGGGCCGTGGCGACCGCCTCGGAGGGCTCAAGGGTTCTGCGGTCCATCAGCGCCGCGCGCTGACTTGAGCGCTCGTGGACGTTGCCGCTGACTGTCGAGGAGCCGACGTCGGCGCGCCGCTTGTCGTAAGCCTGCTTTGCTACGTCAAAATAGTCTTGCTCCAGTGCCTTTTCGGCCTCAAAAGCGTCGTGATCTGTGTCCTGCAACTGTGCAGTCATGGTGCCCCCTGTGACTCGTGGAACAAATTAAAGCAGAGGGGAGCGACAACGACGGTATATGGCATGCGCGTCTATGCGAAGGTCGACCTTGCGTCGAACGCCACTGAGGTATTGGCGGTCAAGACCGGCTGGATGCCAAATACGAATCGTCACGAGTACGCGAAAAATTTCTGCCTTTCCGCTGGTGCAGGGGCTGTACGATTTACAGGCAAGAATCTGGGCAATAGCCTGGTCCAATGTCTAGTAATGCGGGCCGAGTGCCGGACGATTTCGATACGAGGCTTCGCGCTGCTGCTTTTGCCTGGCTCACGAGCAAAACGCTCCAACGCACAGGGAACCTTACTTACTCCGAAGTCCAGAGTTTTATTTTTGACGGACGGCCAATTCCGCTCAAGGATCGAGTCAAGGGGATATGGAAACCCGCAAGCTTATCTTCGGCACTTTCGATAACGACGACCTATCGTCCGCCGGGGGTTCTTCGGCCCTACGACGATCTAATTCACGAGGATGACGGGCTGCTGAGGTATAAGTGGGAGGGACTCAAACGGGATGAGTCGACAAATCGCTCGTTGAGATCGGCGATGCAGTCTGGTGTTCCGTTGATCTGGTTTTTCGGTGTCGGAAAAGGTGTCTTCAAGCCGATTTTCCCGGTTTACGCCGTCGATGAGGAAGAGGAGAACAGGCAATTCATTATTGACGCTGACCCCGCAGCTATTGCCGATCATGCGGAAGGCATCGCGGAGCAGTTCCTTCGTCGATACCTCAAAGTAGAAGCGCGGCACCGACTTTTCCAAGCTGTCTTTCGTGGAACAGTGATGCGCGCTTACAAAGGGCGATGCGCGGTGTGCCGTCTTCAGCATGGCCAACTGTTGGACGCTGCGCACATCATTCCGGACCGCGACGAGGACGGTATTGCGAGCGTCGTCAACGGGATGGCGCTCTGCAAGATTCATCATGCAGCGTTCGATGTCGGCATTCTGGGCATTCGGCCGGACCTCGTGGTCCAGATACGGTCAGAACTGATGCGTGAAGTAGATGGCCCGATGCTTCGGCATGGACTGCAGGAGATGCACGGGAAGCGAATCGCAGTGCCGAGTGCGAGAGCTGAGAGGCCACGAGAGGACCTTCTTGAGCGCGCTTTCGAGCGGTTCCGGCGGGCTGGCTAAAGAGAGTCAGAGCTTGTCAATCCAGGTGTCTTCATCTCGATTGTCCCAAGCAGATCCCGAGGTGGGCTTGGACGGGAGGCTTCTCTCTGCGATACGCCGGAGTACGAGGCGCACATCCTTTGCCAGAAGGTCTCTTATGGTAGTTACCCGACGGACAGTGCAGCTCTCGATAATTGCTCGCCGCTCGTCCATAGAGTCGATACCAGCGGCGGCAAAGGCATCCCGGAGCTGCTGCACCTGGATGTCGCGGATTGGTATGTCGGCGAGGCCTTCAGGCACGTTGTCGGGCTGGGCAAAGATGTCAAAGGTGCTGTCGTTCAAGGTGCTTCCTCGTCAATTTCTCAGGGCTCTAATCCTCCCATGCACCGGCTACTCCAAGGAAGCAAGGATATCGGCGCGTGAACGTCCAGTAGCTCCCGGGCGGGCGTTGACGACTTCAGGATTGGGAGAGCCCTCTCGTGGCATTACTCTGAGCTAAGTTGATGGTCGGCGATCGCCGAAGATGGGGGAACACAATGGGGCTTTCCAACCGCGAATACGTCGGACGTGCACTGGAGGCGTTGGCCACGGATCTTGGGTCGTACATTGCGTCCGTGCTTGCGGGCGTCGCGCCTGGCATCTCCTGGCCCAAGCTGCTGGAACACAAGGACGCAAGCGCGGGCCGAGCACCCACTACGTATTCCGCCTCTGATCTGAGCGTGCAACTGCGGGTTATGACGGAACCGTTGGGATCCCTTGGTTATCCATTCAACCTCGCCCACGACGCCCGCAGCTACACATCGGAGCTCCGCCAGACCCGTAATCTCTGGGCCCATAACGAGGCATTCGACGACGCAGACACCTACCGCGCGCTCGATACTGCTGGGAGGCTAGCCAAGCACTTGGAGCTAACCGGAGCAGCGGAAGAACTTGGCACTCTTCTCGACGAATTCAAGACGCGCGGAGAAGTCGTCTTAGTACCCGAAGTCACAGAGACGACCGTTGGAACCGAATCTGATCAGCCGGTCGGCCAGCCCGACGCGGAAAACCACAAGCTCCTGCAGCATGCGGTGAGCGTCGAGATCACGGCGGCGGAGTCTCTCAGTTACGCCATGGTGCACAACGGCTTCAAGTTCGTGCGGCAGATCAAAATCACCAATCCCGGTGTTGAGATCCGCGGCGCCGTCGTTCGGATAGAGGTCCATTCCAGCGCCGGCAAGATTTCAGAAGACTTCCAGCAATACGTGGATCTTGCGGCAGGCCAGGCCATGGTCCTGGACGACGTCGACGTGCACGTGTCCGCCACGACCATGTATGAACTCAACGACAAACAGCCAGGGCGCCTACTGGTAACGATCGAGTCCGCTGCCGCCGGCGCGGAAGCCGCCGAAATCGGCAAGGGAGAAGCGAGTCTGCAGCTCCTCCCGGCCCAGCTCTGGATCGCAGGCAAAGGACTCGTTTCCTACGAATTCCTGGCAGCATTTGTCCAGCCACATCACCCTGCTGTTGCCCAGCTTGTCTCCGAAGCATCCGATGCTCTAGGAAAAGCCACGGGCCGGAGCAGCCTGGACGGCTACACAGAAGGCGCAGAGCGCGTGGACGACATCGTCTTCGCTCTCGCCCAGGCAGCCAGCCAACGCGACATCCGCTACAGCATGCCACCCGCCAGCTGGGGCTTGCAGGGCCAGCAGGTACGCACACCAGCCCAGGTTCTTGAGGGCCGCCTAGGCACCTGTCTCGACACCACAGTCGTGATGGCAGCAGCGCTGGAGTTCTGCGGAATCGCGCCGCTCCTCTGGGTCGTGGACGGTCACGCCTTCCTCGGATACTGGCGAGAAGACATGACCTTGCCGACGGCAGCATCGGAGGACGCCCTCGAACTCGTGAGTCTCGTCCAAAGAGGCTTCATTGGCTTGGTCGAGACCACCGTGCTTACCGGCAGCCACCCGATCACGCCAGCACTGCTGCGGAGCAGCCCCGAATCTGACTACATCGAAACAGGCCACGACAAGATCCAAGCCGTCACCGACGTCCGGCGGGCGCGATTGGACGGAATTTATCCTCTACCTGCGCGGACAACCAACGAGTCCGGGGCGCCCGTAGTCACCAACTACGTCCCGGAAGCCAAAGCCGCGCCAGTAGCACCCGAAAAACACGGCCGGGGAGCGGCGCCCGGCCGTTCGACGTCGAGCATTCCGCCCCGGGTTACCCAATGGAAGAACGCCCTCCTGGATCTCAGCCTCCGCAACCGGCTGATCAACTTCACGGACACCGCCCGTTTCCCGCTCGCAGTCCCCAGCTCGTGGATGGGCCGGTTTGAAGACCTCATCAACAACGGCACTCCCATCAGCCTGCTCCCGGCCAACCAGCTCAGCGCCATCCACCAGGAACGCGGGATCCGGTTCGGCAGGGACCTTCCCCAGGACGAGCTGATTGCGTTGCTGAGCTCGAAGAAGGCCGTGTTTGCCGAGGTGACTGAGGACGCCTACAACGCCAAGATGCGTGGCCTGGCGTACAAAGCCAAAACCCAGCTGGAGGAGACCGGCGCCAACAACCTTTACCTGGCCCTCGGCAGCCTCCTCTGGGAACTCGATGGCCGCACACTGCGCTCGCCGCTGGTGCTGGTACCCGTGAACCTGACCTCCGCCGGAAAGCAGGGCCTCTATCGGGTCACCCTTGACGAGACGGGTCAGTCAACGCCGAATTACTGCCTGCTGGAGAAGCTGTCCCAAGCGCACGGGCTCAAGATTCCCGGGCTGGCCGAACCTGCCGAAGACGGCTCGGGCATTGATCTCGACGCCGCTTTCCACGCCGTCAGGGAAGCCGTCTCCGCCAAGGGCCTCGCTTTCCGGGTGGAGAACACGGCGGACCTGTCGATGCTGCAGTTCGCAAAGTTCCGGCTCTGGAAAGACCTGGACGAGAGCTGGGAGCAGTTCGGGAAGAACCGCCTCGTGGACCACCTCATCAGCAGCCCGACCGAGCTCTTCCAGGATCCCGTGAAAGCAGCTGAGGAGCCTGACCTCGACGCCCTCGCCGCGACATGCCCGATCCCCGCAGACTCATCCCAGCTGCAGGCCGTTGCTTCCGCCGTCGCCGGCCGGACGTTCGTGCTCGAAGGACCTCCGGGGACAGGCAAATCCCAGACCATCACCAACCTGCTGACGCGGGCCATCGTCGAAGGTAAACGGGTCCTCTTCGTTGCTGAAAAACGGGCCGCCCTTGATGTCGTCCAGAAGCGTCTCGAAGAGGTGGGCATGGGTCCCTTCTCCCTTGACCTGCATGACAAGGGAAGCAAACCAGCCATGGTCCGCGCCCAGATCAAGCAGGCACTGGAGCTTAGTCTCAGTTCGGATCAGCAGCGTCTGGACACCGCTTCTACAGACCTGGCTGCTGCACGCCGGGGACTCGTTCGCTACGCCAGCCACCTTCACGAGGAGAACGGCGCTCAGCTGTCGCTGTACAGCGCGCGCACTAAAGCGCTGACTTTCGATCCCAGCGACCCTATGCTCCCGCTGACTACGCAGTTCACGTCCACCGCCGACGGCACTGTCCTCGAGCCGGTCCGGGCGCTGCTTCGGGAACTGCCCGAATTCACCGACAGGGCCCGTCCAGCAAAGAACCATCCGTGGCGCTTCCTCGCGACTCCACCGGATGCAGCCGACGCCCTTCGGATTACGGATGCGGGCCGCCGCATCGATGAAGCGCTCGACGCCGTCCGTTCAGTTGATGAGTTACTTTCAGTTGCGGTGTCGGCGACCTCCTCCTCGGAGCTTCGCGTCCTTGCTGCCCTGCTTGAAGACCGCAGTGTCCCGGTTGGGACACTGGACGACGTTAGGTCCGGTCAGTGGTCAGCCGGAGCGCAGCATCTTGAAAACTTGGTGGCAGCATTCGCGGCTGTGAATCATCCCGGTCTGGACAAAGTCCGGCCGGAGGCCATGGATCTGCCTCTTCCGGAGATTCTCGGACGCGCCGAGCAGGCCGCGGCCAGCGGCTTCTTCGGGCGCAAGAAAAGGCTGCTTGCGGTGGCCGCCGAGCTCGACGCCGTCATGCACCCGGGGGCCGGGATCCGGCCCAAGGAGCTGGTACCACTGCTGCAGAATCTCGCAAATACGCAGCATCAGATCCGTGGTCTTCAAACCGAGGCACATGGCATCCCCGGTGTGGCCGTCCCGGAAGGCTGGAACCCTCTTACTGAGCCTGCCAAGGAGGCCCTCAACCGCAGGCTCGGCTGGTTGCGGTGGGCAGCGCAGGCTGTCCAGCCAAGCGCCGGCAACGAGGCTCCGTTCCAGACCCGGCTGCGCGCGTTCCTTGAAAGCGGCCGACCGGTACATGAAAATGTGATCGCGTGGCTGTACGAACTGGCCGCTTCGTGGGATGCACTCACCGAAATTCCTGCCGTGGACGCTACTGAGCTGGAGCGGTGGACGGGAGCCACTCCGTTCTTGGAAGTCTGGGGGGACACTCGTGGAGCACGTGCCCTCGACGCCACAGGATCCCACAGCCTGGACCGGTGGCTTGAGCTGCTGCGCCACGTAGAGCCGCTGAGGTCTGTAGGGCTTCCGGACGTCCGGTCGTCGATCCTCAATGGTGAACTCGAAGCCGATGACGCGGCAACGGCCTTTGAACGGGGACTCGCCGAGAGCTCCCTGGAAGAACGGAAGCTGGCGACCGGTCTGCAGGATTTCGATGCCAGTTCCCACGAACGCGCCATCGACCGCTTCACGACGCGAGCCACGCTGGTCCGTGAGCTTCTGAAACGAAACTTGGCCGCCGGCGTCGTAAATTCCCGGCGCGTTTCCTCTTCGTCTACATCTGGACGCATGGGGGAGCTGCAGCGCCAGCTGACCAGGCAACGCGGTGGCCTCACCGTCCGCAAGCTGATGGAGGGCTATGCGGACCTGATCACACAGATCATGCCCTGCACGCTGGTCAGCCCTGATTCGGTGGCGCGGTTCTTCCCGGCGCGAGCGGATCTCTTCGACATCGTGGTCTTCGACGAGGCCTCCCAGATCCGTGTGGCTGATGCCGTGGGTGCCATGGGGCGCGGCGCGTCAGTGGTAGTGGTCGGTGACAGCAAGCAGATGCCGCCAACGTCGTTTGCTGAATCTTCCAGCGATTCCTTGGACGAGGTGGAGAGCGAGATCACCGCAGTCGAGGACATGGAGTCGATTCTCTCCGAGTGTGTCGAGGCGCGGGTCCCGCGGCAGTGGCTTTCCTGGCACTACCGCAGCCAGGATGAGTCCCTAATTGCGTTCAGCAACCAGCAGTACTACGACAGCAAGCTGTCATCGTTCCCGGGCCCGTCGCACGGCGCACCCAATCCGGGGATCCATGGTCACGGCGTGAACTTTGTCCGGGTCAACGGCCAGTTCCATCGCTCGGGCCCCTCCAAAGTCCTGCGCACCAACCCTGTGGAGGCGGCTGCCGTCGTCGAGGAGGTGCGGAAGCACTTCAACGGTGCCAGCGACTCGCCGTCAGTCGGCGTGGTCACGTTCAACCTGCAGCAGCGGGCGTTGATTGAGGGGCTCCTGCGAGACACGGACGATGCCCGGATTATCAAAGCCCTCGATGAAGATCCCGAAGGATTGTTCGTCAAGAACCTGGAGAATGTCCAGGGTGACGAGCGGGACGTCATCCTCTTCTCGACGGGCTTCAGCAAGAACGACAAGGGCTACCTTCCGCTGAACTTTGGACCACTGAACCGTGCCGGGGGAGAGCGCCGGCTCAACGTGGCCGTGACACGTGCACGCCGGCAGGTCATCGTGTTCTCCAGCTTCAGCCCATCAGAGCTGCGGGCCGAGGAGACGAGCTCCGTGGGCATCAAGCACCTGCGTTCCTACCTGGATCTCGCCGAGCAGGGGACGGGCGCCCTGCCCTATGACGGACGCCGTAGCGCTGCCGTGGACCTTCACCGGGAGGAGATCGCGGACGCACTGCGGGACCGGGGCTTTGTGGTGGCCACTGACGTGGGATTGTCGGACTTCAAAGTGGATATCAGCGTTGCCACACAGGACGCGCCCGGTCGGCAGTTGATGGCCGTTCTGCTGGACAGCCCTGCCTGGGCGGCCCGGCGCACGGCTGGAGACCGGGATGGTCTTCCCGGTGACGTCCTGACTCGGATGATGCGCTGGCCGGCTGTGGAGCGGGTTTGGCTGCCGGCGTGGCTTAGCGACCGGAACGTTGTGCTGGACAAGCTGGAGGCTGCTTTTACGAAGGCCAGTACAGCCGCTGCGGGGCCCGATGAAGAACCAGCTCTCTCCGGGGGAGACGAAGACTTGAACGACGAGCCGGACGCTTTCATGCCGGGCGTCAATCCTCTTCCGCCAGCCTTCACTTCCGCGTCAGCTGATACGCCTGCCTCGTTGCTGTCTACGGCGGGTGGAGGATCCAGGCAAGCGACGGTCATCGTCGAGTCGGGCCGCCTCAAATACAAGCCATGGGCTGTCCGTCGCCTTGGAGGCAGGGACGTGCTGGACGCGCTGCCTTCCCGGCGTTCCGTGTTTGCCGTTCGTGAAGCCCTCCAAGCGATCGTTGAAGCGGAAGGCCCTGTCCACCAGGAGCGTCTTGCCAAACTTGCCTGTGCCGCGTTCAACCTGAACAAGATGAACCCGCAACGCGCAAACTCAGTCCTGGATGTGGTGGATGAGTCCGTTCACCGCAGCGATGCGGACGGGTTCATCTGGGACGCCTCAATAGACCCCAAAGAGTGGACTGAATTCCGGGTGAACGGAGAGGAAATCGACCGGAAGCCCGAACAAATCAGTGTGGTCGAGCTACGCAATGCGATGGTCCACGTCGTTGGCCGTTCTGGGGGTATCTCCATCCGCGACCTGCACCGAGAGTCTCTTAAGTTGTTCGGTAAGACCCGAAGGACTCCGGCGGTGACGGCTCGGCTTAACGAGGGGCTGCAGTATGGCTTGGATACGGAACGCCTTGAATTGCGTGGCGAGGTGGTGCATCTTGCGGGGTAGCTCAAGCGAGCAGCGCCGGCTTTCTCACCGCGCACGAGAGTAGAGGCCGATGGGCTGGCGGGTAGCGGGCGTTGTCATAGCCTGGATTGCGTTCAGTATTGCCTTTCAGCAACCTCCGCTGGCCGTCCCCTTGGCATGTTTGGCCGGTTGGCTCTTCGGCCGCGGGCGAGAGCAGAGGGTATCGACGGCTCAACCGCCCGTCCCAGAGGATATCCAACCCCTGGAAAGAGCGCAGTCAGCGCCGGCCACGCCTGGCCCAGTGCCGGTGTCAACAGCAGCTGTGCCGACGGCAAGGTCAACAGCCGTGGAGGCGCCGAAGACGGCAGAATCCCCGAAGGCTCCGCGGCAGCTGGACAAGCCTGTACCGCAAAAACGGCAGCCGCGTGCCTCGGATGGGCCGGCACGGCCGAGTGCCCCGGCTATCGTGACGAGAACCTCGACCAATGACTCTGGCACCAGACTCCTGGACCCGTATGTCGGAACTGAACGCCGCTGGACTCGGAGTGAACAGGTGCAGCTCCTGGACCACTATGAGCGGGGACGAGACATACCGGGGATTGCCGCAGAAATGCGGATAGATCAACGAGAAGTCGCCATCCGGCTCATTCGATTGCTGTTGTCTCCTTCGGGAAACATCGCAGACGAAAGCGGTTGTCCCCGGCACGGCAAGAAATACGACACAGACGAAGTCCTTAAAATCGAAGATCTTCACAAAGGCGGCCTCCGGCTCCGCTCCATTGCGAATGAGGTCGAGCGAACGCAGCTCGGAGTAGGGTGGAAGCTATTAAGCCTCCATGTGCCGAGCGTCCCAGCAAGTTTGCGAGGGGACCTGCGCTCCGACAACATGACCTGAATTTGAAGGCGTGGCCGGGCATGGTCCGCCTGCGTTTTACACACGCAGGCGTTACGTGGACGCGACGGTGTCCGATGTTATTTCTTCCGCGCCTTCTTTATGATTTCCGCTGCTTGACGGTAGGCCGCTTTGGCCTCAGGGCTTGTGGCTGCACGATACATCCTCTTACCGTCTTCGAATAGTTTCTTGGCTTTAGCCTGCGAATCCGGGTCTTTGGCCAGGGAGTAAAGCTTGGCCCCACCGGCTTTTGCTTTGCCCTTTGCGTCTATCAATAACGCTGCAGCTTTGTTTACTTTTCCGGCCACCGCTGACTCCTTACCCTCCATTGTTCTTTTGCGTGAGACTAGTCCTGCATGAGCATGCATCAGCCGCGTTTAGCTGGCGTCACTGTTCGGCGAATCACTTGTGACGACTTCGTCACGGCGACGCTCTTCGGGCTCCACCTTTACCGAGCTGCTGGCTCGCTGCGCCTCAATTTGGCCAGCAACGCGGATAACCGCATCCCCACCAGCCTTTGCAATGCCCACCGGCACCGCTCGGGCTCCCGAGGAGACCACATTGCCAGTGGTTTTGGCGAAGTCGGTCAAGGACTTGCGCCAGGACTCCCGTTCCACTTCGCCGGTGGTCAGGCCGTCGAGACCGTAGATCTGAGCGAAGACCCCAATCAACTCCACAGCGCGCTCCGCGGAATCCAGCAGCATCTTGCTTTTCTGCGGACTACGGACCCGATTGAAGTCACTCACATTTGCTGCTGCCGTCAAGGAATCAACCAGCTCCTGAACCCTGGCAGTGACAGCAGTGGATCGATTGGCTGCAGCTGATCGGATCGCAGCAGCATGCGCTTCAACTGCATCGGGATCGTGCTGGCGTACATGCACAAGTTCGAGGGTCTCGAGCCGCTGCTGATTTGCCTGGGCCGCGGCAAGGATAACGAGCCAAGAGCGCAGCTCTTTGGCGGCAATGGTTTCCGCAGCAGAGGCCTTTTCTGCCAGCGACTTGGCGTTGAGCGTCTGGGTCATGGTATTGATCTGGGCCAGAGCATGAGAGCTTGCCTGTGCCAGAGACGTCGCGTGGCCGGCAATCTGAGACCAAGCCGTTTCGCTGATTCGTCCTGTCGCCTCATAAAGCTCGAACGCGCGGGTCAGAACCACCGTTAGGCCCTGCACGTCGCCCAGAGCCTTGGTTCTGTTGTCGTTCAGCAGCCGATCGAGCTTGACGTCCATGGCTTCCGCCAGATCTTCCAACCGGGCAACTGCGCTCCTCAACGCCATCGTCGCCGTCAACGTGGCGAGGTTCGCCATAGCCACCGGATTGATACCGCCCGTGGTGAACTGCGCAAACGAATCAATGCGGCCCATGGAACCGCGAAAGACTCCGCTGAACAAGCCATCTTGGGACAGATTGAACTGGGCAAGTTCTGCAAGCCTACGGGTGGACTCCGGAGTGAGCTGCACCCAGCTACCATCTATGGCGGCCGCTACTGCGGCAATCCCCGTTGCTTGGGCCAGGAGGTCAGCGGATCCTTGCCCCAACCGATCTGCATGCGTGCTGTCAATGTCCAACTTTGCCATCAAAGATTTAACCAGGCCAGGGTCTCCTGTCAGGACGGCTGCGTCGCCGGAGACGTGGATGCCAACTTCAGTCGTTTCGCTCATGTGAGCATTCTGGCACAGCGAGTAACCGACGACGGCACGCCAGTAACGAGGGGGAGAACGGCGTCCACGTGAACGCGCTGGCGAAGCATTTTGCGATCCGCCTGGCACCGCGGATCCGTCCTGTTGACAAAACCGTTAGTGCGTTTTGAACAGGGACTTGGGTTAGCCGCCACTGACGGCCCCGTAACCTCGGCGCACACACGCCATTCGAGTCGCGCCCGGGCGCTACACTGAGGCTGAATTAGCCCACCTGGCACCTGCCGAACGGGTCAGCAATCGGAACGGCTTTATGCGTTTCATGGGGGAGAAGGAGCCGATGATCGGCAAACTCACTAGGCGTATCGCTTTGGTTGTGGTTGGTGCGCTCATTGCGGTTCTGGCCGTTGCTGGTGTCAATATGAACGGGTTCAACCCCTTCCAATCAATTCGGACCGACCGGAGTCAGCCCGCGCTGCTGAAATCGATCAAGGACGTAAGTCAATACCACGCCGCCATTGGCAATTTTGAAGTGGTGGTTGACGTCGAGGACGGCGCCGGGTGGATGCCTGACATCATCGCCGGACGCCGGACACTGTTTGTCGCGGCGGGCACCGTCAACACCTACGTCGATCTCTCCGGCCTCGCCGACAAAGACCTGATGCTGTCCCCGGACGGGAAGACGGTGACGGTGCGGCTGCCCGAGGCGCAGCTCGACAGGCCCAATCTCGACCACGACCGGTCATATGTCTTCAGCCAAGCCCGTGGCGTGCTGGACCAGATCGCTGACGCGATCGAGGTGCCTCAACAAGCACAGTTCTTCAAACTCGCTGAAACCAAGATCACCACCGCGGCGGAGGAGTCGGAGCTTCGAAAGCAGGCCCAGGACAACACACAAGCGATGCTGACCGGCATGTTCAGCCGGCTCGGACTTCAGGTCACGTTCCTCGACAATTAAGCGGGCTGGGCCAACTGATCATGGGGTTGTGTTCCGAATCTCGATACGTCAATTGCCGCAGGCTACAAGTTTCGCCGTAGTGCCCCATACGGCTTGGCCCACGCCCAACAGTTGAACGTTGGCGTGGGGGCACTTACTGGTCCCGCAGTGTCGTTCGGCGGAACCGCTGAGCGCCCGATTCCGGTCTCGTGTGTATCTATGGCGGGCCCGGCGTCGCTCGGCATACGGCTCGTCACAGTCGGTCACGACCGAGGCGCTGGCTGAGGCGGTGTCTAGATTTATTTCCCCTCGGGCAGCGCGATTCCCTGTTCCTGCCACTGACCGTAAGTCATGCCCGTTGAAGGGATACGCCAACTGGTCCGGCCGTTGGTGGTCCGTCCCGCAATGACAGCACCCGCCGCACTGGGACTTTTGAAAACATGCGTCTTCCCGAAACGGGCTGCGGGCCCATCAGCAATGAGTACGCCCGCGGCGATCAGTTTTTGGTGAAGCTTGTCGTAGGCGTGATTGGTCCCGACCCACGCGGGCCGAGCTGCCGATCCTTCAAGAACGGCGAATTCGCCGTCAGTCTCTTGAGCATAAGCAGTAATTCCGAGGTTGGTAAGCGTCATCTCAAAGACCGGGGAAGTGCTTCCCGTGCCTGCCGGGCCACTGGCAGCTTCGCTTGGGGTGGGCAAGCTGCGTAATGCGTCGACACCAAGAACCGGAAGAATGATCTTGGCCTGATCGATGAAGTACTCCATGTCCGACCTGTCGGCTTCGGGGAGCGGAAGGGGAGGCGGTGCAGTCCCGTTGGTGACAGTGGTGCGGCCTGCGGTCTTGGCGATGTTGATGAAGCGGCTTTCCAGGTATCTGGCGTGCGCTTTTGTGAGGTTAGCGTCCTTACTGGTAAGGACGATGGCGCGGTTCCAGAAATCCTTGCCGCCCTTGTCTTCGGGTTTATGGTGCATCTTTAGGCGTTCGCCGACGTTGTCGCCTTCGCCGATGTAGATGAGCGTTTCATCTGGATCCTCCACACCATATCCGACCAGGACGTAGATGCCCGTGCGTTGGACTTCTTCACGGTGAAGCAGCTCAGCAAGGTCAGACCGGCTGGCCGCGATGACGTGCCCAGTCCAGTTCATGATCTCTGCCGTCAGCATTCCCCCTGGAGTGCCGTCGACCAGAAACAATCGAACCTGCTTACCAACAGCCATGAGTCTCGTCCTCTGAACGTGTGCTTAGGCTCATCCAGCCACGAGCCGAAATGAGTCTAGGGCATTTCCAGCTCTTGTCTCGGCAACGCTTGGAGCGCGATATTCCTGGATTCCCATGAAGGCGTCGGAGTTCCCTAATCCGGTTTGCCGTTCACCTGTGTTTCCCAGACGCCACGCAGGTACGACGACTTAACGATCAACAAACGGCACTATGCAGTATGGATAGGGACATGATCAGGTCGTTTCCCGATGCACCGCGTAGAGCAGGTTGATCTCCCAGCGCCGAATGTCAGAGCCTTCCCCTATGCTCCTCCTGTGCCCAAGTTTCCTGTCCGCCGGTCTTTCCCCAACTGTGCGATTGCCGCCGGTCGCGTCGGCTACGACCTGAGTGCTGACCGTCTGCTGCTTCATACTTTCCAGACTGAGGAGGCCTTCGAGGAACTCCTCTCGACCGGGCAACTCCTGCCGGACCAGCGCTTGGCGGAGCCACTTTTCGCCGATGCCTATGGCTGGATGCAGCGGGAGATGGACCGTCGCTTGCCCACCACTGGAGACGGTGCGCTCTGGTTCTGGGCGCGCACAACCCGTGACTGCCTGGTGGACAGCAGCAGGAACCACCGGGGCGGGGTGCTGCTAACCTGCCGGATCCCTAGGGAGCGGGTGCTGCTCTCACACTACGTAGACTGGCACTGCGCCCTGAACGGATCTCCGCACGTACTCGAACTGCCCGGTGAAAGCGACGACGCTTACGACTCGCGGCGGCACAAGATCTGGGACGAGCTCGATGATCGCAAGCGCGCCGCCGGCGTCTTCCATGAAGGATTCCGGGACTGGCCCGCGGATGTCCGGTGGGACCTTGAGCAGGGCTGGGAGCACTTCCTTGACCCGGCAAACTTTGGTCGCTGGGACGCCGTTCAGGCAACCGCGCACCTGCTGCGCGCAGGAGACGTCGTGGAGGCAGTGCGGCTCATTTCGCGTTAGGCGCTCCTACCCGCATCGCCGCTTCTGTCACTATGAGGTAGACCACACAGGCCCAAGGGGTGCTTTTTTTCAGTAGGTGGAGCACCCCTTTCCACTCAACCCTTGACAGCCAAATCACCTTCTGAGACTGTTAATGCCAGATGGTCAGACCAACGGACCAAGTAACCACTACAAGGAAGTAGCAGCTGTGAATCTCTACTCATTGATGCAGAAGCGCACCGCCACCCAGGGCCCCATCAGGGTGGGCGTGATCGGCGCCGGCAAGTTCGCCTCCATGTTCCTGACGCAGGCCCTCAACACCGAAGGAATTCACGTCGTCGGCGTCGCGGACATCGACGTTCCCAAGGCGAAGGGCGCCCTTCAGCGCACCGGCTGGCCGGCTGAGCGTTACGCCGCCTCGGGTTTCGCCGAGGCGCTGCGCAACGGCACCACATTCGTGACCGACAGCTCGGTGGACCTCATCACGCAGCCGCAGATCGAGGTGATCCTGGAGGTCACCGGCAACCCGATCGTCGGCACTGCCCACGCCGTGCAGAGCATCGACAACGGCAAGCACATCATCATGGTCAACGTCGAGGCCGACTGCATGGTGGGCCCCATTCTTCAGCGCCGCGCCGAAGCGGCCGGCGTGGTCTACTCCATGGCCTACGGCGACCAGCCGGCCCTGATCTGCGAAATGGTGGACTGGTGCCGCACCGTCGGGTTCGACATCGTGGCCGCGGGCAAGGGCACCAAATACCTGCCCGAGTACAACTACTCCACCCCGGACACCGTCTGGAACTACTACGGCTTCTCCGACGAGCAGCTCGCCAGCGGCGACTTCAACCCCAAGATGTTCAACTCGTTCCTGGATGGAACCAAATCCGCCATCGAAATGGCCGCGGTGGCCAACGGCACCGGGCTCATTCCCCAGGATGAGGGGCTCTTCTTCCCGCCCGCCGGCGTCGACGATCTGCCCAATGTCTACCGCGAAAAGTCGGTGGGCGGCATGCTCACCCGCCGCGGTACCGTGGAAATCGCGTCCAGCTTGAACCGGGACGGCACCGAGGTGGACCGCGACCTGCGCTGGGGCGTTTACGTGACCTTCGAGGCCAAGACGGACTACGCCGTCCAGTGCTTCGCTGAATACGGCGTGAAGACCGATCCCACCGGCCGCTACGGATCCCTCTACCGCCCGTACCACATGATCGGCCTGGAACTCGGGGTCAGCATCGCCTCGGCTGTCCTCCGCGGCGAAGCCACCGGTTCGCCCACCGGCTTCCGCGGCGACGTTGTAACCACGGCCAAGAAGAACCTGAAGGCGGGGGAGGTGCTCGATGGCGAAGGCGGCTACACCGCATTCGGCAAGCTCGCCCCCGCACACATCTCCCTGGAGCGCAACGCCCTGCCGCTGGGACTCGCCCACGGCATGAAGCTCAAGCGCGACGTCCCCAAGGACGGCACCGTCACGTGGGACGACGTGGACGCCGACGAGACCCTGCTGGCCGTTCAGATCCGCCGGCAGCTCGAAAGCGAATTCCGCAGCGAGATGCTGTCGGTCCAGCGGTAAGACCATCAGGCCGAGAACTACGATTGAGGGAGTCCGGTGAAGGCCGGGATGAACAATCGAAAGGGAACCGGCATGCCAGCACCAGCATGGGAACCAGTACAGCGGGTCCGCACCTACGAACAGGTCATGACCCAAATAGAAGACCGCATCCTGGACGGCAGGCTCAAAGCCGGGGACAAGCTCCCCAGTGAACGGGACCTGTCAGCCCTCCTCAACGTTTCCCGGCCGTCACTGCGGGAATCACTCCGGGTCCTGGAAGCCCTCGGCATCGTGGACATCCGTCCGGGCGGCGGTGCCGAGGGCGGGGCGGTACTCGTTGGCGAACCCGGGTCAGGCTTCGTGAACCTCCTCAAGCTCCAGCTCGCCCTCGGGCAGTTCGACCACACCGAGGTGCTGGAGACCCGGATCGCGCTGGAAACCTGGTGCTGTGAGGAGGCCGCCCACCGGGCCACGGACGAAGACCTCCAGGATCTCGAAGTGATCCTGGACCAGATGGAAGACCCGGATATCACCACGGCGGAGTTCAACCGGCTGGACGCGGCATTCCACGTCCGCATCGCAGAATCCACCGGCAACTCCCTCACGGCACATCTGATGGGGTCCCTGCGGACCGCCATCAAGCGCCAAATGATCGAAGCCTACGCCCGGCTGGAGAACTGGAAGGAAACCGCCAAGGTGGTCCGGAAGGAGCACCGCGACATCCTCGAGGCCATCCGCCAACGAAACGCTGAAGAAGCCCGGCGTGAAGTTGGAAACCACATCCGCAGTTTTTACAACATCGAAAACGCAGAGGCGCTGACACACCAGCAGTGACGCCGGACTCCGGCGGCACACACGGGGGCAGCAGCGCTTAGCGGCACACCACCGCAGGGACAAAAGGTCCCGTATCAAAGGAGATATGAACGCGATGAGCGCTCTCACACAATCCCATGCCCGCCAGGCCGAGCATGGATCGCCGGACAAGCTCAAGGTTGCCATCGGCAGCGCCGTCGGCACCACCATCGAAAACTACGACTTCCTCGCCTACGGAACCGCCGCCGCCCTCTACTTCGGCACCGCGTTCTTCCCCGGCCAGGACCCGCTGGCCGCAACCCTGCTGGCCTTCGCAACTCTCGCCGTCGGGTTCCTCATGCGACCCCTGGGTGGCCTGATCGGCGGCTACCTCGGCGACAAATTCGGCCGCAAACCCGTCCTGGTGGGTGCCCTGCTGGTGATGGGCGGCGCCACCTTCCTGATCGGCGTCCTGCCGACGTACCAGCAGGTGGGCGTCCTCGCACCGATCCTGCTCGTGGCCATCCGCATCGTCCAGGGCCTGGCCTTCGGGGCCGAATGGGGCGGCGCCATCATGATGACCTTCGAACACGCCCCTTGGCGCAAGCGCGGGCAGTACACGGGTATTCCCCAGGCCGGCGTCCCGCTGGGACTGTTGCTGGCAAACCTCGTGTTCCTGGGCACCACCGGCTGGAACAACGAGTGGTCCTGGCGCGTCCCCTTCCTCGCCAGCTCCGTGCTCATCATCGCCGGCATCATCATCCGCATGAAGGTCAGCGAGTCGCCGGAGTTTGAAGAGACCAAGGCACGCGGCGACCTGGTCAAGAACCCGCTGCTCACCGTCATCAAGGAGGACTGGAGGAACATCCTCCGCGTCATCGGCCTCCGTCTGGCGGAATCCGGCGGCTTCTACGTGATCGTCACCTACATGCTGTCCTACCTCTCCACCAACAAGATCGTCGACCGGCAGGTGGGCCTGACCGGCCTCGTCCTCGCAGCCGCCATCGGCATCGTCGCCACCATCCTCTGGGGCAGGCTGACGGACAGGATCGGCCGCCGCCCGCTCTACATCGCCGGCTGCGCCGGCATCATCCTCTTCGGATTCCCCATGTTCCTCCTGGTGAACACCGGGGTGCCGTTCCTGGTGGTCCTTGTCTACGTCATTGCCCTCCCCGTCCTGCACGACATGCTAGCCGGCTCGCAGGGCGGCTGGTTCTCCGAACTGTTCAACGCCAACACTAGGACCTCCGGGGCCTCCATCGGCTACCAGTTCTCCGCCGCCCTCTCCGGCTTCATCCCGCTGATCGCAACCGCGACGGCGGCAGCGTGGGGCTGGGGCGGCGTGTCAATCGTCTACATCGGCTGCGGCCTCATCGGCCTGATCGCCGCCCTCGCCACCAAGGAAACCTGGAGCGGCCGCGAGATAGCCGAAGTGGACCAGCTCATCGCCTCCGGCAAGTAATTCCCACAAAGGGCCCGGGCTTCTGCCCGGGCCCCTTGGCGTCCCCTCGGACGCAAGCGGGAACGACGACGGCGGCACGCACGTTCCGCCGTCGTCCGTCCTTCCCGCAGCCGCGGCTCAGCCGCAGCACTCCGGGGCTAAGGCGCCAAAGCCCGCTCCGCGGCTGCCGCCCCGGCGCGGAACGCCAGATACCTCGGATCCCCGGGTCCCACCAGCCGGCCCAGCGCCTCGACGGCTGCCACATCAGCGGAACCCATATCCGTGCACAGCCATCCAATCAGCAGTCCCGCGTCGCCGCTGGACCGCACGGCCGAACCAACTGCAAGATCCAACCGGTCCCGCAACAGTTGCACCGCCAGGACCCCGGACCTGCTGAGCAGGGGAGCGGTGTATGCCTCCAGCGCGTCGGCCACCCGCCCGTCGCGCAGCCACCGCAGGACCCGCGCCGCATCCGAACAGCCGGCCAGGCCCGCAGCAAACCGGTACGGGTTCGACTCCACGGCATCGCCCAGCAGGGTGCGGACCCGGAACATCTCCGTCCGGATGGCCTGCGGCGTCCCCGCATCACCGTGCAGCTCGTAGGCCAGTTCTTCTGCAGTCCAGCCCTGGACCCGTGAGTCCAGCAGTGCCAGGATTTCCGCGCGCCGCAGCGTCAGGGGTACCCGCCTGCCGTCCCGGAAACCCGCGGCGGGCTTGTCACCCAGCAGCTCCAACGCCTCCACCGCAGCCACTGGCCGGGCCGCCTGCCGGGACGCACTTCGGCCAGATGGGGCACTCAAGGACCTCCCGCCGTCGGACGTTCCCAACAGTGCCTCCGCCACCCGGACGGCGCACCGCACCATCCGCAGCGTGTCCGCGCTGATGGTGTCCAGCGGTCCCGAAACGTCCAGCACGCCCAGCAGCGCACCCGTCAAAGGGTCCGTGATGGGCGCCGCCGTGCAGGCCCACTCGTGGTGGGTGCGGACCAGGTGCTCGGCGGAGAACAGCTGCACGGGCCGGCCGGCGAGCAGCGCCTCGCTGATGGCGTTGGTTCCGATGCCAGCCTCGGACCAGTCGGCCCCTTCGGAGAACTCCAGCCGGTCCGCGCGCCGCAGCACGTCCGGGCTGCCCACCCGCCACAGGATCTCGCCGCGGGCGTCGGTGAGCACCAAGAGGTGCCGCCCGGAACTGGAATCGTCGGCCAGCAGGTCGTGCAGCGCCGGCATGACCAGCTGCAGCCGGTGCTCCCGCCGCAGCTCCAGGACGTCGGAAACGTCGTGCAGGTGCCGCGGGCTGTGCTGGTCCGGGCTGATGCCCAGGGCCATGGAGCGGCGCCACGACTCCGCCAGGTCGTGGGGGATTTCCGGGCGCGGGACACCGGAGATGACCAGTTCGTGGGCGCGGCGCAGGGCCCGCGAGTACTTCGCCGGGTCCGAAAACCTCAGGCCATAGTCCAAAACAGTGTCCTCCTCACCGGCGGCACCCTTGCCGACAGTGCCCGTGTAACGCGGATGAAACCCCCACTGCGTTGCAATGGTGATTGCAGCTCACGCCCGTACCAGCTTAGCGCAGGGGATTCCGGCGGGACGGGGCCGCCGGGACCAACAGACATACGGACCATACGACACAAAGGAGTGGACATGACCGAAACACCCACCGCAGCCGCGCAGGCCTGGCTGACCGAATTGGATACCGCGCTGCAGCGGCGCGACGTGGACGCCGCCGTCGAGCTTTTTGAGGACGAAAGCTACTGGCGCGACTTCGTGGCGTTCACCTGGAACCTCAAGACGCTCGAAGGCAAGGCGGACATCCGGCAGATGCTCGAGGCGACGCTGGACCACGTGCAGCCTTCTGATTGGGCCCTGTCCGAGGACGCCACCGGCGCCGACGGCAGCGCGGAAGCCTGGATCACGTTCGAAACCGCCGCCGCCCGCGGCTACGGCCACCTCCGGCTGCGGAACGGCAAATGCTGGACGCTGCTCACCACCATGCAGGAGCTGAAGGGCTTCGAGGAGAAGAAGGGCACCCGCCGCGAGAAGAGCGTGGCGCACGAGATCATCAAGGGCCGCCGTTCCTGGCTGGAACAGAAGGAGGAGCGCGAGGCGCGGCTCGGCTACGAGGAGCAGCCCTACACGGTGATCATCGGCGGCGGGCAGGGCGGCATCGGCCTCGCGGCCCGGCTGCGGCGCCTGGGCGTCCCCACCCTCGTCATCGAGAAGAACCAGAAGCCGGGCGACTCCTGGCGGAACCGCTACAAGTCCCTGCACCTACACGACCCCGTCTGGTACGACCACATGCCCTACCTGAAGTTCCCCGACGACTGGCCCGTCTTCGCCGCCAAGGACAAGATCGGCGACTGGCTGGAGCACTACACCGCGATCATGGAGCTGAACTACTGGGGCGGCACCGAGTGCGTGGGCGCCGAGTTCGACGACGGCACCCAGGAATGGGTGGTCCGTGTAGTCCGCGACGGGTCGCCGGTGACACTGCGGCCCAAGCAGCTCGTCTTCGCCCTGGGTGTCTCGGGTTACCCGAACATTCCAGCGTTCGACGGCGCGGGGTCCTTTTTGGGGGAGCAGCGGCATTCCTCGCAGCACCCGGGCGGTGGAGACTGGACCGGGAAAAAAGCCGTGGTGATCGGCTCCAACAACTCCGCGCACGATATCTGCGCCGACCTGTGGGAGCACGGCGCCGACGTCACCATGGTGCAGCGCTCCTCCACCCACATCGCCCGCAGCGAATCGCTGATGGACCTTGCACTGGGCGACCTGTACTCCGAGCGGGCTTTGGATGCAGGGGTGACCACGGAGAAGGCCGACCTGCTGTTCGCGTCCCTGCCGTACCGGATCCTGCCCGGGGCACAGGTGCCCGTGTACCAGGAGATGGCGTCCCGGGATGCTGAGTTCTACTCCCAGCTGGAGGCCGCCGGCTTCGACCTGGACTTCGGCGTGGACGGGTCCGGGCTGTTCGTGAAGTACCTGCGGCGCGGCTCCGGCTACTACATCGACGTCGGCGCCTCCCAGCTGATCATCGACGGCCGGGTGCAGCTGAAGTCGGGGCAGGTTTCCAAGATCACGGGCAACGCCGTGGTGATGGCCGACGGTTCGGAGCTCGAAGCCGACCTCATTGTCTACGCCACCGGCTACGGCTCCATGAACGGCTGGCTGGCGGACCTGGTCTCGCCCGAGATCGCGGACCGGGTGGGCAAGTGCTGGGGTTACGGTTCAGACACGCCGAAAGACCCTGGACCTTGGGAAGGGGAGCTGCGCAATATGTGGAAACCAACCAACGTCCCCAACCTCTGGATCCACGGCGGCAACCTGCACCAGAGCCGCCACTACTCCGCCTACCTGGCCCTGCAGCTTAAGGCCCGGATGGAGGGGCTGGAGACGCCGGTGTACGAATTGCAGCCCAGCCACCACACCCGCTAGCCACATTCACAGCATGGAGGAATCATGAAGGCAGCACGTTTCCACGCCCGCAAGGACATCCGGATCGAGGACATCCCGGAGCCGGAGCTCAGGCCGGGAGCGGTGAAGATCGACGTCGCGTGGTGCGGCATCTGCGGGACGGACCTGCACGAGTTCCTGGAGGGGCCCATCTTCTGCCCGGCGCCGGGACACCCGCACCCGCTCTCCCACGAGGAATCACCGGTGACCCTGGGCCATGAGTTCTCCGGGACCGTGTCCGAGGTCGGCGAAGGCGTGGAGGGGCTGACGGTGGGTGACAACGTCGTCGTCGAGCCTTATTTCGTGGACGGCGACTGCGACATGTGCCAGGCGGGCAGTTACCACCTGTGCCGGCAGATGGGCTTCATCGGGCTGTCCGGCGGCGGGGGAGGGCTGAGCGAGAAGATCGTGGTGGACCAGCGGTGGGTGCACCCGATCGGGGACATTCCCTTGGATGAGGCCGCGCTGATCGAGCCGCTGTCCGTGGCGCACCATGCGGTGGCGCGCAGCGGCGTCAAGGCCGGCGACGTTGCCCTGGTGGGCGGTTCCGGGCCCATCGGCCTGCTCACCGCGGCCGTCCTCAAGGGCATGGGCGTCACCACGATCATCAGTGAGCTCACGCAGGCCCGCAAGGAGAAGGCCACCTCCAGCGGGGTGGCGGACCACGTCCTGGACCCCAGCCAGGAGGACGTTCCGGCGCGGGTGCTGGAACTGACCGGCGGCACGGGTGCGGATGTCGCGTTTGAATGCGCGGGCGTGAACGCGGTGCTGGACACCATGCTCGACGCCGTCCGGCCCGGCGCCGTGGTGGTCAATGTGTCCATCTGGGGTGCTCCGGCCACGGTGGACATGCAGAAGCTGGTGCTGAAGGAGATCGATCTGCGTGGCACCATCGCCTATGTGCGGGACCACCCGGCCGTGATCAGGATGGTGCAGGAGGGCAAGGTGGACCTCAAGCCGTTCATCACCGGCCGGATCGCCCTCGATGACCTGGTGGAGCAGGGCTTCGACACCCTCATCAACCACAAGGACACGGCCGTCAAGGTGCTGGTGCACCCGTAGGCTCCGGTGGGAAGGCGCTAGGAAGGACGACGGCGGGACGCACGTGCCGTCGTCGTCCTTCCTGCCTGGAGGCGAACCTGCGCGGGGTCGGTAATCGAGGTCTACAGTGGATGCATGGCTTCCGGCCGCAAACCGCTCGACGAGCTGCGTGAGACCATCGGCCACCTGGCCGATCAGCTCAAGCTGCCCGGCGGTTCCGAGCGCGTCGACGACCTGGTGGGCGATCTCATCGGTGTACGGCCCGGGCCGGCCCGGCCGTTGTCCGAGCTGCAGGCTGAACTCGACGCGCTGGTGGGACTGGAGACGGTGAAGGAACAGGTGCGGGCCCTCGTGGCGCTGCTTCAGGTCCAGGCCCGCCGCAAGGCGCACGGCCTCCCGGAGGTGGCCACCTCACAGCACCTGGTGTTCCTGGGAAACCCGGGCACGGGCAAGACCACGGTGGCGCGGCTTCTGGCCGAGATGTACCGGGCCGTCGGCCTGCTGCAGAAAGGCCATCTGGTGGAGGTGGACCGTTCGGGCCTGGTGGGGCAGTACGTCGGCCAGACCGCCATCAAGACGGACCGGGTGATCCGGCGTGCCCTGGACGGTGTTCTGTTCATCGACGAGGCCTACGCGCTGGCCCCGGAGGACGGCCGGATGGACTTCGGCCCCGAGGCGATCGAGGTCCTGCTCAAGCGCATGGAGGACCACCGCCACCGCCTGGTGGTGATCGTTGCCGGGTACCCGCGGCTGATGGAGTCCTTCCTGCTCTCGAATCCCGGACTGCGCTCCCGGTTCGCCCGCGAGATCACGTTCCCCGACTACTCGGTGGACGCCCTCCAGACGATCTTCCACCAGATGCTGGCCCAGCACGAGTACACGCTGGAGCCGGGGGCGGACCAGATGCTGCGCCGCATCTTCACTGGGCTCCACGCGGGCGAGGACTCCGGCAACGCCCGGTTTGCTCGCACTTTGTTCGAGCAGGCGATCAACCGCCAGGCGCTGCGGCTCTCGCTCGACGAGGAACAAAGCCTGGACGCGCTCGACCGCGAGGCCGTCATGACCATCACCACGGACGACATCGTCGGGGCCGCGCTGGCCTTGGGCGAGGAGCCGGAGCCGGAACCTGGGCCGGAGCCGGAGCGGCCACGCTGGTGGCACTGGCTGGTCTGACCGCGACAGCCAGGGCTGGTCGCAGGAGGAGATCTGAACGCGTCAGGTCCACGAGGTTGATGAGGTCATGAACCGCCGCGGAGCCAGTGAACACCGCCGCCGCCTTGTGGAAGGCCTGCACGGATTCGTCGTGGAGCTTGGGGCTGGGGCCGGGCCCTCCTTCTCGCTCTACCCGCCGGCGGTCACCCATGTCCTGGCCGTTGAACCGGACGACTACCTTCGGGGACTTGCCCTGCAGGAGGCACGCACGGCCCCCGTCAGGGTGACGGTGATTCCCGGAACCGCTGAGCACGTCCCGGCGGACACTGCCAGCGTTGACGCCGTGGTGGTCAGCCTGGTTCTGTGCAGTGTCCAGGATCAGGGCGCTGTCCTGGCGGAGATCCGGCGCATTTTGAAGCCGGGCGGGACGTTGGCCTACTACGAACACGTCCGCTCCGAACGGCCCCTCGTGGCAGCGGTTGAAGACCTGCTGACGCCTGTCTGGCAGCGCGCCGCCGGTGGATGCCACCCCAACAGGGACACGCTCAGTGCCATCAGGGCGGCCGGCTTCACCGTTCGGGACCATGAACGGTTCGGCTTCGCGCCTACTGCCCTGGCCCCTTCCGTGGCCCACATCCTGGGCAAGGCCACGAGCCCGGGCTTGCCCGGCTGAACGAACCGTACACTGGGGGTCATGGTCTCCCGTATCAGCGAACTGGTCCTGAACTGCGCCGATCCCGAACTGCTCGCGCGGTTCTGGTGTGGCGTCCTTGGCTACGTCGAGCTTGACCGGGAGGACGGCGCCATCGAGATCGGCCCGGCCGATGCCGGGTTCGGTGGCTTGCAGCCCACCATCATCCTGAGCCCCAGCACCAATCCGCGGACCGGACGGCTGCCACTGCACATCGACGTGAACCCGATGGACCGGGACCAGGACGCCGAGCTGGAACGGTTGCTGGCCCTCGGCGCCCGCCCGGCCGACGTCGGGCAGGCCGGCGGCGAGCAGTGGCACGTGCTGGCGGATCCTGAGGGCAACGAGTTCTGCCTCCTGCGCAGGCGGCTCGACGCCTAAGCCGCGGCAGGGCCCCTTCGGTGAGGCACCCAAGGAGGCGCCGCCGTCGGACGTTCCCCGAAGCGACTCTGCCGTCGCCTGCTCCAACGCTCTCGCACTTTTGGGTGCCCGGCGGGTCCGAGGGGTCACAGACGTCAAGCAGTGCAAGTGCTGGCAAAGGGATGTTCGAGCCGGTCTACGCCTTCTCGATGAAGCCGTCATTGGTAAGACGGAGAGCCGCTGTCATCGTGGGGCTTCCAAGCTGAAGCTGACCTTCCTCGCGATTCACCCGGACGAACTTGCCAAGGTCATCGAGCATCGTGGGCTTCGATGCCAGGATCAAGTCGAGCGCATTCTCAACCTGCTTGGGCGTCAGCGCTTGAACTGCACTGGCCAGCTCAGCCGTAAGTCCCCCATCTTCTACGCGAGCATTGGCCAGGAGCCGCATCTTCATATTGACGAATTCCTGGGCGATGAGTGCTTCGGCGAAGTGCTGTCGCGCCTCGGCGCTGGTTATGTTTGCCTCGTACGTTCTGAGGGCGTCACCGACCGCGTACGTCTCTTCGACGGAGATAGTTTGGGCGTCAGTTGTAAGCACGTCCGATCCTGCATGCTTGTCTGCCCTGCGCCGCGCCTTGCGCTCCTGCCATTGGTCCCGCTTCTTGTTGAAGAACGGGATCATGCGCTCGTGCCAGAGGCGCTGTAGGCGCGGCTGCGCCCACTCAGTGGCTTTGGCGAGGGCGAGCATGACGAGGAGTCCGAGCACTTCCTCAAGTTCCTCTTGCTCACGTGTTTTTTGGCGCGGAAGCTCGATGTATTCATCGGAGAAGGTGAAGTGAGGGTCCCTAGGTGTCGGCTCGTTCGCAGCGCTCTCGCTACCATCCTTGAGGCGAATTTCGACGTGCTCGGGCCCCTTGTCGGTGGAATTAGGTGTGAAGCCGCGACTCCATCCTTCCGTCTTCTTCGAGTCCGCCAGGCGCCCACCCTTAGGCATCCGTATGACTGCATCTACCTCGATGTAGTCCTCGCTTCTAGCCACGATCCGCCTTCCGTTGGCGCCACGGGCACCGCGTGCCGCTCAATGTCATGCGCCTCACTATAGGCCTCGGGTGGGCTGAAAGGGGATCCTCGTGGGGCGGGCAAACATCACGGGGAGAATCGACCCGGGATGATTTCGAATGCGGGAAAGCCGGTCGGTGCCTTATGGAGTACGACCGCCTCCACGTTGCGAGGACGCTCTGTTACAGTCAGGCCCCATGACCGAACTCCGTCTCGGCCCTTCCGGCACCGTCGGCTTCCTCCACACGGCCCAGGTCCACGTGGCCACGTTCGAAACCCTGTCCCAGGAGCTCCTGCCCTCCGCCCGCACGGTCCACCGGGTAGATCCTGACGCTTTGGAGCTTGCCCGGCAGGACGGAACCGCGGAATCGGTGCGCGCCGTCGTCGCTGCCCACCTTGCGGAACTCCGGAAGGCCGGGTGCGAGGTGGTCCTGTGCACCTGCTCAACGCTCGGCGAGGTAGCGGAAGAACTGTCGGGCGACGGCCTTCGGGTGATCCGGATCGACCGGCCGATGCTTCGCCGGGCCGTGACGCTCGGCCCGCGAATCGGCGTCGTCGCGGCGATCGCCAGCACGGTCGGGCCCACCACGAGAGTCCTCGCCGAGGAGGCTGCGGACGCCGGAGCCGATGTGTCGCTTAAGGTCAGCGTCGTGGATGGAGCGTGGGATGCCTTCCTCAGCGGAGATGCGGAGCTCTATCACTCCCGCATCGCGGAGGCGGCGCGTGCCCTCGCAGACTGTTGCGACGCCGTCGTCCTCGCCCAGGCGAGCATGGAACCCGCCGCCACCCGGCTGTCCGGGCTCGCGACACCCGTCCTGACAAGCCCCCGTGCCGCGGTCGAAGCGATGGCCGCGGGCATCCCGTCCCTTGGGTAGCTCCGCTCCGAATAGCAATGGGAGGTGGAGGCACATGAACGGACCGTCCGCTCACAGCGGGCCGCACTGGCGCCGGGTGATGGCGGCGCTTGCCAACCGGGACGCGCGGACCGCTTATGCGCAGATCGTGCTCGGTGAGGATGTCCATGCCGACGCGAAGGAGCAGCGCCGTGCCCGGGCAATCGCCATCTTGCTGGTGGCCGGGCTGGTGGAGCCGTCCGGGGACAACCGTTACCAGGCAGCCGAGACGGTCTTCCGGGAGTTGCTGTCCCAGCAGCCCAAGCGCCAGCCAAAGACCGGGGTGGACCGTTTCCTGCGCCTGGGCAGGATCGACAGGTACCCGGCCAGTGCGGCGGACCGGCGCGAGCTCCTGGCCTGGATCGTCAGCGAAGCCATCCAGCCGGGGGAGGACCTCACGGAGCGGCAGGTGAATGAGCGGCTGCTGAGCTACACGGAGGACGTGGTGCTGCTGCGCCGCTACCTTGTGGATTTCGGGCTGCTGGAGAGGACCGCATCGGGGTCCTCGTATTGCCGGCCGGAATGAGCACCGGCAGCTTAATCACCAGAGCTTAGAGCGGCTGCCTTTCGCCGACGCCCACTGAACCGCCGGGCAGAACGTAGTTCCGCCGTCGTTCTTGTATACGTTCCTGTTGGCCCGGCGACGGAATTCTGGCGCCTTTCGCCCTGTTGCAGCGGGCGCACGCCGCGACGAAGTTTTGCAGGCTCGTGGAGCCACCTTTGGACCACGGGTAGAAGTGATCCCCGTGCTCGGCTGGACGGGAACACCGGCGCCTGAATCCGGCTTCCATTTCGCATTGGCCGGCTGCGCGGGCCATCCCCTCGCGGCGCTGCTGGCGCGTGAAGCGCCTAACCGGATCCCGGCGTCGGACGTCGCGGCCCACTACGACTGCCGCCACGATGGCAAGGGCCACCAGCAAGCCTCCAGGCAGTGCAATTGCCTCCAGGACGCGGCTGGCCATGCCCTGGAGCACGCCCGTTACGCCGGAGATGCCCGGTCCCGAAGCTGTCACCGCGCTATTCGGCATGAGGGACAGGAGTATCGAAAATCCCAACCACAGAATCGTTGCCGAATAGGCTAATTTGAGCGTCTGCCGGCTCCAGTAGATGCGTCTCAACTCCACCATAGAGTTATCCGCCACCGCGCCGGTTACCGTTCGCACCCCACACCGTCCCGATCGTTGTCGAGACCATAGATGTCTGTTCCAATGACGGTGACAGGTCCCCTCACATACGCAGGCCCGTTACCGCTTCCTCCGGCGCAATCGACGTCAGACGCGATGGGCACACATGCTCCCGCGTAGTTCGGGTCGCATCCGGACGGTGCCGCTGGGGCGGCAGGCCGCACAGGCGCCTGCACCTTAGCGGCTGCCGCTGCGGCAGCTGCTTGCTGCTGGCGGGCTGTCTCAGCGGCAGCGGCCGCCTGACGGGCCGCTTCCGCAGCGGCCTGGTCTGCTGCTGCCTTGGCGGCGGCTTCCTGGGCCGCCTTGTCCGCGGCCGCCTTCTCCGCGACCTTAGCTGCCGCCGCCGCCCTCGCATCAGTTACGCGTTTCGATTCCGACTGCTCCAGCCACTGCAGTTTTCCGGCATCGGTCATGGTGCAAATAAAGACCTTCGGCGAATACTTTTCGGTCGCATTTTCGGTGAGGCAGGCAGACGAGGCCGGCGCGGTTGGAGTGGGGGTCGGCGATGCCGTGGAGGATGCGGACTCGCTCGACGGGGAAACAGCGAGGGAGGCCGCGGATTGGCCTCCGCAGGCTGTCGCTGAAATGACTACGGCGACCGACAGAGCCACACCAGCCACCCGCCGTCGGGAAATCCGTGGCTGCGGCCAAGGCCGGACCAAAAGGCCAACTCCTTTGTTGACAGGCTTCGGCGCGTCATTGCGACCAAAGAATGTATTCATTTATTGCCCCCATTTGTTCAAGTAGATGCGAAGCGTTCGCACAGCATGACCCGCGGCCTGCTGTTGGCAGGGAAATGAGCAGGGCCATCCAAGCAAGTCTGATGCCCGAGCCTCAACGTCTGCTCAACTTCGTCCCAGGTTTGGCGCAGGAACAGGGACGACTCGATAGGCGGCTCGTGACCGTCACGGCGGCCGACGGCATTGGCGACGCGGGCGAAGCGCTGCAACCGCACTCCGAAATGGTCTTCAGGTGCCCATAAAGCGGGATTATCGACACCATTCACCAAAATTGCTTGACTTATAGACACTAAATAGCGTTTCATGGTGGAAATCAGTAATCATGATGTGGATCACAGGCAGGCTAGACCGCCGTCACACCTGACCCGCAGATGAAACCGAAAAAGGAGTGCGAATGCACAGCTTCGCCGTTGACCCGGGTTCCACCGACATCACACCGGTGTCCTTCCACCCCGTCCTCTGGATCTGCGCCGCCGCCGTGTTTGCGGTCATCGTGCTCCAGTCCGTCATTTACCTGCGGGCCATCCGCAAGGCCGCCGGCTCGGCCAACCTCACCGACGCACAGGTGACGGGTTCGCTCCGGCGCGGCGGCATCGCCGCGATCGGCCCCTCGCTCGCCGTCGCCCTCGTTGCCGTCTCGCTGCTCCCGCTCTTCAGCACCCCGGCCGTGCTGACCCGCATCGGCCTGGTGGGCTCCGCTGCGTTCGACGTCGCCGCGGCCGGCCTCGCCGCGCAGTCACAGGGTGCGCAGCTCGGCGGCCCCACCTACACCCAGAAGGTCTTCGCGATCGGCTTCGCCGCCATGACCCTGGGCGGCCTTGTGTGGATGCTTACCGCGCTCATCCTCACGCCCATCCTGTCCAAGGGCGACAAGACGCTGCGCAAGGTCAACCCCGCCATCATGACCGTGGTCCCCACGGCCGCCATCCTCGCCGCGTTCTTTACGCTCGCGTTCACCGAAACCACCAAATCAGGGGTCCACATTCTGGTGCTGCTTGTCTCGGCGGCCGTGATGGGCCTCTGCATCGCGGCCGCGAAATTCCTGGACAAGCCCTGGCTGCGCGAGTGGGGCCTCGGCATCGCCATCTTCGTGGCCCTCGCCGCCGCCTTCTTTGTCACCGCCAAGTAGCACGAGCCCAGGAGAACCGCTCATGTCAACCAAGACCGCATCCCTCGACGGGCTCGCCCAGTTCGACCGCACCACCTCCATCTGGGGCCCCATCACCCTGGCCCTCGGCTTCCTTGTCTCCCTCGCCGCCGCGCTGTTCGCCGCGTTCGGCACGGGCCTCGGCATCACGGGCCAGGAGGTGTGGACCGCCTTCGGCATCGTCTTCGCGACCTTCGGCATCATCGCCGTCGTCGAACCGATCGCCTATTACCCCATCCTTGGACGCTCCGCGATGTACCAGGCGTTCATGATCGGCAACATCGCCAACAAGCTGCTTCCCTCCGCGCTCATTGCCCAGACCGATCTCGGCGAGAAGCCGGGCACCCGCCGGGCCGAGCTGATCGCGGGCGCTGCGATCATCGGTGCCGCTTTCGTCCACATCATCACGCTCATCGTCCTGGTGGGCTTCCTCGGCACCTGGCTCCTGGGCCTCCTGCCGGCCGGCGTGGTCGCGGTGGCCCGCCTCTACATCCTCGCCGCCGTCTTCGGCGCCGTGACCGTCCAGGCCGTCGTATCGATGAAGAACATGCGAATCACCATCATCGCCGCGGTGGTCTCCGCCGTCGTGGTCTACGGCGTAATCAAGCTCGCACCGGCGCTCGCCAACTACGCCACCGCCATCGCCGTCGTCGCCGTGATCCTCGTCGCCTGGTTCGCCCGCAAGCGCACCGAGGAGTCCGGGGCACCTGACGCGCCGGTGTCCGCCGGGCACTGACCCCGCGACCAGCACCGACCAGCACTGACCTGAACCTGAGTGATACGAAAGGCCATCATGACTGACACCACCACCGTCGCCCTCGCCAACGGTATCGAGGTCCCCGCGGACTTCGTCACCGAGCACATCGCCCTCTACAAGGACTACCACCGCGCGCCGGAGCTGTCCTCAGAAGAGCACCGCACCGCGGAAGCGATCGAGGCGCGGCTGACCGACCTGGGAATCGAGCATTTCCGCTCCGGCGGTACCGGCGTCGTCGGCCTCCTCACCAACGGCGAGGGCCCGGTGGTGGGCTTCCGCGCCGACACGGACGGCCTGCCCATCGCCGAGGCCACCGGACTGGACTACGCGAGCACCGCCACCGGCACCCTGCCCGACGGCAGCGAGGCACCCACCATGCACGGCTGCGGGCACGACACCCACATCACCGCCGCCCTGGCCGCTGCGCAGTACCTCACTGCGAACCGCGACGCCTGGCACGGGACCGTGGTGCTCCTCTTCCAGCCCGGCGAGGAAACCGCATGGGGCGCCAAGGCAATGGTCGACGACGGACTCTGGGACCGTGCGCCGCGCCCCGAGGTGGTCCTCGCCCAGCACGTGATGCCCCTCGAGGCAGGCAAGTTCTGGCTCCGCCCGGGCAACATGGCCAGCCTCGCGGACTCCTGGCGGATCACCGTCCGCGGCCGCCAGGCCCACGGCTCCCAGCCGGAGAAATCCCTCGACCCCATCGTCGCGGCCGCCTCCATGGTGCTCCGCCTGCAGACCATCGTCTCGCGCGAGCTCGCCCCCATCACGCCGGCCGTGGTCACCGTGGGCACCTTCCACGCCGGCCTCAAGGAAAACATCATCCCGGAGACCGCCGAGTTCAGCGTCAATGTGCGCACCCCCGACGAGGATGTCCGCGCCCACGTCCTGGCCTCCATCCGCCGCATCGTCGCCGCCGAGGCCGCCGCCTCCGGCATCGACGAGCCCGCCATCGTGGAGATCAACCGCTTCCCGCGCCTCTTCAACGACGCGGAGCACACCGCTCGCGCCACCGCCGCGCTCGAAGCCGCGTATGGCGCCGGTTCCGTCATTGCCCAGCCGCTCGGCATGGGCTCCGAGGACGCCGGCTGGCTGGGCGACGCGATCGGCGTCCCCGTGGTGTTCTGGTCCTTCGGCGCGTTCCCCGCCGAGGCCTTCGCCGACGGCGCCGCGCCCGCCGGCAACCACTCGCCGCAGTTCGCGCCCGACGCCGAGCTCGCCGTGATCAACGGCACCGGCGCCGCACTCGCGGTGCTGCTCGAGTACCTGGGCAAGTAGGTGACGTACGACGGCGGGTGCGCATCCGCCGTCGTACGCTCGCCTGAAGCGCCGGGGAGGTTGTCCGGGAGAGGCCAGACGGGATGGAAGGATGGTACGCATGCTCGACGACCTTGACCGCCAGATCGTGGCGGCCCTCATCCGCAACGGCCGGGCGCCGTGGCGGCTCATCGCGGAAGTGCTGGGGCAGCAGGAGCGCACCGTGGCCCGCCGCGGCAACAGGCTGCTCGCGTCCGGGGAAGTGCGGGTCCAGTCGTTCCCAAGCCCCGGTGCGCTGGCGCCCGTGGACCTGTACCTGCTTCGTGTCGCCGCCGCACCGTCGGCCGTCGCGACGATCGGGACCTGGCTTGCCGAACGGCCGGAGACGCACTGGATCAGCGCGCTGGCCGGGGCGAGCGAATGCGTCGTTGAGCTCTTCCTCGAGCCCGACGCCGTGGGTCCGTTCCTGTACGGCGAACTCGCCGCGCTCGACGGCGTCCGCGACCTCTCGCTCGAGCCGATCTTTGAGTACTACCGCACGGTCTCAGGCTGGCGGCCTGACGTCCTCACCCCGGAACAGTACGAGGCACTCAGCCCCTCCGAACACCCGCAGTTCGCCACCCGGTACACGGAACTCGGGATGCCGCAGCTCGACGAGCAGAACCGTGCCCTGGCCGAACTCCTGCGCGCCAACGGCCGCATCACCATCGACGAACTGGCCGCAGGGCTGGGGGTGTCCAAAGCCACCGCCAGCCGGCGGCTCGAAACCCTCATCGACGACGGCGCCGTGTATGTCCGTGCCGTCCTGGACCCCTCAGCCATCGGGTACCCCGTCGAGGGGATCCTGACCGTGCGCGCCGAGGCTGCAGCCCTGGATGCCGCCGGCCGGTACGTCGCCGACCTCCCCGCCAGCCGCTGGGCCGCCAACATCGCCGGCACCATCCTCGTCCAAACCGCCACCCGGACCCTCGCGGAACTGCGCGGGGTCATGGAAGGGATCGCGGCGCATCCCGGCGTGACCGGCGTGGACCTCTCGCTGGTGGCAGGGATCTACAAGCGCAGCACGGTTGCCTACGTGGACGGCAAGCTCCCGCTTCTTCAGGCCGGCTGATTCCTTCCAACAGCAACGCGGGGTCACTCCCTGCCCGATGAAGTCGCCTCATCGGGCAGGGAGTGACCCCGCGTTGGATGTGGTTATGGGCGGACGGCGCCTGCCAGTTCTGTGGAGCTGTCATCGGAGTTCACTTTGTCCGCCTCGCCGAGATCCTTTTCCTTCGACTCTTTAGCGAGGTAGGTGGCGACGATGCTGATCAGGCAGATACCTGCCACAAAGAGGGCAACCATCGGGTAGTTGTTGCCATTGCCGGTGGCCAGAATTGAGATGGCGATTAGCGGGGCAAAGCCTGAGCCGATTGTCGACCCGAGTTGGTAGCCCAGGGAGGCGCCTGAATACCGGTTTCCGGTGCCGAACATTTCGGCGATGAAGGACGCCAGGGGTCCGAAGATGGCCGAGTGAATCAGCGCGTTTCCTACCAGCAGCGCCACAAGGCAAAGCCACGTGTTGCCCGTGCTGAAGGAATAGAGCATGGGGTAGGCGAAGAGCAGACCCACGGTGGAGCCCCCAAGAATTACCGCACGGCGTCCCACCTTGTCCGAAAGTGCCCCAAAGAACGGCATTGAGACGACGTGGACAATGGCGGCCACTGCCTGGACCATGAGCGCGTCCGGAACGGAGACGCCATTCTTGGTCATCATGGAAAGAGCGAATGTGCCCATGAGCGCCAGGTAGACGAAGGCGCCGACTGAACTGAACGCCGAGATGGCCACGGCCTTCGGGTACTTCGTCAGAACGATCCACAGCGGCGAACGGACCTTCCCGCTCTTGTTCTTCTCCGCTTCCTCCATCATTTCCTTGAAGAGCGGGGACTCCTGGACGGAAAGGCGAACCCAGAGGCCTACGGCCACGAGGAGTGCACTGAACAGGAAGGGAATGCGCCAGCCCCAGGCGAAGAACTGTTCGTCCGTCATGACGGTCCGGACGCCCAGGACGATGGTGGTTGAGAGCAGGGTGCCAGTGGCGGCGCCAACGTTAGCGATGCTCGACGCGAAGCCGCGGCGGCCCTTGGGCGCGTGTTCCAGGGCCAGCAGTGCTGCGCCGCCCCATTCGCCACCCACGGCGATGCCCTGCAGCAACCGCAGGGCCACAAGAAGGATGGGCGCCGCGAGGCCGATCATTTCAGCCGGCGGAATCAGCCCGATCAGCACGCTGACGCCGCCCATAAGGGACATGGTGATCACCAGCATGGACTTGCGGCCCACTTTGTCGCCAAAATGGCCGAAGATTATTCCGCCAAGGGGACGGGCGACGTAACCCACGGCGAGCGTCGCGAACGATGCGAGCAGGCCTCCGAGGTCGCCGGCGCCGGCAAAGAACACCTTTGAAAAGACGCCCAGGCTTGCGATGACGCCGTAAAGGAGGAAGTCGTAATATTCGATGGAACTTCCCAGGTACCCGGAAAGTATGACCTTCTTCAACTGGGGCGAAAGTTTTTTATCATTAGTGGTTTGCATGCCGGTAGCCATGGCGCTCCAAGGTGCATCGAAGGGTGTGAGGGAAAGCCTCAGTGCTTTCCCCGAAAATCTGTCCGTCATCAGTGACGGCAGTCACCTAGGGCGTTCCCCATAGTAGGAGCGTTATTCTAGAAAGACCTAATAGCTATAGATTAGGACTCCTCAAATATGAATCTTGCCGGTGGGACGGCGATGACCATTCAAGCGGGCGTTGGCTAGGACTGCCGGCGCGGGCGGACCAGCGTGGTCCACAGGTGCCAGAGCATCGCGACGAGCGTGGCCAGGTAGGCTGCGACTGCCAGCCAGAGTTCCGCCCTGCCGATCCCCGCGACCACGGGCAGATGGTCGGCCCTGCCCAGGTAGATTCCGGCGACGGCGTACATGCCCAGGGGGAAGATGACGCTCCAGAGGCCGGGTTCGTAGGACAGCGGCACCCGGTGGATGATGTGCCGCCACCACCCGGCCGCAATGAGGACGGGAAAGAGCCACGACGCGAAGGACCAGAACACCACCGAGGCGCCAGCCACCAGCCCCCGGGTCACGTCCACCATGGGCGCGCCGGCCATCTCCACGATCCGGGCGCCGGCCAGGACGCTGATGGCCATGGCGCCCATGGAGACGAAGTACTGGGGCCGGAGGTCCTCCGGCCGGATGGGGTAGGTCATCAGCCGCAGCGAGACGAAGACCCCCACCGCCGCGTACAGGATGAGGCCCACCGACCAGGCCACCACGGCCACGAGCGCCAGGGCCGGGCGCCAGTCCGGGCCGGCGAGCGGCTCAACCGACGCCGCTGCCACGGACACGGACTGGCTGGCCACGCACCAGATGAACCAGCTGCCATTGGCGTCCTTGACCACGGGCCGCTCATCCCGCCCCAGCACGGCAGTCCACGGCACAACATAGCCCAGCACCAACCACGCGAGCACCGCCACTGACAGGAGCCCCGCCGTCGTGCCTTGCCACCCCGCCATGCCCAGCCGCACGCCGAGCACATTGGCCCCGGCGATGAACGTGAAGAAACCGAACGCCCGGGCGGGGTCCAGGAAGTCGCGGCGCATTGCCGCCGGGAACCGGAACAGCCGGAACAGGCTCAGCGCCAGGATCACCACGAAGGAGACTGCACACACCGCCAGCAATGCAACGGACAGTTCATGGAAGCCCTCGAGTTCCAGCCCCACCGAGATGATGCCGCTGGCCATGGTGAGGGCGAAATACCCCGGCGTGAGGGTCCGCACCGCCTGCGCCGCGCGGGAGCCGAAGGAAGCCGGAACAGCGGCAGGGGTGTTCATGGGTCCAAGTTTAGGGATTCCGTGTGCGGAGCATCGCGGCTGAGTCTTTTCAGCGCCCAGTCCCAGTTGACCAGCTCCTGCTCAAGGCGGACGCCGGTGCCGAACCTGCCGTTGCCCAGCCCGACGTACATCGCACTCTCTTCCGGCGTCAGCCGGCTCAGGGCTGCCGTCGACGGCGCCGGCTCGGCCACCCATGCATCCCGGTGCGCCAGCAGGGTCTCCTCATCCATCAGCACGCTCTGAACATGGGGGTGCACTGCCCGCAGCTGGTCCAGGATGCGGAAGCCGTGGGTATCGACGTCGCCCCAGTAGAGGATCCTGCAGTCCCGCAGCCAGTCGGCGTGCCGCAGCGAACTGAACCCGTAGCCGCCCCCATACAGCGCCAGTGTCCCGGCCTGCTCCGGCAGCGCCAGGAAATTCACCTGGTTTTCCGTGGCGATCACCGTATCCACCATCAGCCGCAGGGAAGTGAAGGCCTCCGCCGTGACGGTAACGTCCCGGGCACCGGCGAACTGGCCGGCATTCGGGTCCAGGAGCCGGAACCGCACCAGCTCCGGCGGATGCAGGAATCCGTGCCGCCGCGCAAAACGGGCCGCCGGTGTCCGGCCGGCGCCCTCCTCCAAGGCCGCGTCCCCCTCCCCGAAATCGGACGGGGGCCCCTCCACGGTTTCGGCCCCAGCGTCCGTGCCCGGATTCGCGTCCGCGTCCGGATTCGCCTCCGCGTCCGGTCTGCCAGCAGCAGGCCCGACCGCGGCCAGCAGCTGATCGATGACCTGCCGGTGACGCTCGACAAACTTGGTGTGCACGCCGGCCATGCTGAGCTGCCGGACGTAAATGCCGGGCTCGGGGTTCTCCCGGAGCCAGAGAGCCACCCGGCCCGCCGTCAGTGCGTCCGACCCCAGCTCCAGCAGCTTGTGGTGCCGTTTCAGCGCCCAGCCGCGGAACAAAGGATGCAGCCGGCACAGCTCCCCGGCTAGCTCCATAAAACCGGCAGCCTCCCGGGCCTTGCCGATAAACGCAAGCTCGTCCTCCACCGCGGCGAAAACGGCCGCCGCCGGCAGCTGGTTGGAACCCACCGTGGTGCGCCCCACTTCGGCAGTCTCCAGCGTGAATGGCCCGACGGCGGCAAAAAGCTCCGCCGCCCACGCACGGGCCGCAGCATAATCCCGCAGGAGGGCCGCCGCCGTCGGACGTTTCAGCGGACGACGGCGGGGGTACAGTCCGCCGGGTTCCAGCACCTCCCGGAGCAGCGCACCGCTGCTCCACGCCTTCTGTGATTGCTCGCGCAGGTCGGCCAGGGTGGTCCAGCCGTGGGCGCCGCGTGCGTCACCGCCCATGCCGGTCCTTTTCCGCGCGGTATTCCTGGATGGTCATGTTCCGCAGCTGGGAATCGTCGCCGTTGGTGTTGGCTACGAAACCCACGTGCGAGACGAACGGTTCGATCACGTGGATCTTCTGCAGGGGAGTGACAATAAGCAGCTGAAGCTTCATGCGCTGAAACAGCTCCAACCCGTACCGTGCGGATTCGTCCGAACCCCGGCCGAACGCCTCGTCAATGACCACGAACCGGAAACTCCGGCCACTGCCCGCATTCCTGCCGGCGCTCTTGCCGGACCCCAGCCCGAACTGGAACGCCAGCGCCGCGGCCAGGATGGTGTACGCCAGCTTCTCCTTCTGCCCGCCGGACTTGCCGCCCGAATCGGTGAAATGCTCGTACTCCTCGCCGGTTTCCGTCCACTTCTCCGAGGCCGAGAACGTGAACCAGTTCCGCACATCGGTGACCTTCGCGGTCCATTTCCTGTCGAGGTCCGTTAGCCCTTCCCGTCCCCGGAACCGGTCGATGAGCCGCTCCACCTGCAGGTACTTCTGCTCGGAGTACTGGTCGTCGTCGCCGATGGTTCCTTCCGAGCAGGCCCGCAGGTCGTTGCCGAACTCGCGCACGTCCTGGTCCGACGTCTGCTGGTGCTCCAGCTGGATGTGGCGGCCGGTGTTGTACGGAATGCCCGCCAACGACTCGTTGATCTCGCCGATCCGCTTCACGATGTCCTGCCGCTGGCTGTCCAGGTACGCGTTGAAGGCCACCACCTCGCGGATGGTGTTCTGGTTCAGCAAATCCTTGAACTGGTTCTCGAACCGCGGCAGGTCGTTGCCCTCCAGCTGCTCCAGCAGCCGGCTGTAGTCCGCCGCGGCTTCCAGTGCGGCGTCAAAATCGGTGGTCTCGTTGGGGTACCTGTTCCGGAAGTCCGCCATTTGCCGGACCGTGTTTTCGCCGGCCCGCGCTATCCGCCTGGCCAGCGCATCGATGGTGTCCGTGAGACCGCCCCGCACGGCACTTTCCACGGTGCCCGTGGTCCGGTAGGTGAGGGTTTTGCCGCCGAGCGCGGCTTCGGTGAGGCGTCCGACGGCGGCCAGAACCACGGCGTCGTCCGTCACCGGCGTCTCGGTCAGGACGCCGCGGCACTCCTCGATGGCCTCGGCGATGTCCCTGGCGTCCTTCTCGTTGGCGCCGAGCCGCTGCTGCAGTTTGCCCGACTTGTCCTCAAACCGTTCCAGGTCTTCGGCGACCTGCGTCTGCTTGGCCATCAGCTGCCGCAGGACATCACTGGTGGTCTCCAGCGCGCGCTTCTCCGCCTTCAAATCCTCGATGCTGCGCGCCGTGGCCTGCCAGCTGATCTCGCCGAATTCCTTCACCGAGCTCACCAGGCCGAGCTGCCGGTTCTGCCGCCCCAGGCCGCCGAGTGCGTCGTTGACCCGCTGCAGCTGGCCCGCCACCACCTTCAGCCGGCCCTGCAAGTCATCCTGCTCACTGCGGAACCGGGCGATCTTGTCGTGGTTGTCCCAGCCCAGCACGTAGTTGCGCCGGTCCGCCAGGTCCTTCCGGTCATCCTTCTCGTGCCGGCCCCGGCCGCCCTTGAGCTGGCCGTTGGCGGTCAACGCCTTGGGGTAGCGGCGGAAGTCCGCGAGGTTTTCGCAGCAGAAGTAGTCGAACCGGTTGCTGAGTTCGTCCTGCAGGAAGTCCCGGAACGGCGTGCCCTGCTTGATGGCGATTTTGGCCGCAAGAGTACCCGGCTCCGCGGCCTTCGGAGCGTAGGTATCGCCGATCCTCAGGTAGACGAGTCGGCCGCGCAGGTTGTTGGCGTCCACCCAGCTACTGACCTCGGGGTAGTGCTCAGCCGGCACCAGGAGGGAGAGGGCGAACCCGTGCAGAGTGCGTTCCGCGGCCCCTTCCCAGGCGGACTCACCGTCGCGGATTTTGAGGAGCTCACCCACGTAGGGTAGCTCGGAGTCCTTGATTCCGGTTCCTTCGCAGAGCCGGCGGCGGATATCCAGCTGCGGGAGCGGGATCAGGTTGCGCCGGGCCTGCAGGCTGGTGAGCTCGGCGGTGATGTCTGCGGCCTGATTGGTCAGGACGGTCCGTGTCATGGTCAGCTCGGTGCGCTGGTCCTGCAACTCGTCCGACGCCCTGCCCAGTTCTGCCTCCACCTCGGCGAGCCGTGCCCGGTTCGCATCAAACAGTATCCGGTCCTCGGGCGCCTGCAGCCCCAGCTCGGATGCGGCAGCGGCGTAGTCCTCGAAGCGCTGCCGCTGCGCCGCGGACTCTGCCGCGAGCCGGGCAAGGTCGGCGTCGATCGCGGCGAGCCGGCCGCCGCCGTTGGTGCGGATGTCCTCCTCCACGCCAGCCAGGTCCCGCCGCAGCTGTTTGATGTCACCGGTCAGGCGGGCCGAGTCCTCATGGAGCCGGGCGCCCGTCCGCTCCAACTCGAGCTGATGCTCCAGACTCAGCTGCAGTTTCCGGTCCGTGAACCACGGGCGCAGCTGGTCCCGCTGCTTCCGGGCCAGGAGATCCTCGGCACTGAGCGTGGCGTGCTGAGCGGCGCCGGCCCTGATGGGCGTCAGCAGCGTGATCTGGTCCTTGGCGCGGAGGACGGCGTCGTGGGCCTTCTTGAGATCGTCAAAGTGGTGGATCAGGTTGGTGATGCGGTTAGCGACGCCGTCTTCTTCCAGCATGTTGCCGCGTACGAACGAGGTGATGTTTTCCACCTGCTTCATGGACACTGTGCGGTGGAACAGCTCCATGGCCTGGTTGCCGCTGATGCCGAACTGCCGCTTAAACGCAGCCGAGTACGGCTCAAAGGAGTCATGGACCGAGGCTCCCGCAGCGCGGAGTTTCTTCTTCAGCTTCAGCGGGTCCTGGCCGAAGTTGCTGAAATCGGCGGCGATGGACTGCTCCGCCTCCGCGAGAGAGTAGAAACGGTTGGGCTGCCCCGCTTCCTGGGTGGCCCACAGCGTGATGCCCAGCGTGACCCACTTGCCCAGCACTGCATTGTGGAAAACGCCGAGCACCACGGTCAGCTGGCCCGTCCCGCGCAGGGCAACCGGCTTGGAATACTCGCCGCCGGTGCTGCGCGCACTCTTGTGGAAGCCCCGCACATACGACATCAGGGAGCGTTCCTTCTTTTGCGCCCCTGCCGCCTTGTTGTACTCAATTCTGTGCGCGGGAAGGAGCAGGGTAGTGATGGCGTCCACCACTGTGGACTTGCCCGACCCGATGTCGCCGGTGAGCAGGCTGTTGGCCCCGTCCAGGCGGAACGTGCGCACACCTTGGTGGAACGTGCCCCAGTTGAGCAGTTCCAGACGGTGTAGCCGGAAGCCCGGGGGAGTGCCGCCGTCGGCCGCTGTTTCATCCAGGCTGAACAGGCTCTCCTGCAGGTCCGTGCGCAGGTCCGCTGTCACTTGTCCTCCTCCGTATCCGTCGCTCCAGCGGCAGGGGCGTCCCCGAGCGGCTCGCCAGCGAGCGTGGCACGGTAGTCAGCCAGCCGCGCGTCGAACTCCTCCATCCACTGCGCGTCCACGTACGCCTTGAGGATCCGCGCCACCTCGTACGTGTCCGCCTGTCCCTTGAGCCTGCGGAGAAAACCGAGCTCCACTACTTTCCTGATGTCCGTGCCCAGCCGGTCCAGGACCTTGGCCTCGTTGCTGGACTCGGGGAGAAACACCGCCACCAGGTCCGCGATCTCCTGGCCGGTCATGATGAGCCGGAGCTCGCTGCTGTTGACGTCGAACTCCATCATCCGGCGCCGGAGGAGGGCCAGCAGCAGGCTGACGTTGAAGGTCAGGGTGCGGCGGGCGATCAGGCGGGGAAGCGTGCCGTCCGGATCCTCGCGCGAGCGCAGGAACGCGTAGCCCTCGGATTCGTCCACGATGAGGTCCAGGCCCAGCACGGAAACGTAATCCCTCGCGTGGGAGGTCAGACCGAGCAGGGACTGCCACACCTTCTCGTCGTTTTCCGCATAGAGCACGCCTTTGAAGAGCCGCGTGACGACGGCGGGGAGATCCTCCGGCGTGCTGGTTTGCGTTAGTGCTGGAGTGGAGCTTGGAGTGGCGGAGTTCATGCCGGCCTTCCGAAAATGATTTGATCGATGGTTGCTTCGCGGGTGCTGCCGTCCGGCAACTGCCACGCCAGGCGCTGGGACTGCTCCGGGTTGATGGTGGCCCACGGGGATTCGGTGGCCAGCTGGTAGTAGGCCACCACCTCGGCCAAACCCTGGGTCAGCGGAAACGCCGCGGTGATCTCCGCGAGGGTGGCCTGCTCACTGTCAGCAAGCACGGAGTCCACGTTGACTTGCAAGAGTTCCTTGTCCACGTAGAACTGGCTGAACAGGGCAGCTGCGTCCACATCGGCGTCGTCGGCGGTTTGCACCTCGTCGTCCACCAGCACCTTCCGGCTCGGCTCGTACAGCGGCCGTTCGAACGGCAGCACCACGTCCACGGACGGCGCATCGATCTCCATAAAAACGCCCGACGGCGGCGCCTCCCGGGTGCCCAGCGCGCCGGATTCGATGCTGCGGATCAGTTGCATAATCCGTTTGTTTTCCAGGAACACCTTGTCGTCCAGGAGCCGGCGCATTTGCTGGGAGAGCTGACGGACGGTGGCCTGGGTCTGTTCCACCGCCGGCAGCCAGTCCTGGTGGAGGTGTGTGACGGCGTCCAGGCTGTCGCTGTGAGCCAGGGCCTCGATCCGGGCAGCCCGGTAGAGCAGGTCCTGCAGTTCGGTACGCAGCTGAGGGGACATCAGGTAGTCCCAGAATCCCTGGAAAGTTCTGCCTTGGAGCGAGCTGCTGATGTCCTGCTGGTTGTTGAAGATGGATTCGAGCAGTTCGCCCTGCGTTCCGGCCCAGGTGGCGATCTGTTCGCGTACCTGGCGGTCCAGCTTGCGGAAATTCTGCTCGACCTCGCGGAAATCTGACAACAGGTCCTTGGCCAGGGACCTGAGCTGCTGCAGATGGTCCAAGGCTTCCGGGCCGGTCATCACGCGGACATGCCCGTCGCGGATGCGCTGCATCTCGCCGTCTATCCCGTTCCGCTGGCGCTGCAGTTCGGCCAGCCTCACTTCAGGATCTGTTTCAGACTGCTGTACCAGCTGCTTCAGTACCGCGAAGATGCTGGTCAGGCGGGATTGAGTGGCCACGAAGTCCCGGCCGCGCAGGCTCTCCACCCAGCGGACCACATCCTCCGCCGCAGCGGTGAGGTCGTAGTGCGGCTCGTCTTCGCCCGGCACATAGTACTTCCGCAGCCATTTGCGTTGGTCGGCGGCCCAGTCGTCCAGGTAGTCGCCGGCGGGGCGCGGAAATTTGTCTTCACCCTCGTTATCACGGAGGCCGAACAGGACATCCTCCAGGACGTCGATGAGTTCCTGCCGTCCCAGGTTCCGCTGGTTGGGCCCGGTGAACGCCGCCATGAAGAACGTCACGGCCAGCGGCGCATTCTGGGCACGCAGGAGCGACCAGCCTGCGTGGTTTTCGCGCAAAGAATTGATCGCGTAGAAGTCCATTGGGGTCCCGTGTTTGGTGCGGCACGTCGTCGTTCTTCACTCTAGGCGACACCCCGGACATTCCCACCCCACGGTTTCCGGCTGCACCTGCGCGCCGATACGCCGGGATGGCGAGAACGGCTGGGTGCAGGTGTTTGCAAGCCGCCAACTATGGGTAATCCTGTAGATATAGCCCGGGGCAACTAAAATCCGGCTGCCTGCAGAGGCGAACCCACCCGGGCCTGCCCCGGAGGCTGGAGGCACGGTGCTGCACAGGTCAGACCCGCCGCGGCAAGCCACAACTCCGTCCGCCCGCCGCGCGCCGCTGCTCACCACCTGCGTGCTGGCGCTCGCCGTCCTGACCGGCTGCGGCGGGGCGACCGAAACTGTTGCCACCGCCGTCGAGAATTCCGCCTCCGCCGTTGCCACGGCCCGCCTCGCCCTGTCGCAGGACATGGCCGGAAAACTCACCCGCGCCGCGACATCCACCACCCTGGACGACTCGCTGAAGGAATTCCAGACCAGCCGCAGCACCGTCCTGAAACTCTCCCCCTCCACAGCCGAAGACCGCGACGTCCAGCACCAGGCGCTGGAGGTCCTCGACGGGTGTGCTGCCGCGTTCACCACCGCCCGCGCCGCGGTTTCAGCGTCCGACGGCGGCGCCCCACCTTCCGGGGGTTCCCCCTCCTCGGGTGCTCCCTCGCTCGCCGACGGCGATCGGGCCCTCGCCGCCGCGGCGGACGCCCTGAAGAACCTTCAGCAAAAGGTGGGGGAGAAGTGAAACGGCTCCTCGGCGTCGCGCTCGGTGTCCTCACCGCCATTGGCGGGTTCGTGGACATCGGGGACCTGGTGACCAACGCCGTCGTCGGTTCCCGGTTCGGGACCTCGCTCGTCTGGGTGGTCCTGGTGGGTGTGGTGGGGATCTGCCTGTTCGCCAACATGTCAGGCCGGGTGGCCGCCGCGTCCGGGCGGGCCACGTTCGAGGTCATCCGTGAGCGGCTGGGGCCGCGGGCAGGCATGGCCAATCTGGCGGCGTCGTTCCTGATCAACCTCATGACCGTGACGGCGGAGATCGGCGGCATTGCCCTGGCCCTGCAGCTTGCCAGCAGTGTCTACTACCTGCTGTGGATTCCGGTGGCGGCGGTGGCCGTCTGGCTGGTGATCTGGCGGGTCAAGTTCTCCATCATGGAAAACGTCACCGGGCTCCTGGGCCTCACCCTGATCGTGTTCGCAGTGGCCCTGTTCCTGCTCAAACCGGACTGGGGTTCCCTGGCCGGGCAGGCGTTGGCCCCCGCCGTACCGGAGGCCGAGACCGCTCCGACCTACTGGTATTTCGCCATCGCCCTGTTCGGTGCCGCAATGACGCCCTACGAAGTCTTCTTCTTCTCCTCCGGCGCTGTGGAGGAAGGGTGGACCGTCAAGGACCTGGTCCAGTCCCGGATCAACGTCCTGGTGGGGTTCCCGCTCGGCGGTCTGCTGTCCCTCGCCATCGCCGGCTGCGCCGCGGTAGTGCTCCTGCCGGCCGGGATCGCCGTCACCTCCTTGTCCCAGGTGATCCTGCCGGTGGCGGAGGGCGCCGGCAAGATTGGCCTGGCGTTCGTCCTGGTGGGCGTGGTGGCGGCAACGTTCGGGGCCGCCCTGGAGACCACCCTGTCCAGCGGCTACACCCTGGCCCAGTTCTTCGGCTGGTCCTGGGGCAAATTCCGCAGCCCGGCCCAGGCCTCCCGGTTCCACCTGGCCATGATCATCTGCCTGCTGGTGGGGGCAGGAGTCCTGTTCACCGGCGTGGACCCCGTGCTGGTGACCGAATATTCGGTGGTGTTCTCTGCGATCGCGCTGCCGCTAACCTACCTGCCCATCCTCGTGGTGGCCAACGATCCCCAATACATGGGCGAGCACGTAAACGGACAAGTGGTCAACGTCCTGGGCATGGTCTACCTGGTGATCATCCTGGTGGCCTCCATCGCCGCCATTCCCCTCATGATCGTGACAGGAGCCGGAGCATGAGCACTTCATCCCAGCCGCTGGCGCCCGTCCCGAAAGTGGCCGGCCGCACCCTCGACGCGCAGCTGCACCTGATGGACCGCCAGGTCCTTGATCACGACGGCGTTCCGGTCACCACGGTGGACGACCTCGAACTCAGCGGTCCGGCCGTGGGCGAGGACATTCCGGCGGGCACGCCGGCGCCCGTCCTCACGGCGCTGCTGACCGGGCCGGTCCTGGGCACGCGCATCTTCGGCGGCAGGCCGCCGTCGTCCCGGCTGATCCGGATCCCTTGGAAAGATGTTGCCGACGTGGACGTGGTGCTGAAACTTGGCGTGAGCGGCGAACATCTCGACGCCGGCTGGGTGGAGCGGTGGATCCGGACGAAAATCATCGCCCGCATCCCAGGAGGCCGCCATGATCCTCGGTGACCTCCTGGGCACGCCGGTCCATGATTCCGACGGCGGCAGGCTGGGCCGCGTGGCCGACGCCCGCTTTGTGCTGGACGGGCCGCCGCAGCAACTGATGGCCGAACCGCGCCTCCTGGGCCTCGTGGTCAGCCCGCACAGTGTCTCCTCGTTCCTCGGCTACGAACGCACCGGCCTCACCCAGCCGTGGCCGCTGGCGCACATGCTCCGCTGGCGGCACCGCGGCTCGTTCCTGGTGATGTGGGAGGACATCGCCTCAGTTGGCGAACAGTCCGTCAGGCTGCGTCCCGGGTTTACCCGCTACAGCCCGGCGCTCGACGGCGGCGGCCAGGAGTAGCCTGCCCCGCGCAAGGGTTCCTCGTCGCTACCGTGCCTGCAGCCCCGGGACACCGTCCTGGATGGTGAAGGAGGCCTTCGTCGAAACGGCGGCGCCCGGCGTCGTGACGTAGTCCAGCGTGCGGAAGTCGGCGGTCATCGCGTCCTTCGTGATGCGCGTGTTCACGTAGCCGCGGTTGTCGTTGTAGAACTTCAGGTGCGGGTTCCAGGCCATGACGGGATCCGCGGTGGAGCCGTTGCCGTTGCCGGTGGAGGTGATGGACGTGCACACGAGCTCGGCGCCGACCACGGGGGAGGCGGGGTCCTTGTAATCGACCTTGACGTCGTTGGCCCAGTTGCGGTGCACGTCGCCGGTGAGGACGACGGCGTTGCGCACCTTCGCGTCCACCCAGCCCTGGGTGATGCGGCGGCGGGAGGCCGCGTAGCCGTCCCAGCCGTCCATGGAGACGTCGTCGATCTCGGGTGCGCCGTTGCGGTCGCGCTCGGCGAAGAACACCTGTTGGCCCAGGATGTCCCAGCGCTGGGTTGAGTTTTTGAAGCCCTCCAGCAGCCATCTCTCCTGCTCGGCGCCGGTGATGGTGCGGTCCTCGGCGAGACGCTCGGTGACGTTCTTCTTCCAGCCGTCGCCGGCGAGCTGGTCGTCGCGGTACTGGCGGGTGTCCATCATGTGGAAGTTGGCCAGCTGGCCCCACTGCAGCTTGCGGTAGATCTTCATGTCGGCACCGGCCGGCACGGTGGAGGGCCGCAGCGGCATGTTCTCGTAGTAGGCCTGGAATGCGGCGGCCCGGCGCTGCAGGAAGTGCTCGGTGGTGTCGTTCAGCTGCCCGGCGTCCTTGTTTTCCGGCACGTCGTCCGCCCAGTTATTGTCCACCTCGTGGTCATCCCACACCACCAGCCACGGCGCGACGGCGTGCGCGGCCTGCAGGTCGGCGTCGGCCTTGTACTGCGCATGCCGCTGCCGGTAGCTGGCCAGGCTCACAGTCTCCGGGCCCTCGTGGTCGCGCGGGTTGCCGCCGCCGATCACGTAGCTGTCCTTCTTGTACTCGTATAGGTAGTCGCCTAAGTGCAGCACCAGGTCCGGGTGGTCCTGCGCCAGCCGCTGGTACGCGGTGAAGTAGCCGTGCTCGTACTGCGCGCAGCTGGCAAACGCCATGGCCAGCGCCGCCGGCGTCTCGTGCGGCGCCGGGCTGGTGAGAGTGCGTCCCACCGGGCTGATGTGCTTGCCGGTGCGGAACCGGTAGAAGTATTCGCGGCCCGGGCGCAGCCCCTTGAGCTCCACGTGCACCGAGTGCGCGGTCTCGACCCGGGCGTGCTCGACGCCGCGGGCTACTACGGTGCGCATGCCCGCGTCCTCCGCCACTTCCCACTGCACCGCGACGTTGCGGGAGGGCATGCCGCCCAGGCCGTCCTCGGCCACGGGGTTTACCGCCAGGCGCGTCCAAATCACGAAGCCGTCCGGCCACGGCTCGCCGGAGGCGATCCCGAGCATAAACGGATCGGTGCGGAGACCGGCGTCGTCCGCGGTTGAAGCGAAGGCCGCACCCGGAAGCGCGGCGACGAGACCGGCTCCGAGGCCGGCGGAAAGGAGGGACCTGCGTGAAATGTTATCCATGCATCCGACCGTAGGAAGCGCGCCTAGACAGACCCTGAGGAGGATGTGAATGGGCGGTTAAATGCGTGACAAGATTTGTTGATGTGTTTCCGGCCCCAGGACCATGCGCTGCGCCCTCCGCCGAAAGGGTATCTTTGGCGAGGGGGGCCGTACCGGTCAAGTCCTACACCGGTGTCCGGGTTTGCCCGCGGCCAGGCCGAGCAGCAGCACGTCTCCGGTGTCCACGTCGACGATAGTGAGTCGTCACCACGACTGAGGAGAGTAACTGGTGAACAACGCCGGTGAATGGACTGCCACGCTCAAAGCATTCCACGAGAAACAACTGGACCGTCCCCGCCGTGTGTACCGGCTCGGCAAGACAAAGGTCATCTTTTCGGGTGGCCATGCCGCCTGCACTGTGGGTGCAGCAGTTGTGGCATCATGGCTGGACTTTCCTACCTTGGCGTTCTGGATTGCCATCGCCATCGGGTTTGTACTCGGAAAGTACCTCTTCCCGGTCCCTCGCAGCAGCGTGGCGAGCCGATATGGCTTCAGGCCGGTGGCCAGGAAATCTCCCGGCGAACTGGACTACATGACGCCGGAGGAGATCCGGGCCTACCAGTACAACGTCCAGTTCATCCAGAAGGGCGTTACCCCTTTGGCGCTGGGGACCGAGGAGGCCCTTGGCCGCCAATCGGAGGCGGTCAGGGCTGTTTCCCTGGCAGTGGGGGCTGACGCCGGGCTGCTGGCACACCTCTCATTGGCGGATGTCAACGAATATCGGAGGACCGCCGACCGTCACGATCTGCTGAAGCGGCGGTGGCTCACCTACGAGGTGGACCCCCGGATGCAGTTCGATTTCCCCGCAATGTCTGACGTCTCCTTGCCCAGCACCGCGACCATGATTCGGGCGATGCACGCCGCCGATCATGAGAGAACCACGGGTAATGCGGCCGGCTACAAGCAGGCTGTGGACAGGTTTTCGCAGAGCCTCGCAGAAGCGGAACGGGCGGCCGGCGTTCCGTAGGCGGAACGCGTCAGAACCTGGTTGTTGGCTGCTGGTTTGGGCCTTGCGTTCTGCAGGCGCCGGGTCCTAACTGGTGAAAGGTACTCGAGTCCTGCTGCCGGGCAGGAGAAAGTTCCTGCCGTACTGACGGGTTCCGGTAACCCGGGCCTGCCCGGCGGTTCCATCCAGCTATGAGGGAGGAAAGTTCGATGTTCGCCAGAATCAGCACCTACAAGACCAGCCCCGATACCGTCAGGGAGGCGCCAACGGACGACATCATCGCCAGGGTGCTTCAGCTTCCGGGGTGCAAGGGAATCTACTATCTAAAGGGCAAGGAAACCAACAAGGCCCTATCCATAACGCTGTGGGACGCCGAGGAAGCCCTGGTTGCCACCCGGCAGGACGCAACCAAGATCCGCGAGGAGACCAGCCAAGCGGACAAGACCCAAATCGTCTCCGTGGAGGAATTCGAAGTGACCGCCGAGAACCTCAAGCAGTGACCGCAGCCGCCAAGAAGTCTTCCGGCGAGAAGGTCTAGCGTTCGCTGCTGAGAAGGCCTTGGCCCGTTCGCTGCTGAGAAGGCCTTGGCCGCCGGGCAGCGGTCCTTCAAAAAGTTCTTGCGGGGGTCCATTTGCAGGCGGACAATGGCCTCACTGGCGGGGTTTCATCTCCTTCCCCGCCGTGGGCATCGAGGCCCCGCCGGGCGTCCTATTAGCTCAAGAGCCTCACCGTTCATAGGAGATGAAATGCCAAATCTAGTCCGCATGAGCCTGGATTCCCCGGAGGAAACCCGCCCCTTCGAAGGTGACAAGGGCCAGCTTCAGCTCGTCAACATGGAAAAGGGTGCCGTCGGCCGCGCTACCTTCCTGCCCGGCTGGCGCTGGTCCGAACACGTCAAGCCGATCGCGAAAACGGAGAGCTGCCAGGCAGCCCACATGGGGTACTTCGTTTCCGGCCGGATGAAGGTGGTCATGGACGACGGCGAAGAAATGGAATATGGACCCGGCGACTTCGCCACCATGGCCCCGGGCCATGACGCATGGGTTGTCGGAGACGATCCCTGCGTGGTGATCGACTGGCAGGGGTTCGCCGACTACGCCAAACGCTGAACGCCGCGGGGACTCCGGTCCGCCTCGGCAAAATGCGGTCGACGAGGCTGTAGTCGGGGCCCATTCGGCGTTTTGGTGCGCGGTCACGAAGGGACCGAGCAGTCAGTTTCAAAAATCCGCACCAGTCTGCGCGGAGCCGCGTGGGTTGCCCGCTCCGATGATCGCGGCGCGATACTTTTCTGGTAAAGTAATAAGTACTTAGCCAGTAAAGGACTTTCGGATGCCAGAGAGCCAGCCCGCCACACCGCCGGATTACGTGGACCGTGTGCGCCACCAGTGGGAGCAAATCTTTCCCGGCCTGGAGACAAGCTCGGCGGACATCGTGGCGCGGATCCACCGGATCGGCCAGATCATCCAGCTGCGCAGCGATGCCGTGCTGGCCGAAAACGGCATTACGCGGGCCGAGTTCGACATGCTCTCGCTGCTGGCACGCACAGGAAGGCCGATGGGCCCCACCGAACTGGCCGGCGAACTGCTCATCTCGGGCGCCGGTGCCACCAAACGCATCAGGAAGCTCCTCGATGCGGGTCTGGTCCAGCGGGACACCAACCCGCAGGACGGCCGGGGTGCCCTGGTCCGGATGACCCCCGAGGCACGCACCCGCCTCCGGCCCATCCTGGAATCCGTCCTGACGTTCGAGGCGGGCATGCTCGCCGCCCTTGATACCGCCGCGGCCGGCCACCTTGCCGGGGACCTGCGCAGCCTGCTGACTGCCCTCGAACCGGGGCCCGGCGCTTCCTGACGCCCGCCGGCCCGTCCCCATCCCAACCAGTGCCAGGAGGCGCAAGCCAACCCGTGAAGCAGTACGCCAAAGAGTTCTTTGTTGTTCCGTCCGGCCGGGGACACCGCATGCCCGCACTCCGGGTAGCACTCGGCATCGCCATTCCGCTGCTGGCACTGGTCCTGGCGGGCCATACCGATCTGACCATTTACGCGCTGTTCGGGGCGCTGACCGGCGTCTACGGCCGGGTGGAGGCGCACTGGCTGCGGCTCAAGCACCAAAGTTTCGCCGGCCTGATCATGTGCGCCAGCGTGATCGGCGGCGTGGCGGCCTCCATGGCGGGCCTGGCCGGGTGGAGCCTCGTGGCACTGAGCACGGTGATCGCCGGTGCCCTCTCACTGGCAGCCGATTTCCTGCGGCTCCGCCCGGCAGGCCCCTTCTTTTTCCTTTTTGCCTTCACCGCCAGCGCCTCCATCCCGTTCCGCCAACCACCCTGGGAGGCGGCCGCCGCAGTGGGCGCCAGCGTCGCCGTCGTACTTGTCCTGGGGTTTGCCGGACGGCTCCGGGCCCGCCGCCGGGACCCGGGCCGGATGCTCCACGAGCCGCCGCACCGGCCCTGGCCCAGGATGCTCGCACACGCCGGACGGTATGTGCTGGCAATTGGCGTGGCCGGATCCATTGCGACGCTGGCCGGCCTGGGCCACAGCTACTGGGCGATGGTGGCGGCGGCCGCCCCCATCGCCGCAGCCGACGCCGGCGGCGGACTGGTCCGGGCGGTGCACCGCATCCTGGGAACCTACGGCGGGGTGCTCCTGACGGCGTTGTTGCTGACCATGCAGTGGACGCCGCTGCAGCTGGCCGTCCTCCTCGCCGCCCTGCAGTTCGTCGGCGAGGTGTTTGTGATCCGCCACTACAGCATCGCGCTGGTGTGGATGACTCCAGTGGCGCTGATGATGACCGAATTCGTGGCACCGAAGCCCGCCGGGGTGCTGGTCTTCGACCGGGCCCTGGAAACCACCCTCGGGGCCGGGATCGCCTTCATCGTCATCCTGCTCACCACGCGGGGACTGCGCCGGGGTGTGCGCCAGACGGCTGCGGGGCGGCCGGCAGAACAGCTGGCCGCCCCGCCGTCGGGCGTTGTTCACCGAGGAGACGGGACCGGTTCCAGGTCTTCCGCATCATTGTCCGAGGCGGTTTCCGGGAACCCGGCGGCGGCCGCCCTATCTTTGCGGCGTCCCGCTTCGCGCTGCGAATAGAACCAGATGGGGATGTACAGCGACAGCACCAGGAAACCGAGCCAGGTTGAGGTCCAGCCGATTTCCTGGCTGTTCAGGTAGACCACACCGGTCAGGCACAGCGGCAGGTTGAACAGGCCGAAGATCATGGCGACATGCTTCCAGCCTTTGGGGGCCTTGAAGGGACGTTCCAGGCTGGCGAAGGCCGGGTGCTTCCTGGCTTTGACGTACGCGAACAGGCTGATGCCGTTGGCGCAGGTGTAGCCAATGGCCGCGGCCGCCAGAATTGCGGCGAGGGATCCCATGGAAATCAGGACCATGTTGAAGGCGGCCGTCACCAGCAAGGCTACGAACGGGGTGCCGTGGCGGTTCGTCCTGCCGAAGGCCTTGGGAAGATTGCCTTCGGTGGTCATGGAATGCAACGCCCGGGACGACCCCAGGTAGGCCGTCTGGATGATAAGGATCATGGCGGCGATCAGCATCACGATGGTGATGACCGAGCCGGCCTCGCCGAAGACGGCCCGGGCCACCGGGATCAGGGGCGACAGCGGCTCCGCCATCACACCGTCAACGCCCAGTACGCCGATCACCGACGTTTGAACCAGCACGTAGGACACCAAGCAGATGAGGCCGCAGGAAAACAGCGCCTTCGGGACATCTTTGGACGGGTTCTTGTACTCGGGCGCGTAGATGGCTGCCGTTTCCCAGCCGCAGGCACTCCACTGTGCGATCGCGAAAATACCAAAGAGAATCAGGACGTGGTGCATGTCCCAGGCCCAGTCCGCAGGCCACCAGTTGCCGGTGATGTTGGCCATGTCCACGTGTCCGGTGGCGAACGGTGCCACGGCCAGGACGATCAGCGGAATCAGGGAAACAGCGGCGAGGACGTAGCCCAGAATGGCGCCGTCTTTGAGGCCGAACCAGTTAACGACGAACAACCCGGCAAAGATTACGAGGCCTGAGATCAAGGACAGCTGGTACTCGGTAAAGGACTCGGCCAGGACTGGAAACAGCCCGTGAAGGTAGCCGCCCACCAGGATGGCGAAGATGGCCAGTACGGGATTCCAGGCAAACCAGTAGCTCCACGCGGAGAAGCCGCCGATCAGCTTTCCCTTGTCGTACTTGCCTTTGTAGTTCTCGGTGCGGAAGACGTGCTGGGCGAAACCCGGCAGGCCGGAGGCCTTCGGGAAAGTGGTGGCCATCTCAGCGTAGGCCGCGTTCTGCATGAAACCCTGCATCACCGACAACCCCCAGATCAGGATTGCTGCTGCAGCCATGTACATGGGCAGATAGCCCAGGGACGGCAGAATCAACAACGGCACACCCAGGGCTATGGCCAGCCCCTGCTTCCAGTTGATGGATCGCTCCAGGTGGCCAACGCCATCCGAATTACTTTTACTCATAACAGTCTCCTTAGGCGACAAATCGCCTGGTCTTGTCGGTGATTCATGAGATTTGCGGGTTGTAATTGGCCGCTCAGGCGCGGCATTCCCGCGCGGTAATAACCGCAATGAAAAGACAGATAAACCCGGGCATTTTGATGCACGCTGGATTGCCGGCATCTTGGGGGGATTTGAGGCTCGGCTAAACCCTGCAACCGCGATCGGCAGTTCCAGGTATTACGGACGGCGGAGCTGAAGTCCGGCGCGTGAATATCCGCAAATCGACCTCAAAGCGGAAAATAATTCCGGGGCCTGCGGATGTGAAATGAAGATCATGCCCGGGGAGCCCGGTCGCGCTGCGACGGAACGCAGGAGCGCCGGACGATTCACCGGGGTAGCGCCGGCACCCGGTCAGGTGCGGCGGGGGAGCGGTCGGTGCCTAGAGCTCGTAGTACCGGAAGGAATGCGACACTGCACCCTCGGGGTTGGGGCCGTAGACGGTGACCATTTTGGCGTAGACAGGTGCCCAGTACCGGCCAAGCTGCCCGGGATTGACGCGGGCCGAGTCGCCGGGCCTGAGGACAACGGTTTTACCCTCAGACTCGATGTAGAGCTCGCCCTCGACTACGAAGTTCGTTTCGCTGTGGGGGTGGAAATCCTCCCAGCCGCAGGCTTCCAATTCCCATTCCGAGAGGCGGAAGTCATCCCAGGGGCCGTCGGGATTCGCATTGATAAACCTGCAGCGCAGTCGCGGCCATTCGTCCTTCATGACCTTCATGGACGTTGCTGACCAAAAGTCGATGGATTTCCCCGTCGTCAGTGACGGGGCCTGGGTGGCTGTGGTCATAGTCTTTCACCGTTCTTCAGTTGAAACTGCTTGGGAACATTTCGGTGAATCCAAATATCAAGTGCATCAACGTGATCTGGATCACGGATTGAAATACTCTGACATTGACAAGCGTCCTAGTCAAGAGTCCAAGAGTAGGAAGATGGGTCGCTTGAGTGCCTGGCATCTGAGTGTCAGTTCTCAAAAAATAATCTCAGAAAAACATTCCTGAACGATTGACTTGCACGGTTGTTCGTGTGAAAGTCGGTGAACGAGCAAACGTGATTCATCTCACACCGCAGGACTCAAGGTGGAGTCCAGCCGGTCCCGTCGTGAATCAGGAATGTCGGATTTGCAGCTCTTCCTCCCGGAGCCATAACCCGGTTTCAGAGGCCTCACCCAATGCATCCCCTTACGCGTCAAAAGCGCAATTCCCCCTGGCCACTTATGCCCGCATGAACAGTCCCGCATGAACAGTTCTGACGAACTGTTCGCCCGATTCACAGGAGTCATCATGGAAACCACCCTCGTAGGAAACCTGAGCAAGGCCGGCGCCATCCACAAAGTCGAAAACGGCTTCTCCGGACTGCCGTCGATGAATGAGCCCGGAACGGACGCCGCGATCGGCGACTCCCTCCACAACCCCGAAGGCTCGGTCATGTGCGCCGGCTTCTTCGAGCTGAAGGCCTCCGAGCCGCTGGTGTACACCTACACCTACGACGAAATGAAGATTGTCATCAAGGGCGAGTTCATCCTCACGGACCAGACCACGGGTGAGGTCACGCACGCCAAGGAACGCGACGTGCTGTTCTTCCCCAAGGGCACCACGGTCAAGTTCGAAACCCCGGAATACGCCCTGGGATTCTTCACCGGCGACCGCACCTTCAACCCGTAAGGCCCATCCACGCAAACCTGACGCACGAACGCCGCGCAGCGGCGGCCCATCAACTTTGAAAGAGGAGAACATCATGGCACTTCGAGTCGGAATCATCGGTGCAGGCCCCAGCGGCATGGCGCAACTGCGGGCCTTCGAATCAGCACGTCAAAAAGGGGCCGAAATCCCCAGCATCATGTGCTTCGAAAAGCAGGACGAGTGGGGCGGCCAGTGGAACAACAGCTGGCGGATCGGCCTGGACGCCCACGGCGAGCCGGTCCACTCCAGCATGTACCGCCACCTCTGGTCCAACGGCCCCAAGGAATGCCTGGAGTTCTCGGACTACTCCTTTGACGAGCACTTTGGCCGTCCCATTTCGTCCTTCCCGCCCAGGGAGGTCCTCTTCGACTACATCAAGGGCCGCGTGGAGAAATCCGACGTCCGCAAATACGTCCGCTTCAACAGCGTTGCCCGGCATACCAGCTACAACGAGGCCACCCAGGAATTCACGCTGACAGTGGAGGACCTCAAAACCAACATCACTGAAACCCACGTGTTCGACAAGCTGGTGGTTGCCACCGGACACTTCTCCGTCCCGTCGGTTCCCGAGTTCAAGGGCATCAAGTCGTTCCCGGGCGAGGTCCTGCACGCCCACGATTTCCGCGGGGCCGAGCGGTTCTACGGCAAGAACCTGCTGATGATCGGCAGCAGCTACTCCGCGGAGGACATTGGCATGCAGTCCCACAAGATGGGCGCCGCATCCATCACCCTGAGCTACCGCACCACCCCCATGGCCTACGACTGGCCCTCGAACACGGTGGAGCGCCCGCTGGTCACCCACTTCAACGGCCCCACCGCACACTTCAGCGACGGCACCCAGGGCGACTTCGACGCCGTCGTGCTTTGCACCGGATACCAGCACAAGTATCCGTACCTGCCCAGCGAGCTGTCGCTGAAGTCGCCGAACGTGCTGTACCCGGGCAACCTGTACAAGGGAGTGGTCTGGCAGCAGAACACCAACCTGTTCTACCTCGGCGCCCAGGACCAGTACTACACCTTCAACATGTTTGACGCGCAGGCCTGGTTTGCCCGCGATGTGATGACCGGCGTGATTGAACTGCCGTCGCTGGCCGAGCGCGAGGCGGACATCCAGGCCTGGCTGGAGCGCCAGGCCGCGCTGTCCGATCACGACGCCGAAGCTGACTTCCAGACGGACTACCTGCGGGAGCTGATCGACGCCACGGATTACCCGCCCTTCGACCTGGACGCCGTGTGCCAGCTGTTCAAGGACTGGATGCACCACAAAGAAACCGACATCCTGGGCTACCGCGACATGCTCCACCGCTCCGTGGTCACCGGCACCATGGCCACCAAGCACCATACCCGCTGGCTCAACGCCATGGATGACTCCATGGACCGCTACCTGAACGGTCCGTCACAGGATGTGGACGCCGGCTCACCGGCCGCGGTGGACCGGATCCTGGCCGCGAGCTAATTCCGCGAGTCAGGCAAACCAGACCGTATCCCGGCTGCCGCCCACCGGCAGCCGGGATACGGTCCGCCCTTGCGGCAACCGTGCAGGATGAGGAGGGGTCCATGCGGATATCCGCGTCGGAACGAAAAGAACAGCTGATCGCGGCCACGGTGGAAATCATGCGCCGTGAGGGCATCCAGTCCGTGACCATGCGGGCGATTGCCAAGGAGGCCAACTCGCCCCTGGCCACGGCCCACTATTGCTTCAGCGACAAAGACGAACTCATGGACAGGGCGGCGGAGGCCTGGCTGAAGAACCTGAGCCGCTTCTCCAGCGATGTGCCGGTCCATCTGGGCCTGCGCAAGGCGGTGGAACAGGTGGCCGAAGGTTATTGGCGTGCACTGGACGAAGAACCGGCGAGCATACTTGCCGAAATTGAACTCATCCTGTGGGCAACCCGCAATGCCGGCGCCAGCCCGCTGGCGGCGAAGATTTACCCCGCCTACGAAGTGGAACTGGGAAACATCTTCTCTTCCGCCGCCAGCAACAACGGGGAGGAGTGCCGCATCAGCTTCCCGACGCTGGTGCGGCTCTTCCTGATGATTTACGACGGCGCCGCCCTCCAGTACATGACCGACCCGACGGCGGCCGGTCACGACGCCCGGTTCTTCATGATGGTGGATGCACTCCTTGGCAAGGCCGGGGTTTAAGACCCGGGCAGCCAGGGCCCGCACGTCCACGATCAGACCTCGGAGTACCGGAAGGAGTGCGATTCCAGGCCTTCGGGATTGGGCCCGTAAATGGTGACCATCCGCGCATAGACGGGTGCCCAGTACCGGCCGACGCCGCCCGGATTGACCCGCGCCGAATCGCCCGGCCGCAGGACAACCGTCTTCCCCTGGCTTTCGATGTGAAGCTCGCCCTCCAGCACGAAAGCAGTCTCACTGTGCGGGTGGAAATCCTCCCAGGAACAGGAGTTCAGGGTCCATTCCGACAGAATGAAGTCATCCCAGCTGCCTTCCGGATGGGAGTTGATGAACCGGCAGCGCAGCCGCCCGTAATCGCCGCCGAGGGCTTCCAGGGGCTTCGCTGCCCAGAAGTCAATGGCATTCCCCGTGGTCACCGGCGGGGACTGAATGGTGCCTGAATCATTCATGGCTTCAACCGTTTCAAGAGTCGGAATTCTTTTACAAGGCATGCCCGGTGAATATCAGTACATCAACGTAGTGACGCGGATCACCGTGCTGTGATCCAGATTACATGAACAGTCGTTCAAGTCAACTGTTCATCTCAAGAAATATTGCTCGGGACCGCCGGACGCGGCCGCTCACCCGCCATGGACCTCGTACTTCGCCTTGCCGCCCTGTTTGGCCCGGTACATGGCGGAGTCGGCCTGCCGCAGCAGCTCCGTGACATCCGCGGCGTCCGCAATGCGCGGCGCGACGCCCATGCTCAACGAGACGCGCAGAGACCTTTCGCCGATCACAAAAGGCTCGCTGAGTGACTGGTAGATCCTCTCGGCGACGGGCCCCGTCGCCGGAGTGCCGTCGTCGTGATCCACCACCACGACGGCGAACTCGTCGCCTCCCAGCCTTGCCACCAGGTCCTGCCTGCGGACGCTGGCCTGCAGGCGGTGCGCCAGCTGGACGAGCAGTGCGTCGCCGCCTGCGTGGCCGAGGGAATCGTTGACGTCCTTGAAGTCGTCGATGTCGATGAACAGGAGGCCCTCGTGGCGGGTCCGGAGGCCGGTGCCGGGTTCGAAGGCGGCCGCCAGCCGTTCGGCCAGCGCCGCGCGGTTGCCAAGCCCGGTAAGCTCATCGTGGGTGGCACGGTACGTCAGGGTGGTGTGGCTGTCCTGGAGGGCCGCAGCCATCCCGTTGAACGCCAGGGTCACGTCGCCCAGTTCATCGTGCCGGGCAACCGTCAGGCGGTGGCTGTAATCCCCGGCCTGCAGTTTGAGGACCCCCGTGCGCAGGGTGTCCAGGGGCCGCTTCAGGTCCATGGTCATCCGGCGGCGGAAGTACAGCGTGGCACCGATGACCCCCAGGAACAGCGCCACCCGGCCGCCCGCCAGGAGGTTCTCCATGTCATGGGTGTCCACGAGTCCGCGGTCCAGGGCCCGCAGCGACTCCTTCTGTATGGCCGCCAGCTGCGTCCGCACGTTGGAGCTTGCGGCAGCGAAAGCCGGGACACCGGCCATGTTGCCGCCGGTGCGGACGGGCGCTTCACCGGCCCACAATCCGGCCTTGTCCAGGGCGAGCTGCCAGTCCTTCCGGGCTTGGGCCAGGGCCTGGGGCCGGCCGCTGTCCGCAGCCTCAACCGCGGCAGCCTCTTCGAAGAGCAGTTCGATGGTTCGCTGTTCCGAGGCAAATGCCTGCGCGTTGACGGGCATGGCCGAAAGGACCTGATGGCCACGCTGCTCATGCGATTCGAGGGCTTCGGCCAACGCCGCGACGCCGGCGTACTCGGCCTGGAGCCGGCTGGCCGCGCCCTCCATCTGGTTCACCACAAACCGGACACCGACGATGGTCACCACGGCGCCCACCAGCAGGGCCAGCAGCATCAGCGTGAACGCCCGTGACCATTCGCGCCGGAGGCTGTACGAGCGCAGCGTGGCGGGGGCGGTATTCAATGGGCGTCCTCGGACCGGGGGATGTTATGCCCAAGGTACACGGCAGGGCCGGAGATCGGCGGCCGGCCGGCGTATGTTTCGCGGATCCTTCGTGGTGGTTGCGCGCGGAGCGGACCGCCGGACTTTAGTCCCTATGCCGGCGGGTGCCTGCGGCATAGCGTGGATGCGGGGTCCGAAAATGCGGGCCCCGCATCCAAGGGGACATCATGACCTGGCGCAGGCATTCGGCATTCTGTGTTCTCGGGGCGGGCGCCCTGTTGGCGCTCGCAGGTTGCTTTGGGCCGCCGGCGCCGGCCCCGACGCCCAGCTCCGCCGCCCCCACTGCGTCAGCCACCCAGTCCGCCGCGCCGAGCGCGACGGCGGGCCCGACCACGTCCGCCGGCGCGCCGGTGACCGCGTCCCCCACGGTGACCGAGCCCCCGTCGTCCGCCCCGGCCAGCCCGGCACCGACTGCGTCCCCTCCTGCGGGCCCGGCGCCGACGGCGGAGCCCACCTTTACGGGGTTCCCGGAGCAGGTGGCACCGCTGACGGTCTACTACGTCGCGGTGGGCGACAACGGGATGTCGGGGCCGAAGATCGGCTGCGGTGACAGCCTCGTCGCCACCACCACGGCCCCTGTGCGGTTCACGGACCAGGTAGGCCCCAGTGTCGGGGCGCTGCTCGCGAACAAGAGCCGCGAGGTCGGCATGTCCGGGCTCGTGAACGTCCTGTACCAGTCGAACCTCACCTACCTCGGCGGCGAGCTGAACGGCAGCACCATCAGCATCTGGCTCTCCGGGCAGTTCATGCTGGGCGGCGTGTGCGACATCCCGCGCGCGAAGGCCCAGCTGGAGTACACCGCCATGGCCGCATCCGCCGCCACCAGCGCCCAGGTGTTCGTCAACGGCCGCCCGATCGACGAAGTGCTGAGCCTCAAATAGTGGGCGCCGGGGCGCTCAGTCTCGTGCGGCATTCACGCTACTCACAGCCGGTGGACAGGTTTCTCGGAGGAGGCGAAAAAGGGGCTGCGGACCATTGCCCCGGTCAACCATTAAGGCATATAACCGTAGGGGCTGCCCCGGACGTTCCTGGCTGTTCCAAGCACTTCCAAGCACTGAGGATCTGACGCCCGGTTTCCGCGGTCCTGACCTTTTCGTGAAGGAGAAGCTATGCATCTTTTGCCGCGTGAGCAGGAAAAACTCATGATCGTTGTAGCTGCCGACCTCGCCCGTCGCCGGCAGGGCCGGGGCCTGAAGCTGAACTTCCCCGAGGCCGTGGCACTGATCAGTTACGAACTGATTGAAGGGGCCCGCGACGGCCGCACCGTGGCGGACCTGATGAGCTACGGAACCACGCTGCTCACCCGCGACGACGTCATGGAAGGCGTGCCCGAAATGATCCCGGACGTCCAGATCGAGGCAACGTTCCCCGACGGGACCAAGCTGGTCACCGTACACCATCCGATCCGATAGGAGCGCAGCCATGATTCCAGGAGAATACGTCCTCACGTCCGAACCACTGACCATCAACGCGGGCCGCGAGGCCATCGATGTCGAGGTGACCAACACGGGCGATCGCCCCGTCCAGGTGGGCTCGCACTACCACTTTGCGGAGGCCAACCAGGCGTTGTCCTTTGATCGGAAGGCGGCCTACGGGCGGCGTTTGGATATCCCCGCCGGGACGGCCGCGAGGTTCGAGCCGGGGGACAGCAAACACGTCAGGCTGATCGAACTGGCGGGCAGCCGCGAGGTCTACGGATTGAGCAACGCCGTGAACGGTCCACTCACCCAGGCCGAAGGAGCAGACAAATGAGCTTTGACATTTCCCGCAGGCAGTACGCGGACCTGTACGGCCCCACCACGGGCGATGCGATCCGCCTGGCCGACACTGAGCTGTTCCTTGAGATCGAGAAGGACCTGACCGTCTACGGCGAGGAAGTGGTGTTCGGCGGCGGCAAGGTAATCCGTGCCGGCATGGGCCAGAACGGGCAGGTGACCAGGGACGGTTCTGGTTCCGGCGACGGAGTGCCGGACACTGTGATCACCAACGCGATCATCGTCGACTACACCGGCATCTACAAGGCCGACGTCGCCCTCAAGGACGGTCACATCTTCAAGATCGGCAAGGCCGGCAACCCGCAGATCTCGGACGGGGTGGATATCGTCATCGGGGCCAGCACCGAAATCATCGCCGGCGAGCGGCGGATCCTCACCGCCGGCGGCATCGACACCCACATCCACTACATCTCCCCGGACCAGGTCCCCACCGCGCTGTGTAACGGGATCACCACCATGGTGGGCGGCGGCACGGGCCCGGCCGAAGGCAGCAAGGCCACCACCGTCACCCCGGGCAAGTGGCACATCCAGCGCCTGCTGCAGGCCGTGGAAGGGCTCCCCATCAACATCGGGGTGTTCGGGAAGGGCCACGCGTCCGCCACCGAGCCGCTGGCCGAACAGGTCCGCGCCGGCGCGGTGGGGCTCAAGGTCCACGAGGACTGGGGTGCCACCACCTCCTCCATTGACAACTCCCTGAAAGTGGCCGACGAGTACGACGTCCAGGTGGCCATCCACACCGACACCCTCAATGAGTGCGGCTTTGTGGAGGACACCATCCGCGCCATTGACGGCAGGGTGATCCACACCTTCCATACCGAAGGGGCCGGCGGCGGCCACGCGCCGGACATCATCAAGATCGCCGGCCTGCCCAATGTCCTGCCGGCATCCACCAACCCCACGCTGCCTTACACGCGCAATACCGTCGAGGAGCACCTGGACATGCTGATGGTGGCCCACCACCTCAGCCCGGCCATCCCGGAGGATGTCGCCTTCGCCGACTCCCGTATCCGCGCGGAGACCATCGCCGCGGAGGATGTCCTGCAGGACATGGGCATTTTCGCCATCACGTCCTCCGACTCCCAGGCCATGGGCCGCGTGGGCGAAATGGTGACCCGCACCTGGCAGTTGGCGGACAAGATGAAGCGGCAGCGCGGCGTACTGAAGGACCCGCGGGGGGAAAGCGCAGCCGGTGAGCACGGTGCACCGAACGGTGCGGGGGCGGAGAGCGATAACTTCCGGATCAAGCGCTACATCGCGAAGTACACCATCAACCCGGCCATCGCGCAGGGGATGGCGGACTCCATCGGCTCGGTGGAAGAGGGCAAGTTCGCGGACCTGGTGCTCTGGGACCCGGCGTTCTTCGGCGTCAAGCCCGGCATCGTGCTCAAGGGCGGCCAGGTTGCGTACGCGGTGATGGGCGATTCCAACGGCTCCATCCCCACGCCGCAGCCGCGCACCATGCGGCCCATGTTCGCGACCTTTGGCAAGGCGCTGCAGAAGTCCTCCATAACGTTCATGTCCAAGGCCGCGATCGAGGCCGGCGTGCCGGAAGAACTGGGGCTGGAGCGGGTCATCCGCCCGGTTTCGGGCATCCGCTCGCTGACCAAGGCGGACCTGAAGTACAACAATGCGACGCCGGACATCGAGGTGGACCCGGAGACGTACAAGGTGACGGTGGACGGCGAGGATGTCACCTGCGAGCCGTCCGACGAGCTATCCATGGCCCAGCGCTACTTCCTGTTCTAGGGGCGGCTCCGTGATTGTCGAAAAGGTCTTGGGCAACCTGCACGAGCTGCCGCCGGATGCGGGGGAGTACGCGGGCCTGCACCGGGAGAAGGTGGTCCTGCCCAGCACGGACCTGGTCAAGCGGATCCAGCGGGTCACCACCGACCATGGCAAGGAAATCGGCATCCGCCTCCCGGCAGGTTCGGCGGACCTGCGGGACGGGGACATCCTGGACGTGGCGGACACCAACATGATTGTGGTGTCCGTCCTGCCCACGGATGTCCTGGTCATCGCACCGCGGTCCATCCATGAAATGGGGGTGGTGGCGCATTCGCTGGGCAACCGGCACCTGCAGGCCCAGTTCTTCGACGCGTCCTCGGAGTACGGGGCCGAGGTGATGGTGTGCGCCTTTGACCACACTGTGGAGGATTACCTGAAGCACGTCGGCGTTCCCTACGACCGGCAGGAACGGGTCATGCCTGTTCCTTTCCGCCATGCCGAGCATGCGCACTAGCCACCAGCTCGCGCTCCAGCAGCTGACGGACTCCGCGCTTCCCACCGGGGCGTTCGCGCACTCGCTCGGGTTCGAGACTTACATCGAGCGCGGGCTGATCCACGACGCCGATTCCTTCGGGCGCTGGCTCGCGGCCTTCATCGGGCAGCAGCTGACCTACTCCGACGGGATGGCCGTCCGCCTCCTCTATGACGGGGTCCCCGTCGGGGAGCTGGATCCTTTGCTCACGGCGCAGCTCCTGCCCCGGCAGGTGCGCGAGGCCAGCATCACGATGGGCGGCAGGCTGCTGGAGATCGGCGCCCAGGTCTTCCCGTCGGCCGACCTGGCAGGCTACCAGCACCTGGTGACCACCGGCCGCGCCGCCGGCCACCAGCCGCTGGCGTTCGCCGTCGTCGCCCGTTCGCTGGGTGTGCCCCTGGCGGAGGCGCTCCCCGCGTACCTGTTCGCCGCCGTCACCTCGCTGGCGCAGAACGCGGTGCGCGCCATCCCGCTGGGCCAGAACGCCGGGCAGCGGCTGCTCGGGAGGGCGGCCGACGACGTCGCTGCCGCCGTTGAGCGGATCGGGCACCTGACGCCGGACGACTTTGGGGCGATGACCCCCGGGCTGGAAATTTCGCAGATGCGGCACGAGCGTCAGCGTGCCCGCATGTTCATGAGCTAACTGTTGCATTGCGACTGAGGAGGACATCATGACTGAACCCATCATCATCGGCATCGGCGGTCCGGTGGGTGCCGGTAAAACCCAGCTCGTGGAGCGACTGACCCGGCACATGAGCGGCGAGATCTCCATGGCCGCCATCACCAACGACATCTACACCATCGAGGACGCCAAAATCCTGGCCGCGAACGGGATCCTGCCCGAGGACCGGATCATCGGCGTCGAAACCGGCGGCTGCCCGCACACGGCCATCCGCGAAGACACCTCCATGAACACGGCGGCCATCAAGGAACTCAAGGCACGGCACCCCGATCTCCAGGTCATCTTCGTCGAGTCCGGCGGCGACAACCTTTCCGCCACCTTCAGCCCCGAACTGGTCGACTTCTCCATTTACATCATCGACGTGGCCCAGGGCGAGAAGATCCCCCGGAAGGCCGGCCAGGGCATGATCAAGTCCGATCTGTTCATCATCAACAAGACCGACCTCGCGCCCCACGTCGGCGCCGACCTGTCCGTCATGGAACGGGACTCCAAGGAATTCCGCGGGGACAAGCCGTTCTGCTTCACCAACCTCAAAACCGACGAAGGGCTGGACAAGGTCATCGAGTGGATCCGGCGCGACGTCCTGATGCTCGATTTGGCCTCATGAGCACGGCGGCGTCCGTGAGTCCTCCGGCGGCTACACCGGATGTTAGGGGCCGTGCCCGCTCCGCGGTGCCCGCCACGCCGCGGCCCCTAACATCCGGTTCCGCTACCTCTGCTCCTGGTTCACCTCGCGGGGTGCTTGAGCTGGTCATCAGTGAGCGTGGCGGCAGGTCCGTTGCTTCCCACCAATTTCATGAGGGCGCGTTGCGAATACTGCGGCCGCACTACCTCGATGACTCCGGGCAGGTTTGCTACGTCATGGTGAACCCTGGCGGGGCGTATTTGGGGGCCGATCTGTTCCTTGTTGATGTGGAGGTGCAGGCCGGGGCTGCGCTGCTTTTGACCACGCAGTCGGCCACCAAGATCTACCGCACGCCGGGCTCCTTCGCCGAGCAGCGGATGGCCCTGCGGCTGGGGGACAACGCGCGGCTGGAGCTGGCGCCGGACCAGCTCATTGCCTACCGCGAGGCGAGCTACCGGCAACGCACCCATGTGACCGTCTGCCCGACGTCGAGCCTGATCATGGCTGAAGTGGTGACCCCCGGCTGGTCACCCGACGGGTCCGCCTTCAAGTACGAGGAACTCCGGCTACGGAACGAGATTTATGTGTGCGGAGACGATGGCGCGCAGATGCTCGCACTGGACAACCTGCTCATCCGGCCCCCGCTGGGCGATGTCACCGGGATGGGGTTCATGGAAGGCTTCAGTCATCTGGGCTCGCTGATGGTGGTGGATCCCCGCGTGGACCAGGCACTGGCGGATGAACTCCACGCGCTGACCGCGGCATACGACGCCCACACCGGCGTGTCCCTGACCGCCCACACCGCCGGGACGGCGGGACTCATCCTGCGCTCCCTCTCCCGCAGCACCGGGGAACTCAACCACCTCCTGCAGGCCTGCACCGGCCTGCTGCGCAGACGCTGGTACGGGCAGGCGCCCCTGAACCTCAGGAAGTACTGATGACCACACTGGGCGATGTTGCCGTTCTGTACCGTCAGCGCGACCAGTTGCCGGCGAGGACCCGGGTGCTTGTTGTGGCCGGTGCCGTCATCCTGCTCCACTGCGCCGCCGTCGTACTCCTGGTGATCGGCACCGCCACAGCCCGGCCACTCGCCCTGGGACTGGTCCTCACCGCCTACCTGGCCGGAGTCAAACACAGCTACGACTGGGACCACGTCTCCGCGATCGACAACTCCACCCGTAGATTCGTGGCACAGCACAAAGACCCCGTCAGCGTGGGGTTTGCCTTCAGCCTCGGCCACAGCTCCGTGGTGGTCCTGGCGGGGCTGCTGGTGGTGTCCGGCGCTTCCCTGGCGGGGGAGCTGATGGATGGCGGCAGCTCCGGCAACCTGTTACTGGGGCTGATCGGCAGCGCGGTGTCCGGGCTCTTCCTGATGTTCATGGGCATCTTCAACGGCTCGGCCTTCATCACGGCAGCCCGGGCCTACCGAAAGGCTGCTAGGGGAGGGAACATCCGCCAGGAAGACCTGGAGCCCAAAGGGTTCATGGCGCGGCTTTTGGCCAAACCGCTGGCCAAGGTGGAGCGCCCGCGGAACATTTACGTGATCGGTTTCCTGTTCGGGCTGGGGTTCGATACGGCCACCACCATCGGCCTGCTGGTCATGACCACCGCTGCCACACTCGCCGGCGTTTCCCCGATTGCCCTGATGACAATTCCGCTGGCCTTCGCGGCAGCCATGACCCTGTGTGACTCCGTGAACGGGATCGCCATGCTGCGTTTGTACAAGTCAGCCATCGAACACCCGCAGCGCCGGTTGGGGTTCAACGCCGTCATCACGGGACTGTCGGCGCTCTCCGCACTGTTCGTTGCAGCCATCACACTGGGCGGGCTGGTCAGGGCGGCGGGTTTGGACCAGCCCGCCATCACCTGGCTGGCCGGGATCGACCTCGGTGAGGCAGGACTGGGTCTGGTTGCCCTGTTTGGCGCCGTGTGGTTTGTTGCGTTCCTGCTGGGCCGGCGGCGTGCCACATGACTTCCGTCTTTATGCGCCGGGCAACCGTCCGCAACCTCAACTGGTTTGCTGCCACCACCCGCGGCCTCAGCCAAATCTTCTTCCAGGCCAACGTCTGGACGGGTCTGGCGGTGCTGGCCGGGTTCGCCATCGCGAACTGGAGGATGGCTTTGCTGGCGGTTATTGGGCTGCTGTGCTCAACCCTCAGCGGTGTGCTGCTCCGGCGCCGGCTCGGCGAGCTGGGCGACGGCCTGCACGGCTACTGCGGGGCCCTGGTGGGCGCCGCCCAGTTCTCGGCGCTCGGCTTCACCTGGCCGGCCGCCGCGTTTGCCGTCGCCGGCGGGCTGGCCTGCGGTCCGGTCACCGTCGCACTGGCGTGGCTGTTCTACCACCCGTCCAGCCGGAAGTACTCACTCCCGGTGACCACTGCGCCGTTCTGCATCGTGGCCGGGGTTCTCTTCGCCGTGCACGCACCCCTGCACGGCCCGCACACGGACCTGGGCGAAGTGCCCGAAAACATACTGGCCAACGTGGGCCAGGCCATCCTGAACAACATTTCAGAAGTGGTGCTGGTGGACTCATCCATTGCGGGCGCCGTCATCCTCGTTGGATTGTTCATCGCCCATTGGAAGGTGGGAGCCGCGGCACTCCTGGGCAGTGGTATGGAGGCATTGATGGATCTTGCCACAGGTTCCGATGTGCAGGCCGTGGCCCACGGACTCCTCGGCTACTCTGGAGTCCTGACCGCCATCGCCCTGGCTGTGGTCTTCGTGCGCGGCACATGGCAACCGTGGATTGCCGCCGTCGTGGGCGTGGTCGTTTCATCGGTGCTTGCCTGGCTGATGGGACTGACGGCACTGCCTGTTTACACATGGCCCTTTATCCTGGCCACTTGGCTCATGCTGGTGGTGCTCCACCACCTTCCCGGATTCAGCTACCACACGTGACCATAGCGACACCGGGTGTGACGGGCTCAAGCAACGGATGTCCAGCTTGGCGTCGTACCCTTAGCCGTAAACCGGCTTTCCCACCATCGACGTGTCCGAACGGATCCGTATGCCAGAGCTTAACGTCCAGGAGCGGACCTCCCTCCAGCTTCCCATCACCGATGCCGCCTCGCTGACCGCGGCGGAGGTCCTGGGCCGCCTCGGCTCCGGTCCGGAAGGCCTCTCTGACGAGGAGGCCGCCTCGCGGCTGGAGGCCCTTGGCCCCAACGCCGTCCGGACCCACCGCGCCAACGGCTGGGCGGTCCTGGGCCGCCAGCTCGCCAGCCCCATTCTGATCCTGCTCCTGATCACCGCCGGGCTGTCCCTGTTCCTGGGCGACGCCACCAACTCGATCGTGATCGGCGTGATCCTGCTGGTCAGTGTGGGCCTCGGCTTCACCAACGAGTTCCGGGCCGAGCGGGCCTCCGAAGCCCTGCATTCCCGCGTCAGCCACCGCGCCGTAGTGCTCCGCGGCGGGACCGCGGGCGCGAACACTGCGGGAACCACCCGCGAAGTGGACGTCACCGCCCTGGTGCCCGGCGACGTCGTCCATCTCTCCCTCGGCGCCATCATCCCCGCCGATCTTAGGCTCCTCAGCACCAAGAACCTCCTCTGCGACGAAAGCATCCTCACGGGGGAGTCCCTGCCCGCGGCGAAGGACGCGGCGCCGGTCCAGGCCGGCGCCTCCCTGGCGGACCTCTCCTCCTGCGTGTTCATGGGCACCGTGATCCAGTCCGGCGGCTGCACCGGCGTGGTGGTGGCCACCGGCGGGCGCGCCGAATTCGGCCGGATCGCGCTCGGCCTGGGCGAACGGCAGGCGCAGACCGAATTCCAGCTCGGGCTCAAACGGTTCTCCTTCCTTCTGCTGCAGGTGGCGGTCGGGCTCACGTCGCTGATCTTCATCGCCAACCTGCTCCTCCAGCGCCCGCTCCTGGAATCCCTGCTGTTCTCCCTGGCCATCGCCGTGGGCATCACACCTCAGCTGCTCCCCGCCGTCGTCAGCACGTCCCTGGCCACCGGCACGCGGCAGCTGGCCAAGCGGAAGGTGCTGGTCAAACGGCTGGTCTGCATCGAGGACCTCGGGGACATGGACATCCTGGTCACGGACAAAACCGGCACCCTGACGGAGGGGCGGATCAGCTTCACGAGCGCGCTTCCGGTCGCCCCGGAAACCTCCGACGACGGCCTGCTCACCCTGGGCTTGCTGGCCACCGAGGCCGACTACACCGAAGCGAAACTCTCCTCCGCGGGGCAGAACCCGCTGGACGCCGCCCTCTGGGACAGCCCCGGCGCGGCCGGTTTTGACCCGGCCCGCTTCGAGCGCCTGGACCTGGTGGACTTCGACCACCAGCGGCGCCGCACCACCGTGCTGATCCGGGAGGCCGGCGGCCCCGCGCAACTGGTCACCAAAGGTGCCCCCGAGGATGTCCTGGCCCTCTGCGGGCCAACTTCCCCCGCCGTGCAGGCGCTGCTGGATGAACAGTTCGACGCCGGCTCCCGCGTGGTGGCGGTGGCCACCCGTCCCGCGGCGGGACTCAGCGCGCTGACCGCGGACGACGAGCGCGGCCTGACGCTGGCCGGGTTCCTGATCTTCCTGGACCGGCCCAAAGCCAACGCCAGGGCGTCCCTGGATGAGCTGGCGGCGCTGGGGATCACCGTCAAAATTGCCACGGGGGACAACGCCAAGGTGGCCGAACGGGTCTGTGCCGACCTGGGTGTGGTCTCCGGCGGCACGCTGACCGGCGCGGACGTTGAAGCAATGTCCGACGCCGAACTCACCACCGCGGCCCGGACCGCCACCATCTTCGCCCGTGTTTCGCCCGAACAGAAGGCGCGCATCATCAGGCTGCTGCGCCAAAGCGGCGGTGCCGTGGGCTTCATGGGCGACGGCGTCAACGACGCCCTGGCACTGCACAAGGCGGACATCGGCATCTCCGTGGACAGTGCCACCGACGTCGCGAAGGACGCTGCCGACGTCGTGCTCCTGGACAAGGACCTCGGCGTCCTGGCCGAAGGCGTGCGCGAGGGCCGGCGGATCTTTGCGAACACCATCAAGTACGTCCTGATGGGCACGTCCAGCAACTTCGGCAACATGTTCAGCGCCGCCACCGCCTCGGTGGTGCTGAGCTTCCTGCCCATGCTGCCCGGCCAGATCCTGCTCAACAACCTGCTCTACGACTCCGGCCAGCTCGCCATCCCTGGCGACCGCGTGGACAAAGAGCAGCTGCGGGCGCCGTCGCACTGGAACATCGCGTTCATCCGGCGGTTCATGTTCCTGTTCGGGCCCATCAGCTCGCTGTTCGACTTCGCCACGTTCGCCCTGATGCTGTTTGTGTTCAATGCCGTGCCGGGGGAGTTCCGGGCCGGCTGGTTCATCGAATCCATCGCCACCCAGACGCTGATCATCTTCGCCATCCGGACCCGGCGGGTGCCGTTCCTGCGCAGCCGCCCGTCCGTCGGCCTCCTGGTTGCCTCGCTGGGCGTGGTGGCGCTGGGAATCTACCTGCCGCTCTCACCCTTGGCCGGCGTGCTGGGCTTCGACCCGCTTCCGGTCCCGTTCTTCCTGGCACTGCTGGGCATGATCGTGGTCTACCTGGTCCTGGTGGAAGGCGCCAAGGCCTGGTTCTTTGCCCGGGACGCGCAGGCGCTTCCTGCAGGACCCATCGTGGTCCGCCGGCGTCCGGAGAACCACCACATCGCCCGCCGCGCCTTCCGCTTCAGCGCCCCGGTTCCGGTGGCCGCGCCGCGGCACCGGCGCCTGGGCCTGCCCCGTCCACCACGGCCCGCCAACGCTGGGTCATTTGCCGCCCGATAATCCCCGTTTCAAGGCCGTTAAGTGACCCCGTGTTGCGGTTGAAACGCCGTTTCCGCCTGCTCCCAGTGCCGCTTGAGCAACCCAGCCAGACGCTCCGGTTCGATCCGGTGCGGCGGGTCGAAATGGTGCCGGTGCGGGAACACTTCAACGTGGAAGTCCGGGAAGAAGACCCGGGAGAGCCGGGTGGCAACTTCGCCGTGGTCGTCCGGGTTGCTGAGGCCGCCGAGGGCGAAGAAAACCGGCTGGCGGAACGCAGCCAGACGTGCCCGGTCCAGGTCATAGGTTTTGAAGGTCTGCAGGAACGCCCTGATGCCCGCGGGCCGCTTGGCCATCCACGGCGGCGGGGGATCAGGCGGCGGCGGGAGGACGACGTCGGGCTTAACTCCCAGCCTCATGAAGGCGGCCATGAACTGCTCCGGCGGGAGGGTTTCCAGCTGCTCGTACTGCTTCCAGAGCTGCGCGTGCGCGGGGCTCCAGTCCCAGTCACCGGCCCAGGCCGGTTCCAGCAGTCCCAGGCTCAGCAGCCGGTCGGGGTGTTTGGCGGCGAACGCCAGGGCCGCCGCGCCGCCACCGGAGTAGCCCACCAGATGGAAGGTCTGCCACCCGCGGGCATCGGCCTCGCGCAGCACGCCGTCGATCTCGGTGTCCAGGCTCCAGCCCTGCGGGGGAGCGTCGCCGGCGTACAGCTCCAGGTCCTTGGCCACCGCCTCGACGTGCGGCCCCAGCGCCCGGATCAGCGCACCGTAGGCGGGTTCGGCGGGGAGCACGCTCCCGGGAAGCAAGATAACCCGAATTGGTCCCATGGCAGGATGCTACGCCGGTGGCCGGAATTCGGCATGGGGCTTCCGGTACATCGCGCCGGATATTTGCCTGGCCCCGCACCGCCATTCGTTGCTGTTGGTAAATAACGCCCGGAATCTCCTGTAGTGTTGATCCTGTTGTTGTGTTTATGCAGTTGGTAGTTCAGGCAGTACGCGCGGTCGAAAGTCCGCGTTCTTCTGAAGTAGCGGTTTTGAACACCCCACACCGGAGGACCCGAAAGTCGGGACTTTTCCTCCACCTTCACGAAGGACAAAAATAATGGCTACTGGTACCGTCAAATGGTTTAACGCTGAAAAGGGCTTCGGCTTCATTTCCCCCGATGACTCCTCACAGGACGTTTTCGCACACTACTCTGCGATCGCTTCCTCCGGCTTCCGCTCCCTCGAAGAGAACCAGAAGGTCTCCTTCGAAACCGAGCAGGGCCCCAAGGGTCCCCAGGCCGTAAACATCCAGTCCCTCTAATTCCTTAGAGATTCTGGGGCCTTAGGGTTTCATATTTCAAATCAGGGCCGGTCTTCTGACCGGCCCTGATTTTTGTTAACCCCCGCATGCCGTGGACATCTCCCGCAGTCAGTGGCCGGGGTCTGGATTGCGGACGTCCTTGCTGCCGATCTCGGCAGCGCCCAGGGCTGCGGCCGCCGGACTGTGCGTGGTGTCATGGTCGCGGATGGCCAACTCCGGGTGGTGCAGGTCCAGGGCTGGGCGTTCCGAGCGGATCCGCGGCAGGGACGTGAAGTTGTGGCGCGGCGGCGGGCAGGACGTGGCCCATTCCAGTGAGGCGCCGAAGCCCCAGGGGTCGTCCACTTCAACCTTGTCGTTGCTGCGCCAGGTGATGTAAACGTTCCAGAAGAACGGAATCATCGAGGCACCCAGCAGGTACGAGGAAATGGTGGAGAACTGGTTCATCCACGTGAAGTTGTCCTCTACCAGGTAGTCGGCATAGCGGCGCGGCATGCCCTCGACGCCCAGCCAGTGCTGGATCAGGAACGTTCCGTGGAAGCCCAGGAACAGCATCCAGAAGTGGATCTTGCCGAGACGCTCGTTGAGCATCTTGCCCGTCCACTTCGGCCACCAGAAGTAGAAGCCGGCGAACATCGCGAACACCACGGTGCCGAAGACCACGTAGTGGAAGTGTGCCACCACGAAGTAGGTGTCCGAGACGTGGAAGTCCAGCGGCGGGGAGGCCAGGATGATGCCGGTCAGGCCGCCGAAGAGGAACGTGACCAGGAAGCCGATGCTCCACAGCATGGGCGCTTCGAAGGTCAGGGACCCCCGCCACATGGTGCCGATCCAGTTGAAGAACTTCACCCCGGTGGGCACCGCGATCAGCATGGTCATGAACGCGAAGAACGGCAGCAGTACCGAGCCGGTGACGTACATGTGGTGGGCCCACACGGTCACGGACAGTGCGGCAATGGCGATGGTGGCGTAGACCAGGCCCTTGTAGCCGAAGATCGGTTTGCGGCTGAAGACCGGGAAGATTTCCGAGACGATGCCGAAGAACGGGATCGCAATGATGTACACCTCGGGGTGGCCAAAGAACCAGAAGAGGTGCTGCCACAGGATCGCGCCGCCGTTCTCGGGGTCGTAGATGTGGGCGCCGAACCGACGGTCCGCACCCATGGCAAACAGGGCAGCGGCCAGTGGCGGGAAAGCCATCAGAACCAGGATGGACGTCACCAGGATGTTCCACGTGAAGATGGGCATCCGCCACATGGTCATGCCGGGAGCACGCATGCAGATGATGGTGGTGATGAAGTTGACCGCACCCAGGATGGTGCCGAAACCGGACAGCGCCAGGCCAAAGACCCACAGGTCACCGCCGATGCCGGGGCTGAAGGTGGTGTTATGCAAGGGCGCGTACGCAAACCAGCCGAAGGACGCGGCACCCTGCGGAGTGATAAACCCCGAAACGGCGATGGTGGAGCCGAAGAGGAAGAACCAGAATGCCAGGGCATTCAAGCGCGGGAAGGCAACGTCCGGCGCGCCGATCTGCAGCGGCATGATCACGTTCGCAAAGCCGGCAAACAGCGGAGTGGCGAACATCAGCAGCATCATGGTGCCGTGCATGGTGAACAACTGGTTGTACTGCTCTTTGGTCTGCAGAATCTGCATGCCCGGTTCGAACAGCTCAGCACGGATCAACAGCGCCATCACGCCGGCGAGGCAGAAGAACACAAAGGATGAGATCAGGTACATAAAGCCGATGATCTTGTGGTCCGTGGACGTGATCCAGCGGACCACCATGGCGCCTTTGCGCCGGGGTACTGCGTCAGGGACTGCCGTTCCGGCGGTCCCGATTCGTGATTGTCCGGTGATGGCCATTTTTCACCTTCCAGATACTTCTGCCCGGCACTGGTGGGCCCCCTGCACGAGCCCTAATTGCAGGCTACTCAGGAATCAGGGGAGCGGGAAGAGGCTGTGCCCGGCTCCGCCGCCGGTGGGGGGATATCAGTCCAGGCCCATGGCGGTCCGGACCTCGTCCAGGATGTGGTGCATGGCGGTTTCGGCGCCGGCCGTGTCCCCGCCGGCCACGGCGGCGGCCACATCCTCGTGCGCCGTCAAAACGTGGTCCCGGGGTTTGAACGGCATCAGCCCCTGCCGGGTGCGGCTGGTCAGGACCTCGGCCACCATGCCTTCGAGCGCCATGAACATTTCATTGCCGCAACTGCGCAGCAGGAGGCAGTGAAACTCGATGTCTGCGGCCAGGAACCGTTCAAGGTCACCGGCTTGGCCCAGACGCCGGAGCTCTGATGCCAGCTCCACCAGCCGGGCGCGTTCGGCGGCGCTGGCCCGGCGGGCGGCCCCCGCAGCGGCAATGGGTTCGACGGCGATGCGCAGCTCGGTGAGGCTGCCGTACTGGACCTCGCGCGTTCCGGAAGCGAGCCGCCACCGGACGAGCTTCGGGTCAAAGACGTTCCACAACCTGCGCTCCTGCACCACGATGCCCACGCGGCGCCGCGAATAGACCATGTTCATGGACTCGAGGACCTTCATGGTGTCGCGGGCCACCGTCCGGGACACGCCGTGTTCCTGCTGTATCCCCTCCAAGGTGAGCCGGCTGCCCGGCGGAAGGCTCCCGGAGGCGATGGCAACGCCAACCGACTCCAAAACGCGGCCGGTGGGCGCAGGCTTTCCGCCGTCGTCGTCCGTGTCCTCCAGTCCGTGGCCACTGGCGATTTTCATAATGTCCCCCGTCGTGTGGCGCAGTGAGTGAACCCGGCGCGAAATAAAGGGATGAGCGGGCACCCGTAGAAGGTAGTATCTTACCAACCTAATGGTGATACCTTTCTACCCAGTCAAGCCAATTCGGAGGCCCACATGCAGAATCCCCCCACGCACCTGGTGGTCATGGGAGTTTCCGGAACGGGCAAGTCCACCGTCGCCGCCGCCCTGTCCGGGCAGCTTGGCTGGGCCTGTGCGGAGGCGGATGAATTTCATCCCCAGGCCAACATCGAGAAGATGAGCCGGGGCATTCCGCTGCAGGACGGGGACCGCTGGCCCTGGCTCCAGGAAATCCAGGACTGGATGAGCACCCAGGCCGCCGCCGGCAAGAGCACCGTCCTGACCTGCTCCGCCCTCAAGCAGACCTACCGCCGCCTGCTTTCCGCTGCCCGCGGCCGGGTGCTTTTTATGCATCTGGACGGCGACGCCCGACTGATCGGCGAACGCATGCAGGGGCGGGCGGGCCACTTCATGCCGCCGGCGCTCCTGCCCAGCCAGCTGGCAACGCTTGAACCGCTGAGCGAGGCGGAACTGGCGGCCGGGAGCATGCGCCTGGACATTTCGCGGACCCCTGACGAACTGGTCCAGGCCGTGGTTGCAGCGCTCACGGCTTCGGCGCAACCCTAACCGCTGCCGCCGGCGATGTGTCCGGCAATGAACTCCGCGTCCGGGCCCACGCCGGGAAGGGTCGCAGACATGTGCCGGGTGAGCCAGGGCAGCCCCACGGCGTACAGCCCGGGCACCTCGGTGACGCCTCTCCTGTGACGCGGAAAATTCCATTCATCCAGCACAGGCATGTCCAGAAAGCTGTTGTCCAGCCTGTACCCGGTGGCCCAGATGACCGAGGTGACGTTGTCCGCGCCCAGGCTCAGGCGGGCGCCCGCCTGTTCGGGGAGCCAGCTGTCCGGCGCCGGCGCTTCCGGCTCCGGCGCCTGGATGCCGGCGGCGGCGATGTAGGAGTCCGCCAGCAGCTTGAGGCGTTGCCCGAACCCGGCCTCCACCATCGCGAGGCGCTCGGGGAGGTCGTCGCTGAACAGGAGGTCGCCGCCGTCGGCCGCTTCCAGGCGCCCGTGCAGCCGCACGCCCCGGCGTCCCAGATCCCGCAGATGGATGCTGTGGCCGCCGTCGTTACCGGACAGCAGCGGGTTGCAGGCGAAGCGCGCGGCGGGCGACGGGAGGTGGTCCACCATCAGGCCGTTGATGCCATGTTCCGGGCCGTGCAGGTTGACCTGCAGGAGCCAATGGAACACATCCTGGCCCCGGTACCGCCGCGGCGCTTCCGGGCACGTGCCAACCGAGAGGTGCACCTCACGGCCGGCAGCCAGCAGATCCTCCGTGATCTGCCCGCCGGACTGGCCGGTCCCCACCACCAGCACGGCACCGGCGGGTAGTTGCCCCGGATTGCGGTAATTGTGACTGTGCAGTTGAAGGACATGAGGCGGAATGTTTCGGGCCACCGGAGGGACGCGGGGCTCCTGGAAAGCGCCGTTCGCCAGAACAACGTTCCGGGCAGACCACGCACCCTGAGCCGTCTCCACCGTGAAGCGGTTCCCGTCCCGGGCCACCCGCGTGACTTCCGTGTCCTGCTGGACGGGCGCCGCAATCCTGGCCGCATAGTTCCTGAAGTATCCGACGGCGGCGTCCCGGGGAAGGAATCCGTCCGGGTCGTTCCCTTCATAGGGCAGTCCGGGAAGACTGAGTGCGAAGTTGGGCGTGTTCAGGCAGAACGAGTCCCACCGGTCCAGCCAGGCACCGCCCAGCGTGCCGCGCCGCTCCAGAAGCACATGCTCCACGCCGTGGTGCGTGAGCCAATAACTCATGGCAAGTCCGGCCTGGCCGGCGCCGATCACGAGCGTGTCCACCTCGCGGGGCGTGCCTGCGTTGGAGGACATGGCTACTTCTTGGCTGCCTTCGGCGGGAGCGCCGACACGTGGGTGTAGGCCTTCTCCACCCAGGCCCGTGCCCGCGCGTCGTCGCCGTCACCCTCGGCGTTCCATACCTCCGGCAGCCCGGTGTAGCCGCCCATCGGCCGCTCCGGCGGCCCGAACGGAACGGTCCGCTCCGAGCCCTCAAGTTCCTGTTTGTCTTCCGCGGCGAGCTTGACGCCGATGGTGGGCCCGAACAGCCCGGCAAACATGTTGCCGTTGACGAAGGCGCCAAGGTTGCCGAACATCGGTTTGATGGTCACATCCGGGTGCCCCGGCACCACGGCGCGGAACCGCTCCTTGTCCTCAGCGGTTGCCTTGGGCATGTCCATGCTGGTCCTCTTTCAGTCGGCGGAATTTACGGAGGATCTGAGTGCAGGATATGCCCGCGGGGACAGCCGGTACAGGCCACCGGGAACACGGACCGCCCCGCCGTCGTTGTGCCAACGGCAGCGTGTTCCACCCGAGCGCACCACCCCGACCAAAGGACACCCCTTGACTCCTCGCACCATCGTGATCACCGGCGCCAGCGACGGCATTGGCGCGGCAGCCGCACGGACACTGGCCGGAGCAGGCGACCGGGTGGTCGTCGTCGGGCGTTCTGAAGCGAAGACGCGCGCGCTCGCCAAGGAACTCAACGCAGATTACTTCGTGAGTGACTTCGCCGAGCTCGCCCAGGTCCGCGAGCTCGCCGCGCAGCTGCGGGACAACTACGAACGGATCGACGTCCTGGCCAACAACGCGGGCGGCATCATGGGCAAGCACCATCTGACGGTGGACGGCAACGAATCCACGTTCCAAATCAACCACCTGGCCCCGTTCCTGCTCACCACCGAGCTCATTGACGTCCTGACCGCCAGCAGCGCCAAGGTCATCAACACCTCCAGCGGTGCCAACAACTTCGGCAAGATCGACCTCTTCGACCTCAACGCCGAGCACAGCTACTCCACCAACCGTGCCTACGGCACAGCCAAGCTCGCCAACATCCTCTTCACGTCCGAGTTGCACCGCCGCTTCGGCGAGCAGGGAATTACGACGGCGGCGTTCCACCCGGGCGTGGTCCGCACCAATTTCGCGGCGGACTCCACCAGCCCCATGCGGCACGCGTACAAGACGCTGCTCAACCGCTTTATGCTCACCCCGGACCAGGGCGCCGACACCATGCTCTGGCTCATCAACGGCACGGCCGGCACCGACTGGGTCTCCGGCGCCTATTACTACAAGCGCGCCCTCGCCAAAGCCAACGCCCAGGCGTACGACGCCGAGCTGGCGCAGGGCCTGTGGGAGGCCAGCGAAGCGCTCGTGGCCGCCCGCTGAGTCCTGGCAGCGCCGGTCCGCCGGCGCGTTACGGGCCCAACTAACTAGCAGCACATGTCGTTGTGGGCCCTCAAAACGACACCACTGCTACTTAATTGGGCCGGGGAGCTTGGGCGCAGGCCGGGCACCCCCGACGGCGCCCGCGGCTTCCGTATGGCCCCGGGCGCAAAGCCCCACGATGGCGCGCAACTGGCCGGAAATGAAGGGCGCCGGCGCATCGTCCACGCTCCATGGTTGATCAAAGCCGGCCTCGTTGACAGCGGAGAGCTGCCTGACATGATCGCCGAGCCACTCCGGATCGTCGTGGACTCCCAGGGTGCCGTACACGTGCGCCGTCGACTAGTTCCATGTGGGCACCACGTGTCTATTCTCGGCCTTCGATGCGTACCAGGACGGCGAAATATACGCGTCCGTTCCCTGAATGATGGCGAGCGCCTCCCCGATCACGGCTTCGGACCACTGCCGGTTGTTCCGGGCCACGTGCGCGTGCAGGGCGCCGTGTTCGCCCACGGACGGGTCATAGACAAACGGCAGCAGCGTGGCGAGCAGACCCTCTGAGGTCATGGTGACCAGGTTGGCCGCTTGTGGCTGGGTGAGGAGGTCCCGGACGGCGTCCGGACCGGCTGCGAAGTGGGCTGGAATGTACATGGTGCTAATCCCCTAGGGCCTGGAGCGAGGATGCGGAGCGGGTGGCCAGAGCAGGCGCTGGCCTGTGACGCACCCGCACAGCGGCGCCGGCACACAGGATCACGGCGACGCCCCCGACGATCGTGGCCCAGGTCAGGGTCTCGCCCAGTAGGAGGCCCGCCCAGCAGATGCTCAGCACCGGCTGGACGAGCTGAATCTGGCTGACCTGCGCCATGGGTCCGATCGCCAGCCCGCGGTACCAGGCGAAGAAGCCCAGAAACATGCTGATCACGCCGAGGTAGGCGAACGCTGCCCACTGGCCGGGGGTAGCGGACGGGGGTTGCTGGGCAACGGACAGCATGGTCAGGAACAGCATGAGCGGCCATGCCAGCACCAGCGCCCAGGATACGGTCTGCCATGCGCCAAGCTCGCGGGCCAGCAGACCACCTTCCGCGTAGCCGATGGCAGCGGCCACCACCGCTCCCAGCAGCAGCACATCGGCCCAGTGCAGCTGCCCGAAACCGCCGGATTGCATGGAGGCGAAGCCGATGGCCGCCAACGCTCCCAGACCGGTGATGAGCCAGAACGCCAGCGGGGGACGTTCGCGCCCGCGGAGGACTGCCGCCGTCGCGGTCGCCGCGGGAAGCAGCGCGATCACCACCGCGCCGTGGCTTGCCGGGGTGGTGGTGAGGGCAAAGGAGGTGAGGAGGGGAAAGCCGACGACGACGCCGCCCGCCACGAGTGCCAACCGCCCCCACAGAGCGCGATGGGGCAGCCGCTGCCGGGTAAGTGCAAGGGCTGCGGCGGCGAGGATAGCGGCAACCACCGCCCGGCCGGACCCGATGAACAACGGCGAGAGTGCGCCGACGGCCAGCCTGGTGAAGGGGACAGTGAAGGAGAACGCGGCTATTCCGAGGAGGCCCCACCAGAGCCCGGGAGCCGAAGGGGACGGTACCACTGGTCGAAAACGCACAGTAGCGCTACTGTTATTTCTCATGAACAACGATAGCAGTTCGCGGATCGCGGTGCATCTGAAAGCTTGGATCGCCGCCGCAGTGCCTGGTGCGAAACTGCCTTCCACCAGGTCGCTCGTGGCCAAATACCACGCCAGTCCCGTCACGGTGCAAAAGGCGCTGCAGACCCTCACCGCTCAGGGCCTTATCGAGAGCAGGCCCGGTGTTGGGACCTTCGTCCGCGCTGTTCGGACCGCGCGCCCGTCGGACTACGGCTGGCAGACTGCCGCCCTGCGATCGCCACAGGCATCGCTACCATCCGTTTCCGGCACCATGCGGGATGTGCCGAATGACGCTATCGCCTTCCATTCCGGTTACCCGGCACGTGAACTCTTGCCGGAACGGCTGGTGCGCGCCGCCCTCACCCGCGCGGCCCGCGGCGACTCGACCCTGTTCCGGCCACCGGCGGCCGGCCTGCCGGAACTGCAGTCGTGGTTCGCCCATGAACTCGGTGCGTCCACGCCGGCGGGGACCACGCCACCGAACCCGAGTGACGTCGTCGTACTTCCGGGCAGCCAAAGTGGCCTTAGCTCGATCTTCACCGCGCTTGCGGGCAGCGGGCGGCCGCTGCTGATGGAATCACCCACCTATTGGGGCGCCATCCTGGCCGCGGTGCAGGCCGGTGTGCAGGTTGTCCCGGTGCCCAGCGGCCCCGAAGGGCCCGACCCGGCGGAACTGGCCCGGGCGTTCGATGAAACCGGCGCTCGGCTCTTCTATGCGCAGCCCAACTACGCCAACCCCACCGGCGCGCAATGGTCCGCTGAACGCGGCGAGGAGGTCCTGGGTGTGATGCGCTCGAAGGGCGCTTTCCTTGTGGAGGACGACTGGGCCCACGACTTCGGCATTACCTCCAACCCGATGCCACTGGCCTCCCGCGACGACTCCGGACATGTGGTCTACCTGCGGTCGCTGACCAAGAGTGTTTCCCCGGCCATCCGCATCGCAGCGGTGATCGCGCGCGGACCCGCCCGCGAGCGCATCTTGGCGGACCGTGCTGCGGAGTCCATGTATGTCAGTGGGCTGCTCCAGGCGGCAGCGCTCGACGTCGTGACGCAGCCCGCGTGGCAGACGCACCTTCGCAGCCTCCGCCACCAACTCCAGTCCCGTCGCGATCTGCTGGTCACCAGCCTGCGCGACCACGTCCCCCAGGCTCACATCGAACAGGTCCCCAAAGGCGGGCTCAACCTCTGGGCGCGCCTTCCGGACGCGACGGACCTGGACAGGCTGGCCCGCGACTGTGAGACCGCCGGGGTGATCATTGCCGCCGGGCGGGAATGGTTCCCGGCCGAGCCTGCTGGCCCCTTCATCCGGCTCAACTACTCAGGCGCGAATCCCGGAGCCTTCCCCGAGGGCGCCCGGATCATCAGTCAGATGCTGGCGCGGAACGGGGGCTAATCGGGCACTGGCGCTACTCGCCGAGCAGGCTGTACGTGCTGACGATGTTGCCTTTGGTGGTGCGGTACTGGTCCGTCAGGCTGAGCCGCGTGGTGGGATCGCCGGCTTCAAACAGGTGCCGGCCGCTGCCGGCCACCACGGGGTGTGTCATGAGGGTGAGCTCGTCCAGAAGCCCGGCGAACAGCAGTTCACGCACCACCGAGATGCTGCCCATGACGGCGATCTCGCCGCCGTCGCCCTGTTTGAGTTCGGCCACGAAGTCCTCGAGCGGACCCTGGATCAGGCTGGAGTTCTGCCACTCCAGCGGCTCGGTCAGCGTCCGGGAGGCTACGAACTTCTCCACGTTGTTGATGAAGCCGGCGAAGTCCTGGTCGGCGGACGCGGTGGGCCAATAGCCGGCCCACTCCTGGTAGCTCACGCGTCCCAGCACCACGGTGTCCACGCGTTCGATCACACCGGTCAAGGCCTTGCCCATGTCTTCGTCGAAGCTATCGAACTGCCAAAGATTGGGTTCTGACACCACTCCGTCAACAGAGTGGAACAGGCCGGACGTGACTTTGCGCATGAGGACCTCCAAAGGGTTCTGACTGCCGTGCGGGCCGGCGGATGCGCCGGACAGGTCCACGCTATTCTGTGGCCCGCCCGTTGGGGAAGAGCGCCAGCCGGCCGCCGGGCAAGTTATGTTCGTCACCGCTGCCTGCGTGTTGCACGAATCCACGGCCCGGCAGGCCCATACTTGTCTCTATGCGGCCTAGCGCTGCGCCCCGGCCAGGCAGGAGGAAGTGCGTGGAAACCCTGAAGAAAATCGTGAGCAACCAGTATTTCCCGGCAGCAGCCGTGCTGACGGCCGTAGTCCTGTTCTGGACCATAGCCATGTTCGGCGGGCTCTCCCTGCTGCACAACAACCAGCCCCCCATGGCCACCCTGACCTGGATGCTGTTTGTCTACGGTGCGGCTGTCCTGACACCGTTGGCGGGCATCATCGCTGCCGTGGACCTGATCCGCCGCTGGCGCCGCAACCGCCTGTACGCGCAGGCCGACACTGCGGAGTATGACGGGGCGGAGTACGACGAGGCGGCTGGGTACGACGCGGCGGAGCACGACGCGGCCCAGTACGAAGCCGGACAGGCGGACACGACGGATCCGTCAGCGTCTCAGGATGAGGTCACAGACACGGAGCACGATGCGGCTGAGCACGCCGCTCCCGAAGCACCAGGGCAGGCCGCCCACGAGACGCCACGGCAGTCCGCGGCTACGCAGCCCGTCCAGCAGCAGCCCGCAACCCACCGGCCCGCCATTCAGCAGCCGGCCACGCGTCAGCCCGCCGGCAAGCAGCAGAACCAGCCCAAGCAGCGCAAAACCGCCGCTTAGGCAAGGCGGGACCGGCTCGACAAGGCGTCGAGGGCGTCCCCGGCATTCTGCAGCGCACTCTCGAACCGGCCGGCCGGCTCCGGATGCGAGAACAGATAACCCTGCAGGGAATCACATTCAAGCGCGATCAGGTAGTTCGCCTGTTCCTCGGTTTCGATGCCCTCAGCCGTTACGGTCAGCCCCAGGCTGTGGGCCATGTTGATCATGGAACTGAGGATGGGCAGGCGCTCGTTGCCGGTGCGCACCATGGAGACAAAGGTCTTGTCGATCTTGATGATGTCCACCGGCAACTCCTGCAACCGTCCCAGCGACGAGTAGCCGGTCCCGAAATCATCCAGTGCAACGCGGGCGCCGGCTGCCCGCAGGCGGCTGAGCTGTTTGATCACGTTGCAGTCCGCATCGAAGAACACACTTTCGGTGACCTCGAGCACCAGCTGGTAGGCCCCCACACCATATTCTTCCGCCAGACGCAGAACACTTTCGGCGAAGTCGGCTTCCTGCAGTTGCACCCCGGAAACGTTCATGGACAAGGACCGTGACGGGTCCTCGCGCAGCCACGACGCCAAGTGCTTCAGGCTGAGCGCCATCACCACGCCGCCGAGTTCGTTGATGAGGCCGCTGCGTTCGGCCAGGGGGATGAAAAGTGCGGGTGGGACGCGCTGGCAGCCACGGTCCCATCGCGCCAATGCCTCAAACTTGACCACACGTCCCATCCGCGGCGACACGATGGGCTGAAATTCCACGGAAATCTCGCCGCGGGCTACCGAAAGCTGGAGGCCGGCTTCCAGGTCCGTCCGCTTAACAAGGGCCGTCATCATGTCCGGATGGAACCGGAGGAACCGGTTCTTGCCCGCCGCCTTGGCCGCATACATGGCGATATCGGCCTCGCGCAGGAGCTCCGAGGCGCCCTTGGGGTGTCTGCCTATGGAAGCGAGCCCCAGGCTCAGGCTGGGGCGCAGCATGGTGCCCTCCAGGGAGAACGGCACGTGCAGGCAGCGGACAATGCACTCGGCGATGGCCTCCGCATTGGGGCAGGCGGTCAGGAGGACCACAAACTCGTCGCCGCCAAGCCTGGCCACCACATCCGCGGTGGGCACGCAGCCCCGGAGCCGGCGGGCAACTTCCACCAGCATGACGTCGCCGGCATGGTGGCCAAGAATGTCATTGACCTCCTTGAAATCGTCAAGGTCTATCAGGAACACATCCACGGACTTGAGCCGCGGCTCCGTCAGGGCGGAGAGCAGCTCGTTGTTGAAGACCGCCCGGTTCGCCAGGCCGGTCAGCGGGTCCGTGAACGCCATGGCCCGCAGCTTCTCCGCCTGGAACGCGAGCTCCCGGAGGGCGGCCTGCGCCTGTTCCTGTGCCTGCTGCGCCAGTTCCTGGGCCTGCCGGCGCGGGGTCACGTCCCGGAAGCTCCAGACCCGGCCCACCACCCTGCTGCCTACCCGCTGCGGCCGGGAGTACCGTTCAAAGGTCCGGCCGTCCAGGAAGTCCACCACGTCGTGGCTTTCCGCTGTCGGATTCTGCGTCAGTTCAGCCACCCGGGCCAGAAAATCCTCAGGATCCTTCACCTGGGCCAGGACCACCTGCATGGCAGGTTCGTCTGTGCCGGCCTCCAGATGCTCGGGCGGTATGCCCCACATCTTGAGGAACTGGTCGTTGAGCCCGGCAATCTTGCCATCGGCGCCGATGACGAGGATCCCGTCAGCCGTGGACTGCAGCGTGGCCGTCAGCAGGGACATTGCCTCCCGAAGTTCTGCGTCCGCAGGCTTCCGGTGGGAGGTGCTGCGGTAAGACAACAGCAGAAGGCGCGGGCCGGCGTCGTCGATCAGGGAGCCGGCCATTTCGGCGGCGAAGGCCGTGCCGTCGCGGTGCAGCATCCGCACCTCGCGCGGCGGCAGCGGCAGGCCGGGCTCTGCCTGCAGGTCGTCGAGCAACTGCCGGGCCGCGGTCCCGGACGGTCCGGAGAGCAGCAACGCGTGTTCGCTGCCAACCAGCTCCTCGCGCGAGTAACCAAACAGCCTGCTGGACGCGGTGTTCGCGAGCCGGATGATGCCGTCTGTGTCCAGCGCCAGGAGGGCATCCGGACTCGCGTCAAGGATCGCACCAAAAAACGGTTCCGCTAGATCCCTGTTCTGCCGCCTGGTTCCCCCCATGCGCAACCACCCCCACGCACATCATAAAGTGAATGCGCGGGATCACGGCACGAAAATGCGTTCCTTTTGCGGTTCCGGTGAAATCTTCCCCCGGAAATCGGCGCCGCTGGCCGCGTGAGCTCCGGTGCCGCTGCCGGCGTTGGTTCCCAGCCCGCGGACCGCCCAGCCCTCGGCCTGCCACGCAGCAGCGTCCAGGACGTTCCGCGCATCCAGGACCATCCGGCGTCGGACAAGTCCGCCCGCGACTGCGGGGGAGAGCTGCCGGTACTCGTCCCACTCGGTGAGCAGCAGGACCAGTTCCGCACCATCCAGCGCCCGGGTGGTGGAGGCCTCAAACCGCAGCTGCGGATAGCGCAGCCACGCGTTGTTCACGGCTTTCGGATCCGTCACCGTCACGTGCGCGCCGGCCGCTGCCAGCCGGGCGGCGACGTCCAGCGCCGGGGAATCGCGGATGTCATCGGTCTCCGGCTTAAAGGCAGCGCCGAGGACGGTAATGGCCCTGCCGGAGACGGCTCCGCCGCACATGTCAGCGGCGAGGTCCACGGTCCGGGTCCGCTGGCGGACGTTGATCATGTCCACCACCCCCATCCAGTCGTTGACCGGGTCCACCCCCAGGAGGGCAGCCTGGCTGCTGAGGCTGCGGATGTCCTTGGGCAGGCAGCCGCCGCCGAAGCCCAGCCCCGCGTGCAGGTAGCGGCTGCCGATCCGGGGGTCCATGCCCATGGCCTCGCTGAGTTCGGCCACATCCGCCCCGGACGCGTCGCACAGTTCGGCGATGGCGTTGATGAAGCTGACCTTCGTGGCCAGGTATGCGTTGGCTGCCGACTTGATCAGCTCGGCTGTGGCGAAGTTGCACACCAGGCGCGGGATGCCGGCGTTCAGCAGGGGCTCGTAGACGGCATCCAAGGCAGCCGTCACCCCTCTTGGCGCACCGGTTCCGGGGTTGAAAGCCGACGCCCGGCCGCCCTGCACGCCATACACCAGGCGGTCCGGCACCAGGGTGTCCTTCACGGCCGCGCCCTGGCGGAGGAACTCCGGGTTCCAGCCCAGCTGCACGTCCGGCCGCACCGCCAAAACCTCGCGGAGCATGTCCACTGTGCCTACCGGCACCGTTGATTTACCGACGACGACGGCGCCCCTCGCCAGGTGCGGGAGCAGCGCCTCGGTGGCAGCCACCAGGAAGGTGAGGTCGGCGCCGTCGGACGTCTTGGACTGCGGCGTCCCGACGCACAAGAAGTGCACCTGGGCGCCGGCGGCAGCGGCGAAGTCCGTGGAAAACTTCAGGCGGCCGGTGGTCTTTCCGTCGCGGAGCAGCTCATCCAGCCCCGGTTCGAAGAAGGGTGCCACGCCGCGGCTCAGTTGCTCCACTTTGGCTGCGTCCACATCGATGCCCACCACGGTGTGGCCCATGGAGGCGAGCGTGGCGGCGTGCACGGCGCCAAGGTAGCCGCAGCCGATCACGGAAATTTTCACAGGGACACTCCTCGTTTGTACTCGGCCGGCAGGGTGACCGGATGGCTTGCAAGAACTTCGTGGTACTGGTCCTCCAGCAGAGCGCACAGGGCCGGCCATGTCCGGTCCTGGACCGAAGCGTGCGCCGCCGTGGCGAACGCGCGGCGCTTGGCGTCGTCGCCCATCAGGTCCACCACGTGGGCGCGGAAACCGGCGAGGTCCCCGGGCTGGTAGAGCCAGCCGGTGCGGGAGTTTTCCACCAGGTCCAGGGGCCCGCCGCGGCCGGTGGCCACGACGGGGACTCCCGAGGCCATGGCCTCCTGGATGGTCTGGCAGAACGTCTCAAATTCGCCGGGATGGACAAAGAGATCGAACGACGCAACCGCCTTCGCGAGTTCCTCGCCCCCGAGGAAGCCGGTAAATACCGCGTCCGGCAGCGCTTCCTGAAGGGCTGCCCGCTGCGGGCCGTCGCCCACAATCACCACCTTGGAGTTCGGGACACCGGCGAGTGCGGCGAGATCCTCCACCTGCTTTTCGACGGCCAGCCGGCCGACGTAGCCGATGATCCGCTCGCCGCCGGGCGCCACGGCAGCCCGCCAGCCGGCGTCGCGCTTGTCCGGCGAGAACCGCGCGGTATCCACACCGCGCCGCCACATGCCCACCCGCGGGATCCCGCGGCCGCGCAACTGATTGAGCGCGAAGGTGGAAGGCACCAGGGTCCGGGTGGCCAGCAGGTGGATGTTCTCCACTCGGGTCCACGCCCAGTTCTCCAGGAACGGCACGCCGTATCGGGCGGCGTAGCTGGGAACCTCGGTCTGGTAGATGGCTATGGTGGGGATCTTCAACTGGTGCGCGGCCTGCACTGCCCGCCAGCCGAGGATGAACGGCGACGCCAGGTGGACGATGTCCGGTGCGTAGTCGGCAAGGATTCGCTTGACCCGGTACACACCGCCCATCGCCACTCTGACGTTGGTGTAGCCCGCCAGCGGAACCGCGGGAACCCGGTGCACCTTCGCGCCGTGAACCACCTCAGCCGGCCCCACAAATTCGGCCATCGCATCCGCCACCGCATGGGTGGACGGGGCGATGACCAGGACGTCGTGGCCCTGACCATCCAGGTGTTCCAGCACCCGCAGGATGGAGTGGGTCACTCCGTTCATCAGTGGCAGGAATGATTCGGCAACAATTGCGATCCTCACCCCTCCAAGGTGCTCCCGCCGCCTGACGATGCGGGGTCACCCGGGTTGAGGCGAGGGAAAGGTTGGGTGAACAGGACCTAATCGTGGCCTAGGATTTCCCGGGCGATCTGCTGGGCTTCGAGCTCGTCGGAGGTCACTGTGCTTCCGCGCAGGTACCCGGCGCTGGCGGTGATGCGCCTGAGCTCGGCCACGCTTCGGGGCGAGCTGAGACCGTAGTGCGCCATGGCATGACAGTTGGCGCACAGCGGCACCAGATCGGTGAGCGGGTCCAGCTGGTAGCTGCCGCCGAGCTGGGAGGCGGGCACTACGTGGTGGACATCAATGAAGCCGGTACCCGCCTCCCCGTAGGCCGCCTCGAACGAAAAGCCGCACGCCGCGCAGCTGGTGCCGCGGTGCGCGATGCAGGCCCGCCGCGCTTCGGGATCGTTTTCGTACCGGTTGACCGTGCGACGGAAGACGGCGGCCCCGGGGCAGGTGCCGGGCGTCGGCAGAGTCGGGTCCGGGCCCTGCGCCGGGCCGAATTCCGCCCAGAGGCTCCGAAGGCCCGCCTCGTCACCCGGGGCGATCGGGTCACCCTGCCCTACGGTGTCCCACATGACGCCGGGCAACGCCTCGCGGAGAACGTTGGCGGGAACCTGGTCGCCCAGTGGCAGGAGCGCATCGAACGCCACCTGCACCCGGACCATGGATGTCTCCGGGCCGCCGGCGGGCAGCTGAGGGTCCGGATGGACCACGCCGTGGCCGAGCAGGCCGGGACCGCGGGTTCCCTGCAGGACCAGCCACGCGTCCGCGCCGGCGGCTACGTCCGGGCGTACGCTCCACGGCTCAAGGTGGACCCCTGAAACGGCAACCTGTTCAACAACGGCCGGGTAGTTCCACTGGGTCCAGCGGGAAGGGTCCCAGCCCAGGATGACGGCGCTCATGGGCCTATTGTTGCAGCACGATCGCCCGCGCGGCGGGACGGCCCGCCCTGCCCGCCGACGCGGGTTGCCTGGCTACACGCCGGTGTAGACGGTCTTGCCCCAGGTGAAGAAGTCCAGCGCCGACCGGCCCTGCTCGCGGAACGTGTTGGTGGAGGAGTCCTTGACTCCGCCGAACGGCACGTTCAGGTCCAGGCCGGCCGTGGGACGGTTCACCTTGATGACTCCGGCCTGGGCGCGCGCGGCAAAGTCGGTGGCCCGGGCCAGCGAGTCCGTGCAGATGCCGGCGGTCAGGCCGTAGCGGGAATCGTTGATCGCGGCGAGCCCGGCCTCGTAATCCGGGACCTCCAGGACAGCCACCACGGGGCCGAAGATCTCCTCGGTCACCGCGGCGTCGTCGAACGGCAGATCGGTGAGCACCGCCGCCGGGAAGAACAGCGCGCCGGAGGGGTCGCCGTCGTACTCCCCGTGCAGGAGGGTGGCGCCACGCTCGACGGCGGAGCGCACCGCGGCCTGGTCCTGCTCGAACTGCTGCCGGCTCACCACTGCGCCCATGCGGGCTTCGCCCGAATTGACAATGTCGAGGCCGTCGCCGGTGCTGTAGGCGGCGGCTTCCGCGGTGAGTGCCTCGAGGAAGGCGGCGCGGATGCCGGGCGTGACGTACACGCGGGAGGTGGCGGTGCACGCCTGGCCGGTCAGTCCGAACGCGCCGACAGCAACCACCTGTGCGGCTTTGCGGGGATCGGCGTCATCGAGCACCAGGACACCGTTCTTGCCGCCCATCTCCAGCTGCACGCGGGCCCGGCGGCCGTTCAGGATTTCCTGCAGGCCGAGCCCCACGTTGGTGGAGCCGGTGAAGGAGAGCCCGGCGATGCGGGGGTCGCGGGCCAGGGCATCGCCCACCACGCGGCCCTTGCCGTGCACCACGTTGAACACGCCCGCGGGCAAGCCGGCGTCCTGAAGCGCGCGGGCCAGGTGGGTGGCCGAAAGCGGGGTCAGTTCGGCGGGCTTGATCACCACGGCGTTGCCGCTGATCAGGGCCGGGGCGGTCTTCCACGCGGGGATGGCGATGGGGAAGTTCCAGGGCGTAATGAGCCCGACGACGCCCAGCGGTTCGCGGCGGGTGGTGATGGTGGTGTCCGGCAGGCCGGAGGGCAGCACCTCGCCGGTGGCGGCCCAGCCCAGCGAGCCGAAGAAACGCAGCACATCCGAGGCCCGCTTGACCTCGCCCTTGGCTTCGGCCAGGGTCTTGCCTTCCTCCCGGACCAGGTCCTCGGCGATGGCCGTCTGGCGTTCGATCAGCAGGTTGCCCGCGGCGATGAGGATGGCGCCGCGGGACGGTGCCGGCAGGGCTGCCCAGCCGGGCTGCGCAGCGGCGGCCGCGGTGATGGCTGCGTCCACGTCCGCGGCGGTGCCGCTGGGGGAGAGGGCCGCGAGCTCGCCGGGGCGTGCCGGGTTCAGGCGCTCGGTGTCAGCCTCACCGAGCCATTCGCCGTTGATGAGGTGCCGGGCGGTGAGGAGTTCGGCGGCGGTGATGGCGGTGGAAGTCATGGTGTGTCCTTAAGAAGTTTTCGGGGTGGCTAGAGGCTGCGGACCAGGCCGCCGTCGCACCGGAGTGACACTCCGGTGATGTATGACGCCGGTGCGCTGCAGAGGAACGTAGCGGCGGCGCCGAACTCCTCCGGTTCGCCGTAGCGGCGGGCGGGGATGGTCTTGCGGGATTCGAGCTGGATCTCGTGGGCGGTGGTGCCGCGGCGTTTGGCGGCGGCCTGGTCCAGTTCGGCCACCCGGTCCGTGGCGATCCGGCCAGGAAGGACCATGTTCACGGTGACACCGTCCAGGGCCACCTCGGCGGCGAGGGTTTTCAGGTACCCGGCGAGCGCGGCGCGGCCGGTGTTGGATACGGCCAGGTTGGGCAGCGGGGCCACCACGCCGCTGGAGCCGATGGCCACGATCCGTCCCCAGCGCCGTTCCCGCATGCCGGGCAGGACGTGGGAGACGAGGGCGTGCTGGGGTTTGACCAGCAGGTCAAAGGCGCTGGCGATGTCCTCGGAGCTAAGCGCGGCTGCCGCTCCCGGTTTGGGGCCGGGGCCGTTGAGGACCAGGATATCGATGGGCCCGAGGTCCGCCACGGTCTGCTCGACGGCGGACTCGATGCCTTCCGGGGTGGTCAGGTCTGCCTCGATGGCCACGGCGTCAAAACCCGCAACGCCCGCGCCGGCAACCGTATGGCCGTAGGCGCTGTGCAGTTCGGCGACGATCTCCTTGGCACGGTCGCGGCGGCGGCCAACGATGGCCACCCGGACGCCCTCGGCGGCGAGGGCACGGGCCGTTGCCAGGCCCAGCCCGCCCGTTGAGGCGGCCACGAGGGCCGTTTTGCCGGCGATTCCCAGATCCATTAGAAACTCCTTGCAGGGGTGGCGGGGGTTGCTGCTTCAAGGGCGGCGGCGGATTCGGCCAGGTGTGTTCCCATGCTGAACCGCAGCTTTTCGGGGAAGCCGGCGGCCGGCGGCCGGACGCTCGGGTCCTTGATGAGCCCGCGTTCGCGCAGGCATTCCTTCCGGATGGCCAGGGCCACCTTGGCCTGCTGCTCGAAGTTGATCAGCGGCAGGTACGGCAGCAGCTGGTCCCGCGCGGCGTCGTATCCGTCGCGCTGCCACGCCCGGACGCAGGCAATGAGCGCCTCGGGGTAGGAGAACCCGGTCATGGCACCGGCGGCGCCGGCCAGGAGCTCATCCAGCAGTCCCTGCCCGCCGAGGCCGCCAAAAATGGAGACCCCAACTGAGGCGCTCAGCTCGGCGATGGCCACGCTGGTGGGCGGTGCCTCGGCTTTGACCGAGATGACATACGTGCACCAGGTCACCACCGAAATGAGCGCCTGGGTACTGATGCTGACGCCGCTGGCCAGCGGGTAGTCCTGCAGCACCACCTTGGCGCCGGTGGCGCGGTGGATGGCGTCCAGGTGTGCAATCACCATGTCGGGGCGGGCCGAGTTGGCCTGCACCATCACGGCGGCCAGGCGCTCGCCGGCTACCGCCTGAGCGGCGAGGATTTCGTCGATGGCGGGCCGGGTGGCCAGCGCCGTCACGCCCACCACCAGCGGAAGGTCAGTGCATTCGACGGCGATTTCCAGGACCTGGCAGCGTTCCTCCGCCGTAAGGGCGGCTGCTTCGCCAAACACGCCCAGGACGGTCAGCCCGGTGGCACCGATGGCCTTGTAATGCTCCACCAGCCCGGACAGGCTGTCCAGATCCACGTCCATGGTGCTGCCTTGGAATGGGGTGGCCACGACGCCCCAGACGCCGGGTGCCAGGGACTCCCGGGCTGCAGCGCCCGTACCTTCGTTCAGCTCAGTCATTGGATCCTCCTCGAAATTCGTGTTTGTCAGCGTCCGGGCCAGGCCGGCGCCCGCTTTTCCTGGAAGGCACGGACCCCTTCGGCCGAGTCCTCACTGTCCAGTGCCGCCATCAGGGCCGGCAGCCGGAGGCCGCGGGCTTCCTTGGCCGTCAGGTGCCCGGTCTGGGTGACCATCTGTTTGACGGCCCGGACGGAGGTGGGGGCGCACGCCAGGATCTGGTCCACCCAGCGCTGCACCGCGGCGTCGAGCCCGTCCGCGGGGACCACCTCGTTGACGAGGCCCATGTCCTTCATCTCCGCGGCGTCGGCCTTCCGGCCGGTGAGCAGCATGCCCATGGCCTGCGTGTAGGGGACGCGTCGCACCAGCTGGTGGATGCCGCCGTCGAGCGCCAAACGCCCCACCCGGGGTTCCGTCAGCCCGAATTTTGCCGTATCCGCGGCCACCACGATGTCGGCACCGAGGACGATCTCCATGCCGCCGCCCAGCGCGTAGCCGTTCACCCGGGCGATCACCGGGATGTCCAGAGTGGTCCGCAGGCTCAGGCCGCCGAAGCCGTTCGGGTCCAGGCCGGCCCAGTACTCCAGGCCGGTCTTGTCCACGGCGGAGGCTGACATGTCGGCCCCGACGCAGAAGGCCCGCGCGCCGGCACCGGTGATGACCACGGCACGTACATCCGGGTCCGCCTCGAGCTGTTCCCAGATCTCATTGAGCCGGGCCTGGGCGGCGCCGTCGACGGCGTTGAGCACATGCTGCCGGTCGATGACCACCGTTGCAACGTGGTTTTCGATGGTCAGGGTGACCTGGTCCACCGGCGCGGAGGCCGCGGCCGCCGTCGTGCGTTCCTCGGTAGCGGCGGTCACCGGAGCACCCCCAGCTGCTGCAGGCGCTCGATGGTCTCGGGATCGAAGCCGTTCTCCAGCAGGACCTCCACGTTGTGCTCGCCGAGACGGGGTGCCACGCGGCGGACGGTGGGCGGGGTGGCGGAGAGCCGGATGGGGGCGTTGAGCATCTTCACGGTGCCGACGCCGGGATGTTCAGCCTCCACGATCATGCCGTTGGCCTCGGTCTGGGCGTCGGCCAGGGCCTGCTCCAGGGTGTGGACCGGGGCGTTGAGCAGGCCCTGTTCCTCGAGCTTGCCGGTCCAGTATTCGGTGGTGTTGGTGGCCATGCGCTCGCGGAAGATGGCCTGCAGCGCCGGCTTGTGCTTGAACTGCTGCTCCAGGTTGGCGAACTCGGGGCGCTGGGTGAGGTCCTCGTCCAGGCCCAAGGCGTCGGAGATGCGGGCCAGCGGGTCCGGGGTGAAGCCGCCCACCATGCACACGGCGCCGTCGGTGGTCTCGAAGACGCCGCTCAGCGGCATGGCACCCCAGTTGACCTCGTAGCCGCGGTTGAGCTGCATGCACGCCTCCTGCATCTGCAGGTGCAGCATGGAGTCGTACATGGTCACCTCCACCTTCTGGCCGACGCCGGAAGCTTCGCGGGTGCGCAGCGCCAGCAGGATGCCCTGCATCAGGTGCATCCCGGTGATGTAGTCGCACAGGGTGGTGGGGTAGATGGCCGGCTTCTGGTCGTCCGATTCGCGCCGCCACATCACCCCGGAGTAGGCCTGCGCGATCGCATCCTGGCCCCCCTTGTGGGAGTAGGGTCCCACCGGGCCGAAGCCGGTGCCGGAAGCCCAAATAATGCCCCGGTTCTCCTGCTTGAGCTCCTCGTAACCGAAGCCCATCCGCTCCATCACACCGGAGCGGAAGTTGCTGACCACCACGTCCGCGTCCGCCATGATGGCGTGCAGCACGTTCCGGCCCTCCTCGGTGCGGGTGTCGATCGAGACGCTGCGCTTGTTCCGGTTGATGGACAGGAAGATGGGGTTATCCTGGCCGTCCTGGTCCGGGAACGAGTTGCGCGAGATGTCCCCGGCGCCCGGGCGTTCCACCTTGATGATGTCCGCGCCGTAGTCGCCCAGCATCTGGGTGCACGACGGGCCCATAAACACCTGGGTGAAGTCCACGATCTTGATGCCGTCCAGCGGCAGCGGGGTCACTGCCGCAACGCTCTCGGTGAGGGGTACAGCGGCGGCGGGTACCGTCGTCGTACGTTCTGTCTTCTCTGCCACGGCGGTGCTCATGCGGGCACCACTGCATCCGCATCGATGGTGGCGTTCGACGACGGGACGTCGCCCGGGTCCGCGCCGTGCCGGCGCATGCCCTGCTGGATGTCCAGCGCGGAGACATCGCGCACCAGGGCGCCGTTCTCGACGGCGAGGGCTGCCGCGACGCCCACGGCCTGGCCCATGGCCATGCAGGGCGGGATCTCGCGGGACATCTTCTGCGCGTCGGGGGTTGCGGAGTAGTGGCGGCCGGCCACCAGCAGCTGGTCCACTTCCTTGGGCAGCAGCGAGCGGTACGGGTAGTAGTAGTCGCGGCCGCGGGCCACGGTGTCCGCGAAGTGCCGGCGCTGGGTGACATCGTCCTTGGTCATGACGTACTCACCCTGCAGCAGGCGGGTCTGGCGGACGCCCATCTGGGAGGCGACATCGAGCATGTAGCAGTTTTCGAAGCCCGGCAGGTTGGCGCGGACGTAGTCCACGGCCTCGGAGATCCTGTCGCGGGCGGCGAACTCCGCGGCGGTCATTTCCGCCGGGTCCGTGCCGTCGAAGCCGGACATGTGCGGGGCGTTGCACCAGACCACGCCGTCGATGGGGGTCTTGAGCCACCACAGTTCCCAGGCGCCGCCGAGAAGCCGCTTGATCTTGCGGTTGATGGCACGGGCTTCCTTGGGGTTGGCCTGCTCGAAGGCCTCGGCGGCCTTGGTGTCCACGTTGCCCAGGCGGAAGACGAGGGTGGTGATGTAGTTGTCCTTGGCGTAGCTGGCACCGGCACGGGAGGCGACGTCGATGTCGCCGGTGGTGTCGATGACCACGTCCGCCATGAACGCCTGCGGGCCGGACTTGGTTTCGCAGATGACGCCCTTCATCACGCCGTTGTCCACGATGGGACGGGAGAACCAGGAGTGCAGGCGGAGGTCCACGCCGGCCTCACGGACCAGGTCGTTGGACACGCGCTTCCAGCCGTCCGGATCGAAGGCCGCCGCGTAGCAGATGGGTTTGGGCGTGGTGTGGGAGTGGAAGTCGAAGGTGCCGTAGCGGCCCCACTTGTTCCAGAGTTCCTCGGAGGTCTTGCGGTCATCTGCCGGCGGGACCACGGCGAGGCCCAGCTTCTGCAGGCGCTCCACGTACTCGGAGACGATGCCGGTGACGGTGATTTCCTGGCCGTTGATCATGTCGTCCAGCACCAGGACCATGCCGCCCGAGGCGAGGCCGCCGAGGGACGAGTAGCGCTCCAGGAGGGTGACTTTCGCGCCGGAGCGCGCCGCGGTGACGGCGGCGGCCACGCCTGCGGGGCCACCGCCAACCACCAGGACGTTGGAACGGGAGATGACCGGGGCGGTGAGGTCCGCCGTCGTGGTTGCAAGCTCAAGGGAGCCGGAGAAGGTGTTTTCGGGCACGGCAAAGCTGGCTGTGTTGATCATGGGGGAAGTTCCTTACTTTCCGACGAAGATGCCGTTGCTGCGGCGGGCGGCGACGTAGAAGACGATGCTGAGGATGGACAGGGCGGCCACATAGACCGGGAAGACCCAGCTGAGGTTCATGGACTGGAGCCAGACCAGGAGGTAGGAGGCGGTGCCGCCGAACAGGGCCACACCGATGCCGTAGCCCAGGGCCACGCCGGCGCCGCGGCAGTTCTTGGGCATCAGGGACGAGCTCACCACGTTGTACAGGGTCATGTTCAGGACCAGGACCAGGGAGCCGCCCAGGAGGACCGCGGCGAAGCCGCCGATACCCGGCTGGACGTACATCAGCATGAGGAAGACGGACGGGATGGCCAGGATCCGGGTGATCAGGAACCAGCGGGACATTGCCCGGCCGTCGGCGAGCTTGCCGATAATCCAGCTGCCAACCACCAGGATGAGGCCGAGGACCGTGGTGAGGGCGAACACGGCAGTGGGGTCTTCCTTGAATCCGCTGCGGGCTGCCGTGGGAAGGCCCACGTTCCAGGCGTAGTTATAGGCCTGGGCCGCGCCCACCACGAAGACAATGGCCAGGACGGACAGCCAGTGCTTGCGGACTCCGGTCCACACGGCCTTGGAGGTGTTGGTGGCCAGTTCCTCGGCCTTCATGGTTTCCGGCAGCGAACGGCGGAGGTAGAGGACCACAAAGCCGAAGAGTGCGCCGAGGATGAACGGGACCCGCCAGCCCCACTCGCCCATGGCTGCCGCGCCGAGGACCAGGCTGCAGAGGAAGCTGACCAGGGAAGCGAGCAGGATGCCGATGTTGACGTAGAAGGACATGATGCCGGCCACGTAGCCTTCGCGGCCTTCGGGCGCCAGTTCCACGGCGTGCGAGGTGGACAGCGGGGCTTCGATGCCGGTGGAGATGCCCTGCAGAACACGGCAGGCCACCAGGATGATGCCGGCCCACGCACCGATCTGGGTGTAGCTGGGGGTGACGGCAATGACCAGGGTGGTGCCGGCCATCAGCATGATGGACAGCAGCATGACGCGGCGGCGGCCTATGCGGTCGGCGAGGGTGCCCAGCAGGATGCCGCCCAGCGGACGGAAGGCGAAGCCCACGGCAAACACGGCCAGCGTGTCCAAGGTGGCGGACAGGGGATCGGTGTTGGGAAAGAAGTTCGGTCCGATGAAGGCGGACAGGAGGCCGAAGACCATCCAGTCGTACCATTCGAGTGCGTTGCCGAGGCCCAGGCCCAGCAGGCCCTTACGGACTTCGGGGGAGAACTTTTTGGCGGTGCGGACGGTTGTGGGGGACGTGACTGCGTTGTCCGTCGCATTGCGGCTTGTTGGTTGGGGATCCGTGGCTTGGATATCGAGCATGGAGGTGTCCTTACGCTTACGCCGGGGACGGCGTGGGAGGGTATGACGCATCGGCGGCCTGGGGACAGGACGGAAGATGCGAAAGGATGCAAGGACTGTCGGCGGGCGCAGGGCAGGCCCGGACAGTAGGGATGGAACGGTAAGCGCCGGTTGGGGACGGCGTGATTACCACGCGTGTGGTGCGTTAACCCAAATCGCTACGCATACCTCTTCGTAGCTGTTTTTGTACCAGTGCGGGGTGTCCGAGGAGAAGGTGATGGAGTCGCCTGCCTCCAGGGTGTGGCACTCGCCGTCAAGGAAGATGTCCTTCTTGCCGGAGAGGATGATGCCGAACTCTTCGCCGCTGTGGCGGAAGGGCGTTGCACTGGTGTCGTGGCCGGGAGGGCTGACAATCCACTGGGCTTCCAGGGCGCCGTTCTGGTCCGGCGTGAGCAGTTCGTACACAGCCTCGCCGAGGGACTTCTTGGTGACGCCCTTGAGGTTGCGCCTCTCGGCCTTGCGGACCACGGGGGATCTGGTTTCCTCCTGGCCGAGGAAGAATTTCCCCACCGGGATGTCCAGGCCGTGGGCCAGTTGCGCCAGGGTAGTGAAGGACGGGTTCGCCATGCCGCGTTCGATCTGGCTGACGATCGCCTGGCTAAGGCCGGTGGTCTCCGAAAGCTTGGCCAGGGTCATGCCCTTTTCCTTGCGCATGGCCCGTACCTTGTTGCCGACAGTTGCCAGCAGTGCGCTGGTGGCTGGCGGTGCCTGGGTTGAGCTTTCGGTGGTCATCGCTTATCTTTCACTTGGTGATCTGACTCACACAACTATAGTGAATATTTTTAGCGAGTCAATGGTTTCTCTTAAATAAAGTGAAGAAATTCACAGGAGTGCGTGTTTTGACTGATGGGCCTGGACGGCGCTTCGCGGTGCGGCGCGATGGTGCGGCAACGGCGGGCCCTGGACGGGTAATCGTGGAGGAGACCTCACCTTTGCCGGGCACAAAGATGCCGGTGCAGCCGTTCGCGGGACCGCGCCAACTGCACCGGCGAGTAGGACGAATATTCGGAATTTACGGATCATTCCTCATGCGCGGCTCCTCATGCCCCGGTTTGTCTTTCCGGGCTATGCCCTGTCCCCGGCCCTGCTGCGGGTAAGGAGCCAGCCGCACGCGATCATCGCTACGCCCAGCACCAGGTGGGTCCAGTTGTCCGTCATGTTAAGCGACAGGAAATTGGCCGCCGATCCAACACCGACACTGAGCCCGAAAATGCTGAGGATGATGTACAGCGCACCGGCGCCCATGAGGAAATTGCGCGCACCGTGTTCGGTCCGTGACATCGCCCAGCCCGTGGCGCCGATGGCCAGCTGCACAATATTGAGCAGCAAGGACACCTGGAACGCACCCAGGAACATCGCATGGGAGTCAGGCCCAAGGAACATCAATTCGCCGTACCGGGAGGTGATGCCGGGGATAAAGCCCAGGACACCCACCGCCAACATGAGAATACCTACACCCATGCCGACATTCTGGACGTCTGCGCGTCCGAAATGAACGCCGTGTGCATGTGGGGATGCGGTAGTCATTTTTCTGCCTCCAACCACTGATTGCGGACAATCCAATTTTACGGCGGGGCTGTGGAAAAAGCGCTGGACCGGGGTGTGCGCCCCCGCCGGGCCGAGCAGAATTTCCTGGCCGGCGCCACTGGCTTCAGACTCTGGTGAGCTGCGTCTCCTCTCAGAATGAGCCTGTCGCAGACCGGCTGGCGGGTCCGGCCGTGACACCATGGAACACGATGAAACTGCGCGCTGATCAGACCGGAGACCGTGGCCTTCCCATGCCCTTGTGGCTACAGGGCGCCCTCGAAACGGCGCAGGCGGCCATCATCTCGGCGCTCCTGGTGCTTGTTCCCATCGTGGCTGTCTGGGCCACGGGCGGCTTCCGGAACACCGCGTTCGACGCACTGGCCCGGCTCGCCGGCCAGGCGTGGCTCCTGATCCACGGCGTCCCCCTGGAACTGGCCGACGTCGGCACCGGTGCGGCCCACAGTGCGAGTTCGGGCGTCCTGACCCTGATCCCCCTGGGGCTCACCCTGATACCGTTCCTGCTCGCCTGGCGGGCCGGGCGGCGGCTGGCCCGCGCCTCATACACTGACCAGCTGTGGCAGGCGCTGCTCGGTTCCTGGCTGGTTTACTCGGCCTTCGGGGCAGCCACCGGGTTTGTGTGCCGCACGCCCGACGTCGTGATCAACATCTGGCACGCCATGCTGATCCCGCTTATCCCGTTCGCCCTGGGCATGGTCATCGGGGCCCGCCGCGAGGCCGGTTCGTGGAGCCGGCTGATCGGCGTCGACGCCGTGGACTGGATCTCGCGCACCAGCCAGCATTCACGCTGGGCCGGGTCCTACCTCGGGTCCGCCGCAAAGGCAGGCTTCCTGGCACTGGTGTCCGCACTGACCCTCGCCTGTGTGCTCCTGGCCGTGGACGTCTTCGTCCACTGGAACTTGGTGCTGGCTGTGTACGAAGCGGTCGACGCCGGCGCGGTAGGGGGCGCGGCGCTCACCATCGCGCAGCTCGGTTACCTGCCCAACCTTGCGGTCTTTGCGCTGGCGTGGGTTTCGGGCTCCGGTTTCGCCATGGGCGTCGGGTCCGAGGTGGGTCCCCTTGGCACCGCAACCGGGCCCCTGCCGTCCATCCCCGTCTTTGCCGCGATCCCGTCAGGTCCGCTGGACTACGGGTTTGTGGCGCTGGTGGTGCCGGTCCTTGCCGGCGTCCTTGCCGGCTGGTGGTTCCTGCGCGAAGGCGAAAACCACTTCGACGAATGGCTGTCCATCAAGGTGCACGCCCGCTGGTTCACCGCCACCGCCTCCACTCTGGCGCTTGGCGTCCTGATCGGTGCCGTTGCTGGCACGCTGGCGGCTGGACTGGCGTGGCTCGCTGGCGGCTCCGCGGGACTGGGACGCCTGACGGACATCGGACCCGACCCCTTGTGGCTGGGACTCTGGCTGGCAGCGGAAGTGGGGATCGGCGTCGTGATCGGTTACGCGGCCGGGCCCTGGCTGGAACGCCAGCAGCACGTCGAAGAGGACGCGGAACTGGTTTCCTAGCCTTCTTCCCGGCGCGTGACCCTGAGGTTGGGAAGTCCGGGGCCAGTGCACGGAGACGCGCCTTCCGGCGACCCAAATCATTCCGGGGCCATCCGGTTTTGCCGGGTGTTTTGGGACTAGTGTTGCAGGGGTCGGCAACTGCCGCGAATACCCTCAAGGAGGGTGCATGAACTCCAGCCAATCCAGCTCCGAGCAGTTCGGCCAGCACTTGATCAGCGTCGGCGGTTCCGAAGCTGACGTCAGTGAATCCGCGTACGCGGTCACCGGCGACGACACGGTCGAGAGTGTGGTGTCGGGTCTGCGGATCAAACAACAGCAGCAGGGGACGCCGGCCAGCCCGCCGTCCATACTTCATGCTTCCGCGCAGGTCCTGATCAGCAGGCGGGATGAGCATGACCCCGACAGCCATGCCGGAACATCCCTGGCGGGTGAGTACCAGCTGGACATCCACGTCAGCGCGGACCGCACCACGCGGGAATCCATCCCGGAAAAGGATCTTGAGCAGGCTCAGATCTGGGCGAAGGGCCGGATCGAGGCTGAGGGAGCCGACTTCGGTGCCATCTACTTCCCTGCCGGCGGCGGAGTCGAACCCGGCACTGGAGCCCTTGAGTGCCGTTATGACCGCGCGGTGGGCTGGTACCGGTAGGGGATTGCCGTGGCGGGTTCGGGTGGCTAACGGAGGCCGGGCATTGACTGCTCCAGCTGGACGCGGCAGTTGGTCATCGCCTGGTCCGTCAGGGCCTGCCGCTGGCATGCCTGGAACTCCTGGACCTGGCTGAAGAAGACCGCCGAAGCCAGGATGACCAGCAGCATGATCAGGGAGACCACCAGTCCGGCGATGGTGCCGAACAGGACCAGCCTGGACTCCTTCAGCTGTGCCGACCGGACCAGCAGCATGATGCCCAGGACGAAGCTTGCTGCGCTCAGGATGCCGGTGAGCCAGAGATAGCTGACGTCCAGCTGGTAGACGAAGAATGCGCCGAGCACCGTCAGAAGGAAGATCCGGAACAGGTTGTGGGTCTTGCTGAGCGAGGCCTTGGCGGCCTCGCTGAGCTGCGGTTTAGTCCGCTGCTGGCCAGCCGATTCCGGGGGAGTAGTCATGGATTCCAGCCTACGCGAGCCTGCCCATAAGCTAGACCCATGCGCATCGTAGTCCTCGTTTCCGGTACCGGCTCCAACCTCCAGGCCGTCATCGACGCCGTGAAGTCAGGGGAGCTGGACGTGGAAATCGCGGCGGTGGGAGCCGATCGCGAGGGGACGTACGGCGTCGAGCGTTCCTCCGAGGCGGGGCTGGAGACGTTCGTGGTCAACTTCAACTCGTTCCCCACGCGCGACGAATGGGATGCGGCACTGACCGCGAAGGTGGCCTCCTACGCCCCGGATGTGGTGGTCTCCTCAGGGTTCATGCGGATTGTGAGCGCGGACTTCATCGATGCGTTCAACGGCAAGTACCTGAACACGCACCCCGCCCTGTTGCCCGCGTTCCCCGGGGCCCACGGCGTCCGCGATGCCATGGCCTACGGCGTGAAGGTCACCGGCTGCACGGTGCACTGGGCCGACGCCGGCGTGGACACCGGCCCCATCATCGCCCAGGAAGCCGTCTCCATTGAGCCGGGGGACAGCGAGGACTCCCTGCATGAGCGGATCAAGGTGGTGGAGCGCCGCCTCCTGGTCCAGACCCTGGCCAACCTCGCCGCCACCACCCCCTCCGCCTGACCCCTCCCAACTAATCCACCTCCCCTCCCAGCCGTTCCCCCTCCTCCCAACTGACTGGCAGTTAACGTCGTCATTCGCGTTTTTCACGACGTTAACTGCCAGTCAGTTGGGCTGGGGCGGCTGGCCTGTGGATAACTTACAAACCGTTGCCCAGGATTTGTAACCATGGGACATGAGGAATCCGATACCGCTGCCGTCTGAGCTCGCAGGGAGCCCTTTCACTGTGTATGAGGCCGCCGACGCCGGCGTCAGCTTAGGGCGCCTGCGGTACAAAGGACTCGGGGTCCCCAGCCGCGGAATACGTATCCCTTTGGCTGAATCTTCCGATGGCGCAGGCAGTATTAGGCCGTATACGGTGGTGACTCCGTTTTCGGCTGCGTCCCATGCCACCGCTTTCGCTCAGTGGGACTTTCCCGGTTTCCTGCCCGGAGCCGACGACGGCCGGGTTCACATTTCGCGTCCCGACACGATGGCCATCGTGCGACGCCGGCAGGTAGTTGGGCATGTCGGTCAGTTCTTTGCCGATGAAATCGTGAGCCACAACGGTCTGCTCATCACGTCCCGGACCCGGACATGGCTCGACTGCTCCCGCAAGATGAGCGTCGAGGAGCTGACGGTGGTTGCAGATCACCTGCTGAGGATTCCGCGGCCGGACTTCGAGGCGAGGTCTGAGCCTTTCGCAACGACGGACGATCTGGCAGACATGCTGGACCGTCATAAGGGGACCCCGGGAATCCGGAAGGCGCGCCTTGCGCTTGAACAGGCACGGGTGGGGGCTGATTCTGCCCCGGAAACCAGGCTTAGGCTGGCACTGGAGTACGCGGGGCTGCCGGAACCGCAACTGAACGTGCCCACGGAGCTCAGTGTCGGCGTCGTGCGTCAACCCGATCTGGCGTATCCGGAGCACCGCGTCGCGGTGGAGTACGAAGGCGAGGGGCACTCCGAGGCGGCACAGATCGTCAGGGACATCGCCCGGGAGGAGGACTTCGCGCGGGCTGGCTGGTTGCCGGTCAGGATCTCAAAACGTCACATGCAGAACGAGGCACGGGCCGCCGTCGCCAAGGTCCGCACGGCGCTGCTAAGCCGTGGCTGGCGCCCCAACTGACTGGCATTTAACGTCGTGAAACGGGCGAATGGCGACGTTAAATGCGAGTCAGTTGGGAGGAGGGATGGAGCGGCGGTGGTGCGCCCCTAGTCGAGGCGGCGCAGCCTGGTTTCGGGGGAGAAGAACGCCATCCACAGCACGGCCACCAGGACCAGGCCCCCGGCCAGGGCGAAGGATGTGGCCAGGCCCAGCTCCGGCCAGAAGTAGTTGGCGAAAATGAGCGGCCCGAAGCCAGCACCCAGCCGGGAGAACGTGGAGGCCCAGCCGAAGCCGGTGCCGCGCAGCTCCGTGGGGTACAGCTCTGACACGTAGGCGTAGAGGACCGGTATGGCCACCTGGACGACGAAGCCGAAGACGAGCAGCCAGAAGATCGCCGCCGACGGGATATCCACCACAAACGCCACGACCACCAGTGTCAGCGCGGCGAGCGGGCCGGTGATGGCCAGGATCCACTTCCGGCCCACACGCTCCACCAGCAGGGCTGCCACGATGACGCCCAACAGGCCCACGGCGGACATGGACGCCGTGGTCACAAAGGCCTTGTATTCGGCGAAACCGGCACCGATCAGGATCCTGGGCATCCACGTCAGGGACAGGTAATAGACCAGCAGGATCGAGAAGAAGAGGGCCCACGCGGTCGCCGTGATCTTCCAGTTGAACTGCCACACGAGGCGCAGCTGGTGCCACGCACTGCCGGCGGACAGCCGCGGAACGTCCTGCGCGTCGGGCAGGCTGTACGCGCGGGGTTCGGCGCCCGTAGCTGTTACGAGGTCGTCAATGACCTTGGCCGCTTCCTCCCGCCGGCCCTTCCGGATCAGGAACAGCGGAGATTCCGGAACGCTGCGCCGGATCCAGAACACCAGCAGCGCCGGCAGCACCATGACCAGCATGGTCAGCCGCCAGTCCCCGAAAATACCCACCAGCCCGGCGGAGATGAAGCCGGCCAGGGCAGCGCCCACCGGCCACCAGCCGTCCATCGCGGTGAGGACCTTGCCGCGTTGCTTCCGGGGCGTGAACTCGCCAACGAGCGCATAGTCCACGGGAATGCAGCCGCCCAGACCGAAACCGGCCATAAAGCGGAACACGCAGAACCACACGAAATCGGGAGAGAAGGCGCCCAGCACGGTGAACAGCGAGAAAATCAGCAGCGTTGCCGTGAACGCCTTCTTCCGCCCGATGGTGTCCGCGATGGTTCCCCAGACAAAAGCGCCCAGCGCCATGCCGATGAGGTTGGCCGTTCCCACCCAGGCGACTTCACCGGCCGACAGGGCCCAATGGGTGGAGAGCAGCGGGATCAGGATGCCGTTGAGCGTCACGTCCCAGGCGTCAAACATAAAGCCGAGGCCGCCGATCACGAAGATCCGGCCCTGGACCTTCCACCGCCACGGCAGTTCCTGGACCACCTGTTCGCCGCTGGGCACAGTGGTGTAAATATTCATCGCAGCCTCCTGCCTAAATCTTAGAGGCATGCGAAGTTGCAGGAGGCCTGGGTGGCAGCCGCGCAAACGGAGGCAAGGCGCGACACGATAAACTGACCCTATCCCCACCACCCGCGGCCCACCCGCGGCCCTGGTCCGCGACATAAAGACGGAGACTTTTGTGAGCTTCACGCAGCCTGAACGTGTATCCATCGACCGGGTTCCCATCCGCCGGGCCCTGATCTCGGTCTACGACAAGACCGGTCTGGAAGAGCTCGCCAAAGGACTCCACGCAGCAGGCGTGAAGATTGTCTCCACCGGCTCCACCGCCAAGAAGATCGCGGCGGCCGGCATCCCGGTCCAGGAAGTCGAGGAAGTCACCGGCTCCCCGGAGATGCTGGACGGCCGCGTCAAGACCCTGCACCCGCGGGTCCACGGCGGCATCCTCGCTGACCGCCGCGTCCCGGCGCACATGGAGACGCTGGCCAAAATGGAGATCGAGACCTTCGACCTCGTGGTGGTGAACCTGTACCCGTTCGTGGAGACGGTCAAGTCCGGCGCCGGGCAGGATGACGTGGTGGAGCAGATCGACATCGGCGGCCCCGCCATGGTGCGTTCGGCAGCGAAGAACCACGCCGCCGTCGCCATTGTGGTGGACCCCGGCTTCTACGGCTCCGTCGTCGAAGCCGCCGCCGCAGGCGGCTTTGACCTGAAGACCCGACGCCGGCTGGCCGCGAAGGCGTTCGCCCACACCGCCGCGTACGACAACGCAGTTGCGTCCTGGACTGCCAGCCAGTTCAAGGATGAGGACGGCGACGGCATCATCGACTGGCCCGCCTACGCCGGGCTCTCCCTGGAACGCTCCGAGGTCCTCCGCTATGGCGAAAACCCGCACCAGCAGGCCGCGCTGTACGTGGACAAGGCCGCCCCCGCCGGCATCGCCCAGGCAGACCAGCTCCACGGCAAGGCCATGAGCTACAACAACTTCGTCGACGCCGACGCCGCCCTCCGCGCCGCGTTCGACTTCACCGAGCCCGCCGTCGCCATCATCAAGCACGCCAACCCGTGCGGCGTCGCGGTCGGCTCCAAGGACGCTGAAGACCCCATCGCCGACGCCCACGCCAAGGCCCACGCCTGCGATCCCGTTTCCGCCTTCGGTGGTGTCATCGCGGCCAACAGCACCGTGACCGCCGGCATGGCCCGCACGGTGGCAGGCATCTTCACGGAGGTGGTCATCGCCCCGGCCTTCGAACCCGAAGCCGTGGAAATCCTCTCCAAGAAGAAGAACATCCGCCTGCTGGCCCTGCCGGAGGGCTACGGCCGGTACCCCACGGAGTTCCGCCAGGTCTCCGGCGGCATGCTGGTCCAGGCCACCGACAAGGTGGACGCCGACGGCGACAACCCCGCCAACTGGACCCTAGCCGCCGGCGACGCCGCGGACGAGAAGACCCTCGCGGACCTGGCCTTTGCCTGGACCGCCTGCCGCGCAGCCAAGTCCAACGCCATCCTGCTGGCCGACAACGGCGCTGCCGTGGGCATCGGCATGGGCCAGGTCAACCGCCTCGACTCCTGCAAGCTCGCCGTGGAACGCGCCAACACCTTGGGCCTCCAGGTGGAGTCCGACGTCGAAGGTGCCGGCGGTGCCTCGAACGCCAGCGGTGCCGGCGCACCTGAGCGTGCCCGCGGGGCCGTCGCGGCATCGGACGCGTTCTTCCCGTTCGCCGACGGACTGCAGATCCTGATCGACGCCGGTGTGCGCGCCGTGGTCCAGCCGGGCGGTTCCGTCCGGGACGAGGAAGTCATTGCCGCGGCCAACGCGGCCGGCATCACCATGTACTTCACGGGTGCCCGCCACTTCTTCCACTGACACGCGGCGAAGCCGAAACGCCCGACGGCGGCCCTCCCCAACTGTGGGGAGGGCCGCCGTCGGGCGTTTAACGGGAATTCAGGAAGGATCCGGTGCGGGGCCTTCGTCATCCTCCGGGCGATGGGGAGCGGGCTCCGGGATCCGAAGCTCGCGGGGCTTGGCCTCCGCCATCCGCTCGGGGGTCCAGTAGGCGAGGATCTCCTCGGGCGTCTGGTCCGATGTGCTGTGGCTGGCGGAATCCATCCCCGGCTCCGGATTTGGGCCCCGGGCCGGGGCGGGCGTCTTCCTAGGCTGTTTCGGCAAGCTTGTAGGTGCCTTCTATGTCGGCACCCCAGTACGGGCCGTACATGACGTTGCCGTCGTTGTACCCGTAGCTGTTAATGGAGTTCTGCGTGTCGTTGTTGAGAAGCCACGGCCCGCCTGAGGAACCGCCCGTCATGGTGCACGGGATGCCCTGCGTGTTGAACTCCGGGTGCCTGGTGTCGTTCGACGCGTTGCCCTGGCAGCTCCACAGCTGCTCGCCGTCGTAGGGCTTGGCGGCAGGGTAGCCGTAGGAGGTGTAGCTCATACCCCGGTCCGCACCGAATTCGACGCCGGAACTTCCCACTACGGCGGTGAGGGTATCCCCGTCCGCGTTAGGGTTCATGACCGCGAAGCCGGTATCGAAGGCGATGTCCCCCGTGGTCTTCCATTGGGGTGTGGTGTGCAGTGACTTGGCGGTCCACCGGCCGTAGGGTTCGTTGCCGTTGTCGTAGGCGGGAACAAAGATGAAGTTGGTTGCGAACGCGCCCGGACCTTCGTTGACGCAGTGCCCGGCTGTGGCCACGGTGCTTTCGTTGGCGGAAGTGACGGCGTTGCCGGAGCAGACGTAGTTGAACCCGCCCATGGTGAAGAAGACCTTGCCGATGTGGTCCACCGCGTCAGCCGTCTGCGCGAACTTCTGGCTGCTGCTGTTTACCTTGCTTGCCTTGTGTGGCTTCACTTTGGTGTTTTTGCCCTTGGTCACGGCGTCGGGGGCAGTCGCCGGACGTTCTTTCGCGGAGCCTGCCAGGGTATCGCCGGGTATAGCCGCCAGCATGCGTTCCGGTGTCCAATATTCCGCCGCACCGGTGCTGTCCACCTTCACACTGGCAAGGGCGGGGGCCGGCTGAACGCCCGGCGCCGGCGGGGCGGCATTCGCCGTGCCGGCGCCAACCAGCGCCAACATGGCAGCTGCCGAAAGGCTGAGGAGACTGGCCGCCAAGGACCTGGTTCGCGTCATGATTGTCCTGTCTGAGCGGGGGAGAGGGCGGCCTTAGGAGGCCCGCCCGTGACCAGTAGAACCTACCGATGCACAACGACTTTTGTAAATAGTAGTGCCGTCCTTAATGGCGCGTCACTCTGGTAAAAGCTCAGGTCACAGGGTACTTTTTAGTGACTACTGACATGTCCGATCTGGGCTCCGGACTTCGAGCGAAATTTGGGGCCCAACGTGACTGCATTTTGGAAATCCGCCAAGAAATCCACAGCAAAAGGCCGGCATTTTGCAGGCGGCGCGCCAGCGGAGACCGCTGTCCCCGATATGGAGGCGTTCACCGCGGCTCTCCAACTGCGCGACGTCGACCCGGTCCATACATTCACCGCGACGGAAGAACTGCGCCGCCAGGACCCCAAGTACGTGCAGCTGTGGCCCAGTGATATTCCCCACAAAAGGCGCTGACTGGCGCCTCACCAATGCCGGTACCCGCCGGCGTTAATGCCCGACGGCGACTGGCCCCACCTAGGTGCCTGCCGCCGTCGTGCGTTCTCCAGTGCCCCCAAAAGTGCGGTAATACGGGGGCGTCCGGCGGTCCCGGGTAGGGCCCAAAGCCGTGTCCTCGGGTAAGTTGGGGGTGGTGAAATAGACCAAATTTCCAAAGCCGACCTCCAGGGAGACGCCCGCGCATGTCCAAGATTATCTATACCCACACCGACGAAGCGCCGATGCTGGCTACGTATTCGTTCTTGCCGATCATCGAGGCGTTCGCTTCGACTGCAGGTGTGGAGGTGGAGACCCGTGACATCTCGCTCGCAGGCCGCATCATCTCCGTGTTCGGTGACTACCTCACCCCGGAGCAGCAGACCGGTGACGCCCTTGCTGAACTCGGTAAACTGGCGAAGACGCCGGAAGCCAACATAATCAAGCTGCCGAACATCAGCGCTTCCATCCCGCAGCTGAAGGCCGCGATCGCCGAACTCCAGGGCCAGGGCTACAACCTGCCGGACTACCCGGACAACCCCTCCTCCGACGAAGAGACGGCCATCCGCTCGCGCTACGACAAGATCAAGGGCTCCGCCGTGAACCCGGTCCTGCGCGAAGGCAACTCGGACCGCCGTGCCCCGCTGTCCGTGAAGAACTACGCCCGCCAGAACCCGCACTCCATGGGTGCCTGGTCCGCGGACTCCAAGACCAACGTGGCCACCATGGGCGCCGACGACTTCCGCTCCAACGAGAAGTCCGTGGTGATCGACGCCGACGGCACCATCACCATCCAGCTGGTCCGCGAAGATGGCTCCGTGAAGGTCCTGAAGAAGGCTTTCCCGGTTCTTGCCGGCGAAGTGATCGACGGCACCGTGATGCGCGCAGCCGCCCTCGACGAGTTCCTGAAGGCACAGGTTGCCCGCGCCAAGGAAGAGGGCGTGCTGTTCTCCGCCCACCTGAAGGCCACCATGATGAAGGTCTCGGACCCCATCATCTTCGGCCACGTGGTGAAGGCCTACTTCTCCGAACTCTTTGCAACCTACGGCAAGCAGCTTTCCGCCGCGGGCCTGAGCCCGAACAACGGCCTGGCTGCCATCATGAACGGCCTCGACGACCTGCCCGAGGACGTCCGCGAAGGCGTCAAGTCCCTCATCCAGAAGGGCCTCGACGACGGCCCCGCCCTGGCCATGGTGGACTCGGACAAGGGCATCACCAGCCTGAACGTGCCGTCCGACATCATTGTTGACGCCTCCATGCCGGCCATGATCCGCTCCTCCGGCCACATGTGGGGCCCGGACGGCAAGGAAGCCGACACTCTGGCTGTCCTCCCGGACAGCTCCTACGCCGGCATCTACCAGGTTGTGGTGGATGACTGCCGCGCCAACGGCGCCTTCGATCCCACCACCATGGGCACCGTCCCCAACGTCGGCCTCATGGCCCAGGCCGCCGAGGAATACGGCAGCCACGACAAGACGTTCGAAATCCAGGAAGCCGGCACGGTCCAGATCGTTGACGGCACCGGCAACGTACTGATCGAACACTCGGTCTCCGAAGGTGACATCTGGCGCGCCTGCCAGACCAAGGACGCCCCCATCCGCGACTGGGTCAAGCTTGCCGTGACCCGCGCACGCGCCTCCAAGACCCCCGCCGTGTTCTGGCTTGACGAGACCCGCGCCCACGATGCCAACCTCATCGCCAAGGTCAACGAGTACCTCAAGGACTACGACACCGAGGGCCTGGACATCCAGATCATGTCCCCGGAGAAGGCCACCGCGTTCACCCTGGAGCGCATCCGCAAGGGTGAGGACACCATCTCCGTCTCCGGCAACGTGCTGCGCGATTACCTCACGGACCTGTTCCCCATCCTGGAACTCGGAACCAGCGCCAAGATGCTTTCGGTGGTTCCGCTGATGAACGGCGGCGGACTGTTCGAGACCGGCGCCGGCGGATCGGCTCCGAAGCACGTCCAGCAGCTGCTCAAGGAAAACCACCTCCGCTGGGACAGCCTGGGCGAGTTCCTGGCCTTGGCAGTGAGCTTCGAGCACCTGGCAACCACCACGGACAACGCCCGCGCGCAGGTCCTGGCCGACACTCTCGACAGGGCGACCGGCACATTCCTGCTGGAGAACAAGTCCCCGAGCCGCCGTGCAGGCGAGCTGGACAACCGCGGCAGCCACTACTTCCTGGCCCGCTACTGGGCTGAGGAACTGGCCAAGCAGACCGAGGACGCCGAGCTTGCGGCATCCTTCGCCGCCGTGGCCGGTGAGCTGGGCTCCAACGAGGAGACCATCGTGGGCGAGCTGGCCGCAGTGCAGGGCTCCCCGGTGGACATCGGAGGCTACTACCGTCCGGACGAGGCCAAGGCGTCGGCCGTCATGCGCCCCTCCGCCACGCTGAACAAGGTCATCGCGACCCTGAAGTAACACACAGCAGGCAATAAACGCGGCGCCCCGGGAAACCGGGGCGCCGCGTTTTTGCTGTTCGTGAGTTTAGTAGGCAGGGTCCAGGATCGAGGTTGGCTGTGTCAGCCGTCCTTGCCCTTGCCCTTGCCGCTGTTTCCGTTACTGCCCTTGTTGTCTGCGGGTGCAGGGGCCGGTGGGGCCGGCGCGGCGCTTTTGGCAGCTGCCGCCGCGGCATCCGCTTCGGCCTGCCGTTGCGCCGCGGCGGCATCCTCGGCGGCCTTGGCGGCTGCCGCCGCTGCTACGGCTTCATTGAGGTCAGCGCGGACGGCTGCAACGGCGGTCACTATTGACCGTCGGCGGTCCTCGGACACGGACCCGTTGCCGGCAGCCGCGGCCAGGTCCGCCTCCAGGTCCGCCAAAGCGGCAAGGGCTCCCGTGGCGTCATTGGCCGCGGCGGCCTGGCTGACGGTGAGCACCCGCTGCTGGAGCTGCGCCGCGGTGTCCTGCTTCAGGCCCGAGTCCACGGGACCGCAGGCTGCCAGCGACCCGGCCAGCAGCAGGACCGCCGCCGCAAACGCCGTGCGGAAAGCACCGCGGCCACTCCACCGCGCGGTCATGGCTTCACGCTCTTTTGAAGTTCCTGGAGATGGTCACCCAGGGCGCCGCTGACAGTGGGGTAGGGGACGACGTCGGGAGTTGACTCTGAGGCGAGGCTGACGGTCATCGCCGTTGCGGCAGCCACGATGGCAACTATCCCCAGGGAAACGGCAAGCCAGAAACGCCTTCCCCGGCGCACACGGGGCAGCTTTGATTCGGCCGTGACGGCGATGGAGGGCGGCCTGAACGGCATGGCCGGGAGCACCCGGGTGGTCTCCGTGGCGAGTTCGCCAGGGGTGGACACGGGTGAGACCAGGGCCCGGCGAAGCACCGCTTCGACGTCGGAAGCGGCTGGCCGTTCCAGGGGTTCGATGGCTGTCATGGAGCGGATCAGGTCAGCCCATTCGGACGGGACGCCGGCCGGGATTTCGGGTGCACGGTGCAGGCGGGCAACGGCGGACTCCACTGCGTTTCCTGGAAACTCCACTGTTTGTTTGATGCACTCCAGCAGGACCAGCCCGAAGGAGTAGATGTCTGTGGCGGGAGACAACGGCGAGCCCAGGGCCTGCTCCGGGCTGAGGTAAGCCGCCGTGCCCACCATGGTTCCGGTGGCGGTGAGGCGCGTTGAGTCGACGATCCTGGCGATGCCGAAGTCCGTCAGCTTGGGCCGCAGGGGCTCGCCCGGGCGGATCTGTACCAGCAGGATGTTGCCGGGCTTGATGTCGCGGTGGATGATGCCCAAGCCGTGGACGTAGGCCAGCGCGTCGGCTATGCCCGCCCCGATCACGGCCAGCTCATCGAGGGGGACGGGGCTGTGACTGATGCGGCTGCGAAGGTCCTGTCCCTCCACCAGCTCCATGGTCAGGAACGGCCGAGGTTCGTCTGCGAGACGGGTATCGATTCCGGCGTCGAACAGGGTGACCAGGCTGGGATGGTTGAGGGTGGCCAGCAGCTGGATTTCGGCTTCCTGGCGTTTGAGCTCGTCAGCGTCTGATGCCTGCGGGACAAAGAGCTTCAGGGCTACGTCCCGGCCCAGATTTTCGTCCCGGGCGCAGTAGACAGTGGACATCCCGCCTCTGCCGACAACCTCACCCAACCGATAGCGTCCACCGATCACGTCATTCCTGAGCGAGCTGGGCGATTCCGCCACGATAACCGTCCTCCCGGTGTGCCCCGGGGCACTGTTGTACACCAAATCATACTTGCGGACTTGGATACTAAGGCTACTTCGGTTCAGTTGGCGCGCACACCGATGGCCCGGTTGGGAGCCATAAGGGCTTCCCAGCCGGACCGTCGGTAACAAGGATGAGTGCTGTTGATGGGGCTCTGCGGTGGCCCACCTCCTTTCAGCGCCGCTCATTCCGGGCGCGAGGGGCCGTACGGTGGCGGGCCCGGTGGGGTTTTCCCCTCCGGGCCCCCTCTGGGATGTGGCTTGAGGGTGCGGCTAGGAGGTGCGGCGGCGCTTGAGCAGCAGCGCGCCGCCGATGAGGAGAATTAGGGCGAGCGGGATCAGTGAGGCATCAAGTCCGGTCCGGGCCAGCATGCCAGTGCTGCCCTGCGAGGTTGCGGAGGCAGTGTCCGTCGCTCCTGACAGCATTCCTCCGGTGACTGTTGCTCCGGCTACTGCGCCTCCTGTTACGGTGCCTTCGGATACTGCGACGGCGCCGCTGGTAGTGCCGGCAGGTAGGACGCTGATGCCGGGGGAGTCCGAACCTGTTCCGGGGTCGGTGGTGCCGGGGTTGGTAGTGCCTGGGTCCGCGGCTCCGGGGTTGGTGGTGCCCGGGTCGGTGGTGCCCGGTGTGCCAGCGCAATCAGCCGATCCGCCAAGTGCGACGGCAACGCAGGCGCCAAGGGTTGCATCGTTCGGGAGTCCGCCGTTATCCAGTCCAAGGCCGAGGTCCACCGCGGCATCTGCAGCAGCGGAAGCCTCGGTGCCTGAGCTGACCTGATCGGAACCAACCGCCCCGATGTCAGTGCCAAGCCCCAGACCGACGTCGGCGGTTACTGCAGGTGCCGTTCCTAAGCTTCCGGTGGTGGCGCCGAGCAGGCCGTCGCCGAGGCCCAGGTTGGCTGCGGCGGTGACGTCGGCGGTGGTTCCCCCGTCAGCGGCGCTGGTGGTGCTGCCAACGAGGCCATTGCCGAGGCCAAGATTGACGTCGAGGGCAGCGGCGACATCCGTCGTGTCCGTCTGCGTTGAGCCACCCAGCAGGCCCAACGTCGTCGAGTTTGCGGATGTCGCCGCTGAGACCAGTGCGGAGGCCGTAAGGTCCGGTCCGCTGGTTGTGTCTGCGGCATGGGCCGCGGTGGCGCCGAAGGCTAGGAGGCCGCCGGCGAAGAGGGTGCCAAGCAGCCCTTTGCGAAGATTGGAATGCATGATGAGTGTCTCCTGACAGGTTGATTGGGCCGCAATGCAGCAACCCGATGGCCGTGTTCTGCCATGAAAAAGGCAGAGGGGGCCCAACTAGTCAGGTGAGGAACCGGGATCGAATGACACCGGTGAAGGGGAATGCTCGGATGCTCCGCTGACCGGGTAGGTGCCCGACAGTGGCAGGTCAAGATCGAAGTCATCAAGCCACGCGGCAGCGCCTGAGCTGCCGGCGGGCGAGGCGCCACCTCCTGCAGCAGAACCGGGAGCCGCAGGTGCCGGAACCGGTGCGGGCGCCGGATCTTCGGTCAGCTCTGGTTCAGAGGCTGCCTGATAAGCGGGCGCAGCGGAGGCCGCAGGATGAGCAGATGCGTAAGGGATGCCTGCGGCTGACGTCGGTGCATCGGCGGGCGGGTTTCCTGACGTTGGGGCAGCTACCTCAACCGCCGGTTGCAGCACTGCGGTCTCCGGCCCCAACGACTCGGAGAGGTCGTCTGACGGAACCAAAACACCAGGCAGAACCTCAGGCAACGGCGTTTCGCCCGTTATCAGGTCAGTAACGGGCTGAACAACAGGCTGGAGAACGGGAACTGCCTCAACGAGCGGAGGAACGGCAGCATCGACCAGTCCGGCTCCAACAGCATCGGCTATGGCGGCAACGGGAACGGTCACTGCAGAAACGGTCCCCGAAGGAACAACGGTGTTCACCACGGGGACCGCGGCCATGAGCTCATCAGCGATGTGCGACAGATTGCCGGTCACCGGCCGCAGCATCCCCGCCGATGAAGCAGCGGGGGCTGGGACGGTGGCCTCCACACGTGGAATGGCTACGTCCGTGAGAGGCGCAGCGAGCGACGAAACCGATGATGAGACCCCGCCAAGCAATGAACCGGATTCATTGGGGGAGTCGGCCGAGGCCGCGGACGCGGACAGGGTCAGCCAGGCGGCGGTGACCGCACCTGCGAGGAAGAGTGGGCGGAGCAGATGCCATGGCGAACGAACCTTTGCCACGCGTACCACCCCCAGTACGTATCGTTGAGACCGACGATGTCTACAGAGTAAGACTGTTGCAGGCAGCTCGTCTAGGGAAATCCCCAAATAATCAAGCAAGCTTACTAATCTCTTGGTTGCCCGCCTGGCGATCAGTCAGTGGGAGTCGTTCGGATAGCTGAGGCCCAGCTGCCCGCGAACCCCGTCAAAGAGGCGCATGGTCTTGATGGAATCGTCCAGCGGCATGACGGGACTTTCGGTGACTTCCTGCTGGATGCAGCGCGTCACCTCCCGGAGCTCGTACGTGTAGCCCAGGCCAACCGTGTCGAACGGCTCCGTGCGAAGCTCACCCAGGCCGATGCCGATCACCAGTTCGCGCGGATTATTGATGGAGCCCACGCTCTGCAGGTAGCCGAGGCTTCCGGCCACCGTGGCGGTCCGGGGGCCGAACGCCAGCAGCGACGACGTCAGCTGGGCCTGCGCGCCGTGGTTGTAGCCGAGCGTCAACGCATTCTGGGCGTCCACGCCGTCGTCATTGATGAAGCCGGTGGCGCTGACGGTCTGCGGGAATCCCAGCGTCCCCACGGCCCAGAGCAGCGGGTACACCGAGATGTCCAGGAGGGCCCCGCCACCGTCCTGCCGTGCCCACAGCCGTGAGGTCGGGGAGTAGGGGGCGGGGAAGCCCAGATCGGCGGTCACCCAATGCACCTCACCCAATTCGCCGGACGCGGCAATCTCGAAAGCCCGCTGCATCCCCGGCAGGAACCGGCTCCAGATCGCCTCCATCAGGAAGAGCTTCCGTTCACGCGCCACGGCCACCAGCTCGCTGGCCTCCCGCGCGTTGATGGTGAAGGCCTTCTCACACAGGACGTGCTTGCCGGCATTCAGCGCCGCAAGCACAATCCGGTGGTGCTGCGCGTGCGGCGTGGCCACGTAGACAACGTCCACCGCGTCATCGGCGAGCAAATGCTGGTACCCGGGAACGCCGCCGTCGTCCCAGTAGCTCCGGGTGAAATCGTAGGCGGTAGCGAAGCTTTCCGCCGTGTCCCGGCCGCGGGAACTGACGGCGTACAGCTCCGCGTCCGCGAGGAGCGCCAGGTCCCGCGACACGGACCGGGCAATCCCGCCGGTGGCAATGACGCCCCAGCGCAGCGGCCTTCCCGTGGCGGACCGCGGGTCCTGATCAGGCTGGCTGGACAACCACGGCTTGGCAATTAGCGCGCTCATGCTGCCCATCCTCTCACCCTGGGTGCCGGAGCGCTTCCGTGGGTTTCGGAGGCCTGCGGGAAACATGCAGAAAATGACGGCATCCGGGGCAGGAACTCCCGCCCCGGACGCCGCCCCCAAAATCAGGCCGACGCAGTGGCGTGCGCCCGGACCGTTTCCTCCGTCAACCTCCCTTGCTGGAGCCTGAAGCGGCGGTCCGTCTTATTAGCCAGTGCCCTGTCGTGGGTCACCACCAGGATGGTGGTGTTGTGGTCACGGCTGAGTGCGCTGAGGAGCTCGATGATGTGGTCACCGGTCTGCTCGTCCAGGTTGCCGGTGGGCTCATCCGCGAGGATCAGCTTGGGCTCGTTGGCCAGCGCGCGGGCAATTGCCACCCGCTGCTGCTCGCCGCCCGAGAGCCGGTTGATGCGCCGCTCCTGCTTGTCCGGGTCCAGCTGGACCTGCTCCAGCAGTTCCTTCGCGCGGGCAGACCGCACTGACTTCCGGACGCCGGCGAACTCCATGGGGAGCATCACGTTGTCCACCGCAGAGAGGTTGGGAATGAGGTTGAACTGCTGGAACACAAAACCGATGTCCCGCCGGCGGTACTCCGTCAGCTTGCCGTCGGGCATCGCGGCGAGACTTACGCCGTTCACGACGACGTCTCCGCTGGTGGGTTTGTCGAGCGCACCGAGGAGGGACAACAGGGTGCTCTTGCCGCTGCCGCTCTTGCCCACGATGGATGCCAGCGTGCCCTGCTCCAACACAAAGCTCACATCGTTGACGGGTTTGATGGTGCGGTCGCCGGAGTTGAACGTGCGGACCAGATTCTTGACTTCAATCATGATTACTCTCCTCGCAGGACTTCGATGGGACGGATGCGCGCCGTGAGCAGCGCCGGGACCAGTGCGCCGATGATGGCCACGCCGAACACCGCAGCGATGCCGGCGGCGATGACACCGGGGGAAGCGCTCGCCGTGACCGAGGTCAGCAACTGGGAGGCGCCGCCGAACGGCCCGCCCTGGCCACCCTGGAAACCGCCGGGGAACCCGGCCCCGCCCGGCCCGCCGGCCGCGCGACCGGCGGCGCCTGCCGCCGTCGTACTCGTATTGCTGCTGATCAGCGCGGAAGCGATGCCCCCGCTCGCAAATGATGCGACGGCGGCACCCACCGCGCTGCCCAGGGCCACGAGTACGAGCGCCTCAAGCACAAACTGCAGGCCGATGGTACGGTTCGGTGCACCGATAGCTTTCAGGACGCCGATTTCCCGCCGGCGCTCCCGGACCAGCATCACCATGATCAGCAGGATGATCAGCCCGGCCGTGCCGAGGGCCGCGACGAACGCGATAAACGAGATGTTCTTGACGCTGCCGAGGGAGCTGACCGCTGATTGGAGGTTCTGGCCCTGGGTGACGTCGGCCTTGTCCGTTCCGAGCGCCGACTGCAGCGCTGTTTTGGTCGATTCGACGTTGTCCAGGCTGTTCACCGTGACGATCATGGACGACAGTTCGCCGGGGAGTTCAGCGAGGCTCTGCGCGGTGGGGAGGGTCATGTAGAGAGAGTTGTTGCCGAAGGCCGTTCCGGCATCGAAGAGGCCGGCGACCGTGAAGGTCCGGTCATTGATGGTGAAAGTGGAACCGACCGTGAGGTTATTCTTCGCTGCCAGGGTGGTGCCCAGCAGGGCGTTGGCGGATTCCACCGTGTAGTCGCCGAGGCCGGCGCCCTCGGTGATGGTTAGGGCCTTGCCGGTGCTGTCAACCCCGTCCCCGGTGCCGGTGGCGGTGATGGGAAGCGAGCGGGCCGGCTGCGTTGTGGTTGTGCCGTTGGTGCCGGTGGCACCGTTGGCGGCCTGGTTGCGTCCGCCGAGAGTACCGGCGTCGATGGCGGCGGTGAGGCTGGTGGTGAGGGTTGCGGCGGACGCGCCGCCCGGACCGCCCTGCCCGGCACCGGGGCCGGTTTGGGTGCTGCCCGACGCCTGGGCGGCTGCCTGCGCCGCCACTTGCGCCGCCGCTTCGGTGGCGTTGCGGAGCCGGAGGGAACTGGTTCCGACGACGGAGCTTACGTTGGGGACGGCGGCCGCCGTTGCGGCCTGCCCGGCAGTCAGCGGCTCGCCGCCGCCTTCGAAGCCCTGGCCGCCTGCAGGGTTGACGGTCAGGACAGTTCCCACGGAGTCGTTGAGCTCCTGGACTTTCGCGCCGACAGCCTGGTTTGCCACCAGCATGGCAAGTGCCAGCCCGATTGCGACCGCAAGGACCGCCACCACTGCCGCTGTTCGGACTTTGTTTCTGAAGGCGTTGCCAATACTCCGGGCAAGGACGCTCACTGTACTCCTCGGGACACGGCCCGCCTGGTGCGGGCTTCTGCTCCAACAGTGCTGAGTGCTGCTGTGCACGTGCGGTGGCATTCCTATGCGGAGGCTGTGAATCCCGGCTGCCCCCGTTATTCCGCGGATCCGGTGCGAGAGGGTTGCCCGGAAACGTGCAGTAAGTGAGAGAGCGTCCCGGGTGGGGGCAGCAGAAGGCCCCGGTCCGCCGTTGCCGGCGGGCCGGGGCCCGGTGATGCAGGTTATTCGGTGAGTCTTACTGGGTGAGCGTTACTTGGTGAGCGGGCCGAGTACCGGATCGTCCACGTAGGCCGTCTTCACGTTGGCTGCGGTGACGATGACCGGCGGAAGCAGGTAGGCCGGAACCACCTTCGTGCCGTTGTTGTAGGACTTGTCATCGTTGATTTCAGGGGTCTTGCCGGCCTGCAGGTCCTTCACCATGACGATCGCGTGCTCCACGAGCTTGCGGGTGTCCTTGTTGATGGTGGAGTACTGCTCGCCGGCCAGGATGGACTTGACCGATTCCTCTTCGGAGTCCTGTCCGGTGATGACCGGAATAGGCTTGCCGGCCGCCTTGACGGATGTGATGACGGCGCGGGCGAGGGTGTCGTTGGGGGAGAGGACACCGTCCAGCGAGGCCGTCCCGTAGGAACCGGTCAGGAGGGTATCCATGCGGCGCTGGGCGTTCTCAGCCTTCCAGTCCTGGGTGACGGCCTTTTCAAAGGTGGTCTGACCGGAAAGCACCTTCAGGGTGCCGTCGTCGATTTTCGGCTTGAGGACCGACATGGCGCCGTCGAAGAAGACCTTCGCGTTGGCGTCATCCGGCGAACCGGCCAGCAGCTCGATGTTGTAGGGACCCGCGGCCTTCTTGGCCTTCATGCCGTCCAGCAGGGCCTGGCCCTGGAGTACGCCGACCTTGAAGTTGTCATAAGCCACGTAGTAATCCACGTTGGCGGTGTTCAGCAGGAGACGGTCGTAAGCGATGATGGTGGCGCCTGCGTCCTTGGCCTGCTGGAGCTGGGTCCCCAGCTGGGAGCCGTCGAGGGCGCCCACAATAATCACCTTGGCGCCCTTGGCGATCATGGCGCTGATCTGGTTTTGCTGCTCCGCCACACCGTTATTGGCGAACTGGACGGTCGGCTTGAATCCGGCGCCGTTGAGGCCGTCGTTGAACAGCTTTTCGGCCAGCACCCAGTTTTCGCTGGTCTTCTTGGGAAGTGCGACGCCGATCGCGGAGTCCTGCGGGAAACCGGCGGTTCCGCCGCTGGCACCGCCGCCCGAGTTGCTTGGTTCGGATCGTCCGCAGCCTGTCAGCGCCAACGCTGCGATCGCAGCTACCGCTGCTGCCTTTCCTGCTTTGCCAAACATTCGCATTTCTGTGTCCACTTTCTTTTGGGGGTGTTGGGTCAGGAAGCTGAAATGCTCAGGCTTCCCGGGAAATGGTTTCTCTGGTGGAGGTGACTTCGTCCGGCTGCAGCGGTGTGCCGGGGCCGCCCGACGGGCGGTTGAAGTTCTTCATCATCAGCCCGATGATCGAGGCACGTCCCTGGGACTTGTTGTAGACGTCGATGGCTACGGCCACCAGCAGCACCAGGCCCTTGATCATGGACTGCCAGTCCGCGCCCACGCTGAGCAGCTGCAGGCCGTTGTTCAGGACAGCCATGACCAGGCCTCCGACGATGGAGCCGATGACCGTGCCCACGCCGCCGGTGACTGCCGCGCCGCCAATGAAGACGGCGGCGATCGCGTCAAGTTCCCAGCCGGTGCCGTCCGAAGGACCGGCGGAGGTGGAACGGGCCACGAAGATCATGCCGGCCAGGCCGGCGATGATGGACATGTTCATCATGACCAGGAAGTTGATTTTCTTCGATTTCACGCCGGAGAGTTCGGCCGCGTGGCGGTTGCCGCCGACTGCGTAGACGTGGCGGCCAACCACGGTCTTGGACGAGATGAAGCCGTAGACCAGGACCATGACAGCGAGGATGAGGCCAGGAACGGGGAAGGACGTGCCGGGCCGGCCGGTGGCGAACAGGTACGTTGCGTAGAGGATGGCACCGCAGATCAGGACGAGCCTGAGGACGGTGACCCAGGTTTCCGCCGTCTCCGCCCCGAGCGCTTTGTTGGTGCGCCGGCGCCGAAGAACGCTGAAGACGACGAAGGCAACGGCGGCAATGCCGAGGAGCAGCGTGAGGTTGTTGAATCCGGTGTCCGGACCCACTTCCGGGAGGTAGCCGGCACCGATGTACTGGAATTCCCGCGGGACGGGAATCGAGTTGGACTGGCCAACAAACTGCTGTGCCCCGCGGAAGATCAGCATGCCCGCCAGGGTCACGATGAATGCCGGGATGCCCACGTACGCAGTCCACATGCCTTGCCACGCGCCGATCAGGGCGCCGAGTCCCAGCCCCAGCAGGATGGCAACGAACCATGGCAGGTGCCAGTCCCGCATGCAGATGGCCACCACCATGCCCACGAAGGCGGCCACGGAGCCTACTGAGAGGTCGATGTGCCCGGCGATGATCACCAGCACCATGCCGATGGCCAGGATGAGGATGTAGGAGTTTCCGTTGAAGAGGTTGATGACGTTGCCCGGGGTGAGGGTGATGCCGCCTGTAAGCCACTGGAAGAGAACGATCAGAGCCACCAGGGCAAAGATCATCCCGAACTGGCGGGTGTCGCCTCCGAAGAGTTTCTTGAGCGCGTTCATTGTTTTCGGTCCTCGTATCTGGAAGGTTCTGGAAGGCTCCAGAGGATTAGGCGGCTTTTCGGGCGGAGGTCATGAGCTTCATCAGGCTTTCCTGGCTCGCTTCCTCTTTGGTGAGTACGCCCGTGATGGCGCCCTCAAAAATGGTGTAGATGCGGTCCGAGAGTCCGAGCAGTTCAGGCAGTTCGGAGGAAATCACGATCACGCCCTTCCCCTGGTTGGCCAGCTGCTGGATGATGCCGTAAATCTCATACTTGGCCCCCACATCGATGCCGCGGGTGGGTTCGTCCAGGATCAGCAGTTCCGGGTCCGTGAACATCCACTTGGCCAGCACAACCTTCTGCTGGTTCCCGCCGGACAGCTTTGCCACGCCCTCCTGCACCGAAGGGGCCTTGGTCCGCAGGGACTTCCGGTACTCCTCGGCAACTGCGAATTCCTTGTTGGTGTCCACCACGCTGCGCTTGCTGATCTTCTCCAGGTTGGCTGACACCGTGGTTGTTTTGATGTCATCGAGCAGGTTCAGGCCCAGCGACTTCCGGTCCTCGGTCACGTAGCCGAGGCCGGCGTCGATGGCCTGGTGAACGCTCTTGAGGTTTACTTCCTTGCCGTGCATGTAGACCTGTCCGGAGACAAAGTGGCCGTAGGACCGGCCGAAGACGGACCGTGCCAGTTCGGTGCGGCCGGCGCCCATGAGGCCCGCAAACCCGACGATCTCGCCGCGGCGTACAAAGAAGTTCGAGTTTTTGCAGACCATGCGGTCCTGGATCTGGGGGTGGGCCACGTTCCAGTTCTTGACCTCGAAGAACACCTCTCCGATCTTGGGCGTGTGGTCCGGGAACCGGGATTCCAGGGCGCGGCCCACCATGCCCTTGATGATGCGGTCTTCGTCCACGCCGTCGGCCTTGACGTCGAGCGTCTCGATCGATTTACCGTCCCGGATGATGGTGATGGAATCGGCAATCTGCTCGATCTCGTTGAGCTTGTGGGAAATGATGATCGAGGTGATGCCCTTGCCCTTCAGGCCGAGCATCAGGTCCAACAGGTGCTGGGAATCCGATTCGTTCAACGCCGCCGTGGGCTCGTCGAGGATGAGGATCTTCACGGACTTGTTCAGGGCCTTGGCGATCTCCACCAGCTGCTGCTTGCCGACGCCGATTTCCTTGATGGGGGTGTCCGGGTCTTCCCGCAGGCCCACCCTGGCCAGCAGTTCGGTGGAGCGCAACCTGGCTTCGGACCAGTCGATGACTCCGCGTTTGGTGGGTTCGTTGCCCAGGAAGATGTTCTCCATGATGGACAGTTCGGGGATCAGCGCCAGTTCCTGGTGGATGATCACGATGCCGGCCTGTTCGCTTGCCCGGATGTCGCGGAACTGCTGGACCTCGTTTTGGTACACGATGTCGCCGTCGTAGCTGCCGTACGGGTAAACACCGGAGAGCACCTTCATCAGGGTGGACTTGCCGGCGCCGTTCTCGCCGCAGATGGCGTGGATTTCGCCTGCCTTGACGCGAAGGCTCACTTCCGACAATGCCTTGACGCCGGGAAATTCCTTGGTGATGGAGCGCATCTCCAAAATTACGGGGTCTGTGTGCGTGGGATGGGACGTCATGTGCCCTTACGCCTCCAATGCGTGACTTCTTCGTCCGCCCCGCAAAGCGCAGGGGTCGTCTGATGAAAAAGTAAACTGGATCACACCGGTTGTCGTCAAGTCTTTAACGCAATTGCCGGATAACGAAATGGTCTAGGTGCTGCGGATTCCGGCGTGCCGGAACACGAGCGCCGCTGCTCCCAGGGCTTCGGCGCGGTCTCCGAGCGAGGACATCGTCAGTGTGGTGGTCTCGCCGACCACCGGGACGGCATGGCGGATCAGGCCCCGCCTGATGGGGTCGAGCAGGAGGTCGCCCAGCCCTGCCAGGGGTCCGCCCACCACGATCACCTCGGGGTTGATCAGGTTGGCCACGTTGCCCAGCGCACGCCCCACGGCCTGGCCGGCGTCGTCCACCACGCGCAGGGTGGCGGGGTCGCGGGACTGGGCTTTTCGCACAATGTCCGCAGGGCTGGCGGGCGGGTCTTCACCCCGGCTGAGCAGTTCGATCATGGTGGTGGTGGAGGCGATGGTTTCAAGGCAGCCGCGGTTGCCGCAGCGGCACACCAGGCCGTGCTCGTGGATGGTGGCATGGCCGATTTCCCCGGTGATGCCGACCGTGCCGTAGTAGGGTGCCCCGTTGAGGATCAGGCCCGCGCCGATGCCCGAGCCGATCTTGAGGAACATCAGGTTGCTGACCCCGGTGTGGGGCCCCCAGGTGACCTCCGACCACGCGCCCAGGTTGGCGTCGTTGTCAACGAATACGGGCATTTTGAGGGTTTCCTCGAGGTGCTGCAGGATGTTGATCCCCACCCACTCCGGGAGGATGGCGCCCTGCGCTACGGTGCCGGTGCGCCGGTCGATTGGGCCCGGGATTCCGACGCCGGCGCCCACCACGGTGGCGCGGTCAACGCCGCTTTCCAGCAGGAGCTTGTCAAGGAGCAGGACGGCCGCGTCGATGCCCTCCTCGGACTGGTGGCCGAGTGGGAGCAGTACCGATTCTTCCGCGATGACGTGGTAGCTCAGCGATGCCAGGACGACGCGCAGATGCCGCCTGCCGAAGTCGATGCCGACCGCCACTGCGCCTTTGCTGTTCAGCCGGACGTTCAGGGCCCGGCGCCCTGAACTGGTGATCGGCTCAGTGGACGCCAGGCCGGCGTCCTGCATGATTTTGACGATGTTGGAGACCGTGGCGGTGGATAACCCGGTCTGTCGTGCCAGCTCGGCCTGGGTAGACGGGCCGCTCATCAGGGTTTCGATGATCCGCTGCTGGTTCAGCTGCCTGAGGGCGGACTGGGACCCGGGATTTTTGGGCCTGCTCCTCGTCGAGCGCGGTGTGGGGGACATAGAAAGAAGATTGCCCTACTCTGGCAGTTGCGGTCAAGAAGTTAACGCAAGTCGAGGTGACCTACCCGTGAAGGTCGCGGTGGGCGCGGGCCAGTTCCACATAGCGTGAGGCATTCTGTTTGACGCCCTCGAACTCTTCGTCCGTGAGTTCCCGCCGGACTTTGGCGGGTACGCCTGCGACCAGGGAGCGGGGCGGCACAATGGTGCCTTCCAGGACAACGGCGCCGGCCGCCACCAGGGAGCCGGTACCGATGACTGCGCCGTTCAGAACTGTGGCGCCCATGCCGATCAGACAGTCGTCCTCCACGGTGCAACCGTGCACCACGGCTGCGTGCCCCACGCTGACCCCGGCGCCGACGGTGCAGGGAAAACCCGGATCGGCATGCAGCACCACGTTGTCCTGCAGATTGCTTCCCGGGCCAACCATGATGGCGGCTGTGTCGGCCCGGACGGACACGCCGTAAAAAGCGCTCGAATCCCGGGCCAGGGAGGCGTTGCCGATGACGGACGCGGTGGGGGCGATGAATGCGGTTTCGTGGACGGCCGGAGCATGGCCGGCGAACGTGTGAAGGGGAGCCATACGGCCAAGCCTAGGACATCCGCCCCCTGACCCAACTAAGTCGCACTAGATGTCGTTATGAGCCGTCAAAACGGCATCTACTGCTACCTGGTCGGGAGGGAGGGGGTGCGGAGGAGCAGGAAGCTGTGATGTTGCGTTCCGGCGTGCCCTTCGTCCTCACCTGAAGAAAGCACGACGGCGATGGGCGCCCCCGGTGCCGTCACCCGCACCAGTTCCCGCAGGACGGCGTCGATGTCGGTATCGGCCCTGTGCAGCAGGGTGCCCGTGGTCCAGACGGCCGAGAAAGTTCCGTCCGCGAAGGGCAGGTTCCGGGCGTCGGCCACCGAGACATCGAGTCCCTTGGCGCGCGCCGAATGGACGTTCTGCTCCGAAGGGTCCACTCCCGTGTAGTGGATGCCGGCGCGGACAAACTGCACACCGTCGCTGCCCTGGCCGGCATCGACCTCCAGGACGTTGTGCCGGCCCTCTGCCTTGAGGAGGCTGATGAACCGGCTGCGCTCCGCGTCCCGGTTGGTTGCCGCCGGCTGCTCCATGTCCATGCGCCGCGGTCCGTCAGCTGGAGGCTGCTAGTTAAAGACCACGGTCCGGTTGCCATCCAGGAGCACCCGGTGCTCGGCGTGCCACTGGACCGCCTGGGTCAGGGTCCGGCCCTCGACATCCCGGCCCATTTGCACAAACTGTTCCGGGGTCCGGGCGTGGTCCACGCGGATGACTTCCTGCTCGATGATGGGGCCCTCGTCCAGGGCGGCCGTGACGTAGTGGGCGGTGGCACCGATCAGCTTCACGCCGCGCGCATGGGCCTGGTGGTAGGGCTTGGCGCCCTTGAAGGAGGGCAGGAATGAGTGATGGATGTTGATGGCCTTGCCGTTCAGTTCCGCGCAGAGCTCATCGGAAATGATCTGCATGTAGCGGGCCAGCACAGTGAGTTCAATATCGTGTTCGGCCATGAGGGCACGCAGCTTGTCCTCGGCTTCCGCCTTGGTCTGCGGCGTGACCGGGATGTAGTGGAACGGGATCCCGTAGAACTCCGCAAGCCCGGCAAGGTCCCGGTGGTTCGAGACGATGGCGGGGATGTCGATGGGCAGGGTGCCGGAACGCTGCTGGAAAAGGATGTCGTTGAGGCAGTGGGCTGACGTGCTGGCCATCAGTAGGGTGCGCACCTTTTGGCCGACCGCGTTAAGGCTCCACTGCATGCCGAAGGCCTCGACCACCGGTTCCAGGGCGGCCTGAAGCTCGGCCCGGGAGGCCGTCGTCGTTGCTTCCACGCGCATGAAGAAGTTCCCGGTGGCGGGGCTGCCGTATTGTTGCGAGTCCAAAATATTACAGCCCGCCACCAGCAGGGCGCCGGCCACGGCGTGGACGATCCCGGGCCGGTCAGGGCAGGACAGTGTTAGTACATAGGCTTTATTCAGCTGCTCATCACTCACGCACATCAGCCTACCCGCGTGGCACGGCCGTTTTTGGTAGTCTGGGGAGGTCGCAACTGGCGTTGGGTGGCTTAACCACCAGGGAGCGGCAATCACGAAGACCACGGATCGTACGCCTGGGCCGAGGGTCATGTCTTGCCGGAGAACGCTGCAACCCACACGGGACAGCATCATCCTGCGCGGTTTCCGCCCTGTCTTCATGAGGCACGTCATCATGAGACGGTGGGGTACGCCAGCCGGTAGCCTGACCTTAGCAGTGCCCGTATCCCTCACCAGGAGTTATTCGTGACTACTACCGCCACCACAACAGCCGCCGTCAGCAACCAGCCGCTGGCCGAGCTCGATCCCGAAATCGCTGCAGTCCTCGAACAGGAACTTGGCCGCCAGCGCGGCACTTTGGAAATGATCGCTTCCGAAAACTTCGCCCCGCGCGCCGTGATGGAAGCCCAGGGATCCGTCCTCACGAACAAGTACGCCGAGGGTTACCCGGGCCGCCGGTACTACGGCGGCTGCGAGTACGTTGACGTCGCCGAACAACTGGCCATCGACCGCGTCAAGGCACTGTTCGGTGCCGAGTTCGCGAACGTGCAGCCGCACTCGGGCGCGCAGGCCAACGCTGCGGCACTGTCCGCCATGATCACCCCCGGGGACAAGATCCTGGGCCTGTCCCTGGCGCACGGCGGCCACCTGACCCACGGCATGAAGCTGAACTTCTCCGGGAAGCTGTACAACGTGGCTGCCTACCAGGTGGAAGAGGACACCTTCCGGGTGGACATGGACAAGCTCCGCGAGCAGGCCATCGCCGAAAAGCCCCAGGTCATCATCGCGGGCTGGTCAGCGTATCCGCGGCAGCTGGACTTCGCCGCCTTCCGCTCCATTGCCGATGAGGTGGGCGCATTGCTCTGGACCGACATGGCGCACTTCGCCGGCCTGGTGGCCGCAGGCCTGCACCCCAGCCCGGTGCCGCACTCCGACGTCGTCACCTCCACGGTCCACAAGACTCTGGCCGGTCCGCGCTCCGGTGTGATCCTGGCGAAGCAGGAGTGGGCCAAGAAGATCAACTCCAATGTCTTCCCCGGGCAGCAGGGCGGCCCGCTCATGCACGTCATTGCCGCCAAGGCCGTGGCGTTCAAGATCGCCGGCAGCCAGGAATTCAAGGAACGCCAGGAGCGGGTCCTCGAAGGCGCCAGGATCATCGCCGACCGCCTCAACCAGGCCGACGTCGCCGAAGCGGGCGTCTCCGTCCTCACCGGCGGTACGGACGTCCACCTGGTCCTGGTGGATCTGCGGAACTCGCAGCTGGACGGCCAGCAGGCCGAAGACCTCCTGCACTCCGTGGGCATCACTGTAAACCGCAACGCCGTTCCGTTCGACCCCCGCCCGCCGATGGTAACCTCCGGCCTCCGCATCGGCACCCCGGCCCTGGCCACCCGCGGCTTCGGCGCCGAGGAGTTCACCGAGGTTGCCGAGATCATCGCCACCGCGCTGAAGGCCGGCTCGGCCACGGACGTGGAGGCCCTGCAGTCCCGCGTGGACAAGCTCGCCGCCGACTTCCCGCTGTACCCGCAGCACGAGCAGTGGTGATTTATGACTGAAACCCAAACCGCCAGGATCCTCGACGGTAAGGCGGCCGCGGCCGCCATCAAGTCCGAGCTTGCCGAACGTGTCGCCGCCCTCAAGAACCGTGGAATCACGCCAGGCATAGCTACTGTGCTGGTGGGCGCGGATCCTGCCTCCCAGCTGTACGTGTCCATGAAGCACAAGCAGTCCGTGCAGATCGGGATGAACTCGATCCAGCGCGAGCTGCCCGCGGATGCCACCCAGGCCCAGGTTGAGGACCTCATTGACGAGCTCAATGCGGACCCCGCCTGCCACGGATACATTGTGCAGCTGCCGCTGCCCAAGCATCTGGATACCGACGCGATTCTGGAACGGATCGACCCGGACAAGGACGCCGACGGCCTGCACCCGACCAACCTTGGCCGGCTGGTGCTCAACGTCAGCGGCGAGATCACCTCACCGCTGCCCTGCACGCCACGCGGCGTCATCGATCTGCTGGAGCGCAACGGCTATAGCCTGGCCGGCAAGCACGTCGTGGTGGTCGGGCGCGGTGTCACGGTGGGCCGGACCATCGGCCTGCTGCTCACCCGCCGCTCCGTGAACGCCACCGTCACGCTGACGCACACGGGCACCAAGAACCTGTCGGAGCTCCTGCGGCAGGCGGACGTCATTGTGGGCGCGGCCGGAGTCAAGCACATCGTTAAGGCCGCGGACGTCAAGCCGGGTGCTGCCCTGCTGGACGTTGGTGTCACCCGCCAAACCGATCCTGAAACGGGCAAGAGCCGGATCCACGGCGACATCGAGCCCGCCGCTGCCGAGGTAGCCGGCTGGATTTCGCCGAACCCCGGCGGCGTCGGTCCCATGACCGTGGCCCTGCTGATGACCAATGTGGTGGAAGCCGCGGAACGCGCCGCCAACAACGGCTAGGTCCCGGATACAACCCCTCATAACGGCGTAGTGCGCCTACTCCACGCGGAGTAGGCGCACTACGCCGTTAAGCAGACGACGGACCGGCGGCCGGGGGCTTAGGCTCGGAGCATGCAGCGCCGTTTCCGGGGGCCACCCACCGCCGTCATTGTCACCGCGGTGGCCCTTATCCAGGTGGTGGGTACGGTTTTCGCCGCGGCCCGGCAACCCGACCACCGCCCCCTGGACGTGCTGGCCTTCGGATTACTGCTGCTGGGACCTGCCGCCCTGTCCCTCCGCCGTCGGGCGCCGCTGGTGATGCTCCCGGCCGCCCTGGTGGCCGCGGCAGCATATCTGGCGCGGGGCTATGCGTGGGGACCGTTTGTCCTGTCCCTCGCGGTGGCGCTGATCCTGACGGCGTCGGCCGGCAAGCGGGTCCTCGCCTGGACGGCAGCCGGCCTGGGTGCGTTGGCCCTCGCCGCCGCGGCGGTGGTCAGCGGTGACGAAGCGAGCCTGCTGCGTGCCTTCGGGGGAGCGGCGTGGCTGGCCATCCTGGTCCTCTTCGGCGAAGGGATCCGCCTCCGCAGCGAACGGGTCGCCGAACGGCACCGCCAGCGCGAAGCCGCGGAACAGCAGGCCCGCGACGAATACCGGCTGGCACTGGCCCGGGACATCCATGACGTGGTGGCCCATTCGCTGTCACTCATCAACGTCAGTGCCTCCGTGGCCCTGCACCTCGGGGAGAAGGACCCGGGGCAGTTCAGGCCGGCGCTGGAAACCATCAAGGCCGCGAGCAAGGAATCGTTGGCCGAGGTCCGGCAGTTGCTGGGGGTCCTCCGCGACGATGTCCCGCTCTCCCCGACACGGCCGCCCACCATCGGCCGCATCGCCGACCTCGCGGACAATGCCCGGAACGCGGGCCCCGACGTGGTGCTGGACATCGACCCGGCCGCCGAGACGGCCCCCGCCCCCGTGCAGGAGGCCGCGTACCGAATCGTGCAGGAGGCCCTGACCAACGTGGTGCGGCACTCCGGGGCGGGAACGGCCGCCGTCGTCATCACTGAAGCGGACGGCGAACTTCTGGTGACCGTGGACGACGACGGCGCAGGCGCGGCCGGGGTGCCGGAGGGAAACGGGATCACGGGGATGCGGGAGCGGGTGGCCGCTTTGGGCGGCAGGCTGGAGCTGGGCGCAACCCCGGCCGGAACGGGTTGGCGCGTGCGCGCTGCCTTCCCGCTGCCGGCAGCCCTCCCGCTGGCTGCAAGCCGGAGGGAGGAATCGCAATGATCAGGATCCTCCTGGCAGACGACCAGACCCTCATCCGGGCCGGATTCCGGGCCCTCCTGGAAGCCGAACCGGACATGGTAGTGGTGGCGGAATGCGGCACCGGCCAGGATGCTGTCCGGCTTGCCGGGCACCACCGCCCCGACGTGGTCCTGATGGACATCCGCATGCCCGGCGGCGACGGCCTGGCAGCGACACGGCAGATCCTGTCCAATCCAGGCCTACCGGACACCCGGGTGGTCATCCTCAGCACTTTCGAGCTGGACGAGTACATCGCCGAGGCCGTCCGCTCCGGAGCCGCCGGGTTCCTGGTCAAGGACACCGAACCTGCGGAGCTGCTCCGCGCAGTCCGCGTGGTGTACGACGGCGATGCCCTTCTCTCACCCTCGGTGACGCGACGGATCATGGCCCAGTTGGCCGTGCATTCGCGGGCGGCCGGCCAGCCGGCGGTCCTGGACGGCATCACCGGACGCGAGCGGGAAGTCCTGCAGCTGGTGGGGGAGGGGCTTAACAACGCGGAGATAGCCGGCCGGCTCTTCATCACACCCCTGACGGCCAAGACGCACGTATCGCGGATCATGACCAAGCTGATGGTGCGCGACAGAGTACAGCTGGTGGTGCTGGCCTACGAGTCCGGCCTGGTGCGTCCCGGCTGGGCCGGCTGACGGTCCCGCCGGCGCAGGGGCGGGCCTCCCGCGGGAGTACGCTGCCCGCACCAGGTGACTCCCGCCGTCGGACGCGTCCAGGCCCCGCCGAAGCCAGACTCGATAAGGAGCCGATATCCGGCCCCGAGAGAGAGTCTGGAGAACCGAAATGCTGTCTTCACTTACCAACGCGGTGGCCACCGCCGCTGTCCAGGTCCCCGCCGACACCGTGGTCTACGGCCCCTGGCACGGCGGCTTCGCACCCTGGTTCCTGCTGTTTCCGCTGTTCTGGCTCCTGGTGATCGGACTGTTCATCTTTGTCGGCCGCCGGACCTGGCGGCGGAACCACCAATGGACTGCCAGCCAGGGAGCCGAGGGGGTGCTGAGGGAACGCTATGCACGGGGCGAGGTTGATGAAACCGAGTTCCGGCAGCGCCTGGAGGTCCTGCGCAGCGGCGAGAGCCAGAAACGCTGACCTGGCCAGCGGCCCGGAGCTGTTCGCCGGGGGTGGAAGGTGCCAAAGGGGCCCGCGGGGTTTGAGACAATGGACCTATGCAATCTCTGGGTAACCCACAGTCTTCGTCCGGCCGGTCCAAGGGCGGCTTCTCCATGCTGCGGATCAGCGGTCCGGGGATGATGGTCTTCATCATTGCGTTCCTGGTTGCCGTCATCTTTGCCGCGAACCAGAACGACGTCGTGGGCTGGGTTGTGGCGGTCATCGCCGCCTTCTGGCTGGCACTGGCCTGCTTCGTGGTGTTCAGCATCCAGAAAGCCGCCAAGAAGGCCGGTGCCAAGCTGACCGAAGCACAGAACGCCTTCAACACGGCCGCCGGACGGGCGCCGTCGCCCACGGCCGAGAACCATGGCGGGACCAGGCTGGTGTCCGAGCGCTCCGAAGCGGATGAAGTCCGGGACCTTAAACTGGACCACTCCTTCAAGATCGTCCAGGTGCAGATCCGGGTGGTGGAGGACGAGCGGGCCAAGGGCCAAGCCGCGGACCAGGACACCATCCGCCGCGCGCTGGAGACGATTGAGATCACCGCCACCAACGCCCGGGACATGATCCGCTCCGCCGGCGGGACCGGGGATCCGGTCAGCGGAACCATCATCGACTAGAGTGGTTCGGGTGAGTTCGGCATTGAAGAAGGATCACCTTCGCATCGCATCAGTCAACGTCAACGGCCTCCGGGCTGCCTTCAAGAACGGGATGGCGGCCTGGCTGGAGCCACGCGAAGTGGATATTCTCTGCCTCCAGGAGGTCCGGGCACCGGACGCGATCGTCCGCCAGCTGCTCGGGGACGGCTGGCACATCCTGCACGCCGAAGCCGAGGCCAAGGGCCGCGCCGGCGTCGCGATTGCCTCCCGTGAGGAGCCGCTCGAAACCAGGGACCATATCGGTGACGACTACTTTGCCACGGCCGGTCGCTGGGTGGAGGCCGACTTCCGGGTACCCGATTCCGCCGGCAACCCGGTCCAGCTGACCGTTGCCAGCGCCTACGTGCACTCCGGCGCCGTGGGGACACCCAAACAGGTGGACAAGTACCGGTTCCTGGACGTCATGAGCACCCGGCTGCCGGAACTGACCAAGCACAGTGACCATGCCCTGGTGGTGGGCGACCTCAACGTCGGCCACACGGAACGGGACATCAAGAACTGGAAGGGCAACGTCAAAAAAGCAGGCTTCCTGCCGGAGGAACGCGCCTACTTTGACCGTTTCCTCGGCGAGGAAATCGGGTGGAAGGATGTACACCGGGGCCTCGCGGGCGACGTCGACGGCCCGTACACCTGGTGGTCGCAGCGCGGGCAGGCGTTCGACAACGACACCGGTTGGCGCATCGACTACCACCTGGCCACCCCGGACCTCGCCGCAGCAGCTTTCTCCGCCGTTGTGGACCGGGCGCCGTCGTGGGATACACGCTTCTCTGACCATGCCCCGCTGGTAGTGGACTACCGGCTCTAAGACTTAAGGTTCCAACGAATGACCAGCTCAACCACACACGCCCGCAAGCGGATCCTTTCCGGCGCCAAGCCCACCGCCGATTCCCTCCACCTGGGCAACTACATCGGCGCCGTCCGCAACTGGGTGGACATGCAGTCCGCCTACGACGCCGTGTTCTTCATCCCCGACCTCCACGCCATCACCGTGGACTTCGACCCGGCCGAACTCAGCAACCGCACCCGTGTGGTGGCGGCCCAATACATCGCGGCCGGCATCGACCCGGACAAGTGCATTTTCTTCGTTCAGTCCCACGTTCCGGAACACGCGCAGCTGGCCTGGGCGCTGAACTGCATCACGGGGTTCGGAGAAGCCTCCCGCATGACCCAGTTCAAGGACAAAACCCAAAAGGCCGGCGCCGACGCCGCCACGCTGGGACTGTTCGCGTACCCCACCCTGATGGCCGCCGATATCTTGCTGTACCAGACGGACCTCGTCCCGGTGGGTGAGGACCAGCGCCAGCACCTGGAGCTGACCCGGAACCTGGCCCAGCGGTTCAACACGCGCTTCGGCGAGACCTTCACCGTGCCCGAGGCCACCATCCTCAAGGAAAGCGCGAAGATCTACGACCTCCAGAACCCCACCGCCAAGATGTCGAAAACGGGGGAGTCCCCCAACGGCTCCATCCAGCTTCTGGAAGACCCCAAGGTGGCCGCCAAGCGAATCAAGTCGGCGGTGACCGATACCGGCACGGAGATCCGTTTTGACCTCGAAGAAAAGCCGGGTGTCTCCAACCTGCTGACGATTTATTCCTCCCTCACCGGCAAGTCCGTGGCAGAGCTTGAAGCCGAATACCAGGGCAAGATGTACGGCCACCTGAAGGTGGACCTCGCCGAGGTGATGGTGGACTTCATCACGCCGTTGCGGAACCGCACCAACGAGCTCATGGCGGACCCGGCCGAGCTGGACCGGCTGCTGGCCCAGGGCGCGGAACGTGCCCGCGAGATCGCGTCCGTCACGCTCAGCCAGGTTTACGAGCGGATGGGGTTCCTGCCCTCGCTGCGCCTGGCCGGAGTCCGCTAGAACAATGCCGGCCGCCAGGACTGTCAGCGAAGGAATGAGCGTCGGTGTCATTCTCGGGTTCCCGCCTGCCATTGCGGCGGAACTGCAGCGGTGGCGGGCTTCGTTCGGTGATCCGATGGCCGCGGTGGTGCCCGCCCACATCACGCTGGTGACCACCACGCCCACCGACGACTGGGAGGCCACCCGCGCGCACGTCCACGAGGTGGCGCGCAACCAGGCCCCGTTCATGGTGACCATCTCCGGCACTGGAACCTTCCGGCCGGTCTCCCCGGTGGTCTACATCAAGGTTGAAGAGGGTTTCGACGCCTGCGTGGACCTGCACTCAAAACTCCAGACCGGCCCACTCCAGCGGGACCTGCCGTTCTCATACCACCCCCACGTCACCATTGCCCACGATGTTGCCCCGGAGAGCCTCGACGAGGCCGAAACGGTGCTCGAAAGCTACAAGGCCACCTTCCCTGTGGTTAGCATGGGACTCTACGAGCATGATGCTGACGGCATCTGGCAGCTACGGGAAGAGTTGGATTTTGGAACCGAAACTGACGACGACGGCGGGACCGGTGGCAACAAAACGGGCGCCGACGCAAACGGAGCCACCGCTTCCCACTGAGCAGGCCCGCCTGAAGCTGGCAGTCATCCAGAAGAGGATGGATTGGGGCAAAGCCAGAAGGTCCGACGGCGGCCCGGTGGCCAGTGTGCTGGCCATGGTGCAGTGGCTGCTCGCCCGGCTTAATGCCTTCCGGCCCATGCGCGCGTGGCAGCATTACAACCTCCAGCACGGCCCTCTCATGAGCGCCGGCATCGGCTTCAACATGTTCTTTTCGATCACCGGCCTGCTGGCCACAGGGTTCTCCATTGCCGGCCTGGTGCTGCGGGGCCAGCCTGCGCTGCTGGACAACATCATCAGCAGCGTGGCACAAAGTGCGCCGGGCCTGCTGAAAGTCAACGGCAGTGCGGGGCTGGTAGATCCAAAGGACCTGCTGAACCCGGCCGGCCTGGGCTGGACGGCAGTCATCGCCGCGGTGGTTACGGTGGTCACGTCCCTGGGATGGATCGCCGGGCTCCGCGACGGCCTTCGCGGCGTGGTGGAACTGCCGCCGCTGAAAATCAATATCATCCTGATGAAGCTGCGGGACACCGGAACCCTGCTCCTCCTGGGAGTTGCCTTGGTGATCAGCGCCGGAGCGTCCTTGGTGTTCGGCACTGCTGCCGGCTGGGTCAGTGACTTCCTGCGGCTGGACCCCGTGATCGCCGGTCCGCTGACCACGCTCATCAAGATCGGGGTGCCGCTGGTCCTAAGCTGGGTGACCGCCGTCGTGATGTTCCGCCTCGCGGGCGGCCTCAAGCTGTCGCGGCGTGCACTGCTGGAGGGGACCATCCTGGCGGCGGTGGGCACTACCGTCCTTCAGGTATTCAGTACCGAGCTGCTCGCCGGCGCCGGCCGGAACCCCATCCTCGCCCCGTTCGCCATCATCATCGGACTGCTGATCTGGTTCAACCTGGTGAGCCAGGTCTACCTGGTGTCGGCCGCCTGGTCAGTTGTCCGCGAGGCGGACCTTAAGAGCGTTCCTGCCGGACAGGATAAGACGCTCTGGGGCTCCCGGCACATCCAGCCCGGCAAGACCCCCATGGAGCACAGCGGAGCTAGTGCCCGGCGTCGAGGTATTGGTCGGCCCAGGCAGCAATAATCCGGGCGGCACGGGCGGCCTGGCCCTTGCCGGTCAGCAGGTGGTCGCTGCCTTCCAGGGAGATGAAGTTCCGGGGGTGACGGGCTGTTTGGAAGATGGTGCTCGCGTTCTCGATGCCCACCGTGTTGTCAGTGGGGGAGTGGAGCACCATCAGGGGCTTGTGCAACTGGTGGATGCAGTCGGTGAGGTCGGCCCTTTCCAGATCCTCGACAAAATGCTTCCGGATCTCCACGCGCTTCCCGCCCAGGTCCACTTCGGCGCTGCCCTCGCTGAGGATCTTGTCCAGGGCCGCGTCGAACACGTGCGCCACATGCTTGGGCGAGAACGGGGCACCCACGGTTGCGACGGCGTCGAGCTCGGGGATTTGCCGCGCCGCGGACAGCACTGCCGCGCCGCCGAAGGAGTGGCCCACCAGCAGCGAGATGGCCTTGCCCTCGGCGCGCATGAACTCGGAAGCCTTGACCGTGTCCGCCACCTTGTGGCTGAAGGAGCCCTCGGACCAGTGGCCGGCGGACTCGCCCAGCCCGAGGTTGTCGAAGCGCAGCATGCCAATCCCGGTGTCGGCGAAGGCCTTGCACATCCGTGACGCCGAGGGGCTGTCCTTGCCGAGCGTAAAGCCGTGCGAGAACACACCCCAGCCACGCACGGGGCCCTCGGGGGTATCGATGATGCCGGACAGGATTTCGCCGGTGGAGCCTTCGAAACTGACTTTTTCAGAATGGGACATCGTGTGCTGCTTTCGTGGGTGCGGTCAGATGCTTAAAAGCGCGACGGCGCCGCATCCCCCGGGTGGGGAAGGGCGCCGTCGTCCGGTTGATCCCGGAAACTAGGCCTTGCGGGACAGGATGGCCTGCTTGACCTCGGCAATTGCCTGGGTCACCTGGATGCCACGCGGGCAGGCTTCGGTGCAGTTGAAGGTGGTGCGGCAGCGCCACACGCCTTCCTTGTCGTTCAGGATTTCCAGCCGCATGTCGCCGGCGTCATCACGGGAATCGAAGATGAAGCGGTGTGCGTTGACGATGGCGGCCGGGCCGAAGTACTGGCCGTCGGTCCAGAACACGGGGCAGGAGGACGTGCACGCAGCGCAGAGGATGCACTTGGTGGTGTCGTCGAAGCGCTCACGGTCTTCGACCGACTGCAGGCGTTCCTTGGTGGGCTCGTGACCCTTGTTGATCAGGAAGGGCATGACTTCGCGGAAGGACTGGAAGAACGGCTCCATGTCCACAATCAGGTCCTTCTCCACCGGCAGGCCCTTGATGGGCTCCACCGTGATGGGCTTGGACGTGTCCAGGTCCTTCAGGAGGGTCTTGCAGGCGAGGCGGTTACGGCCGTTGATGCGCATGGCATCTGAACCGCAGACACCGTGGGCGCAGGAACGGCGGAACGAGACGCTGCCGTCGATTTCCCACTTGACCTTGTGCAGGGCATCCAGCACGCGGTCGGTGCCGTACATGGTCACCTTGAACTCATCCCAGGTGGCGTCCTCGGACACCTCGGGGTTGTAGCGGCGCACGCGCAGGGTGACATCGAAGGACGGGATGTCCCCGCCGCCTCCTATGTGTGCGGGCAGTTCGATCTTGGAGGCTGGCTCAGCAAGTTCGGCGGTCATCTTAGTACTTCCTCACCATCGGCTCGTAGCGCGTAAAGACCACCGGTTTGGTGGCAAGTCGGATGCCCGCGATCGACTCAGCGGAACCGTCCGCCGGTGCGTGGTCGTCCTTGTACGCCATGGAGTGCTTCATGAAATTCTCGTCGTCCCGTTCCGGGAAGTCCTCGCGGAAGTGTCCGCCGCGGGATTCCTCACGGTGCAGTGCCGCTACGGTCATAACCTTGGCCAGCTCCAGGAGGAAGCCCAGTTCGACGGCCTCGAGCAGGTCCAGGTTGAAGCGCTTGCCCTTGTCCTGGACGCTGATGTTCTTGTAGCGCGCTTCGAAGGACTCGATGTCGCGCAGAACCTGGTTCAGCGTGTCTGCCGTGCGGAACACCTGCATATTGGCGTCCATGGTGTCCTGGAGGTCCTTGCGGATCAGGGCCACTTTCTCGTCGCCGGTGCCGTTGCGGGCAATGTTCAGCAGATCGATGGTGTACGCCTCCGGGTCCGCGGGGAGGTCCACGAAGTCGGCGGTCTTGGAGTATTCAGCAGCTGCGATGCCGGCCCGCTTGCCGAACACGTTGATGTCCAGCAGCGAGTTGGTGCCCAGGCGGTTGGAGCCGTGGACGGACACGCACGCCACCTCACCGGCGGCGTAAAGGCCCGGGATCACGGTGTCGTTGTCCTGCAGGACTTCGGCGCTGATGTTCGTGGGGATGCCGCCCATGGCGTAGTGCGCCGTGGGGAACACCGGGACGGGCTCCGTGTAGGGCTCCACACCGAGGTAGGTGCGGGCGAACTCGGTGATGTCCGGCAGCTTGGCGTCGATGTGCGCCGGCTCAAGGTGGGTCAGGTCCAGGAGGACATAGTCCTTGTTCGGGCCGCAGCCGCGGCCTTCGCGGACTTCGTTGGCCATGGAGCGGGCAACGATGTCACGCGGAGCGAGGTCCTTGATGGTGGGGGCGTAGCGCTCCATGAAGCGCTCACCCTCGGAGTTACGCAGGATGGCGCCTTCACCGCGGGCTGCCTCGGACAGCAGGATGCCCAGGCCGGCGAGGCCTGTCGGGTGGAACTGGAAGAACTCCATGTCCTCCAGCGGGATGCCGCGGCGGAAGGCGATGCCCATGCCGTCACCGGTGAGGGTGTGGGCGTTGGAGGTGGTCTTGAAGACCTTGCCCGCTCCGCCGGAGGCGAACACCACGGACTTGGCCTGGAAGACATGCAGTTCACCGGAGGCGAGGTCGTAGGACACAACACCGGCAACGCGCTTCTGCTTGTACGGCGTGCCGTCCTCGCGGACAGCGTCTTCCTCGACCGTCAGCAGGTCCAGGACGTAGTACTCGTTGTAGAACTCCACATTGTGCTTGACGCAGTTTTGGTACAGCGTCTGCAGGATCATGTGGCCGGTGCGGTCCGCGGCGTAGCAGGCGCGGCGGACCGGTGCCTTGCCGTGGTCGCGGGTGTGGCCACCGAAGCGGCGCTGGTCAATGCGGCCTTCAGGCGTGCGGTTGAACGGCAGGCCCATCTTCTCAAGGTCCAGCACGGCGTCGATGGCTTCCTTCGCCATGACCTCCGCTGCGTCCTGGTCAACCAGGTAGTCGCCGCCCTTGACGGTGTCGAAGGTGTGCCATTCCCAGTTGTCTTCCTCGACGTTGGCAAGGGCCGCACACATGCCACCCTGCGCCGCACCGGTGTGCGAGCGGGTGGGGTAGAGCTTGGTCAGTACTGCTGTGCGCGCGCGCTGACCGGACTCGATCGCGGCGCGCATGCCAGCGCCACCGGCACCGACGATGACGACGTCGTACTTATGGACCTGCATACTTTGGCGCTCTTTCTCTCAAAATTCGCAATAAAACAACGGGCAGGAGTTACCTGGTCCGCAAAACGCAGGCCGTGGCCCGTGGGGCGACGGCCAGGAGGTGGCTACGCGGGGCAGAAGCCACCGGGCAGGGGAACACCGTTGACTACGGGGCACGGGTTGAAGGTGAAGATCACCAGGGTGCCCAGGACGATGATGACGGTGGTTGCCGCGTACAGGACGATCTTGAGCCAGAGCCGGGTGGAATCCTTCTCGGCGTAGTCGTTGATGATGGTCCGGACGCCGTTGGTGCCGTGCAGCATGGCCAGCCACAGCATGGCAAGGTCCCAGAACTGCCAGAACGGGTCGGCCCACTTGCCGGCGACGAACCCGAAGTCGATGGCGTGGATGCCTTCGCCCACCATGAGGTTCACAAAGAGGTGGCCGAAGATCAGCACCACCAGCACGATGCCGGAGAGGCGCATGAACAGCCACGCCAGCATTTCGAAGTTCCCCTTGGACCCGCCGGTCCGGCGGTACTGTGGGGAAATTTTCCCACTGCGTGGGCTGTCGATAGTTGCAGTCATGGCTTAGTGACCTCCAAGAGCGAGGGAAAGGTGGCGGATGGAGAAGCCGACCATCACAACTACCCACAGGGCCAGGACGGTCCACAGCATCTGGCGCTGGTACTTGGCGCCCTTCTTCCAGAAGTCCACCGCGATGATCCGCAGGCCGTTGAAGGCGTGGAATACGATGGCGGCAACCAGGCCCGTTTCACCCAGGGCCATGAGGGGATTCTTGTATGCACCGATTACTGCGGTGTAGGCCTCAGGGGACACGCGCACCAATGAGGTGTCCAGCACATGGACCAACAAGAAGAAAAAGATCACTACACCGGTAATACGGTGTCCTACCCAGGACCACATGCCTTCACGGCCGCGGTACAAGGTGCCAGCTGGTTTCGTCGGCACTGATAAACCTCCCTGCAACACAGCGGCGCTGGCATGAGATCCACGCGGGGGGAACGCCTGCTGCGAGAGCACTCGTAGCTCAGAGCCTAAATCTAGGCTTCGCTTACAGCTTATTCAATTTGGGAACCACTTGGTGACCCCGCAATGCCGGGGTTTTGGTTTTTATTGAGACAAAGGCCACACGGTATGGCCCGGAGATGGGCCTGTGACACCGCCACAACGGGGACTCCGGGGTGCGTCGGCTAAAGTGGGCCCTGATGAGTACAGACAAAGTGACAAGCCCGGTTTCACCCCTTGACCGTTTTATTGCGGTGATTCCGGCAGGCGGAGTGGGGACCCGCCTCTGGCCCCTGTCACGTGCAGCAGCTCCCAAGTTCCTTCACGATCTCACCGGTTCGGGCAGCACATTGCTGCGTGCAACCTACGACCGGCTGGAGCCCCTCGCGGGCCGGCGGGTCCTGGTGGTCACCGGCACCGCGCACCGTGCTGCCGTGTGCCGCCAGTTGCCCGAGGTGCAGGACTCCGATCTTGTTCTGGAGAGCGAGCCCAAGGATTCCGGCGCTGCGATCGGCCTGGCCGCCGCCATCCTGCACGAGCGCGATCCGGACACCATCATGGGATCGTTTGCCGCAGACCAGGTGATCAGCCCGGACCACCTCTTCCAGGCGGCCGTCCGCGAAGCCATCTACACGGCTGCCGCCGGCAAGATCGTGACCATCGGCATCAAGCCCACCCACCCGTCCACCGGTTTCGGCTACATCCGGGCCGGCGAGGAACTGCGCATTGAGGGTGCACCCAGCGCGCAGGCCGTGGTGGAGTTTGTGGAGAAGCCGGACGAACAGGTCGCCCAGCAGTACGTGGACAGCGGCGAGTATGTCTGGAACGCCGGCATGTTCGTGGCTCCCGTCGCGCTGATGCTCAAGCACCTTGAAGCGAACCAGCCGGAACTGTTCAAGGGCCTGCTGGAGATCGCCCAGGCCTGGGACACCCCGGAACGGGACGCCGTAACGGCCCGCGTCTGGCCCACGCTGCCCAAGATTGCCATTGACTACGCCGTTGCAGAACCCGCGGCGGCCGCCGGCGACGTCGCCGTGGTGCCGGGCACTTTCGGTTGGGACGACGTCGGGGATTTCGCTTCGGTGGGCCGGCTCAACAGTGCGCGTGAAGTGGATGACGTCACGGTCCTCGGTGAGGGTGCGCGCGTCTTCACGGAGAATGCCAGCGGCGTGGTGGTCTCCGACACGAAGCGCGTGATCGCGCTGATTGGCATCAAGGACGTGGTCATTGTGGACACGGGCGATGCCCTCCTGGTCACCACCAAGGAACACGCCCAGCGGGTCAAGGGCGCCGTTGACGCGCTCAAGGCAAGTGGAGACACCGACGTTCTGTAACGCTGCAATCCTGATGACGCTATTCCCCGGACGCTCGCTAGAGTAAATAGGTGCGTAATTACACTACTGAAGCCGAGCCCACCACATTAGTGCGGCCGTGGCTGGAACCGCTCCTGCCGGAACTGATTGATTTCCGCAGGGACCTCCATGCGCACCCCGAGCTTTCGTTCAAGGAATTCCGCACCACCGACAAACTGGTGGAACGCCTCGAAGCGGCCGGCCTCACGCCGCGCCGGCTGGAAGGCACCGGCCTCACCGTGGACATCGGGGAGGGGCCGATCGCCACGGCCCTCCGCGGGGACATTGATGCCCTGCCGATCATTGAGGAAACGGGGCTGCCGTTCGCCTCCAGGAACCACGGTGTCACGCATGCCTGCGGCCACGACGTACACACGGCCACCATGCTGGGTGTGGCCCTGGTCCTGCAGAAGATGCACGAAGAGTCCCCGCTGGGCGGCACTGTCCGCATCATCTTCCAGCCGGCCGAGGAAACGATGCCCGGTGGCGCGCTGTCCTGCATCGAGCAAGGCGTCCTGGACGGTGTGCCGCGCATCTTTGCACTGCACTGCGACCCGAGGATCGACGTCGGACGCATTGGTACGCGCATCGGAGCCATTACCTCCGCGTCAGACACCATCAAGATCGAATTGAGCGGCCGCGGCGGCCACACTTCCCGGCCGCACCTCACCGAGGACCTGGTGTTCGCCCTGGCCCAGATCGCCGTCAACGTTCCCGCCGTCCTGTCGCGCCGGGTGGATGTCCGCAGCGGCGTGTCCGTGGTGTGGGGCCAGATCAACGCAGGATCCGCCCCCAACGCCATTCCCGGAACCGGCTACATGGCCGGCACCATGCGCTGCCTCGACCGTGATGCGTGGCACGACGCCGGCGAGCTCCTGGACGAAGTAGTGCAGCAGGTGGCCGCGCCCTACGGTGTGGACGTGCACCTGGAACACACCAGGGGAGTGCCCCCGGTGGTGAACTCCGAACACGAAACGGCCCTGATTGAGGCGGCAGCCCGCGCCGAACTGGGCGAGAGTGCGGTGACCCTGACGCCGCAGTCCATGGGCGGCGAGGATTTTGCCTGGTTCCTCGCGGAGCTGCCCGGCGCCATGATGCGCCTGGGCACGAAGACTCCCGGCGGTGAGGAATACGACCTGCACCGGGGAGACTACATTCTGGACGAGCGCGCCCTGGGCCTTGGTATCCAGGTCCTGACGGCGGCAGCCCTGAGGACTATCCGCGACCTTTAGGCGTGCCTGCCGGCGCAGCGACCCCCGAACTCGCTGCGCCGGGACAGTCCTCCTTGCACGTTGAGGCCTGCATCCGCCGTGCTGCCGTGCACGGCTCACAGCATTAAGTTGTGCACAATTGAATTGTGCCCTACTGTAGAGAATGTGAATGATGCTCCCCGCCTCGACCATCAGGTCTGCTTTGCCCTCTACTCCGCCTCGCGAGCAGCCACCGCGGTTTACCGGCCGGTCCTGGAGGATCTGGGCCTGACCTACCCGCAGTACCTCGTGATGCTGGTGCTGTGGGAGTCCGAGCCGCGCGGGGTGAAGGAACTGGGGGAGGAGTTGGGGCTTGACTCCGGCACGTTGTCGCCCCTGCTCAAGCGCCTCGAGGCGTTGGGCCTCGTGGAGCGGCGCCGGTCCGGGGAGGACGAGCGCCGGGTGGCCGTCCACCTGACTCCTGCCGGCCGCGAGCTGAGTTCCAAGGCCGGAGCGATTCCGCAGCGGTTGGCGGACGCCGCCGGGCTGTCGCCGGTCGAACTGGACCAGCTCCGCACCACCCTCGAACGCCTCACCGAGGCACTGCACCGCGCCCACTGAGGCGCGGACCACAGATTTCCGCTATCCACAAACAACAGGACGGATTACCCATGAAGACTCTCTATACCGCCGAGGCCCTGGCTTCCGGCGAAGGCCGCGACGGGACCGCACGCACCAACGACGGAAAACTCGAGGTCAACCTGGCCAGCCCCGTGGAGCTGGGCGGTGACGGCAAGGGCACCAACCCCGAACAACTCTTCGCAGCCGGCTATGCCGCGTGCTTCCACTCGGCACTGCGGCTCGTCGGGCGCAAGGAACGGGCAGACCTGACGGACTCAGCCGTGGCGGCCAAGATCCACTTCGGCGCTTTGGCCGACGGTGCGGGCTACGGCCTCGCGGCAGAGCTGGAGATTGCCGTTCCGGCCCTGGACCTGGCAACAGCAGAGGCCCTCGTAGCCAAGGCCCACCAAATCTGCCCCTATTCCAACGCCACGCGCGGAAACATCACCGTTGACATCAAGATCCTGGAGTTCGCCGCATGAACACAACCGCAGCACTGCCCACGTCCACCCGTGAAATTCGGCTCGCCTCGCGTCCGGTAGGGCGCCCGGTTCCGGAGAACTTCCGCCTCGCCGAATCGCCCCTGCCTGAACTGCAGGACGGCCAGGTCCTGGTCCGCAACCTCTATATTTCCGTGGATCCCTACATGCGCGGCCGCATGAATGATGCGAAATCCTACTCGGCGCCGTTTGCGCTGGACGCAGCGCTCGACGGCGGCGCGGTGGGTGAGGTCATCGCGTCCAGGACCGATGCGCGCAAGGTGGGGGACGTCGTCGTCCATCAGTTGGGTTGGCGCGAATACGCCGTTCTGGACGCCGACGCAACGTCGGTTGCCCGCACGGACCTCGCCCCGGCGTCGGCGTTCCTCGGCGCGCTGGGTATGACCGGCCTGACGGCCTACGCAGGGTTGCTCAAGGTGGCCGAGTTCAAGCCCGGAGACGTGGTGTTCGTGTCCGGCGCCGCCGGGGCTGTGGGTTCGCTGGTGGGCCAGATTGCCAAGGCCATGGGCGCCTCACGCGTCATTGGCAGCGCCGGAACGCCCGGGAAGGTGGCACGGCTCCTTGAACTGGGCTTTGACGCCGCCTTCAATTACCGTGACGCACCCGTCCTTGACCAGCTCAAGGCAGCCACAGGCGGCAAGGGGATCGACGTCTACTTCGACAACGTGGGCGGTGAGCACCTGGAAGCGGCGTTGGCCGAGCTCAACGTGGGCGGACACGTGGCCATGTGCGGGGCCATTGCGCAGTACAACTCCACCGAAGCCACGCCCGCGCCCCGGAACCTTGCGCTCGCGATCGGCAAGCAGCTCACGCTCCGCGGATTCCTGGTGGGTGGCCAGCGCCAGCACCGTGAGGAATTCTTCGAGAAAATGTCAGCCTGGCTCACCGACGGCTCAGTCCGGTATGACGAGACCATTGTGGACGGGCTGGAGAACGCGCCGCAGGCCTTCATGGATCTGCTCGAAGGCGCCAATACGGGCAAGATGCTGGTCCGCCTCTGAGGGGTGCGCGGTGTGTTCTACCCGTTGGTAACAAATTCTCAACAATCTTCAGGATCCCGCCCGTGATGTGGTAGCCCCTGTGCTTCAGGCCACTAATGTTGCTTCTATCAGTGCGCCTCGGCGCAGTGCTGCGAAGCCGTCAGTGACAACAGAATTTCAGTGTGGAAACGGACACTCACTGAATTCGAGTCGTAGCGCCACTCTCTCCTGGAGGAAATTTGAATAACACACTGCGCACTAAGTTCAAGCGCGGCTCGATGGCCGGCGTGGCCTCAGTGGGTGCTGCGGCACTCCTGCTGACCGGCTGCGGCGCCGCACCTGACAGCGGAAGCAACGCCACGAACGCCGCATCGGATTACACCGGCTGCATCGTCTCCGACTCCGGCGGATTCGATGACCAGTCCTTCAACCAGTCCTCCTACGAAGGGCTGAAGAAGACTGAAAAGGACCTGGGCATCAAGGTCAAGCAGGTGGAATCGAAAACCAACAACGACTTCGACCCGAACCTGCGTGCCATGGTCACCGCGGGCTGCAACCTCACCATCACCGTGGGCTTCCTCCTCGGCGACGCCACCAAGGCCCAGGCCACCGCCAACCCGAACAGCCACTTCGCGATCATCGACTTTGGCTACGCCACACCCATCAGCAACGTCAAGCCGATCATCTACGACACCGCCCAGGCCGCCTTCCTGGCAGGGTACCTGGCGGCCGGGTCCACCAAGACCGGCACCGTGGCCACTTTCGGCGGCATCAAGATCCCCACCGTCACCATCTTCATGGACGGCTACGCGGACGGCGTGAAGTACTACAACGAGAAAAAGGGCAAGAACGTCAAGGTCCTGGGCTGGGACAAGGCTGCACAGGACGGCAGCTTTACCGGCGACTTCGAAAAGCAGGACGTCGGCAAGCAACTCACCCAGAACTTCCTGGACCAGGGCGCTGACATCGTGATGCCCGTCGCCGGTCCCGTGGGCAAGGGCGCAGGCGCGGCCCTGAACGAAGCGAAGGCTGCCGGCAAGGACGTCAAGCTCATCTGGGTCGACTCCGACGGCTTCCTGACTGCTCCGGACTACAAGGACATCATGCTGTCCTCGGTCATGAAGCAGATGGGCGAAGCCGTGGAGACGGTCGTGAAGGAAGACAAGGACGGCAAGTTCACCAACACCCCGTACGTCGGCACCCTGGCGAACGACGGCGTCCAGCTGGCTCCGTTCCACGGCTTCGATTCACAGGTTCCGGCCGATCTGAAGTCCGAGCTGGACCAGATCAAGAAGGACATCGTGGACGGCAAGCTGAAGGTCGAGTCTGCGGCTAGCCCGAAGGCATAAGCTCCCACGCTAAGCGCCACCTCCCGGATGGTCATCGACTGGCCGGGCGGTGGCGCTTTTCGTTGGAAGCCCCGCCCCAGCGCAACAGCCCACCCAGGGCTGCAGGCACTAGGCTGGTCCTGCAGTCCCATATCCCGTCCGGTACGGTTACGGACGCTTCGAGATTGGTCAGAGTTTTGAAACTTGAACTCAGAGGGATCACCAAACGTTTCGGCACCCTGCTCGCCAACGATCACATCGATGTGGTGGTTGAACCCGGACAGATCCACTGTCTGCTGGGCGAGAACGGGGCCGGCAAATCCACCCTGATGAATGTGCTGTACGGGCTCTACGAGCCCACAGAGGGCGAAATCCTCGTTGATGACAAACCCGTTACGTTCCGCGGCCCGGGGGACGCCATGGCCGCCGGCATCGGCATGGTGCACCAGCACTTCATGCTCGTACCGGTGTTCACCGTCGCGGAAAACGTCGCCCTCGGCGCCGAGAGCACCAAACCCGGCGGATTCCTCAACCTGGACGACACCCGCCGCAAGATCAAGGAAATCTCGGACCGCTACGGGTTCGATGTTGATCCGGATGCGCTGGTGGAGGACCTCCCCGTGGGTGTCCAGCAGCGCGTGGAAATCATCAAGGCCCTGGTCCGGGAGGCCAAGGTCCTGATCCTGGATGAACCCACAGCCGTGCTGACGCCGCAGGAAACCGACGAACTGCTGGACATCATGCGCCAGCTCAAGGCCAACGGCACCTCCATCGTGTTCATCTCGCACAAGCTGCGTGAGGTGAAAGCCGTCTCCGACACCATCACCGTGATCCGGCGCGGCAAAGTTGTGGGCACCGCCAACCCGGGTGACTCCACTACGGCGCTGGCCTCCATGATGGTGGGCCGGGCCGTCAGCCTGACCCTGGACAAGGCACCCGCCAAGCCTATGGAGAAGACCTTCAAGGTCAAGGACCTCACCGTCATCGCCCCGAACGGGCAGCATACCGTTGACGGCATCAGCTTCGACATTGCCCGGGGCGAGATCGTGGCCATCGCCGGAGTCCAGGGCAACGGCCAGACCGAACTCACCGAGGCCATCCTCGGCCTGCAGGAGCGGGTACACGGCTCCATTCGCCTGGACGACGTCGAACTCGTTGGCCGCAGCGTGAAGGACGTCCTCAACGCCGGCGTCGGCTTTGTGCCCGAAGACCGGTCCGTTGACGGCCTGATCGGCACCTTCTCAATTGCCGAGAACCTGGTGCTTGACCGCTACGATCAGCCGCCGTTTGCCAAGGGCATCAGCATGAGCCCGGCGAAGGTCCTGGAGAACGCTAAATCGCGGATCGACGAGTTCGATGTCAGGACCCCCTCAGGCCTCCTGGCCGCCGGCACGCTGTCCGGCGGCAACCAGCAGAAAGTGGTCATGGCGCGGGAACTGTCCCGGCCGCTGCGCCTCTTCATCGCCTCGCAGCCCACCCGCGGCGTGGACGTGGGGTCCATCGAGTTCCTGCACAAGCGGATCGTCGCTGAACGTGACCAGGGCACGCCGGTCATGATCATCTCCACCGAGCTGGACGAGGTCATGGAACTCGCCGATCGGATCGCCGTGCTCTACAAAGGAAAACTCGTGGGCATCGTTCCCGCTGGAACCGGCCGCGACGTCCTCGGACTGATGATGGCCGGCATCCCGCAGGAGGACGCCGCCGGAACAGAGCATGCCGGCACCGATACCGCCGGCACCGCCGGGACCGGCACTGCCGGTACCGCTCACGGGCCTGGTCCGGTCCGCCCTGCCACGACTCACACCGCAGCCACTGAAGGCCGCGCCACCTCCAGCCCCGAAGGAGGCGAACATGCCTGACGAGGATCGCCCCAAACACGCCGACCAGCACACCAAACCACACGAAAAGAGCGCCGCGGCGGAGGAAACTGCCGCGGTAGCGGCGGTGGATACTGCCGGCGGCGCCATCAGCCCGTCCGCCGTGCCGGCCAGCGCCCAAAGCGGAAAACTGCCTGGCGGCCCGGATACCCTGCTCCGGAAGATTTTCACGGGCAACGGTGTCGTCTCGGTCCTGGCAGTCCTGCTGGCACTGATCCTCGGCGGCCTGCTCATTGCTGCCACGGACCAGCGCGTCGCCACCACGGCGGGGTATCTGTTCGCCCGCCCCACGGACTTCCTTTCAGCGGTCTGGAACGCCGCCACCCGGTCCTACATTGCCCTGTTCCAAGGCTCCGTCTTCAACCCGCGGGGTTCGGGCCTGGCCGTGCAGTTCGCTCCGTTGATGGAAACGCTGACCATCGCCACCCCGCTTATCACGGCCGGTCTTGGCGTTGCCCTGGCGTTCCGGGCAGGTCTGTTCAACATCGGCGCCCAGGGCCAGATCATCATGGCAGGCATCCTCGCCGCCTGGGTCGGCTTTGCCCTGCACCTTCCCCTGGGACTGCACCTGCTCCTGGTGCTGGTGGCCGGCATCGTGGGCGGCGCCCTCTGGGGCGGACTGGTGGGCCTGCTGAAAGCCCGGACCGGCGCCCACGAGGTCATCCTGACCATCATGTTCAACTACATCGCCCTTTACTTCCTGCGGTACCTGCTGAATACACCGGCGTTCCAGCGCCCGGGGGAGTCCAACCCGATCTCTCCCATCCTGGATCCCACCGCCGTCTACCCGCAGATCTTCGGCACGCAGTACCGCCTGCACCTGGGCTTCATTCTGGCCATCGCGGCCACAATCCTGGTCTGGTGGCTGCTGAACCGGTCCACTGTCGGGTTTGAGTTCCGGGCCGTCGGGGCCAACCCGAAGGCGGCCTTGACAGCCGGGATCAACGTCTCCCGCTCCACCATCCTCGTAATGGCCATAGCCGGCGCGCTGGCAGGCATGTCCGGCGTCGCCCAGGTGGCGGGCACGGAAAAGGTCCTGACTGACGGTGTCGCGGCAACGTACGGTTTTGACGCCATCACGGTGGCGCTGCTGGGACGGTCGACGCCGTGGGGCACGTTCGCGGCGGGCCTGCTGTTCGGCGCCTTCCGCGCCGGTGCCGTCCAGATGCAGATCCAGACAGGCACCCCCATCGACATTGTCCTGGTGGTTCAGTCCCTGATCGTCCTCTTCATCGCTGCCCCGCCGCTGGTGCGGGCAATCTTCGGGCTCAACCCCCGCCGCAAGAAGCCGGCCACCGCCGGCAAGTCCCAGCACGCAGCAACCACCGGAGGCGCAGCATGAGCGCAACAGCAACATCGCCCGTGCCGGGAGGGGGAACCCGCGGAACCGCGCCCGAGGCCGGCAAAGTCCAGGAAGCGTCCGGGAAGCCGGTGCTCTGGAAGACACCCGTGGTGCTCGCTGCCCTGGGACTTGTCGCCTTCATTTTCTTCGGCCTGATGGGATCCGGACAGACTGCCAAGTTCGGCATTTCCACCAGCGAAGACTTCTTCCAACTGCCCGCCCTCGAAATCCCGGCAATGGGCGGCGGCCTCGTGCTCTCGGTCCTGATGCTGGGACTGGCCGCCTATGCCATCTACCTCAAAACCAAAAACCGGCCCGCCCCGGCTTGGCTGACCGTCACTTTCACTGTGATGTTCGTGGCTGCCTTCCTGATCTGGGTTGTCGGCGGAGCCAAGACGCCCAGCATCTCACTGGCCGGTCTCATCGCCGGTTCCGTGACCCTGGCAGTCCCGTTGGTATTCGGCTCGCTGTCCGGCGTGTTGTGTGAACGCGTCGGCGTGGTCAACATCGCCATCGAAGGCCAGCTCCTGGGCGGTGCGTTCACGGCCGCCATCGTGGCCAGCATCACGCAGAACCCGTTCATCGGCCTGCTGGCGGCCGCCGTGGCCGGCGCGGCCGTCTCCATGGTGCTTGCGGTGTTCAGCATCAAGTACCTTGTCAACCAGATCATCGTGGGCGTGGTGCTCAACGTCCTGGTTTCCGGCGTCACCGGCTTCCTGTTCACCACGCTGATGCAGGCGGACAAAGCCAGGTTCAACTCACCCGCCGGACTGGACATCGTGGAGATACCCGTCCTCTCGAACATCCCGATCCTCGGCCCCATCCTGTTCAAGCAGTCCGTAGTGGGCTACCTCATGTACGTCGCCGTCATCGTGGTCTGGGTGGGGCTGTTCAAAACCAAATGGGGCCTCCGCGTTCGTGCCGTGGGTGAACATCCCCAGGCCGCCGACACCATGGGCATCAAGGTCAACGCCACCCGCTTTTGGAACGTCACCCTGGGAGGTGCCATCGCCGGCATCGGCGGTTCCTTCTTCACGCTCGTGGCCATCGACTCCTTCACCAAGGAAATCTCCGGCGGGCGGGGCTTCATCGCGCTGGCCGCGTTGATCTTCGGCCGGTGGAATCCGATCGGTGCGTTCTTCGCCGCCCTCCTGTTCGGTTTCGCAGACAACCTGCAGAGCATCGTGACCATCATCGGTACGCCGGTGCCCAGCCAGTTCATGGCCATGCTGCCCTACCTGGTGACAGTGCTCGCGGTGGCAGGACTTGTTGGACGGTCCCGGCCGCCGGCGGCCAGCGGCATCCCCTACGTCAAGGGATGACAGCCATGGACGCCGGCATCATCGATTGGGAGTTGCTCAGGGCCGAGGCAACAAACGCCATGAAGAAGGCCTACGCACCGTATTCGAAATATCCGGTGGGGGCGGCCGCCTTCACCGCCGACGGCCGGCTGGTCACTGGCTGCAACGTGGAGAACGCCAGTTACGGGCTGACACTCTGCGCTGAATGCTCCCTCGTGGCCAACCTGCAAATGACCGGCGGCGGCCAATTGCGCGCTTTCTACTGCGTGGACGGTGCCGGCAACGTGCTGATGCCATGCGGCCGCTGTCGGCAATTGCTCTACGAGTTCCATGCCCCGGCCATGGAACTGATGACCGCCCAAGGCATCAAGACGATGGACCAGGTGCTGCCCGACGCATTTGGTCCCCAACATCTGGAGGACTCCGGTGACACAGGCAACTGAAGCGTTCGACGCCGTCGACATCATCCGAATCAAGCGGGACCGGGGCGTCCTCAGCCCCGAGCAGATCGACTGGACCATCGACGCGTACACCCGCGGAGCCATCGCGGACGAGCAGATGGCCGCGCTGAACATGGCCATCCTGCTCAACGGCATGGACCGCGCGGAGATTTCCCGCTGGACTGCCGCCATGATCGCGTCGGGGGAGCGGATGGACTTCAGCGGCCTCCGGCGGCCCGACGGCGGCACGAAGCTGACCACCGACAAACACTCCACCGGGGGAGTGGGGGACAAGATCACCCTCCCGCTGGCGCCGCTGGTGGCGGCGTTCGGAGTGGCGGTCCCGCAGCTGTCCGGCCGCGGGCTCGGCCACACCGGCGGCACCCTGGACAAGCTGGAATCGATCCCTGGCTGGCGGGCGGACCTGAGCAACGACGAAATGATGGCACAGCTCCAGGACGTCGGTGCGGTGATCTGCGCCGCCGGGGCCGGGCTGGCCCCGGCAGACAAGAAGCTTTATGCGCTGCGGGACGTCACCGGCACCGTGGAAGCCATCCCGCTCATTGCCTCCTCGATCATGAGCAAAAAGATTGCCGAAGGCACTGGCTCCCTGGTCCTCGACGTCAAAGTGGGCAGCGGGGCTTTTATGAAGGACGAAGCCCGGGCCCGGGAACTCGCGGAAACCATGGTGGCCCTGGGCAAGGACGCCGGCGTCAATACGGTGGCGCTGCTGACCAACATGAGCACGCCGCTGGGCCTGACGGCGGGCAACGCGATCGAGGTCGAGGAATCACTGGAAGTCCTGGCCGGCGGTGGCCCGGAAGACGTGGTGGAGCTGACCGTCCGCCTGGCCGAAGAGATGCTGGCCGGTGCCGGCATCCGCGATGCCGATCCCGGCGCCGCCTTGAAGGACGGCCGGGCCATGGATGTCTGGAACAGGATGATTGAGGCACAGGGCGGAGACCCGCGGGCCAAACTGCCGGTGGCCAGGGAATCCGAGGTCATCTACGCGCCCGCTGACGGGGTCCTCGTGGAACTCGATGCACTGGCAGTGGGGGTCGCTGCGTGGCGCCTCGGGGCCGGCCGTGCCCGCAAGGAGGATGCAGTGCAGGCAGGAGCAGGAGTCCGCCTGCACGCCAAACCCGGCGCCATGGTGCGGGCCGGCGAACCGCTCATGACCTTGCTCACCGACACCCCGGAGAAGTTCGCGCGCGCCAGGGAATCCCTGGAACACGCGGTCACGATTGCACCGGAAGGATCACGCCCGGCACAGCGGCTCATCATCGACCGAATAGCATAGTGAGCATGCAGGCCATCAACGATTTCATCCTCACTGCCGCCGGGCAGCCGTGGGTGCTGCTCCTCGTCTTGGCCTGCTGCCTTATTGACGGCTTTTTCCCGCCGATCCCCAGCGAATCGGTGGTGGTGGGCCTGTCCGCGGTGGCGGCCACGGCGGACGTCCCCAATCCGTGGCTGCTCATGGCCGTGGCGGCCCTGGGTGCATTCTCGGGCGACAACCTCGCCTACCTGATCGGGCGGCGGGTTGGCACACACCGCTGGAGCTGGCAGCGGGGGCCCCGGATGCAAAGCGCGTTCCGGTGGGCCGGCGCGGAGCTCGGCAAGCGGCCGGCGTCGTTGATCCTCGTGGCACGGTTCATCCCCATCGGACGGGTGGCAGTGAACCTCACGGCCGGCGTGACGCATTATCACCACGCCCGGTTCGTTGGCTTCACCGCCCTGTCCGCCACGCTCTGGGCAGCGTATTCGGTAGGGATCGGCCTGTTTTTCGGGCAGTGGTTCGAGAACAACCATTTCCTCGGCGCGGTCATCGCCATTGTCTGCGCAGTGGGCCTGGGAATCCTTGTGGACCTGGTCATCAACCGCATCCGCGGCAAGGTCCCGGTGGTGGAGCGGCTGAAAGACCCTGAAACGCAGGAATGAGGCCCTGAGGGCGTAGCGGCGGGCGTCCCGGGCATGGGACACTGAAGAGCGATTTACCTCACTTACAGCTGCAGCATTTTCGTCTAGGAGCAACACCCGCGTGGAGTTTATTAATGAGGCCGTGCTCCATGCGGCGGGCCAGTGGTGGATCTACCCCGTCCTGCTTGTGTTTTTCTTCGTCGACGGCTTCGCCATGGTGGTTCCCAGCGAGACCCTGATCGTGGCCCTTGCAGCGTTTTCCCGGCACAGCGGTGAACCCAACCTTTGGATCCTGGGGGCCACAGCACTGGTGGGTGCGATCGCCGGCGACAACATGGCTTTTATGCTGGGCCGCAGGATCGGGCTGGAACGCTGGAAATGGATGCGCCGGCCCAAGATCCAGAAGGCCTTCGGCTGGGCACGGTATGAATTGGATAAGCGCGGCGCTGTCCTGATATTCACCGCCCGCTACATCCCCTGGGGGCGCGTGGCGGTCAACTACGTTGCCGGCAGCACAGGATTCGGGCACCGCCGCTTCTTCCTGCTGGACGCCTTCGCCTGCCTGACCTGGGTGGGCTATTCCATCGGCATCGGCCTGCTGGCCAGCTCCTTCCCCTGGCTCCATCACAACCCGCTGCTGAGCGCCGGCATCGCAGTGGTGTTCGCCATCGTGCTCGGCGTCCTCATCGACCACCTGCTGCGGTGGTGGCATAACCGCCTGGCCAGCAAGGACGCTGAATCTGTGGACGAATGGCTCGACGGCGGTCCGGACGGGTCCCTGCCCACCGGCACCGGAGCGTCACCGCTGCTGGCACCCGCCCCGGCTGAGGCCGAGCACGGAAAGTAGCGGCTGGCATTAGCTGCGTGCCGACCCTAAGGTTGGAACGTGACTGAGCCCATTGTTGACACCGCCCCTGCCATCGATTTCGACCTGAAGAGCCTGCCGAAGGTTTCACTTCACGACCACCTGGACGGTGGTCTCCGTCCCGCCACCATCATCGAACTGGCCCAGGCTGTTGGCCACACGCTCCCGTCCACCGATCCCGTGGCTCTGGGCCAATGGTTCCGTGAATCCGCCGACTCCGGCTCGCTGGTCCGGTACCTGGAGACCTTCGACCACACGGTCGCCGTCATGCAGACGAAGGAAGGCCTGTTCCGGGTGGCCAAGGAATTCGTGGAGGACCTGGCGGACGACGGCGTGGTGTACGGCGAGGTGCGCTGGGCGCCGGAGCAGCACCTGCAGAAGGGCCTCTCCCTCGACGAGGTTGTCGAAGCCGTGCAGGAAGGCCTTGAAGCCGGTGTGGAAGCCGTGGCCGAATCCGGCCGGGAAATCCAGGTGGGCCAGCTGATCACCGCCATGCGCCACGCGGACCGCGGCCAGGAGATCGCCGAACTGGCCGTCCGGCACCGCAACAAGGGCGCCGTGGGCTTCGACATCGCCGGCGCTGAAGACGGCTTCCTGCCCTCCCGTTTCAGGGACGCCTTCACCTACCTCGCCCAGCACAACTTCCCGGCAACCGTGCACGCCGGCGAGGCCGCCGGGCTTGAAAGCATCCAGTCCGCCCTGGTGGACGGCCGGGCCCTGCGCCTGGGCCACGGTGTCCGGATCGCCGAAGACATCCTGGTGGAGTTCGACGACGAAGACGACGCCGACGATGCTGAAGACGCCGAGGACAGCATCGGCCTGGTCACCTTGGGAGACCTGTCCAGCTGGGTCCGGGACCGCGGCATTGCGCTGGAGATCTGCCCTTCGTCCAACCTGCAGACCGGTGCCATTGCCGGCTTCGGCGAGGGTATCGAGAGCCACCCGCTGGACATGCTCTACCAGCTGGGCTTCAACGTCACCATCAACACGGACAACCGGCTGATGAGCGGCGTTACCCTGACCGACGAATTCGAGCTCCTCGTCGAAACCTTCGACTACGACCTCGACGACCTGCTGGAGCTCACGCTGAACGCCGCCGAGGCGTCGTTCCTGCCCCTCGAGGAGAAGGAAGCGCTGGTGGAGTACATCAACGACACCTACGCCAACCTTGGCTGAAACCTCGGTTAACCGGCTGGTCACTGGGCCCACGGCAGCAGGGGTCCCCGAGCGAGCTTGCGAGCTCGGGGAGCTGCTGGGGATCATAGCCGAGCTGCGCGAACACTGCCCGTGGATGGGTGCGCTCACGCATGCCTCGTTGGTGGAGTACCTCCTGGAGGAAGCCTACGAGGTGGCCGAAACCATTGAAACCGGCATCCCGGGAGAGCCGGATTCCGACGCCGAACTCCGCGGCGAGCTGGGAGACGTGCTGCTCCAGGTGGTGCTGCACGCCCGGCTCGCCGAGGAGCGGGGCTCGTTTAAGTTCGACGACGTTGCGCGCGGCCTCAGTGCCAAGATGGTCCGCCGCAACCCGCACGTCTTCCGGCCCGACGGCACCCTGCAGGACAGTTTCCCGGCCACCGTGGAGGAGATCGTCCGGAAATGGGACGCGGTCAAAAGCGCCGAGCGGCCCGAACGGCGGGGCCCGTTCGAAGGAATCCCTGACGCGTTGCCGGCCCTGGCCAAGGCGCAGAAATTCCTTGACCGGGCAGCCCGCGCAGGGTGGGCGGTTCCGGCCGGTGAGCTGGGCGAAACACCCGCGGTCACTTCCGAAGCCGAACTCGGGGAGCTGCTGCTCGCCGTCGTCGGCTCCGCACGGGAACAGGGGTTTGACGCCGAACGTGCCCTGCGCGGCGCGATCCGGCGCCGGTTCGATGGAACATCATGACGTCCGGGTGACGGTGGGGGTTCCGTAACGTCCGCCACTCTCGACTACGCTAGTCCCTGACGATGACGTCCCAGAGTTTCCGCTATTTTTCAGCTGTCAGATCCACCAAAAATCGCCCACAAGGAGCAAATCCATGGCGCTTATCGATGCCATCCACGCCCGCGAGATCCTCGATTCCCGTGGCAACCCGACCGTAGAAGTTGAAGTTCTCCTCTCCGACGGCCAGATCGGCCGCGCGGCAGTTCCCTCCGGTGCTTCCACCGGCGAACACGAGGCCGTTGAACTGCGTGACGGAGACAAGGGCCGTTACCTCGGCAAGGGTGTCCAGAAGGCAGTCGACGCTGTCATCGACCAGATCGCTCCGGCCCTGATCGGCTTCGACGCCACGGACCAGCGCAGCATCGACCAGGCCATGCTGGACCTGGACGGCACCCCCAACAAGGGCAAGCTGGGCGCCAACGCCATCCTGGGCGTCTCCCTGGCCGTGGCCAACGCTGCCGCCGCCTCCGCGGACCTGCCGCTGTACAAGTACCTGGGCGGCCCCAACGCCCACGTCCTCCCCGTGCCGCTGATGAACATCCTCAACGGTGGCTCGCACGCGGATTCCGACGTCGACATCCAGGAATTCATGATCGTCCCGATCGGCGCGGAAACCTTCTCCGAGGGCCTGCGCTGGGGCGTTGAGGTCTACCACAACCTCAAGTCCGTCCTGCAGGCCAAGGGCCTCTCCACCGGCCTGGGCGACGAAGGCGGCTTCGCGCCGAACCTGCCCTCCAACCGCGCCGCGCTGGACCTGATCCAGGAAGCCATCAAGAACGCCGGCTACACCCCGGGCAAGGACATCGCCCTGGCCCTGGACGTGGCCTCCTCCGAGTTCTTCAAGGACGGCGCCTACCAGTTCGAGGGCAAGGCCCTGTCCGCCACCGAGATGAGCGCCTACTACGCCGAGCTCGTTGCCGACTACCCGCTGGTTTCCATCGAAGACCCGCTGGACGAGAATGACTGGGACGGTTGGAAGACCCTCACCGACTCCATCGGGGACAAGGTCCAGCTCGTGGGCGATGACCTCTTCGTCACCAACCCCTCCATCCTGCAGCGCGGCATCGACACCAAGACCGCCAACTCGCTGCTGGTCAAGGTCAACCAGATCGGCTCGCTGACCGAAACGCTGGACGCCGTCTCCCTGGCCCAGCGCGCCGGCTACACCACCATCACCTCGCACCGCTCCGGCGAAACCGAGGACACCACCATCGCCGACATCTCCGTTGCCACCAACGCGGGACAGATCAAGACCGGCGCCCCGGCACGCTCCGAGCGGGTCGCCAAGTACAACCAGCTGCTGCGCATCGAAGAGGAACTCGACGACGCCGCACGCTACGCCGGCCGCAGCGCGTTCCCGCGTTTCAAGGGCTAATATCCGCGTAAACCACTGACCGGTGGCTATGGTTGAAAGACCATAGCCACCGGTTTTTGTTTCGGCCTGCTGCTGGATCGGCAGGGCATTTGTACCAGCGCAGAGTGCGGGCCGACGCAGGCCGCACGTTTCAGGAGTGTCATGGCTACCCGCCGTCCCAAAGTTCCCAAGGCCGCAGCAACCCACCGCGGTGCAGCGGACCGCCCCCAGGAAGCCGACACCGCCGACGTCATCCGCGCGCATTTTGGCGGGACCAAGGACGGCTCAGGCCAGGGCAAGCACAACCCGTCGGAGGGCACCCCCGCGAAGCCTGCCCGCGCCCAGTCCGGCACCGGCGCACAGTCCGGCGCCGGTGCGCGGGCAAAAGCCGGGTCGTCGGGAGGCGGTACGTCCAAGGGCGGGCCATCGCGGGGCGCAGCCAAGAACCCGGCCGCCGCGGCGTCGCGGGGAAGTTCCGCGGGTGACGGATCCAAGGATGACGGGCACGACGACACCCAGCCGGTGCCCGCCAAGGCCTTCTCCGGACGCATGCTGGCACTCGCCGTGGTGATGATTGCCATCACTATTATGCTCGCGCCAACGGTCAAGATTTTCTTCGACAAACGTGCCGAACTGACCGCCCTGAGCGACGATATCGCCGCCCGGCAGGCCGAGGGGGACAGGCTGCGCCAGCAGATCTCGCGCTGGCAGGATCCCAACTACGTGAAACAGCAGGCCCGCGACCGCATTAACATGGTTATGCCGGGCGAAACCGGCTACTGGGTCTTTGGCAGTGATTTGCCTGCAGGATCGAGCAGTAGCCAGAACGCCGCAGCAGCGCAAGACCCCGCCGATCTGCCGTGGGTGGATTCCCTGTGGGAGTCCGTCAGGCGCGCGGCCACAGACTGAACCACCAGAGGAAGGATGGCCGCGCCAGTGGAAGCACACACGGCATCTGAGCCGGAGAAATCCCGCCAGCCATCAGCACATGATCTTGAAGTACTCAGCAGGCAACTGGGACGGCCGGTGCGCGACGTCGTCGAAATCCCGGCCCGCTGTGTCTGCGGCAATCCCCTGGTGGCGGCCACGGCGCCGCGCCTGGGGAACGGCACACCTTTCCCCACCACCTACTACCTGACGCACCCCGTCATCACCTCGGCAGTCTCCCGGCTTGAAGCTGCCGGCCTGATGAACGAGATGAACGAGCGGCTCACCGCAGACGAGCCCCTTGCGGCCGCCTACCGTGCCGCCCACGAGGACTACCTCGCGGCCAGGGCCGGCATCGGCGAACGGGCGGGCATCGGCGCCGTCCCGGAAATTGACGGCATCTCCGCCGGCGGCATGCCCACCCGGGTCAAATGCCTCCATGTGCTGGTGGGGCATTCGCTGGCCGCCGGACCCGGCGTGAATCCGCTGGGTGACGAAGCCATCGCCGGCATCCGCGAATGGTGGACCGCTGACCGTTGCTACTGCGACGGCGCCTGGGACACTGCCGGGGAAGCCCCGTCCCGTGACCTGAGCCGCCATGGCCCGCAGGGCTTGCCGGAGATCGTTGGCCGGCCCGCCCCCGTCCGAAAGGCCGCCGGCAGTCCGGAGGCCACTCCGTGACCCGCGTCGCCGCCATCGACTGCGGAACAAACTCCATCCGCCTGCTGATCGCGGATGTGGACCGCAGCAACGGCGCCGCCAGGCTCACGGACGTGGTCCGGGAAATGCGCGTGGTCCGCCTCGGCCAGGGTGTGGATGCCACCGGCGAGCTGGCTCCCGACGCGCTGGAACGCACCTTTGCAGCCACCGCGGACTATGCCGCCCTGATCCGTGAGCACGGCGCGGAGTCGGTGCGGTTTGTTGCCACGTCAGCGAGCCGGGACGCACGCAACCGGCACGTCTTTGTGGACGGCGTCCGGGAACTGCTGGGTGTGGAGCCCGAGGTCATTTCCGGGGACGAGGAGGCTGCCCTGTCCTTCGCCGGCGCGAGCAGTGTCCTGCCCATCCACGACGGCGACCAGGTCCTGGTGGTCGACCTCGGCGGCGGCAGCACTGAATTCGTCCTCGGCACGGCCGCGGGTGTCATTGCCGCCAAATCCGTGGACATCGGCTGCGTCCGGCTCACCGAGCGGCATCTGCGCGATGATCCGCCCACGCCGGAACAGATCGCCGCCGCGGAAGCCGACGTCGACGCAGCCATCACCCGCGCGGGCCTGGACGTTCCGCTGGAACGCGCCACCGCCGTCGTCGGCGTGGCAGGTTCCATTACGACTATTACGGCCCATGCACTGCGCCTGACGGAATACTCGCCCGCGGCGATCCACGGAGCCGAACTGCCCCTCGGCACCATTACCGGGGCCGCCGCGGACCTCCTGGCGATGACCAGGGCTGCACGTGCGGAACTGCCCTACATGCACCCCGGCCGGGTGGACGTCATGGGCGCCGGCGGCCTGGTGTGGGCCCGGATCCTGGAGCGGCTGCATGACCTCAGCGGCGGCCGGATCGTCACGGCCACAGCCAGCGAGCACGATATTCTTGATGGAATTGCCCTGAGCCTCAACTGACGCCGGGCATCATCGCACCAAGCAGGGGAACCCACATGACCAGAGCAACAGCCCGGTTCCGCCGGACCGCCGCCGCGCTCCTGGCGATGACCCTCGCAGGCGTCAGTCTCGCAGCCGGCCTGGCACTGGCTCCGGCTGCGCAGGCGGATGACGTCCGGGACAAACAGTATTGGCTTGGCGAGTCCGGGATCACCAAGGCTTGGGACGTCTCGAAGGGGGCTGGCGTCAAAGTCGCCGTGATAGACAGCGGCGTGGACGCGGGCCACCCTGACCTGAAAGGCGCAGTCACCGGAGGGTATGACGCCTCGGGGGCAGGCACGTCCAACGGACAGAAGACCCTCGGCGTCAAGCCCGAACACGGCACCCTGGTGGCCACGATGCTGGCAGGCCGCGGCCATCAGGCCGCCACAGCCTCGCCGTCACCGAGTGCCTCCCCGTCGCCTGTGGGCCCGGACGGAATAGTGGGGGTGGCGCCGGAGGCGGAGATCCTGTCTGTATCCACCTGGCTGGGATCGGCAAATCCCGCAGGCAAAAGCGATCAGGACCAGATCCCCGAGGCCGTCCGATGGGCCGTGGACAACGGCGCCCGCGTCATCAACATTTCGCTGGGCAGCACCACCCCGCAGTGGCCCCAGAGCTGGGACGCCGCCTTCCTGTATGCAGAGCAAAAAGACGTGGTGATCGTTGCCGCGGCCGGAAACCGGGTGGGCGGCAACCTCCAGGTGGGGGCTCCAGCCACCATCCCCGGCGTCCTGACCGTTGCCGGGCTGGACCGCAAAGGGGTTGCTAGCGTCGACTCGTCCTCGCAGGGGATCAGCATCGGAGTGGCGGCGCCGGCGGAAAACCTCGTCGGCGGACTGCCCGGCGGCGGGTATGCCGAATGGGCCGGCACCTCAGGCGCGGCTCCGATCGTTTCCGGTGTGGCCGCCCTGATCAGGTCCAAGTGGCCGGACATGAGCGCGAAACAGGTCATCAACCGGATTGTCAGTACCGCCAAGGATGCCGGTCCGGCCGGCAAGGACCCGTTGTACGGCTATGGCGTGCTGAACGCTGAGGGGGCCTTGAAGGATTCGGTGCCGGAAGCCGCGGCGAACCCCCTGGGCTCCATTTCCGACTGGATCCGGGTGCACCGCCGCGGGAACCTGGCCACCCCGGCCCAGGTCCCCAGCGCCGAGGTGGCCAGCGCCGCTCCCACCCTGCCTGATCCGACGGTGCCCGCCGTGAAGGCGCCGTCACAGCGTGACAGTGCCGTAGGCGCCGCCGTCGTCATCGGTTCGGCGTTGCTTTTCGTGGTGATTATCGGCGTGGCCGGCTTCCAGCTGCGCAGAGCCGCCCGGGACCCCGGCCTGGCGGGCGACGACCCGGATACCGGCGTCTTTGATACCGCGGAGTCCGGGGGCAAACACAGCTAGTGAAGATTTTCACAAAGTGCTGTATTCTTTACCTATGGCAACCACCCAAGAGCTCCAGGACCGTCCCCGGGTACTCGTCGTCGGCGGCGGGTACGTCGGCCTGTACGTAGCACTCAAACTGCAGAAGAAGATCGCGAATGCCGGTGGCATCGTCACCCTCGTGGATCCACTGCCCTACATGACTTACCAGCCCTTCCTCCCCGAGGTCGCCGGCGGCAACATCGAGGCCCGCCACGCGGTGGTCTCCCACCGCCAGCACCTCAAGCAGACCGAACTGATCCAGGGCAGCGTCACCTCGATCGACCATGCCAACCGCACCGCCGTTGTGGCGCCCGCGGACGGCGGAGCGCACTTCGAGGTTCCCTACTTCGACATCGTCGTTTCCGCCGGTGCCATCACCCGCACCTTCCCCATCAAGGGGCTCGCGGACAAGGGCATCGGTCTGAAGACCATCGAAGAGGCCGTGGCGCTGCGCAACAAGGTGCTGGAGCGCCTTGAAGCTGCCTCCACCATCACGGACCCGGCGGCCCGCGCCAAGGCCCTGACCTTCGTGGTGGTCGGCGGCGGGTTTGCCGGCATCGAATGCATCACCGAAATGGAAGACCTGGCCCGCGCCGCGGTGAAGAACAACCCGCGCATCAAGCAGGAGGAAGTCCGCTTCGTCCTGGTTGAGGCCATGGGCCGCATCATGCCCGAGGTCACCGCACCCCAGGCTGAATGGGTGGTGGAGCACCTCCGCAGCCGCGGCATCGAGGTCCTGCTGAACACCTCGCTGGACAGCGCCGAAGGCGCCCTGAAGCTGATCAACCTCCCGGACAAGACCCTCGCCCAGGAATTCGAGGCCGACACCCTGGTGTGGACTGCCGGCGTGCAGGCCAACCCGATGATCCGTTCCTCCGACTTCCCGCTGGAGCCCCGCGGCCGCGTCCGCGTCCTGCCGGACCTCCGCATCGCCGGTGACGAAGGCATCGTTGAGAACGCCTGGGCCGCCGGCGACATCGCCGCCGTTCCCGACCTCACCGGCAGCGGCCTGCCGGACGGCACCTGCGTGCCCAACGCGCAGCACGCCCTGCGCCAGGCCAAGCGCCTGGCGAAGAACCTGTGGGCTTCCCGCTGGGACAAGCCGCTGAAGGATTACAAGCACAAGAACCTGGGTGCTGTTGCCGGCTTCGGTGAGTGGAAGGGTGTTGCCAACATCAACCTCGTCGGCCGCATCGGACTCAAGGGACCGCTGGCCTGGCTCGCCCACCGCGGCTACCACGGCATGGCCATGCCCACCGTGGAGCGCAAGATCCGCGTGATCATGGGCTGGATCCTGGCCTTCTTCATGGGCCGCGATACCACGCAGCTGATCGACCTGGACAACCCGCGCGGCGCATTCGTTGCCGCCGCCACGCCTGCGCCCAAGCCCGCCGCGGCGGCGCCCGAGGCTTCAGCTGCCGCGGCAAAGCCCGGTTCGGCCGCCGCCACCAGCGTGGACCCCAAGCAGCCGGTCACCGCGGACGCCAAGTAGCGCGTCCCGCACCGCAGTCCGGTACTGCACTGAAGTAACGCCCGACGGCGGCTGTCCCCTTTAGGGGGCGGCCGCCGTTTGCATGTCCGGGTAGGTTCTCCTCTGCGGGCCTGCCTTCCTTTTAGACTGGCAGGATGACTGGCGAAACGAACCTCCAGGCCCTGCTCGCAACGCTGCACCCGGTGCTCCGCGACGGCGAATACGTCTACGTCCTGTGGCCGCACGGCAGGCCACTGGAAACGGGAATCCAGGCTGCGGTGCGCGAAGCCGAGGGGCTCACGGTGGTCCTGCCGCGCGAGGTTGCAGACAGCCAGGGCCTGCCGTACGACTTTGTGGCAGCCTGGATCACGCTGGAGGTGCACTCCGAAATGGAGGCTGTCGGCCTGACTGCCGCCGTCGGGAAAGCCTTGACGGATGCCAGGATCAGCTGCAACGTGCTGGCGGGCTTCCACCATGATCATCTGCTGGTCCCGGTGGCGGACGCGCCGCGCGCGCTCGAAGTCCTCCATGAACTGTCGGCTGCAAGCCCGGACCACCCGCGGCCCGAGCTGATCCTCCGGAACGAGACGGCCGCGGACAGGGCCGGCATTCTTGCACTGGCGGCCGAAGCGTTCGCCATCTCGCCCGTAACGGGCCTGGCAGTCGAAGGCGAGCCGGCTGAAGTCGAGGTGCTGCGCCGGCTGTTCGAATGCGAGGAGTACCTGCCTGACTTCAGCGTGGTGGCGGAACTGGCCGGCGAAGTGGTGGGCCACGTGATCAGTACCCGGGCCTGGGTGGGGGACTACGGGTTGCTGGGGTTGGGACCGATCGGCGTCACGCCCAGGCTGCAGCGGCACGGGATCGGCGCCGCCCTGATGAAGGATACGATCGCCAGGGCCAACGCGGCGGGGGAGGGCGGCATCGCCCTGTTGGGCAGCACCGAGTACTACCCCCGGTTCGGTTTTGTTCCGGCGGCATCTTTTGGCGTGTTGCCGCCGCACGAGGCCTGGGGCGAGCATTTCCAGCTCCTTCCGCTGGCGCTGTGGCCCGGCGGGGTCCACGGCACGTTCCGGTATGCCGCACCACTGGCAGGCTGATCACGGGATACCATTGACCGGGCGCCCCAGTAGCCCAATTGGCAGAGGCAGCGGACTTAAAATCCGCGTGTTGTGGGTTCGAGTCCCACCTGGGGTACACCTTCTCCTTTTGCTGCGCCTACCGACGGCCCCTGGCCGCAGTCCGGTCCGGCCGCCCCCTGGCGCGGGTTTGATTCCGCATATGCAACGACTGTTATAAGGATGTGACCTCAGTCACTTATATCCGCAGTGTATATGCACTAATTTGAACCTAAATCAGGAGCCCCTGATCCACGCAGTCATCTGGTTTTGGCCACGCCCTAAGTGAAGTGTGTTCCACAACACACTTAGGGGGTAGTCTCAGGAAACAATTTCGGAAGTAAGCGTAAGCTGCCTCGGTCATCCGCAGCAGTCGAGATAATCCGGCTCGGAAGGTAAATAAATGTACCGAAAGAAAGTCATCACGGCGTGGGCCGCAGCGGCCACCCTTACCCTGGCCCTCTCAGGTTGCGCCAATCAGGCCGGCCCCGCCCCCAGCGACACCTCCGGAGCCGCAGGCAAGGTGAACATTCCGGCGATTTCCAAGGTGGATGTGCCTTCGGGCGCTGTCCTGCCAAAGGGTGACGGCAAGGCTACCTGCGCAGCAACGACGACGTTGGCGTACGCGGGCGCCCAGACGGGAGCGAACGCCCAGCTCGGTGTCAACATCTTCAACGGCATCCAGCTGGCCATCAATCAGCACAATGCCGCCAATCCCGGCTGCCAGGTCCAGTTCAAGAAGTTTGACACGGAAGGCGACCCCAACAAGGCCACCGGCCCCGTCACCCAGCTCGTCAGCGAACCTGACATTGTCGGCGTCATTGGACTGCCGTTCTCGGGCGAGTCCAAGGCCACGGGCAATATTTTCGAGCAAAAGGGCCTGGTTCACATCACGCCTTCGGCCACCAACCCCAGCCTGACGGAGAACGGCTGGACAACCTTCTTCCGCGGCCTGGGTAACGACGCCGTGCAGGGCCCGGCTGCAGCCAAGTTCCTGACCGGCAAACTGGGTGCGAAGAAGGTCTACCTGGTGCAGGACGATTCCGATTACGGCATCGGACTTGGCACCTCGACCTCCGCCGGACTCGGCAGCGCACTGGTCGGTACGGAAAAGGTCACCACCGGCCAGAAGGACTTCTCGGCAGTGATCTCCAAGATCATGAACGCCAAGGCCGACGCTGTGTTCTACTCCGGCTACTACGCCGAGGGTGCACCGTTCGACCAGCAGCTCTCCGGCAAGGGATTCACCGGCACGTTCGTGGCTCCTGACGGCGTCAAGGACGATCAGTTCATCAAGCAGGCAGGCGACGCGTCCAACAACGCGTACTTCACCTGCCCGTGTATCCCGGGCGAACTGATTCCCGATTTTGCCACCGCCTATAAGGACGTATCGAAGGGCACCGAGCCCGGAACGTACTCCATCGAGGGTTACGACGCAGCTACCGTGCTCCTGTCCGGCATCGATGCAGGCAAACAGTCCCGCGCGGACCTGCTGTCCTGGGTCAAGACCTACGACAAAGACGGCCTGAGCAAGCACTACAAGTGGGACGCCAAGGGCGAACTGCAGGCGCCAACCGTTTACGGTTACAAAGTTGAGAACGGCAAGATCGTTCCGATTGGGCCGATCGGCGAGTAATCGCCACCTTAGAGTGACCGGCTGTGGGGCCAGCTTCTGCCGGCCCCACAGCCTTTTCCTGACCCACGCCTGACAGGAAGTCCCGATGCTCCCACTCCTCGTCCACCTGCCGTTGGAAAATGACTGGATTTCCTTCGATGTCCCGTCGCTCATGGAAAATTTCTGGAGCGCCACGTTTGACGGCCTGACCTTCGGCGCCATCTACGCGCTGGTCGCGCTCGGCTACACCCTTGTCTACGGCGTCCTGAACCTCATCAACTTTGCCCACTCCGAAGTATTCATCGTGGGCTGTTACGCAGTCTTCTTCACCCTGAGCGGCCTGGGTTTCGGCCCCTCAGCCCCGCGGCTGGACATCTGGGCCATCATCCTGAACCTGCTCCTGGCACTGGTGGTGGCCATGATTGCCTCCGCCCTGACCGCGTTCGTGCTGGAGCGGGTGGCCTACAAACCGCTCCGGAAGCGAAATGCTCCCCGCCTCGTCTTCCTGATCACCGCCATCGGTGCGTCATTCACCATCCAGTACCTGATCTACCTGTGGCGCGGTCCCAGCCCGGAGCTGGCACTGACCATGTTCCGGCCCACCCCCATCTTTGACGTGTTCGGAACCATCATCGATTCGCAGCAGTTGGTCATCATTATCGCCGCCGTGATCATGATGGTCGCCACGGAGCGCTTCATCCGGAAGTCGCGGACCGGGCGTGGCATCCGTGCCGTGGCCCAGGACCCGGACACGGCAACCTTGATGGGCGTAAACAAAGAACGCATCATCATCACCACCTTCGTCATCGGGGGCCTGCTGGCCGGAGCGGCAGCGTTGTTCTACGTCATGAAAATACCCTCCGGGGTTCAATACAGCGGCGGCTTTGTGCTCGGCATCAAAGCGTTTGCGGCTGCGGTGCTGGGCGGCATCGGCAACGTCCGGGGTGCGCTCCTGGGCGGCCTGCTGCTGGGGCTGATCGGCAACTACGGCCAGATTCTGCTCGGAAATTCGCAGTGGACCGACGTTGTTGCCTTCGTGGTCCTGGTCCTGGTCCTCCTGTTGCGGCCGCAGGGAATTCTCGGCACGGCCTTGGGAAGGAGCAAAGCATGAGCATGACAGATGGACCCACCCCGCTTCCGGAGGCGGCATCTGCCCAGGCTGCGGCGGACCGCGAGGCAGAAAAAACCGGTCCGGGAAGCAGCGTAACCCCGGAAAAGCAGGCCCGCGGCGGGATCTTCGGGGCATGGAGTGAGCGGTGGAACGCACTCTCCCGGCAGCAACAGTGGGCCTTTCTGATTGTGGTGGTGATCCTGGCCTACATGCTGCCGCTGATCAACCCGCCCATCATCACCACCGAGCCGGGCAACAATTTTGCCCTCGCCTGCTTCGACATGGCACGGTTCGCGCTCATCGCAGTCGGGCTGAACGTGGTGGTGGGCTACGCGGGCCTGCTGGACCTCGGCTATGTGGCCTTCTTCGCCGTCGGCTCCTACTGCGCCGCGATGCTGACGAGCCCGGACTCACCCTTCCTGCACATCCCGTACCTGTGGACCATCCCCGTGGCCATGGCTGTGACCATGTTCTTCGGCGTGGTGCTGGGTGTTCCCACCCTCCGCCTCCGGGGCGACTACCTGGCCATCGTCACCCTCGGATTCGGCGAGATCGTGCGTATTCTGGCCACCATCATTCCGGCCATGAAAGGCCAGGTGGGATTTCAGAATGTGGGCCATCCGCCCGGAACCGAGGCCGATGGCACGCCCATCTTCTCGAATTCCAACGGCGTGCCCTGGTACTGGCTGACCCTGACCATCATCATCATCATCACGCTGCTGGTGGGCAACCTTGAGCGGAGCCGTGTGGGCCGGGCCTGGATTGCCATCCGCGAGGACGAGGATGCCGCAGAAATCATGGGCGTACCCACCTTCAAGTACAAAGTGTGGGCGTTCGCCATCGGTGCCGCCATCGGCGGCCTCTCCGGTGCCTTGTTTGCCGGTCAGGTGGGCTTCGTGAACAACCAGAAATTCGATGTCACCACCTCCATCCTCTTCCTTGCAGCCGTGGTGCTGGGCGGCGCCGGAAACAAGGTGGGAGCCATCCTGGGCGGCGCCCTGGTGAGCTACATTCCGCTGCGTTTTACCGCAATTGCGGAGTACAAGTACCTCATCTTCGGCATCGCCCTGGTGCTGATCATGATCTTCCGGTCCCAGGGCCTGCTGCCTGCGCGCCAGCGGCTGCTCGCCTACGGGCGGACGGCCTACAACAGGGTGGCCAAGAAGGGCGGCTCCGGTCCGTCATCTGCAGGACCGTCATCGGCCGGTCCGCCACCGGCGTCCGGTCTGCGGCCGGGGACAAACAGCGAGAAAGGAGCCCAGGCATGAGCCAGGACAATGTGCCGGCCGGGCCGGACCAGACGAGGGACGTGGAGGCGGAGGCAGGACCGGACGTGGCTGCGCTGGCCGAAGCCGGGGTGGAGCCGGAGCTGGCCGAAATGGTGGCGCCGGACCGGGAAATCGCCGCCGCGGTTGGCGAAAGCATCGTGGAGGTAAAGAACCTGACCATCAAGTTCGGTGGTCTGATCGCGTTGGACAACATCAGCTTCGACATCAAACGTGGTGAGATCCTGGGGCTGATCGGGCCCAACGGAGCCGGGAAAACCACGTGCTTCAACGCCATGACGGGCGTGTACAAACCCACCAGCGGGGAGGTGGTCCTCGAAGGCCAGGTCATCAACGGCCTCAAGCAGCACAAGATCACCAGGCTGGGGCTTTCGCGCACTTTCCAGAACATCCGGCTCTTCGGCGAGATGACGGCCCTCGAAAATGTTGTGGTGGGCCTGGATGCACGCCACCGCACCAGCGTTGGCGGAGCCTTGCTGAGGCTGCCCACCCACATCCGGGAGGAAAAGTCCGCTATTGAGCGGGGCATGGCCTTGCTGGATTTTGTGGGAATCGCCGACCACGCACATTTTCTGTCCCGTCACCTTCCCTACGGCTATCAGCGGCGCCTGGAGATTGCCCGGGCCCTGGCCACCGACCCGAAGGTGCTGTGCCTGGATGAGCCGGCCGCAGGTTTCAACCCGGCGGAGAAGGAGGATCTGATGGCCCTGATCCGCACCATCCGGGACGAGGGCTATACGGTGCTGCTCATTGAGCACGATATGAAGCTGGTCATGGGCGTAACAGACCGCATCGTTGTCCTGGAATTCGGCAAGAAGATCGCCGACGGCCTGCCACGGGCCATTCGTGAAGATCCGCGGGTTATTGCGGCCTACCTGGGGGAGCCCGAAGATGACGTTGCTTGAGGTTGCAGGGATTTCCGTTCACTACGGGCGCATCCGGGCCATCCGCGACATGTCCTTCACGGTCAACGAGGGGGAGGTCGTTTCCCTCATCGGTGCCAACGGGGCCGGTAAGACAACCACCATGAAGACGATCTCCGGAATCCTGAACCCCTCGGGCGGGAAGATCACTTTTGCCGGCGAGGACATCACCAGGATGAAGGCCCATATCCGGGTTGTCCGCGGTATTTCGCAGGCGCCGGAAGGGCGGGGGATCTTCCCCGGCATGACGGTCATGGAAAACCTGGACATGGGAACCTTCGGACGGAAGGACAGGACAGGTGTTCCCCAGGACCTGGAGCGGGTGTTTGACCTGTTTCCGCGGCTGAAGGAACGGACCAAGCAATACGGCGGCACCATGTCCGGCGGGGAACAGCAGATGCTGGCCATCGGCCGGGCCCTCATGTCCGACCCCAAACTGCTGCTCCTCGATGAGCCGTCCATGGGTCTGGCCCCGCAGTTCATCCGCCAGATCTTCAAGATCATCAAGGAGATCAACAACCAGGGAACCACGGTGCTGATGGTCGAGCAGAACGCCAACCAGGCATTGGCCGGAGCCCACCGGGCCTTTGTCCTCGAGACCGGGGAGATCACCCACAGCGGGACGGGCAAGGAGTTGCTGGCGAATCCGGCGATCAAAGAGGCGTACCTCGGAGTGGGCTAGAAACACCTTCCTGTATCACGGTTGGGTCTCGAGGTCAGGGGAGGGGGAACTTATCGCACCGCGGGCACGTGGGAATTGGTAGCGTGGAATTTAGTTCACGGCTCAACCTGCTACTCAACCCATACCTTGGAGGACACCAGCAATGGCACTTGGCGGAAACCCGATCTTCAACGGAAAGAACTTCCGTGGAGCAACGCAGGCACCGCGTGTCCCGCAGGCGCCCTACGGACAGGCCCAGTACGGCCAGCAGCCGTACGGGCAGCAGTCCTACGGCCGCGCCCCCGGCCAGGTCATGGACGGCCAGGCCGGTTATGCCCAGCAGGGAATGACCAGCGAGCAGCTCCAGCAGATGTACAACCAGCCGGCGGCGGGTCCCGCCGACACCGGCCGGATGACGTTCGACGACGTCATCATGAAGACCGCAGCCTGCCTCGGAGTCCTGCTGGTGGGCGCCGCCATCACGCTCACGGTGGCTCTGCAGCTGGCCTCCATGCTGATGATTGTTGGCGCGCTGGGCGGCTTCGTCCTGGCCATGGTGAACACCTTCAAGAAGCAGCCCTCACCGGCGCTGATCCTCGCGTATGCCGGCCTTGAAGGCCTGTTCCTCGGCGGCCTCACCCGCGTGCTGGACCTCGCCTACCCGGGCGTCGGCCTGCAGGCGGTGGTTGGTACGTTGTCCGTCTTCGCCGTCACCCTGCTGCTGTTCAAGTCCGGCAAGGTGCGCGCCACCCCCAAGGCCATGAAGTTCTTTATGATCGCCATGGTGGGCTACGCGCTGTTCTCCGTGGTCAACCTCATCATGATGCTGACCGGACTGACCACCGAGCCCTTCGGCCTGCGCAGCGGCATCATCGGTGTGGCCATCGGCGTCCTGGCCATCGGCCTGGCAGCTTTCTCCCTGGTGATGGACTTCACCAGCATTGAGGCAGGGGTCAGGAGCGGCGCACCCCAGCGCTTTTCCTGGACCGCGGCGTTTGGCCTGACCGTCACCCTCGTATGGCTCTACGTGGAGATCATCCGCCTCCTCGCCATCCTCCGCGGCGACGACTAGCACCCGGGTGCGGCGGCCGCCGTCGTACTTCCGCTAAACCCAAGGGGCTCCCGCCCGTGCAGCGCGCACAGGCGGGAGCCCCAGTTTGTTGCCTCCGCTGTTGTTGCCTGCTCCGTGTTGCGGGCACTAGGACACCCGTGTTGCTCCCGCCGCGGGGGTCACGGTGAAGATATCCGGAGCTGTGTAGCCGGCCTCCGCAAAGGCGCGGACGACGGCGGCGCGCACCTGTTGTTCCGCAGGCGCGGGTGTGAGGGCGATGGCGGAGCCGCCGAAACCGCCGCCGCTCATCCGGGCGCCGATGGCCCCGTTGGCCCGCGCAGCCGCCACCGCCAGATCCAGTTCCGGGCACGAGATCTCGAAGTCGTCCCGCATGGAGGTGTGGCTCGCGTCCAGGAGGTCCCCGATGGCGCCAGGGCCCTGGTCGGTGAGCAGCTCCACAACCTGCCGGACCCTGTCGTTTTCCGTCACCACGTGCCGCACCCGCCGGAAGGTGACGTCATCGAGCAGCCCGGCGGCCTCCTCAAGGTCGCTGACGTCGACATCCCGGAGTGCCCTGACGCCAAGAACTTCCGCACCCAGCTCGCAGGACGCCCGGCGGGAGGCGTACCCGCCGTCGGCATGCGAGTGGGAGACACGAGTGTCGATGACCAGCATCACCAGGCCCGCGGACTCGGCATCGAAAGGAACCAGCTGGACGCTCTGATCCCGGCAGTCCAGGAAAACTGCATGACCCTTTGACCCGCGCAGCGAGGCGGACTGGTCCATGATCCCGGTAGGTGCGCCCACGAAGTCGTTCTCCGCCTGCTGGGTGGCCAGGACCATCTCCTCCGGTGCCAGGCCGGCTCCGGTCAGATCGTTGAGGGCGGTGATCACGGCGCATTCGATGGCGTGGGAAGACGACAGCCCGGCGCCCAGGGGGACTTTGGAATCGAGGAGCAGGTCCAGCCCCGGAACCTCGATGCCGCGCTCTTGGAGGGCCCAGACGACCCCCAGCGGGTACTTCGTCCAGCCCTTGGCGGCTGACGGCTCCAGGCCGCCCAGGCCGGTGCTGAACAGGCCCTGGTCGCCGTAGGTGGACAGCAGGCGCACCGTGGAGCCGGGCCGGAGTGCCACGGCCACCCTGGCTGTCTTGTCGATGGCAAAGGGGAGCACAAAGCCCTCGTTGTAATCGGTATGCTCCCCGATCAGGTTGACGCGCCCCGGCGCCTGCCAGACGCCGTCGGGAGGCGTGCCGAACTCCCGCTCAAACCGGGCGGCCAGCTCCGCGGCACCGGTCGACCCTTCGGAACCGGTCGTCCCTGTGCCACCGGTCGTCCTTTCGGCGGGCGGGTTAGCTGGGGCGCTCATGCACGTGCTCCTTCGGGCTGGGGCCGGACCGCTGCGTGGCTGTCCGGGGACGGCGGAACGGTGACTTCCCGAAGCCGCTGGGCCACCGTTTCCGGGGTGGTGTCGTTGATAAAAGCGCCCATGGCGGCCTCGGAGCCGGCGAGGTACTTGAGCTTGTCGGCGGCGCGGCGCGGGGACGTCAGTTGGAGGTGCAGGTAGCTTGCCGGGCGCAGCACGTCGTCCAGCGGCGCCTGGTGCCACGCCGAAATGTAAGGGGTGGGCGTGGGGTACAGGGCGTCCAGCCGTTTGAGCAGGTCCAGGTAAACGTGCGCCAGTTCATCCTTTTCGGTGCCGCTCAGCGCAGCCAGGTCGGGTACCTGGCGGTGCGGGACGAGGTGGATTTCCAGCGGCCAGCGCGCGGCGAAGGGCACGTATGCGCTGAAGTTCCGGCCTTCGTGCACCATCCGGCTCCCGTCGTTGCGTTCGGCCTTCAGCAGTGACCCGGTGAGGGTCTGCCGGCCATCCGCTCCATCGTAGAACCGGCGGGCCGCTGCGCCCAGCGTTGCCGCGCGCGGGGTGACATAGGGATAGGCGTAGATTTGGCCGTGCGGGTGGTGCAGGGTCACACCGATGTCGGCACCGCGGTTTTCGAAGGGAAACACCTGGCGGATGCCCGGAAGGTTGCTGAGCGCCTCGGTACGGTGGGCCCAGGCTTCCACCACGGTCCGGGCGCGGGCCTCGCTCAATCCACTGAACGAACCCGTGTGCTCGGGCGTAAACGACACCACTTCGCAGCGCCCCACTGCGGGGCCCGCGGTTCCCCAGGACGGTGCATCCGGGATCAGGCCCAGCTCGGGCCCGAGTGACGGGAAGCGGTTCTCGAACACGGCGACGTCGTAGGTAGCCGCCGGAATTTCCGACGGGTTCGCCGGCGTGGTGGGGCAGATGGGGCACTGGTCTGCAGGCGGCAGGTGGGTGCGTGCCTGCCGGTGCGCGGCAACAGCCACCCATTCACCCGTCAGTGCGTCGAACCGCAGTTCCCCCGGTGCGGAGCGGCCCGGCAGGTCCCGCTGGTCAGGGGTGCCAGCCAGCGTTGCAGACCTCCCGGCGGCGTCGGGGAAGTGCCCGTCGTCGTCAAAGTACATAAGCTCGCGGCCATCGGCGAGCCGCGTGGTGGTGATGCCTGTCATGGTGGATTCCTTCGGGTGCAGGACGGTCCATCAATCATGTCATGTTTCGCTCAAAAAGAAAGAGATTCGAACAAAATATAACAACGGTGATGCGCCGGCGCGCTCCGCTGTACGGTGGTGCTCATGACTTCGAGCGCAGCCCCGGACAGCAGCATGGCCTCCGGATTCCAGACTTATGCCACCGGCCGGCAGTACGAGATCCGCAGGGGCGACGCCCTGGCGATCGTCACCGAACTTGCGGCGGGGCTGCGCCTCTACAGCAGGGCCGGTGTGCAGCTCACAGAAACCTACGGTGACGAAGAAATATCCCCCGGCGCGGCCGGAATCACGCTCGCACCCTGGGCGAACAGGGTGGAGGACGGGGTCTGGTACCTCGACGGAAAGAAGCAGCAGTTGGACATCACGGAGGTTTCGCGGAACAACGCCAGCCACGGGCTGCTCCGCAACGCCGCCTACAACCTTGTTGACGAATCCCAGTACTCAGTGACACTCGAGGCGACGGTCTTCCCGCAGCACGGGTATCCGTTCCTGGTCCGTCACCGGGTGCAGTACCTCCTGGCGGAGGACCTGGGCCTGGAAGTCCGCCAGAGCCTGATCAACGACTCCGCGGCCCCGGCTCCGTTCGTGCTGGGTGCCCACCCATACCTGCGGCTTGGCGACGATGAAGTGGACAACCTGGTCCTGACTGTGGCTGCTGAGACCCGCCTGGTGACGGACGAGCGCCTGATTCCGCGCAGTTCGGAACCCGTCACCGGCGACTCTGACCTTCGCAGCGGCCGGCGCGTGCGGGACCTGGCCATTGATGTGGCACTGACTGATATTGCGTTCGACGGCGGTACGGCCCGGCATACGCTCAGCTCACCGGATGGCCGCAGCGTGACGCTCTGGCAGGACGAGTCCTGCGGTTACGTGCATGTCTTTGTGACAACCCAGCTGCCGGGCCGGCCCAGGGCCGTAGCCATCGAACCCATGACAGGGCCCGCGAATGCCTTCAACTCAGGTGACGGGTTGCAGTGGCTCCCGCCGGGAGAATCCTTCACCATGACGTGGGGCATCGATGCCGTGTTGGGCGACGCCGGGTAGCCGTTTTCGCATATGAGCCGTGGCTGGGGAAGTATTAGGCTATGACGCCAGCCGAGGACGCCACCCCATCCACTTCAACTCCTGGCCGGCAGGAGGCGGATCCGGTCGCGCCTGCCGCTGACCCTCGGCCGCCCCGGGTCCGGGCAGACCGGGCCCGGGCGGACCTCGAACAGGACATCCCGTACGGGGTCCGCATCGCAGCCTCGTGGGCCTGGCGCGTCGGGCTCATCCTGGTGGTAGGCGGCGCCCTGATCTGGCTGCTAAGCCGAATCAGCTTCCTGATCATACCCGTCATGGTCGCAGCGCTCCTGGCCGGACTGCTGAGCCCGGTGGTGCGCTGGCTGCGGAGCAAGCGGCTGCCCAACGGCGTGGCCGTAGCCGTCACGGTGCTCGGATTCATCGGCCTGATCGTCGGTTCCCTCGCCCTCGTCGGGCGCCAGCTGGCATCCGGCTTCGGCGAGCTCTGGGCGCAGGCGCTGGCCGGAGTAACGCAGATCCAGGACTGGCTGGCCGACGGGCCGCTGCACCTTACGGCGGACCAGATCGACCAGTACCTCAAGGATGCCACCGCTGCCCTCCAGAACAACAGCAGCAGCATCCTCAGCGGCGCACTGTCCTTCGGCAGTACTGCAGGCCACTTCGCAGCGGGCCTGGTGCTGGCCCTTTTCATCCTGATTTTCTTCCTGCTTGAGGGCGACCGGATCTGGGCCTTCATCGTCCGGCTCCTGCCGAAGAACGCGCGCGCCGCCACGTTCGGCGCCGGCCGAAAGGGCTGGGCGTCGATGGTGAGCTATGCGCGGATCCAGATGTTTGTCGCCTTCGTGGACGCGGTGGGGATTGGCGTCGGAGCGGCGATCATCGGTGTTCCGCTGGCCCTGCCGCTGGGCGTCCTGGTGTTTATCGGTTCCTTTATTCCGGTAGTGGGCGCCCTCGTGACAGGAGCCATCGCAGTCCTCCTGGCCCTCGTGGCCAACGGTCCGATCAACGCCCTCATCATGCTGGCCATCGTGCTGCTGGTCCAGCAGTTGGAGAGCCACATCCTGCAACCGCTGGTGATGGGCAAGGCCGTGTCCCTGCATCCGGTGGCGGTCATCCTCAGCGTGGCGGCAGGATCATACCTGGCCGGTATCCCGGGGGCGCTGTTCTCAGTGCCCATTCTCGCCGTAGCAAACTCGGCAATTCGCTACATCGCTGCCAGAACGTGGGAATATGAACAGGTGCTGGTAACCCCCGAAGGGCCAGTGACGCTTGGTCCGGACACTGATGACACCATCAGGGAAGCCCGGTTGCCGGGCGGCAGGTCACAGCATGGCAACGACGCCGCAGCCAGCACAGAAGCATCCAATCCGGAGGGCCGGGCCTGACCCGTCCGTCTGCCGCCGGAGCCGAATCCACCCAAGGAGAACAGTCCGTGAACACCCTCGATACCCTTCCCGTCACGCTGGACGATGTCCTGGAGGCGCAGAAGCTGCTCGAGGGAATTATTACCCGGACACCGGTGGAATCGTCGCGGGCCCTCGGCGGCATGGTGGGCGGCGAGGTATTTTTCAAGTGCGAAAACCTGCAGCGTGCAGGATCCTTCAAGGTCCGCGGCGCCTACGTGCGAATGGCAAAGCTGTCCGCCGAGGAGAAGAAGCGCGGCGTTGTCGCTGCGTCGGCAGGCAACCACGCCCAAGGTGTGGCGGTGGCCGCCAAAGCACTCGGCATCAAGGCACGGATCTACATGCCGCTGGGTGTGGCGCTGCCCAAGCTGGCCGCCACCCGCAGCCACGGAGCCGAGGTGATACTCCACGGGCACAACGTGGATGAGGCCCTCGCCGAAGCGCAGCGGTATGCCAACGAGTCCGGCATGGTCTTTGTGCACCCCTTCGACAACGTCGATGTAGTGTCCGGACAGGGCACCGTCGGCCTGGAGATCCTGGAACAGATCCCCAACGTGGACACCATCCTCATGGGTGTGGGCGGTGGCGGGCTGCTGGCCGGCGTGGCCGTCGCCGTGAAGGCCAAGGCCCGGGAGCTCGGGCGCGAGATCCGGATCATCGGGGTCCAGGCTGAAAACGCGGCGGCCTATCCGCCGTCACTTGCCGCCGATGCGCTGGTTCCGCTGAAGAAAGTCTCCACCATGGCCGACGGCATCGCCGTGGGCCGCCCGGGCCAGCTGCCGTTCAGCATCATCCGTGAGCTGGTGGATGATGTGGTCACCGTCAGCGAGGACTCCTTGGCGCGTGCGCTGATCTTCCTGCTGGAACGGGCCAAGCTCGTGGTGGAACCCGCAGGAGCTGTGGGGGTGGCAGCATTGATGGACGGGAAGATCGAAAACCCCGGCACCACCGCTGTGATCCTGTCCGGCGGAAACATCGACCCGATGCTGATGCTCAAGGTCATCCAGCGCGGCCTGTCCGCCGCCGGCCGCTACATGACCGTACGCATGATGCTCGATGACCGCCCGGGCTCGCTGGCAACCATCGCCCGGATCATTGCCGAAAATGATGCCAACGTGACCGGCCTGGACCACACCCGCGTTGGCGGGTCCATCAGCATGGGCGACGTCTCCATTACCGTCAATCTCGAAACCAAGGGCCACGAACACTGCGAACAGGTCCTGGGCGCCCTCCGCGCCGAGGGTTTTCAACCGATTGTGGTGCACTAGGAGCAGCCATGTTGGACGCGCTGGGGGACAGAAAGCCAAAGAGCCGGGAAACCACGGCCTCGCGTGCGCGGGGCGGGTTGCTGGTTTCGGGCGGTTTCGTCCTCCTGCTGTTTGTCATTGAGTTGGTCAACATGCTGACGCTGCACTCGCTGAACCGGACGTTCGGGCTGAGGCCCAGGTCCTTGGACGGGATCCTGGACATCTTCACGTTCCCGCTCCTGCACGCCAACATGAACCATCTGCTGTCCAACGCCCTTCCGTTGGTGATTTTCGGGTTCCTGGTTTTCCTTTCAGGGCTGCGCGTGTTCCTGACGGCGCTGGCGTTCAGCTGGCTTGGCTCCGGGCTGACCGTGTGGCTGATTGGCGACGGCGGCATCACCGTGGGCGCTTCCGGCCTGGTCTTCGGACTGTTCGCCTTCCTCCTGGTCCGGGGTTTCTTCAACCGCAGTTGGCGGCAAATCCTCCTGGCCGTGGTCCTGTTCATGGTCTACGGCAGCATCCTGCTCGGTGTGCTGCCGATCATGGGCGGCCTGGTCTCCTGGCAGGCGCACCTAGGCGGGGCGGTGGGCGGGGTGGCCGCTGCCCTGTTGCTGCGCCCCAAGTACGCCAAAACGCCGGCCCCCTGACGGGGACCGGCGTTGCGGTTGATGCTAGTGGATATCAGGCCGTGTATGGCTTGGCCGAGATGATCTCCACCGTGATGTCCTTGCCGTTCGGGGCGGTGTAGCTGAGCGTCTCGCCCTCTTTGTGGCCCACAATGGCGGCGCCGAGCGGTGACTTCTCGCTGAAGACATCCAGGTCGGAGTCGCCGGCGATTTCGCGGGAGCCGAGCAGGAACCGTTCTTCGTCGCCGGCGATCTTGGCGACAACAAGCATGCCGGCCTCCACGATGCCGTCATCTGCAGGGGCTTCCCCCACATGGGCGTCGCGCAGAAGTACCGTCAGTTGGCGGATCCGGGCTTCAATCTTTCCCTGTTCCTCTTTGGCTGCGTGGTAGCCGCCGTTTTCCTTAAGGTCGCCCTCCTGCCGGGCAGATTCAATCTTCTGGACAATCTCCGCACGGCCAGCGCCGGAAAGGTGGTCCAGCTCTGCCTTCAGGCGGTCAAAAGCTTCCTGGGTGAGCCAGGCTGCAGGCGCGCTGTTGGTGGTAGACACGGACTTCTCCTAATGGTCATACATGCAAAAGACCCCGCCACGGTGGCCACTTGTGGAACTCAGTAACCAGCTCAGCGGGGTAAAGGTATTGATCCATTGTAGTCAAAACTGTGGAGATATCCCAACGGGCAAGCGGCGCAGATCACATGTTGTTACTTTCCGCTACCCGGGACCCAGCAGCTGTCCACTACACCGGAAACGGAAGGTGACTCGGTCCGAACTGCCACGCGCTGCGCAACGGTCCGGCCGCCGTCGGCCGTTTTGTCCGCTGCTCCCACCGGGATGTCCACCACTTTCCAGCCCACCACGGCGAACTTGGAATCGAGGGCCTTTACCGCGCACTTAACGGCCGTGCCGGGGTCCCTGACCACCTGGAAATCAATTTCGGCCTGCGTGGCGTCCACCGTGCTGAAGCCAATGTCTTTGAAGCTCACACCACCGGTGGCCGAGGATGTGGAGGACCAGGCCAGGAAGCCCACGCCGGCGGCGAGGGCGGCCAGAACGATGCCGCGTTTGGCCGCGCGCGAAAGGGGGCGCTTTTGGCCGCCATAGCGATTGGCTAGGCTAGTGTCTGCAGGCGGGGACACGGCGGGCTGATCCTGGGTAGTCACCAGTCCAGTTTAGTTCGGATCCGGAGTGAGCCCGTCCCGGCGGATCATGCAGCGGTCCGTGCATTCCCGTGAACCGTCATCGCCAGCGCAGCCGTCAACGTTCCCAGCCCGTTCAGCAAAGCGGCAGAAATGCCAACCCGGAAGAAACCAGCCCAGAAGAAAGAGGAGCCGTCCTTCGATGACAGCGTCCACCCCCAGCCCGGATTCACTGCGTCTGCTCGCCGTTCATGCGCATCCTGACGACGAGTCCAGCAAGGGCGCAGCCACTATGGCCATGTACGCTGCCGCCGGCGTGGACGTGATGGTGGCCACCTGTACGGACGGCTCCCGGGGCGATATCCAGAATCCCGCGGTGGAAGGCGCCCCCCATCCGAAACGGGACATGGCCGGCGCCCGGCGGCTGGAGATGACCCAGGCAGCCGGGATCCTCGGTATCAGGCAGCGCTGGCTGGGGTTTACGGATTCCGGGCTGCCCGAGGGTGACCCGTTGCCGCCTCTGCCGGCCGGATCGTTCGCAGTGCAGCCGCTGGAGCGCGCCGCTGCACCCCTGGTCCGGCTGGTGCGGGACTTCAAGCCGCACGTCATCATCAGCTATGACGAAAACGGGGGATACCCGCACCCCGACCACATCATGGCGCACAAGGTGGCCGTCGAGGCCTTTGCCGCAGCCGGCGACCCGGCCCGCTACCCGGGAACAGGGCCCGCCTGGGAGCCCAGCAAGCTCTACTACGACCGTGCCTTCAACCCGGAGCGGTTCCGTGCTTTGCACTTTGCCCTTGAAGAAGCCGGCCTGCGCTCCCCGTATGCGGAGCGCCTGGCCGCGTGGCTGGAGGCTGACGCCGAGGGCCATACCCCGCCGCCGGGCACCCATCCCACCACCACGCAGATTGATTGCGGCGACTACTTTGAGGCCCGCGACGACGCCCTCCGGGCACACAGCACCCAGGTGGACCCCTTGGGATTCTTCTTTGCCGTGTCCGCTGAGATGCAACGCCGGGTGTGGCCATGGGAAGACTACTCGCTGATCGAGTCCAGGGTTCCGTCCACCGTTCCGGAGAAGGATTTGTTCGCCGGGCTAAGATAGATGCGGCAGATTGTTCTATGCCGTGTAGAAAAGCAGTGGGATGATCCGGGTCCAGCGGCCCCGGGTGCGGAAACCGTCGCCGGCTGCCCACCAGTTTCCATAGAAGGTTAAACCGTGCATCACTTCCTCCTCGCGTTGTCCACCACGCCCACGCCCCTGCCCACGCCGAGCCTGCGGGACGGCATCACCGAGGACCAGATCACGCCGGGCCTGTGGGGCTTCATCATGACGGCCTTTTTTGTCCTGGCTACCACGCTGCTGATCGTGGACATGGTCCGTCGCATCCGCCGGGTCCGGTACCGCGGCCAGGTGGAAGAAGAACGCCAGGCGGCGGCCGAGGCGGCAGACATTGAAGCCGACGATGCCCGTCATCCGTCCGTGAACCAGGCCCAGGCCGAGGTCGAGGACCATGCCCAGGACCACGCCCGGGACGGCTCGGACACCAGCCAGCGCAGCCCGAAGGACTAGCCGGGACGCCACCCCTGTTCGCCGCAACTTTCATAGACTGGGACTGACTGCATCATTCCCGGTAGCGGAGAAGAGGGGCACGGATGAACATCGAGGACCCGGGCCTTCCCGCGGGAGCGCGGGTGCCCGCCGCCAATGCCCTGGGCAGCGAACCTTCGGCTTATCTGCGCCAGCATGCGGGCAATCCGGTCCACTGGCAGCCGTTCGGCGATGCTGCCTTCGCCGCCGCCGCTGCCCGGGATGTGCCGGTGTTCCTGTCGGTGGGCTACGCCGCGTGCCACTGGTGCCACGTCATGGCGCAGGAATCGTTTGATGACCAGGAAACAGCGGACTTCCTGAACGCGCACTTCGTAGCCGTGAAAGTGGACCGCGAAGAGCGGCCCGACGTTGACGCCGTGTACATGGCAGCCACGCAGGCGATCAGCGGCGAGGGCGGCTGGCCGATGTCCGTGTTCCTCACCCCAAAAGGCCTGGCCTTCCACGCCGGCACCTACTTCCCGCCCCGGCCGATGCCCGGGCGGCCGTCGTTCCGCCAGGTCCTGGAAGCTGTCCGGGATGCGTGGCAGGAGCGGCGCGATGCGGTGGAACAGAACGCCTCCAACCTGGCACAAAGCCTCGGCGACGCACAGCTCTCCGCCGCCGTAAGGGTGTCCGGGCCTCCGCCGGTGCTTGACCCGGACCTCCTTCCCGCCGCGGTGGCGTCGCTGGCGCGTTCCGAGGATGTGGCCGACGGCGGATTCGGCACCGCCCCCAAATTCCCGCCGTCGGCGGTTCTTGAGTTCCTCCTGCGGCACGCCGCCGTACCCTCGGACACCGCTGACGCGGCCCGGGACATGGCAGGCCGCACGTTGGCGGCCATGGCACGCTCGGCGCTGTTCGACCAGTTGGACGGCGGCTTTGCCCGGTACTCCGTGACCCGGGACTGGTCAGTGCCGCACTTCGAAAAGATGCTGTACGACAATGCGCAGCTGCTCCGCGGCTACGTGCACTGGGTGCGCCTGGGCGGCAACGAGGTGTTCTCCACGGAGGAGGCCGCGGACGTGGCCGTTCGCACTGCTGAATGGATGCTGGAATCCCTCGGCCTGGCCGGTGACCCGGCCGGTTCCGGCGAGGCAGGCTTCGCACTCGCCTCCTCTTTGGATGCCGACTCCGTGGTGGACGGTGAGCATCACGAAGGGGCCGCCTACCTCTGGACGGTTGCCGGCCTGGCGGACGTGCTGGGCGACGCTGACGGGGCGGCTGTTGGCCGCCTAATGAACGTCGGACCGGCAGGCACAGTCTCCGCAGATGGCTCACCCTTGCACCCCGCCCGTCGCCTTGACGGCGACGGGGCAGAGTTGTGGGCCAGGGTCCGTCCAGCCCTGCTGGGCGCCAGGAACCTGCGGCCGCAGCCTGCGCGGGATGACAAGGTGGTGGCCGGCTGGAACGGGCTGGCCGTCGCCGCGCTGGCAGAGGCCGGTGCTGTGCTGGGCCGCAATGACTTTGTGGTGGCGGCCGGGACGATCGCGGCCTACCTGGAAGGCGTCCACTGGCAGCCGGAATCCCGCTCTCTGATCCGGGTCTCCCACGCCGGGAAAGCCCGCGGGATGGATGGGCTGCTGGAGGACTACGCTTTCTGCGCAGAAGGCCTGTTTGCCCTGTACGCAGCCACCGGCCGGACGCACTGGTACCGCTTCGCCGAGCAACTCGTGCACACGGCCACCAGCCGCTTCGTGGTGGCGGGCCGCCTGGTGGACACGGCCGGGGGAGACGGCCAGGTACGGGCGGCGCAGGGCGGCCAGGCGGGCTTGGACCCGTTCGACAACGCCACTCCCAGCGGAGCTGCGGCGTTCGCGGGCGTCCTGCTCAGCTACGCGGCCCTCTCCGGGTCCGCGGAGCACCGTGACCTGGCCTGCCAGGTCCTCGCGCTCGTGCCGCCGCTGGCAGGCCGCGCGCCGCGGGTGGCCGGCTGGCTCCTGGCGACCGCCCAGGCTGCCCTCGCGGGCCCGGTGGAGGCCGCCGTCGTCGGGCCGCCCGGTCCCGAAAGGACGGAACTGCACCTGGAGCTGCTCAAGTCGGCCAGTCCCGGCCTGGTGATCGCGGTGGAGGACGACGACGGCACGGACGTTCCGCCGTCGGACGCCCCTTCCGGAGGAGAGCCCGTCCCGCTGCTGGCGGGCAGGCCTGCGGGACCGGGAGGTGCCCCCCTGGCCTATCTGTGCCGGAACATGGTGTGTGAACGACCCGTGGCTACGCCCAGGCAACTGCGGGCGCGGCTGGCGGTAATGGTGGCCGCAGGACCCGTCAGCTGAGGACGGCGATGAGGATCGCCGCGAAATGCGCCCCGAACGCAAAGACGGTCAGCGCGTGGAACAGCTCATGGAAGCCGAAGTGCTGGTAGCTGAAGTTGGGTTTCTTGAGCGCATAGAACACGGCGCCGGTGATGTACAGGACACCCCCAGCGCAGATGAGGACGGCCGCCGGAGCGCTGGCGGCGAAGAATTCCGGCAGGTAGAAGAGCGCCCCGCAGCCGAGGGCGATGTAGATGGGCACATACAGCCAGCGCGGGGCGTCGGTCCACAGGAGGCGGAAGAGGACGCCGAGGATCGCGCCGGACCAGATGACCCAGAGCAGCAGGACGGCTTGGGGCTGCGCCAGCAGGGACCAGGCCAGCGGCGTGTAGCTGCCCGCGATGACCAGCATGATATTGGTGTGGTCCAGCCGTTTGAGGACCATCTTGACGCGGGGGGACCAGTTTCCCCGGTGGTAGACGGCACTGACTCCGAATAGCAGGACGCCGGTGGCTGCGTAGATGGCTGAGGTGATCTTGCGGTCCGTTGTGGGGGCCACGGCCACCAGGATGATCCCTGCCGCCAGCGCTAGCGGTGCGGCGACCGTGTGGATCCAGCCGCGCCATTTGGGCTTGATCATCAGGAGTTCGGCGAGCCGGACCGCGGCGTTATCCACCGGGCCGCGGCTGTCCGGTCCGGGTGCGCGGCCGGCGTCGGGGGTCTGGCTGTTCATGGCTCCAGAATATCCTCCGGCGCCACTAAGTTACTCATCGGTAACCCGAGTGCTGGTGCCGGATTGTTGGCGACGGCGCCAGCGGCCTGCCTGTGGACGGTAGCCTAAGATGTGCAATGCCGTCGATCAGTAACGGAAGTCAGGTGAGTCTCCTCGTGGAATTGGGCGGGTTCCTTTATGGCTTCTACGAGAGGCGGCTGCTCCGGGAGTTGGCCGGCGGCCGCATCCCCAAACACATTGGCGTGATGGTGGACGGCAACCGCCGGTGGGCCAAGCAGTTCAACGCACCTACCAGCCAGGGCCACCAGGCCGGCGCCGACAAGATCCACGAGTTCCTGGGCTGGTGCCAGGAACTCGGCGTCAAAGTAGTCACGCTGTACATGCTGTCCACGGACAACATGAGCCGCTCCACCGAGGAACTGGATCTCCTGATGGGGATCATCGCCAACACCCTGGACCGGCTGGACGACGACGCCAACATCTCCGTCAATGCCATGGGCGCCCCCGAGCTCCTTCCCGATTACCTGGCCGAGCGGCTCACCAAGCTGACGGCCCGGACGCCGGTGCAGGAAAAGATCCATGTCAACGTGGCGGTGGGTTACGGGGGACGCCGGGAGATCGTTGACGCCGTGCGGGAACTGCTTCACGACGCCGTCGCCAAAGGAACGGACATTTCCGCGCTCGCGGACAACCTCACGGTGGACGACATCTCCCGCTTCCTGTACACCCGCGGCCAGCCCGACCCCGACCTCGTGATCAGGACCTCCGGAGAACAGCGGCTGTCCGGTTTCCTGATGTGGCAGAGCGCCTACAGCGAGTTCTACTTCTGCGAGGCACTGTGGCCCGCGTTCCGCAAGGTCGATTTCCTGCGCGCCCTCCGGGACTATGCCGGACGGCAGCGCCGCTTCGGCACCTGACCCCGGGTTAATCTGGAATTCACATGCTGGCAACAGGAATCGCCGACTCAAGATTCGGGAAATTACTTCGTGTGGATTTACGTTGTAAACATCAGCAGGCAAAAACGCCGGCTGTTCGGGGAGGCCAGCACATGGAGCGGATTTTCGCACCGGTTGTAGGGGAGGCCGAGTCCGGCCTTCAGGCCGAACCGCCTCACCAATAACAATTCCGGGCATGTGCCCGGGGCTGGAGTCGATGTGGCTATTTCTGAACAACTGCCCGAGGTCGTTTCCGAGGGACAGAAAGCTACCTCTCGCACCACGCGAGCCACCACAAAAACCGGTGCGGCCAAAAAAGCTGCGGCCGGTTTTGCTGTCTCCGAAAGGGATGCCACCATCAGCAGCTTCGTCATTGACACCTCCGTCCTGCTCTCGGACCCGCGCGCACTGCTGCGCTTCGCAGAACACGAGGTCATCGTCCCCATCGTTGTCATCACGGAACTTGAGGGGAAACGGCACGACCCCGAGCTGGGCTACTTTGCCCGCAAGGCCCTCCGGTTGCTCGACGATCTTCGGGTGAAGCACGGCGGCCTGAGCCAGCCCATTCCCCTTGGCGATAGCGGCGGTACCCTGATGGTGGAGCTGAACCACATCTCCGCCGATGTGCTTCCCCTCGGGTTCCGCAGCGGCGACAACGACAGCCGCATCCTGGCCGTAGCGAAGAACCTGGCCAATGAAGGCCGGAACGTCACGGTGGTGTCGAAGGACCTGCCGATGCGGGTCAAGGCTTCGGCCATGGGGCTGACCGCGGACGAATACCGCAACGAACTGGTGCAGGATTCCGGGTGGACAGGCATTGCCGAGGTGGAAGCCAGCGAGGACGAAGTCAACACCCTGTACGGCCACGAGCCGGTCTTCATCCCCGCAGCTGCGGAAATGCCGGTCAACACCGGCCTGGTGCTCCTCTCCAACCGCGGTTCGGCGCTGGGCCGGGTTGGCGCCGACAAGCAGGTCCGGCTCGTCAAGGGTGACCGGGATGTGTTCGGGCTGCACGGCCGGTCGGCCGAGCAGCGGCTGGCCATCGACATGCTGATGGATCCCGCCGTCGGCATTGTGTCCATCGGCGGCCGGGCAGGCACCGGCAAGTCCGCCCTCGCCCTCTGCGCGGGCCTGGAAGCGGTGCTGGAGCGCCGCGAGCACCGCAAGGTGATCGTGTTCCGCCCGCTCTACGCCGTGGGCGGCCAGGAACTCGGCTACCTGCCCGGCTCCGAGTCCGAAAAGATGAATCCGTGGGCGCAGGCCGTCTTCGACACCCTGGGCGCGCTGGTCAGCCAGGAAGTCGTGGAAGAAGTGATGGACCGCGGCATGCTGGAAGTCATGCCGCTGACGCACATCCGCGGCCGCTCGCTGCACGACGCCTTTGTGATCGTTGATGAGGCCCAGTCACTGGAGAAGAACGTCCTCCTCACCGTGATGAGCCGCATCGGCCAGAACTCGAAGATCGTCCTTACCCACGACGTCGCCCAGCGCGACAATCTCCGCGTCGGCCGGCACGACGGCATCGCTGCCGTCGTCGAAACCCTCAAGGGACACCCTCTCTTCGGCCACATCACCCTGACCCGCTCGGAGCGTTCACCGATCGCGGCCCTGGTGACTGAACTCCTGGAGGGGGCGGAGATCTAAGCCGCACCGGTTCGCCTGTGAGGGCCGTGGTTCCGTTCGTCGGGCCACGGCCCTTCTCCGTCGCTTAGACACCTCCCGCCGCTCTGCTGCGGTCGCTGCGCGACCTCCGCGCCGCTTTGGTCGGCGATGCGCTCCTACGAGAAGGACCGTAACCCGACTTGAGTGCCTAGCCAGCCCCGAGGAATCTGGCTGCGGCTTCGTGGCCTTTTACTTGGAGGGTCCAGTCGGGGCGCTCGAGGGTTTCCGGGGTGACGCGGACTTTTTGGACGTCCACTGCTTTGTTGCCCCAGGCTTTTCGGGTGGTGCCGTTGAGTTCGTAGCCTAGGGCACGCGACACGCCCAGGGAGGCGGCGTTCCAGGCTGCGGCTTCCGATTCGGCCACTTCGGCGCCCAGCCAGTCGAAGGCCCACAGGACGACGGCGGCACGCATCTCCGTGCCCAGGCCCCGGCCCTGCACGGACTGGGTGAGCCAGGAGCCGGTGCTGACGGTCCTGAGGGTTGCGAAATCCTTGGCGCCGATGTCCTGGCAGCCGACGAACCGGCCCTCATGCCAGATTCCCAGCAGCAGGGTCCAGTCCTCGGGAGTGGCTTGCCCGCGGCAGCGCCAGTACCACTGGGCCATGTTGGTGCCCAGCGTGTCCGCCGGAAGTTCCGTCCACGGGTTGCTGAAGGGGTTCCGGCCCGGGTCATGGATGCCGCTCGCGGCCGCCGCGGCAGCAGCAGGTATGTCGTCGTCTGTGATGGGGCGCAGTATCAGCCTGGGTGTGGTCAGCGTGAGCCCGGACAGGGGCCAGATGGAGGTTAGCGCAGTCATCAGCGAAGCCTAACCGAGGGCTGGAGGTACTGCCTGTCATACGAACCGTTCAGGTCCGGATGTCCCAACTGATGTGGCGGCGGACGTCTGTCAGGTTCATTGACTGGGCGAGGAAGAGGTCGTCCAGCATGTACTCGTCAACGGCCATGATGCGGATCCAATGGCCATGATCCTGTGAGGCGTCCTCCAACGACTGGCTGGCGACACAAACGCCCGTCTCAAGATCGATCCGCACCCGGTTGCTGCCGGCCAGGCAGAGCGGGGCACTTGGATCCGTGGGCCGGTAGGAGGCAGTTGGCGAGACTCTTGCCTCCAACGAGGGCCGGCCATGATGCTCGACGCGGCGCACACTCTGCACATCGACCGGGTTCGACCCCGGGAATTCCAACGGAGCCGGAGCCTTGCCGGCGAGCTCTACAGGATCCAGCGCGGCCGAGAAGCGGCCGTTGCCGAAGTCCGGTTCGCCATAGGCGGCCTCGGGTCGGCGCCTGACCAGGCCGGCGTCGTCGTATACGGGGGCCACCAGGTGCGGCGGCAACAGCCAGGACTTCCGGGTGGAACTGACGTACAGCCCGTCTCGCGAATCGTTGATCCCGGTGGTGCTGTGGAGGACAAGACCGTCGGCGGTTTCCAGCCGCAGCGCGCCGGGCCGGCGGAGCCAAGCCCGGATCAGCGGTGCCGCCGGGTCGGGTGCCTCGGCAAAGGGCTCATCCCAGTACTCGAACCGAAGGGATTGCCATTTCCAGGGGGAAGATCGGCACAGGTTGCGGAACGTCGCCGTCAGGTCTGTGGACGCTGCACTGCTTTCCGGGTCCGGCCGGCGCCTCGTGTCCCAGGTCGACATATCCACAGTTTACGCGTGGGCCCTCCGCTGCCACGCCGAAATCCAGTAGCATCCGAGGGGTGATTCGACGACTCGATGGACTATGGGACGCCACTCCGCTGGCGTTCTGGCTGGTGCTGGCGGCCTGTGCCTATTTCCTGGTCATGGCGGCACGGCTGACGATAATTGACGTCCGCCACCATCTGCTGCCGAACCGCATTGTGTTTCCGTCCTACGGCGTGGCGGGAGTCCTGCTGCTTACCGCTGCCATCGTGCACGTTGTTGCCTCCGGCGCCACGCCAGGAATGTCCGACGGCGGCGCTGAACTCCTGGGCGTTCCTGCCCTTCGGATCGTGGCCGGGGGAGCGGTCCTTTGGCTCTTCTACTTTGTCTTGAGGTTGGTGTACCCGCCGGGCATGGGCTTCGGTGACGTCAAGCTCGCAGGCGTCTTGGGGATGTACTTGGGCTACCTCGGCTGGGGGCACGTGTTTGCAGGCACATTCGCGGCCTTCCTGCTGGGCGGGCTCTGGTCCTTGGCACTGCTGGCAGCACGGCGCGGCACACTGAAGTCGGCCATCCCTTTCGGCCCGTTCATGCTCGCCGGGGCGGCCGCCGCCATGCTGCTGCCGGCCTGAACCGGCCTGATCTGACAAGCCTGATACTGCCTCGCAGCAGCCCATCGTGGACCCCGCCCGGTGTCTCCCGCTCCAGGTGCTCCACGTATCCATATGGGCCATTTATCCACATAGGCAACCCGCTTAGGTGCTGACGCCGGGGCCCGCTGTGATGCTTGACGTATGGAGGGCATAGCGGTGGACGAAGCGGCGGATGCGAACGCCGTCCTTGGGGCTTCGGGTAGCGTTGCGGGCCCGAACGTCGCGCCGGAAGTGCCTGTTCTGCGCCATGCGGAAGGCGCAGGGTCGTCGCCCGCGCTGGGACCCTGTGATGTAGATCTGTTGCGTCGGGACTATGACGACTGCCTGAATTCGTTGGCGGAGATCCGTGGTGCGGAGGCACGGTTGGCGGCCCGGAGGGTGCGGGAGGTGGCCCGGTGTGCGGAACTGGCGCGGTCTTTGGCGGCGCCGGGGATGTCGCTGCAGGAGCGGAGCGTGCAGGAGATGTCGCTGGTTGCGGAGTTGGCGGGGGTGTTGACCGTGGGTGAACCGGCGGCCGCGGGGCTGCTGGTGGAGGCCCGGGAGCTGACCACGGCCCTGCCGTTGACGATGGCGGCGTTGGAGGCCGGGGCGGTGTCGTGGCAGCATGCCCGGATCATGGTGGACGAGGCCAGCAGCCTCGGGCCCGAGGGTGCGCAGGCGTTGGAAGCGCACTTTTTGGGCCCGGATGCGGTGGGCCCGGCGCGGGGTTGTCCGGTCGGGGAACTGGTTCCCGGCCGGTTCCGGGCCAGGGCGCGGCTGTGGCGGGAGCGGCACCATCCGGTGAGTATCGAAAAGCGTTATGCCAAATGTGTGGCGGACCGGCGGGTGGTGTTTGCCCCGGACCGGGACGGGATGGCGTGGCTCTCGGCCTATCTGCCGGCCGATACCGCGTCGGGGATCTGGGAGCGGACCACCGCCGCCGCGCGGGCTATGCAGGGCCCGGGCGAGGACCGCACCCTCACCCAGCTCCGCGCCGACAACGCAGCAACCTGGCTCCTGGGCGGGACCTGCACCTCCGACGTCGAGAACATCACCGGAGAAAACCCAAACCAGACAGCTCCGCTCAACGGGGCCGCGGACGGCCTGTCCGCTATGCGGGCCGGCATTGGCGCTGATGGGTTGGCTGGCGGATCCGCCGGCCCGGGCAGTGGCCCCGGCCCGGGCGCCGGCGCCGGTGGGGGTGCTGGTGTGCCGTCGCCGCGGGCGCAGGTGCTGATCACGGTCCCGGTGATGGCTTTGCTGGGAGTGACGGAGGAACCGGCGATGCTGGACGGGTACGGGCCGATCCCGCCGTCCATGGCCCGGCGACTGATCGCCGACGGCGCAGACTCCTTCCACCGGGTCCTGATCGACCCCCGTGACGGGGCACCGTTGGAGATCGGCCGGTCCAGCTACCGGGTCACCAAAGCCCAACGCCAATGGCTCAGGCTCCGCGACGGGCGATGCCCCTTCCCCGGCTGTACTAACCAGTCCCTGGATAACGAAGCTGACCATATCCTCGCGTGGGCCGACGGCGGGACCACCGGGGTCTCAAACCTTGGCCAGCCCTGCCGCCGCCACCACAGGCTCCGCCACACCACCGCCTGGACACCCACCGAACCCACCCAAGACACACCACCCGGCTGGATCTCACCCTCCGGACGCCAGTACCAAAGCGAACCACCCGACTGGGAACCACCCACCTGGCCCGCCGACTTGGGCGAGCCGACCCGTTCTGGCGGCCCCGTTGTGTCTGGCCGCCATGCCGAGCCGGGCGGGTCAGCCGAGCCCGTCGGGTCAGCCGGGCCGGGCGGGACAGTCGGGCTAGGCAGCTTGGGCGAGACCGTCGGGTCAGCCGGGCCAGGCGGGTCAGTCGGGCTAGGCAGCTTGGGCGAGCCCGCCGGGTCAGCCGGGCCGGGCGGAGGGCGTCAGCCCGGTGCTGTGGACGCACGCCCAAGTCCGGATCCATAAGGGGACTTCACGAACCAGTCTGGATGGAGACCGGAAGACAAAGGTGGATGTTGGATAACAAAACAGGGGCGCCGCAACCCCCAATATTGCGGCACCCCTGCGGGCCCTTCATGAAACATTTGCCGGAGGAAACATCCAGCGGCTCGCCGGTGTCCGGCTGTAGATGGCCAGCCAGTCTGCCGGTCCAAGCTTGTGTTGAGACCGGGGGACCGGAAGCCGGAATTGCCGAGAAACCGGGGTCGTTCCGGCTCAGAGGACGGGCCCGGAGAACGCTGAGATCAGGATCGCTGGGAAGCCAGCTCGCCGTCCCTTTCAAGGCTCTCCGGGTCGCCGTCAGGGACCGTCCCTTCCGGGGCACCTGTATTCTCGGCATTGCCCAGCTTGTCCCTGCGCAGGCCCTGCAAGCGCTCGGCCTCCAGCCGGTCCGCCTCTTCGCCGCCCACGGCCTCACCACGGGCCACCATGCCGGCGGTGTCCGAGAGAGGTATCTGCTTCAGTGTGATAGCCAGCAGCAGGGCCACGGCAATGAAGGGGATGAGGTACCAGAACACGGGTGCCAGCGACTCAGCGTAGGCATTGACGATGGCGTCCCGGAGCTGTTCCGGAAGCTGACTTAGAGCCTGAGGGTCCAGTGAACGGGTGGACTGGGATGCCTGAGCCGCGGATGCCCCGGCGCCGGTGAACGCGTTCGTGAGGGATTCGGCGAGCCTGTTGGTGAAGATGGCACCAAAGACTGCCACGCCCATCGCGGCGCCAACTTCGCGGAAGTAGTTGTTGGTGCTGGTGGCTGTGCCGATCTGGTCCGCGGGGACGGAATTCTGGACCACCAGGACGATGACCTGCATGATCAGGCCAAGACCGGCGCCGAAGACGAACAGCTGCAGACAAATGACCCAGATCGGGGTGGCCGCAGTCAGGGTGGTCATCCACAGCATTGCGGCCATCGTGAAGGCTGCGCCCAGGATGGGGAACATCTTGTACTTCCCGGTTTTGGAGATCCTGATGCCGGAGTAGATGGACGTTCCCATCAGGCCCACCATCATGGGCAGCATCAGAAGGCCGGATTCCGCGGCGGAGGTACCGGACGACATCTGCAGGAACGTGGGGACAAACGCGATGGCCGAGAACATGCCCAGGCCCAGGGTGAAGCCGATGGCCGTGGCGTTGATGAAGATTCGGTTGCGGAACAGGCTCAGCGGAATAATGGGGTCCTCGGCACGCCGTTCCACCATCACGAAGGCTGCGGCGCACAGCACGAGTCCTGCACCGAAGGCCCACGTGAGGGGGGAGTCCCAGCCTTCGTCCTTCTTGCCGCCGAAGTCGGTGAAGAAGATCAGGCAGGTGGTGGCGGCCGACAGGAGGAGAACGCCCAGGACATCGATTCGCTTCTCGGCCTTTTTGTTCGGCAGGGTCAGGGTGAACCAGGCAACGGCAAACGCCGCGAGGCCGATGGGGATGTTGATGTAGAAGGCCCATTCCCAGGTCAGGTGGTCCACAAAGAAACCGCCAAGCAGCGGGCCGGCAACGGCAGAGAGCCCGAAGATCGCTCCCAGCGGGCCCATGTACTTGCCGCGGTCCTTGGCCGGCACGATGTCAGCGATGATGGCTTGTGACAGGATCATCAACCCGCCGCCGCCCAGGCCCTGGATGGCCCGGAAGATGACAAAGCCCCAGAAATCGGTAGCCAGGGCGCAGCCCACTGAGGCGAGCGTAAACAGGGCGATGGCGACGAGGAAGAGGTTGCGCCGGCCCAGGACGTCACCGAACTTGCCGTAGATGGGCATCACGATGGTCGTGGCCAGCAGGTACGCGGTGGTGATCCAGGCCTGGTGTTCCACACCGCCGAGCTTGCCCACGATGGTGGGCATGGCCGTGGAGACGATGGTCTGGTCGAGGCTGGAGAGCAGCATCCCGGCGATCAGCGCCGAGAAGATGATCCAGATGCGTTTCTGGGTCAGAAGCAGCTGTGCGGCTGCCGGTTGGGGACCGGTGGTGGTGGTCATGGTGTTCCTTTGGGGGTGTCTGGCAGATTTTGCGCAAGGAGTGTTTTGAGGGCGTGGGCATCCTCGAGGAGGATGTCGCGGAAGTCGCGGGTGTTCGACGGCGAGAAATACGTTTCGTGCGCGTGGTTGGCGATTGCGCCGATCATGGTGACAGCCATGACCACCACTGGGTGGTCGGGCGCGACACCCTCGCGCTGGGCCACGATCTGGCGTGAAGCGGCCGCCCGCTCAACGCTGACTCCGGCGATCTTCGCCACCAGCTGGGGTTCTTTTTTGATGGCTGCAATGAGCTGGCGGACGTCGGTTGCTGACTCGGAATCGACCTTGGCAGCCCAGATGTCCAGGGTGAGCTGGATGAGGTCCGGCAGCAGGGAAGCAGAGATGGTGCCCGGCTCTCCGCCGCCCGCCATGAACGCGGCTATCAGCTCATCGGGGTGCTCATCGTCGTGGTGGCCGAGGATGGCGTCTTCCTTGGCTGGGAAGTAGTTGAAGAACGTGCGCCGGGAGATACCCACCGCCTCGCAGACTTCCTCCACTGTGAAGCCGTTGAGTCCTCGCGCGGCCGTCAGGGCGCGGGCGGCTGCGGTCAGTGCCTGGCGGGTCTGCCGGCGTTTGCGCTCCCGAAGCCCACCGTCGGTTTCTGCACTATTAGTCACGGAGTAAAGTTTTGCACTCAAGTATTAGGAGTGCAAAATTCTGGAGTGTGTCCTTAACCACCGGCGGCCAGTCACCTTCGGATGAAGGTGACTGGCCGCCGTCGTAATGCGTTTTAGGCGCCCGGAAAGGCTAAGCCTTGTGCGCCGGAGCCGTCATGGTGGTGACGTCCAGCGCCTTGTCCAGGTCCGCTTCCGTGACCTTGCCTTCGCCTTCGCCGACGAAACCGAGCTTCTCCGTAGCCTGGCGGACGGTGAGGCCCTCGGCGACGGCCGTTTTGGCGATCTTGGCGGCGTTCTCGTAGCCGATGTACTTGTTCAGCGGTGTGACGATGGACGGGGATGCCTCGGCCAGGAAGAGGGCACGCTCAACGTTGGCGGTGATGCCGTCGATCATCTTGTCCGCCATGACGCGGCTGGTGTTGGCCAGCAGGCGGACGGACTCGAGGAGGTTGGATGCCATGACCGGGATGCCCACGTTCAGCTCGAAGGCCCCGTTGGTGCCGGACCAGGCGATGGCGGTGTCGTTGCCGATGACCTGGGCGCAAACCATGATGGACGCCTCGCAGATGACGGGGTTGACCTTGCCGGGCATGATCGAGGAGCCGGGCTGCAGGTCCGGGATGGCGATTTCGCCGAGGCCGGTGTTGGGGCCGGAACCCATCCAGCGGAGGTCGTTGTTGATCTTCATGAAGGAGATCGCGATGTTCCGCAGCTGGCTGGAGGCTTCGATGAGGCCGTCGCGGTTGGCCTGGGCCTCGAAGTGGTCGCGGGCTTCGGTCAGCGGCAGGCCGGTGTCCGTGGCGAGGAGTTCGATGACGCGCTCCGGGAAGCCTGCGGGGGTGTTGATGCCGGTGCCGACGGCCGTACCGCCAAGGGGTACCTCAGCCACGCGGGGGAGGGAGGCGTTGATGCGCTCGATGCCGTAGCGGACCTGCGCTGCGTAGCCGCCGAATTCCTGGCCGAGGGTCACGGGGGTGGCGTCCATCAGGTGGGTGCGGCCGGACTTGACCACGTCCTTGAACTCAACGGCCTTGCGCTCCAGGGACTCGGCCAGGTAGCCGAGGGCCGGGATGAGGTCGTTGATCAGCGCCGAGGTGGCAGCTACGTGAACCGAGGTGGGGAAGACGTCGTTGGAGGACTGCGAGGCGTTGACGTGGTCGTTCGGGTGGACCACCTTGTCGCTGCCCGCTGCCTTCAGCGCACGCGTCGCCAGTTCTGCCAGGACCTCGTTGGTGTTCATGTTCGACGACGTGCCGGAGCCGGTCTGGAAAACGTCGATCGGGAAGTCGCCGTCGTACTTGCCCGCGGCTACCTCATCGGCAGCCTCGGCAATTGCCTTGGCCAGCTCGCCGTCGAGCACCCCAAGTTCAGCGTTGGCCTGCGCCGCAGCCTTCTTGACCCGGGCCAGCGCCTCGATGTGAGTGCGTTCCAGGGTCTTGCCGGAGATGGGGAAGTTCTCAACTGCACGCTGCGTCTGTGCACGGTACAGGGCGTTCACGGGGACGCGGACTTCGCCCATCGTGTCGTGTTCAATGCGGAATTCTTCAGTGGAAGTCATGGGGCTAGCTTAGGACGAGGTGCGCCCCGGGCTGAAACCGGGAACCGCATGCTACGCACCCTGTCCCGCTGCGGGCTTAGACCTCGCCGATGCCCGAAACCAACTTGGCCCGGCCGTGCTTCAGGCTGTATTTGAGGCCGATCACGGCGGCGCGGCCCTCGTCGACTGCGTCGGCGATCACACGGGAGCTGTCCACCAGCCGTTGCGAGGTCTGCTTGGTGTGCTCCACCACCATCTCATTGATCTCGTGCTGGTCGTTCCGCAGGGAGGTCAGCACCGACGGAGTGATCCGCTCCACGAGGTCCCGCATGAAGCCGACCGGCATCTCGCCGGTTTCCACCGCGGATTTCGTTGCGGTCACGGCACCGCAGCTGTCGTGCCCCAGCACCACGATCAGCGGTACCCCCAACACACTGATGCTGTACTCCAAGGAGCCCAGGACGGCGTCGTCAATTACCTGCCCCGCCGTTCGCACCACGAAAGCGTCCCCGAGGCCAAGGTCGAAAATAATTTCGGCCGCCAGCCGTGAATCGGAGCAGCCGAAAATGACGGCGAACGGGTGCTGGTTCTCCACCAGCGACGACCGGCGCGACGCGTCCTGGTTCGGATGCGAAGATTCGCCGTTGACAAAACGTTCGTTGCCTTCGCGCAGCCGGCGCCAGGCGAGGGCAGGAGTTAGGTATGTAGCCACCGGCCTATTTTACGGTGCAGGGCTGGCCGACGGTGAAACCGTTACGGCGGGATTGCTGTCCATGGATTTCACGACGGCGTCGGCCAGGACGGCGAATTCGTCCAGTTGCGCCGTCCCGGTGAGCACAACGGTGGTTCCGCGGTACTCCAGGATCATACTCTTTTCACCTTTGCCGGCGTCCCGGAGTTCCCAGGGGTGGCCGCCGGCGTCGCGCGTCCCGGTGACGGGGGCACTTTTGGTCTGCTGCAGCAGCCAGGTGGGGTTGGACTGCCGGGTCTGGACCAGGCCGATGAAGGCGTCCTTGGGGGTGATGTAGCCCACCTCCCAGGTGGGCACTCCGCTGCCGCTCCCGGACTCCCAGCGTGCGTAGTTTGGCTTGAAGGCGTTGGCCGTATCCGGGGCGGCCGGTGTGAATCCCGCCACATCGGCAGCATTCGCGGCTACGGCGCTGACGTTGATGTCCGGGCGGAACCCGTCGCTTTTGGGAAGCGGATTCATCAGAACGATGGGCAGGAACGCCCCGATGCTGACCACCAGCGCAACGATCATCCCGATCACTGAGGCGTTGGCCCGTTTGGCCGCCGCGGCCGGGATGACGGGCTTTACGGCGGGCCCGTCGCCGTCAGGCGTGTCCTGTCCGGTGCGTCCGGGGTCCGAGGGATCTGTCCCGGGGCTTGTCTTTTCCTGCATTTCGCTCACCCCTCTATAGTCGCCCATCCACGTGCCCATCTCACATTCGGCGAACCGCAACCTGCCGGTAGCCCATGTTGCGCGGAGGCGTCATGCCAGCGCCCGGGGGTGGCGCCACGACTATGATCAGTAGCAGAGGAATCACCGCTCGGCTGAATCCGGCTGAGCGGGTCCAATGATCGCCACTCGAAGAAGAGGTTCACGTGCCAGCAACGCCTATGACCCAGCAGTACTCCACGCTCTCCCCCTCACTTGCTGTGGGTATCGACGAGCCGGACCGCAACCTTGCCCTTGAGCTCGTCCGCGTCACCGAAGCCGCCGCCATCGCGGGTGGCCACTGGGTTGGTTTCGGGGACAAGAACAAGGCTGACGGCGCCGCCGTCGACGCCATGCGCTCTTTCCTCCAGACCGTCCACTTCAATGGCGTTGTGGTCATCGGTGAAGGTGAAAAAGATGAAGCCCCCATGCTTTTCAACGGCGAACACGTTGGTGACGGCACCGGTCCCGAGTGCGACGTTGCTGTGGACCCGATCGATGGCACCCGGCTCACCGCCCTGGGCATCAACAACGCGCTCGCCGTCCTCGCGGTGGCTGAGCGCGGCTCCATGTTCGATCCGTCCGCCGTGTTCTACATGGAGAAGCTTGTCACCGGCCCCGAGGCCGCCGACATGGTCGACCTGCGCCTCCCGGTGAAGCAGAACCTGCATTTAATCGCCAAGGCGAAGGGCGTCAAGGTCAACCAGCTCAACGTCATGATCCTGGACCGTGACCGCCACCGTCCGCTGGTTGAGGAAATCCGCGAGGCCGGCGCCCGCACCAAGTTCATCATGGACGGCGACGTCGCCGGTGCCATCGCCGCAGCCCGCTCCGGCACCGGTGTTGACGCACTCATGGGAATCGGCGGCACCCCGGAAGGCATCGTTGCCGCCTGCGCCATCAAGTCCCTCGGCGGCGTGATCCAGGGCCGGCTGTGGCCCACCAGCGATGACGAGAAGCAGAAGGCCATCGACGCCGGCCACGACCTGGACCGCGTGCTGTCCACCAACGACCTCGTATCCAGCGACAACTGCTACTTCGCGGCCACTGGCATCACCGACGGCGACCTCCTCAGGGGCGTCCGCTACTCCAAGGACAAGGTCCTGACGCAGTCCATCGTGATGCGCTCCAAGTCGGGCACCATCCGCTTTGTTGAAGGCGAGCACCAGGCCAGCAAATGGGAAGGCTACGCCCGCAAGAACTAACTCAACGCCACGGCGAGCGACATGCCACCGCGAGGGAAGCGCCACACTGCAGCAGCGGTGGGGCGCTTCCCTGCTTTAAGCCTCGTTCCCGGGCCGGTTGCTCCCAGAGCCGGGACCTTTCGTTGGAAGGCGTTGGTATAAGGTGGAATTCATGAGTCTTGCCGTTGTGACCTGTTCTGACCGCGCCGTCTGGGATGATTACGTTGACCGGTTTCAGGGACATCCGCAGCAACTTTGGGGCTGGGGTGAGACCAAGGCCATGCATGGCTGGTCCGTGGACCGTGTCCTGGTCACGGACGGTGATGAAATCCGCGGCTGCGCGCAGTTGCTGGTACGGAAGCTGCCGTTGCCTTTCCGGGCGCTGGTCTATGTGCCGCGCGGACCCATGTGCTCCGCCGAAAACACCACCGCCGTCCTCGAAGCGCTGGCCGGATACGCTGCGGCCCGCCACCGCGGCGTTGCGCTGAGCATCGAGCCCGACTGGGACGCCGATTCACCCTTTGCCGCTGCGGTGGCCGCAGCAGGCTTCAAACCAAGCTCCAACACGGTCCTGATCCCGCGCACCCTCATTCTGGACCTGACCAGGACTGATGATGAGCTCATGGCGGACATGTCCAAGTCCACGCGCGCCAATATCCGCAAGGCGATGCGCAGCGATGTGGAGTTCCGGAAAGTGCAGACCGCCGGAGAGCTTGAGCAGGTGCTGGGCATCTACCACGAAACGGCGGCCCGCGCAGGGTTCGGGATCCATGAGGATCAGTACTACCGGGACATCTTCGCCAATATGGGGGAGGGGTCGCCCATCATCGGAGCTTTCGACGGCGACCGGTTGCTGGCTTTCGTGTGGCTGTCCCGCAGCGGGGCAACGGCGTTTGAGCTCTACGGCGGGGTCTCGGCCGAGGGGCAGAAACAGCGGGTGAACTACGGCGTTAAGTGGGCTGCGCTGCGCGCCATGCGTGAGGACGGCTGCGGCCGCTACGACTTCAACGGTTTGCTCAACGACGGCATCTCCGACTTCAAGAAGCAGTTTGCCAAGCACGAGAACATGCTGATCGGAACCTGGGAGAAGCCGCTTTCACCGCTCTACCCCGTGTACGCGCGGGCCATGCCGGCCGCCCGCAAGGGGCTCCAGGCTGCCCGGAAGGCCCTGCCGGCTGCCCGCCGTGGCCTCCAGGGCGCACTTCCGGCGGCGCGCAAGGCCGTGCCCGCCGCCCGCCAGGTCCTGGGCCGGCTTACCCGGCGCTAAGAGCCCGAGCCCGAATTACCCGGCCCTGAGGCCATGGCCAGAAGCCCGCTTCGGGGCCTGGCTCGCCGGGCCCCCTCGCTAGGAGCCTGAGCCAGCGGCAGGAACTCCGGTGGTGACGGCGAAGGCAACGGCTGTTCCCGTTGCACCCGTGACAGCATGGACGTTGACCGGAGCTTCGGAGGCGGCCAGGAACGCACTGCCGCCGCGGGCCAGCTGCAGGTCACCCTTGGGCGAGTCGAGGTACACGGCGCCTTCCACCACAAGCACAACGACGGCGCCTGACTGGGCGAGCGGGACCGGTGCCGCGCCCGGGGCCAGCTCGATCCGCTGAAGCTGGAACTCCCGGAACGGGGGGCGGTACAGTTCCTGGCCCAGTCCGGAAATTTCCCGGTTCAGCATCGGGACCTGCACGGACGTGAAGTCGACGGTGCGCAGGAGTTCGGGCACGTCAATGAATTTGGGGGTCAGCCCGCCCCGAAGGACGTTATCGGAGGACGCCATGACTTCCACTCCGAGGCCGGAGAGGTATGCATGGATCTTGCCCTCGGGCAGGTAGACAGCTTCACCCGGGGCGAGCGAGATGCGGTTGAGCAGCAGCGAGATCAGCACGCCGGGGTCACCCGGGTACTGCTCATGGAGGTCGACGACCGTGCTCAATTCCTTCTGGTACGGCGCCAGCGAGGCGCCTTCGGCGCTCAGGGCAGCAGCCACCGTCGCCGTGGCCGGCGGGACGTCGTCGCCGCCCTGGATCAGGCGTTCGAACGCGGCCCGCAGGCCTGCACCCTCATCCGGGTTTTCCAGGAACTGCAGCAGTTCGGTGACCAGGGGCGGCACTTCGGTCTGGCCGAAACAGGTGCCAATGTGGGCCAGGATCTTCCTGGTGGCGGCAGGATCCCGGAAGCCGCAGAGCGATTCAAAGGGCGTCAGCGCGAAGATCATCTCCGGCTTGTGGTTGTCATCACGGTAATTCCGGTTGGCCGCGTCCTGGGCGATTCCCGCCGCATTTTCCCGTGCAAAGCCTTCCTTGGCCTGCTCGATGCTCGGGTGGACCTGGAGCGACAAAGGCTGGGCCGCTGCCAGGACCTTGGCGAGGAACGGCAGCCGCGGCCCGAATTCGGCCACCGATTCGCTGCCGAGGAAGTGTTCAGGATCCGAGGCAATCAACGCATCCAGCGGTGTTTCCGAGCCGTCAGCACGGCGGGCCACTGACGGTGCGCCGGGGTGTGCACCGATCCACAATTCAGCTTCCGGACCGCCGGAGACGGGGCGTCCCAAAAGCTCGGCGATGGCTGTTCTGGATCCCCAGGCATAGTCTCGGAGGGCGTTTTCAAGTTCGTACACGGCCGGGTCCATTCCTTAGTATTCAGCTCTTCAGAGGGTGTCTTGTGAGGCAGGGCGGGGCGGCGGCCCTACAACGGCGCGCACTGGCCATTGGTGGCCACGAGTTCGCGGATGGCTTCTTCGTTACCGGCGCGCTTGAGCTGGTTCAGCAGCTCCGCGGTGATCGGTTCGCCGTCGGGCGTTGTGGTCACCGGAGTGAAGTCCGACGACGGCGGTGGGGTTTGCTGCGAATGCCCGCCGGCTCCCTGACCGGCAACAGGCTGCAGCGGTGCGGATGCCTGCAGGGTTCCGGCTGCCGGGGGCGCCTGCACCATGCCGTCGACGGGCGCGGCAGCCTGGGGTCCCGAGGCTGCTGCTAGGAGCTGGTCCACCTTGTTGTGGATGACGTCGAAGTCAGGCACCGTGGAAAACGATGGGTCGAAGTCGGGCGGACCGATGGTGAGCCGCCGGATGTCCTGCCCCTTGGCCTTCATGGCTAGATCCACAAAGCTGCCGAGCTGGGACGAAGAGATGTTGGATTCCACCACTTTGGTGCCTGCGTTGGCGATGTCCTCGAATTTGGACAGCAGGGTGGCCGGGTCCAGCTGCTTCAGCATGGCCTGCTGGACGCACTGCTGCCGCTGGATCCGGGAGTAGTCGTCGACGTATTCGCGGGACCGCCCGTACCACAGTGCATGCTCGCCATCGAGTGTTTGTTCACCGGCGGGAATCCAGCCTAGCGGCATGCCATGGGTGCGGGTCGCTTCGTCGAAGAAGCCGCTCATCGGGACCCAGCCTCCGGCCTTGATCTTGATGCCGCCCATGGCGTCAATGAGTTTGGCGAAGCCCGCCATATCCACCAGGACATAGGCCTGGACCTTAAGGCCCAGCGTCCCGGAGACTGCTTCGAGGGTGGCCTGTGCACCGGGATCCGCCACGCCGGGGTAGAGATCGGTGTGCTCATTAGTCACTTCGGTATTGATGGCGTTGATCAGGCATTCGTCGCCGCAGTTGTAGCCGTCGGGGTAGATCTTGCGCATGGGGGACCCCTCGCTGAACTGGGCGTTCTGGAGGTTGCGCGGCACGGAGATGATGGCGGTCTTGCCGGACTTGGCGTCCACGCTGAGGACGGACAGGCTGTCCGGTCGCCGGCCCGTGCGGTCATCGCCGGCGTCACCGCCCATCATCAGGAAGTTGTAGCGGCCGTCCACGGGATCGATCGCTGGTCCGCCCGAAAAGATGTTGCCGATGGCGTTGCGGCCCACGTTGAGCAGGTAAGCGGCGTAACCCAATGTGCCGCTGCTGAGGACCAGGGCCATGACAAGCGAAATCACGACGGCGGGACGCGCCCCGGGTGCAAGGAGGACCGGTTTGATGATCCGCAGGGTGTTGACAAAGAGCAACGCCCACCCGACGGCGAGTGCCACCAGGAGAACGATGATCAGCAGCGAAGCGAAGGGGTTGGTGATGACATTGATCAGGAGGGTGCGGTCGAGGACCAGCAGCAACACTGCCGCCACCAGCGCCACCCAGACGCCCAGGGTGACCCGCAGGGCGATCCGGCCGAGTTTACGGTCGCCAGCCACAATCTGTGCGCTTCCGGGCACCAGGAGGGTCATCAGCAGCAGGACAAAGGCCCGCTTGGTCCGGACCGGGGACGAGGCGCCGGACGGATACCGTACGGGGTCGGTCATGACCGTGCCGGGGGCAGGGTGCTGCCGCGAATCGCTTCTGGACATGTTCGGCGTACCTAGCGGCTGCCCCGGAGGACGCCATTGCCGTCGGAGAAAACTTCGCTGACTTTCTGCCTGAGGTTGGCTCCCTTGCGGGTGGCGGCATCATTGAGCTCCTGGGCGAAGTCCACGAGGTCGGCCCGCAGCGTTGAGGCCAACGCATCCGTGCCGGAGGCGAGGATGCGGACGGCCAGCAGCCCCGCGTTGCGGGCGCCGGCTATGGACACGGTGGCTACCGGTACGCCGGCCGGCATCTGCACGATGGACAGCAGGGAATCCATTCCGTCCAGGGTTTTCAACGGGACCGGGACGCCAATGACAGGCAGGGGAGTCACGCTTGCCAGCATGCCCGGGAGGTGGGCCGCCCCGCCGGCACCCGCGATGATGACGCGCAGGCCACGTTCGTGGGCGGTCTGCCCGTAGCGGATCATTTCTGTGGGCATCCGGTGGGCGGACACCACGTCGGCCTCAAATGGAATGCCGAACTCAGCCAGGGCATCGGCAGCGGCTTCCATCACCGGCCAGTCCGAATCCGAACCCATCACAAGCCCGACCAGGGGGCCGGTGCCGGCCTCTGCGGTCCCGGAACCGGGGGTGGTTTCGATGCTCATGCGCTCTCCTCGGAAGTCCGTGCTGAATTGTCGGCCGGGACCCGGCCGTCCCGGATGATGGCTGCCACCCGGGTGGCGCGCCGCCGCACCGAGTCCACATCATCAGTGGAGTCTCCAACCAGGTTGACGTGGCCGATCTTGCGGCCCGGGCGCACCGACTTGCCGTAGCAGTGGACCTTGGCGGCCGGCTCGCTTGCAAGGGCGGCAGGGTAGGCAGAGAACAGATCCTGGTTGTCGCCGCCGAGGAAATTCTTCATCACAACAACCGGGCCCAGGACGTCGGTGGCGCCCAGCGGAAGATCCAGGACTGCCCGCAAATGCTGTTCAAACTGGCTGGTGACCGAACCGTCCTGGGTCCAGTGGCCCGTGTTGTGCGGCCGCATGGCGAGCTCGTTGATGAGGAAGCCGGCGCCGGTTCCGGGTGTTTCGAAGAGCTCGGCGGCCATGACGCCGGTGACGCCGAGCTCGCTGGCGATCCGCAGGGCCGCGTCTTCGGCTGCGGCCGCAACCTCCAGGGGAATGCCCAGGGCGGGCGCAATGACTTCGTCGCAGACGCCGTCCACCTGGATGGTGTGCACCACCGGCCACGCCCGCGCTTCGCCGCCCGGGGTCCGTGCAACCAAGGCGGAGAGTTCGCGGCTGAATTCAACTTTTGCTTCGGCGAGGAGCGGGCTCATGGCCTCGAACCACGGAGCGGCCGCAGCTGCGTCGTCGGGCGAGTCGATAATCCGCACGCCCTTCCCGTCGTACCCGCCGCGGGGCATTTTGAGGACAACCGGCCAGCCGATCCTGTTGCCGAATTCCACCAGTGCGGCGGCGTCGGCCACCTCGGCCCAGGCCGGGTTGGGCAAGCCCAGCCTGTCGATGGCTGCCCGCATCACCAGTTTGTCCTGGGCGTTGACCAGCGCATCGGGGCCGGGCTGGACGTTGACGCCGGCGGCAAGAAGTTCGCGCAGGTGGTCGTTGGGGACATGTTCGTGATCGAACGTCATGACGTCCAGGCCGTCCGCGAAGTCGAGGAGCGTCTGGAGGTCCTTGTAGTCGCCCACCGGTGACGTGGCGACAGCTGAGACGGCTGAGACGTCGTCAGCTTCGGCGAGTACACGCAGTTCGAAACCAAGGGCGGTGGCGGCGGGGGCCATCATGCGCGCGAGTTGGCCGCCGCCAACCACGCCGATTACTGGAAAAGTCACATAGGCCAGCCTACAGAAAAGGTCGCCGGATCCCGGCTTTCGGGCGCCACGAGGCCCATAAACGGGGTAATCGGGCTGCCGGCAACCCTGACGACAGGCTGGTTCCCAGCTTTGGGGGCTAAAATGGACCTCCGGCCGTGTGGCCCACAGATCGGACGGCCATGGAGGGTCATGATTAACTCACTCGCAGATCGTATCCGGGGACTCGCCTCGCTGTTTTGGCGCGAGGTAGCCAAGTTCGGAGCCGTTGGCGGTGTGGCGTTCGTCATTGACAACGGCATGACGTACTACCTGATGCACGGCCCCATGACGGACAGTGAAGCCAAGGCCCGCTTCGTCGGTGCGAGCATCGCAACTGTCTTTTCCTGGATCGCGAACCGGCTGTGGACCTTCCGGCATCGTCGGCAGGCAAACGTGCTGCGCGAATTCCTGATGTTCATCCTCATCAACGGCATCGGGATCGGCATCTCAACGGGGTTCACGGCCCTGGCGAAATATTCGTTCAACGTGACCGACAAGAACCTGCTGTTCTCCGCGGGTGTTGTGGGCATCCTGGTAGCCACGGTGGTCCGATTCTTCGCCTACCGGTTCCTTGTCTTCAACCAGGAACTGGACCAGGAGCCGGAGTTCTCCCACGACCACGAGATCGTGGAAGCGCACCACCGGGACAAAGCCGTGGCAGCCACCGTCCATGGCGGGCGAGCCACACCGGCCGGCGCCCCAGGCTCGGAAGTTCCTGACCAGGACGCCTCCGGCAGTGCGCGGCAGCCGAATTAAGCAGGCCCCTGCAGCTGCACCAGCATTTCCTGCGGAACTAGGTCCGCGGCGGGTGCAGTGCCCCGGCCTGCGTCGGGACCACTAGCTTCCCTGGACGCGTTCGGCAGCCAAAAGCTGCTCGGTCAGCTGCACATCGGGGTGAACCAGTACCACTGAGCCCCCGTTGTGCCAGGCACCGAGGGAGTTGGACAGCGCTGCCTCCAAACCGTCCGAGGCCGTGACCAGAAGCCTCACCCCCTCATCATGCGGAGCGGAAAAACCGGTCAGCAGGTCCTGATGGAGGTGACGCGTCCCCTCATGGTCAGCGATGGCGTATCCGGACGCGGACGGATCGGAGTGGGCCATAAAAACGTCGCCATGGGAACGCACCTCCGCTGCGTAGTCGATGACTCCGGCAGGGAGCTCTCCCGGCCACCGCATGGCCAGCGCGGGCAGCGCGACCGCGATGACGGCGTCGTACTTTCCTGCTCCGCTTTCCGGGTTGTCGGTGACCAGCAAATCAGCCTCGCCCCTGTCAAGGACTGTCTCCATGCCGAGCTGCCAGGCGGCCAGGGCCCAAATCAGTGATTTCCAGTGGACGGGGAGGTCGAGGCCCAGCCGCATCCCCGGCTCGGCGTCCAGCTCGTCCTGGAGGAGGTTGCCGGTTTTGGCGACCCAGTTGTCCAGGACCCGGCCGGAGAGTTCCACCCGCTCCGAGTCCGGCCCGTACCAGGTGAGCCGGGGCGAGGTGGCATGGCCGGAACGCAGGGTGGTCATCAGTTTGATCGCCGGGATGCTCATGGGACCATCTTGCCACGGGTGCCCCAGGCGCCCCGGATGCGCCCCTCGCGGCGGGAGGCCTCTCCCAGGTGCTGAATTCCTGGCCCGCATCCTGGAAAATCAATGTGATCTTAGTCACGTTGAGTTTGTCAGGTGATTTGCCTTATTGCGTCAGCGCCTGTAGTTTTGGCCGTTATTCTTGGCGCGCACGGCCGTTTGGCGTCGCAGTGGACGTGGCCGTCGTCCGGCACGTCGAACCTGGAAAAAATTCCCGGGCGTGGCGTGACGGCGTTTCGTCGGGAAAGTTGATTATTATCCGAGCGACGGCTTGACTCCCCGCTAGTTACACACGTGTAATTAGATATCGAAAGCGACTGCATAAATACCCGCACTCAACCGAGTGTCCATGGGAACCATGCAGTGGCTGCAAACATTCAGGAGGGTCGCCGTGGGGCAAGCAGAGCGTATCCATGAAGATGCCGTCGCCGGCCAGGCAACGGCAAAATACCGCGCCCGGGGAGTACCGAGCGACTGGTATGTGGATCCCGCCGATCCTGACGCCGCGGACCGCTACAACCGAAACACCAAAGACTCCCTCCAGGACCAGGCAACGGCATTCCTGGCGGCGCACGAGGCGCTCCTGGACCGCGGGCATCCCGAGGACGGGGACGAACTCGACCCGCCCATGGAACTGCTGACGTCCGGCCCCCAGACAACCCAGCCGGTCTGGATCGGACTGCCTTTCCAGCAGGACTTTGACGACGAAGGCGAACTCGGCTGGCAGACTGATGCCTTGTGCGCCCAGACCGACCCGGAAGCCTTCTTCCCGGAAAAGGGCGGATCCACGCGGGACGCCAAGAAGGTCTGCGGCGCCTGCAACGTGCGGTCACAGTGCCTGGAATACGCGTTGGCCAATGATGAACGGTTCGGCATTTGGGGCGGCCTTTCCGAGCGTGAACGCCGGCGGCTAAGGAAGCGAGCAAGCTAATTCTTCAGGAAGTACATGTCACTGCCGTTGTGGTCTCCCACAACGGCAGTGCCTATCTCCCCAGAACGCTGGCCGCCCTCGCGGACCAGACACGTCCCGCCGATTCCGTCATCGGAGTGGATACCGGCTCCCGCGACGATTCCGCGGTCCTCCTGGAACGGTCCCTAGGCATAGAGAATGTCATCAGGTTTCCGCACGGCAGGAGCGGGATGGGCGGTGCCGTGCGCGCCGGGCTCGCCGCGCACTCACCGTGGGACGGGCAGTCCGAACGCGCCGCTGCAGAGTGGATCTGGCTGCTCCACGACGATGCGGCCCCTGCTCCGGAGGCCCTGGCGGAACTCCTGGGGGCAGTGGAACGCGCACCTTCTGTCACGGTCGCCGGGTGCAAGCAACTCGACTGGCACAGCGAACGCCGCCTGATCGACGTTGGACTGTCCACCAGCAGGTGGGCGGAGCGGCTCACCCTGATCGACGCCGACGAACTCGATCAGGGCCAGTACAACGGCCGCTCGGACACGTTCGCGGTCAATTCAGCCGGCATGTTGGTGCGGCGTGACATCTGGGAACACCTGGGAGGCTTTGACCCCGCACTGCCGGGAACCGGCGATGACGTGGACTTCTGTTGGCGCAACCGCTTGGCCGGCCATCGTGTGGTTGTGGTGCCCACGGCGCGGATGCTGCATGTGGCCCACCGGCCCCACGCGCAAGGCAACCCCTCGGCGGCCCGGAAGGCGCAGGTCCACCTCCGGCTCAAGCATGCCCCACTCTGGAAAGTGCCCTTCCACGCCCTGGGCGCGCTGCTCGGCAGCATTTTCAAGCTCGTGCTCAGTGTGGCCGTTAAGGACCCGGGGCATGGACTTTCCCAGCTCGTCGCCACCTTCGCGGCCCTGGCACGGCCCGCTGCCCTGGCCAAATCGCGCACCACGGCGGCCAGTACCCGCCGGATCCGGCGTTCGGTCATCAGGAAACTGCAGACCCCGCGCCGCGAAGTCTGGAACCACCGCCGCTCCCTGATCGAGGCCCTGGGCGCAGACAAGTCCACTGCCGACGGCCTGGTTCACGATCCCCTCGCTGACCAGCCGACAGGCGACTCGTCAGACGACTTCGCCGCGTTGACCACCACCGAACGCGGCTGGGTGGGGGCTGGCGCGCTTGCGGCCGTGATCATCGCCTCCGCCGCCTCCCTGACGGCTCTCAGCGGCCTGTTCCGTGCCGAGGCGGTTTCCGGTGGCGGCCTGATACCGGTATCGGCATCCCTGGGCGAAATCTGGCATCACGCCTCAAGCTGGTGGATCAGCCTGGGCGCAGGCCTTCCCGGAAAGGGTGACCCTTTCGACTATGTGCTGTGGGTTCTTGGCGTCCTTGGCGGCGGGGATGCCAATGCGGCCATGGCCTGGCTGCTGCTGCTCGCGGCTCCGCTGTCGGGGCTGACGGCGTGGTTTGCCGCGGGCGGAGTAACCACCCGGCGCCGCTTCCGATTTATTGCGGCACTGTTCTGGGCTGCAGCACCCGCACTGCAGGTGGCCCTCAACCAGGGCCGGGTGGGGGCTCTGGTGGCCCACATCATGATCCCCCTGCTGGCTTTGGGGCTCCTCCGCGCCACCGGGTCCGCTGTGGGCCACGGGCGGTTCGCCCTGCCGTCCCCGGGCGATCGCCGGTTCACCGAAAAGCCGCCTTCCCGGCCGGGGATCAACGGCATGCCGTCGTGGACCGCCTCCGCCGCTGCAGGCCTGGCCCTGGCCGTGGTTGCCGCCTCCGCACCCTCTCTGCTGATCCCCGCCGTGGTGCTGGTTGTGCTGTGTGGGCTACTGCTTGGCAGGCGCGGCCGCACGGTGTGGTGGGCATTGCTGCCCAGCGCTGCACTCTTCCTTCCCTTTGGACTCTCCGTCATGGACCGGCCCCGGGCGCTCCTGGCTGATCCGGGTGTTCCGCTCGGATTTGAACCGGCACCGCTGTGGCAGCAGCTGCTGGGCCAGCCGCTGGCCTTTGCACCCGGCGGCGGCCTCTACGGCCTTGCGTGGTTCAACGGGGACATCATCCCGTGGGCGCTCCTTTTGGCGCTGCTCGTGGCCGTCCCGGTCCTGGTACTCGGTGCTGCCGCACTGTTTCTCCCTGGCAAACGCAACCGCCCTGCCCGCGCCCTGTGGGTGGCGGCCCTGATCGTCCTGGCGGGTGGCTGGCTCGCCGGCCACGTTGCGACAGGGGCAAACGCAGACACCCTGGTCGCCCCGTTCACCGGGCCGGCTGTTTCGGGCGCCGGCTTCGCACTCCTTGCAGCCGCCCTCATCGGTGCCGAGCGCCTGCTGGACGCCGCCGACCGCTCCGCGTCGGTGAACGCGAGGCGCAGCGTTGCCCTTCGTTCCGCCACAGCCGTCGCCATCGTCATCTTCCTCGCCGGCCCTTTGGCCGGCATGGCGGCATGGTCGGCCCAGAACATTCTTCGGACAGCTGCCACAGCGCAGGCCGTCGACGGTCCGGGCGGACCTGCGCTTGGTACGCCGCGGCTTATTGAGGCGGGAAATGCACGAACGCTTCCCGCTACGGCGATTGACCGGGGTACGGGGCCGGAGCAGACGCGCACCTTGCTGATCAGCACCCATGAGAACGGCACTTTCGACGCGTCGCTGATGCGCGGCGCGGGCACCACCCTGGACAGCCTTTCGGCCATCGCCGCGGCCCGGAACATCATGGGCCCTCCCGGCCACGAGACACTCCGGGAAGATGACGATGTCACGGCTTCGCTCCGCAGCGTTGTAGCCACCCTGGTGGCCGGTCAGGGCGTCGATCCCCGGCCGGAGCTGGAGCGCCTGGGCGCCGGATTCGTGGTGCTGCGCTCCGCGGACACGGCAGCCCAGCTGACGGCCAGCCGGATGGACGCGGTCCCGGGCCTGGTTGCCGTAGGCCAGACGGACGTGGGCTGGCTTTGGCGGATTACCCCACTCAACCAGCCTGCCCTGCAGCCTGCTGACGTTGCCCACCGGGTGCGGATTGTGGACCCGGCCGGAGCCACGGTGGCGCTGGTACCCTCCAGATACGACGACGTCGACACCGCCGTTTCCGGGGGTGTGGAAGGCCGGCTCGTGGTCCTCGCTGAACGGGCGGATCCGGGATGGAGCGCCTGGTTCGACGGCCGGAAACTCACCGCCACAACCTCAGGTTCCGCCCAGGCCTTCACCTTGCCGGCGACGGCCGGACAGTTGACCATCCGGTATGACGCCCCGTGGGCCCTATGGTCGGGAATCGCGCAGGTCACCGTCTTCGTCCTCACCGTGATACTCGCCCTGCCCATGCCCGCCCGGCGGCCCAACACGGGCCTGTCACGGGACGAGGGATCTTTGCGTAAGGAACACCAGAATGCAGCATGATGCGCCAGGCTCCGCACCCGCGGGCGGAAAGGCTGCGGGAACCGCGGCACAGGTACAGGACAACATCGACGGCGCTCGGCCCGTGGCTCCGGCCGTTGCCAACGCCGGTGCCCCCGCGCCAGCCAAACCACCTGCACCGGCCAAGCCCCCCGCACCGGCCGGGCCCGCCGCCCGGAGGACACCGTCCAGGGAGTTGCTCACCGGTTTGCTTTCCGCAGTGGCCATCGTCGCCGCAACCGGCGGCATCGTTGCCGGCGCATCGTACGCGCCACAGGCCACAGGAAGCCGCGACATCCCTGCCGTGCTCGCCTCCGTCCCCGCCGGCTCAAGCGTCGGGGTCTGTCCCGGACCGGCACGGCTGCTCGAAGGCACTGTTGCCGGCACCGATCCCCAGTTCAGCCCCGAGTCTGCAACCGCCAAAAGCGTGGTCACCGGCGCCGTGCTGAGCGCGCCCGGTGGTGTCCTGCCGGCCAGCCAGCTTGCCGCGCTTAACGGGACTCCCGCCGTCGAGATCGCCAAGGGCGGCGGCCAGCCGGCCCAGGAGGCCGGTCCCCAGGAACTGAAAGCCGGGGTACTGAACGGTCACAGCGTGAACGGCGCCACCGTGCTGGGTGCGGAGGCCATGGCAGGCCAGAAAGCGTCAGCGGCCGGTGCGCTGAAATATTCGGCCACGGACGGCGACCTGCAGGGCTCAGCTGCAGCCAATTGCACGCCGCCGGCCAACGACCTGTGGCTCGCCGGGGCCAGTACCACGGTAGGCCGCACGTCCGTCCTGATCCTCAGCAACGCTTCGAGTACGCCGGCCACCGTGAGCCTGGAGCTGTTTGGCAGCAAAGGGCAGATCCAGGCGCCCGGCAGCAGGGGCCTTCTTGTCGCTCCAGGCACCACCCGGTCGATCGTCCTCGCCGGGCTGGCCCCCAGTGAGGCGCAGCTGAGCGTTCATGTCCGCAGCGCCGGCGGTCCCGTGGCGGCAACCATTCAACAAAGCGTCCTTCGGGGACTCACGCCCGGCGGCGTGGACTTCATCGTGCCCGGGGCCGCTCCGGCAGCCCGCCAGGTCATGACCGGCCTGGACATCCAGGACGCCGCCGGGATTTCGGCCATTACCGGCAAAAGCGGTTTTGGCGACGCCGGACCCTCCCTTGGCATCACCGTCCCAGGCCCGGCAGATGCGGTAGTAGAGGTCAAGCTTTTTGGCCGCGACGGTCAGAAGGCCCTGCCCGGCGGGGGTGTGGTCACTGCGAAGGCGGGGTCCGTCACGGAGATCTCACTGGCAGGTGTCCCGGCCGGCCACTACACCGTGTCCGCCAGTTCGGATGTGTCGTTCGTGGCGTCGGCACGGGTTACTCGCGGCGTCAACGGTGACAAGGCATCCGATGTTGCCTGGGCAGCCTCCGGCGTCCGGCTGGGCAGCCAGCATGTTGTTCCTGTACCGCAGGGCGGTGACCGCAGCCTGGTCTTCGGCGTGCTGGAGAACAGGGCCACGATCTCCTATGCACCCATCACCGCGGACGGCAAGATCCGGCCGGCCGCGACCGCCGACGTCGCCGGCGGAACCACAACCTCCATCAAGCTCCCGGAATCGGTCGGCGACTCACCGGTGGTGGCCTACGTGGTCTCCGCTTCGGGTGACGCGGCCTACGGCGCCCTGCTGCTCGAACAGGAAGGCCGGGAGGACGTTTCGACCCTGGCCTTGATGCCGGCCGCGTCGGGACAGGAAAAAGTGGCCGTCGCCCTCGGCTATTAAGGCTGGTGCGGTACCCGCAAAGCAGGCGGTAACGAACCAGTTACTGTGCGGGTGCTCAGTACCTGCGGCGGTAGACAGGGTCGAGAGTTTCCGGAGCCACGCCGAGCATCTCGGCGGTATGCTCCACCACGACGTCGTGGACCAGGTCCTGGAGTTCCTCCCGGCTGCCGCAGGCCTGTTCCACCACCCGGCGGTACAAGGTGATCACCGGGCCCTCCCCGCCCGTGGCCGGAGTGTAAACACCCAGGGGCGGAGGCGCGGCGTTGGCCACCAGTTGCTCCAGGTCCGGGGGTATTTCGTCCACGGCGAACCGGACGCCGTCCAGCGTCTTGCCCCAGATATCGTGGAGCCGCTGCGCGGAGTCGAGCACCATGTCATCAAAACGGTCGGACCGCGTGCGGTACCCGGGGTGCGTGGGCAGGACCAATTCCCCCCGCAGGCCGCGTCCGTGGCGGTTCCTGCGGCGCATCGCAAAGCTTCGGCCCGTTGAGGCCGGTACCGCTTCCCCGCTTCGGGCGTCCGGGTCAGCCAAACGGACCGAAAAAGCTGAATCATGGTTCGATGACTGCATACATTGACTGTAAACCCGGCCGCACATTTACGCGACACCAACGCGACCCAGTTCGGAGACCCGGCGATTGGGGCGGCAAATGCCGGGAAACACGGGCCGGGCAGAGTAGTCTGTGATGTCGTGGGAGCTATCCGTCAATGTTCAAGATCCGCCTGCCGTCAGTCAGCGGTGGCTACTTTGACGTACGTGTATGCGGACTCCACCGCCGTTCTGGGTCCGCTGGCCACTTACGCCGAGCCGCATTGTTACGATTTGTGCGAGCAGCATGCGGGGTCGCTGACCGTTCCCCGCGGCTGGGAGGTGCTCCGCCTGGCGATGCCCACCACGCCGCATCAGCCGGGCCCGGACGACCTCCTTGCCCTGGCCAACGCGGTCCGGGAAGCAGCGGCGCTGCCACCCAAGCCACAGCCGACGCAGGCCCAGCGGGCCTCGCATTCAGCACTGGAAGCGCCTGCCGGTGCCGAAGGTACCCGCAGGGGCCACCTGCGTATCCTGCGCGAACCGTCCTGACCGCCAGCCACTGATTGCGGCCGTGCTGGGTTGTACGTGCCGCGTGTATGTGGCGTGCTCCGGCCAGCCCTCCGGCCCGTACACCTTCTGATTGCGAACGCCCGCCGTCGGACGCCTGGCCGGTGCTGATGTGGCGGTAGGCTTGAACCTGCTAATCAGTCAGCCACCGGCGCCAACGCGCGCCCTTTCGGGAGCATCAACCATGGCAAAGATCAGTCCTGAGCTGTTGTCCGTCCTGCGCTGTCCCGTGACCGGCTCACCGCTGGTCCAGGAAGGCGAAGAGCTCGTGTCGACGGCGGCGGGAGAGTCGGGCGGGAAGCTCCGGTATCCCATCCAGGACGGCATCCCGCTCCTCCTTCCGCCGGAACTGCTGCAGGCCGCCACCGCGGCCGGCTCCGACCAGCACGACTCAGCCGCCTCCTGACTTTTAACCCAACCGACCTGCAGCAGATGCATCAACGCCGTCGCCGCTATCGGACTGAGCAAAGGAATACCCATGACAATTGACTACAAGGTTGCCGACATTTCGCTGGCCGAAGCAGGCCGCCACCAGATCCGGCTGGCTGAGCACGAGATGCCGGGTCTGATGTCCCTTCGCCGGGAGTTCGGCCCCAGCCAGCCGCTGAAGGGCGCACGGATCGCCGGCTCCCTGCACATGACGGTGCAGACAGCGGTCCTGATCGAAACGCTCACCGCCCTCGGTGCCGAGGTACGCTGGGCCTCCTGCAACATTTTCTCCACCCAGGACGAAGCTGCGGCCGCCGTTGTGGTGGGAACCGGCACGGCTGAGGACCCCCGGGGCGTCCCGGTGTTTGCTTGGAAGGGCGAAACCCTCGAAGAGTACTGGTGGACTGCGCAGCAGATCCTCACCTGGCCCGGCGCTGACGCCGACCCGGAACTTGGCCCGAACATGATCCTCGACGACGGCGGCGACGCCACCATGCTGGTCCACAAGGGAGTTGAGTTCGAAGCCGCCGGCGCTGTGCCGGATGCAGCCGAGGACGAGTCCGACGAAGGCCGGATCTTCCTGAACGTGCTCCGCACCTCCCTGCAGGAGGACAGCCAGCGCTGGACCCGGATCGGTTCCCGCCTGCGCGGCGTCACAGAGGAAACCACCACCGGCGTGCACCGCCTCTACCAGCTCGCGGAACAGGGCAAGCTGCTGTTCCCTGCCATCAACGTCAACGACTCGGTCACCAAGAGCAAGTTCGACAACAAGTACGGCATCCGGCACTCCCTGCCCGATGGCATCAACCGTGCCACCGATGTCCTCATGGGCGGCAAGGTCGCCGTCGTCTGCGGCTACGGCGACGTCGGCAAGGGCGCCGCGGAGGCATTCCGCGGCCAGGGCTCCCGCGTGATCGTGACCGAAATCGATCCCATTTGCGCCCTCCAGGCAGCCATGGACGGCTACCAGGTGGCCAAGCTTGAGTCCGTCCTCAGCGAAGGCCACATCTTCATCACCACCACCGGTAACAAGGACGTCATCCTCGCCGAGCACATGGCAGGGATGCGGGACAAAGCCATCGTGGGCAACATCGGCCACTTCGACAACGAGATCGACATGGCCGGCCTGGCCCGGATCCCGGGCATCAGGAAGGTCGAGATCAAGCCCCAGGTGCACGAGTGGGTGTTCGAAGCCGATCCGGCCACCGGGCAGGACAGCCGTTCCATCATCGTCCTGTCCGAAGGACGGCTGCTGAACCTTGGCAACGCCACCGGCCACCCGTCCTTCGTGATGAGCAACTCCTTCGCCAACCAGACCATTGCCCAGATCGAGTTGTGGACCAAGCGGGACCAGCCTGAGGGCGGGCGGGAGTATGAGAACCAGGTCTACGTCCTGCCCAAGATCCTCGACGAAAAGGTTGCCCGGCTCCACCTGGACGCCCTCGACGTCGAGCTCACCGAACTGTCAAAGGAACAGGCCGCCTACCTGGACCTCGACGTCGCCGGCCCGTACAAGCCGGAGCACTATCGTTACTGAGGTGTGACTCCCCGGGCGCCGACCACGCCCGGGGTTGTGATCTTCAACCATTAAGATCGGACTATGGAGCCTGCAGCAAAGCCACACCGTATGTCGACAGCCAGAAAGATTTTCGTGCTGGCAGCCGTCTGCGTCCTGGCTGCGGCCGGCGGCGTTTTTGCCGCCGTCGCTCCGGGCCTCACTCGTGGCGCCCTGGAATCGGAAGCAGCCTCGGCGGTCCGTTCGGCACCGGGCGTGGCATCGCCCGTGGTGGCTCCGGTGAAGGTGGACATCACGCCCGCCGCGTCCGCCAAGCAGGTCAACCCGGCCACGCCGGCGTCGGTCAAGGTGGGCAACGGCAGGATAGAAAGCGTCACCCTGACCAGCACCTCGGGAGACGCAATCCCGGGCACCTTCGCCACCGACGGCAGCAGTTGGTCCGCTACGGCGCCGCTGAAGTTCAATACTGAATACAGCTACACGTACGTGGTCACCGACGAAGCAGGGCGCCAGTCCACCGCCACGCAGTCATTCAATACGGTGTCCAGCACCCACGAGGCCGACGCCGCGATCTACCCCCTGGACGGGATGAAGGTGGGAGTCGGCCAGCCGCTCCAGGTCGTATTCAGTGAGCCGGTGGTCAACCGGGACGCGGTGGAAAAGGCCATCAAGATCACCTCCAGCGCCGGCCAGGTGGGGGCCTTCCACTGGTTCAGCGACACCATGGTCCGTTACCGCCCCGAAGCTTTCTGGGCCGCCAACTCCACCGTCACCATGGACCTGCAGCTTTTCGGTGTTGATCTTGGCAACGGCCAGATCGCCAACTTCAACAAGAAGGCGAACATCCGTTTCGGTGACAAAAAGGTTGCCATTGCCGACGCCTCCGCGCACACCTTCACCCTCAGCGTCAATGACCAGGTGGTGAAGACCCTTCCGGTCAGCATGGGGGACGAGCGCTTCCCGTCCGCTCGCGGGTACGCCGTGCTGATGGAGAAGAACCGCTTCGACCACTTCCGTGCCGCCAGCATCGGCCTCAAACCAGGGGACCCGGCGTACTACGGTGAAGTGGATGTGGAATACTCCATCCGGCTGACGCTCAGCGGGGCATACATCCACCAGGCGCTCGAGTCCGCCTACCCCTACATCGGAAACACCAACGTTTCCCACGGCTGCATCGGGTTCGCTCCCGACGGCGCAGCGTGGGTCTTTGACAACATGACCACCGGAGATGTTGTGCAGATCGTCAACACCGAAGGCGACTACGCCGCCTTGGACGACGGCTACGGGGACTGGAACATCCCCTGGGCCCAGTATGACAACTAGGCCGGTAGGCTCGACACCAGACACCCTGTGCTGCCCGGACCAGAGCCGGGCGGCAAGGACCCCAACGGAAGTGACGCTGCTGTGAACGACAACTCGCCGACCCCTGCCAAGCGCACGGATCCGCAGCCGGATCCGCACCTTGATACTTCTTCGGACTCGGATGAGCCCGCATTTGCCTGGATGACGGGTCAGCCCGAAAGCCGCGCCGACCGCAAAGCGGCGGAAGCCGCCGTCGAACCTGCCGCCGTCGAACCTGCCGCCTTCGAGCCTGGTGCCGCCACGCCGGCAGCAGCCAAACCCGCTGCTGACGAACCCGCGGCAGCCAACCCTGCTCCCGCGAAACCGGCAACGCGGGAGCCCGGAGCAGCCGAACCGGAGGTGACCGGGCCTCGTGTGCCGGACCGTCGAGAGCCGGAGCCTGCCTGGGACGACACCGCAGATTCTGAGCCGGCTGCCGGGCGGGAAGCACCCCTCACCGGCGGGGCCCGCCACCAGGCCAGCCCTTACAACGAACCGCTGCCCACGTCGGCACTCCAGGTCCGCCCTCCCGAGGAGGAAGTGGAACGCCGCAACGCGGAGCGGGAAAGCGCCGCCAACGCAAAACCGGTGGCCCCGCGTATCTGGCAGGTCCTCCTCGCCCTGTTCTACCCGGTCATCCTGCTGGTGCTCGCCGTCCGGGCCGTGACCAGCCCCCTGTTCCTGTGGATCGAGTACAACAGGCCCGGTTTTCCCGGCGACGGGTACGGCTTCAGCACGGACGACAGGATGACGTACGGTTCCTACGCCGTCGACTATCTCAGTAACTGGGCGGGCCCGCGGTACCTCGGAGACCTGGTGAACCGCAGCGGCGGCAACCTGTTCAAGAGCGGCGAAGTCAGCCACATGGCGGACGTAAAGATGGTCATCCTCTCGGCGTTCGCCGCCGGGGCGGTCCTGATCGTGCTCAGCATCATCGCTATCGCGTATCTGCGCCGCCGAAGCTCCGGGGGAGTGCGGCGGGGGCTGTTCGCGGGATCGATCGTGTCCCTGGCAATCATCCTGGGCCTCGGTGCACTGGCCATGCTGAGCTGGCAGCAGTTCTTCACTGAATTCCACCGGCTGTTCTTCGCCAGCGGGTCCTGGACGTTTGCCCTGGAGGATACCCTGATCCGCCTGTTCCCGGGGCAGTTCTGGATTGATGCGGGCATCGTCATCGCCGGGCTCGTCTTCCTGGCATCGGTGGTGACGCTGATCATCACGTGGCCCACCCGCCGCCGTCGCGGTCTGCTCAAAGATGACCCGGAGGCCGCTGAGGTTCCGGCCTAGTTGCCGTACAGCCCGGTAATCTCCGCCTCAAAATCGTGGACGACGGCGGCCCGCTTGAGTTTCAGCGACGGCGTCAGGTGGCCGGATTCCTCCGTGAGCGGCGCTGCCAGAATGGTAAACCTGCGGACGGCTTCAGCCTTGGAGACCAGCGTGTTGGCCTGGTCCACGGCAGCCTGGATGGCGCTCCGGACGCGGGAGTCCCGGGCAGCCTCGGACAGGGGCAATAGCCCTACACGGTTTTCCCGGCACCAGTTTTCTAGGCCGGCCGGGTCCAGGCTCACGAGCGCGGCGACATAGGGTTTCCCGTCGCCCACCACCACCGCGTGGTCCACCAGCTGGTGCAGACGGATTTTTTCTTCGAGCGGCCCGGGAGCTACGTTCTTTCCGCCGGCGGTCACCAGCAGGTCCTTCTTGCGGCCGGTAATGGTCAGGAAACCCTCGGGGTCGAGTTCGCCGAGGTCGCCGGTGCGGAGGAAGCCGTCCACGAAGGCCGCCGCGTTGGCGGTTTCGTTGGCGTGGTATCCCTTGAAGACACCGATGCCCTTGACGAGCACCTCGCCATCCTCGGCGACCCGGATAGTGGTTCCGGGCAGGGGGATGCCCACGCTGCCCACCCGGGAGCGGCCAACGGTGTTGGCAGTACAGGGCGCCGTGGTTTCGGTCAGCCCGTAGCCCTCCAGAACGGGGATCCCAGCACCGCGGAAGAAGTGCGCATCGTCCGGTGCCAGGGCGCTGGCCCCGGACACCATGTGACCCACCCGGCCACCGAAGGTGTGGCGGAGCCGGGAATAAATGAGCCGGTCAAAAACGGCATGCTGGACGCGCAGGGCGAAGCCAGGCCCGGCGCCTTCACCGCGTGCCGCATTGTCCTGCTCCGTTGAAAAGCGGATCGCCACTGCGGAGGCCGCCGCAAAAATCCGGGTCCTCCCCGCCATGGCCGCCTTGTGAGCGGCGCCTGCACGCACCTTTTCGAAAATCCGGGGCACGGCCAGGAGGAAAGTCGGCCTGAAACTTCCCAGGTCCTCCAGCAGCGCCGCAGCAGTGCTGACATGGCCCAGCGTGGCACCGGCATGAAGGCATGCCACCTGAACCGCGCGGGCCAGGACGTGGGCCAGGGGCAGGAACATCAGGGTGCGTGCATGGGGCTGCTTGAGGATTTCGGGCAGGAATGCCACCACGTTGACTGCCACGAGCGCGAAGTTGCCGTGCGTGATTTCGCAGCCTTTGGGGTGGCCGGTGGTGCCGGACGTGTAGACCAGTGACGCGACGTCGTTGAGGCCCGCGGCGGTGCGGTGGCGTTCCAGTTCGGCGTCCGTTACCCCCGTTCCGGCCGCCGAGAGGCTGGCGAGGTCCGGGGCGTCGCCGTCGAAGTCCATCCTGACAACACTGACCAGCCGGTCCGCCAGGACCTTCGAGGTATCCAGCACCCCGGCCATCAGTGCCAACTTTGCGTGGTCCTCGGCGAACACGTGGCGTGCGCCGGCGTCGTGCAGGATCCACTCCACCTGCGCGGCGGAGGAGCTCTCATAGACGGGCACGGTCACGCCGCCGGCGAACCAGATTGCGAAGTCCACCAGCGTCCACTCATAGCGGGTGGCGGACATGACCACCACGCGGTCTCCCGGTTCCAGGCCACCGGCAATCAGCCCCTTTGCGAGGGCCCGGACGTCCTGCAGGAATTTGTGCGCCGGTACATCAGCCCAGCCGTTGGGGCCCTTCCGGGCGTACAGCGGGTGGGCGGGGTTGGCAGTTTCCTGCCGGATCAGGAGGTCGGTGACATTGCTGTCCGGGTCCAGGTCCACCAGGAGTTCTGTGCTTGCTTCTCGCACGGGGGCGTCTCCGTTCCGCAGCCGTACCGCGGCGCGCGGCGATTTCGAGGTCTCCTGCCATCCTGCCTTAGATCCAGGACGGCATCCACATTCTGTAGCGCCATTCCTCATAGGAAATGGTCTCCGCGGTCCACAAGGGGTAGAAGAAGGCGGAGAGCAAGAATGCGGCGGCGATGAACAGCGCAACAAGGTAGAGGCCCGAGCGCCGGCGCCAGAGCGGGTCGCCTTCCCGGCCCAGGACCAGGCCCAGGCAGTAAACGAGGGCGAGGATCAGGAACGGCTCAAAGGAGACGGCGTAGAAGAAGAACATGGTGCGTTCCGGATACATGAACCAGGGCAGGTATCCTGCCGCCACGCCGGCCAGGACCGCCCCGGCGCGCCAGTCGCGGCGTCCTGCCCACCAGAAAAGCAGGACCACCAGTGCGATGGCGGCACTCCACCAGATCAGCGGGTTTCCGACGGAGAGGATGGCCGAGGCGCAGCGGGCCGCCGCGCACTCCACGGTCTCCGGGCTGGGCTGCTGGTAGTAGAACGAGGTTGGCCGGCCCATGACCAGCCAGCTCCAGGCACTGGCCTCATAGGGGTGCTCCGAGCCCAGGCCCTGGTGGAACTTGTAGGCCTCCAGATGGTAGTGCGCCAGCGAGCGGATCGGGTCCGGGACCCAGCCCCATCCGCCGGCCGGATTGTTCTCGGCCCAGTGCCGGAAGTAGGCATCCCCGGAACGGAACCAGCCAGTCCAGGTTGCCGTGTACACCAGGGCGGCCACGGGAACCATGCTGGCGAAGGCAGGCAGCCCGTCCTTGATGACTCCCCCGCTGATCCAGCCCCGGATGCCTGCCACCCGGCGGGCATTCAAATCCCACAGGACAGTGAGGATGCCGAACCCGGCCAGGAAGAACAGGCCGGACCATTTGGTGCCAATGGCCAGGCCCATGCACACGCCCGCCGCGACCCGCCACCAGCGGATGCCCAGCCACGGACCCGCCAGGAGCTGGCCACCGGAGGGGCGGCCCGTCGTCGAACCCGCTGCGAGCCTGGCGGCGAGGCGGCGCCGCCCGTCGTCACGGTCCAGCAGCAGGGCGCCGAAGGCGGCCAGGACCCAGAACATCAGGAAGATGTCGAGCAGCGACGTCCGGGACATGACCAGGTGGTGGCCGTCGACGGCGAGCAGGAGTCCGGCAGCTGCGGCCAGTGGTAGGGAACGGAACAGCTTCAGTGCGATGAGCGTCAGAAGCAGGATGGACAGGGTGCCTGTCAGTGCAGCACCGAACCGCCAGCCAAAGGGATTTTCCGAACCGAACAGCCACATGCCCGCCGCGATCATCCATTTGCCGACGGGAGGATGGACCACGTATTCGGGGCTGTTCAGCAGGATGGCAGGGTTGCCGGCGTTGAAGGAGTCGTTGGCCTTGTCCGGCCAGGTACGTTCGTAGCCGCTGATGAGGTATGAGTAGGCGTCCTTGACGTAATACGTTTCGTCGAAGACCAGGCTGTGGGGGTTGTCCAGGCGCACAAAGCGGAGGATGCCGCCAAGCAGGGTGGTCAGGGCTGGAACCAGCCAGAACCAGATGCGCAGCGACGGCGGGTAATCACGCCAGCTGCGGATGTCGCCGATGAGGCGCTCGCGGAGGGATGCGGCGGAAAAGGCCTCCGTTGGGCGGGCGAGCCACGGCCGGCCCGCCAGGACAGTGGTGTTTCTGGCCTCGGCAGGCCGCATCGAGGTCTGCGTCACGAGCCCCATGCTACCTTTTCCTGCCTGCATTCCCCGCCGGCAGTAGGCTGGTGGGGTGGACCCTAACCCCAGCACCTTCGCCGAATCCAGCCCTGCAGATCGCAACGTTTCCGATCCCGCGCCCGAATCTGAGCCGGGTCCGGCCGCTGCTGCTCCTGGTGCTGATGCTCCGGCCGCTGCTGTTCCGACCGCCGGGGGACCGGGCCGGATTGTCCTGGCGGCCACGCCGATCGGCAATACCGGCGACGCCTCCGCCCGGCTGATCGAGCTGCTTGGCACGGCGGACATCGTGGCTGCCGAGGACACCAGGCGCCTGCACCGTTTGGTCCAAAGCCTCGGCATTACCGTTGCCGGGCGGGTCATCAGCTACCACGAACACAATGAGGCCACCAAGACAGCAGAGTTGCTGGAGCAGGTCCGGGCAGGAAAAACCCTCGTCATGGTGACGGACGCCGGGATGCCGGCGGTCTCGGATCCGGGCTTTCGCCTGGTGGAAGGTGCGGTGGCTGCCGGGCTGATCGTGACCGCCGTTCCGGGGCCTTCTGCCGTGCTGACGGCCTTGGCGTTGTCCGGTCTCCCCACTGACCGCTTCTGCTTCGAGGGGTTCCTGCCCAGGAAGGCGGGCGAGCGTGCGTCGAGGCTTGCGGACCTGGCCGCTGAGCGCCGGACCATGGTCTTCTTCGAGGCGCCGCACCGGCTCGAAGCGATGCTGCGCGCGCTCCGGGAACGCTTTGGCGCCGAGCGGCGGATCGCGGTGTGCCGCGAGCTGACCAAAACCTATGAGGAGGTGCTCCGCGGCACCGTGGGGGAATTGCTGCTCTGGGCCGAGAACAACGAGGTCCGCGGTGAGATCGCCGTGGTGCTCGGCGGCGCACCCGAGCAGGCGCCGGGCACGCCGGAAGACCACGTCGCAGCCGTCAACGAGTTGATCGCCCAGGGGATCCGGCTTAAGGAGGCAGTGGCCGCCGTCGCTGAAGATGTGCGGGTCAGTAAGCGCGAGCTGTACTCGGCGGTGCTGGCGGCGCGCTGATTGGCCTGAGTGGCGGCCCCCTGAGTGGCGGAACGGCGGGCAGGACAGTCGGCAGGTCAGGGTCGGAACAGGCCCGGATCGCGCCGCAGGCAAGCCGGTGCACCGTTGTGCAGGTGCACATTCCGGGGTCACGAAGTGGTGCATTCAGGCGTAGACCCTCAATTCGGCGGAGCAGTACTGTGAAAGGGAATTCACCGCCGGGACCGGCCACCCATGGCTCCCCGGGGCTCAACTAATCCAACTGACGAGGGAGTCACCGTGACTGTCACTGCACAGACTGCTGTTACCGCCGAGCGCGAGAGCGAGCTGCTGGCTTCTGTCCCTACCGGCCTGCTTATCGGCGGCGAGTGGCGGCCTGCCGCCTCGGGGAAAACGTTCGACGTCGAAGATCCCGCCACCGGGAAGGTGCTGGTGAGCATCGCCGACGCAGGGCCGGAGGATGGCATGGCGGCCCTGGATGCCGCGGCCGCGGCCCAGGAGTCCTGGGCGAAGGTGCCGGCGCGGGAGCGCGGCGAAATCCTGCGGCGGGCGTTCGATCTGGTCACCGAGCGGGCCGAGGATTTTGCCCTTCTGATGACGTTGGAGATGGGCAAGCCGTTGGCGGAGGCCCGCGGGGAAGTGACCTACGGGGCGGAGTTCCTGCGCTGGTTCTCCGAGGAGGCGGTGCGCGCTTTTGGCCGGTACTCGGTGTCGCCTGACGGAAAGTCCCGGCTGCTGGTCACCAAGAAGCCCGTTGGTCCCTGCCTGCTCATCACGCCGTGGAACTTCCCGCTGGCCATGGCCACCCGCAAGATCGCCCCCGCCGTGGCTGCCGGCTGCACTATGGTGCTGAAGTCGGCCAAGCTGACACCGCTGACATCCCAGCTGTTCGCCGCCGTCATGGTCGAAGCCGGCCTGCCGGCCGGGGTCCTGAATGTCATCCCGAGCTCGACTGCAGGAGCCACCACGGGTCCGCTGATTAAGGACCAGCGGCTCCGGAAACTGTCCTTCACCGGCTCCACCGAAGTAGGCCGCAGCCTGCTGGCGGATGCCTCCGGGACCGTCCTGCGGACCTCCATGGAGCTCGGCGGAAACGCCCCCTTTGTGGTGTTCGAGGACGCCGACCTGGATGCCGCCGTCGCCGGGGCGATGCTGGCGAAGCTGCGCAACATGGGCGAGGCCTGCACGGCAGCCAACCGCTTCATTGTGCACGAGTCGGTCGCAGACGAATTCGCCGAAAAGTTCGCCGCGAAAATGCGCGCCATGACCACCGCCCGTGGCACCGAACCCGAGTCCAAAGTGGGTCCCCTGATCGATGCCAAGAGCAGGGACAAGGTCCATGAACTGGTTACGGACGCCCTGGCCTCCGGCGCAAAGGCAGTCCTGGGCGGTGCCGCCGCGGAGGGCCCGGGTTACTTCTATCAGCCCACCATCCTCACCGGCGTCACCGAGGGCACCCGGATCCTGGCCGAGGAGATTTTCGGGCCTGTCGCACCGATCGTCACGTTCGGCACCGAGGATGAGGCGGTCCGCCTGGCCAACAACACCGAATTCGGGCTGGTGGCGTACGTCTTCACGAAGGACCTGAACCGCGGCATCCGGATGGGTGAACGCCTTGAGACAGGCATGCTGGGCCTGAACGCCGGCGTCATCTCCAATGCCGCGGCACCGTTCGGCGGAGTCAAGCAGTCAGGGCTGGGACGCGAAGGCGGCCTCGAAGGCATCGAGGAATACCTGTACACCCAGTACATCGGGATTGCCGACCCCTACGCCGGCTGACGTCACCGGCCGCCTTACGGGCCGCTTTTCGGGCGGGCCAGTCCGCCGCGCACCCGGGACCAGCATCGCGCAGCGGCTGCGGCCGTCCGGCTGGCGGCCGTCCGGATCCCGCGGAAGGGAGCTGCCAGGAGCCCGGCCCAGCGGCACAGGACCGATGCCGGGAGCCACGCCGCGCGGAAGCGCCGTGCGGGTGAGGCGTTGTTCCGCAGGGACTGTTGGACCGCCGGGATGCCCGGTGCAACGTTCTCAGTCGTCTCGGTCGGGGTTGCGGGGCCGCCCGGCCGGCCGTAGTTCCGGTGTTCGAAGTCGGCGGTCAGTGTGGTGACCGCCTGGTGGGCCTCCTCCTCCATCCCGCCGGGCTCTCCAAGCAGTGCGGAAGCCCGGAGCCGCGCGGAGTAGGCCCGGGCCGTTTCGCTGGGGTGCGGCGGCAAGCCATAGTCGGTGCCAAGGTCGCGCAGTTCAGCCCACGCCAACGAAACGGCTGCGTCCGGTTCCGGCCGCTGCAGCCGCCGGGACCGGATGCCCATGCGGACCAGCCGCGGCGTCGCTGCGACGAGGAGCAACCCCAGGAATCCGGCGATGCCCGGAAGCCACGGCAGGAGCAGATGGCCGACGTCGTCACTACCGCCGGCACCAGGGAGGGGCGCCGTCGTTGGGCTTGGTGTCGGTACAGGGGCCGTGGCGTTCGGCAACAGGTCATTGTTACCAAAGACGTCAGGAGCGCCGGGGCTGACCGTTTCAACAGCATAAGAGGGAACCACGCCGCGGGACGGGGTGGGCTCAAAGGGTACCCAGCCCAATCCCTGGAAGTAGAGTTCCGGCCACGCGTGGGCGTCGCGGGCATCCACTTCATATTCCGGGAGCGGCCCCTGCCCGGCCACCGAGACGCTTGCGCCGGTGGCACGGCCCGGCGCGTAGCCGACGGCGATGCGGCTGGGAATCCCCTCCAGCCGGGCCATGACAGCCATGGCCGAGGAGAAGTGAATGCAATAGCCGCTCTTTTGGGTGAGGAAATCGGCGAGTACCGAAAGTCCGTTTCCGTCGTAGCCGCCCTGGACGGGGGACTGCAGGGAATAGGTGAACTCTCCCGAGCGCAGGTAATTCTGAATGGCCATCGCCTTGGCGTACGCATTCCCGCCGGCACCGGTCACAGCATCCGCGGTGCGGCTGACGATGTCCGGCACGCCGCTCGGGACCCTGGTGAATTCAGCCGGGAGTCCGCGCACATCCCGGGATGCCTGCCCGAGCGTGGCGGCAGTCAGTTCCGGCACCGCGGACGCCACAACATACTGCTGGGCGCGCGTGGTGGTGTTGACTCCCTTGACGGCCAGGGTGGCCGGGTCCCAGGTCCAGGAGCCGTTCAGCCCGCGGATTGCTTCCGGCGCATACGGCAACGGCAGGTAGGGGCTGGTAAAGGTGCCGGTGTTCACCACGGTCACCTGCTGCCGCTGCGGGACAGCGATGTCATATCCCGGCTGGATCTGCCCGGCAACGGGGCGGCGCTCCGCGTCCCGGTCGTCCGGTCCCCAGGTTTCGCCGTCGAAATTGTCCACCGTGACGGACCGCAAGTACAGCGGCTGGGACGCACTGGTGGCATACGTGATCCGGCCTGTGCCCGCGGGGGTCCGCAGGCTGTTGCCGAGGGTGATCATGGGATTCAGGCCGGTGCCGGCGCCGCCCCAGGGGTTGAGGCGGGAACCTTGCGGGAAGGTGCCCTGATCGAAGCCGGGAATGGCCAGCGGAACTGTCAGTGTTGCCACCAGGGCCACGACGCCCGTCAGCACCGCCCGGCGGAGATGTCCCGGTGTCCTCCCGCTGTCCGCCGGGGTCCGTGAATCCGGGACGAACCATTGGCTGAAGGCCAGGATCAGCAGGTAGCCTGCCGCCGCCGCGCCGAATCCCCACGCCCCCACGCTCTGCGGTTTCACCATCGCAGGAACCACCAGGATGGCGAGCAGGCCGATACCGGTTGTGGCCGGCATGCCGAGGGGGACCGCCAACGCATCAATCAGGATGACTGCCAGGCCCAGCACGGCGCAGGTGACCATCACGATCCCCGAGTTCGGGGCCACCGGGGAACTCTCGGCGAGGACGGTCTCGCTGGCGCGGCGAATGAACCTGTCCAGTTCGGCCATGGTTGCCCCGGAGGGAATGAAGCCGGCAATACCCGTGCTGCGGAAGAATGTGAGGGTGAGGATCGCGACCAGGGCTGCGAAGCCGCCCGCTGCCACCAGGAGCGGGTGGGCCCGCAGGGCGCGAAGGGCGGCAAGGGTAAGGCAGACTACCCCTACCGTCGTCAGGACGGGCAGGTACCAGGCCCATCCGCGCAGGACACCGTTGAGGGACAACGCCGCCCCGGCCACGGACAGGGCGACCGCGCCGGCCATGGCCCACGGGTACGCTCCCACCCGGGCCTTGGCGGGCACCGGTCCCCGGGGGCCTGGCGCGGAGGCAGTGCCGTTGCCCGCGGGCCGCGGTTCACGCGGGGCACTGCGTTCCGGCGCCAGGGTCACCGACCCACCTCCGCTCCGCGGCGGACGTCGGCTGCGGCGGTGGCCGGTGCCGCTCCTTCCTCGTCAAAGTAACTCCAGGCCACGGGGACGGGAACCGAGGCCTGCACGGCAACGGCCCGCCAGCCGCCCCGGCGCAGTGTTTCCAGCATTTCCTCGGCGTCGTTGGGCCGGTCGGTCACAATGATGGCGAAGGCATTCGCGCCGTAGCCTGCACCCGGCGCCAGGGCCCGGGCTTCGGCTGGTGAGATCCTGCCGAGGAGCGCGATGATGGGCCCCCGCATCCGGTGGGCTGACAGCTTGTCCATCAGGTGGTCATCGAAGACCTCCGGACCGGAGTCGTGGCCGCCGTGCACCTTGGCGGTGTGCGGTGCCCCGGTGGAGTGCCGTTCCCGTCCGCCGTGGTGCGGTCCGGAGAGTTGGATGGCGGCGAGGCTCTCGGCGATGCTCTGCAGGCCCGCTGCCCCCGAATACTCTTCCGCATCCCGCTCCGGCGCGGAGGGGGAGCGGAGGAAGGCCGGCTCGCCACGGGGGTCCAGGAGCCGCAGGGCGTAGTTGCGTTCCGACAGGTGCGAGCAGATGGACATCGCGGCCACTACCGTCCACTCAAAGGTGCCGCTGCTGGCCATCTCATGGCCGTCCACGGAAACCGTTCCCCCCAAACCGGACCCCGAGCCGCCCGGAAACGCACCAAACCGCTGATCCAGGATGATGGTGGCTTCCGGTGTCGTCACGGATTCCTCCTGCCGCACCATGAGTTCGCCATGGCGGGCGGTGGCTGCCCAATGGACCCGCCGCATCGGATCGCCCGGGCGGTATTCACGCGTCATCACGTCGTCGTCGCTGGGATTGGCACGGATCCGGGTGGCGGTGATGCCGTCGTTGCCGCGGGCGCCCGCCAGCCCCGTGGCGGGAAGTTCGACGGCGGCCGGCGTGACGGTGAGGATCTCGCCGTCGTCGATGGCCTGGCGATGTAGGGACAGGCCGAACGGATCAGTAAACTCCGCAGTCACCGGACCGATCAGGTACTGCCCGCGTTTGCTGGCCTGCAGGCGGTATTCGTACCTGCTGATCCCGCCCGTGGCTGACCGTGCAGGAAAGCGAAAGGCCGGCGACGTACCGAAACGCGGGGGCAGTTTCTCTTCCATGATGGCCCGGCCGCCGCCCGAACCGCTGCGGGCTACGGCAAGCCGGACAGTGGTGGCGGCGGCGGTCTCCACGGGGGAGGGCTGGAATTCCCGGTACACCTGGAAGCGTGGCTTCACCAGCCTGATCCCCGCCAGGGAAACAAGCGGCAGGACGATGAGGAGCACGCTCAGGCTTAGGAGGTCCCGGCGGCCCATGATCTGCGCCGCCGCCAGCGAAAGAGCACCTGCAGCCAAAAGCCCCCACCCGCGTTGGCTGAAGAGATGCCGGGGAAACCGGTCAAGCAGCGCCATGGGAATGCCCTGCCTAGTGGTTCCGCCGCAACCCGGCCGGCGGGACCGAAGACCGGGCCGGACTGTTTCCAGGATCCTGGCTTACGGGTAGCCGGGACAGGATTCCCTGGATCACGCTCTGCGGTGTTTCACCGGCGCCCGCAGCTTTGCGGTCCACGATGATGCGGTGGGCCAGGACGGACTCCGCCACGTCCACGACGTCGTCAGGCAGGACGAAGTCACGCCCGTCCAGGGCCGCCGTGGCTTTGGCAGCCCGGAGCAGCTGGAGCATTGAGCGCGGGCTCGCACCCAGCCGGAGCAGGGGACTCTCGCGCGTGGCCCGTCCCACGGAGACCGTATATTCCTTCACCGCCTGGGAGACGTAGACCTGCTGGACCGTGGCGATCATTGCCGCGACCTCCGCGGCGGTGACCACGGCTGACAACTTCGCCAGCGGTGAGGTTGCCTGATGGGTCTCCAGCATTTCGATCTCGGAGTCCTTGTCCGGATAGCCCATGGAGATGCGTGCCATGAACCTGTCGCGCTGGGCCTCGGGAAGGGGATAGGTCCCCTCCATTTCGATGGGGTTCTGCGTCGCCACCACCATGAAGGGCTCATCGAGCTTGTAGGAATCCCCATCCACGGTGACCTGGTGCTCCTCCATGCACTCCAGCAGTGCGGACTGGGTCTTGGCGGAGGCGCGGTTGATCTCATCGCCGATGACGATGTTGGCGAAGACGGCCCCGGGCCGGAATTCGAACTGGCGCGTTGACTGGTTATAGATGGAAACGCCGGTCACGTCCGAGGGCAGCAGGTCCGGGGTGAACTGGATCCGGCTCACCGTGCAGTCGATGGTCCGGGCCAGGCTCTTTGCCAGCAGTGTCTTCCCCACGCCGGGCACGTCTTCAAGCAGAAGGTGGCCCTGGGCCAGGAGTACCGTCAGGGCCAGCCTGGCGGCATCGGATTTGCCATCGATCACTGTGTTGATGGAGTCCAGGATGCGGCGGCTGGCGGCATGGAATTCCGCGGCGTCCATGGCGGCTGTCCGGCGGCCGTTGAGGTGTCCCACCTGCGCCGGGACCGCAGTGAAGTTCCTGCCGGCAGGGGTGACGTCGTTGACGGCGGTGCGGCGGTGGGGGTCCATCTGCAACCTTTCAGCCCGGGGATCACCTGGGACGGGACAGTCGGCCTGCCTGCGCCCGGCGGTGGGCGTTCGCATCTGTTTGGTACCAGACTACTAAGACAACTGACGGTCTAGGCAGACAGTTCCTTGAATTCTGCGGGCAGCCGCCAGCGCTAGGGTGGATGGATGTGCAATTCGCCGATTCCCGCCGCTTACCGGGTGGCCCGGGCCGATGCTCCGGCCGGTCCCGGCCAGCAGAAGCGCCCCGACTACCCGCCGGCCCCCGAACCGTTGCCGGTCCCCGTGATGGACAACCATACGCACTTCGATTTCCCCGATGGCGAGAGCCCGGTAGCCATTGCCGCAGCATTGGATGCAGCCGAAGCCGTCGGCGTCCAGGGCGCCGTCCAGGTGGGTACGGACCTGGAGTCCTCCCGGTTCACCGTCCAGTCCGTTGACCAGGACAGCCGGTTGCTGGGGGCGGTGGCGCTTCATCCGAACGATGCCCCGGCCTACGCCATGCGCGGCGAGCTGGAGGAAGCTCTGGCTGAGATTGAACGGCTGGCCGCCCATCCCCGGATCCGGGCCATCGGGGAGACCGGCCTGGACTTCTTCCGCACCGAGGGGGAGGGGCTGGCGCATCAGCGCTATTCGTTCCGCCGGCACATCGATATTGCCAAGCGACTGGACTTGACCCTCCAGATCCATGACCGGGACGCGCACGACGACGTTGTGCAGGTCCTCCGCGAAGAGGGGGCCCCGGAGCGGGTTGTGTTTCACTGCTTCTCCGGTGATGCGGAGCTGGCCAGGATCTGCAACGAGGCGGGCTGGAACATGTCCTTCGCGGGGACGCTGACGTTTAAGAACGCCGCCAACCTGCGGGCCGCGCTCGCGGTGGCGGATCCGGACCTTGTGCTGGTGGAAACCGACGCTCCGTTCCTGACACCCCACCCGCACCGGGGCCGCCCCAACGCCAGTTACATGGTGCCTTACACCGTCCGTGCCATGGCCGAATTGACAGGGACAGACCTCGCCGCGCTCTGCGCGAAGATCGGCGAAAATACCGTGCGGGCATACGGTTCCTGGGCTTAAATCCACCCGCGTTCCCGCCGCCCCCGCACATACTAAGTATGTGAATTTCTTGGCCGCTTTATAACGCTACGGTTACAGTGGAGAATTATTAGCCGGGGTCGGGGAAGGCCTTCGGATAATTTCACTTCACTCGCAGAAGTCCAGGCACGTCTCTGATGCTGCCTGCCCCGAGAGGGAAGTGTGGCGGCGCAATGATGCCCGGAGCTGTCCCCAAGGGCCTGCGCCGGCTATTTTACTGCGTTTTTCCCCGTGCCCGGATGGATCTAAAGTTACGGGCAATCGTGGTCAAGCTCTTCACAACGGACGGCAAGTTCAGTTTTATCAAGATTGGCACCCAACTCGTGGTGCTCTGCGCGCTGGTGGTAGGCCTCGTCGCCTTCGTCGGAAATAACAAAACCGTTACCCTGAACGTCGACGGGAAAGTGACTTCGCTCCAGTCCTTCGGTGGCACGGTTGGCCAGGTAGTGAAAAGCGCAAACGTGGAACTGAAGCCGGCTGACCGCGTCTCGCCCTCGGCGGACGCGAAAGTGGAGAACGGCACTGTTATCAACGTCAACATGGCCAAAGCCGTGAAGGTCAGCCTGGACGGCGCGGAGAAGACCGTCAGCACCACCGCACCGGATGTCGATGGCCTCGTCACCGAGCTCGGTGTCTCCAGCGCCTCGTCGGTTTCGGTGCCCAAGGAAGCCCAGCTCGCAGTGGCAGGCTCCTTTGTTTCCATCTCCACCCCCAAAACCGTCAGCATCGTCGCCGACGGCAAGGTCTCCACGGCCACCACGACGGCGGGAACCGTCGCCCAGGTGCTCGATGATGCCGGCGTCACCCTCGGCGTCGATGACCGCACGTCGCAGCCCGGCAACGCGCACGTCGTGAACAACATGGTGGTCAAGGTCTCCCGCGTGGACACCAGCCAGACGGCCGCCACCACCGAGGACGTGGCCTTCGACAGCATGAGCACCGAAAGCGCCGACCTTTTCAAGGGCGAAAAGAAAGTCACGCAGGCCGGCGTCGCCGGCAAGGTCGACAAGACCTTCAAACTGGTCATGGTGGACGGCCGGGAAGCTTCCCGGACGCTGGTCTCCGAGGCCGTCTCGGTCCAGCCTGTGACGGAAAAGGTCACCGTGGGCACCAAGCCCAAGCCGGCGGCAGCAGCAGCGGCCGGCGCCAACACCGGCGCAGCGGCCCCGGCCATGATGAACGAGGCCATGTGGGACAAGATCGCGCAGTGCGAGGCCGGCGGTAACTGGTCCACCAACACGGGCAACGGGTACTACGGCGGCCTCCAGTTCGATGTCCGGACCTGGATCGGTTCCGGCGGCGGCGCGTACGCACCGAATGCCAGCCTCGCCACCAAGGCGCAGCAGATCGACATCGCCAACAAGGTCTACGCACAGCGCGGCCTGCAGCCCTGGGGCTGTGGCTGGGCCGCTTCAAGCTAGGCACCGTTCAAACACCTGTGCCGGCGGCAGCTGACCACAGCCGCCAGCGAGACAGGCATCAGTGGCCGGTCCCGGGAAACCCGGGGCCGGCCACTGCCGTTAACCCGGATCGGAGAACGCCCGGACCATCCGGGAACGCGGCGAAGCGGGCGGTGCGCTGATGGCCGCCGGGATAGGATACCTACGTGACTGAACCGACTGCCGCTGCGCCCGCACCCCTCTTCGGTGCCTCCGACATCCGCCGGCTGGCAGACGAAATCGGCATCCGGCCCACCAAGACCCTTGGCCAGAACTTCGTCATTGACGGCAACACCATCCGCCGCATTGTGTCCGTGGCCAGCATCGGGTCGGAGGAGACCGTACTGGAAGTCGGCCCGGGCCTCGGTTCGCTCACGCTGGGCCTGCTGGACGCCGCGAAGGCCGTGGTCGCCGTCGAAATTGATCCGGTCCTCGCCGCGAAACTCCCGGAAACCGTGCGGACCTGGCGGCCCGGGGCGGGGGGCTCCTTCCACCTTGTCCAGGCCGACGCGATGAAGGTCACGTCCCTGCCCGTTCAACCCACCGCCCTTGTGGCGAACCTTCCGTACAACGTGGCCGTGCCGGTGGTCCTGCACCTGCTCCAGCACTTCCCGAGCCTGCAGCACGGACTGGTGATGGTCCAGGATGAAGTGGCGGACAGGCTGGCCGCCGGGCCCGGTTCGAAGACGTACGGAGTGCCGTCCGTCAAAGCCGCCTGGTACAGCAGCATGCGCAAAGCCGGGGTGATCGGCATGAACGTGTTCTGGCCCGCTCCGAAGATCCACTCCGGCCTCGTGGCGTTTACCCGGCGGGAAGCGCCCGTCACAACAGCCACCCGCGAGCAGGTTTTCGCCGTGATTGACGCCGCGTTCGCCCAGCGCCGCAAGACCCTGCGGGCGGCCCTGGCGGGCTGGGCGGGCGGTGCGGCAGAAGCCGAACGCTGCCTGGTGGCCGCCGGCGTGGACCCCACAGCGCGGGGCGAAGTCATCGACATCAACGCCTTCGCACGGATTGCCGAAGCCCGCGGGGCCACGGCGTGAATGCCCTGGCCGGGCGGTTCCCTGCGCGGACAGTGCGGGTGAAGGCGCCGGGAAAAGTCAACGTTTCCCTGGACGTAGGGCCGCTGCGCGCGGACGGCTACCATTCGGTCGCCAGCGTCTACCTGGCGGTCTCCCTCTATGAGGAGGTCGCGGCCACCAGCACGCAAACGCCCGGCATCACCGTCAGCATCAGTCCGGCGAGCACCCTGGACCTGGACGGGGTGGACATCCCGCTGGATGAAAACAACCTGGCCTACAAGGCCGCCGCCATGATGGCCGATGTGTCGGAGCACGCCACCGGCGTGCATCTGGAGATCACCAAGCGTGTCCCGGTGGCCGGCGGCATGGGCGGCGGCTCGGCCGACGCCGCCGCCACCCTCCTCGCCTGTGACGCCCTGTGGAACAGCGGGCTGTCAAAGGACGAGCTGGCACACATCGCCGCCGACCTGGGCGCCGACGTCCCCTTTTCGCTGCTCGGCGGCACCGCCGTCGGGCTCGGCGTGGGCGACGAACTCTCACCGGCACTGGTCAGGGCACAGACGGACTGGGTCCTGGTGGCGGCGGATTACGGATTGCCCACGCCGGAGGTCTTCCGCACCCTGGACCGGCTCCGGGCAGCCGAAAGCCTCGATGCCGCCGAGCCGACCGCCGTGGATCCCCAGGTCCTGCAGGCACTGCGCGGCGGGGACGCGGACGCCCTGAGCAGGGTCCTGGTCAACGACCTCCAGCGGGCCTCCATTGAACTGGCCCCTGGACTCCGCGCTACGCTGGGACGTGGCGAAGCGCTCGGTGCCCTCGCCGGGATCGTCTCCGGCTCCGGACCCACCGTGGCACTCCTGACCCGCAATCCCGCCGCCGCCGAAAGCCTCGCCGAGGACCTTCGGCATTACGGGCTCACGGCATTCCCTGTCCACGGGCCCGTCCATGGCGCCCGCATCATCTCCGATACCCTCCTCTAAGCTCCCAACCCTTTACCCCGCAGCAGAAAGCAGTCCCCTTTGGCACACCTTCTTGGCGGCGAAAACCTCACAGTTTCGTACGCAACGCGAACCGTCCTGGACGGGATCACCCTCGGACTCGAGGAGGGTGACCGGATCGGCATGGTGGGCCGGAACGGTGACGGCAAGTCGACACTGATGCGCCTGTTGGCCATGCGGTCTACCCCGGACTCCGGCCGGGTGACCAAGCGCAGTGACGTCAACATCGGTTACCTCGACCAAAGCGACGTGCTCGACGGCGACCTCACCGTCGGCGCCGCGATCGTGGGGGACCAGGCCGATTACGAATGGGCCCGCAACCCGCAGATCCGCGAGGTCATGGGCGGGCTGGTGTCCGACGTCGACTGGCACGCCAACGTCCACGCCCTCTCCGGAGGGCAGAAGCGGCGCGTGGCGCTGGCCAAGCTCCTGATCGAGGACCATGACGTCATCATGCTGGACGAGCCGACCAACCACCTCGACGTCGAAGGTGTCGCCTGGCTCTCCCGGCACCTGAAGACCCGCTGGCGCGCCAACCAGGGCGCTTTCCTGGTGGTGACCCACGACCGCTGGTTCCTCGACGAGGTCTGCACCAAGACCTGGGAAATCCACGATGGCATCATGGACCCGTTCGACGGCGGCTACGCGGCCTACGTCCTGGCCCGCGCCGAGCGTGACCGGGCAGCCTCGGTGACCGAGAGCAAACGCCAGCAGCTTGTGAAGAAGGAACTCGCCTGGCTGCGCCGCGGCGCCCCGGCCCGCACGGCCAAGCCCAAGTTCCGCATCGAGGCCGCCAACGCGCTGATTGCGGACGTCCCGGAGCCGCGTGACTCGACGGCCCTGAGCAAGATGGCCACGGCCAGGCTCGGCAAGGACGTCCTGGACCTCGAGAACGTGTCCCTGGACTTCCAGGGCGGCGATGCCGGCCAAAAGCTCTTCGACAACATCACCCTCCGCCTGGCCCCGGGCGAGCGGCTGGGCCTGGTGGGCGTCAACGGCGCCGGCAAGACCACCCTGCTCAAGCTTCTGAACGGTGAGATCCAGCCGAGCTCCGGCAAGTTCAAGCGCGGCAAGACCGTGGTCACCGCAGTGCTCACCCAGGAAGTCAAAGAGCTCGACGACGTCTCCGACCTTCGCGTCATCGAAGTCATCGAACGCGAGAAGCGGTCCTTCAACGTGGGCGGCAAGGAGTTCACGGCCGGCCAGCTTGTGGAGCAGCTCGGCTTCACCAACGAGAAGCAGTGGACCCCGGTCAAGGACCTCTCCGGCGGTGAGCGGCGCCGCCTCCAGCTGCTCCGCCTGCTCGTGGGCGAACCCAACGTGCTGATGCTTGATGAGCCCACCAACGACCTCGACACGGATACCCTCGCCGCCGTCGAGGATGTCCTGGACGGCTGGCCCGGCACCCTGGTGGTGGTCAGCCACGACCGCTACCTGCTGGAACGCGTCACCGACCACCAGATGGCGCTGCTGGGCGACGGCAAGATCCGTGCCCTGCCGCGTGGCGTGGACCAGTACCTGGAACTGCGCGAGTCCGCCCTCGCCGGCTCCACCATCACCGGCGGCGGCAACCCCGTGACCGGCGCCGGCGGCAGCCCAGCCCCCGCCGCTGCAGCAGCTTCCGGAGCCTCTGAAGCCGAAAAGCGCGACGCCCGCAAGGCCAAAAACCGGATCGAACGCCAGCTCGGCAAAGTCGAGCAGGCCGAAAAGAAGATCCACGACCAAATGGTCAAAAGCACGGCCGAGTCCGACTTCGACGCCCTCGCCGAACAAAACAAGAAGCTCAAGGACCTGGCCGGTGACCGCGAGGCCCTCGAACTCGAATGGCTCGAAGCCCTCGAAGTCCTCGGCGAGTAGTCACCTTGGGTGCCGGAACCGGCCCTTCGACGTCGCTTAGACACGTCGCGTAGAAGGAGCAGCACGCAGAGGACAGGTGCCCCGCGCCCGAAGGCGACCACGGCTCATTCTTCGATCTGCAGCTCCGGGTCTTTTTTGAGGCCGGTCAGGCCGTTCCAGGCGAGGTTGACCAGGTGCGCGGCGACGGTGTGTTTGTCCGGCTCGCGGGCGTCCTGCCACCACTGGCCGGTCATGGCCACCATGCCGACGAGCATTTGGGCGTACATGGCTCCGTCCTGGGCGCTGAGACCGCGGCGGTCGAATTCGTCGGACAGGATGTGCTCGACGCGGGCGGTGACGTGTGACAGCAGGGTGGAGAAGGCGCCTTCGGGCTGGGACGGGGGAGCGTCCCGCATCAGGATCCGGAAGCCTTCGGTGTGGTCTTCGATGTAGGTGAGAAGGGCCAGGGCGGCACGTTCCACGAGGACGCGAGGCTTGGCTTCCTCGGTCAGGGCTGCGGTGATCGCGTCCAGGAGGATCCGGAATTCGAAGTCCACCACCTGGGTGTAAAGGCCTTCCTTGGAGCCGAAGTGCTCGTAGATCACGGGTTTTGAAACGCCAGCGCAGGCTGCGACTTCCTCGATGGTTGTCCCGTCGAGTCCGCGTGCGGCGAACAGCCCACGGCCGACGTCGATCAGTTGGCTGCGCCGCTGAACGCCTGTCATCCGTGCCCGGGGTGGGTTGTTACTCACATTTCCATCATGCCTTAGGGGCCTTGGCTGGCGCGGTTGAAACGGCCGGAAAGGCCTGCGGGACCGGACTTGGAAGGCTGTGTTTCCGGCCCGTGTCGCGAGCGGCCCTGAACCCATGGCAAAATAACTACTTGTGCCTTGGCCTTGCGCCTCCGGCACGGTCCGCCCTGGTGTAATGGCAGCACCCCGGCCTTTGGAGCCGTGGAGTATAGGTTCGAATCCTATGGGCGGAACTGCTGTGCCGAGAGCGTCCAGTAGTATGAACTCGGTGCCCCGTAAGGCTTGTGGCCGGCCCGGCACCGCCCCAGCGCCACGCGCAATCAAGCAAGGAGAGCCCGTACGTGATCCCCGAGAATACCGGCCCGGCCGCCGTCATCGTTCTGGCAGCAGGCGCAGGTACCCGGATGAAATCCCGTACCCCCAAGATCCTGCATGAGATCGGCGGCCGCTCCATGGTGGCCCACGCCCTCCTTGCGGCACGCAGCATCAACCCCGGCCGGCTGGCCCTGGTGGTCCGCCACGAACGTGACCTGGTGGCCGGCCACCTGAACGAACTGGACCCCGAGGCGCTGATTGTGGACCAGGATGAGGTCCCCGGCACCGGCCGCGCCGTCGAAGTGGCACTGCTCGCCCTGGATGCCAAGGAAGAACTGACCGGCACCGTGGTGGTGACCTACGGCGACGTTCCGCTGCTCAGCGGCGCACTCCTCGCCGATCTGGTGGCCACCCACGAACGCGAGGGCAACGCCGTCACCGTCCTGACGGCCCTGCTGGATGACGCCACGGGCTACGGCCGCATCCTCCGCGGCGACGACGGTTCTGTCACCGGCATCCGCGAACACAAGGACGCCACTGAGGCCGAACGCCTGGTCCGTGAGGTCAACTCCGGTATTTACGCCTTTGACGCCGCCGTGCTCCGGGACGCACTGGTCCACGTCACCACCGACAACTCACAGGGTGAAAAGTACCTCACCGATGTCCTCAGCCTCGCGCGCCAGGCCGGCGGCCGGGTTGCCGCGGTCGTCACCGAAGACCGCTGGCAGGTGGAGGGAGCCAACGACCGCGTACAGCTCGCCGCGCTCGGGGCGGAACTCAACCGCCGCACGGTCGAAGCCTGGATGCGTGCGGGAGTCACTGTCGTTGACCCCGCCACCACGTGGATCGATTCCACTGTCACCCTGGACGAGGACGTCCGCATCCTCCCCAACACGCAGCTGCACGGCGCCACCACTGTGGCGAGGGACGCCGTCGTCGGCCCCGATTCCACCCTGACGGATGTCCGCATCGGCGAGGGGGCAAAGGTGATCCGCACCCATGGTTCCGGGTCCGTGATCGGCGCGGGCGCCGCCGTCGGCCCCTTCACCTACCTGCGGCCCGGCACTGTGCTGGGCGAAACCGGCAAGATCGGCGCGTTTTACGAGACCAAAAACGTCACCATCGGCCGAGGCTCCAAGCTGTCCCACCTCGGCTACGCCGGTGACGCCGAAATCGGCGAGGACACCAACATCGGCTGCGGCAACATCACTGCCAATTACGACGGCGAGAAGAAGCACCGCACGGTGATCGGTTCGGGCGTCCGCACAGGTTCCAACACCGTGTTTGTCGCACCCGTCACCGTGGGGGACGGTGCTTACAGCGGCGCCGGCGCGGTGATCCGCAAGGACGTCCCGGCCGGGGCGCTCGTCCTGTCCGTCGCCGCCCAGCGCAACGCCGAAGGGTGGGTTGTTGCAAACCGCCCCGGCTCGCGCTCGGCAGAGTTGGCCACAGCCGCGTCAGACTCCTCAAATTCCCCAGCATCAACAGAAGAGGGCAAGTAATAATGAGCGAAATTACGGCACACGGCGAAAAGAAGCTGGTGCTAGCCGCCGGGCGGGCACACCCCGAACTGGCGCGGGAAATCGCGAAGGAGTTGGGGACCGAACTGCTGCCGATTGACGCCTACGATTTCGCCAACGGGGAGATCTACGTGCGCGCCGGCGAGAGCGTCCGCGGCACCGACGCGTTTGTCATCCAGGCGCACCCCGCCCCGCTGAACAACCACTTGATGGAACAGCTGATCATGATCGATTCGCTGAAGCGTGCCTCCGCCAAGCGGATCACGGTGGTATCCCCGTTCTACCCGTACGCCCGCCAGGACAAGAAGGGCCGCGGCCGCGAGCCCATTTCCGCCCGGCTCGTGGCGGACCTGTACAAGACCGCGGGCGCGGACCGCATCATGAGCGTTGACCTGCACACGTCCCAGATCCAGGGCTTCTTCGACGGCCCCGTGGACCACCTCATGGCCATCCCGCTCCTGGCGGATTACATCCGGACCAAGGTGGGCGCCGACAACGTCACGGTCGTTTCCCCGGACACCGGCCGCGTGCGCGTCGCCGAGCAGTGGGCGGAGCGGCTCGGCGGGGCCCCGCTGGCGTTTGTGCACAAGAGCCGCGACCTCACCGTCCCCAACCAGGCCGTATCCAAGACCGTGGTGGGCCAGGTTGAAGGCCGGACCTGCGTGCTGATCGATGACATGATCGACACCGGCGGAACCATCTCCGGAGCCGTCCAGGTGCTCATGAACGCCGGGGCCAAGGACGTCATTATCGCCGCAACCCACGCCGTGTTCTCCGACCCCGCCGCCCAGCGGCTGGCCGAATCCGGTGCCCGCGAAGTGGTGGTCACCAACACCCTGCCCATCGCCTCCCACCAGCGCTTCCCGCAGCTGACGGTGCTGTCCATCGCGCCGCTGATCGCCCGCGCCATCCACGAAGTGTTCGACGACGGCTCGGTCACCAGCCTGTTCGACGGCAACGCCTAAAGAGCTCCCGCGGCGCCGGCCCCGAATTCATGCGTTTTCAGTTTTCGGGTGCGGCGCTGGTAGGATTTTCACGATACCTTGGCGAGGGAGAGCAGTCTCCGTTATCGACTGGGTCTGAATCTCCCTTCCGGAAGGGCGCCGCACGGCGCCCGGCGTTGAAGGTCGCAACAGACCTCCGCCCTTGCTGAACACCAGTTATTCTTCCGAGGAGATACGCATGTCTGAGCAGAAGCTCGCAGCAGAAGTACGCACCGAATTCGGCAAGGGCTTTGCCCGCCGCGCGCGCATGGCCAACCTGATTCCCGCCGTCATCTACGGCCACGGCGCCGAGCCGATCCACATCACCCTCCCGGCCAAGGCCACCACGCTGGCAGTTCGCACGGCCAACGCCCTGCTGTCCCTGGACGTCAACGGCGACGAGCACCTGGCCCTGGTCAAGGACGTCCAGCGCGACCCCATCAAGCAGATCATCGAGCACATCGACCTGCTGACCGTCCGCAAGGGCGAAAAGGTTACCGTGGACATCCCCGTCCACGTTGTTGGCGAAGTTGCTCCCGGCAACGTCTTCAACCAGGAACTGACCGTTATCTCCCTTGAGGCCGAGGCAACCCACCTGCCCACCGCCGTCGAGGTTGACATCGAAGGCCGCACCGCCGGACAGCACATCCACGCTTCCGACCTGGTCCTGCCGAAGGGCGCCACCCTGCTGGCCGACGCCGACGCCCTGGTCATCAACATCTCCGAGGCCGTTGAGGTTGCAGAAGAAGGCGAAGAAGAGGCAGCAGCCGCACCGGCAGCAGCCGAGTAACCACTTCCCAGATTCGCAGCTGTGGCCGGACCCCTTGGGGTCCGGCCACAGCCATGTCCGGACCACCCTAGGATGGAACAATGACTGACACCTGGCTGATTGTGGGCCTCGGAAACCCCGGCACCGAATACAAAGGCAACAGACACAACGTTGGCCAGATGGTTCTTGACGAACTGGCCGGCCGGCTCGGCGGAAACTTCAAAACCCACAAGGCCCGGGCGCAGGTCCTCGAAGCGCGGCTGGGGATTGGCGGGCCGCGCCTGGTTCTTGCCAAGCCGATGAGCTACATGAACGTTTCCGGCGGACCCGTGGGAGCCCTGGCGAATTTTTACGGCATCGGACCGGATCGCGTGGTGGCGGTACACGACGAAATCGATATCCCGTTCAACACCATCAAGCTCAAATGCGGCGGTGGCGAGGGCGGCCACAACGGGCTGCGGGACATCTCCAAGGTGCTCGGCACCAAGGACTACCTGAGGGTCCGGGTGGGAGTCGGCCGCCCGCCGGGCCGCATGGACACTGCCGATTATGTGCTCCGTGATTTTGGCACCACAGAACGCAAGGACCTGCCGTTTCTGCTGGATGAGGCCGCCGATGCCGTGGAAATGCTGGTCAAAGACGGGCTCACCGCAGCGCAGCAGAAGTTCCATCCGGCGAAAACCGACGTGTAGCAATTAGGACCAATAACCCGTAATCCCTGTTCAGCCTTCCGTCCCTGGGGGTAGTCTTCTTCCTAAGCGGGGGGGCGAAGGGGCTTATCCCGCTTTATTGGGATGTAGGGGATAAGTTCATGTCAATCGAGCCACTTAGCTGGGAACGTGGGTCACAGGTCAAGGACCCTGAGCTGCGGACGGACACCTCCGGCATGTCAGAGGCGCAGCGATGGTCCGCGCCGGCACGCAGTGCCAATCTCGAAGCCGTGCGCACGGCGCTGACAAGCCCCGACTCCCTCGGGGTGGTCATCACCGGCGGCCGCGGTGTCGGCAAATCATCCTTGGCCCGGACTGCCGTATCCGAACTTGGCCCGGACGTCTGGACCCTGCAGTTGCGCAGCGGGAACACCGCGGGAGACACCCCCTACGGCTGCCTGGCATTCCTCCTCGCACGTCTTCCCCAGGCCTACATGGGCTCGCCGACTGCCATCCTGCGGGGCATCACGTCCCTGATCCGCAGCGACGCCGCCGGCCGCCAGTGCGTCATCACCCTGGACACCGCCGGCAGCATCGATGACATGAGCGCCGGCGTCCTGCTGAACATCCTGCTGACCGGAACCGCGCGAATCGTAGCCGTGGCACCCAAAATCAGCGACCTCCCGGCGGACTTCCATTGGCTCCTCACCGACCGCCGGCTGACTGAGGTCCGGCTGGACAACCTTAATGAGCTGCAGACCCGCCAGGTACTGCTTTCCCTGCTGGGCCACCGGGTCTCCTCGTCCCTGGTCAGCACCTTCCACACCATGGTGGGAGGAAACCCGCTGCTGCTCAAGGCGCTGGTGGCCGAGCAGCAGCAGTCCGGAAACCTGGTGCTGTCGGATTCCGTCTGGACGCTGCGGGACAAGGTAGTGCTCGACGGCGCCGCGAGCCTTGAGGACATCGTGCGGTCACGCTGGTCCCGGCAATCCCCGCAGGAGCGGGAAGTCATCGAGATGCTCTCCTGTGCACGGCGGGTGGAGCTGTCAAGGCTCACCGCTGTCTATGGCGCCGGAATCGTGGCGGACATGGAGGATGGCGGACTTCTGGAGATCGACGCCTCCGAGAGCCGCTGGGTGGCACTGCGTGAAATGTACCTCGGCGACGTCGTGCGCTCCTGGCTCAGCATTACCCGGCGGCGGGAACTGCGGAGCCTGCTGCTGGACGGCCAGGAACCGGACCCCGCAAGCATGACCATGGAAGAGCTGATGGCGTTCGCCGCCTGGACCCATGAGTGCGAGGCAGAGCTGAGCCCGCGCATGGCGCTCGCTGCGGCTGAAGCGGCCGTGCAGGTCTTTGACCCGCACTACGCCCTCAAATATGCAGAGACGCTGAAACGCAACGACGCCCAGTGGGTGGCCGGCCAACGGCAGAAGGCTGCCGCCTATCTGCTCCTTGACCTTCCCGTCCAGGCGATGGCCGCACTGGACGACATCTCACAGCCGCAGCTGGACAGCCTGGGCGTCCTGGAATACGCCCAGGTCATCGCGGCAAAATCACGGGTCATGGTGTGGCTGCCGGATCATGCTGCCAGGGTACCGGCCCTCCTGCAGACGGCACGGGAGCGGCTCGCCGCGGAGCCTGACAATGCGAAGGAATGGCCCGACACTGCCGCCGTTGCGGCCAACAGGATTAGCCTGAGCGAATTCGAGTATCAGGTGTTCGTGGGGGACTACGCAGCAGCCATTCCGGGTTTGGAAGCCGCCGCCGACCCCGAGCTGAACCCCGATCTTTGGTTCCGGATGAATTCAGGAATGATCCTGATGACGGCGCTGGCCATGACCGGGCGGGAGATGGATGCCCTAAGCCTGATGAGGCAGCTGGGCGGCCAAATTTCGGACGCCGGCCACATCGTGGGACTGCGCGAGACTTTCACGGAACGGGCTTACAACGTCCTGCTGACCGCCGGGCAGTGGCGCCGCTGCATCGACCTCCTGCATCCGTCCGCCTCCCGGGAGGCCCACCAGCTTCCCTATCGAAGCGCGGCCACTGAGCTGGCGGCCGGGATCGCCTACGTCTTCGCAGGCCGGGGCGCCGTGGCGCTGGATTCGCTCCTGTCAGCTGTGGCGCAACTCGAACTGCGCCCGGCCCAGGGGATCCGCCGTGAAGCCTATGCAGCGGTTGCGTTCGCTTATGCGCAGTTGGGAAATGCCGGCCAGTCCAGGAAATATCTGGACAAACTGCACCGGACCGGCGGCGTCGCCGACCATGCGACCAGGAGCATCACTGACTTCTGCGCGGACATGGCCGGCCGGTGGCTGAACGACACCGAGGCGGTCAACCGCCTGAAGGAAGCTGCCCGCCGCGACATCGCGGCCGGCAGGTACACGCTGGCCGGAATCAGCCTGCTGGGGGCCACGGTTCACGGGACGGAGGCTGACTTCCGCCTGCTCGAGGAAGTTGCCGGTCACCGCCAGGGTCCGTTGGCGGAAATTTCGCGTTTGATTGCCGTGGGTACCCGTACCCATGACGCCAAGACCCTGCTTGCCGGCGGGGAACTGTCCGCCACCCTGGAACTTGATGCTGTTGAAGCCCGTTGCATGGCGCTGGCGGTGGACTTTGCCCGCCAGGCCGGCGACCCCGCCGCAGCAAGGACTGCCCAGGCACGGCTGGACATCCTGGCTGGCACGGTGCCCAGCCTGCCCATCGTGCCCAGCAGCGGCAGCCCGCTCTTAACCAGCAGGGAACGGCAGATTGCGCGGCTCGCGGGCAGGGGTGCGTCCAACCGCGACATTGCGCTGGACATGGGCGTCTCCGTACGCACCGTCGAAGGCCACCTTTACCAGGTTTTTACTAAACTTGGAGTGACATCCAGGGGTGATCTGACTGGACTCGTCTAACGGCCACTCATCGAAACCGGGCCGCCTGCTCACGGGACGGCGGCAGCCGCTGGATCGGATCTGCAACATTATCCGGAGCCGAACCAGCCAGGCAGTGTTCCTGATGGCGGGCCCCGGCATTGGCAAGTCCGCGTTGACCGAAGCCATCACCGAGCGGTTGGCGTCTGACATGATTATTGTTCAGATCCATGGAAGTTCCTCGCTCTCCCGGGTGCCGTTTGGCATCCTGGCACCGTACACGGCCGAGCTGACCGCCGAGGATTCGGTCTCACCCGTGGCCGTCCTGCGGTCCGTATGGAGCTACTTTGAAAAACTCAAGGCAGGACGGGACGCGCCGTTGCTGCTCGTGATGGACGATGCCCATCACTTGGACGAGGCTACGGCCGCCATCGTGGCAGACATGATCTCCGCCGGCTGGGCCAGCGTTGTGGCGGCAGGCAGGCCCAGGCCCGGACTGCCTCAGCCCCTCGCGCAGCTCTGGTATGACGGACTGGCCGAACGCGTGGACCTTCGACCCTTGAACCGGGAACAAATCGAGGAAGTCCTTGCCCACGCACTGGCCGGCACGGTCCCCGCCGAAACTGTCGACACCATCTGGAACGCTTCCGGCGGCAATCCACGGCTCCTCGATGCCCTGCTCCATGACGCCGCAGAAGGAGGCCAGCTCGCCAAGCGGAACGGGATCTGGATGCTGCTGGATCATTTGCCGGCCGAAGGTCCGCGGCTGATGGATGTTGTGGTGAAGGACATGCTGCGCCGCACGCCCGAAGAGCAGGAGGCCCTGAAACTTATCGCGCTTGCGGGGCCCGTGAGCCGCAAAGTGATCGAGGACATCTGCGGCGCCGAAGTGGTGCGCTCCCTGCTTGACCAACAGATGGTGGTTGAAGGTCAGGGCACCCCTGCAGATCTCCGGATCTGGAACGCGATGTTCGGAGACGCCCTCCGCCTGACCATTTCCGTATCCCGCAGCCTGCAGTTGCTGGAAACGGTGCGCGGGCACTTGGATACGTCCCCGGCCGGCCCGGAAGGGCGGTTGCGTGCCGTCGAGTGGGCGCTTGAATGCGGACTGAAAACACCGGAGCCCGAACTGCTCGAAGCGGCCGGGACCGCGTTGGCGCACTTCAGGAACCGGAGCGCCCGGACCATGGCGGCCAAGATTTCCGACCCGGCACTCGTGCCCGAGGCCCAGGCCATCCAGGCCAGGGCCCTGTTCAACGAAGGCGACCATGCCGGCGCGGCAAAGCTTCTGGACGAATGCTGGCTGCAGCTTGGTTCCGGCGCCGCGGCCGCCCCGGCGCTTATGCTCAGGGCACTGGTCCATCAGGCACTCGGAACACCGCTGGCACTCTTCGCAGCCGAGTCCCGCGAGCTGCTGCGCCGCGCCTCCGCTGCAACCGGCACAGCCACGGCCTGGCAGGAACAGCTTCTGCGAATCCTGGAATTCGGCGAAGCCGGGAACTGTGAAGCACTCGACCACGAGGTCCAGGACCTTCGGAGCAGAAACCCCGCCAGCGTGACCGACCACGCCCTCCGCACGGTCGGAGCCGCCCTGTTGGCACAAGCCCGCGCGGCAGCCGGGTCCGCCGTTCAGGGCCTGGATGCCGCCCTGTTGGCGGCTTCAGAAGTCGCCGCCTTGGAAAGCGGCGTGTTCTTCTTCAAGGAGTTGGTCCTCGGCCGCTTGGCGGCCGACTATTTGGCCCTGGGAGACTGGGAAGCAGCGGAGCGGGAGCTGGTGGACTATGCAGCGGCTCAGCCCCGGGACGCGGCAGCGTTCGCCGGCAGCATCCAGGTGCTCCGCGGCTACTCACTGCTGCGGCAGGGGCGGATTGAACGCGCCTACCAGACCCTGTTGCCTGCCGTCGAGACCCTGAGGCTCAACGATCCACTGCAGGTCTTCCGGTTCGGGTCCGCGCTGGCTTTCTATGTGGCAGCAAGGCTGGGTGACGCCGCCCAGGCCAGCCGGCTTGAGCTCGATTACAAGGATTCCCCGCAGGGTTCAGCCGGCCAGGAGCTGATGGCAACCGCCTACGCCGCGGCGGGTTCGGAGTACGTGGCCCGTGACGGAAAGGGGCTTGCGTCCCTCCACACCCTGGCCACCATCCCGGAAGTCTCTGCCCGGGGCGGCATGCTTCTCGAACTGTTGGCGTTGTGCTGGGACTTGGGCGACCATTCGGTGATTCCCCTGGTACAGAACCTGGCGGGCAACGTCCAGGGCCGCTGGGCCGCGGCGCTGCTCACGCTCGCGGAGCATTGGGAGTCCGCCGACGGCGACGCCCTCATGGAGATGGCGGCCCGGCTTGAAACAGAGGGCTTCGTCAACGTAGCCAGGGAAGCCTACGCCCGGGCAAGTTCGGTGCTGGAAGCCGTCGGCGAACGCCGCCGGTCGCGGCAGGCGGTGGCTCTGCGCGAGAAATGCGACCACGAACTTGGCGAGCGGTTCCGGGAGGGACAGTTCATCGCAGCGGCCCCCACGGTTCACCTCACCCGCCGCGAACAGGACATCGTGGAGCTGGCAGTCCAGGGGCTCACGGACCGGGAAATCGCCCAGCGGCTCATGGTCTCCGTCCGGACAGTGGAGGGCCACCTGTACCGCACCTACGTGAAACTCGGGGTGCGGAGCCGTGACGAACTCTCCTCAGCCCTGGCGCACTAAATCCGCCACGCCCGCCAGGCAAACCAGGTCCGCCCCGCATGGTGCCTGCTGCCGCGCGCCCGGAGCGGGTTTACCTGCTGTGCCAAGGCCTGTTCTGGCTTCGAGTGTCCCCCCTGCCGGAATACGCGTATCAGCCGGCCAGGACCCGGTAGCCATACCGCCGAAGTAGAGTACTGCCTACTCGTGCTGTCCGGATCCACGTGCGATTAACTTGATTCGGGAGGAAAGAGCGGCGAAAGCCCTCCACCTCCCGCCATCAGACTTTCCAGGTCTTGTCTCAATGTAATTTTTCCGGCCACGTCGCCGGACCGAGACTGGGCCGGCGACGTCAGAGTCTTCTGAGACCGAGGCTCTCCCCCCAGCCGTCGCCGGCCCTCCTATCCGCGGGCTGAAGCCCGGAGCCGATGTGGCGGCCGTCCCCGGGCGGCCGCCACATCGGTGTTGTGGGACAATTGAATGTCAATCTATTGGCATCTCAAGGAGTTCACTTTGGCATTCGTAACCACGCCGGCCACGCTGGAACGCGCCGTTCCGGCCATGGACAACGCCGAGGTACTCAGAATCAGGAATGACTTCCCGGTGCTGGACCAGCTGGTGAACGGCCAGCCGCTGGTGTATTTGGATTCAGGCGCCACGTCACAGAATCCTTTGAGCGTCATCGAAGCCGAGCAGGAGTTCTACGAACAGCGCAACGCGGCCGTGCACCGCGGAGCGCATCACCTTGCGGTCGAAGCCACCGAAGTCTTTGAAGACGCCCGGCAGACCATCGCGGACTTCATCGGGGCCGATTACGCGGAAACCGTGTGGACTTCCAACGCCACCGAGGGCCTGAACCTTGTCAGCTACGCGCTCTCCAATGCCGCCCTGTGGTCGGCCCAGGGCCGCGGCGACGCCAGGCTTCGGGAGCTGGCAGTCGGCCCGGGGGACCAGATCGTGGTCACCGAAATGGAGCACCATGCCAACCTGATCCCTTGGCAGGAACTCGCCTTCCGTACCGGAGCCACCTTGCGCTACATCCCCATCGACGACGCCGGAGCCCTGCGCCTGGACGTTGCGGCCGAGATTCTGGGAACCAAAACCAAAGTCCTCGCCTTCACCCACGCGTCCAATGTCCTGGGAACCATCAACCCCGTCAGCGAGCTGGTGGCCCTTGGCCGCGCGGCCGGAGCCCTGGTGGTGCTGGACGCCTGCCAGTCCGCCCCTCACCTGCCCCTGAACGTCAAGGACCTCGACGTCGACTTCGCCGTCTTCTCCGGCCACAAGATGCTCGCACCTACCGGTATCGGGGTGCTGTATGGCAAACAGGACCTCCTGGATGTGCTGCCGCCGTTCCTGACAGGCGGTTCCATGATCACCACCGTGACCATGGAACGGGCCGAGTACCTGCCATCCCCACAGCGCTTCGAAGCCGGCACCCAGCGAATCTCGCAGGCCGTGGCCCTTGCCGCTGCCGCCAGCTACCTTACGGAAACCGGACTCGCCCGGGTGCACCGCTGGGAGGCGGACCTTGGTCAGCGGATGGTGGCAGGCCTTGAAGCCCTTCCCGGAATCCGCGTCCTGGGTCCCGCCGCCGGGCAGGAGCGGATTGGCCTGGCCGCGTTCGACGTCGACGGGGTGCACGCGCACGACGTCGGGCAGTTCCTGGACTCCCGGGGGATCGCCGTCCGGGTGGGGCACCACTGCGCACAGCCGCTGCACCGCCGTCTGGGGCTGACGGCCACCACCAGGGCGAGTGCCTACCTGTACAACACCACCGACGACGTCGACGCCTTCCTGGAGGCCGTTGCCGGGGTCCGCTCCTACTTCCGCGTCTGACGCGGTCACCGAAGGTATACCGAATATGAGCCTTGACCAGCTGTATCAGCAAATCATCCTCGACCACTCGAAGGCCCGCCACGGCAGCGGCCTGGCCGGCCTGGAAGCACCTAAGGGCGCAACCACCGGGCAGTCACACCAGCTGAACCCCGTCTGCGGGGACGAAGTTACCCTTCGCCTCGCGGTGGAAGACGGCAAAGTGGCCCAGATTTCCTGGGACGGAGCCGGGTGTTCCATCTCCATGGCGTCGGCCTCGGTCCTGAGCGAACTCGCGGAGGGGCTGACGGTGGATGAACTTCACGCGATCATCGGCAACTTCCGGGAAGTCCTGCGTTCGCGTGGAAAGGTCCACGCGGATCCGGAGATCCTCGGTGATGCCGCTGCATTCGAAGGTGTGGCCCGCTATGCAGCGCGCGTCAAGTGCGCCATGATTTCCTGGGTCGCTGCGGAAGACGCCCTCAACCAGGCAGCCTAGAAGTAGAGCGCAAGCAGAAGCGCCTCCGTGCCGGCGGGCACAGGAGGCGCTTCTTTGGTTTGTCGTCCGGCCGGGACGCTTTATTGGTTTGTCAGCCGAAAAGCCCCATCACGCCAATCACCGCGGTCGCGGCGCCCAGCACCATGGAAATGCTGACCAGCACCACGTGGACGGTGAGGAACTTCGTTGCCTTGCCCTCGGCGTCGCGCGCACGGGGATCCTTCATGACCCGGCGCAGGAACTGCGGCCACACCACCAGCGACCAGACGCCGGCGACGATCAGCACCAGCGCAGCAAACAAGGGAAGCTGCATGGAGTCAGTGGCTTTCGAGCCAGGCCTGGGCCTGCTGGGACTGGATGTTCAGGGCCTTGGCGACCATCGGTTCGGCTGCTTCGGCGATCTTGCTGCCCAGGAACGGCACGGACGAGGTGACGTTGCCTTCGAGTTCAATCCGGGTGCTGCCGTCCTCGGCAACGAGCCGCTGGACAGCAGTCACGTCGAGGGGAGCGCCGGCAATCTTCAGCTTGATGTTGCTCTGGCGGGACCCGTCAGCTGCCGGCGCCTCCCAGTTTTCCACTTGGGTGACGGTGAGCTTTTCGCCGACGAACTTGCGGGCAATTTCCGGCAGGCGGGTGGTGGGCAGGGTCCGGACCGAGGTGGTGCTGAAGGCGCCGGCCGTGTCGCCGTCCACGGCGAAGGACTCCAGCGTGCCGCCGACATATTCGCTGGTGTGCCGCTGGAAGTCCTCGTTGATGAAAACAGCAGCGACGCTGTCAACGGCATGCGGAAGGGTGGTGGTTGCACTCAGTGCCATGAATCCTCCAGTGATACGGGGTTGGTACGCTTTTTGCTCCCCACATCTTACGGGGCGGCGGGCGGGTTACTGGAACCGGCAGTCGTCCGGCCGGCATCGGCGATCTTCCGCGCGGCAGTGGTGATGTTCCGTGCCATCGCCGGAAAAATGAGGCTGTGGAAGGGCAAGACGGCCAGCCAGTAGAGCCTGCCGCTGAGGCCTTTGGGGAAGAAAATGGCGCGCTGCCGGTAGCGGCTCCCGCCGCCGTCGGGCTCAACGGACAGTTCAAGCCACGCGCGCCCCGGCGCCCGCATTTCCGCCCTCAGGCGAAGCAGTTTGCCGCGGTCAATCCGTTCCACCCGCCACCAGTCCACCACCTCGCCGGGAGCGAGGTTGCCCGGGTGCCGGCGTCCGCGCAGGAGGCCCGCGCCGCCGGTGAGTTTGTCCAGCCAGCCGCGGACCCGCCAGGCCAAGGGCAGGGAATACCAGCCGTTCCGGCCCCCGATCCCCTCGATGACTGTCCACACGTGTGCCGGGTCCACGTCCCCGTGGAACGTGCGCTCATCCACGAAGACCTTGTGGCCGGCCCACTCGGGGTCGCTGGGCAGGGGATCGGCGTCCACGCCGGCGCTGGCCCACGTGGTCTCCACCTGACCGTCGCGCTCCTTGCCCAGGGCCAGGGCAACTGCACGCCGGTACGGAGTCAGGCCGTCCTCAGGCACGGGAATGATGGAGTCGATGTCGTGCTCGCGGGACACGGCGTCGTGCTGCAGCGACTGGACCAGCGGCAACGACATCGACAGGGGGATGGGGGTGGTCAGGGCCACCCACAGCCCTGCAAGTTTCGGGGCGGGGACCGGCAGCGCCAGGACCACCCGATAGGGCAGCCCGGCCTCGGCCGCGTATTCCTTCATCATGCCCGCATACGTCAGGACCTGGCGGCAACCGATGTCGAAAGTGCGGTTGATGTGCCCGGTGAGGGAGGCTGCTCTGACGAGGTAGTACAGGACATCCCGGACAGCGATCGCCTCGATCCTGTTCCGAACCCAACTAGGCGCCGGCATCAGCGGAAGCGTTTCGGAGAGGTGCCGGATCATTTCGAAAGACGCAGACCCGGACCCGATCACCACACCGGCCTGGAAGACCACCGCGTCCACCGGGCTGTCCAGGAACACCTTGCCCACTGCCTCGCGGGACCGCATGTGAGTGGACAGTTCCACATCGGAGGGGTGGAGCCCGCCGAGGTACACGATCCGGCTGACACCGGCTTCAGCCGCCGCGTCCGCGGCTGTCTGCGCCATGGTCTTTTCCTTGGCCTCAAAGCCAGCCCCGGCAGCCATGGAATGGACCAGGTAATAGAGCACGTCGACGCCCGCCAGCGCGTCGCGGAGGGCACCGCCGTCGTCCAGGCTGCTCTGGACCACCTCCACATCCTTCAGCCAGGGCACGCCGGCGATCTTGGCCGGAGTCCGGACCAGGACCTTCACGGTGTGCCCCGCCTCGAGCAGCCGCGGAACAAGCCGGCCGCCGATGTAGCCGGTTGCGCCCGTGACCAGGACAGTGCGGGGTTCTGTGCGGGGTGGTTCGGTTGTGCCGGTCATGCTGACTCCTTCTTGTCACCCGCGATACGGAGCGCTTGTCACTTATGCCATTCGGAGCGGCAAGTCTTCCGGACGGCCTTGGATCCTGAAAGCTTAGTCCGGCGCGCTGCGCGGTAGGCTGGGATGACCCGGTATTCGCAGCGAATTTCGGCTTTTCGTGTTGCCTGAGCTTCCCCTGAAACACAGGGAAACGCCGCAGGCCTTGAACACCACAGGAGTTTCCGCCATGAGCCCCAGCGCCTCCCGCACAGGTACTGCCACGTCCGGCCCGCCGCTTGCCGGGCTGCGCAGCGTCCTCGCTGAAGACCGTACGTATGCCAGGGTCAAAGCCGAGGCGGAACGGGGCTTCGGTGTCCGCGGGCAGGATTACCAGATCAGCGCGCCGGCAGGGCTCCGGGCCGCTCTGCTCGCAGAAATGGCCGACGGCCTGGCCGCCGGGACTGAGGGAACGTCCGACGGCGGGATCCCCCCGATGGTCCTCGCCGTCACCGCCACGGGACGCGAAGCGGAAGACCTGACGGCTGCCCTGCGCGCCTACCTGCCGGCCGAGTCCGTGGCCGAGTTCCCCAGCTGGGAAACGCTGCCGCACGAGCGGCTCTCACCCCGCTCGGACACCGTGGGGCGGCGGCTGTCCGTGCTCCGGCGGCTGGCGCACCCGGAAAGCTCGACGGCGGGTCCACTGCGGGTGGTGGTGGCTCCCGTCCGTGCGGTGGTGCAGCCGATCGTGGCCGGGCTGGGGGAACTGGTTCCGGTCACCCTGAAGGTTGGCCAGGACGTCCCGTTCACGGACGTTGTCCGCCGGCTGGCCGATGCCGCCTATGCCCGGGTGGACATGGTCACCCACCGCGGCGAGTTTGCCGTCCGCGGCGGCATCATCGATGTCTTTCCGCCCACCGAGGATCATCCCATCCGGGTGGAGTTCTTCGGCGACGAGGTGGACCAGATGCGCTGGTTCGCCGTTGCCGACCAGCGCTCGCTGTCTGCCCCGGGCATCCACCACCCCACGGAACTGCATGCCCCGCCGTGCCGGGAAATCCTGATCACACCGTCCGTGATGTCCCGGGCCGCGACGCTGAAGACCCAGCTCCCTGCGGCCGCCGACATGCTGGAAAAAATCGCCGGCGGAATCGCCGTGGAGGGCATGGAGTCCCTCGCGCCGGTGCTGGTTGACGCCATGGTTCCCTTCGTGGAGCAGCTGCCTGCAGGCTCGATCTCGGTGGTCATCGAACCGGAAAAGGTCCGCACCCGCGCGCACGACCTCGCGGCCACCAACGAAGAGTTCCTCGAGGCGGCCTGGTCCACGGCCTCGGACGGCGGCACGGCTCCGCTGGACCTCAGCTCACAGGCCTCGGAAGCGCTGCACTCCGCCAGCTTCCGCTCACTGGCCGAAACCCGCACCTTCGCCCTTGACCACGAGGTCTCCTGGTGGTCCATCACGTCGCTGGCCACCGATGAGGAGCTGCTGCCGGAGATTGACGTCCTGAACCTGCACGCCCGGGAACCTCGCGGCTACCAGGGCGACGTTGCGGAGATGATGGAGTTCATCGGCTCGCATGTCCGCGACCAGTGGCGGATTGTGGTGGTCACGGAGGGTCCCGGCCCGGCCCAGCGCCTCGCGGAGCTGTTCCACGACGCCGATATCCCGTGCGCCCGGGTGGACACACTGGCCAAGGAACCACAGGCGGGCATCATCGAGGTGACCACTGCCGCCGTCGGACGCGGTTTTGTCCTGGACAGCCTCAAACTGGGGCTGCTCACGGAAGCCGATCTGCTGGGCCGGACCTCGGCGGGTTCCACGAAGGACATGCGCCGGATGCCCTCCAAGCGGCGGAACGCCGTGGACCCACTGCAGCTGGTGGCCGGCGACCATGTGGTCCACGAACAGCACGGCATCGGCCGGTTCGTCGAACTCATCCAGCGGAAGGTCGCGGGCGGCGGAGACGGCGTCCGCGAGTACCTGGTGCTGGAATACGCGCCGTCCAAGCGCGGCGCCCCGGGCGACAGGCTGTTCGTCCCCACCGACCAGCTGGACCAGGTCACCCGGTACGTCGGCGGAGATACCCCGGTGCTCAGCAAGATGGGCGGCTCCGACTGGGCCAGCACCAAGTCCAAGGCACGCAAGGCGGTCAAGGAGATCGCCGGCGAACTCATCCGCCTGTACTCGGCGCGGATGGCCTCCCGCGGCCACGCCTTCGGCCCGGACACCCCGTGGCAGCGCGAGCTGGAGGAGGCCTTCCCGTACGTGGAAACCCCAGACCAGCTGACCACCATCAACGAGGTCAAGGCGGACATGGAGCGCGAGATTCCCATGGACCGGCTGGTTTCCGGCGACGTCGGCTACGGCAAGACCGAGATCGCTGTGCGGGCCGCGTTCAAGGCCGTCCAGGACGGCAAGCAGGTGGCGGTGCTGGTGCCCACCACCCTGCTCGCCCAGCAGCATTACGAGACGTTCACCGAGCGCTTCTCCGGTTTCCCGCTGCGGGTCAAGGCCCTGTCCAGGTTCCAGAACGCCAAGGAATCCAAGGAGACCGTGGAGGGCGTCAAGAGCGGCTCCGTGGATGTGGTGATCGGCACGCACCGCCTGCTGTCCAAGGACTTTGCGTTCAAGGACCTGGGCCTGGTGATCGTGGACGAGGAACAGCGCTTCGGCGTCGAACACAAGGAAGCGCTGAAGAAGATGCGCACCAACGTGGACGTCCTGGCCATGAGTGCCACGCCCATCCCGCGCACGTTGGAGATGTCCCTGACCGGCATCCGCGAAACATCCACCCTGGCCACCCCGCCGGAGGAACGCCACCCCGTACTGACCTACGTGGGCCCCTACACTGACAAGCAGACCTCCGCCGCCATCCGGCGTGAGCTGATGCGCGAAGGCCAGGTGTTCCTGGTGCACAACCGGGTGTCCACCATTGAGCGGACCGCCGCGAAGGTCCGCGAACTGGTCCCGGAGGCGCGCGTGGAGGTGGCACACGGGCAGATGTCCGAAAGCCGGCTGGAACAGATCATCGTGGACTTCTGGGAGAAGCGCTTCGACGTCCTCGTCTGCACCACCATCATCGAAACCGGCCTGGACATCTCCAACGCCAACACCCTGATTGTGGACGGGGCGGACAAGTACGGCCTCTCCCAGCTGCACCAGCTCCGCGGCCGCGTGGGCCGCGGCCGTGAACGCGCCTACGCCTACTTCCTGTACCCGTCCGAGAAGCCGCTGGGTGAGGTGGCGCTGGAACGGCTCAAGGCCGTGGCCACGCACAACGAGCTCGGTGCCGGCATGCAGCTGGCCATGAAGGACCTCGAAATCCGCGGTGCCGGCAACCTGCTGGGCGGCGAACAGTCCGGTCACATCCAGGGTGTCGGCTTTGACCTGTACATCCGGCTGGTGGGCGAGGCCGTGGCGGACTACCGCGGCGACGCCGAGGAAAAGGCCGCCGAAATGAAGATCGAGCTGCCGGTGAACGCCCACCTGCCGCACGATTATGTGCCGGGGGAACGGCTGCGCCTGGAAGCGTACCGCAAGCTGGCGTCCGCGTTGACGAACGAGGCCATCGAGGAAGTCCTGGCCGAGCTGGTGGACCGTTACGGGGAGCCGCCGCTGCCGGTCAAGAACCTTATCGACGTGGCCCGCTTCCGGGTGGGCGCCCGCGAGGCCGGCCTGTCCGACGTGGCGCTGCAAGGGAACTTCATCAAGTTCTCCCCGGCCCAGCTGCCGGAGTCCAAGCAGATGCGGCTCACCCGGATGTACCCCGGCTCGCAGTCCAAGCCTGCCCTGGACGCGGTGCTGATTCCGAAACCGAAGACGGCCAGGGTGGGCGGCCGGGACCTGCAGGACGCCGAGATCCTGGAATGGGCCAACGGCGTCATCCGCAACATCTTCTCCGACGCGCCTCTGGCGGTGGGATAAGCATTGATGGGAGGACATCACGCCGCGTCAGGAGCCGCGGCGTGGGTAGCTATTGCCTCGACCGGCCCCTACACGCTGGGCTGGTATCCGCTGGACGCCACCGGCATCCTGATCGGCGGCATGGCGACGGCGGGCACGGCCCTGGTGTGCGACTGGGACCACCGGCACAGCACCGTGGCGAACTCGCTGCCGCCGCTGTCCAACGTCATTGCCCGCGGGATCGAGACAGCGAGCGGCGGCCACCGGCAGGGTACCCACTCCATCCTGGGGGCGGCGTTCTTTGTGGTGCTCGCCATGCTGGCCGGGCAGATCCAGGTGCAGACCAGCTGGGGCCTGCTTTCCGTCGGCGCCGGCCTGCTCTGCATGTTCATGATCAACATTGCAGCCAAGGCGCTCAAGCTGTTTCCGAAGTCCGGTTTCATCAGCAACTGGATCTTCGCCCTGGTCATGGCCGGGCTGGTGACGTGGTTCGCGCCGCACCAGTGGACCTGGCTGCCGGTGTCCATGCTGACCGGAGTTGTGGTCCACATCGTGGGGGACATGATCACCACCGGCGGAGTGCCGTTGCTCTGGCCGATCGTCATCAAGCCGCCTCGGTTCCTGCGCAAACTGCCGGTGCTCAATGACGTCTGGAAAGCCAACGGAGCGTTTTCCCTGCCGTTGCTGGGCCGGGCCGGGTCACGGCGTGAGTGGCTGGTGCTGATTCCCGTGAGTGCCTACGCCATGGTGGGAATGTGCGTGGCGGCCTGGGCGGTGGCCAGGGCAACGCTTCCCGCGGCCGCCGCACTGGGCAAGACAGCCGTCAGCCGCTTCCTGGGCGCCGGCTGACGCGCTCCAGGCGGCGCCGGCCGGACTGGATGCCGGCAACTTAAAAGGCTGTGGCCCCGGAGCAATCCGGGGCCACAGCCTTTTACTTTTGTGCCGCGCTCTGCGGGTGTTACTTCCCGCCCGCGGAATCGGAGCGGCCGGTGACGGTCTGCGGGATCCAGAACGCGAGGGCGAACAGGCCCAGGCAGACGGCCATCGGCCACGGGTTGTCCAGCGTGAGGAAGGAGAGCGAGTAAAGGGCGCCGAAGAACAGGGCGATCATCACCACGAACAGCATGATGCTGGTGACGAGGCTGTTCTCGTTCTCCGGGGTCTGCACCTGAGCACTGCTGGACGTTGTGGTCTTGCTGGACATTCATTCCTCCTCGGCCCCGCGGGGCTCAAATCTGTGGCGGCAGCGGCTGTTGCCGACAAGCGGTCAGTAACCGGCTGAACCCTGTTCACCCTTGACGATCGCAATGCCGGAGCTGGCACCTATACGTGTTGCACCTGCAGCAATCATAGCCTGAGCGTCAGCCAGGGAACGCACTCCGCCGGAGGCCTTGACGCCCAGTTCAGGGCCGACAGTCCGGCGCATCAGGGTGATGTCCTCCGCAGTGGCGCCCCCGCCGTTGAAGCCGGTGGAGGTCTTGACGAAGTCAGCCCCCGCTTCGACGGCTGCCTGGCAGGCAAGGACCTTCTGATCGTCGGAGAGGAACACCGTCTCGATGATGACCTTCAGAATGGCACCGCTCGCGTGGACAGCTTCGGCCACGGCGGAGATGTCATCCACCAGGGTCCCCTTGTCCCCGGCCCGTGCGGCCGCGATGTTGATGACCATGTCGATTTCGTCGGCACCGTCCAGCACGGCACCGCGGGCTTCGAAGGTCTTCACATCTGTGGGCGTGGCACCCAGGGGAAAACCGATGACCGAGCAGGTCAGCACCCCTGAGCCCTTCAGGGCGGTCTTGACCGTTTTGACCCAGACGGGATTCACGCAGACGGATTTGAACTGGTATTCGGCCGCCTCGGCGCACACCTTGAGGATGTCGGCCTCGCTGGCCTCAGGCTTGAGCAGGGTGTGGTCAATATAGGACGCGATGTTGCCCGGCGTTGTGTCCGTTCCGGCCTCGCGCCGGTCAGCAGAGAGGGCTTCGTTGCTCATGATGGTCCTTTCCTCGTGGCCTTGTGGGCCGCTGGAGCCACGGAGTGCAGGGCTCTTTTGGGAACCATCTTGCCACACGGAGAGGCCGTCGGAGGCTTCCGGTTCAAGGCAGGGCGGGGTCACATCCGGCCCGAAAACCTGCCCGTTTTGGGCCTGATGTGACCCCGCGTTGCGCTCCGCCGCCGGCCTGTCAGGCCGCTGCCTGCAGGACTGCACCGGAGGACGACGCTGACATCAGCTGCGCGGCGCAGGCACCGGCGGCCGAAGCCGCCGCGACCAGCAATCCCAGCCGGACGCCGTCGAACGTTGCGGCGTCACCGATCGCCCAGATCCCGGGTACCGAGGTGCGGAAATCCTGGCTGATGGCGATCCCGCCGCCGGGCGCTGTCCGGAGCCCTGCGCTGGCGGCGAGTCCGTCCAGGGAAACCCGTTCCTCGGCCAGAACCACGAGGTCGCCGTTCATGGTGCTGCCGTCGGGAAACACGATTCCGGTGGACTGCAGTCCCGGGCCTGGCGTCCGGGGCGTCACGGCGGCGGGCCGCAATGTGGTGCGGACGGGCCGGACGCCGCGGGAGCGTAGCACCGCCTCCGCCTGTCCTGCCGCCGCCCCGGTGCCCACCAGGATTCCCAGCGGCCGCCTGCCCAGTTCCGTGCTCAGGTCCTTGATGGCAGACCCAATGCGGGCGGCGTCGTCAATGGTGGAGTAGCTCAGGCAGTGGTCCGAACCCTCCACGGGGGCTTGCCCCGGGGCTGAACCTGTGGCGACCACCAGGTGGTCATAGCCGAATTCCATGCCGTCGGCCGTGGTCACCGTCCGCGTTCCCGCCTCAATGTAGCTGGCCGGTTGGCCGCACCGGAGCGAAACCTGGGGGAGGGCGGCCAGTTCCATGAGCTCCGCGGAGGCATCGTCGCGGTTGCTGAGGATGGTGATTGACCCGCTGAACCGGGCCCGGTCCAACTGGCTGACGAGCGCCCGGGCCGCGGGCCCTGCGCCTGCGATAACGATGCGGGTGGCGGTGGAGGAAGACGTGGAGGGTGCCGGAGCGGACATCTGCTGGCCCTTTCGCTGGCGGCCGCTGAACGGCCGGAACTTCGTGATGCTGCCAGCGTAGGCGGCCCGTTTTTCCAGCGTGTTTCCCCCGAATTTCCGGCTTGGTGAGTTTTGTCCGGATAATGCGCTTAAAACCAAGAATCCGCCGCATTATCTGGACAAAAACTCCTGACCGGCGTGGGTCACACCCTGATCCGGTAACCCCGCTTGACCACGGTCTCCACCAGCCGGCCGTCGGGCAAGGACGAGCGCAGCCGGCTGACGGTCATGTCCAGGGCGTGGACCGAGCCCCTCAGTTCGAGCAGGTCCGAGAGCGCTTCCCGGGAGAGCACCGCCCCGCCGGCGCCCAGCAGGGCACGCAGCAGCAGCAGGGGCGCCGGGGCCAGCTCAACGGGCTGCCCGTCCACCCGCAGGCTGCGGCCGCGCAATTCGATGCTGCCGGAACCGGTGTCCAGGCGCCGGACGTGGTTCAGGGCCAGGTGTTCACAGACGAGCCGGATCAGGGCACCCATCCGGAACCGCTCCGGAATCAGCGGACTCACCCCGGCGTCAAGCAGCGGCTGGGCTGTCACGGGGCCGACGACTGCGGTGGTGACGGTGGTCTTGAGGCTGTGGATCAGCTCTTTGTACACGCCCATTTCGTGCGCGGTGCTCCACATGGCGTCAACGGCGGGCGCGCTCGTGAAGGTGAGCACGTCCAGGTTCCCGCTGCAGGCAGCCTCGATGAGGCGCGGAAGCCGGTCTTCGCCGTCGGGCTTCACCCAGCGGTACGGGGTGACGGTCAGGACGGTGGCACCGGACATGCGCAGGCGCTCCAGCTGCCGGACATCCGTGTAGCCGTGCAGCTGCACCGCCACAGTCTTGCCCCGGACACCTTCGGCCAGCAGCATATCCACCAGTGTTGCGGTGGTTTCGTCGCTGCTGATTCCGACGTCGGCAAGTCCGGCCGCGCGGACGGCGCCGCGGGCTTTGGGGCCCCGGACAAACATCCGGCAGGCGCCCAGCGTTTCCAGCAGCTCGTCACCGATTCCGAAGGAATCCGCCGCCTCGCACCAGCGGCGCATTCCATACGCCGTGGTGGCGATGCAGAGGTCCGGCCGGGCGGCAATGATGGCCTTCGTGTCCTCAATGAGGCGGATATCCTCCTGCACCGGTGCGATCTTCAGGGCCGGCGCGTGCAACACCTCGGCGCCGCGCCGTTCCAAGGCCTCGATGAGGTCCCGTGAGCGCCGGTGTGAGGTGACGCCGATGCGGAAGCCCTCGAGAGCGGAGCCGGTGGCGTCGGACGCCTCGTCCGGCCGGGCGGTTTCTGCAGGTGCCAGTGCGTTCATGGGGGTCAATCCTTTCACGAACCCAGCAGCGAGGCCGCCAGCCTGTCCAGGTCGGCGGCGGCCCCGGCATGCGTGCTGTTGGCTTCGGCCACCCGCACCACCTCGCCGATGACCAGCACGGCGGGGTTGCTGCACCCGGCGGCGGCGGACGTGATGGTGCCCAGGTCAGCAATGGTAGTGCGCTGGCCAGGACGGTAACCGCGTTCGACGACGGCCATGGGCATTTCGGGGCGCATGCCGGCCTTGCGGAGTCCGGCGGCGAGCTGGTGCAGCGTGCCGATGCCCATCAGCACCACGATGGTGCCGCCCAGGCCGGCCAGGTGCATGTGTTCCTTTTCGGTGAGCGGCGCATGGCCGGAGACCACGGTGAACATGTGGCTGACCTCGCGGTGGGTAACAGGGATGCCGGCGGCCGCCGGAACGGAGATCGCGCTGGTGACGCCCGAGATGACACGGACAGGAACCCCGGCCGCGACGCAGGCGGCCACTTCCTCGCCGCCGCGGCCGAAGACGTAGGGGTCGCCGCCTTTGAGCCGGACCACGTTGTTGCCGTCCAGGGCGGAGGCGACCATGAGCTTTTCGATGTCGGCTTGGCTGACCTTGTGGTGGCCCGGTCGTTTGCCGACATCCACCAGTTCGGCCGAGGTCAGGAGTGGCAGGTCCCCGCACGGCGCCAGCCGGTCGTAGAACACCACGTCGGCATCGCGGAGGGCGTCAACGGCGGCCACGGTCAGCAGCTCCGTGGTGCCGGGACCGCCGCCCACCAGCGTGACATGGCCGGCGGGGCCGGCGGCGGGCTCAACAGCCACCGGGACTCCGGTTGTGCGGCACCGGGCGAGCAGCGGCTCCCAGCCCGGCTGGCCGTCGTCGACCGCTGCCACCAGGAAGGGACGCTCGGGCAGCGGTCCGTCATGGGCGGCGCCCTGCGGGGTGCTGAGGCGGGAGACGACGGCGCCGGCGGCCTGGTAACGGCGGACTGCCTGCCGGACTGCATGGTCGGATCCGGTGACCAGGACTTCGCGGCCGGTGAGATCGATGCTGAGCTGCATGCCTATGCCTCGTTCTTTTCGAGTTCCGGGGTGGAGGGACGCATCGGAATAGTGGCACCGATGAGAACCGGCTGCTGGCCGGCGGCGGCTTTCTCTTCCGGAGTCGCCGGCCGCATCTGGCCGCGCTCGTCGGGGACGAAGGTGATGGAATCGTCCTTCTGGTCCGGTGCGTTGACGAAGGAACGGAACCTCCTCAAACGTTCCGGATCCTTCAGGGTGTCTGCCCACTCGTCCACGTAGGTGTCCACGTGCTTGGACATGGCCGCCTCAAGTTCCTCGGCGATGCCCAAGGTGTCCTTGACCACCACATCCTCGACGTGCTTGATGCCGCCGTCGAGCTCTTCCTGCCAGCGTGCGGTGCGCTGCAGGCGGTCGGCGGTGCGGATGTAGTACATGAAGTACCTGTCGATGTATTTGATCAGCGTCTCGTCATCCAGGTCCTTGGCGAGCAGCTGGGCGTGGGCCGGGGTGGCACCGCCGTTGCCGCCCACGTACAGGTTCCAGCCGTCGGCGGTGGCGATGACGCCCACGTCCTTGCCGCGGGCTTCGGCGCATTCGCGGGCGCAGCCGGAGACGCCCATCTTTAGCTTGTGCGGGCTGCGGAGTCCGCGGTAGCGCAGTTCCAGCCGGATGGCCATGGCCACGGAGTCCTGGACGCCGAACCGGCACCAGGTGGACCCGACGCAGGACTTCACCGTGCGCAGGCTCTTGCCGTAGGCCTGGCCGGATTCGAAGCCGGCGTCCACCAGCTCCTTCCAGATTTCCGGGAGTTCCTCCAGCCGGGCGCCGAACATGTCGATCCGCTGGCCGCCGGTGATCTTGGTGTAGAGGTTGTACTTTTCGGCGACGGCGGCGATCACGCCGAGCTTCTTCGGGGTGATCTCGCCGCCGGCGATGCGGGGGACCACCGAGTAGGTGCCGTCCTTCTGCATATTCGCCAGGGCGCGGTCGTTGGTGTCCTGCAGGGTACCGCGGCCGGCGTCCAGGACGTAGGCGCTGTTCTGGCTGGCCAGGATGTTGGCGATGGTGGGCTTGCAGATGTCGCAGCCGGCCCCCGTGCCGTACTTGGCCATGATCTCTTCGAAGGAGGTCAGTTCCAGGACGCGGATGGCATCGAAGAGTTCCTGGCGGGACAGTTCGATGTGCTCGCAGAGGGCCTTGGAAACCTCGACGCCGGACTTGGTTAGCTCGGTTTCCAGCAGCTTCTTCAGCATCGGGACACAGGACCCGCAGCTGGTGCCGGCGCGGGTGCAGCCCTTGAGCTCACCGAGTTCCCGGACCGGGGCGTTACCGTCGCAGGCGCCGCACCCGTTGATGGTGTCGCGGATGGTTCCGGCGGCTACGTTGTTGCAGGAACACAGTATGGCGCCGTCCGGGAGTTCAGTCTCCGGGGCGTCGCCGCCGCCGGCTGCCGTGAGGTACGCGCCGGGCTCGGCGCTCAGTTCGCGGCCCAGGAGCGGACGGAGGCTGGTGTACGGGGTGGCGTCGCCCACGAAGATGCCGCCCAGGAGGGTCTTCGCATCGTCGGTGGTGACGATCTTTTGGTAGACGCCGCGGGCGGGGTCGGCGTAGACGATTTCCAGGGCATGCTCGGTGCGGGCAAAGGCGTCGCCGAAGCTGGCCACGTCCACGCCGGAGAGCTTGAGCTTGGTGGCGGTGTCGAAGCCCGGGAAGGTGGCTCCCCCGCCGTGCAGCCGGTCGGCGACGATCTCTGCCATGGTGTTGGCGGGGGCAACCAGGCCCAGGCACATGCCTTCGAAGTTGGCCACTTCACCGATGGCCCAGATGCCGTCCACCTCGGTGGCGCAGTAGTCGTTGATGACCACCCCGCCGCGCTGCCCCAGGCCGAACAGCGGGTCTTCGCCCTCAGCGGCGCGGAACAGTTCGTCGCGGGGCCGGACGCCGATGGCAACGATGACCAGGTCGGCGTCGATGACGCGGCCGTCGGCCATGAGGACGCCGGTGACCTGGCCGGCGTCGTCGGCGAGAACTTCGGACGGGAAGACGCCGCCGTGGACGGTGAAGCCCTTGGCTTCGATGAGCCGGCCGAGTGCCTGGCCGGCGCCCTCGTCCAGCTGGGTGTTCATCAGCCAGGGTGCACCGTTGATGACCACGGGAGTGGCGCCGAGCTGTTCGGTGCCTGCCGCCGACTCGAGCCCCAGGAGCCCGCCGCCGATGGTGACGGCGGTGATCTTACGGCCGAGCTTCTCGGTCAGTTCGGCGATGGCCTTGTTGATGGCCCACACGTCTTCGAGCGTGCGGTAGACGTGGACGTGCTCGGCACCGGGGATCGGAAGGCGGGCTGCGTCCGAACCCGTGGCCACCACCAGATGGTCGTATTCGACGGTGCTGCCGGCAGCGGTTTCCACGGTCCTGGCGTCGGTGTTGATCTTCACCACGCGCTCGCCGGTCTTCAGCTCCAAGGACGGGTGGTCCCACATGGACGCTGATCCCAGGGTCAGGTCCACGCCGGTATCGGTGAGTGCCTTGGACAGCGCCACGCGGTCGTACGGCAGGTGGGCTTCTTCGGTGAGGACCGTGACATGCCAGCCTTCGAGGCCACGGGAATGCATGGCGTCGGCGAAGCGGTGGGCGGCGGGGCCGCCACCGGCGACGACGATGCGGCGCGGGTTCTCTGTGCTTGACGTCTGTTCGGTCACTGTGGGCCTTTCGCATGGGCCGCAGACGGTTGCTCTGCGACCTTCTCTGACGAGGTGTCCAATCAGACTAGGCAGGGGCAGTTTCGCTTCAGTTTCCCAATTGTTTCGTGGGCTTAACTTCTGCATCACGAATGGATTTCCGGCCGGGTGAGTTCTCTTTTACCCGCCAGACACATTCACTGCACGCCGCTGAAACACCTGTTGCCTAGGTTGTTTGGTACTGGTCCGGAAACGGCCCGGTAAACAAAAGACCCGGTCAACGAGAGACAAGTGCAGGGAGAGGAGCCGGACATGACGGCAACACTGGAATTAGGGGCACTCGACGCCACGACGGAAACCGCCGCCGGCTGGTACCGGGTGTGCGCAGTGGCGGAACTCGAGCTCGCATGGGGCGAGGCAGCACTCATCGCCGGCCGCCAGGTGGCCCTCTTCAGGACCGGTCCCGGTGAGGTCTTTGCTGTGTCCCACGAGGACCCGGCCACCGGCGCCCACGTCATGGCCCGGGGCATCCTGGGTTCCCGCGGCACCAGGCCAACCATCGCCTCGCCGCTGCACAAAGAGGTTTATGACCTGGAAACCGGTGAATGCTTCGGCACCGCGGCCGTGCGGCTGCAGACATTCAGCACCCGTATTTCCGACGGTTTCATCGAAGTGGCGGTCTGACCTGGTCCGCTAGAGCCCCAGTGCTTCCCGGACGTCGCCGATCACGGCATCCAGGGCCGCGCGTGCGGCCTGCCGGGCCTCCGGAAGTTCCGCCGCTGACTCCACCGGGCGGATGACCTCCAAGTAGCACTTGAGTTTCGGCTCGGTGCCGCTGGGCCGGATGATCACCCGGGTCTGGTCACGGGTCAGGTACAGCAGGCCATCGGTGGGCGGCAAATGCTCGCTCCCTTCGGCCAGGTCCACAAACGTCTCAATGGCAGATGAACCGAAGGACTCAGGCGGACCGACCCGCAGCCGGTTCATCATGGCGTCCAGCAGGCCCAGGTCCGCCACCCGGATACTGAGCTGGTCGCTGGCATGCAGCCCGTGCTGGAGGTAGAGCTCATCCAGGGTGTCGAAGATGGTCTTGCCGGCAGCTTTGGCGGTGGCGGCCATCTCGGCGATGAGCACCCCGGCCGAGATGCCGTCCTTGTCCCGGACCAAATCCGGCGCCACACAATAGCCCAGGGCTTCCTCGTAGCCGTAGAGCAGGCCCGGGACCCGGGAAATCCACTTGAAGCCGGTCAGTGTTTCCTCATGCGCGTAGCCGGCCGCCGCGGCGATGCGCGAGAGCAGCCGCGAGGACACGACGGAATTAGCGAACACTCCGCCGGATTCGGCACCCGCCGGTTCGCCGCCGTCGGACGCGCTGCTGCCCGAAGGTGCCCCGCTTCCTGAAGGTGCCGCACTCCCTGACAGTTCACCGCCGCCGGAAGGGGCACCGCTGCCGGAAGGATTACCGCTGCCGGCCGCGAGCCGGGCCACGACGTGGGCCCCCAGGAGCGCCCCCACCTCATCCCCGCGCAGCATGCGCCAGGTGCCGGTGTCAGGATCCTTGGCGGCCACCGCGGCACGGTCGGCATCGGGATCGTTGGCCAGGACAATGTCCGCGTCCAGGCGCGCGGCGGTCTCAAGTGCAAGGTCCAGGGCGCCGGGCTCCTCCGGATTGGGAAAGCTCACCGTGGGGAAATCCGGATCGGGCTCTGCCTGCTCGGCCACGAGCGTGACATCGGCAAAGCCGGCGGCAGTCAAGACCCTCACTGCCGTTTCGCCGCCGACCCCGTGCATGGGGGTCAGGACAATCCGCAGATCCCGCGCGGGGAAACGGGCAGGATCGGCGAGGGCCGCCGTCGCGCGTTCATAATCCGCGGACACTGACGCGTCCAGCACCGTCCAGCCGTCCGCGGCGAGGACGATGGAATCGAGCGTTCCCACGGCCGCGATCCGCTCGGCAATGCGGGTGTCGTAAGGCGCCACGATCTGCGCCCCGCGCCCGCTTTCCTCCACGGCGTGGCGGCCAAGGTACACCTTGTAGCCGTTGTCCTGCGGCGGGTTGTGGCTGGCGGTGACCATCACGCCGCCGTCGCAATCGAGGGCACGGACGGCGAAAGCGAGCAGGGGAGTCGGCAGCGCGGACGGCATCAGGAAGGTGTCGATTCCGGCCGCCGTGAAGATGGCTGCTGTTTCCGCCGCGAAGATGTCCGAGTTGTAGCGGGCGTCATAACCGACGACGGCGCGTGGCCGGGTACCGGACGCTGCCTCACCGACCACATCAACCAGGAATGCCGCGAGTCCGGCGGCCGCCCGGCGCACCACCACGCGGTTCATCCGGTTCGGTCCGGGGCCGAGGGCGGCGCGAAGCCCCGCGGTGCCGAACTGCAGGGTGCCGCTGAAGCTGTCAGCCAGTTCCTGCTGGGCGGCGGGAGTGCCGTTCTCTGCGAGTTGCACCAGCTCTGTGAGCGTAGTGGCGGTGGCGGAATCCGGATCCTGGGCAGCCCATTCGCGGGCTCGGCTGTACAAGGAGGCGGCATCGGAGGACGTCATGGGGTCAACGCTATCGTCATTGCTGCCGGAACGGTCCCGGACACTCGCCGGTGACGCCGGAAACCGCCCGAACAAACCAACGCGGGGGCACCTAACGCCCGAAAAAGGCCCGGAATTGAGCGTTTAGTGACCCCGCGTTGGCCTAGAGTTTGGCGATGATCCCGGCCAGCAGTTTGGAGATCCGCGGCCCGGCTTCCTGGCCTGACTCGAGCACCTCCTGGTGGCTGAGCGGCATGGCACTGATGCCGGCGGCCAGGTTGGTCACCAGCGAAATGCCGAAGACCTCCATGCCTGCGTGGCGGCCCGCGATGGCTTCCAATGCGGTGGACATGCCCACCAGGTCCGCGCCGATCCGCTTGGCGAACTGCACCTCGGCCGGGGTTTCGTAGTGCGGTCCGGAGAACTGGACGTACACACCTTCGTCCAGCGAAGAGTCCACTTCACGGGCGAGGTCCCGGATGCGCGGGCTGTAAAGATCTGTCAGGTCAACGAACGTGGCGCCCTCGAGCGGGGACGTGCCGGTGAGGTTGATGTGATCTTTGATGAGGACCGGCGTGCCCGGAGTCCAGCTTTCGTTGATGCCGCCGCAGCCGTTGGTGAGGACCAGGGTCTTGCAGCCGGCGGCGGCTGCCGTGCGGATGCCGTGGACGACAGCACGGACTCCTTTGCCTTCGTAGAAGTGGGTCCGGGCGCCCAGGACAAGCGCCCGCTTGCCTTCCTTGGTCAGGACGGAGCGGATGGTGCCCACGTGTCCCACCACGGCCGGGGCGTGGAAGCCGGGGACCTCGGCCGCAGGCAGGGTGGCCGAGGTGTCGCCGATCAGGTCGGCGGCTTCGGCCCAGCCCGATCCCAGGACCAGCGCGACGTCATGGCTGGCCACCCCGGTCTTCCCGGCGATGTACTCAGCGGCCTCGCGCGCAGCGTCGAAAGGGTCCATGGTCAGGAAGTCTGTATTACTCACTGGTACAAACTATCGTGCCGGCACCGATGTGCACAGCGTCACCGGTGCCGGTGATCCGCCCCATGAATCAGGCAATTTATTGATGTCCCGGCGCAATTGGGGAGAGAATGGTTGATTGTGACTACGCACCCAGACTTCAGCTCACCCCGGATCGCAATCCTGGGAGGTGGCCCGGGCGGATACGAAGCTGCCATGGTCGCAGCCTCCCTGGGAGCGCAGGTTACCATCATCGAACGCGCCGGGCTCGGCGGTTCGGCTGTGCTCACGGACGTGGTTCCCTCCAAAACGCTGATCGCCACCGCGGATTTGATGACCCGCGTTGGGGAGGCGGGGGAGCTGGGAGTGAAGTTCGACGTCGACGGCGGCGACTTTGTGCCTGTCATGCACGCTGACCTTAAACACATCAACGACCGCCTTCTTGGCCTGGCCCGCCAGCAGTCACGCGACATCACTTCCGGGCTGCAGCAGCACCAGAACCTCCGTATCCTGATCGGATCCGGCAGGCTCGTGGACAGCCACACCATCGAGGTCCTGACGGCGGACGGCACGGAAATGGTGGAGGCTGACACCATCCTGCTCGCAGTGGGAGCGCACCCGCGGGAACTGCCCACGGCCCGGCCTGATGGTGAACGGATCCTGAACTGGGCGCAGATCTACAACCTCGATGAGCTTCCCCGGGAACTGATTGTGGTGGGGTCCGGTGTGACCGGCGCGGAATTCGCCTCCGCCTACAACGGCCTTGGCTCCAAGGTGACCCTGATCTCCAGCCGTGACCGCGTGCTGCCCGGTTCGGACACCGACGCCGCCGTGGTGCTGGAGGAAGTCTTTGAACGTCGCGGCGTCCGTGTGCTGTCCCGCTCCCGCGCCGAAACCGTGGAGCGCACCGACGACGGCGTGGTGGTCACCCTCGGTGACGGTTCGAAGGTCACCGGCAGCCACTGCCTGGTCTGCGTGGGCTCCATCCCCAACACCGCCGGAATCGGCCTCGAGGAAGCCGGCGTGGCCCTCACCGAGAGCGGACACGTGAAGGTCGACGGCGTCTCCCGCACTACGGCGCCGAACATCTACGCCGCCGGTGACTGCACGGGTGTCCTGGCGTTGGCGTCGGTCGCTGCAATGCAGGGCCGGATCGCGATCGCCCACTTCCTGGGTGACGCCGTGATGCCCATCAAGCTGCACCAGGTGGCATCCAACATTTTCACCTCGCCGGAGATCGCCTCGGTGGGTGTCTCCGAGGCCGAGATCCAGTCCGGGAAGTACCAGGCGGACGTCATCAAGCTGAGCCTCAAGAGCAACGCCCGCGCCAAAATGCGCAATGCCAAGGACGGCTTCGTCAAGATCTTCGCCCGCAAGGGTTCCGGCACCGTCATCGGCGGTGTGGTGGTGGGCCCCAACGCGTCGGAGTTGATCTTCGCCATCTCCATCGCGGTGAAGCAGAAGCTGCACGTCGACGACGTCGCCAGCACGTTCACGGTGTACCCGTCCCTGAGCGGCTCCATCTCGGAGGCCGCGAGGCGCCTGCACGTCCACATGTAAGGGCCGAAAGGTCCGTTGCCGGTGAGCAATCCGTTGCTACACTCGGCACATGATCGGGCTTCCTTTTGCGGGAAACGCGCCGGTTCACGCCGGCATGGTCGGGCTGGGCCATAGGCGCAGCCCTCCTGTTCTACGCTTATGAGAAGCGCCGGCGGGGCCTCGCCGACCCGCGACTATGGCCTATCGCCGGCTTCGCGGTGGCTTTTGGCGGCATCGGTTCGCGTCTGCTCACGTGGGACGTATCCCGGCAGGTTTCCCTGGCTGATAGGTGGGGCAACGGCGACCGGAGCATCCTTGCGGGCCTGGTAGGGGCCTGGTTTGGCGTCCACCTTGGCAAGCGGCTGACACGTTACAAGGAGTCCACGGGAGACCTGCTGGCGCCTGCGGTGGCCCTGGCCATGATCATTGGAGGACCCAAGCCGTCTCAGTTCGTGCGCCGGAACGCCGCAGCACACTCCACCCCGCAGGATCCGGGCACCGGGAACCCCACGGACGAGGCACCCTATGATCCGCTTCGGCTCTGCATCTTTGCCACCGTTGCCCTGCTCGGGTGGCTGGCCGGACCTGCCGCCCTGGCCGTCTTCGCCGGGCTCGGATTCGCGGGCTACTGGAAGGCTAGGCGGCGGGGCCTGGCACGGTCTAAATGCTTCCTCCGAGACACGCGGCTCGTGCTTGCATATTTGGGTGCCCTCCTGGCTGCGGGGGCATACGGAATCTACGTGGCCGCGGGGCAGATATTCGGGGTGTGACAGGTACGCGGGGTGCATCCCGCGCACCTGGAACGGGTTCCGGCCTAGAAGGGGTACGGGGCGATGTCCGGCCGGACCGTGAGCCACTGGATCTCGGTGAAGGACGCCATGTTGGCATGGTGTCCGCCGATCCGTGAGCCGTTGCCCGAGTTCTTCGTGCCGCCGAAGGGTGAGTTCGCTTCGTCGGACACCGTCTGCTCATTGATGTGGATCTTGCCGGAGTCCAGCTGGTCGGCGATGGTCATGGCCATGCCCACGTCGCCCAGGATGCCGATCGAGAGGCCGTATTCGTTGCCGTTGGCGAGGGCCACGGCTTCCTCCGGGGTGGAGAACTTCATGACAGGGGCCACCGGGCCGAAGATTTCGTCCTTCCATGCCGGGCTGGCCACGTCGAGGTCGGCGAGGACTGTGGGCTGGTAGAACCTGCCGTCGTGCGTTCCGCCGGCCGCGAGCCGTGCCCCGCCGCTCACGGCGTCCTGGACGATCGAGTCGACCCGGTGCAGTTGCTTCGCGTCAATGATCGGGCCAAGCGCCACGTTCCCGGTCTTTGGATCGCCGACCGGAAGGTGCGTGGCCTTCTCTGCGAGCGCGCTGACGTAGTCGTCGTAGATGTCCTCGTGGACGATGTGGCGGCCGGCGGCCATGCAGATCTGGCCCTGGTGCATAAAGGAACCGAAAGCCGCAGCGGAGGCGGCCTTGGCAAGGTCCGCGCCGGGCAGCACAATAAGCGCGTTGTTTCCCCCGAGTTCCAGGTGGGCGTGTTTGAGCAGGCGCCCGGCGGCCTCGCCGATCTTCCGCCCGGCCGCCGTCGAGCCGGTGAAGGCGATGACGCTGACCTCCGGCGCTTCGACGACGGCGGCACCGATGTCGGCCCCGCCCGGCAACAGTGCCAGGAGCCCGGGAGGCAGTCCGGCTTCCTCGAAGATCCGGACCAGGGCGACCCCGCCGCAGACTGCGGTGCGCGGATCCGGCTTGAGCAAAACGGCGTTGCCGAGGGCCAGCGCCGGAGCGACGGCCCGGATGGAAAGGATCAGCGGGAAGTTGAACGGCGCGATGACGGACACAACGCCCACCGGGCGCCGACGGGCGAAGGACCAGCGATTCTCGTTGGAGGTGAGGACGTCCCCGGCCGGGAGGGATGGCAGTGCAGAGGCGTCGTAGCATTCGTTGGCCGCGGTGTGCGTTTCCACACCGGCCTTGGGCGGGATGCCGCCGGACTCACGCACGATCCAGTCCTTGACCTCGGCGGCGTGCTCCTCCCAGAGCATCCCCGCGCGGCGCAGGACAGCGGCGCGGTCCTCGGGGTTAAGTTTCGCCCAGTCCTTTTGGGCGGCCGCCGCCGTTGCGGCGGCTTCGCGGACGTCGTCCACGGAGGCGAGGCCATAGGTCCCCAGCGTTTCGCCCGTGGCGGGTTCGACGGCGTCAGCTGTCCCGCCGCCTCCGGGGCGCCAGCCGTTGAGGTAGATCTTTCCCTCCCAGAGGGAGGCATCGAGCAGAGACATGTCCTGTCCTTTCGTGGGGATGCGACGTACCGGATTGGCTGAGCCGTCCGGCCCGGGCCGGACGCAGGGCTGTTCAGGGTCTGGCGTAGGCCGGCACCACGTCTCCTGGTGCAAAGGGCGTGAACCACTGCTCGAAACCGAGGCTCGTGGGGGCCTCGGGAGGGGTGCCGTCTGTTTCCGGCTCGGTGTACAGCGCCTGGCTGTCCGCATCCTCCAACAGGACCTCCTCAACCTGTGCCCGCCAGTCCTCGGGCAGGTCCAGGTCGTAGATGTCCTCGGTGATTTCGGCCTGGTCGAGCAGGCAGCGGACGGCGAGTTCTGCCGCGATGCAACCGGGAGCGGCCCAGCCGCGGCCCAGCGAGGCAGCGACATCCGAAGCCACAACAATGAACTTCCGGGTGAACCCGGCGTCGTAAGTGGACGCGAACCGGGGCGGCAGCGAGGACAGCACCGAGGACGCGGCAATCTCCTGCGGGGTGACGGCATCCAGCGCCTGCAGGGACCCGAGGTCGCGGAAGAGCTGGTCCAGGAGGACGCCTGATGAGTTCCAGAGGAGGCCGGCCAGGAGGCGGGTCTGGCCCACAGCCTTTTGCCTGTCCCCGGCTGCGACGGCGGCCATCTCGTCCAGGTCCTCCGGGTCGAACTGGAGCCGCTGTTCCGGGGTCATGTCATCGGGGTGCGGATCAAGGCCCAGCAGTTCAAGGCTCAGGCCTGTCAGCTTGCCCGCATCGGCGAGCAGTTCTTCGGTGATGTCGTCATCTTCGTCGGCATTCATGGCCCCGATGCTACCGGCAGGCCGCCCCTTGCACGATTCCTGTTACTTGGTTATGTGCCTGGCCGCCGGAGGCCCGGTGGCCGCAGGGCAGCGATTGGTGGCTGGCTGTTGGTGTTTCAGCCGCGGGCGCGCAGCTGGGCGTTGGGAAGGGCCGGGGCGGGAAGTGGGGACGGGTACCCGTCCGGGAACGGTCCGAAGCGAGGGTACGGGGTTCCGTCCGGATAGGTGCCGTCGGCGGGAGGGTCGGCCGGTTCGGCGCCGATCTCGGCCTGCCAGGCGGTCCGGTAGGCCACGACTTCGTTGTGGGTGCGTCCGACGAAGTTCCACCACATCACGATCTGTTCGCCCAGCGGCTCGCCGCCGAGGAGCAGCACCCGGGCCGGGCTCTGGCCCGCTTCCAAGACGATGGTGCTCCGGCCCGGGCGAAGGTAGTGCAGGTGGTCAACGGCCAGAGGGGTGCCGTCGAGGGTGAGGTTGCCCGTGTCGAGGAGGATTCCATGTTCAAAAGCGGGGTCCAGGTCAAGCTCGAGGCGGGCGCCGGCCCGGAGTACGGCTTCTGCGCCCAGCAGCGGCGGGGTGTACGTGGGCACGGGCGAGGATGCTCCGGCGAGGGAGCCGAGGAAGACCCGCAGTTCTGTGCCTTCGCCCCGGACGGGTTCGGGAGTGTAGTGCTCGAAGGTCGGGGGCATGTTCCGGGTGGCGTCGGGCAGTGCGAACCAGAGCTGGGCCCCGTGCAGGACGTCAGTATCCGGGGTTGAGAACTCCTGGTGGGAGATCCCTCGTCCGGCGATCATGAGGTTGACCTCACCGGGACGGACGGTCGCCTCGAAGCCTGCTGAGTCACGGTGGGCGATTTCGCCGGTGAACAGCCAACTCACTGTTGCCAGGCCGGTGTGCGGGTGGCGCGGGACCCGCATACCGCCGGTTTCGGGGACTAGGTCCGGTCCGTAGTGGTCCAGGAAGCACCAGGCGCCGATGAGGCTGCGCTGCCGTTGGGGGAGCGTGCGCCGGACGGGCATGGCACGCGGGCCGCCGAGGGGGACTTCCCGCGGGGCCAGGAACTCGATCGCTGCGCCACCGGGTTCTTCGGTGCAGATGATCTCTTCGGGGGTTGCCTCGAGGTTGCTCATGAGTGAACGCCTGCGGTGGCCGTCGGGATACTGTCGGTGCCGGCGGCGGCCCGGGGGCGGACGGGATGGCCGCTGAGGATGGAGACGCGATTGAAGGCGTTCATCGCGATCGCGCACCACTGCAGCGCCGAGAACTGTGCCTCAGTCAGGGCGGCGCGGGCTGCGGCAAGCTCACCGAAGGATTTCCCGTCGTCGTGCAGTGCGGTGGCGGCCTCGCCGATGGCCAGGGCGGCCCGTTCGGTCTCATCGAAGACGGCCGCCTCGCGCCAGGCGGGCAACACAGCCAACTGCTGGGTGCTGACCCCGGCTTCACGGGCGAGCCGGTCGTGGAGGTCAAGGCAGAATGCGCATCCGTTGAGCTGGGAAACGCGGACGTTGAGCAGCTCCAGGACAGCCCGGCTCAGGCCCGCTGCTTCGGCCGCCGAGGCGACTTTCAGGGCGAGCCCGTTCAGCGCCCGCCAGCTTCCGGGATCCGATTTGTCCAGAAAAAATGAGCCGACCATGACTCTCCTTCACTACGTGACGACGCCGGGTGGCCGGCGCAGTGTCCTGGCACCGCCGTGCGAACGCTATGCGAACCTGGCGGAACTCTTGATGATCTTTTCAACAGACTGCCCCTGAGGCAATGGGGCACGCTGGGCCCATGGTGCGCAAGAGCCGGCTCAGCCTGCGGGAGCCGGCTCGAAGTGTTCTTCGATGAGCCCCCTGATGTCATCGTGGCAGCCGCCGCAGCCGGTGCCTGCCCGGGTTGCCTTGGATACGCCGGCCACGGTGGAGCAGCCGCCTTCGACGGCGTCCCGGATCGTCGCTCCGCTGACTCCGGCGCAGCGGCACACCGTGCCGGCAGGATCGGCCGGACCAGACGCTGCCAGCTGGTCGGGGCCATCCAGGCGCAGCAGCAGGGACCTGTCCGCCGGGAGCTCTGCACCGCGCTCGAACAGGCCCACCAGTTCGGCGGCCGTCCGCGGCATGCCTACTGCCACCAGGCCTTCGAGGACCCCGCCGCGGGTGGTCATCTTGATGTAGCGGCCGTGTTCCGGGTCTGCCCACTGGGCGATCTGCAGGCGCGGACGGCCGTGGGCCGCGCCGGCGCTCAGTACTTCGTCATCCCATGGCTCGGCCGCGTTGTCCCCGGCCACGGCCATGTTCATGCCGCGGGCCTTGAGGACAATGACGCTGGACCGTTCCGCGGGCAATGCTGCCAGCGTGTCTGCTTCCTCCGGAGTTCCGGTGGCGAGCAGGGTCAGGTATTCGGCGAGCCATTCGGCCTGGCGCCAGCCGGGCCCTACCAGCCCGGAAGGACCCTTCGCCGTGCGGCAGTCAGCGCACGACGGGTCCGGGCAGTGCACCTCGGCGCAGTCGCCGATGGCGAAAATGTGCGGTTCATGGTGCGCGCGGAGCCGGTGGTCCACCAGGATCCCCGTGCCGGTGGACAGGCCGCAGCCCTCGGCGAGTTCGGTCCGGGGGCGGACACCGCACGACAGCACCAGAAGGTCGCCGTCGATCGCGGATCCGTCATCGAGCAGCAGCGCGGAGAAACCGCCGTCAGGAGCGTTATGCTCCACCCCGGTGGACCGGGCGTTGCCGGCCATCCGGACGCCGCACTGGCGCAGGCTGGCCGCGAGGACCGCCCCGCCGCCGCGGTCGATGTTGCGGCCCAGCGGATGCGGCCCGTTGTGGACCACCGTGACGGTGGCACCCTCCTCGGCAGCGGCGAGCGCCGTCTCGAGGCCGAGGACACCGCCGCCGAGCACCACCACCCGCTTGCCGCCGTCGACCGCTGCGCGCAGTACCGAGGCATCGCGCAGGTCCCGGAGCGCGGTGACGCCGGCCGGAAGGACGGGGGAGGAGGGGTCCGGGTTGATGCCGGTGAGGTTGGGGATGACGGGACGCGAACCCGTAGCAAAGACCAGCCGCTCGTAATGGACTGACGTGCCATCGCTGAGGACCACCTGCTGCCGCGCCCGGTCCACCCGGCGGACCCGAACACCCAGGCGGACGTCCACGCCGTCGGCGATCAGGGCGGCCGCGTCGGAAAGTGCCAGAGCGTCCGCGGTGGTGCGGCCGACGCCCAGATCGGCGACCAGGACGCGGTTGTAGGCGGCCTCTGCTTCCTCACCCACCACGGTCAGATCGACCTGCCCGAGGCGGACCGCGGGCAGCAGTTCATCGATCAGGCGGGCCGCCACCGGGCCGAATCCGACAAGGACAATCTGCTCGCTCATGAGGCCTCCGCTGTTTGAAGATCGCTGTGCTCAACATCGCCATGCTCAATATCGCTGTGCTCAAGATGGCTGATCGCAGCCCGGACCCGGACCGTGTTGAACTTGAATTCGGGCATTCCGGAGATCGGATCGGTGGCGGCTTCCGTGAGACGGTTGGCGCTTTCGAGTTCCGGGAAGTGGAAGGGAAGGAACACCGTTTCCGGGCGGATGGCGGTGCTGAGTTCGGCCCGGCAGACAACTTCGCCCCGTTCGTTGGCGACGGAGACGAGGGCGCCGTCGGCGATGTCCAGGGCGGCCGCTGCTGCCGGGTGGATCTGCACTTTCGCGTCCGGCTGCGCGGCCAGCAGTTCGGATACGCGGCGGGTCTGGGATCCGGACTGGTAGTGCTCCAGGAGGCGTCCGGTGATAAGGGTCATGGTCTTCGCGGCAGTGACGGCACCGTTCGCGAGAGGAGCAACCGGCGTACGACGGCGGCGGGGCGCCACCGGGGTCATCACCGCCTTCCCGTCGGGGTGCGCAAAGGTGTCGAGGAAGAGCCGCGACGTGCCGGTGCTGCCGGCGGGGTACGGCCAATAGGCGGCTTCGCCGCGGTCCAGCATGGCGTAGTCGATGCCCGAGTAGTCGGCCAGTCCGCCGGCAGAGGCCAGGCGCAGCTCCTCGAACACCGTCTCCGGGTCCTCGCTGTAGGTGGAGGGCGCCTCCAATGCTTCGGCCAGCCGGGCCATGATCCACAGCTCGCTGCGGGCGCCGGCCGGCGGCTGGATGGCGCGGCGGCGGCGGAGCACCCGGCCCTCAAGGTTGGTGAGGGTGCCTTCCTCTTCGGCCCACTGCAGCACCGGCAGGACGAGGTCTGCCTCGGCGGCGGTCTCGGACATAAAGAAGTCGCAGACCACCAGGAAGTCCAGGCTGCGGAGCCCGGCGATCACGGCGTTCGCATCGGGGGAGGCCACGGCGATGTTGGAGGCATGCACCAGAAGGCACCGCACGCCGTCGGGCTTTCCCATTGACTTCAGCAATTGGACGGCGGGGAGGCCGGGGCCGGGGATCGTTTCTACCGGGACGCCCCAGACGCCGGCCATGTGGGCGCGCGCGGCGGGGTCCGTGATCTTGCGGTAGCCGGGGAGCTGGTCGGCCTTTTGGCCGTGCTCGCGCCCGCCCTGGCCGTTTCCTTGGCCGGTGAGGGTGCCGTAGCCGCTGCGGGCCGATCCCGGCAGGCCCAGGAGCAGGCTGAGGTTGATGGCGGCGGTGGCGGTGTCCGTGCCGTCGACGTGCTGTTCCACACCGCGGCCGGTGAGGATGTAGCTGCCGCCCTTGCGGGCGCCGTCGGCCAGCCGGCGGGCCGTTTCGCGGATGAGGTCAGCCGGCACGCCGGTGATGGACTGGACCCGTTCGGGCCAGAACGAGTTGACGCTGCGGGCCACGGCATCGTAACCGGACGTGCGTTCGGCTACGTACGCGGTGTCCATCAGGCCCTCGTGGATCACCACGTGCTGCAGGCCCAGCAGGAGCGTGAGGTCGGTGCCCGGCAGGGGCTGGAGGTGGAGGCCGCCGCCGTCGGCCGTGAACTTTGCGGTCGCGGAGCGGCGGGGATCCACCACGATCAGCCCGCCGGCGTCGCGGGCGCCCTGGAGATGCTGCACAAACGGCGGCATTGTTTCGGCGACATTGGAGCCCAGCATCAGGATGGTGCCGGCCGTGTCCAGGTCCGTGAGCGGGAACGGCAGGCCGCGGTCGACGCCGAACGCCCGCATTCCTGCCGCCGCGGCGGAGGACATGCAGAACCGGCCGTTGTAGTCGATGCGGGAGGTGCCCAGGGCAAGCCGGGCGAACTTGCCCAGCATGTAGGCCTTTTCGTTGGTGAGGCCGCCGCCGCCGAAAACGCCGACGGCGTCCTTCCCGTAGCGAGTCTGGGTGTCCTTTACTGCATTGGTCACCAGGGCCAGGGCCTGGTCCCAGCCGATGGGGCGGTGGACGCCGTCCGCGCCCTTCAGGAGCGGTTGGGTGACCCGGCCTGGATGGTTCAAGAGGGTGGCCGAGGTCCAACCCTTGCGGCAGAGGCCGCCGCGATTGGTGGGGAAGTCGCGTCCGCTCACTTCTAGGGGCGGGGCTTCGAGAAGCGGGACATCGAGCGGCGGAACGTCCGGGCGGGCAGGAGACGTGAGCGTCATGGCGCACTGCAGGGCGCAGTAAGGGCAGTGCGTGTCGGCGCTGGTGCTCATGTTAGACGTGTCCCATCGCGTTTCGGTTGGCGTTGCGGATGTAGCAGAACCAGCAGACCGCCAGCATCAGGACGTACGCTCCGACGAATCCGTAGAACGCCGGTGTGTAGGAGCCGCTGGCGGTGTTGGACGCGTTGAGGACCTGCGGGATGACGAACCCGCCGTAGGCGCCGATGGCTGAGATCAGGCCGAGGGCCGAGGACGCCAGCCGCTGGGTGGCCACAGAGCCGGCACCGTTCCGGGCCGCCCGGCTGGAGGTGGCGAAGATGACCGGGATCATGCGGTAGGTGGCGCCGTTTCCGAAGCCGCTGGCCGTGAAGAGCAGCAGGAACAGGACCAGGAAGAGCCAGAAGTTCTTCAGCGGCAGGGTCCAGATCATGGTCAGGGTAATGACGGCCATGGAGGCGAATGCCGTCACGGTCATCCGGGCGCCGCCCATCCGGTCGGCCATCCGGCCGCCGTACGGGCGGGCCAGTGAGCCGACCAGCGGGCCGAGGAAGGCCAGGGAGAGCGCCACGGTGCCCACTCCGATGGCGGAGAACGCCGGGAAGTAGTCCTTGATGAGTTTGGGGAAGACGCCGGCGAAGCCGATGAACGAACCGAATGTGCCGATGTACAGCAGCGCCATGATCCACAGGTGCGGTTCCTTCAGCGCCGCGACGGAACCGGCCACGTCGCCCTTGGCGCTGGTGAGGTTGTTCATGTATTTGAAGGCGCCGAAGGCGGCCAGGAGGATGAACGGAACCCACATCCAGCCTGCCAGCGGCAGGTTGACGGTGCCCGCGTTGACAGTGCCCGCGGCCAGGAGGGTGATGACGATCGGTACGGCGAGCTGGGCGACGGCAGCACCCATGTTGCCGCCGGCAGCGTTCAGGCCCAGCGCCCAGCCTTTTTCGCGGGCCGGATAGAAGAACGTGATGTTGGCCATGGAGCTGGCGAAGTTGCCGCCGCCGAAACCGGCCAGGGCCGCCACCAGGAGCATCACGCCGAACGGGGTTCCGGGGTTGGCGACGCAGAGTCCCAGACCGATGGCGGGGATCAGGAGCAGCAGGGCGGACACGATGGTCCAGTTCCGGCCGCCGAAGCGGGGAACCATGAAGGTGTAGGGGATCCGGAGCGTGGCGCCCACCAGGCTGGGCATCGAGATCAGCCAGAAGATCTCCGAGGTGCTGAACGTGAAGCCTGCTGCCGGGAGTTGGACCACCACAATGGACCACAGCTGCCAGACCACAAAACCGAGGAATTCGGCGAAGATGGACCAGTTCAGGTTGCGGCGGGCAATGGTGCGTCCGGTGGCTTCCCACTGCTCCTTGTTCTCCGCGTCCCAGTTGGCGATCCAGCGGCCGGGAAGGAATTCCAGGGCCGGGGCGGCTGCGGTTCGGGTAGTTCGAATATCTGCGGTGCGGTCAGCAGTCAAGGCGTGCCTCCTTGGGGAATGTTGTTCCTCCACGCTAAGGACGGCGCGTTTCGCGGACGGTCGTGCTGTGTTAACGGGCTGTGACATTTGCCTATCGACGGCCGTCCGGGGGTGTGAGACGGTGGGTGAGTCCGGGAAGTGAGACGCATCCCACAAGTCCATATAGCGGACCTTTTGTCCATTGGCTGGACTCCGGGAACTAATATTGAACTCTAACTACTGCACGCCTGGCGGAACCACGCCCGGCCGGTTTCTCATGAAAGTGTTCTCCATGTCATCCACACAAACCACAGCGGAACCTGGATCCCCCAGGGAGGTGAACTCGCGCGGCCGCGTGATTGTGGCCAGCCTCATCGGCACCACCGTTGAGTTCTATGACTTCTACGTCTACGCCACAGCCGCCGTGCTGGTCTTCCCGGCGCTGTTCTTCCCCAACCAGAATGAGACCACCCAGCTGCTGAGCTCCTTCGCGGTGTTCGGCGTGGCCTTCGTCGCCCGCCCGCTGGGATCCATCGTCTTTGGCCACTTCGGTGACAAGTTCGGCCGCAAGGGCACGCTGGTGGCGTCCCTGCTGACCATGGGTATTGCCACGTTCCTGATCGGCTGCCTGCCCACGGCCCTCGTGCCGGGTTGGGAATTCTGGGCTCCCGCCCTCCTCGTAGTGATGCGCTTCGCCCAGGGCCTGGCCCTCGGCGGCGAGTGGAGCGGCGCAGCGCTGCTGGCCACCGAAAACGCCCCTGCCAACAAGCGCGCCATCTACGGCACGTTCCCGCAGCTGGGTGCGCCCATCGGCTTCATCATTGCCAACGTGATCTTCCTCGTTGCCAGCTACACCCTCTCACCGGAAGCCTTCCTGGCCTGGGGCTGGCGCGTTCCGTTCCTCATCAGCGCGGTGATGGTCATCATTGGCCTGTACGTCCGCCTCAAGCTGATCGAAACCCCCGCCTTCACCAAGGTCCTCGAGTCCAAAGAGGTGGCCAAGCTGCCCCTGGCCCGCGTCTTCAAGACCAGCTGGCGCCAGCTCATCCTGGGCACGTTCATCATGCTCGCCACGTACGTGCTTTTCTACCTGATGACCACATTCACCCTCACCTACGGCACCCGCGCCGCCAGCCTGGACGCCGCCAAGGCCGCGGCCGAGAAGGCAGGCAAGCCGATGACCGAGGCAGCCGCGGCAGCATTCGTTCCCGGCCTGGGCTTCACCCGCAACGACTTCCTCTGGATGCTGATTGCCGGCGTCGTGTTCTTCGGCATCTTCACCCTGGTTTCGGGCCCGCTGGCCGAGAAGTTCGGCCGCCGCAAAATGCTGCTCGCCGTGACCGCCGGCATCTTTGTGTTCGGCCTGCTGTGGGTACCGCTCTTCAGCAGCGGCTTCGTTGGCACCATGGCCCTGCTCATCATCGGCTTCTCGCTGATGGGGCTGACCTTCGGACCCATGGGTGCCATCCTGCCGGAACTCTTCCCCACAAACGTCCGCTACACCGGATCCGCCATCAGCTACAACTTCTCCAGCATCCTGGGCGCAGCGGTGGCACCGTTCATTGCCGTCTGGCTGTGGGAGATGGCCAAGGGCAGCCCGGTCCTGGTGGGTGTCTACCTCACGGTGATGTCCGTCCTGACGCTCTTCGCCCTGTTCGTCAGCAAGGAAACGCGGGACCTGGACTACGAGAACAACGTAGCCTGACGTCCCTGTTCTGAGCCGGAAATGCCCGGCGCGTCACCGGTCTTCCGGGGATGCGCCGGGCATTGCTGTGTTCGCGGCCGGCAAAACGGCCGGAGCGTACGACGGCGGCGCCCGCCACCGGGGAAAGCTCACCCCGCGTAGCGGGCCACGAAGTTCTTGAGGATGGTCATCGGCTCCGTGACGGCGACCCCGCGGGCCGCTGCCATCAGCTCCTCCGCGGACTCCGGCGGGAAGTAGCCGGCGTGGCGGTAGGTATCGATCCGGGTGAGCAGGCCCCCGACGTCCAGCTCGGGATGGAACTGGGTGGCGTACAGGTTCTGTTTGATCCGGAACATCTGGACCGGGCAGGCTCGGGAGGAGGCGAGCAGGACGGCATGCGAGGGGAGCGCGGTGCAGGCCTCTTTGTGGCCTGTGAAGGCCGTAAATATGCGTGGCATCCCGCGCAGGACCGGATCCGCGATGCCCGCATCGGTCAGTTCGATCTCCACCCCGCCCAGGGGTTCGCCGAACGTCCTGTCAATGACGGCACCCTGATGCTTTCCCAGTGTTCCCACCCCGTAGCAGGCCCCGAGGAACGGAAAGTCCTGCTCCACGATCCTGTCCAGCAGCCCGGCAAGCTCGTGCTCCACGCGATGTTGGGTGGGACTCTTCCGGTCCGCGGGGTCGCTGGAGGTGAAAGGGCTGCCGCCCACAATCACGCCTGAGTATCCGGAAAGGTCAAGCGCCGGCAGGGGAGCGGTCTCCAACCGGATGCGGTGAAGCTGTTCCGGTGCCAGCCCGCCATACCTGAGGTAGGCCGCGTATTCGTCCTCAGCGGCGGCATCTTCGGCCCTGGAGGCCAGGAGCAGGAAAGGCTTCACAAGCTAAGTCTGCCCGCGGTCACCGGCTGCACGCCAGCAGCTGGCGGCCTGCACCCAACTGACTGGCAGTTAACGCACTGAAAACGTGTTTTGCGAGCGTTAACTGCCAGTCAGTTGGGAAGTCACTTAGTTTCCGGCCGGCTGGGCCAGGGACCGCCGGGACTGCGGGCGGGCAGCGGGGTCGGCGTGCCGGTGGACCAGCTTCCAGTAGCCCTCTTCACGGCGGAAGACGCTAGTGACGCGGAGGGCGAACTCTTCCGTCACCGGGGCACCCTCCAGGCGGGCCCGGAAATGCTCGGTTTCCACCAGGTAGGCGGTGTCCCGTGCGGTGTAGGACGTGATGGTGTCGAAGCCCAGCATCTCGCCGTCCTGGAACTGCCTGGACGCCTGGTCCAGGCGCGCTTCCACCTGGGCCCAGCCACGGGCAATGCCGCCGAAGGGATTGGCCAGGGTGACGTCGTCCAGCCGTGAATACAGGTCCTTGACCGGCCCGGGGTTGCCGCGGGTGATCTCCGGAACTGCCAGGTGGTAACGGGCTACTTCTTCTTCAAAACTGGGTGCGAGCATGGGGTGCCTCCGGCCCGGCTAGTCTTCGATGCTGGCGATGACCGCGCCGGCGGCAATCGTTTCGCCGGCCGCGGCGCCAAGGCCGGAAATGGTCCCGGAACGGTGCGCGGTCAGCGGCTGTTCCATCTTCATGGCCTCGAGCACCACAATCAGGTCACCTTCAACCACCAGGTCGCCGTTGGCCACGGCAACCTTGACGATGGTGCCCTGCATCGGGGACGTCAGTGAATTGCCGGCGGCGGCTGCCGCGGCGCCGCCTGAGCGGAGCCGCTTCTTGGACTTGCCGGCCTTTGCTCCGCCCCCGGCACCCGCGCCGATGGATCCGAGCGAGGCGGGTAGCACCACTTCAAGGCGTTTGCCGCCGACCTCGACCACCACGCGCTGGCGCTCGCCCGCGTCCTCCGCGGAGGCGCCTGCGCCGTCCTGCGACCACGCGGGAAGGTCGTTGACGAATTCCGTTTCGATCCAGCGGGTGTGCACCTTGAAGGGACCCTCGACCGGCGCGAAGTCGGGGTTGGTGACCACGGCAAGGTCGAACGGGATGACGGTGGGGATGCCCTCTACAACCATCTCCTCCAGGGCTCGGCGGGAGCGCTGCAGGGCCTGGGCACGCGTGGCGCCGGTGACGATGAGCTTGGTGAGCATGGAGTCGAAGTTGCCGCTGATGATGTCGCCCTGCTCAATGCCGGAATCAATCCGGACACCGGGGCCCGTGGGATTCCGCAGGGTGGTGATGGTTCCGGGTGCGGGCATGAAGTTCCGGCCCGGGTCCTCGCCGGTGATCCGGAACTCGAAGGAGTGGCCGCGGACCTCGGGGTCGCCGTAGCCCAGTTCCTCGCCGCGGGCCAGGCGGAACTGTTCACGGACCAGATCGATGCCGGTGACCTCTTCCGACACGCAGTGCTCCACCTGCAGCCGGGTGTTGACCTCCAGGAACGAGATGGTGCCGTCCTGGCCCACGAGGAATTCGCAGGTGCCTGCGCCGAGGTAGCCGGCTTCCTTCAGGATGGCCTTGGACGACTCGTACAGGCGGCGGTTCTGGTCTTCGGTGAGGAACGGGGCCGGGGCCTCTTCAACAAGCTTCTGGTTGCGGCGCTGCAGGGAGCAGTCGCGCGTGGAAATGACAACCACGTTGCCGTGCGCGTCCGCGAGGCACTGGGTTTCGACGTGGCGCGGGGCGTCCAGGAAGCGCTCGATGAAGCACTCGCCGCGGCCAAAGGCGGCTGTGGCTTCCCGGACGGCGGATTCGAACAGTTCCGGAATCTCCTCGCGGGTGCGGGCCACCTTGATGCCGCGGCCGCCGCCGCCGAACGCAGCCTTGATGGCCACCGGCAGGCCGAACTTGTCCACGAAGTCCAGGATTTCCTCCGCCGACTGCACGGGATCGGCGGTGCCGGGGACCTGGGGCGCGCCCACCTTCTCGGCGATGTGGCGGGCCTGGACCTTGTCACCCAGGGCAGAGATGGCGGCTGGGCCGGGGCCGATCCAGATAATGCCGGCGTCGATGACCTTTGCGGCGAACTCCGCGTTTTCGGCGAGGAACCCGTACCCGGGGTGGATGGCGTCGGCACCGGACTGGCGGGCGACGTCGATGATCTTGTCCATCACCAGGTAGGACTCGGCGGCGGTGTTGCCCCCGAGGGAGTAGGCCTCGTCCGCGAGCCGGACGTGCAGGGCGTCCCGGTCCGGATCGGCGTAGACGGCAACGGAGGCAATACCTTCATCACGTGCTGCGCGGATGATCCGCACTGCGATTTCGCCGCGGTTGGCGATCAGCACCTTGGTGAGGTTCGACTGCACGGGACTTGCGGACTGCTCCAAAATTGCTGACAAGGCGTCTCCTTCTTTCCTTCAGGGAGCCTAGCGCGATTTTGAGGGTTCCGCCGATATTACTTGCGGAATCCGCGCGTAAACCGCCATTGCTTTGTAGGGAACCTACAAACGTCCGAGCAATCGGGGTGATTTACGGCGCGGGCCACAGCTCCGTGATGCGCACGTTGGCCTGGCCCAGGAGCGCCCGGAGCGTCGAAATGGAAAGCCCGACGACGGTGTGCGGGTCCCCGTCGACCTTGCGGATGAAGGCCCCGCCGAAGCCGTCGATGGTAAACGACCCCGCGCAGTGGAGCGGTTCCCCGGTGGCGATGTACGCGTCGATTTCCTCCGGTTCCATGACCGTGAAGTGGACCTCGGCGGAGGTGACCGCCCCGAGAGTGGCGCCGGACCCCGGCGCCGAGCCGCCGGCGTCGGACGCTTCGTCGGTGTCCTCCGCCGCCGTGGCGCGGCAGTCCACCAGCCAGTGCCCGGTGTGCAGCACCCCGCTGCTGCCGCTCATCCGGAGCATCCGTTCGCGCGCGACGTCGGCGGTGTAGGGCTTGCCGTGCGCCTCGCCGTCGAACTCAAACACCGAGTCGCAGCCAATGACCAGCGCACCCTCCGCCTCCGGCAGCGCAGCCACCGCCTCTGCCTTGGCGCGGGCCAACAGCAGGGCGGTGTCGTGCGGATCGGTGACGCCGTAGCGGGCCTGGACCGCGTCCTCATCCACGTCGGACACCAGCACCGAGTGCCGGATGCCGGCGTCTGCCAGGAGTTTGGTGCGGGCGGGGGACTGGGAGGCCAGGATTAAGCGGGTCACGGAATCAGCCTAGTGGACCGGCTGCGGGTGCTCCCGCGGCGTGCTTTCCCGGCGTTCGAGCTTGGCGCCCTCCACGTCCACGTCGGGCAGGATCCGGTCCAGCCACTTCGGCAGCCACCAGGACTTTTCGCCGAGCAGGTACATGACGGCCGGCACGATGGTCATCCGGACCACAAAGGCATCGAGCAGCACCCCGAACGCCATGGCGAAGCCCAGCGGCCGGACCATGGTCAGGTGGCTGAAGATGAAGCCGGCGAACACGCTGACCATGATGATGGCGGCGGCGGTGACCACGGCGCCGGCATGGCTGAAGCCGATCCGGACTGCCTTTTTGGCCGGCGCGCCGTGCATGTAAGCCTCCCGCATGCCGGACGCGATGAACACCTGGTAGTCCATGGCCAGGCCGAACAGCACGCCGATCAGGATGATCGGCAGGAAGCTCAGCACCGCGCCCGGATTGGCGACGTCGAACACCCCGCCCAGCCAGCCCCACTGGTAGACCGCAACCACCAGGCCGAACGCTGCGGCCAGCGAGAGCAGGAAGCCGCCGGTTGCCAGCAGCGGAACCACAATGGAGCGGAACACCAGGAGTAAAAGGATCAGGGACAGCCCGACGACGATGGCCAGGTAGGGCGGCAGGGCGTCGCCGAGTTTCGTGGAGACGTCGATGTTGCCGGCGGTCTGGCCGGTCAGCCCGATGGTGACTCCCGTATCGGCCTGGATCTGCGCACCGCGTTCGCGGAGGTCGCGCACCACCTGGACCGTACCTGCCTTGGCCGGCCCTTCCTCGGGGATGACCTGGAAAACGGCCGTGCGGCGGTCCTCGCTCAGTGCCACGGGAACGGCGGCCACCACATGGTCCACGCCGCGGATCTGATCCGCGACGTCGAACTGCAGCTTTTGTGCCTGAGTCGCGTCCAGGTTGGCCGGGAACTCGCCGACCACCACGATGGGGCCGGTGACGCCTTCGCCGAAGCTGCGGGCCGTGACGTCGTAGGCCTGGTAGGCCTCGGAATCGACGGGTTCGGAGCCGCCGTCCGGCAGGGCGAGCTGAAGCTGCGTTGCGGGCAGCGCCAGGGCGCCCAGGAGGAGCACGCCGGCCACCAGTGCCACGATGGGGTGCTTCGTCACCAGGCCGCCCCAGCCGCGTGTGCTCTTGGCCTCGTCCTTGGCCTGGTCGGCGGCCTCGTGTCCGGCCTCGGCGTTGTGGGCTTCGGCTTTGGCCCATGCCCGCCGGGAAATGATGCGGCGGCCGATCAGGGACAGCATGGCCGGTGTCAGCGTGAGTGCCACGAGGACCGCCACTGCCACGGTGCCCGCAGCTGCCAGGCCCATCACGCTCAGGAAGGGCAGTCCCGGCACCACCAGGGCGGCCAAGGCGATGATGACGGTCAGGCCGGCGAAGAGCACGGCGTTGCCGGATGTTCCGGTGGCCCGTGCCACTGACTCTTCAGGATCCATGCCCGAGAGCAGCTGGGTGCGGTGCCGGTTGACGATGAAGAGGGAGTAGTCGATGCCGACAGCGAGGCCCAGCATGAGGGCGAGCATGGGGGAGATGGAGCTCATGTCGAACGCGCCGGACAGGGCGAACGTGATGCCCACGCCCACTCCGACGCCGATGATGGCCATCAGCAGCGGCAGGCCCGCGGCGATGAGTGTGCCCAGCATGAGGATCAGGACCAGGGCGGCCACGGCAATGCCGATGATTTCAGCGGTGCCGAAGAGCTCGGAGATGTCTTCGGTGATTTCCTTGCTGGCCAGCGCCGTGACGCCGGCGGCCGACGTTTCGTGGGCGATGTCCTGGACCTGCTGGCGGACCGCGGGGGTCAGGGCGTTGATGGAGGTGGTGAACTGGACCTGGGCCACGGCGGCCTGGCCGTCCTCGGAGACGAACCGGATCCCGGCGGAGGCTTCCGCCTGGCGTTTGCCGAGCTCCAGCTTTGCCTTGGCGGCGTCAAGTTCCTTCGTGCCCGCGGCAAGCTGTTCCTGCCCCTGGGCCAGTGCAGCCTTCTGCTGTCCCAGCCGTGCGTCGATGACGGCGGCGGGCGCCCCGGCAGCCGTCAGCTGCTGCTCCGCGGCACTCAGCTGTGCTGCGCCGGCATCCAGCTGGGCGCGTGAGGTGTCCAGCTTGGCCTGACCGGCGGCCAGCTGCTGCGCACCGTCGGTGATGGCCTGTCCGGCCTGGTCCAGCTGCGCCTGGGTGGCGAACGGATCAGTGGTGGCTTTGACGTCCGGCAGATCCCCGAGTTTGGCCAGGGCCGCCGTGACGGCTGAACGGCTTTGGTCGGTGAAGCCCCCGGCGGGCGCCTCGAAGACGATCGTGGCGGAACCGCCGGAGGCTGCCGGCAGCTCTTGTTTCAGCTTGTCCGCGATGCGTTGGGTTTCCGTGCCGGGAATCTGGAAGTTGTTGGACAGTGTGCCGTGGAAGGCGGCAGCGGAGCCTCCTACCGCCACCAGGACGGCGAGCCAGAGTGAGATGACCAGCCAGCGGTGACGGTAGGAGAACTTGCCGAGGCGGTAGAGCAGCAGGGCCATGTCAGAGCCGTTCTTTGAGGGGGTTGGTGGTGGCGGTTGGAGCTGGGGCAGGGCTGCCGAAGCCGGAGCCGAGATGGCCCATGGCATCAATGAGCAGTTGGCGCAGGACGGCAAGCGAAGCCGGCGACAGGTCGGCGCCGCACTGGGCGAACCAGACGTCCATCGCCGCCTTTCCGCAGGCGATGACAGATCCGGCAAGGGCGCGCAGGTACAGTTCGTCGACGGCGGCGCCGGGATTGTCGCCGAGGCGTTCCCGGGCCGCGTTGATGATTTGCTCGGTGCACTGGTCCCAGGCTTCGAGTTCGGAGCGGGACAGGAGCGCGTTTTCCTGGGTCAGGGTGAAGAGCTCAGCCAGCGGGGCCACGGTCATGGGGTCCGCCAGCTGCATGAGGGCCGCCCGGGCGGATTCGAGGATGGGCTCGTCGGCGGGCCGCTGCCGGAACTGCTGCAGGGCGCTGTCCAGGAATCCGTTCGTTACCGAGGCCAGGGCAGCCTCAATGCTGCTGAAGTAGTTGAAGAAGGTCCGCCGCGAGATGCCGGCTGCCTCAGCGATGTCCTCCACGGTGAAGGTCCCCGGCCCGTTGGCACGCAGCAGGGTAAAGGCGGCATCGGTGATGGCCTGCCGGGTGGCGGCCTTGTTGCGTTCCCGCCGGGAGAGGGTGTCTGGCACGAAATTACACTACGTGCAAGTTTGCACAGTGCGCAAATTAATTCACAGGAAGATGAAAGGTTCCCAACAGCCGGGGCAGATCCTGCCGTAGGAGAGTGGAAGGGTCCCGTCAGGGAAGTAGATGACCCAGCCGTCCGTGGGCGGCAGATTCAGGAGAAACGAATGGCACGCACTAGGAGAATTACGCTGGGCCTGGCGGCCGCGGCGTTGGCCCTTGGGGCAGGCATCGGGGTTGCCGGGGTGGCCTCCGCAACCACCACGCCGACGCCGGCCCCCAGCGCCGGCTCGAGCACCTCCACGGACGGCAGCACCGGCACTGCTCCGACGGACGGCAGGGGCGGCCGCGGTGGCCATGGTGGCCATGGCGGCTTCGGCTTCGGTGGCGAGGACGCAACTGAACTGGCCACGAAACTGGGCGTGGACCAGACCAAGCTGACGGATGCCCTGAAGGCCTTCCGTGACGCCAACAAGCCCGCTGCCGGCACCGGGAAGGGTACGTCGGCTGACGGAACCCGCCCGGACCCCGCAGCGATGCAGGCTGAGCTCGCCAAGTCGCTCGCAGCGTCGCTGGGCATCGATGAAGCCAAGGTGACGGCCGCACTGGAGGAGCTGCGTACCGCTGAACAGACAGAACACGCCGCAGCGCTGAAGACCCGGCTGGATAAGGCCGTTACTGACGGCAAGCTGACTCAGGCCGAGGCCGACGCGGTCACTAAGGCGGTGCAGAACGGGGTGATTGGCGGCGGCGGCCGCTGACGTCCGGCCGCAGCCGGTTGCGCACAAAACGAAGCAGTCCCCGGGAGCTGGAGAGCTCCCGGGGACTGCTTCGTTGTCGACTCTTTGCCTGGATCAGGCCTCACGATCAAGCCTTCACGGTCAGGCCTTCAGGGTCAGGCCTTCGCGCCGGACAGCTCCCTGCCGGCGTCGGATGAGTCAGTAGCCCGGGCGGCGGCGGAGGGGTCCGCAGCGGCGGTGTCGGAGTCGGACTCGGTGTCGTCCGCGAACGGGTTGCCGTTGCGGGGAGCGTTGTACAGCGCCTCGTCCAGGATGCCCTGGCGCTTGGAGACGATGGCCGGGACGAGCGCCTGTCCCGCGACGTTGAGTGCGGTCCGGCCCATGTCGAGGATGGGGTCAACGGCCAGCAGGAGGCCGACGCCGGCCAGCGGCAGTCCCAGCGTGGAGAGCGTCAGCGTGAGCATCACCACGGCGCCCGTAGTGCCTGCCGTTGCGGCGGAACCGAGGACCGAAACCAGTGCGATGAGGATGTACTGGGTGAAGTCGAGCTGGATGCCGAAGAACTGCGCCACGAAGATGGCGGAGATGGCCGGGTAGATGGCTGCGCAGCCGTCCATCTTGGTGGTGGCCCCCAGGGGCACTGCGAACGAGGCATAGGCGCGGGGGACGCCCAGGTTGCGTTCGGTGACCCGCTGGGTCAGCGGCAGGGTTCCGATGGAGGAGCGTGAGACGAAGGCAAGCTGCACGGCCGGCCAGACGCCGGAGAAGTACTGCTTGATGGAGAGCCCGTGCGTGCGGACCAGGACCGGGTACACAACGAACATGACCAGGGCCAGGCCAACGTAGATGGCGAACGTGAACTTGCCCAGCGCGCCGATGGTGTCCCAGCCGTAGACGGCCACGGCGTTGCCGATCAGGCCCACGGTGCCGAGGGGCGCGATCCGGATGATCCACCACAGGACCTTCTGGATAACGGCCAGGGCGGACGCGTTGAGGTTCAGGAAAGGCTCGGCGGCCTTGCCCACCTTGAGGGCCGCGACGCCGACGGCGATGGCGATAACCAGGATCTGGAGGACGTTGAAACTGACGGAGGTGCTGACGGTGGTGGCGGCGTTGGCGCTTTCCGTCACCGTGGAGCTGGCGCCGAGGCCCAGGAAGTTCTTGGGGAACAGGCCGATCAGGAACGACCACCAGTCACCGGTCTTGCCGGCGTACTTGGCTTCCTGCGTGATGCCGGTGTTGGCCCCCGGCTGCAGGAGGACACCAAGGCCGATGCCGATCAGGACCGCGATCAGCGATGTGATGGCGAACCACAGCAGGGTGTTCCACGCCAGCTTGGCGGCGTTGGAGACCTGGCGCAGGTTCGAAATCGAGCTGACCACTGCGGTGAAGATCAGCGGGACCACGGCGGTCTGCAGCAGCGAGATGTAGCTGGAGCCGATGGTCTGCAGCGTTGCGCCAAGGCCGTTGGGGGCTTCCTTGGTGCTGCCGGTGTATTTGGCCAGCAGGCCAAGGCCCAGGCCGACAATCAGTGCGGCAATGATCTGGAAGCCGAACGAGCCGGCCCATTTGGGCAGCTGGAAGCCGGTACTTCCTGCGGATTCGGGGGTGCGGGTTTGAGTGCTCACCTGAATACGCTAGGGCTGGGGTACTTATCACGGCTAAAGGATGTTGAGAAATGTTACCCCGTCACATTTCCTTTTCCGCCGGCAAATCCGCGCCATTCCGGCGTCATACCAGCCGATTGTGAAGTTATTCCCCGCCTGGGTGTGGCAAACGTCTCTAGGAAAGCAGGGCCCGCCGCAGCGTATCCAGGCCCACCGAACCGATGTTCAGGGCCCTGGTGTGGAAGGACTTGAGGTCGAAGCCGGGCCGGGCTTCAAGGTCGGCGCGGATCTGTTCCCAGAGGCGCTGGCCCACCTTGTAGGACGGGGCCTGGCCCGGCCAGCCGAGGTAGCGGGTGAACTCGAAGTTGAGCTGGCCTTCGCTGATGTCCAGGTTTTCCTGGAGGAAGGCGTAGCCCTTCTCCGGCGTCCAGGTGCCGGTGCCCCAGCGTTCGGGGACGTCGAGTTCGAGGTGGACGCCGATGTCGAACACCACCCGTGCGGCCCGCATCCGCTGCATGTCGAGCATGCCCATATGGTCGCCAGGATCGGACAGGTATCCGAGCTCCTGCATCAGTTTTTCGGCGTACAGGGCCCAGCCTTCGCCGTGGCCGGAGGTCCAGCAGACGTTGCGTCGCCACTTGTTGAGCAGCTCCCGCCGGTAGGTGGCGGTGGCTACCTGAAGGTGGTGGCCAGGCACGCCCTCGTGGTAGACGGTGGTGGTTTCGGCCCAGGTGGTGAAGGTGTCCTCGCCCGCGGGAACGGACCACCACATCCGGCCGGGACGGCTGAAATCGTCGGAGGGTCCGGTGTAGTAGATGCCGCCCTCATCGGTGGGGGCTATCAGGCATTCCAGCTTCTTCATGACGTCGGGGATGTCGAAGTGCACGCCGGCAAGGTCGGCAACGGCTTTGTCGGAGAGGTCCTGCATCCAGGCTTTGAGGGCGTCCGTGCCTTTGAGCCGGCGGGCGGGGTCGTTGTTGAGGGCGTCCTTGGCCTCCGCGATGCCGGCCCCGGGTTTGATGGTGGCGGCCACCTTCTCCTGCTCGGCGATCAGCCGGTCCAGTTCCTGGACTCCCCAGGCGTAGGTCTCTTCGAGGTCGACGGCGGCGCCGAGGAAGGAGCGCGAGGCCAGTGCGTAGCGTTCCCGGCCGACGGCGTCCTTCGCCGGTGCCGCAGGCAGCAGCTCCGTGCGGAGGAAGTCCGCGAGCTGCCGGTAAGCGCCGCGCGCTGCGTCGGCGCCGGCGTCGAGCTTTACCTGGACGGCCGCGTCAAGGGGCCCGTCAGTGGTGCGCGCGCCGGCGGCGAGCTTCGCGAAGAAGCCGTCCCCGGCAGCGTATTTGGTGGCCTGTTCGATGACCGTGGAGACCTGCCGGGCCGCCGCCACTTTCCCGGCATCCCTGGCATGGCGGAGCGACTCGGTGTAGCCGGCGATGGCGCCCGGAACGTTGAGGGCACGGCCCGCGATGTGTTCCCACTGCGCGGCCGTATCAGTGGGCATCAGATCAAAAATGGAGCGGATGTCCTGCGCGGGCGAAGCAATATTGTTCAGGTCCGCTTCGTCCCAGCCGGACTCGTGGATTTCCAGCTGCAGCCCCAGGCGCTCCCGCATGGCGTCCAGCGTGACGGCGTCCACGTCGTCCGCCGGTGCCAGGCCGTCCAGGGCAGACAGTGCCTTCCGGGCCTCCGCGGCGAATTCGGCGATGCCGGCAGGGGAGTAGTCGGGGTACCCGGTCTCGTGGCCGGGCAGCCCGAGCTCGGTGGCGAAGGACGGATTCAACCGGATGAGCGTGTCGGTGTAGGCATCCGCCACGGCATCGACGGCGGAGTGCGGACGGACGTCAGGCGCGGTTTCGTTAGTCACCCCACGAGCTTAGCCCCGGCTCCGCTTCCAGGCGCCGGGACCCGGCGTGGGCGCAAGCCGCAGCTGCTGCCGGCGCACCCAGTGCCGGAGTGCCGGCTTCCCGCCGGTCTCCGGAGCGTCCGTGACGCCCAGGGAAAGCACGACGGCGGTCAGCGCAGCGAGCTCCTCGGCCGACGGTTCGCCCTTGACCACGGAGAACAGTGGCGGCGAGGTTTCGGCGGCCGGGTTGTGATTGTGGTCCGGGTCGGGGGTCACAGCGGGATGTTCCCGTGCTTTTTGGCGGGCAGGCTCGCCCGCTTGTCGCGAAGGGCGCGCAGCCCCCTGATGATCTGCATCCTGGTCTCGGACGGGGCGATCACTGCGTCCACGTAGCCCAGCTCCGCAGCCTGGTAAGGGTTCAGGAGCTCTTCTTCGTATTGCCGGATCACCTCGGCCCGGCGCGCCTCAACGTCGCCGCCGGCCTCAGCGACGGCGGCCAGGTCGCGGCGGTACAGGATGTTCACCGCACCCTGGGCACCCATGACGCCAATCTGGGCCGTGGGCCAGGCGAGGTTGAGGTCCGCGCCGAGCTTCTTCGACCCCATCACGATGTACGCCCCGCCGTACGCCTTGCGGGTGATCACGGTCAGCTTCGGGACGGTGGCTTCCGCGTAGGCATAAAGCAGCTTCGCGCCGCGGCGGATAATGCCCTGGAACTCCTGGTCCTTGCCGGGCAGGAACCCCGGCACGTCCACGAGCGTGATGATGGGGATGTTGAAGGCGTCGCAGTGCCGGACGAAGCGGGCGGCCTTCTCGGAGGCGGCGATGTCCAGCGTGCCGGCGAACTGCATCGGCTGGTTGGCCACGATCCCCACGGTGTGTCCTTCAACCCGGCCGTAGCCGATGATCACGTTGGGGGCGTAGAGGGACTGCATCTCCAGGAAATGCGCGTCGTCCACGATCTGTTCGATGACGGTGCGCATGTCGTACGGCTGGTTCGCGGAGTCCGGGACGAGGGCATCCAGGGTGAGGTCGTCGGCGTCGAGTTCCAGTTCCTGCTGGTGCTCCAGGACCGGGGCCTCGGCAAGGTTGTTGGACGGCAGGAAGTCCAGCAGTTCACGGACGAAACCGATGGCGTCGGCCTCGTCGGAGGCCAGGTAGGTGGACGTGCCCGTGGTGGCGTTGTGCTGCCGTGCGCCGCCGAGGGTTTCCATGTCCACGTCTTCGCCCGTGACGGTCTTGATGACGTCAGGGCCGGTGATGAACATGTGCGAGGTCTTGTCCACCATGACCACATAGTCCGTGAGGGCGGGGGAGTATGCGGCGCCGCCGGCTGACGGTCCCATGATGAGGGAGATCTGGGGGACCACACCGGAGGCGTGGACGTTGTTGCGGAAGATGTCCGCGAACATGGCCAGGGAGGCGACGCCTTCCTGGATGCGGGCACCGCCGCCGTCGAGGATGCCCACCACAGGGCAGCCGTTACGCAGGGCGAACTCCTGCACTTTGACAATCTTTTCGCCGTTGACCTGGCTCAGGGACCCGCCGTAGACGGAGAAATCCTGGCTGTAGACGGCCACGGGGCGCCCGTCCACCGTGCCGTAACCGGAGACCAGGCCGTCACCGAGGGGTTTCTTCTTTTCCATGCCGAAGGCCGTGGAGCGGTGCACCGCCAGTGCGTCCAGCTCCACAAAAGAGCCCTCGTCCAGCAGGAGTTCCACGCGCTCGCGGGCGGTGTTCTTGCCGCGCGCATGCTGCTTTTCGATGGCTTCGGGGCCTGACGGCTGCTCTGCACGGGCCTGGCGGTCGCGGAAGTCGGCGATTTTTCCCGCTGTCGTGGTCAGGTCGTGGCTCATCAAGTGTCTCCGGCTCTGTAGCAGATTGGTGCGTAAGAAAATGGTGCTGCGTCTCGGTGCTGGGCGGGTCGCGAAGCGCGGGATTTAAGTAGCTTCCGCACAAAGGACGAACCCTGCTGGCTAGTCTAATGACGCTTTTGCGGACGGCGGCTGTAGAAACCCTACAATTTTCGGACACATCCGCCCACCAAGGCGCATGTTACTGGTGAGTAACATTACTGGGCTACAGTGGAGCCCATGACTTCCAGCAAAGACGCAAGGTCCACCGCCGCCACGCCGTACCGGGCAACAGGGTCCCTTCAGGGCCGCACCATCCTGATGTCCGGCGGCAGCCGCGGAATCGGCCTGGCCATCGCCACTCGTGCCGCCCTGGACGGGGCAAACGTTGTGCTGCTGGCCAAGACCGGCGAGCCCCATGCAACACTCGCCGGCACAGTCCACAGTGCCGCTGAACAGATTGAGGCCGCCGGCGGCAAAGCCCTTGCCATTGTGGGCGATGTGCGCCGCGACGAGGACGTTGCAGGCGCCGTGACCGCCGCCGTCGAGCACTTCGGCGGTATCGATGTGGTGCTGAACAATGCCTCGGCCATCGACCTGTCCACGACGGACCGGGTGGACATGAAACGCTATGACCTGATGCAGGACATTAACGTTCGCGGGACGTTCCTGCTCTCCAAGCTGGCGCTGCCGGCACTGCGTAAATCTGCGAATGCCCACATCCTTACGCTCTCGCCGCCGCTGAACCTGGACCCCAAATGGGCCGGCCGGCACCTTGCCTACACCATGGCGAAATACGGCATGAGCCTGACCACTCTGGGCCTGGCCGAGGAGCTCAAAGCGGACGGGATCACGGTCAACTCCCTCTGGCCGTGCACGCTGATCGACACCGCCGCCATCCGGAATATGCCCGGCGGCCAGGCCATGGTCCAGGCTGCCCGCGGGCCGCAGATCATGGCCGACGCCGCACACGCGATCCTGACCGGCGCCAATCTCGCCGGTTCCCCGGCCGCAGGCGGGAATGCCCCCAGCGGAAACTTCTACACGGATGAACAGGTGCTGGCCGGGGCAGGGGTGGCCGACTTCCGGCCCTACAGCCTGGGCGCAGCCGAGGAGCAGCTGGTGCCGGATATCTTCCTCTAGCGCGCAGCCGGGCCACCGCCTGGGCCATCGCCCGGGTCACGCGGCCGGCGGAAGAGCCTCCGAAGGGGTGTAAGTCGATAGGATTCACTCATGGCTGACTCACACACTCCGGCACGTCCGTTGAACCGCGCGGCCCTGGCGGACCAGGACTTCCTGGCCGTCACGGGCATTGCGAAAATGGTGGTGGTGGACTCCACCGGATCCACCAACGCAGACCTCGTGCGGGCAGTGACCGTTGAGCCGAAGGAGTGGCCCGACCTGTCGGTCCTGACTGCCGAATACCAGACCGCGGCCCGGGGCAGGCTGGACCGGAGCTGGGAAGCGCCGCCCCTGAGTTCGGTGTCCGTCTCTCTTGTCCTCCGGCCCGCAAACGCCGAGGGCCGGCCGTTGCCCACGCACACGTACTCGTGGCTCTCGCTGCTGGCCGCGCTGGCCCTGCGGGAGACCCTGCTGGAGACTGCCGGCATCCCCGCAGAGCTCAAATGGCCCAACGACGTCCTGGTCCGCGGACGCAAAATTGCCGGGATCCTGGCCCAAATGGGCCCCATGGGCGACGGTTCAGTCCCGCCGGTGGTGCTGGGGACGGGCCTCAACGTGACATTGACGGAGGCGGAACTGCCGGTGCCCACAGCCACCTCCGTGGCACTGGAGCAGCCGCTGACCGTGGACCGGACCGAACTTCTCAAGAGCTACCTGGCGCATTTCGCCCGCCTGTACCGCAGTTTCTGCAATGCCGACGGCGACCCCACCGCCGGATTGGCCGGCGGCCCCTCGCTCCACAAGCGGGTGGAGTCGGTGATGGTCACCCTCGGCAGGCAGGTACGCGCGCAACTGCCGGGCGACCACGAGATCATTGGACATGCAACAAGGTTGGACGAGTACGGTTCCCTGCTGGTGGTGGACAAAGACGCCCGGGAACATGTGGTGACCGCCGGCGATGTGGTCCATCTGCGTCCTTGGTCCCCGCCAGGCGCGGACTCCGAAGGCGGTTATGCGTAAAGGCCTCGTGCCCGGCGAACAGGTCATAACCATTACGCGTCCACAGCCGAGGAAACTCACCGGCCCGGCGGCAGCCTTTATCGCCGCGCCCGCCGCCGCTGCCTTCGCCAGCGCCTGGACCCTGCGCGGCGAGGCCTCCAGGCTGGTGCCGGCTCTGTCCGCGGACTGGGCGCCGTGGATGGTCCTCGCATGCGTCCTGGCCGCCGCGTGGATATGGTTGGCCTATTGCCTGCCGCGGCTGCTGCGCTGGCAGGCGACCCGGTACATACTCACCAGCCGGCGGGTTGTTGCCCGCTACGGGATGATGCGGCGCCGGGATGAACAGGTCAATCTGGGTTCGGTGCGCAACGTGACGGTCCACCAGTCATTGGTGCAGCGGATATTGCGCTCCGGGAATATATCCTTGGAAACCGGGTACCAAAGCGTGGTGACCATCCAGGACGTCCCGGAAGCAGCGCGGTTCAGGGATTTCCTGCTGGATGCCGTTGCCGAACTGCCTGCGGGCAGGGATTCGGCGGCCGATGAATTGCCGGACTATGGCGACGACGAACTGCCGTGGGAGTTGAGAGAAGGTGGACACGATGAACGATGAGGACGAACAGGGCCAGCCGGCCCTTCCTACCCCCACGGCTGAGAGTGCCCATCCTCCAACAGGCACGCTGTCCCTCGAACGGCTGGCGGCCAAAACACTCGAGGCCAGGCTGCTCGGCGGTGAGCGCAAGCTGCGGCGCCGCGAAGTGGCCGCCGGGGCCGGGTTGTCGCTCCTGTCTGCGCGGAAGCTGTGGCGCGCACTGGGCTTTCCGAATTTCGGCGACGAGGACGTGGCCTTCACCGAACGCGACCAGGCCGCTCTTTCAACGGTGGTGGACCTGGTCCGCAGCGGGGTCCTGACGGAAGAAGCCGCAATTTCTGTCACCCGCGCCATCGGGCAGATGACCGACCGCATGGTGGTCTGGCAGATCGAAGCCCTGGTAGAGGACATGGTCCACGAGCAGGGTGTCACCGATGCTGTGGCGCGAAAGCGCCTGGTCAACGAGCTTCCGGCCCTGCTCGACGCGCTGGAGCACATGCTTGTCTATTCCTGGCGGCGGCAGCTCAACGCCGGCGTGCAGCGGCTGGCCGTTCGCGCCGAAGCCGGGCTGCAGGCCAGCGAGGAAGGCCGCGAAGGTGACGAGGACGACGCTCCGCTGCCGCTGGCCCGCGCCGTCGGTTTCGCTGACCTGGTTTCCTACACAAGCCTGTCCCGCCGGATGAACGAAAAGACCCTCGCCCGCCTGGTCCAGCGCTTTGAGAACAAATGCGCTGAGATCATCTCCGTGGGCGGCGGCCGGTTGGTCAAGACTGTCGGCGACGAAGTCCTGTACATCGCTGAGACTCCCGCTGCCGGTGCCGAAATCTCGCTGGCCCTCTCCCAGGCTTTCACCGAGGATGAGATCCTGCCCGAGGCGCGGGTGGCGATGGTCTGGGGCAGGATCCTCTCCCGGCTGGGTGACATCTATGGCCCCACAGTCAACCTTGCTGCCCGGCTGACCACCCTTGCTGATCCGGGGACCGTCCTGATCGACTCCATGACCGCCTCGGCGCTGGACCAGGACGAACGCTTCGTCCTGGTCCCGCAGCCCGCGGAAAACGTGCGCGGCTTCGGCGAAATCCACCCCGTGCTCCTGGCGCGCGGCGAAGGCAAGGGCCTGGTCGTCGACTAGGGATTCGCGCGCCGCGGACCCTGCCTTGCCCTGACCTGCGGGTTTATCCAGTTGATGGCGTATCGCGCTATAGTCGGACCTTGTGGCCGCCCGCGTCCACGCTGCACTGGGTGTGCTATGTGATCGCCCGCCACACCACGCTTGCGGACTCTGCAGCTCTGGGAGCCCCGCGTTGCTGACACAAACCGCGCCGGGAGGCGCGGGCAGTTGTCCCCATCGCAGGGGCTGCGGGGGTTCGGTAGGCTGGCCCAGGGGAAAGAAAGCCTGCTTCCTGTCGTGCGACAGGGCCGCCATCCGGCAACACTATCTGGGGGAAACGTAACGCTGTGACAACTCTGCTGGGGAAGCTTGGGCTGAAGAGGCGCCATAAGAAAGTCGTCACCGGTACTGCGTTCGGTGCTGTGTTGGCTGTTGTGGTGACGGGTGCCGTGTTGTATCCGGGTTTTAAGACCACCGAGGTGGAGTTGAACGACGGCGGCGTGTGGGTTGTCAGCAAGTCCAAAAATGCTGTGGGCCGGCTGAATTACCCGTCGCGCGTCCTGGACGGTGCGGTGACGCCGGCGTCGACGACGTTTGATGTGTTGCAGAACGCCGGGGATGTGTTTGTGGACGACGCGACGGGTTCGACGCTAAACCAGGTGTCGCCTGCCAACATGCGCCTGGGCGGCGACAAGCAGCTGCCGGGCTCCGCGGACGTGAGTTTTGGCGAGCGGACGATTTCCGTGACTGACGCCGGTTCAGGCAAGGTGTGGGCCGTGTCGCCGTCCACGGTGAATGGTTTTGATAAGGAAGCGTCGGAACCGGTGTTGGTGGGTTCAGCGGGGATTGTGTCCGCCGTGGGCGGTGATGACCGGATCTATTCGGCAGATCCCAAGACCGGCGTTGTGTCGGTGACGGGTGTGGACGGGGACGGGGCAGTGACGTCGTCGGAGTCCAGTACCTGGGATGGGCTTAAGGGTGCGGGGGATCTGCAGATCACGGTGGTGGGGGATCAGCCGGTTGTACTGGATGCTGCGGCGGGGAGCATGTTTCTGCCTGGTGGTAAGCGGCTTGGGTTGGAGAATGCTCGGGATGCGAAGTTGCAGCAGGGTGGTGCGGCGAGTGACTTTGTGGCGATTTCGACGCGGAAGGCGTTGTTGAAGCAGCCGTTGGACGGTTCCACTGCGAAGACGGTGACGTTCGACGGCGAGGGTGTCCCGGCTGCGCCGGTGCAGTTGGGCGGGTGCGTGCATGCGGCGTGGTCGGGGGCGAACAAGTATGTCCGGGACTGCGTCAATGATGGTGACGATAAGAAGGTGGACGTGCCGAAGGCGAGTGCGTCGCCGTCGTATGTTTTCCGGGTGAACCGGGACCTGGTGGTCCTGAATGATGTGAACTCCGGGAATGTGTGGCTGGTCAACCAGAACATGCAGCTGGTCAACAACTGGGACGACGTCATTCCACCCAAGAACGAATCTGACGACCAGGACCAGGAGTCGGCGGACAACAACACCATCAACGTCCTGCCCGACCGGACCAAGCCCAACCGGCCACCGGAAACCAAACCCGACGCCGTCGGCGTCCGCCTAGGCCGTACCACCATCCTCAGCGTCCTGGACAACGACTCCGACCCCGACGGCGACGTGCTGACGGCAGCGGTGGGGGATTCGGGGCCCAAGTCCGGCTCCCTGCAGAGCATCTACGGCGGCACCGCCTTCCAAATCTCCGTGCCCGCTGACGCCAAGCCCGGCACGGAAACCTTCAACTACAGCGCCTCTGACGGACGCGGCCTGTCGGCGACCGGCCAGGTGACGCTCAGCGTGGTGGGACCGGACGAAAACAAGCCGCCCAAGTTCAAGCGCGGCGAAGACACCACCATGCTGGTGGAACAGGGCAAAACCGTCAGCCAGAACATCCTCACCGACTGGATCGACCCCGACGGCGACGACCTGGTCCTCATGGACGCCAAGGCCGACAACGACCAGGACCAGGTCAAGGTCCGGCGTGACGGGCTGCTCACGTTCCAGGACTCCGGGGCCACTGCCGGCAAGAAGAACGTCACAGTAACCATCTGGGATGGCCGCGCCACGGTCACCGGCAAGGTAGTGGTCAGTGTCCAGCCGCCGGGCGCCCTGGCACCGGTGGTCAACGCCGACCACGTCACCGCGGTTGTGGGTCAGGATCTGGTCATCTCACCGTTGAAAAACGACGTCGATCCCAACGGCGGCGCCCTTCGCCTGGCCCAGGTGGAAGCCAACGGCCCCGCGGAACTTGGCCCCGTGACGGACGGCGGCACCTTTACCTTCCGCAGCAGCACCCCCGGACCGGTCTACCTGACTTACATCGCCAGCAACGGACCGCAAAGCAGCCAGGGCCTCATCCGCGTCGACGTCGAATCAGGCAACGATGGCGGTGACCCTGTCGCCGTGCACGACGTGGCACTCATGCCAACCGGCGGCAGCGTCCTCCTGGACCCGCTGGCCAACGACTCCGACCCGTCAGGCGGCGTCCTGGTGCTGCAGTCCGTGAAGCTCCCGGAGAACACCACCGCCTCGGTGAGCGTGATCGACCACAGCGTCCTGCGCATCACCGACGTGCTGGGAACCAAGGATCCGTTCCTCTTCGAATACACCATGTCCAACGGCAAAAAATCAGCCACGGGCAGCGTCTCCGGGGTCCCCGTGCCCGCGCCCGCCGTCGTCGAAGCACCCCAACCGAAGCCGGACGAAGTGAACGTCCGGGTCAACGACGTCGTCACCATTCCGGTTCTGCAGAATGACACCCACCCCCAGGGCCTGGAGTTGAGTGTTGACCCGGTCCTGCCACAGGCCGTGGATGAACTGGACGGCAAGAGCTTTGTCTCCGAAAACACCCTGCGGTTCATTGCCGGTCCGCAGCCCAAGACTGTCAGGGCCATCTACAACGCGGTTGACCCCCAAGGGCAGAAAAGTGCCGCCGCGGTCACCATCCACATCCTTCCGCTCGAAGGGGCACAAAACTCGCGCCCGCAGCCCCCGAACCTGACCGCCCGCGTCGTGGCTGCGGGAACGGTTCGGATCCCTGTGCCGCTGGACGGTATTGATCCCGACGGCGACTCCGTGCAGCTCACCGGCATTGACAGCACCCCGGCCATGGGAACCGCCACTGTCGGCAGCAACTTCATCGACTTCATCGCCGCCGGCGACGGCGCCGGAACCGACACGTTCCGCTACAAAGTGGTTGACCGCCAGGGTGCCGTCAACACCGGCACCGTGACGGTCGGCATCGCCCCCCGGGGTGAGACGAACCAGAACCCCACCCCGGTGGATGACGAGGTGAAGGTCCGGCCCGGACGGCAGATCGCCGTCGACGCGACCCGCAACGACACCGATCCCGACGGCGACCCCGTCCGCATCCTCACGGACGGAATTGAAGCCGACGCCGCCCTCCAGGCCACCGTCAGTAAGACCAGCGGACGCATCATCCTGCTGGCCCCCAACGCCGCCGGGACGGTCAACGTCCGCTACACCATTGCCGATGACAGGGGAGCCGAGGCCCAGGCCACCATCCGCGTGGTCGTGGACAACGACGTGCCCCTGAAGGCGCCCATTGCTCGCGATGACCGGGTGACGTCCGCCCAGGCCATGGGAAAGACCGCCGTTGACGTGCCCGTCCTCAAAAACGATGAAGACCCCGACGGTGTGGGCGAAAACCTCAAGATCAGCACCGAGGCCACCACTGCCCGTCCCGGCCCCGACGGGAACGTCATCGTGGACCTCACCGAGGCCCCGCAGCTCATCCCGTACACCGTTGAGGATGTTGACGGGCAGAAGTCCACCGCCATCATCTGGGTGCCGGGATTGGGGCAGCAGGTTCCCACCCTGGCCAAGGACGAGGTCATCGAGGTGATCTCGGGGCAATCCGTCAACGTTGACCTCAAGGAATGGGTTAGAGTCCGGGAGGGCCGGTCACCGCGTCTGACCCAGGCGGACCGCATCAAGCTGATCGGCTCGGACGGCGGCAATCCCGTTGCCGACGACGGAACCTCGTTGAAGTACACCGCGGGCTCGGACTACGTTGGCCCGGGCTCGCTGAGCTTCGAAGTGACCGACGGCACCGCCGTTGACGATCCTGCAGGCCTGAAGTCCACCCTGAGCATCCGCACCAAGGTATTGCCGGACCCCAACCGCAACAATCCGCCGGAACTCCTGGGGGCCAAAATTGAGGTGCCGAAGGGGGAGTCAGCCGACCTCGACCTGAGCCGGCTGACCTCGGATCCCGACCGTAACGACGTGGACAACATGAAGTACGAACTGGCGGGCGGCAGCCCTGCCAGCTTCAACGCCCGCGTGGACGGCAAGATCCTCAAGGCCTCGGTGGACGGATCCACTGCCACCGGCACCGCGGGAGCCGTACAGGTCAAGGCGACCGATCCGCGGGGGCTGACGGCGACCGCCACGTACCAGCTGTCCGTCGTCGCCTCCAACCGGCCGAAGCCCGTAGCCAATGACGACCTCGAACCCAATGCCGCCGCCGGTAAACCGGTGACTGTCAAGGTCCTGGCCAACGACTCCAACCCCTTCCCCGAAGAAGCTCTGAAAATCGTTGCAGCCGCCACGGAAACCGGCAGCGGAAACGTGGAGGTGAACGGCGACTCGGTCACCGTGACACCCGCTCCGGGATTCAGCGGATCTATGGTGGTCTCCTACACAGTGGCTGACAAGACCCAGGAAGCCTCCAGGCAGGCCACGGCCCGGATCCGGCTGACGGTCAAGGACAAGCCACTGGCACCCACCACACCACAGGCGCAGAGTGTCGGGGACCAGACGGCACTGCTGTCCTGGAGTGCGCCCGCCGACCGCGGCGCGCCGATCACCAAATACACGGTGTACGGCGCCGGCTTCAGGCAGGACTGCCCGGCGAACACCTGCACGCTCACCGGACTGGTCAACAACACCAAGTACTCTTTCGAGGTCACGGCCACCAACGAGTTGGGCGAGTCGGACCGTTCACCCGCCTCGGCGGAAGTACGTCCCGACGTCAAACCGGATACGCCTGTTGCGCCGACCCTCAAGTTCGGCGACAAGCAGCTCTCGGTGAACTGGGTGGCTCCGGCCAGCAAGGGATCACCGGTCAAGTCCTACGATCTGGAGATTTCGCCGGCCCCCGCCGGGCAGAACGCCCAGATCCAGAACCTGACAGCCGTCAGCTACGTCTGGAAGGGACTCCAGAACGGCGTTTCCTACAAGGTGCGCGTCCTGGCCCGGAATGACGCCAAAGAACCGTCCGAGTGGAGCGGCTACTCCGCTGCCGAAGTCCCCGCCGGTGTGCCGGCGACTCCGTCTGCGCCATCAGCGACGGCGGCCCCTTCGGTGGGCACCCAAAGCCAGCTCAGGGTGTCCTGGACGGCTCCTAACAACAACGGCGACGCCGTGTCCTCGTATACCCTGACCACTCTGAGGGGAGGGGCGGTGGTCGCCTCCCAGCAGGTCGCGGGCACCTCGCAGAACGTCACGGTGGACAACTCCGAATCGAGCTACACGTTTACCGTGTCCGCCACGAACAAGGCAGGAACCTCCGGGACGAGCGCGCAATCCGCTGCAATTCGGGCCGCGGGAAAACCCGGCCAGGTGAGCGGCGGTACGGTGGCAGACACCGGTAACAGCGGACAGCTAAAAGTCACGTTCACCCCGCTGACAGAGCCTCAGCGCAACGGATCCACGGCGAGCGAGATCACGTATTCATACCGCGCATCGAGCGGCCAGAGCGGCGGTATCAGCGCACCGGGAGGCAACATCGGCGGCCTTCCCAACGGCACTGACGTCACAATTACCATCATCGCTTCGTCCACGAAAAACAATATGTCGGGGGACGCCAAAGGCATTGGTACGGGTAACCCGTATGGGCCGCCAAATGCACCCGCACTAACTGCTCAGGGTTCCACCACACAGGAAGTCCACTGGACCTGGAACAACCCATCAAACAATGGCCGAGCCATCCAGCGTTTCGAAGTCAGCTATGAAGGAGGCGCCTGGACAAGCGTAAACCTGGCCAACCGCTTTGATCGCGACACGAACGCTTGGAGTTCGACCAAGAATCTCAAAGTACGAGCCTGCTCTGTGGTTTGTGGTCCAGCCGATTCAGCAAATGCCACGAGCGGTAAGGACCCCACACCGCCGCCGGTGCCGACCAAAGTCCGCGTCAAGAAAGCAACCAACAACAGTTGCCCCGGGAAGCCTGGGGTGCCGGATCGATTTGGCTATAGAAACGGCAGCCCTGATTGTGGCGGCAACGATGCTAACTGGGTTTCCTACTCCGACGGGTGGATTAACAGTGCGTGCTGGATGAACATCTACGGGTCCAATGAATCGTCCAATCCGGCCTCGTATTACAAGTGGTACCGAATGGATGGGGGTCCCCACGCGGGCTGGTACGTCAAACTCGAAACCATCGACATCAGCGGCGCTGACGTCGGCAGATGCTGACCCCCAGATCAGCCACACCATCCAACATCAACTGACCAGCGCGCAGCTCCGCAAGCAAAGGAACTACTTTCATGACCATGACCACCGAGCAGGCCGAATGGTTTGCAGGCACGTTCGACAAGCTCGTTTCCAACGTGGGCCAGGCGGTGCTCGGCAAGGAACACGTCATCCGGCTGACGTTCACCGCGATGCTGTCTGAGGGGCACATCCTGTTTGAGGATGCGCCCGGCACCGGCAAGACCATGCTGGCCAGGGCCATGGCGGCCACCGTCCAGGGCTCCAACAACCGCATCCAGTTCACCCCGGACCTCCTGCCCTCGGACGTCACCGGTGTGACCATCTACGACCAGAAGACGCAGAAGTTTGAGTTCCACAAGGGGCCTATCTTCAACAACATTGTCCTGGCGGACGAAATCAACCGGGCTTCGCCGAAGACCCAGTCGGCACTGCTCGAAGTCATGGAAGAATCCCGGGTCACCGTGGACGGCGTGACCTATGAGGCCGGCCGGCCTTTTATGGTCATGGCCACCCAGAACCCCATCGAGCAGGCCGGCACGTACCGCCTTCCCGAGGCCCAGCTGGACCGCTTCCTGATCAAGACCTCCATCGGCTACCCGGACCACGCCTCCACCGTGCAGCTGCTGGGCGGCTCCAACCTCAAAGACCGGTCCAAGGAACTCGCCGCCGTCATCACCACGCAGGCTGTTGCGGACATGGCTGACCTGGCCGCCACGGTGCACGTTGACACGGCTGTCCTGGAATACATTTCCCGGCTCTGTGAGGAAACCCGCAACGCGCCCGAAAGCCGGCTGGGCGTCTCGGTTCGCGGCGCCATCGCCATGGTGCGCGCGGCCAAGGTCTGGGCGGCGAGCCAGGGGCGCAACTTCGTCCTGCCGGACGACGTCAAGGAACTGGCCCCGGTGGTCTGGACCCACCGCTTCGTGATGGACCCGGAAGCGGAGTTCTCCGGTGCCACGGCGGAGGCCATCCTGGGCAGGGTGCTGTCCGACGTCGCCGCACCGCAGCAGCGCGCCACCGTCTGACACCCGACGGCCTCCCGGTTTTTCACCCTTCAGCGCGAACAAAGGTACCCCTATGTCCAGCAGCACTCCGCTGACCCGGCTTGCTGAACGCCTCCGGCAACCCTTCCACCGGAACGGCAGGCCCACCAGGCTGCACCCCTCCTCAGTCTGGTCCGAGGCCACCAACACCGCCGCCCTCGCCCTCACCCCGGCCTGGGAAAAGGTCCGTGGCCTGTGGCTGCGCTACGTGTGGCCGGTCCTGTCCGTGGTCAGCGTCCTGGGCTGGTCAGTGCTCGCCGCCTCGATCCTGTTGTGGAGCCTGGGGCAGGCCTTCGGCTGGCAGGAGGCAAAAGCTGCAGCCATCGCAGCGTTCGTGCTTTTCGTTATCGCGGTCGGGTTCATCCTGGGCCGGTCGTCATACGACGTGATCCTGGACCTCGCCCGGACGCGGGTGGCCGTGGGGGACAGCGCGGTGGGAAGCATCGCCGTCTCCAACACCTCCACGCGTCCGCTGCTGCCAGCCGCCCTGGAACTGCCGGTGGGCAACGCCACGGCCGTCTTCCACCTGCCCCGCATGAAGCCGCAGCAGGTGCACGAGGACCTGTTCACCATCCCCACGGCCCGGCGCGCCGTCATCGTCGTAGGGCCGGTCCGCTCCGTCCGGGCAGACCCGCTGCACCTGCTCCGCCGCCAGGTGCTGTGGACCGAGCCCGAGGACCTTTTCGTCCACCCGCGCACGGTGGCGCTGGCCGGGTCGGCTGCCGGCTTCATCCGCGACCTTGAGGGCATGCCCACCACAGACCTGTCCAGTGCTGACGTCTCCTTCCACGCGCTGCGCGACTACGTCCCGGGCGACGACCGGCGGCACATCCACTGGAAGACCACAGCCCGGACCAACAAGCTCATGGTGCGCCAGTTCGAGGAAACCAGGCGTGCCCACCTGGCCATTTCGCTGTCCATCAACACCGACGAATATGCTTCCGAGCAGGAATTCGAAATGGCCATCTCGGCGGCCGCCTCCATCGGCCGCCAGGCCATCCGCGAGCAGCGCGAGCTCGATGTCCTCACCCAGAAGGGGCCGCTTCGCTGCGAAACCGGCCGCAGCCTTCTGGACGACATGACCCGGATTGCCGGGGCACCCATGCGGCGCACCGCCGTCGACCTCGCCCGGACCCTTGCAGACACCGTGCCCAACGCGTCGGTGGTGTTTTTTGTGGTGGGCAGCAATGTGACGCCCACCCAGCTCCGCTCGGCGGCGGCGTCCGTGCCGCCGGGAGTGCGGAGCCTGGCGGTACGTCTTCAGATCGGGGCCGCCCCGGGCCGGGCCAACATTGCCGACCTGACAGTGCTGACCCTCGGCGACCTCGCCGACCTCGCCATCGTCCTCAGAAAGGCAGCCGCATGAGCACCGCTTCCGACCTCAGGCCCAGGGCGTCCTCGCGGCGGCAGGAGGGATCGTCCTTCGCAGACGGGCAGACGGCCTGGCACTTCTTGCTCGACGCCGGTGTCCTCACTATCTTGCTCGGGCTCGGCGTCCTGGGTTTCAGCCTCAGTTTCGGCGGCGACCCGTACTACCTGATCTCCGGATTCGGCGGCATCATCCTGGGACTGGGCATCGCAGCCCTCAACGTACACCTGCGCCTCGGCCTGCTGATTACCACAGCCCTCACCCTGGGCGCGTACCTGGTCTTCGGCACGTTCCTCGCCGTGCCGGATGCTGCGATCGCAGGGTTCGTCCCCAGCCTTGACTCCCTGCGCACCCTGCTGCTGGGCGTGGTGTTCGCCTGGAAGGACATGCTCACGGTGGGTGTTCCGGTGGGGTCCGCCGGGGGAGTCCTGATTGTCCCGTTCCTGAGTTCACTGCTCATGGCGTTGGTGGCAGGCCTGCTGATCTGGCGGCTGAAAAGCCCCTACTGGCCGCTGCTTCCGGTGCTGGCCCTCTTTGTCACCGGCATCGCGTTCAGCACCAACGCCGCCTTCCTGACGGTTGAGCGCGGCATTGGACTGACCGTCGTCGCCATTGCCTGGGCCACTTTCCGCCGGGACGCGCTGCGCCGCAGTGATACCCGTAAAGTCTCCGTTAACCGTCCCCAGACGGATACAGCCACGGCGCAGCGGGCCAAGCTCCGCCGCCTGGGCACGGCAGGCGCCGTCATCGCGGCCAGCGTGGCCATCACTGCCGTGGCCGCGCCCCTGGTCACCGCAGGCAGCGACCGCAAGGTCCTGCGCAACGTTGTGGTCCCGCCCTTCGACCCCAAGGACTACATCACGCCCCTGGCCAGCTTCCGTACCTTAGTCAAAGACCAGAAGGACGACACGCTCTTCGTCGTCAAGGGACTCCCGCGGGACGGCAGGGTCCGGCTGGGCGCCCTGGACGCCTTCAACGGCACCAACTACAACATGGACCCCAACGGTTCAGGGAGCTTCAGCAAAGTGGGCGACGCCAAGTCCATCAACACCCTGGCCGACACCTCAAGCGTGGTGCCCGCCAACGACTACTCCATCGGCATCACCATCGAGGACTACCAGGGGTACTTCGTCCCCGGCGGCCGCAAGATCACCGGCCTGAGCTTTGACGAGAACGCGTCAGCGGCGGCTTCCGGCCTCTATTTCAACGCCGGCACGGACACCGCCGTCACCACCCAGGGCCTGTCCAAGGGCGATTCCTACAGCGTCCAGGTCTCCGAGCCCGTCAAGCTCGAGCACGGCCAGCTGACGCAGTACGACTTCGCAAAGATCACCCTTCCTGATGCGCTGGAAGTGCCGCCGGTGGTAGGGTCCCAGGCCAACGACCTCTCGGCGGACGCGCCCACCCCCATTGACCGCGTACGCCAGATCGAAGCTCATTTCCAGAAGACCGGGGCGTTCAGCAACGGCCTGGTCACCGAAGGCCAGCTGCCCAGCGTGTCGGGCCACAGTTCGTCCCGCATCAGGAACCTGCTGTCCGCCAAGCAGATGCTCGGCGACGACGAACAGTACGCCGTGTCCATGTCGCTGATGCTCCGGCATCTGGGCATCCCGTCACGCGTCGTGATGGGGTTCTACCCTGATCCCACCAGCCCGGAGAACGGTGCCGGTGAAGTCAAGATCACGGGCAAGGACGTCCACGCCTGGGTGGAAGTCGCCTTCGACCGGGTGGGCTGGGTCAGCTTCGATCCCACCCCACCCAAGGACAATATCCCCATCCCGCCTGACCCTGAAAACAAGTCCAAGCCCAAGCCCCAGGTCCTGCAGCCACCGCCCCCGCCGCAGGAACCGGTGGACCTGCCGACGGATTCCTCGCCGGACGCCCTTGACGCGGATGAGAAGAAAAACAACCCCTGGCTGTTCTGGGGTGCCCTGCTCAGTGCCCTGGGCGTGGCCCTGATCCCCGTGGCAATCCTCGCGTTGCCGCTGCTGCTCATCGCCCTCCTCAAATCACGACGCCGGAAGGCGCGTTTCAGCGAGGGGCACCCCGCGCAGCGTGTCGGCGGAGGGTGGAATGAGGTCCTGAGCCTGGCAACTGACATGGGCGCCGGCATTGACACGCGTGCAACGCGTCGCGAAAGTGCCGTGGTGGTCGCGGAGGCTTTCCCTGCCACCGGACGAACCACCACCATGCTGGCCGACCGCGCGGATGCCTCAATCTTCGGCGCCGGCCAGCCCACCGAGGAGGAAGTCAAGGAGTACTGGACCATCGTGGACGGTTCCCTGAAGGAAATGACCGGAACCGTGGGATTCTGGCGCCGGCAGCGGGCCCGGTTCTCACCCCGGTCGCTGCTGGCCGATGGCCGGACCGCCCTGAAACTGCGCAGCGCGCGGCTGGGGCAGTTGCTGCCGTCACGTTCCGCCAGGGCTGCGGCGGCACCACCGCCCGCCGCAGGTAGGGTGGAGACCGTTCCTGAGGGTGCCGGCAGTACTGGGCCTGCGCTGCCGGGAAATGGATCAGGCAAAACGGCGGCCGCCCCCGAGGCAACCGGGACCACTGTTCTGCGGACCCCTGGCAGGAAGAACCACACTGAATCATGATGACCGAGCCCGAACGCTGCCAGCGGTGCCAGCAACTTGTCCGCGGCGGCGCCACGTTCTGCACAGCCTGCGGGGCCCCGCTGCCCAACAGGTCTGCCCGCAGCGTCCGCAATGTGGACCATGCGCAGCGGGCCATGATGCAAAGCGCCACGGCGCACGCAGGGCCGATTCCCGGTACTATCCCGGTAGTACAAACGGCTCCAGGGGGAGGAACGGGAATGGCAGCCAATCTTGAGCTGGTGCCGGCCAGGGCCGGCAAACGGCTTGGCGCCGCAGTCCTGGACTGGCTGGCACCCGTCGCAGTCCTGGTGGTGACCTTCGCCATTGGCTTTGCCGGCATCACCCGCACGCAAAGCGGCGGATTCATCATCTATGACACGTCATCCCTGGTCCTGTTTGGCGGCATCGGCCTGGGGCTGACGCTCGTTTACGTGGTGGTCCTCGCGGGCATGGAAGGCCGCTCCGGAACCACCATCGGCAACCGGGCCATGGGTATCCGCAGTGCTGACAAGGACGGCTACGCCCCCGGCACCGGGGGAGTGTTCCTGCGTGGCCTGGTCACCGGGGCCGGAATCATCCTGGCGCTCCTGGCGGCCGTGCTGATCGTCATCTTCAAATGGTTCGACATTGCGCTGTTCATCCTGGGGCCGCTGCTGCTGGTCGGTGCCGCCTGGGCTGTCCTGGTGGTGGTCTCCAATACCTGGGACGCCAATGGCAGGCTCCGGGGCTGGCATGATGCTGCCGCGAAAACCCTGGTCTTCGACGTCACGGCGGGCCGCAACCCCATCACCTCGGGCGGGATCCAGGGCCCGTACAGTTTCGCGCCCCTGGACCTGC
>NZ_JANFCZ010000010.1 GCF_024391045.1 Pseudarthrobacter sulfonivorans
CCGGGGGCATGCCGTCCAACGCCGTAGCCCAGCGCTCCTTCGCACTCATCAATGAGTATCGGGTGGCCAACGGCCTCTCGGCCCTGCGTTACAACGCCGGGCTCGCAAGCGTGGCGCAGAGCTGGTCAAACACCATGATGGCTGACATCAATGCCCAAGGCAGCGCCGGTTTCCGGCACAACCCGGGCGCGGCCGCCCAAATCCCGTCCGGTTGGACCACTTCCGCGGAGAACATCGCCGTGAATGCCGACGCCGATGCGCTCTTTGCCGCATGGAAAGCCTCACCGGGACACAACGCTAATATGCTGAACGCCGGCCTGACCGACTTTGGCTTCGGCTCCGCGCGACTCGCCGCCGGTTCCCTGTACGGGGCGCAGCTGGTGGCCACGCAAAACTTCGCCACCTACAGCAACTAGGCAAAGGAACGACGGCGGGTGACCGCCGTCGTTCCTTGTCTACGGGACTACCAGCCAACGTTTGGTGAGCGCCGGCAGCCCGTGACATTCAGTTCAGGTCGAATTCCCGGTATGCGTGCCCGTCCCGGGCGTGCATCACCACATGCGCCGGCTGCGATCCGATGGTCACGTGCGCAGCGGCCAATGCTTCCTTCTGAGTGCGGAAATACTGGTGCTTGCTGGTCCTGAACTTATGCAGGTCCCACTTGTTGCCATCCGTCCCGTCGCAAGGTTGTACGTGGAAAATGGCGCGCTTCACTGCCTTCTTTTCGAGCGTCGCTACGCTCATGGCGATCTCCGTCCGTGGTTTTCTGGTTGGACCAGGCTCCGCCGGGGGCACACGACGGGCCGCGGCACAAGCCATGAAATCAGTCCACTCCCAGAGCCAGGGAAAAACAAGACCCCTGTGGATTAGCCCTTTGCGATGGCGGTCGACAGAGAGCGAAACCAGCGGAGTCAGAACGCGGTCAGAAGAGGTCCGCCAAGTCCTCATTGGCCTGTTCGATGTCAAAGTCCGTGGGATCCAAGGTCTCGCCGGGGCCGAGCCCCATCCATTCCCGGTACTCCTTGTGCTCGTCGTGGCCGGGATCGTTTACGGCCTGGATAACATTCGGTGGCTACATTTCTTCCTCGTCGGGCTCTCCGTCCAGACCAAGCTCGGCCAGCACCAGGGGGTTGTCGAACGTATCCGCTATGCTTCCGACGAGAGCCGGGGGTACCCGGAAATGCGTATCGATGGTGAGCAGCCCGAGTTCCGCGAGTGCCTCCAGGCGGCCTATCGCCAATTTGGTCAGCAGCTCGGTCATCGTCTTCTCGGTTTCCGGCGCGTAGTCCGGGGCGGCAAGGACACGTTCCAGCGAGGGCGGCTCCGGAGTCGAGGCCGCCAGCAGGAGGGATCCCTGCATGGCGGAAATGGACTTCTCCCATGGCTGTTCGGGATCGTGGCGAAGAACTGCCTGGTCAAGGAAACAGGAAACGAACATGGAGTACTCGTCCAACTGCACGGTCATGTCCCCGGTCAGGAAATCGTCGGCCTCGAAGGGCACCACTTTTGTGGGCTTGATGGCGATCAGTTCGGCGGCCTCCAGCGCCGCCCATATCTGTGCCAGCAGAGGCACCTCGTACATGCTCCGCACGGTGGGGACTCCATCAGGGGAGGCTGTGGCTTTGCTGGCGCCCCTGGCCGTCACGCCGACGCATGCGGCCGCTGCCTCGACGTCCCGCAAGCGAAGGGCCCCGGTTGCCGTGACGGGCTTTCCATCGCCGATCCACCGCAGCAATGCCAACGCCCTTCGGATCAAGGGCAACTCTCGGTAGACTTCGAACGCGGTCTCCGGGGGAACCTGCGGAACATCCAGGAGCCGGGGCTCATCGTCGCCGTCGGCGAGCCCGTCGAAAAAGTTCAGCAGTTCCCCAAGCTGCTCCTCGGTTCCGGTCCACCGGCCGGTTTCGGACAGGAACCCGACATAGGCATGGGCAGCGTCAACGACGTAGGCGGCGTTCTCGCCGTCCGGAAGCCCGGCGGCCGAACCGTCTGCGGCGGCGACGATTTCATCCGAGATGGCAGCGGCAAAGGGAACCATCTCCAGATTTGTCACGTCCGGCAACGCTGACCTGTCCAGATACCGGCCCAGGACGGGTTCAACCAGCTTCAGGTAATGCACTGCGGCTGCTGCAGCGCCGGGCGAGCCGTCGTCGAACCAGTGAACAAAGGCCGGCGCCAGGGCGTCCAGGGCGCGGCTGGCCCGAAAAAGGTTGAGGGAAACCGAACCTGGATGATGACTTCCGGCCTGCCCCTTTTCCACGCGGCGTTTCTTGCTGCTCTTGCCCACATTTCACCTGTCTGCCGGAAAATACGCTGATGGTATGACGCTACTGACTCGCACTGCCGGATTCCACTTATACGTGGGGCCTGACGTCGCGCGGGCATGATCCAGCACAAAAGCGCGACGAACCTCATGGCTATTGACCCCCATGGGCCTAAAATACTGACATGCCTACACTGGTTCACGAGTTTTCCTGGCCTGATCGGGTCGTCGTTGGCACCATCGGCCTTCCGGGCGCACGCACCTTCTACCTGCAGGTGCGCGCTGGAACGCAGATCGTGAGTATTGCCCTCGAGAAGCAGCAGTCGGCTCTGCTCGCCGAGAAGATCGACGAAATTCTCGACCAACTCATTTCCCTTGAGGGCAACCCCTTCAGCGTTCCCACGGGAACTCCCACCGAACTTGTCGATAACGACCAGCTCGACGCCGTGCAGGAGCAGTTCCGGACCGGAGCCATGACCTTGGGTTGGGACCCAACGACGGCGCAGGTCGTCATCGAGGCCTACCCGACTGCCGATCCCGATGACGATGACGAATTACTTGCTGAGGACGGCGCTGACGGGCCCGAAATGCTGCTGGTGCGAATGCCGGTGGGTACCGCCCGCGCGTTCGCCCAGCGCACCCGTGAGGTGGTCGGCGCCGGGCGTCCGATTTGCCCGAGCTGCGGATACCCGATCGACGCCGAAGGGCACGTCTGCACCCTCCCCGAGAACTGACGCCCGGCCAACCATCGTCCCCGGGTCAGGTGCTGAGCTCGGGTTCGACCAGCGTCAGGATCGTTTCCGGGCGCACGCCGTCGAACTTCATGGCGTCAGCCGCTGCCTCGGACTCCATCATTCGCCGGAACGTTTCCATGTCCGGGACTTCGACGATCAGGCCGACGCGATTGGTCTTCTCCGGGTCGACAAAGGTTCGCACTGTCATACCCGCCGGTCCAAAGAATTCCTGGCGTCGCGGCGAACTGAGCCAGTGATCAACGTCGTCGACCTCATGGAAGATTAATAAAGTTGCCATCGTTGCCTCTGCTTTCAAAAGCGGATCAGGAGCCGGATTGGAGGGCAATCACACGAGGAAACTCCTACTCCAAGCAGAAGCTACCACGGCCGGTTTGTCTTAGATAGGCAGCAAAGCAAAGGCGCCAGAATTGCGTCCGGACCTATTCCTCGGGCGCCCTCTCCGGCGCGTCAGCCGTATCCCGCTTCCGCGACTTGAACAGCCCAGCAACCCTTCCACCCGCCGCGCCGGTGGCGCCGGCAAGGGCACCACCAAGGCCCTTCACCGCGGTGAGGGCCTGCGGCTCATCCGGGATGCCGTCGCCGTCAACGTCCACAGCACGGAACGGCCGGGACACTGCTGCCGCGGCGCTGGCCACGCCCGTCCCCACAGTGGCCGCACTCTTGGTCACGCCGTCCCCGACTGTGCTGGCCGTACCAGACAGCCAGCTTCCCGTGGACTTTGCTGCCTCCTCCAAGGCTGCCAGTGCCCGGTTGGGCTCAGCCTCACGATCGTCGGCGTCGGACAACTCAATCTGCAAGGCAAGATGAGCCGGGAACTCCGCCGGAGCCGCGGGGAATGCTTTACGGGCGGACTCCACGACATCCCGGCCAAACACGAAGCGGCTAACTCCTCCCGTCAGCGCACCCACGCCGTATTCGATTGCCGACTGTTGTTTTCCGCTCAAGGTTTCCCGCACGGTGTTCAACTGACCCGTCTGAATGGTCCGGACGAGGCTTTGGGCCGCCCCGCTGGGCAGGGTGTCTGCAAGAGTTGTGGCCCAGTGTGACCAGTCACCGCCGCCGGCCGCGATTTTGTGGCCAACGGCCACCACACCTTCGGGGGAAGTCTCCGCGACGTCCTTGGCCATTATCGCGATTTGTTCCTGACTTACCCGGTCATTGGTCAGCCCATAGACCAGGGCATGAGCCTGGTCCTGGTCATAGGCCTTCCCGTGGATGTCAGCGAGAGCCAGGCCGAAGACCGCGGTGAGCTCGAATTGAAGCTGCTGATCCCCGGCAGGGAGCAGTGCCGCGATCCGGTTGGCGCCGTTTTTAGCCGCACCCATGGCCATGTTCTTCGCGGCCACCTTGGCCGCTTCCTTGGCGGTTACCTGAACAGTCTTCTTGGCTGCCTGCTTGCCTGCAGTCTTGAGACCGGCGGCCGCGACACCGCCGCCCGGAATGAGGGAAATGCCAGCGTGCGATCGAGTGACGGGCACTGACCGCCTTCGCAATGTCTGCGTTGGCTTCTTCGTCGTCCAGCTGCGTCTCCAGCGTGACAGCCTCGCTATCGGTCATTACGTTGTCCCCTCTAACCACAGGCTCAACCCTGAGCCCCTCTACCATCGCTGCAATTAGGTTCATGGGCGCGGAACACACTTCCCCTTCGCCGCAACTTCATCAGTGTCCCGCATGATGCGGCAACAGTCGGTGCGCTACGCTGGCCCACTGCCGCCGCACTAGGGCCTGGGTGGAGTATCCTGCCTACGCCGGGATCTGGATCCGCGCGGCTTCCTGCAGCAGGGGGTCCGAAATGATCACCGTGGCGGTGCCGGGAGCGATATCGAAGGCAATGAACCCACGGGACTTGTCGCCCGGCAGGACATCGCCGGAGGCGAGCTGGTTGTCCGCAAACATGTTCAGGTCCGCCTTGCGGCCGTTTGCGTCCTTGGCCGAGAAGTAGAGCGGGTTGGAGCTGGTCTTGCCGGCTTCGGTCTCCCACAGCACGTCCAGGAGCAGGTAGGTCCCGTTCTTCGGCGGCGTTGCAAAGGCGGTGGCGGTCACCGTATCTGTCCGTACAGCCGAGACGATCGTAATTTTGGCGACGTCGCCGTTGCGTATCTTCACGGTGAACGGCGTCCCCACCGATGGAGCGGCCGGGGCGGCCGACGATGGTGCTGCCGCCGCCTGCGCTGCGGGCTCGGCAGGAGCCGAAGATGTAGCAGCAGATGAGATGGGGCTGGAGTCCGCCACCGGCTTGGTGCCGGCCGAACAGGAGCCCAACACGATACCGAGGAGCAGGACGCCAGCCGGAATCACAAAGCGCTTCTTCTTATAGAACGGCCGCTTGACCGGAGCCGGGGCAATCGGCGCGGGCGGGAACGAATCAAAATTCTGGTGAATCATGGTGGTGCCTTTCGAGAGTGCGTTGTCGTGATGCTGCGCTGCGCTGTTACTGCTTTTCCCATTTGCCGCAGCGGGTTGAATTGAAGTCCTGCCCCGGGGAGAGAGTGACCACAGGTCGGCCCCCTCCAGGGATGTCGTTTTCGATGATGTCGCTGCCGTTGCTGCCGCTGCGGTAGATCCCCCAGTAGCAGGTGGATCCCACGGCAGCCGCGGCCCTGTAGGTGCCCGGCTCGATGTCAGCGCCCACAGTCCAGGTACCGTCGCTGACCGTATTGGCGGCTTTCGCCTTCTCCGCCCCGGTAACCGCTTCTTCGCGGGCCTTCACGGCGGCTTCCGCTGATTTGACCGCCGCGTCCGCCTTACCCACCTCGGTCTCCCGGGTGGAAACCTTGGCTTCGCGGGAGGCGATACCGTTCTGCAGGGTGTCGTACTTGCCTTTGACCGAGGCATAGCTCGATAGAGCCGCATCCCGCTCAATCTCCACGGTCGACTTCTCATCGGCCAGGGCCTGGTACGCCTCGCTCCCCTTCGGGTCGGGAAGTACGGTGCCGAAGGCAATTGCTCCACCAAGGAGGACGACGGCGACAGTCGCCACCACGATGCGCTTCTTCCGGTTGCGCTTTGGCGCTGTAGCTTCCGGCTGGGCATCGAGTTCCGAATCCTCCGCCGTGTCTGGCAGCGGCGCGCCGGCATCATCTGTGTTCAACATGTGCTCTTCCTCTGATCGTGGATAACCGCTGAACGGCGGCGGGATACTGCTCCCCCAATAAGCGGTTCCCCGCCGCCGCCGCAGCTCCGGAAGGTTCCTTCTTGGCTGCAGAAATGAACTTACGGTTGACATCAGCAGCAAGGCCTTGCATCTACTGATAACCCGCGTTATCAGCATCCAAACAGGAATGTCCGTCCGGGCCACTAGGCTCAAGGGAAACGATTCCGACTGAAGGGGGCGGCGATGGACACGACCACTGGAGCACTACGCATGACGCTCTCCGACGTCGCCGGGTTGGCCCGGGTTCAGCGACCGGTGGTGTCCATGTGGCGCAAGCGCAGTAGCGCCGGCCCGCTGCCGTTTCCCGCAGCCTCCGAGGTCGTCAACGGCATCGAACACTTCGACGCAAACCACATCACCGCTTGGCTTCAGGCCACTGGCCGGGGCAACAACCCGGAGGCGGGGAACGACGTCGCGGTTTATGCGAACCTCGCTGCAGCAAGAAGCGGGACAAGGGACAGCCGGCAGAGCTTCGACGGGCTGACCTCACTCCTGGCACTGAAGGTCGTCACGGGACAGGCCCTGGCGCAGAGCTCGCCGGCAGAACTCCTGGATGCCGCGGATGAAGCAGACCCGGACGATATGTTCCTCTACAGCGAGCTCGAGTCCCTTGGCTCGGCGCTTCCCGGCCTTGCTGACTTCGCGGACCGGCTGGCGGACAGTGCCTTCAGCGCCCCGGCAGCCTTCGAGAAGTTGCTGGCCCACCGCTTCAAGTCGGGGTTGCGCGAACAGTCGGACACTGCACTGACCGGCACCGCTCTGAAACTTGTCGCAGAAACAGCCCTGGAACTGGCGGCCACGTTGGACGGCAGGTTCCTCTTCGTCGATTCGACGCCCGGCGGGAGTGACGTAATGCTCAGCATCGCGGCGGAGTCCGGCGAATCACGTCACCTCACATTTCTGGCTGCCGACCACCACGGAACCGCATCACGCCTGGCGCGCCGGCGCCTGGCAGTACACGGGGCGGACAGCCAACCCGTGAAGATCGATGCCCACGGTGCCTTTGCAGTCAGCGGACCGGCCGTGCACGTGGCGCAGTATCCGGCACCGGGCAACCCCGGTATGGACACCCAAGGCGTTCTCTCGGCGGTGGAGAACATCGTCCTGCAAATGGACGACTCGCAGCGCGCCGTGATCATCGCGCCCGCACGGGTCCTGTGTGACGCGCTGACGGGAGAAGCAGGAAACCTTCGCTCGGACCTCCTGCGCTCGGGCAGGGTGCGGGCCATCGTCCGGCTGGAGGCGGGGCTCCTACGCGCCAAACCGCGCGAGCAGCAGGCGCTGTGGGTGCTGGGCCCGTCGTTCGCCGACGTCCCGATCGCGGAGCGATGGACCATGGTGGCTGACCTTGGCGCCGTCCCGCTCAGCCTCGACGTCAGCCAGGACCTGATCAGCGACGTCGTCGCATCGATGGGCGATCACGCCACCATCCGAGCGCACTCATTCCGGTTTGCCCGGTTGGTCCAGACCCGCGGTCTTCTGGCTGGTAAAGGTGCGCTGGTCAGCGTCCCGGCTGCCAAAAGCACGACGGCGGCACGCGGCGCCGAGAATGCGCTGCGGATTGACGAACTCGTGCGGCTCCTCTCCCCCGCCGCTGCAGCATCTCCGGCGCTCCCGGGTATCGAGCTTGCGGAACGGCAAACGAGGATGTCCCCGGCGATTGTCCAGGAGATGCTCACCGCAGGAACGCTCAGGTACGTCAAAGGCAACCGCGTTGACGAGGGCAAACTCAACCGGACGTCCGGCACCAGGGTCATCGGCAGCACGGAACTGCTGCAACCGCACGGGGCCGCGCCGCGGTTCATCAGCCTCCTGGACTTTGCCGCCGCGCACCCGGCGGGGCGCCTCACCGAACCCGGTGACGTAGTTTTCTTTACCAGTCCGCGGCCCGCTGCCGTGGTCGATGCGGAGGGCGGCGCCGTCGTAGTCTTCCCTGCCCGGATTCTGCGGATCGACGACGGCGACCCCGGCGGCCTGGTGCCCGACGTCGTCGCCGCGGACATCAACAGCGTGCCGGCAGCCGACAAGGCGTGGCGCAACTGGCGGGTGCGGCGCACCCCGGATGCCCAACGCCAGCCGCTCGCCGCGGCCCTCGAACAGCTGCACCACGGGCAGGAGCTGGCCCGGCAGCGTCTCCAACAGCTGGAAGAACTCGCTACCCTGATTACGGACGGCGTAGCGGGCGGAAGCCTCACCCTGACAGACCCCATGACCCACGCCGGACCAAAAGAAGGAACTCAATAATGCCCCCAAAGGTAAAGGTGGACCTCGCCCCGTCCACCATGAAAGAACTCAAGGACACACTCTGGAAGGCCGCGGACAAGCTGCGCGGTTCCATGGACGCCTCGCAGTACAAGGACGTGATCCTGGGGCTGGTATTCCTGAAGTATGTGTCGGACGCGTTCGAGGAGCGGCGTTCGCAGATCCAGGCCGAGCTGGAGGCGGACGGGCTCAACGAAGAGCAGATCGCCCAGCTGATCGACGACGTGGATGAGTACACCGGCCGCGGCGTGTTCTGGGTGCCGGCGCAGGCGCGGTGGGAGTACCTCGCCGCGAACGCGAAGGGCCTCCCGGCAATGGACGGGGCAGCACCGAAGAGCATCGGACAGCTGATTGACGAGGCCATGGACCTGGTCATGGCCGCCAACACCTCTCTGGCGGCCACGCTCCCCCGCATCTTCAACCGGGACAACGTGGACCAGCGGCGACTGGGCGAGCTGATGGACCTGCTGAACTCGGCCCGGTTCACCGGCCAGGGAGTCAGTAAGGCCCGCGACCTCCTCGGCGAGGTGTATGAATACTTCCTGGAGAAGTTCGCGCGGGCCGAGGGCAAGCGCGGCGGTGAGTTCTACACTCCTGCCGGCGTTGTCCGGGTACTGGTGGAGGTGATGGAGCCGAACCGCGGACGGGTGTACGACCCGTGCTGCGGTTCTGGCGGCATGTTCGTCCAGACGGAGAAGTTCCTAGAGGCCCACAACAAGGAGGGCTCGGACATCTCCGTGTACGGCCAGGAGCTGAACGAACGCACCTGGCGGATGGCGAAGATGAACCTGGCCATCCACGGGCTCAACGCCAACCTGGCGTCCCGCTGGGGCGACACATTTGCCCGCGACCAGCATCCGGAGCTGACCGGAGCCAACGGCGCGGACTTCATCATGGCCAACCCGCCGTTCAACATCAAGGACTGGGCCCGCTCCGAGTCCGACCCCCGCTGGAAGTACGGCGTCCCGCCGGCCGGCAACGCCAACTACGCGTGGATCCAGCACATCATTTCCAAGCTCGCGCCCGGTGGTTCTGCAGGCGTGGTGATGGCCAACGGCTCCATGTCCTCAAACTCCGGCGGCGAGGGCGAGATCCGCGCCCAGCTGGTGGAGGCCGATTTGGTGTCCTGCATGGTGGCGCTGCCCACCCAGCTCTTCCGGTCCACCGGCATCCCGGTGTGCACCTGGTTCTTCGCGAAAGACAAGACCGCCGGCCCTCGGGGTTCCGTGGACCGGACCGGTCAGGTGCTCTTCATCGACGCCCGGGACCTGGGCTACATGGTGGACCGCGCCGAGCGTGCGTTGTCCGAGGAGGACATCGCCAAGATCGCCGGGACCTACCACGCATGGCGCGGCACCTCCTCGGCCACTGAGGAAGGATTGACGTACGACGACGAGCCCGGATTCTGCTATTCGGCTTCCCTTTCCGAGATCAAGGCTGCCGACTACGCGTTGACTCCCGGAAGGTACGTGGGGGCCGCCGAAGTGGCGGACGACGGCGAGCCGGTCGAGGAGAAGATCGCCCGGCTGTCGAAGGAACTGCTGGAGCAGTTCGACGAGTCCGAGCGGCTGGCTCAGGTCGTGCGCGCGCAGCTGGGGAGGGTGCAGTGATCGCGCCCCACCTACCACTGGCGGATATCGCTTCCGCTAAGGGGCTGGTTGGTGGTCCATTTGGTTCTTCATTAGTGAACAATGACTACAGGGCGAGCGGGGTTCCCGTAATTCGTGGAACGAATCTCGGCTTCGGAAGGCACTTGGGTGGTGACTTCGCTTTCGTTTCGGAGGGAAAAGTTGCACGAGACCTGTCAAGAAATACGGCGGCTCCCGACGACGTCGTCTTTACGCAGCGGGGAACGCTAGGACAGGTTGCCCTCGTCCCGGCGGATCCCTATCCCCTATACGTCGTATCCCAAAGCCAAATGCGGCTACGGGTGGACCCGTCCAAGGCGCTTGCTATGTACGTCTACTATGCATGCGCATCGCAACCGTTCAATAGACAGATTGTGGACAATGCCATCAGTACCGGTGTACCTCACATTAACCTCGGAATTCTGAACCGCCTTACCATTCCGCTGCCGTCCCTTCGCGAACAGCAGGCCATCGCGGAGGTCCTAGGCGCCCTCGACGACAAGATCGCTGCCAATACCAAACTGGCCGCTACGGCCCGGGACCTGGCCGAGTCGAACTTCCGGCTGATGATGCGGAATGCCGCAGATATGGCGACGCTGAGCGATATCATGTCGTTGGAATACGGGAAGGCATTGCCGACGAGTACGCGCAGGCCTGGACCCGTGGACGTCTTCGGTAGCGGAGGTGTCACAGGCTCACACGATCAAGCCCTGTGCCCGGAACCGGGCGTAATTGTAGGGCGAAAGGGGACAGCCGGGGCTGTCCATTGGTCGCACAGGCCGTTCTTCCCGATCGATACGGCGTACTACGTCGTTCCGAAACTCGATGAAGTCAGCCAGGTCTTCAGCTACTTCCTTTTACGAACGCTTCGTCTCGACGAGATGAACAACGATTCCGCCGTGCCAGGGCTTAATCGAAATCAGGCTCATGCAGCGCCAATCAGATTGCCGACGGCTTCCGCCATTCAAGAATTCACGCTGCTGGCAACTGAACTGTTCGACATTACCGCCCAACGGAACGAGGAGAACGCGACCCTGGCAGCAACCCGCGACACCCTCCTCCCCCAGCTCATGTCCGGGAAGCTGCGCGTCAAGGATGCGGAATCGCTGGTCGCTGCGGCTGTCTGACCTTGGGCACAAATTGTCAGTGGCTGCCGATATGTTCGTGCGAACCACAGCCACCGCGAAGGGACCACATTATGTCGGAGCCAGCATCGTTCGAGTCAACGCCTGCCAGAGCTGGCATGCCGGACTGGTATCCAGACTTGCTAGCCAACGTTTCCAAGGAGATCAGCGCCGGCCGTTCAAGGGCGGTCGCTGCCGTCAACCGTGAGATGCTGCTGTCGCACTGGACGATCGGCCGCGAGCTTGCCGACCGGGAGTCGGCAGAGGGCTGGGGCGCCAAGGTGGTAACCCGACTCTCCGCCGACATCCGCTCGGCGTTTCCGGATGCGCGCGGGTTCTCACCCCGCAACCTCCGCTACATGAAGTCGTTCGCGCAGGCCTGGACGGACTTCCCAATGTTGCAAGCGCCGCTTGCAACATTGCCGTGGTACCACCAGATAGCGCTGCTCGAGAAGCTCAGCGACCCGGAAACCCGGCTCTGGTACGCGGCCGCCGCCGTCGAAAGTGGTTGGTCGCGGAACGTCCTGGCCCATCACATCCAGACGAACCTCCACGAACGCTCCGGCAAGGCGATCAACAACTTCAAGGCGACGCTGCCGCCGTCGGACTCGGATCTCGCCGAGCAGTCATTCAAGGATCCATACGTCTTCGACTTTGTGGCAATGACTGACCAGCGCAACGAACGCGGCCTGGAGAACCAGCTCATTCTTCACGTCGAAAGGTTCCTCCTAGAACTCGGCCAGGGGTTTGCGTTTGTCGGCCGGCAGGTCCGGCTCACCATCGGCGACGATGAGTTCTTTGCCGACCTGTTGTTTTACAACTTCAGGCTGCGCTGCTTTGTGGTGGTCGAACTCAAAGCCACAGCCTTCAAGCCCGAATACGTGGGCCAGATCAACATGTACATGTCCGCCGTCGACGACCTCATGGCGCACCCGGAGGACAGGCCCACCATCGGGCTTTTGCTCTGCAAGACCAAGAACAATGTGGTGGCGGAATACTCGCTTCAAGGGTTCTCCAAACCCATCGGGGTCGCTGAATGGGAATCGGAAATCGTCAAATCATTGCCCGAGGAATTCGTTTCCACCCTGCCCAGTATCAGCGAACTTGAAGCGGAACTCTCGGGCGATGGATAAGCTGTGCAGTAAAAGACTTTGGGGGAATATCTGTGAGCACAACACCCGTCAAAATCCCGGCCATCGGTTTTTCCGAAGCAGACTGGGAAGGGGTGGCCAAGGAGCGTCTGGGCGAACTCGATTGGAAGCCGATGACCGGCCAAGACATCGCTCCAGGCACCGGCCAACGCGACACCTGGGACGAACTCCTGATCCGCTCGCGCTTGCTGGCGGCCCTGCAGAAATTCAATCCCACGGTGCCGCTGCAGTATCTCCAGCAGGCCGCCGCAGAAATTGCGTCGCCCAAATCCAACGATCCGATGGCCGAAAACCACCGGATCCACGGCTACTTCGTGGACGGCTACCGGCTCAGCTACATCGACACCGACGGCCTCGAAGCCAACCCCACCATCCGTCTGCTCAGCCCCGACCCGGACCAGAACGACTGGCTCGCTGTCAACCAGGTCACGCTCATCCAGGGTGACTACAAACGCCGCTTCGACCTCGTGCTGTACTGCAACGGCATGCCCGTCAGCATCGTCGAGCTCAAGAAGGCCGGCAGCGCCACGGCCGACGTCGCCGCCGCGCACGCCCAGCTCCAGACCTACCTCCGAGAATTCCCGCTCGCCTTCCGCTTCTGCGTCTTCACCCTCGCCTCCGACGGCATCGAGGCCAAATACGGCACGCCGTTCACACCGCTCAACCACTTCTCACCCTGGAACGTGGACGACGACGGCGTCCCTGTCGCTCCTGGCTACATGGAAGACGGGGAGGCGGTCACCCAGCTGGAGACAGCCCTGAACGGGATGTACAACCAGACCCGCTTCCTTCAGCTGGTTAATAACTTCACCGCGTTCGACGGCGGCTCCGAGGGTTTGGTGAAAAGGATCGCCAAACCGCACCAGTACTTTGCCGTGACCAAGGCCGTGGGCAGTACAGTCCAGGCCGTGGAAAGCAACGGGAAGGCTGGCGTCGTCTGGCACACCCAGGGCTCCGGCAAGTCCATGGAGATGGAGCTTTACACCAACCTTGTGGCACGGCACCCGCGGCTGAAGAACCCCACCGTTGTGGTCATCACGGACCGGAACGAACTGGATGGCCAGCTGTACGAAGGGTTCGCCAAAAGCCTGCTCCTGGCCGAGGCACCCAAGCAGATCCGCCGTCGTCATGAACTGCGGGACGAACTCTCAAACCGGACCACCGGCGGCATCTACTTCACCACCCTGCAGAAGTTCGGCCGGAGTAAAGCCGAGAAGGACGCCGGGGCCGACCACCCGCTGCTGTCTGACCGGCGGAACATCATCGTGGTGGTGGACGAGGCGCACCGCAGCCACTATGACGACCTGGACGGCTATGCGCGGCACCTTCGCGACGCGCTGCCCCATGCAACCCTGATCGCGTTCACCGGGACGCCGATCTCTTTTGATGACCGCAATACGCGGGACGTCTTCGGCGATTACATTGACATCTACGACCTGTCGCGCGCCGTGGAGGACGGCGCCACGGTACCTGTCTACTTCGAGCCGCGGCTGATCAAAGTTGAGTTGGCGGCCGGGATGACCGAAGAGGACCTGGACCGGTCCGCCGACGAACTCACCACGGGGCTCGACGACACGGAACGGGCGCGCATCGAGGCGAGTGTCGCCGTCGTCAACGCCGTCTACGGTGCGCCGCAGCGCATTGCGGCGCTGGCCGAGGACCTGGTGACGCACTGGGAGAACCGCAGCACGCGGATGAGGAAGTTCATTGAGTCGCCGGGCAAGGCGATGATCGTGGGCGGCACGCGGGAGATCTGCGCCAACCTGTACGCGGCCATTGTGGCGCTGCGGCCGGAATGGCACTCGGATGACCTGTCCAAGGGGAAGATCAAGGTGGTGTACTCAGGCACGCCGTCCGACGCGCCCCCGGTGGTGAATCACGTGCGCCGCGATTCGCTGAATGCCCAGCTCAAGGAACGGCTCAAGGACGTCGATGACGAACTGGAGATGGTGATCGTCAAGGACATGATGCTCACCGGCTACGACTCCCCTCCCCTGCACACCCTGTACCTGGACCGGCCGCTGCGGGGTGCGCTGCTGATGCAGACGCTGGCCCGTGTGAACCGGACGTTCCGCGGCAAGGAGGACGGGCTCCTGGTGGCGTACGCACCGCTGGCGGAGAACCTGGCGAAGGCGCTGGCCGAGTACACGGACACTGACCAGCAGAAGAAGCCGGTGGGCAAGAACATCGACGACGCTATTGCGGTGACCACTGACCTGGTGGCGAAGATCGCCGGCCTGCTGGCCGGGTACGACTGGCGGGGTGTTTTGATGAAGGGCGGCCCGAAGGCCTTCCTGAATGCGGTGACCGGCGCGGTGAACTACCTGCGGTCGCCGGCGACGCCATTCGTTTCGCCTTCGCCCGACGAGGAGACCCTCGCCGCAGCCTACCGCCGGTTGTCCGGCCAGCTCTCGCGGGCTTGGGCGCTGTGTTCGGGCGCCGCGGCAATGGCTCCGCTGCTGCCCGAGGTGAAGATGTACGAGGAGATCCGGGTCTGGATGGCGAAGTTCGACGCCAACGACCGCCAGGCGTCCGGCGAGCCAGTGCCGGAGGACATCCAGCGGCTGCTGGGCGAGCTGATAGCTTCCGCTACCTCTTCCGGGGAGATACTCGACATCTACGAGGCCGCCGGCATGCCGAAGCCTTCCTTGGACGACCTGACACCCGAGTTCATCGCGAAGACGCAGAAGGCCCGGAACCCTCAGCTGGCCATCGAAGCCCTGCGGAAACTCATTGCCGAGGAGTCCGTGGCGACAACCCGGAACAACGTGATCCGGCAGCGTGCCTTCTCCGAACGCATTACCGAGCTGATGAAGAAGTACACCAACCAGCAGCTCACCTCAGCGGAGGTCATTGCCGAGCTGGTGGAGCTGGCCCGTGAAGTTGCCCTGGAAGGCAACCGCGGTGCGCACTTCACTCCCCCACTGAACTCGGACGAGCTCGCGTTCTACGATGCCGTTGCTTCGAACGAGTCTGCGGTGGAGGTGCAGGGCGAAGGGAAGCTGGCCGAGATTGCGCGGCAGCTCGTGAATGTCATGCGGCGCGATGTACGCACCGATTGGACCGTACGGGACGACGTCCGTGCCAAGCTCCGCTCTTCAATCAAGCGGCTGCTTGTCCTCAACGGGTATCCGCCGGACAAGCAGCCCGAGGCCATCAAGCTCGTCATGGAGCAGATGGAGTCCATGGCGCCCCGGTTTGTTGAGGGGCGTAGCGGTCCTAAGCAATGGTTGTAACAGAATTTCGTTGGGGCTACCCGGCAAGCCGATTGCCCCCACCCGTATAAACCACTGCCGGGGACACTCACGCATTAAGAGATTTTAACGACACCGTTGCGCATTAGCATGAGGACCATACAAAATGAAACAAGAACTAACCGCATATATTAGCGACCTGACAATTACCAACCGAGTGTTGTTCGTCGCTGCCGCTATAGCGGGAGGGTTGCAGATTGTGAGTATGCTCGGCTACCTCGGCAATGAGCAGCCTTGGACGCTGCGCATCGTATCTTTTTCACTCCTGGCGTTGGTGGCAATTTTGTTAGAGACCCAGGTCCATCAGGTACGACTCGAGAAGGACCGTGACGATAAAATCTCCAAACTTATCGAATCAGAAGGAGCCAATTCACGCGCGCTGGAAACAGTCAGCCAGAAGCTGGATGTGCTCACAAAGAGAAAAGCCCCGTATCACATCGAGCCGTCTTTTATTGAAAGTGAACTGGATGCTCTACTGGCGTCGGAGACAGCCAGCGTGTGGAAGTTCCGAGGCGGCTCAGGCCGTTGGCAACGGAGCCGCGTGCTACCCTCTCTCACTCGAATTAAAACCCGAGATGTCACATACAAAATGTTGATCTTAGATCCCCGAAATAACGCACTTTGTTCGCAATACGCCAAGTACCGGAATACTCATCGAAAGAACGGTGCAACTGAACAGGCGACTGCGGCATCGGTGAAAAATGACCTCTTGGCTTGTATCATCTCTGCGGCTTGGCACAGCGCACGTTCACGCATCACACCCTTTTTGTACTTGAACCAGACCTATAGCCCACTCAGGGTTGATTTGAGTAATGCCGGAGCGATGATGACAGTCTCAGACCTCTCAAGCCCGGGGCTATTCTGCCGACCAGAGTCCTGGTTTTACCAGTCTCTTGACGATGAGTTGGAACGTTCATTGGATCAATCTCCGAAGATTGATTTCCAACACAACGAAATGGAACTCCACAGCGCCGACGCCCTTACTGTTGAACACACAGAGAGCATTCTTCGCAACACTCACATATCCACACCCCGCGGTCTGGAGCGCCTCGTGCCCGATTCGCAGCTTGCAGGGCTCGACGTTGCCGAAATCACGCGATTGTGCATTGCGGTCTGATGACGAACGCTGAGACGAAAAGAGTTAGCATGCTCGCTCAACTTGTGGATGATCTGAAAGCCGGCCGCATACCAATAGTCGCCCCTAAAGAGCCAGACTTAGTGCTCACAGATCTAGTCAGGGGGCTGGACCGGGTAGATGTGACATTGCATCCCCTCGGCTTTGTGCACTACGACCTGCAAAACCTGACGCCACTCGGGGCTGGAGAATTTGCGCGACTCCACGTATGGAATCCAAAGCTTTCCCCGCCCGACGCCGGAGGTGCAATACATGATCACACCTGGAATCTTTCGAGCCTAATTCTTAAGGGTTCTGTTCGAAATATAAATCTAAAACCGGAACCTGATGAGTCGGGCGACTTTACCGGTCTTAGAGTCAGATACGGACTAACCAACGAGTTCGAACCAGCAGGCAGATACAAATTGACCCTTATTAGCGATGATATCCATTCTGCGGGTAGTACCTACCGAATTCCCAGCAGGATAGTGCACGAGTCAAAGCTCCTTTCGGAATGCGCTGTGACTTTGGTCGTTGGATCATCAGATCAGCAAGCCGATGTCTTGGGCCCGCTTATTCTGACCAAAGGCAGCGCTGCGGCTCCTGGGACAAGGGTTCGCCAGGTACTAAGTAGACACGACGCGCAGGCCATCCTCGAGTCGCTGTTGCTTCAGCCGTGACTGAGACGAACCAAAACGCAACCGCAGTCTCCAAAGATTCCGTGCCTGCGTAGTTAAGTAGTTAAGTAGCGTCATGGCCCCGGATCCTCCTGACGAGGATCCGGGGCCATGATTTGTTTCAGTATTCGGTACAAGGCGACTAGAAGTCCCAGTCCTCGTCTTCAGTGTTAACAGCCTTTCCGATCACGTAAGACGAGCCTGACCCCGAGAAGAAGTCGTGGTTCTCGTCAGCGTTCGGGGACAGGGCCGAGAGGATCGCCGGGTTCACGTCGGTGACGGACGCCGGGAACATGGCCTCGTAGCCCAGGTTCATGAGCGCCTTGTTGGCGTTGTAGTGCAGGAACTTCTTGACGTCCTCGGCGAGGCCGACGGAGTCGTAGAGGTCGTGAGTGTACTGGACTTCGTTTTCGTACAGCTCAAACAGCAGCTCGAAGGTGTAGTCCTTGATCTCCTGCTTGCGCTCCTCGGACAGACCCTCGAGGCCCTTCTGGAACTTGTAGCCGATGTAGTAGCCGTGCACGGCTTCATCGCGGATGATCAGGCGGATCAGGTCGGCCGTGTTCGTCAGCTTGGCGCGAGAGGACCAGTACATGGGCAGGTAGAAGCCCGAGTAGAACAGGAAACTCTCCAGCAGGGTGGAGGCGACCTTGCGCTTCAGCGGGTCGTCACCCTGGTAGTAGTCCATGACGATTTGCGCCTTCTTCTGAAGGTTCGCGTTCTCGGTGGACCAGCGGAATGCCTCGTCGATCTCCTTGGTGGAGGCCAGCGTGGAGAAGATGGAGGAGTAGCTCTTGGCGTGCACTGACTCCATGAAGGCGATGTTGGTGTACACGGCTTCTTCGTGCGGAGTCACTGCATCCGGGATCAGGGAGACGGCGCCGACGGTGCCCTGGATGGTGTCCAGCAGGGTCAGGCCCGTGAACACGCGCATGGTGAGCTGCTGCTCATCCGGGGTCAGCGTGGCCCATGACTGCACGTCGTTGGACAGCGGGATCTTCTCCGGCAGCCAGAAGTTGTTGACTAGGCGGTTCCAGACGTCAACATCTTTTTCGTCCTGGATGCGGTTCCAGTTGATCGCTTCGACGTGGCTAAGCAGCTTGACCTTTTCGGTCATGTCATCCCCTAAAAATGTTGGGTTTGTTCTTTGGAGTTAAGCGTACGACGGCGGGCGGGCACCCGCCGTCGTACGCTCACCGATTTAGTTGAAGATTAAAGCATGCAGGAAACGCAGCCCTCAACCTCTGTCCCTTCCAGCGCCAACTGGCGGAGACGGATGTAGTAAATGGTCTTGATGCCCTTCTTCCAGGCGTAAATCTGGGCCTTGTTGATGTCGCGCGTGGTGGCGGTGTCCTTGAAGAACAGCGTCAGCGACAGGCCCTGGTCCACGTGCTGGGTGGCGGCGGCGTAGGTGTCGATGACCTTCTCGTAGCCGATCTCGTAGGCATCCTGGTAGTACTCCAGGTTCTCGTTGGTGAGGTACGGCGCCGGGTAGTACACCCGGCCCAGCTTGCCTTCCTTGCGGATCTCGATCTTGGAGGCCACCGGGTGGATCGAGGAGGTGGAGTTGTTGATGTAGGAGATCGAGCCGGTGGGCGGCACGGCCTGCAGGTTCTGGTTGTAGATGCCGTGCTTCATAACCGAGGCCTTCAGCTCGCGCCAGTCATCCTGCGTGGGGATGTGGATGTTCTTGAACAGTTCCGCAACCTTCTCGGTCTGCGGCACCCACTCCTGCTCCGTGTACTTGTCGAAGAACTCGCCGGAGGCGTACTTGGACTTCTCGAAGCCGCCGAAGGTCTGGCCGGTCTGGATGGCCAGCAGGTTGGAGGCGCGGACCGCGTGGAACACCACCGAGTAGAAGTAGATGTTGGTGAAGTCCAGGCCCTCTTCGGAGCCGTAGTGCACCCGCTCGCGGGCCAGGTAGCCGTGCAGGTTCATCTGGCCCAGGCCGATTGCGTGACTCTGGTCGTTGCCGCGTGCAATGGATGGCACCGAGGTGATGTTGGACATGTCCGAGACAGCCGAGAGGGACCGGATGGCCGTCTCGATGGTCAGGCCAAAGTCCGGGCTGTCCATGGTCTTGGCAATGTTCAGCGAACCCAGGTTGCAGGAGATGTCCTTGCCGGTCTGGTCGTAGGACAGGTCATCGTGGTACGTGGTGGGCTGCGAAACCTGCAGGATCTCCGAGCACAGGTTGGACATGATGATCTTGCCGTCAATCGGGTTTTCCCGGTTCACGGTGTCCTCGAACATGATGTACGGGTAGCCAGATTCGAACTGGATCTCGGCGAGCGTCTGGAAGAACTCACGCGCCTTGATCTTGGTCTTCTTGATCCGGGAATCGTCCACCATCTCGTAGTACTTCTCGGTGACCGAGACGTCGGAGAACGGCATGCCGTAGACCTTTTCGACGTCGTACGGCGAGAACAGGTACATGTCCTCGTCCTTCTTGGCCAGCTCGAACGTGATGTCCGGGATGACAACGCCCAGCGAGAGGGTCTTGATGCGGATCTTCTCGTCCGCGTTCTCGCGCTTGGTGTCCAGGAAGCGGTAGATGTCCGGGTGGTGCGCGTGCAGGTACACGGCGCCCGCACCCTGGCGGGCACCGAGCTGGTTGGCGTAGGAGAAGCTGTCCTCGAGGAGCTTCATCACGGGGATGACGCCGGAGGACTGGTTCTCGATCTGCTTGATGGGGGCGCCCACTTCGCGGATGTTGGTCAGCGCAAACGCCACACCGCCGCCGCGCTTGGACAGCTGCAGCGCGGAGTTGATGGACCGCCCGATCGACTCCATGTTGTCTTCGATGCGGAGCAGGAAGCAGGAGACCAGCTCGCCGCGCTGCTTCTTCCCGGCGTTCAGGAACGTGGGGGTGGCCGGCTGGAAGCGGCCCTCGATGATCTCGTCCACCATCTGGGTGGCGAGCTTCTCGTCGCCGCGGGCAAGGTGCAGGGCCACCATGCAGACACGGTCCTCGTAGCGCTCCAGGAAGCGCTTGCCGTCGAACGTCTTCAGCGTGTAGGACGTGTAGAACTTGAACGCACCCAGGAAGGTTTCGAAGCGGAACTTCTTCTTGTACGCGCGGTTGTAGAGCTCGCGGATGAAGTTCATCGTGTACTGGTCGAGGGTCTCGCGCTCGTAGTACTGGTTTTTCACCAGGTAGTCGAGCTTCTCTTCCAGGTCGTGGAAGAACACGGTGTTGTTGTTAACGTGCTGCAGGAAGTACTGGTGGGCAGCCTCACGGTCGGCTTCGAACTGGATCTCGCCGTTCGCGCCGTACAGGTTCAGCATGGCGTTGAGCTCGTGATAGCCCAGTCCCTTGTACGCGGCCGGCATCTCCGGCTTCTCGACGGCGGCACTCCGCTTTTCGGCGGCTGCAGTGCCCTGGCCTTCGGCCCTGGTTACTTCTGTGTCTGCGACAGTCGTGTCCAAAACGTGTCCAATCCATTGTTTACGCGGGCAACGTCTTCTGGCGTGCCCATAAGTTCAAAGCGGTAAAGCCGGGGTATCTGGCATTTCGCCGCGATGATGTCCGCGGCCATGCAGTAGTTGTCCCCAAAGTTTGTGTTGCCTGCACCGATGACACCGCGGATCAGTTGCCTGTTCTGCGAGTTGTTCAGGAAGCGGATGACCTGCTTGGGCACCGAGCCCGCTCCGCCGGTACCGCCGTACGTCGGCACCACCAGCACGTACGGCTGGGTGGCGAGAAGCGGCGCGTCCTTTGCCTGGAGCGGGATCCGCGCCGCATCGCAGCCCAGCTTCACAATGAAACGGCGGGTGTTCTCGGAGGTGGAGGAAAAGTAGATGAGCCGGCTCTGCGTGGTGACAGGCGGCAACGGGGCCGTCTGGGCCCTGGCCTCTGCCAGTGCTGCCACGGGAGTCACCTCATGTGTGAGTTCGAAAGAGTGCCGGCTGGCGGGAAGTGGGAGGTTACGCCACGGAGGAGACGGCCGCCTGGGCAAGTTCCTCGATCTTGTCCGGGCGGAAGCCTGACCAGTGGTCCTGATCGGTGACCACAACAGGTGCCTGCATGTAGCCAAGCGCCTTTAGGCGCTCAAGCGCATCGGCGTCCTGAGAGATGTCAACGCTCTGGTAAGCGATGCCTTTTTTGTCCAGTGCTCGGTAGGTTGCATTGCACTGCACACATGCAGGTTTTGTGTAAACCGTAACGGTCATGGTTCCCTGTCCCCTTTATCGAAATCTTCGCTCGTCTATGTCCCGCCCAAGCTGTACGTCGATACTACATGTAGTGCAGACGGCTCTTCGGAACCCCAAGATGATGTATTACAAGTATGTCATTTAATGCACCGTTAATCCACAGGCGGGCCCTTCAAAATGTCCCGGATTCCAGCGATTTTTACGCACTTCATCCACACCCTGTGGAGTACTTAGCCACATTTAACCCGCCGCGTGTCGCGTGCTGGACGGCGTGTCGCGCCTGGCAGCTTGGGGCCGGAAAAGCGTTCCGGACCACTACATGTTGTGGCCAACGGCATTCGACGGGACGCGGCAGTGAGACGCCGGTCTCTCCCGATCTAGAGGTGATCCATCGCTTCGCAGGGACTGGCTCCCGGCTGGGCGCGGTGGACGCTTCTTGCCAACTCGCCGAGGAGGACACTCAAGGAATTGGCGTCGACCTCTTCGAGTCCGCCAAGAAGTTCTGCTTCTGCGGCAGCAACCCGCTCCTCATGAGCCGCAAGCATCTGGCGTCCATCTTCCGTGGCGATAATCTTCCTCGCCCGGCGATCGGAAGGGTCAGGGACACGCTCCACCACACCGGCGGCCACCAGGGTGTCGAGAAGGTAAGTCAGGACCGTTCGGTCGATGGCGAGGTGCGCACCGAGGGCCTGCTGATTCGGGGGGTCTTTATGTACGACGGCGGACAGCACCTGGAAGCCGCGGATTCCGGCAGGCATCTGCGCAACAGCGTCCTCGAAGCGGGTCTGGTATCCGCGCAGCACCATGCCCAGATTCCAACCAAGATCGCCAGGAACGGCTGCCGCTGTGATTCCGGGACGGGGCCGTGCACTTTCGGTCATGCAACCATCCTACGGCAACAGTGAAGTTGTGCAGATGTTCTGCTGAACATATAGTCTGTATAACAACATATATTGCTCCCGGAAGGATCCCCAGCATGAGCACCTCGCAGAATCATCCGGTGGAACCCCGGACAATAGGGATCCTCGGCGCGGGAAGGGTCGGAACGGCCGTCGGCCGCCAGGCTCTCAAAGCCGGCTACGACGTCATGGTCGCGACCTCCAAACCTGCTGAGGACATCGCCCTCATGGTGCAGATCATGACGCCCGGAGCCATCGCTGTAACCGCCGCGGAGGCCACTGAGGCCGACATCGTGGTCATCGCCGTGCCGCTGCATAAGTACCGCACCATCGACCCGGGCCTTCTGGCCGGCAAGACAGTCATCGAGGCGATGAACTACTGGGCGCCCGTGGACGGCGAGATTGACGACTTCGAGAACGATGACAGAACGAGCAGCGAAATCGTTCAGGCCTACCTGGCGGATGCGAAAATCGTGAAGACGCTCAACCACATCGGCTACCACGATCTCGAGATGGACGGCCAGGAAACCGGTTCGGGAGGCCGACGGGCCCTCGCCCTGGCCGGCGATCACCACGACTCCAAGGCTCTGGTTGGCCAATTCATTAACCGGATCGGCTACGACGCGGTGGACGCAGGGCCACTCAAGGCCGGACGCAGCTTCCAACCGGGTACCGAAATCTTCAACGGGAGCCACACGGCGGACCAGCTGCGTTCCATCCTCACCACGGACCGTGAGCCGGTCCGTCTCTAGCTCCGGCCTTCACCCAACCCCAAGCACTGCACTTAGGAGAACATCATGGAACTCGGCGCCTACAGCGACACCCCGCGCAATCCCGACGGGAGCCTTAGGCCGACCGCCGAGGGCATCCGCAACCTTCATGAGGCCATCGTCTTCGCAGACCGGAACGGTCTGGACTACTTCGGGATCGGGGAGCATCACACCGTGGATATGCCCGCCTCCTCCCCTGGCACCGTGATCGCCGCAGCAGCGGCCGCCACGAAGCAGATCAAGCTCGGCAGCGGGGCGAGCATCATCAGTACCGACGACCCGGTGCGGGTCTTCCAGCAGTTCGCCACCGCCGACGCCATCTCCGGCGGGGGCCGCGTGGAAATCACCGCTGGCCGCGGATCCTCGGTGGAAACATTCCCGTTATTCGGCTACGACTTGAAGGACTACGACCGACTCTTCGCCGAAAAGCTCGATCTGCTGACGACGATCAACAACAGCCCAACCGAAAACATCACGTGGACCGGGACGGTCCGGCCCGCCCTCCACGACCTGGCCGTCGTACCCCGCCCAGTCAACGGCAGCCTGCCCCTCTGGCTCGCGACCGGTGGAAGCGCCCCGTCCTCAGTCCGTGCCGGAAAGCTGGGCCTGCCCATCTCCTACGGCATCATCGGCGGCATTCCGTCCAGGTTCGCGCCGCTGGCAGAGCTGTACCGGCAAACAGCTGCCCAGGCCGGACACACCGGCGCGGACATCAAGGTCTCCGTGGCGACCCTCGGCCTCATCGCCCCGACCAAACAGGAAGCACTGGAACGGTTCTATCCCGGTTGGTACAACCTCAACATCGAAATGGGCAAGCTCCGTGGTTGGCCGACGCCGGACAAGCGCCATTTCCTGACGCAGGCCGACTTCCCCGGCGCGTACTACGTGGGAGACCCTGACGAAGTCGCACGGCGCATCGTGGACCTGCACGGACACATGGGTCACATGCGCCACTTCCTGCAGATGGACATCGGCGGCCTGCCCCACGAACACTTCCTCGAATCCCTCACTCTGCTCGCCACCGAGGTCAAACCCCGCGTCCAACGGCTCCTGAAGAACCAGTAACGCGCCGGAAGCCGCAGATCACCGGCATGGCCGTCCTGACACCCAGGCCGCAAAAATCCTGGCGCCGCGCGGACAGATGAGCGGGGCATTAACGGCCGTCCCGCTTGAATGTCAGACCCCCTTGTCATGATGGTTGCATGAGGAATCCGGTGGTGGCGAAGGCATATGCCGACATCGAGGCTGCCGTGGCTGTGCTGACCGGCGTGGTGAACGAGTCTGGTCCCGGTGCGCCCTCTCCGGGGGCTGATCCGTTGCAGGAAGTGTCCGAGGATTGCCTGGATATTCTGACCGGGGCTAAGGCTGCGGACGCACAGATGGCCGGCTTGAAGGCTCTGACTGCAGCGAAATTTGTTGCGACCGCGGAGTCGTCGGCCCCTCCGGACGCTTCGGTCCAGGCCCAGGAGATGGCAGTCACGGCCGAGGTTGGGTGTGCCCTGACTATCGGTGACCGCGCGGCGGGTTCGTTCCTGGCCGTTTCGCACGCTCTCACCACCAGACTGCCGTTGACCCTGGCCGCCCTGAGGTCCGGGACCATTTCCTGGCAGCACGCCCGGGTCATGGCGGACGAAGCCGCCACCCTGGACCGGGCCGGTGCGGCGGCGTTGGAGGCCCACTTCCTGGACCCTAACGCCCTCGATATAGTGCGGGGGTGCCCCGCCGGGGAGATGCCGGCCTCCCGGTTCCGGCACAAGGCCCGTACGTGGCGCGAACGCCATCACACCGAAAGCATCGAGCAGCGCCACGCCAAAGGTGTCCTGGACCGCCGCGTCGAGTACGCCCCGGACCAGGACGGGATGGCCTGGCTCTCGGCGTACCTGCCCGCGGACCAGGCGGCTGCGATCTGGAACCGGACCACCGCCATCGCCCGCGGCCTGCAGGGCCCGGACGAGGACCGCACCCTCACCCAACTCCGCGCCGACGTCCTCGCCACCGCGCTCCTGAGCAGCGGAAACACCGGACGCGGAAGCCAAGGACTCGACGCCGACGACAATCCGAACGGCACCCCGGACGGCAGTCCGGACGGGAGTGCCGGCATGGACCCGACAGAATACGGCCCAGGCCGGGTCCCGTCCCCGAGGGCCCAGGTCCTGGTGACCGTGCCGGTGTTTTCGCTGCTCGGCGCCACCGACGAACCGGCGATGCTGGACGGGTACGGGCCGATCCCGGCCTCGATGGCCAGAGACCTCGTGGCCAACGGCGCTGACTCGTTCTACCGGGTCCTGGTGGACCCGCGGGACGGGGCGCCGCTGGAGATCGGCCGGACCAGCTACCGGCTCACCAAGGCCATGCGGCAGTGGTTGCGGCTGCGGGACGGAAAATGCCCCTTCCCGGGGTGCAGCAACAACTCGCTGGACAACGAAGCGGACCACCTCCTCGCCTGGGCCAAGGGCGGCACCACCGGGGTGTCGAATCTGGGACAGCCCTGCCCCAAACACCACAGGCTAAGACATACCAGCGCCTGGGAACCTACCCGGCCACCCAGGACGAACCACCCGGCTGGATGTCACCCTCAGGCCGGCCCTACAAAAGCGAACACCAGGACTGGGAACCACCACAATGGCCCGCAAACCTCCAACCTCAACACGGTGCTCAGCACGGCCACACGGACCTCGTCCACACCGGGGTTTCCCTGGGAGAAGACGGCCTCGAGTGGATCCTCCACGCCCGGGCCTGAGACCCGAAGGTCGGGACCGTTGCTGCAGCTGCGCCTCCCGGTTGCTGCAGCTGCGCTTTCCCGGCTCCTGGAGCCGCGCCTCCCGGCTGCTGCAGCTGCGCTTTCCCGACTGCTACAGCTGCGCCTCCCGGCGGTCCAGCACAATCTGCTGCACATCCAGGTAGCCGGACTGGAACCCGGCCCGGGAGTAGCACAGGTAGAACAGCCACATCCGCTGGAAGACGGCGTCGAACCCCAACTCCCCCACCTCCTGCGAGCGCGCCATGAACCGTTCCTCCCACAGCCGCAGGGTGGCCGCGTAGTGGTCGCCCATGCCCATCCGCTCACGCACCCGCAAAGTGGTGTGCTGCTGGGTCACGCCCTCGATCGCGCGCACAGACGGCAGGAAGCCGCCGGGGAAGATGTACTTGTGCACCCAGGTGTAGGCGTTGCGCGTGGCCAGCATGCGGCCGTGCGGCATGGTGATGGCCTGGATGGCCACCTTTCCGCCCGGGGCCAGCACCCTGTCGATGGTCTGAAAGTAGATGGGCCAGTATTCATAGCCAACCGCCTCAATCATTTCCACAGATACGACGGCGTCGAACTCGCCTTCCACCGCCCGGTAGTCCTGCAGTGCCACTGTCACCCGGTCCGCGTAGCCGGCAGCAGCAATGCGTTCCTGCGCCAGCGCCCGCTGCTCGCTGGACAACGTCACGCTGTAGACGGTCGCCCCCCGGGCAGCAGCCCGGAGCGCCAGTTCGCCCCAGCCGGTGCCGATTTCCAGCAGCCGCGTGCCGGATCCCACGCCGGCTTTGTCCAGCAGCCTGTCGATCTTGGCCTGCTGCGCCTCCGCCAGGGCGTCCCAGGGGACCGAGGCCAACGCGCCTTGGCTCTGCGGGAACAGCGCCGAGGAATAGCTCATGGTGGCGTCCAGGAAGTTCGCGAAGAGCTCGTTGGACAGATCGTAGTGGCGTGAAATGTTGCTCCGCGTGTTCTGCTCTTCGTTGCGCTCATGCCGCGGGGTCCGCGGCAGGTACAGGGTCCGGAGGGTCTGCAGCGGCTTGGGGATCAGGGTGTCCACGGACGCGGCGAAGACCTCCAGAACTCCCGCGAGGTCCGATGCCTCCCAGTCCCCCGCCATAAATGATTCCCCCAGCCCGATCAGGCCGTTGTCACCGATCCGCCGCTCAAACGCCTCCGGCCTGACCATGGTCATGGCCGGCGCCTCCGGGCCACCGGTGCCGAGGACGGAACCGTCCGGGTACGCCACCCGCAGGGGCAACCTGCGGACCGCTGCTTTGAAGAGCAGGCCGGCGGCCTTGCCGGCCACAACGGCCTTAGTGCCCGACGGCGCGTGGGCAACTCCGGGCCAGACGTCCGGATCGATGGTGGCGGGCGACGCCGGTACCCCGGCGGCGCCACTGCCTACAGTGTTGTGCCCGGTAGGGGGCTGCCGTGCGGACTTGGCGGCGGGAACCTGCGCAGCGGCCGTTCCGTTCTCGTCGGTCATTGTCATTGAACTGCCTCCTGTGAGGGGTGATGTGGCCTTTTGACGACGGGCAGGCGCCTTGCCCAGAGTTTAACGCCCTGAAAACGAATTAGTGCGGATACCAGCAGCGGCGCGGCCGGCACCGCGATGGCGGCGGCCAGGATGTTGCCGATGGTGGCCGGCCGCCGGTCCCCGTCCATGGTGGCGACGAAAGGCCGGTGCCCTTCGCGTTCCAGGACGATGGACACAGCCAGCCGATCCCCGGGAGCAGGCACCTTCATCCGGTACTGCCCGTCAACATCGTTGAACGGTGAGACATAGAACGCCTTGGGGACGCTGGCCCGGCCGGACGCGTCCGTTTCCAGCAGGTAGCAGTGCCGTTCCCCGTAGGTGTTGTGGACCTCGGCGATGACGCATTGCAGCTCCCCGGACTCCCGGTAGCACCAGAACAAGGTGAGCGGGTTGAAAACGTGGCCGAACACCCGTGCGCTGGTCAGCATCCGGATGGGTCCGCCGTCGGGCTCTATCCCCCGGGTACGCAGGAACGCTTCGACGTTGCTGCGGATGGTGGCTGCAGGATCGCCCAGGTGGTCGGCGGCGCGGAAGTCAGCTAGCAGTTGCAGTACGCCGGGCAGGCGCGGCAGCCTGTCCACATCCACAAACCAGCTGTAACTGCGGTAGGTGAACGCGTTCTTCAGCGGGGTCTGCCGCACGTGGGAGATGGACGTGCGGTAGATGGCTGCTGTTGTGCTCATGCGCCCTCCGCTGCCGCGATCAGGTCGGGTTCGGCTGCCGGCGTCCCTGGTTCGTCGACATCGGGCGCGTCCCAGGCTCGTCCCAGGCTGGCGGCGGCACGGACTCCGGACAGTGCGCCGTCTTCGTGGAAACCCCAGCCCAGATAGGCGCCGGCGTAGGCGATCCGGCTGTCGCTCAGCGCCGCAATCTGCTGCTGTGCCCGGAGCGACTCCGGGGTGTATTGGGGGTGCTCGTACACCATGCGTTCCAGCACAGTGTCCTCCCTGATCAGGTCCGACTCCCCCAGGCTCACCAGGTACGGCCGGCCATCAGCCGGCTGCAACCGCTGGAGACGGGTGAGGTCGTAACTGACCAGGACCTTGTCCGGCCTGGCGTCGCAGCCGGGGAGCCGGTAGTTCCATGATGCCCGGGCGTTGACTGCGGCGGGCAGGACGGCCGGGTCCCGGTGGAAAACGGTGTGGTTGACCGAGTAGGGCATGGCGCCGAGTGCTTCTTTTTCCTCCGGCGTGGCATCGGCAAGGAAGCCGAGGGCCTGGGCCGGGTGGGTGGCGATGACCACGGCTTCGAAATCCTCGATCCCCTCGGCAGTATCCACTTCGACGCCCAGCGCGTGCCGACGGATGGCAGTGACGGGACTGTTGAGCCGGATATCAGGAAGCGTGGCGGCCAGCTTCTCCACATACTGGCCGGAACCGCCGGTGACGGTCCGCCACTGGGGAGAACCCTTAATCCCCAGCAGGCCGTGATGGCCCAGGAAGGTGAACAGGTACCGTGCCGGATAGGACAGGGCCGTCGTCGGGTCACAGGACCAGACGGCGCTCACCACGGGCGTCATGAAGTGGGAGATGAAGTACGGGCTGAAGCGCTCCTGCTCGAGGAATTCGCCAAGGGTGAGCTCCCCGCCGCCGGAGCTTCGGGTTCCGGAGCTTGCGGTGCCGGAGCCGCCGTCGGACGTTGTTGTCGCATCGATCAGCGCCCGCGCCCGGCGGTAGAAGCGCATGATTTCCGCCAGCATCAGCAGGTAGCGGCCGCGCAGCAGGCTGGACGGCCGGGCGATGATCCCTTTGCCGCCGTCGCGTGCCCCCGCGTATTCCAGGCCGCAACCGTCGCACCGGATGGACATGCTCATTTCAGAATTCTGGGTCTTGACGCCCAGCTCCGCAAACAGGCGCAGCAGGGTGGGATAGGTCCGCTCATTGTGGACGATGAATCCGGTATCGATGCCGAGGGCGGAGCCGTCCGGCTGGGGGACGCTGTGCGTGTGGGCGTGGCCGCCCAGCCTGCTGTCAGCCTCGAAGAGCGTGACGTGATCATGCCGGTTCAGGATGTAGGCGGCCGTCAGGCCGGCCACTCCGCTACCCACGACGGCGATACGCCGGGCCGCCCCTCCGCTCGATGCTGGGTTCAGTGACAACTTCGCTCCTCTGCTGACCGTTTGCCGTTGGCTAGACAAGGGCAATTCGGAACAGCAACTGGGGTGGATGGGTTGGCGGGGCGGAACTTTCTCATCAGCGAGCCGGCAGCAGTAGTGTGGGCAGGTGCTCAATCCCGTACATCTGAAGACCCTCCTCGAGGTTACCCGGCTGGGTTCGTTCGCAGCTGCCGCGGCGCGCCTGGGCTACACGGCCTCGGCGGTCTCCCAGCAGATGTCCGCCCTGGAACGGGAGGCCGGCGTGATCCTCTTCCAGCGCTCGGCCCGCAGCGTGGTTCCCACCGAAGCCGCAGTGGTCATGACCCGCCACGCCGCCAAGGTGCTGACCGACATCGAGGCCCTGATGGCCGCCGCCGCCAAAACCCAGGACAGCTCCAGCCAGGAACTCAGGCTGGGCATCTTCCCCAGCCTGGCCACCTACGTCCTGCCCCGCATCCTGAAGAACCCTGCATGGAAGGACCTCGGCATTGATCTCAGGGTGTCCGTGGCCGAGCCGTCGCAGGCCATCCACGGACTGCGTTCCGGGGGCGACCTTGATCTGGCACTGGTCTTTCAGGTGGGCCAGTCCGGGCCCGCGTGGCCGGAAACCCTCAACAGGCAGTGGATCGGTGACGACAACTTCCGGGTGGTGCTGCCGGCCGGCTGGGGGTTCGGGGCAGAGGCGAAAGTGGCTGCCGACCACCTGTCCGAACTGCCGTGGATCATGCACCATCCCGGAAGTCCCGATGCCGTGGTGATCGACCGGCTCTTTGCCGGCTGCAACCTGCACCCGCGTGTGGTGGCACGCAGTGACGATTTCCACGCGAGCCTGGAAATGGCTGCTGCCGGGCTGGGTGCCGCGCTGGTGCCGGAGCTGGCGCTGCGGAGCCGGCCCACCGGCGTTGTGGTGCTGGACGTGCCGGAGATCCGGCTGGCCCGCAACGTCTTCGCGCTGCTCCTTAACGAGAAAAAGACGGCACGGGTGCAGCTGTTTGTGGACCTGCTCGCCGATACCCTGGCGGGCCTTGGTACGGCGGGGAAATAGCCGCGAACGCTGGAATGCACGGCACTTCGGGTCTATGTTGAAGGTATGAACAGGGTAGCGAGCCAGCACTTTGGAGAAATCGAGCTCAACCACGGCAGGGACCACAACATCGCTGCCAGACATGAGCTCGGGGGCCAAACGCTGGAACTCGACCTGAACATCGATGCCCATGACCATTTCGACGAAGCCGCCATGCACAAGGTGGACTACCGGCTCCGCTTCCTTCCTGAGCTGGTGGACGAAGTCCGGGAGATGATCGCCGAAGAGCTGGGGCAGGAAGGCACCAGCCCGCAGGAATACCTCAATTTCCATTGCAGCGCCCTGAAGCGGGAGACACTGCAGAAAATCTTCGGCGTCCAGGAGCGCAGCCAGCTCACTCCCGACGTGTTCCTCAAAGCCCTCAAACTCGGCCACGTGGGCATCTATCCGGGCCAGCCTGAACGGTACTTTGTCCTTGATTTCACCCTCGGCGCCCACTTTACGGACGAGGTGCTGGTTGCTTCGGCTGACGAGGACGGCGTTGTGGACGACGAAATCGTCTGGGAGTCCTGACCCCTTTCGATGGGGGACTTTTAGCCCTACCGCGGTGCCCGACCCGTTTCCACCATTAGCTATGGACAAGCGCAGGCGATGGCGGCTGGCGGCGGAGTTGTTGTTTGCCGGCGTGGTGGTTTCCCTGACGGCTGGCTTGTTCCATGCCGAATCCCCTGACGCCAATGACCACGTGGCGTCCTTTGAGGCATATGCCGCGAGCGGGATCTGGACCCTGGTGCATCTGGTCCAGTTTGTTGGCATGGCGCTGGTGATCGGCGGGTTGTTTGTCCTGTTGCCCGCACTCGTTGTCCGGCCCGGCCTGCTCTCCGTGACGGCCCGCTTCGGAGCCCTGTCCGCGGCCATCGCCCTGGCACTTTACGCCGCGCTCCAGGCGGTGGACGGTGTTGCCCTTAAACACGCCGTTGATGCATGGGCTGGCGCCGCCGAACCCGAGAAATCCATGCGCTTCGCCACCGCCGAAGGCATCCGCTGGCTCGAGTGGGGCATGCGCAGTTACCAGAGCTTCCTGCTGGGAGCCGCCTTGGTCCTCTTTGGCATCGTGGTGGCGGCGACACGGCACGTGTCGCCATTCATCGGTTACCTCATGGGACTGTCCGGGGTGGCTTACCTGGTCCAGGGCTGGATCATCGGAGCGTCCGGTTTCGCGGCCGCCAACGCATGGCCCACCCTGGTCGGGATTGTGGTGACCGTCGCCTGGACGGTGTGGCTGCTCGTCAGTGCCCTGCGGATGCCAGCGAACGCTCCGAAAGTGCCTTCTTGACGGCGGCGGACTCAGCGGGGCACTTGAGGAGCACTCAGTGAATAGACGCACGACGGCGGCCGGTCACCCACGGTGACCGGCCGCCGTCGAGCTTTGCCCGGTTTTTGGGCTGGAACCCTACTTGGCCGTAGTGAGCAGCCCGGCGCGGACCGTCTTGGTGGCCTTGACCAGGTTGCGCAGGGACTCTTCCGTCTCGGCGTAGCCGCGGGTCTTCAGGCCGCAGTCCGGGTTGACCCAGAGCTGGCGGGACGGAACATGCTTCACGGCGGTGGCCAGCAGTTCGGTGACTTCAGCTTCGCCGGGAACGCGGGGCGAGTGGATGTCGTAGACGCCGGGCCCGACACCGCGTCCGAAGCCATGGGACTCAAGGTCGTGGACAACCTCCATGCGTGAGCGGGCGGCTTCGATGGACGTGACATCGGCGTCGAGTCCGTCGATCGCGTCGATGATCACGCCGAACTCCGAATAGCAGAGGTGGGTGTGGATCTGCGTGGCATCGGAAGCACCGGCGGTGGCCAGACGGAAGGAGTCCACGGACCACTTCAGGTAGGCGGCGTGGTCAGCCCTGCGCAGGGGCAGGAGTTCGCGCAGTGCTGGCTCGTCCACCTGGATGACCTTGATCCCAGCGGCTTCGAGGTCGGCGATTTCGTCGCGCAGCGCCAGGCCAACCTGGTTGGCGGTCTCGCCCAGCGGCTGGTCGTCGCGGACGAAGGACCAGGCCAGGATGGTGACGGGACCGGTGAGCATGCCCTTCATGGGCTTGTTGGTCAGCGACTGGGCGTACTCGGCCCACTTCACCGTGATGGGCGCGCTGCGGGTGACGTCACCCCACAGGATGGACGGCCGGGTGCAGCGTGAACCGTAGGACTGGACCCAGCCGTGGACGGTTACGTCGAAGCCTTCGAGGTTCTCGGCGAAGTACTGCACCATGTCATTGCGCTCGGGCTCGCCGTGGACCAGTACGTCGTAGCCGAGTTCTTCCTGCAGCTCCACCACGCGCTTAATCTCGTCCTTCATGAGCTGTTCGTACTGCGCGTTGGTGAGATCGCCCTTGTTGTTGCGGGCACGGGCCGAACGGATCTCCGCGGTCTGGGGGAAGGATCCAATCGTGGTGGTGGGCAGCGGCGGCAGGTGCAGGGCCTTTTCCTGGGCGGCTTCACGGACCGCATAGTCCGAGCGGCTGAAGTCCGCGGCGGTCAGGGCCCCGGTGCGGGCGCGGACATCGTTGCGGCGAACGCCTTCCGCGGTGGCGCGGGCGGCGATGACGGCCGAGGCCTCATCGATGGCTGCCTGGGCGGAAGCCGGATCGGCCAGATAGTCCGCGAGGGTCCTGACCTCAACCGCCTTCTGGTCGGCGAACGCCAGCCAGCTGCGGAGCTCCGCCGTGAGCTGGCCCTCTTCGGTGATGTCGTGCGGGACGTGCTGGGTGGAGGTGGACGTGCTCACTGCGAGCTTTCCGGCCGCAGCCTTCAGTTCGTCCAGCTTGGCGGCGGAGGCCGCGAGGTCGTTGCGCCAGATGTTGTGGCCGTCCACGACGCCCGCAACCAGGGTCTTGTTGCCGAGGCCCGCGAGTGCCGCTGCGGAAGGAACGGCGCCCTTGAAGGCGTCGATGTGCAGGGCGTCGATGTTGGTGGCGGCCAGTGTGCCGAGCTGTCCGTCCAGCGCACCGTAAGGGGTGGAGACGAGGATCTGCGGGCGGCTGGCCGCGGCGCTGAGGACTTCGTAGGCACGGGCGACGGCGGCTTCGATTTCGGCGGCCGGGGTGTCCTGGTCAACTACCGGGGCGGGCTCGTCGAGCTGGATCCAGCTGGCACCTGCGGCGGCGAGCTTCTCGAGCAGCTGGACATACACGGGAAGGACGTCCTCGAGGCGGGACAACGGCGCGAATCCGGCCGGAGCGTCGTCGGATGCCTTGGAAAGCAGCAGGTACGTCACCGGGCCCACGATGTAGGGGCGGGTCTCGATGCCGTTGGCCAAGGCGAATTCGAATTCCTCAACGATGCGGTTGGAGGCGAGGCTGAACTCCGTTTCCGGGCCGATCTCCGGGACTAGGTAGTGGTAGTTGGTGTCGAACCACTTGGTCATTTCCAGCGGCTGCTGGTCCTTGGTGCCGCGGGCCAAGGTGAAGTAGCCGTCGATGTCCAGCTGGCCGTCGGCATTGAGGAGCTTGCCGAAACGGGCGGGCACTGCGCCGAGGTGGGCGGTGGCGTCCAGTACCTGGTCGTAGTAAGAGAAGGTGCCGGGAACGGCGGCGGCCTCGGTGAGGCCGAGGTCCTGCAGGCGCTTGGCGATGGTCAGCTGGATGTCCTTGGCGGCTGCGTCCAGTGCCGCTGCGTCAATCGTGCCGGCCCAGTAGGCCTCCACGGCTTTCTTGAGCTCGCGGCGGCGTCCGATGCGCGGGTAGCCCAGGAGGGAAGCGGCCGGAAAAGGGGTGGCGGAAGTGTTCTGATCAGTCATGGGAGATTCCTTGAAGGTTGGAGCTGTGAGGGAGTCTGAAAGTGCCGGCGGTCAGCTGGCCAGCTGGGGGTGCCGTGCGGCGGTGGGCCGGACAGCGGCGCTGCGGCGGCCCACGGAACGTACATGGCGCGGAAGTGCCAGTTTGTCCAGCACCTCGAGTGCGCTCACATGTTCATTGAAGGTGTACAGGTGGATGCCGGGCGCACCGGCGTCGAGGGCCGCGTTGGCCAGGTCCACGGTGGCCCGGACGCCGATGCGAAGACGTTCGGCCTCGGTCTCGGCAGCGGCCAGGCGGGCCAGGAGTTCCGGTGACGGCTCCACGCCGGCCAGTTCACCCAGGCGGGTGACGCGCCGCAGGCTGGTCAGCGGCATGACGCCCGGGATGATGGGGATGGTGACGCCGGCGCGGCGTGCCCGGCTGACGAGGTCCGCGTACTGCTCGGTGCGGAAGTAGACCTGCGTGATGGCGAAGTCGGCGCCCGACCGCTGCTTGGCGAGCAGGACTTCCACGTCATGGGCCTCGCTGGGTGACTCCGGGTGCCGCGTGGGGTAGGCGGCCACGCCAATGGCGATCTTGCCGGCGCACAGCAGCGCCGATCGCCGCTGTTCCACGCGGCGGATGAGTTCGATCAGGTCCTGCGCGTAGCGCAGCGAACCGGCAACCGGCGGTTCGCCGTCCTGGGGACGGTCGCCCCTGAGCGCCAGGATGCCGCGCACCCCGTTGTCCAGCAGGTCCCCGATGATCTCAGCCAGTTCGTCCGGCGTGTTGCCCACGCAGGTCAGGTGGGCCAGCGGCCGGAGGGTGGTGTCCAGAACGATTCGGTTGATGAGTTCGACGGCGGTGTCCCGGTTGGATCCGCTGGCACCGTAGGTGACGGAGACATAGTCCGGCTCAGTGGTTTCCAGTTCCCGGATGGTGGTCCAGAGCGACTCCGCAGCAGCGGGCGAACGCGGCGGGAACAGCTCATAGGAGAGGGCCACAGGGGCAGTCTCGGAGAGATTGGGAGGTGTTTCGATAAGGCTTGGCGGTGACATTTGCGTCCTTGGCTTTGGGCCATTGGCGGTGTCCGGTCAGCAAGACGTGACCATAAGCCGGCAATGAATTGAGTTTGGGGAACACGAAAAAACTTCACAGGGACGCAGCCGCGACTGATACGCCTGACACGAAGTTCTCCGTGAGCAAATGTCAGGCCCACATGGGGGCACCCACACCCTCCAGAAAGGAGGATCGCTGACACGTTACCTCGGTAACTTGTATAGAACTCTAGGAGCCGGCAGGACCCGGTTCAAGTTCATCACCGAATTAAGACGCAGCTTTACGCCTTGTTTCGTGACCGTGCAGAATTTTCTTCGCCTACCACGGCCGTTCCGCCCCGCTGCCGAAGTTATCGTCCCGAAGGTACTCATCCCGCTCCTGCCCGGCGTTCCGCTGGCCCTGGGCCTGGCGGCTGCTCTCGTTGAGCTGGTCGAGCTGGCTCTGGGTCCCCGGTTCGGCCGGCTGCGCGGGCTCCCCGGAGTGGGTGCCAGGCCCAGGAGCCAAGGCGCCGGCGGCCGCTTCGCCCTTCCGCGTCAGCCGTTCCCCGGCCTGCTTCAGCTTGTCCGCCGCGGCACCGGCGCTGCCGCCGGCGCTGGAGTCGAAGCAACCGGCCGGGGCTCCCTCCACTACCGCAAGGCCCTCGGCGAAGAGCCGGGCAGCCGCAGCCGGGTCCCCCGCCATGGCCTTGGCATCACCGAGGCGTTCGATGCTCAGGGCCAGATTGACCCGGATGACGCAGCCGTCGGTCTGACCCGCCAGCTGCAGGGCTTCCTCGAAGCTGCGGCGCGCTCCGGCGTAGTCCCCGGCGAGGAACAGGCCGTCGCCGGCCGCGAGGGGCGCCTTGTGCGGTTCGGTGAAGTTGGCGATGCGCAGCCCCGCGGCGGCATCCGCCAGTGCGCCGGAATTGCCGGCTTCGAAGGCGCTGCCGGCCGTTCCGGCGAATACCCCTACGCTGAGCAGCTTGGCGGCCAGGCAGAGCATGAGCAGGACCGGCAGGAGGGACCACCGGAGCAGCCGACGGCGGCGCTGCAGCCGGTCCCGCGGGGACTGGTTCCCCGGGGAATCGCGATGTACGGACGGGCCGCCGGAGGATCGGGAACTCGGGGGTGCCTGTGCCGGATGATTCATTTCCGTGCCTCCGCCAGGGGCCGCGCCGCGTCCGGACTTAAGCGTGCAGGCGGAAGCCGCCGCCAGTGGCGCAGCAACAGTACCGACTCCCGCAGTCCCAGCAGGAACGCTCCCAGGGCGAAGATCCAATAGAGCTCAGTCCGCCCGTCAAGCCCCAATTGGCCCGGATCCCGCTCGAGCGCGCCGGGATCTGCTGCCTGCATCATCGGCGCCACCGGCGCACCGGCCGAACGGTGGACGTAGGGAACCCCCAACTGGCGGGCGATCCACTGCAGCCTGCCTTCGTCGATGACGGACAGCGCGTCCCCGCCCTTTCCTGAGGTCCGGTCCTGGATGTAGGCCGGCCCGCCGTCAGCGGCGGACCGCGGCCCGGTGTTCTCCTTCATCCGCCCGCCTTCCGGTGTGCCGTAGCCCAGGACAGCGCCCCCGTTGACCAGGCCGGCGTCAACCTTGATGGCTTCGGGCGCCGTGGCGCTGGTCTGTTCCCCGTCGCCCAGGTAATAGACCAGGCGGGGCCGTTCGGGGTGGCTGTCGCGCGCGGATCGCAGCCGCTCAACCAGGAGCTTTCCGGCGGCAGTGATGCTGCTCCCCTTGGAAAAGGCTGTCACCTGAGGCTGCAGGACCGCGGCGGCGGTGTCCAGTGCGGACGTGTCCGTGGTGAGGGGCATGCGGACAACGGCGTTGCTGTCGAACGTCAGGAGGGAAAAACGGGCGCCGGCCAGTTCACCGGCGATGGCCATGATGTCCTGCCTGACACCATCCAACCGTGGTGAGTGGTTGCCGTAGTCTTCGGCAACGATGCTGCTGCTGGTGTCCACCACAAAGAAGACATTCACGTCCGCCGTAGCGGCCTGGGCACCGCCGCCGGGAATTCCGGGCCTGAGCGCGGCGGCCAGGAGCAGCAGCACCAGGCCGCTCCTCAGCAGCCAGTCATGGAATTCGCGGCGGTCGCCCCCGGCGTAGCGGTCGCGTCCGGGGTCGCGTCCGGCGCCGCGCCCCCGGAACGCCAGGACCAGCCGCCAGGCCAGGAACAGCCCGGCGGCGGCAAAGAGTGTGGCCATCAGCCACCAGGGAAGGACGGGCTGCAGGGTCATGGCCGCAACCGCCAGGACGCGCCGGCCAGGACCAGCCCGGACAGGAGCGCCACCGTCAGGGGAAGGTCGGGCAGGTCCGAAACCACGGCGCGCGGCGCACCCTGCATTGCGGCTGCTTCCGTGGCCTGCACCCGGCGGACGATGTCCGCCACGGCATCCGGGCTGTTCAGCGCATAGTACGCACCGCCGCCGGCTTCAGCTGTGGCCCGCAGCCGGGCAGCGGGCTGGCCCGGGCCGGGACCGTAGTCGAAGTCGCCGGGATTCAACGCGTATACCCGGACGCCACGATCCCGGGCCAGGGCGCTCGCCTGTTCGAGGGTGAAGATCGGGTCACCTGACAAGTAGTTGTCGGTGGCAAGAATGACGGACCGGGATCGCTGGGCGGCAGGGTCCGGGCTGCTTCCGGCGCCGCCCGTGGCGGCACCGGTGCCAGCACCAGTGCCGGAATCCGCCGCAGAATTCGCAGCGGAATTCGCGGCGGGGAACCCCTTGACGCAGGACGCCAGGCCATCGCCGATCAGCGAGGATCCCCGGCCGCTCCAGGTGCCATCCAGGAAGCCCGCGCTGCCCGGGTCTCCGTCGAAGGCGGCCTTGGCCAGCTTGAGCTGTTCCTGCACATAGTCGTAGTCATCGGTCAGCGGAAAGACCTGCACCGCGCTGCTGTCGAAAATGGTGAGGCCAATCCTTTCGCCGTCGAATTCCTTCGCCAGGACACCAAAGATCTCCACGACGGCCGAGTCTGCACTGCTCATCGAGCCGGAACTGTCCAGGCACAGCATGATGTCCCGGTTCCGCTGTTCGGGCCGGATGGTGGTCAGTTCAACGGGGCGCGCCGCCGCGGCCACAGCGGACACCAGCAAGGTCCCTGCCGCGAGCGCCGCCACGGCGAGCCAGCGGCGGTGGCGCCGGAGGGCCGCCTGGTATTCAGGCAGGGCGGTAAGGCGGTCCGCATGGGCCACCGGCCGCCGTCGTGCGTCTGCCCGCGGGTCCGCGCGGAACGTGCGCCAGAAAGCCACGGCCGCCAGCAGCAGCGCGAGCGGAATCACCCACCAGAACGTCAGTTCCATTGCCACACCGCCTGCCGGGCCTGCTCTGCCGATTCCAGGAGGGGGGGCAGGGGTTCGGGCCCGAACTCGCCGGGGTAGGTCCTTCCGACGGCCTCGGCGATGCCGGGAAGCGGGTGCCCGCGCAGCTCGGCAAGGGTCATCCTGGGGGCGTCCACACCGGTGACGTCGCGGACGAAGCTGCGGACCAGCAGGCTCAGCTCCTGGTGCGATTCGCGGTAAGTCAGCGAGCCGTCGGCGGCACCGGCGGCCACGGCGTCGATCCGGTGCAGGTAGGCCTGCTTGAGTGCAGGAAGGTCCGACGGCGCGGTGAACCGGGCAGGCGGGGCGGGTCTCCGCCGTTGGCGGGTGCTGAGGAACACGAAGCAGTACCAGCCCAGGGCGAGCGCGAGGAGGGCAATGCCCGCCCACATCCAGCCCTGGCTGTACTGGAGGGGTCCGATGAGTCCGGGATCAGCCTGCACGCCGGTGCCTTTCCAGGAGGGCGAACAGTTCAGTCATTACCATGCTGGTGCCGGTCACGCGGCCTTCACTGATGCCTGCGCGGCGGAACATGGCCTGCCTGCCGGCATCCCGCTCCCCCGCTGCCTTGGCGTACGCTTCGGCGACCGCCGGGGATGCGGCCAGGTGTGCCATCAGCGCCGAGGAGTCCGCCACGCTGAAGGCGTCCTGGCCGGAGTCGCCTTCCCCGGCGAGGTTCGCGTCGCGGATCGTGAGCCAGAGGATTTCGTGCTGGGCACGCAGCCGGCGCAGCAGCTGTTCGAGGTCCGGGCCGGCAGCGACTTCGTCCGCTACGACGAACAGCAGGAACCTGCCCTTCACCGTGCGTGCCACGTGATCCAGCTGCGCCTCGATCCGGCTGGGCCCCGCGTCCAGGGTGGGGGCGGAATCGATCTTCCGCAGGAGCCGTTCCAGGTGGGCTTCGCCGGCCTTCGCCGGGATGGCGTGCGTGCGCTGACTGTCCCCGCAGACCAGGCCCACCACGTCACCGTGCCGCTGCGCGAGGTAGCCCACCACCCCGAGGGCCATGACGGCGACGTCTTTTTTGGGTTCGCCGTCGCGAGCCTCGGCCGCCATGTTCCGGCCGGTATCCGTGACCAGCAGAACGGTCTGCCGCCGCACCGCCACATACCGTTTGATGAGCGGCGACCCGTGCCGGGCGGACGCTTTCCAGTCGATGTCGCGGACGTCGTCGCCCGGGACGTAGGCCCGGAGATCGTCAAAGTCGAGGCTGCGGCCGCGGAACACCGAACCGTACTCGCCGTCGAGCATGCCGCGGGCTTGGCGGTGGGCGAAGATGGACATCTTCGACTTCACCCGCGTCAGGAGGCTGGTCACTGTGCGGCTCAGGGAGTCTGGACGGACGCCACGACGGCGTCAATGACCGCCTCCACGGGAACCTGTTCTGCAACGGCGTCGAACCCCAGGATCAGGCGGTGCCGCAGGACGCGGTGGGCGAGCGATTTCACGTCCTCCGGAATCACGTGGTCCCTGCCGCTCAGGAGTGCCACGGCCCGGGCGGCCTGGCTGAAGGCAATGCTGGCGCGGGGGCTGGCGCCGAATTCAATGAAGCCGGCGAGGCGGCGGTCGATGTACTGCACGGCGTTGCGGGTGACAAACACCAGGCCCACGATGTAGTTGATGATGGCGGGGTCGATATAGATCCGGCGGGCCACTTCCTGCACGCCGGCCACGGCGTCCAGGGAAGCCGCGGCCGCCGGTTTCTGCTCCGCCGTGAACACCCCGGCGTCAATGCGCCGGAGGATCTCCGTTTCCTCGGCGGGCGACGGGTAATCCAGCACATCCTTGAGCATAAAGCGGTCCATTTGGGCTTCCGGCAGCTGGTATGTGCCTTCCTGCTCGATCGGGTTCTGCGTGGCGAGCACCAGGAACGGCGAGGGCAGCCTGTATTCTTGGCCCCCGATGGAGGTCTGCCGTTCCTGCATAGCTTCGAGCATGGCGCTCTGTGTCTTGGCGCTGGAGCGGTTGATCTCATCGAGCAGGACAATGTTGGCGTGCACCGGCCCGAGCTGCGTGATGAAAGTACCCTTCGCGGCGTCATAGATCTGTGTGCCCACGATGTCGCTCGGCAGCAGGTCCGGGGTGCACTGGATCCGCCGGAAGTCCGCGCTGACGGCCTCGGCCACGGTCTGGGCCGCCGTGGTTTTGGCCAGCCCCGGAACGCTTTCGAGCAGGATGTGGCCGCCGGTGAAGAGGCCCACCAGCAGGGACTCCCGAAGCCGTTCCTGGCCCACCACCTTGGCGTCGAAGCTGCGGGAAATGTTGGCGGCCACCTGCTGTGCCCGGGCCAGTTCCGCCGGTTCGATTCGTGCGGGCGAACTGGTCTGAAGCAATGGATCTCCCCCTGATGGCTGATGCCTGGTGACTGCGGTCTGCTGTGTGGCCGCACGGCGGCTCTCCGCCCGCCATCCTATCCAAGCCACCCGGTGTCCGGCCTGCAATGGGGACCCCTCCCCATGGCAGGTCCCTCGGGTCTATTCTGTTGGAATGATTGAGCTACCAGCCAGTTACCAGGAGTATCTCGCAGGCAAAAGCGAGAGTTTCGTCAACACCGTGCGGCCCATCCTGATGCAGTCGGCAGCGGATAAGTCCCACGGCGTGCGGGTACTCAACCTGCCGCACGGCCACCAGGCCCATTTGGACGACGCCATCCCGTTCGGGACTGTCGTGGAGGACATTGACTGACCGCAGGGACTTGCGCGTGGGGGCCGCGCTAGCCTTTCACGGCACCTGACAGGGCGAAGGAGCTGCCCGCGCCGCGGGCCACCACGACGTAGAGGGCCAGGACCGGCACTGAATACAGGATGGAAAAAGCGGCCAACTGCCCGTAGGCCACAGCCCCGTGCTGTCCGAAGAAGCTGAAGATCGACACGGCCGCGGGCTGCCGCGCTTCGGTCAGCAGCAGCACGAAGGGGACAAAGAAGTTTCCCCAGGCCTGGATGAACACAAAGATGAACACCACGCCCAGCCCCTGCCGCATCAGGGGAAGCACAATGGTCCGCAGCGCCGTGAGTCCGGAGGCTCCGTCCACCCAGGCTGCCTCCTCCAGTGATAGCGGCACGGCATCCATGAAGTTCTTCGTCATCCAGATCGCCATGGGCAGGGTGGTGGTGGCCATAAAGAAAATCGTGGCGGGCATCGAATCCAACAGGTCCAGTTGAACGAACAGCCCGTAGACCGGGACCATGATGGCCGTTATCGGCAGGCACGTGCCGAACAGGATCGTATACAGGAACGGGCGGTTGAACCGGGACTGGTACCGGGAGAGCGGATACGCGGCCAGGACGGCCGCTGCGAGGTTGACGGCAGCAGTTCCTGCGGACAGGACCATGCTGTTCCACAGTGGCTGGAAGAGCAGCCCGGGCGTCATGATCGCGGTGAAATTGGCCAGGGAGACCTCGCGCGGGAGCCTTGCCTCGTGCCCGGCTGAGGCATCCACGGAAGCGAGCACCAGCCACAGCAGGGGCAGGACAAAGCAGGCACCAATCAGGATCAGGGCAGCGTCCGCCGGGACCCGGGCGCGCTGCTGTGCCCGCGACACCGCACCGCCTGCCGTCCGCCGCCTGCTCCCGGCGGTGCCCCGCACCGGCGTCGTCATGGCTTGGACTCCCGGAGGAGGCGGACATAGGCTGCACCGAAAACCAGGCCGATCAGGATCAGGACGGACGCCACGGCCGTCCCATAGCCGATGTCACCAAACTTGAATGCCTCCTGGTAAGCCAGCACCGGAAGGGTGGTGCTGGCATTGGCAGGGCCGCCCGCCGTCATGACCCAGATGAGGGTGAAGACGGCGAGGGTCTGCAGGGTGATGAGCATCAGGTTGGTGGCGATGCTGCCCCTGATCATGGGGAGGGTCACGTAGGCCAGCCGCTGCCAGCCGCCGGCACCGTCCATCAGCGCGGCCTCCGTGACCTCGCCGGGAACTTCGTCCAGGGCGGCCCGGTACACCAGCATGGAAAAGGCCGTGCCGCGCCAGATGTTGGCAAGCATGATGGCCACCATGGGGAATGAATACAGCCAGTCGGGACGGCCCAGGCCCACGGAACCCAGTAACTGGTTCAGCGTCCCGTCGCGGCTGAAGTAAGCGTACGCGGCGAACGCCGCCACGATTTCCGGCAGTACCCAGGCGGCCACCACTGCGGTTCCGACGACGGCGGTCACCGGCCGGCGCGCCCGCCGCATCAGGACGGCGATGGCCAGTCCCAGGACGTTCTGGCCCACGATGGCTGAGCCCGCGACGAAGATAACGGTCAAGGCAAGGGACAGGGGCAGGACCGGATCGGTGAAAAGGCGCTGGTAGTTCTCCAACCCCACCCAGCCGGGACTGCGGGCATTGCGGCCGGTCAGGGCGGCGTTGGTGAACGAGGCGTGGAAGGCCCACAGGACCGGTCCGGCCAGGAACACCAGCAGGAGCAGCACGGCCGGGATCACCGGGAGCAGCCGCGCCCGCCGCCGGAGCAGCGGATGAACCCGGCTGACGGCGCGCTGCCGCGGGGACGTGGACATTGCCACAAGCTACTTCACGACGGTTTTGGCGTCACCTACGATGCCCTTCACCGCCGAGTCGTACTCTGCGGCGGCCTGCTCAGGGGATTTCGCGCCCGTGATCACAGCCTCGGTTGCCTCCTGGACAGCTGCCGAGATCCGTGGGTAGTCGGCTGTGGCGGGGCGGTAGTGCGTGACGGACACGAGTTGGGACACGTCCTTCACAAACGGGTTGGCCGCCTGATAGGCGGCGTCGGAGGCAACGTCCTTGCGGACTGCGATCTGGGAGCTTGCGATGTTGAAGGCCAGGGAGTTCTTCTGGTTCAAGGCGGCGGAAAGGAAGTCGAACGCCAGTTGGGGATCCTTGGTCGCGGCCCCGACCGCGAGCGTCCACCCGCCGGACATGCTGACCCCGCCGGGCGCCTGGCCTTTCTGGGTGGGAAATGCGGCCACGCCCATGTCCTGACCGTAGTCGGGCCACTCGTAGCTGCCGCCTTTCTGCCAGAAGGAGGGCGTATAGGAGCCTTCCACCGTGGCGGCCATTTTGCCCTGCGGGAGCCACTCCCCGAAGACCTTCTTCCACACATTTGCGTCGAGCGCCTCGGCCGGCGAAACAGCCAGCTTTTCGTCGTAGAGGGTTTTGAGGAAGGCCAGCGAATCCGTGAAGCCCTGCGAACCCAGCACCCACTTTTTGGCATTGGCGTCGTAGAGTTCGGCCCCGGTTCCGTACAGCAGCTCATAGAAGCTTTGCATTACGGTGCCTTCACCGGTGGCCTTGCCGGCATACATGTTGAACGGCACCACTGCGGGGTTGCCGGCCTTGATCTTCCGCGCCGTGTCCAGGATATCCTGCCAGGTGCGGGGTTCCCACGGGACACTGATGCCGGCGGCGGTGAGGACTTTCTTGTTGTACCAGATGGCCCGGGTGTCGGTGCCCAGCGGGACCGCGTACGTGCCGCCGTCGTCCCCCAGTCCTGCCGCCTTGGCGCCATCCTCAAACGAGTCCCAGTCCTTCCACCCGTCGAGAAGACTGTCCAGTTTCAGGAGGTACCCGGCATCGACGTCGGAGCGCACCTTGAAGGTGTCCTCGTAGAAAACGTCCGGGGCGGTGGAGGCTGAGCGGAGGGCCAGAGCAAGTTTGGTTCCGTAATCGTCGTCGTTCGCCTGGATGGGTTCCAACGCAACAGTGACACCCTGATGGGCGGCCTCAAATTCCTGCTTGGCGGACTGGAAGAGAGTGTCCAGTGCGCTGAAGGAGTCCGTCTTCTGGTAGACCACCTTGAGGGTTTTGGTTTCCGCTTGAGGGGCGGCCGGTGAACAGGCAGCCAGCGCCATGGCCACAGCGGCAAACACTGACAAAATTTTCAAGGCCCGAGGACGCATGATGCTCCATTCAAATAATGGCTGCCGTCCCTTGTAACTGCGGGCCCCCAGCCGCGGCGATATGCACATGCTAGATGGGGCTCCTGCCGCAGGCAAGGAGCCCTGGCTAGACTTCCAGGAGAAGCCGCTGCGCCCGGGGCGCCAGGGTGTGCTCGAGGACCAGGCAGGCAGCTCCAACGGCGCCCACGTCCTCGCCCACTCCCGTGCCCACAACCTCTATGGTGTGGATCAGGCGGGCCGCGCTGTTGGCATCCACCAGGGCCGGGATCTTCTCAAGGTAGCGGTCCGCGATCCTGCTCCAGAACGGGCCGCCGAACACCACCCTTTCCACATCAAGCGTGTTGGTGACTACCGAGACGGCCCGGGCCACGAGGACAGCGGACTTGTCGATGATGGCCAGCGCCTTCTCATCGCCGGCGTCGGCGAGGTCACATAACTGTGCGAAGCTCTGCTGCACCTCGGCGCCGCTGTTGTGGTCCGCGGAACCGTCAAGGATTCCGGCCGCGACGGCTTCCGCCACCAGCACCTTCGGAATAACGGACGATTTTACACAGCCCCGGAGGCCGCAGTCACAAACCGGGCCATCCGGATCCACCACTATATGGCCGATTTCGCCGGCATTCCCCGAGGTTCCCCGCACCACTTCATCGTTGAGCACGATGCCGCAGCCGATGCCGGTGCCCATGTACATAAACACGAAGCTGCCCGCGCCGCTGGGGCCGCCGGCCCAGGTTTCAGCGACGGCGGCGCTGGTGACGTCCTTGTCCACCAGGACGGAGTAGCCGGTGGCCTTGGCCAGGGCGTCACGGAGTTCAACGCGGTCCCAGCCCGGCAGCAGGGGCGGGTCAACCACGGTGCCGTTGTCCAGGTCGATCGGTCCGGGCGCAGCCAGGCCCAAGCCGGCGATCTTGGTCACGTCCACACCGGAATCGGCAACCAGCTCACCGATTTTGGTGGCCATGGTGGCAATCACGGCGGCGGGATCATTGCCGCCAGGGGTCTTGATGCGGGAGTGCTGCACCACTGCACCGACGAGGTCCAAAACCACAAAAGTGGTCACGGCGGGGTCCAGGTGGACGCCCACGGCATACATGCCCGCCGGATTGAGGCGCAGCATGGTGCGCGGTTTGCCCGGGCCGCTGCCTTCCTTTCCGGCTTCCACAATCAGGTGCTGGTCCAGCAGGCGGCGCGAGATGTTGGAGATGGTCTGCGGCGAGAGGCCCACGATCTGGGCGAGTTCCACACGGCTCAGGCCGCCCGAGGAACGGCGGATGGCATCGAGGATTACCGTGAGGTTAAAGTCCCCCATGCGCGGCAGGTTGGTCCCGCGCCGTGGAGCCGAGGGCTGGCGTAGTTCTGACACGGTCTCCCCTATAGTTTGCGGCCGGGTACTGATGATGTCTGAATGGTACGTTACCGCCTGACGCACGCCCAGAGCCGGAGGCAGGCAACGACGCGGCCGGACGGCTACGCCCGCCTGGTGCTGACAGCCACCGTGAATTTCGGGTTGTTGCCCCTGACCGTCGTGGGGCCGACCAGCCGCTCCAGTGCCGGGAGATACTGCAGGTGCCGGTTGAAGACTGTCCACAACTGGCCACCGGGGGCGAGGACTCTGGCGGCCGCCTCAAACAGCTTGATGCCGGCCCCGGCGTGGACGCTGGCGCCCAGGTGGAACGGCGGGTTCAGCAGGACAAGATCGGCGCTGGCCGCCGGCAGTGTGCTCATGGCGTCATCCTGCAGCGCGGTGATCCGGTCCGCGAGGCCGTTGGCCCGGGCAGTGGCTTCCGCCGAGGCGACGGCGGCGGCCGAGCGGTCCGTGGCCGTAACCCGGCTTTCGGGATTCTGCCGTGCGTACATGGCCGCGAGGATCCCGGTGCCGCACCCCAGATCCACGGCATGCCGGGCCGCCGGCATCTCCGGCAGGAATGTCAGGAGGAACCTGGTGCCTATGTCCAGCTTGGTTCCGGCGAAGACCGCGCCGTGCGCGGCTACGTCAAGGTCCAGCTCGGCAAGGTGTTCGACGGCGGGATGTCCAACGGCCGGGCGCCCGACGGCGGCGTGTCCGACGGCGGCGTGGGGGCTTCGTGCGTCCGCCTCCCCGGCCGTATCCGCAGAGGCCTGCCTGGCCCCGCCGGCAATGATGAGCCGGGACTTCTGCCGGGCCAGTTGAGGCTGTACGGTCCGGAAGTGGCGCTCCAGGACGGCGTTCATCCCCAGCGACATGTGCTTGACCCGGCCGCCGGCGATGAGCACAACATCCGGGTCGGCGTACCGGGCCACGGCTTCGGCGATTTCTTCGAGTTCCGCCAGGGTCCGGGGCAATTGCAGCAGCACCAGCCCGGCGCCGGCAAGCAATTGCTCCCCCAGCGGCAGCTGCTCATAGCCGGCCAGCCCCAGGGCGCTTGCGTTGTTCCGCAGGGCACGTTCACCCGTGATGAGGTCCTCGTGGACACGGACCCGCCGGACACCGAGGGACGCCAAGGCGCCCAGGGTGAGGGCGCCGTAGCGGTCGCCGATGACTGCCAGGCGGATTTCCGGACCTACCCGGCCGGCCGCGGCGTCAAGCAGGAGCTTGTCCGTGGCATCCCAGGCCTGCAGGTTGGGTGCCTCAACATCCGGGTATCGCCTGAGCATGCCGAAGATGTCCTCAAGGCTGTTCTCTGCCACGTGGTTCCTGCCGTTTGCGGGTCTGCTGGGTGGTTGGGCTGTCACTGCTGAAACGCGGGCAGCTTCAGGATGGCGGCAACGGCCGCCCTGCCCGCGCGGTTCGCGCCGATGGTGGACGACGACGGGCCGTAGCCCACCAGGTGCACGCGCGGTTCGGCTACCACCTGGGTTCCGTCCATCGCGATCCCGCCGCCGGGTCCCCTGAGGTGAAGCGGCGCGAGGTGTTCGAGCTCCGCGCGGAATCCGGTGGCCCACAGGATCACGTCTGCCCGGAGGAGACTGCCGTCGGTGAGCCGGACGCCGTCGGGCTCTATGGACGTAAACATGGGCTGCCGGTCCAGCGCGCCGCGCTTTTGCGCAGCCCGCAGGGCGGGCGTCCAGATCAGGCCGGTGACGGCCACGACGCTCTGCGGGGGCAGTCCCTGCCGGACGCGTTCTTCCACGAGGGCGACGGCGTCGTGCCCCGCCTGGGCGTCGAAGGTGGCGTCCCGCCACTCGGGCTCGCGCCGGGTGAACCAGCTGGTGGCGGTCACCTGGGAAATCTCATCCAGCAGCCCGACGGCGGAAATCCCGCCGCCCACCACGATGACGTGCTTTCCGCGGAATTCCTCGGCGGAGACGTAGTCAGCAACATGCAACTGCCGCCCCCGGAACGTGGCGCGGCCGGGGTAGATGGGCCAGAAGGGCCTGGTCCAGGTGCCCGTGGCGTTGATGACCGCTTTGGCTGAGCAGGCACCCCGGTCGGAGCTGACCAGAAGCCTCCCGGCCGGATCCGTGTCCTCCCTGGCAACTGAGGTGACCTTGACCGGGCGCAGGACGTGGATCCCGAGCTCCCGTTCGTAGGCGTCGAAGTACCTGCTCAGGAACTCGGAGCTGGGTTCCGCGGGATCAACATCGGGTTTGGCGATTCCGGGGAGGTCACTGATGCCGTTGACCGTTTCCATGATGAGGGTTTTCCAGCGGTGCCGCCATGCACCGCCCGGGCCCTGTTCGGCGTCGAGGATCCTGTACCCCACTCCCCTGCGCTTCAGGTGGTAGGCCGCCGAGAGTCCCGCCTGCCCTGCGCCGATGACCACAACGTCCGTGGTTACTTTGTCCATGTCTGCAGGCCGGGTTCCGCTAGACCTTCTTCACCACGGAGGATTTCAGCTGCATGGGGCCCACACCGTCCACTTTGCAGTCGATGTCGTGGTCTCCCACGCCGTCGATGAGCCTGATCCCGCGGACCTTGGTTCCCACCTTGATCACGCCGGAGCTGCCTTTGATCTTCAGGTCCTTGACCACCGTCACGGTGTCGCCGTCCGCGAGGACGTTGCCCACCGCATCCTTGATGACACGCGGCCCCGGCTCGCCGACGTCGGACGTTGCCCCGGCGGCCCACTCGTGGCCGCATTCCGGACAGACCAGGAGCGCACCCATCTCATAGGCGTAGGGACTGGCACATTCGGGGCACGGCGGCAGCGACTCATTCACTCCCCCATGATAATCGGGCCGCCGCACTGACAGGCGCGCACCGCCGTCGTACTGTTGGGCCATACCTGAAGAAAGGCACTCACCATGGCAACGGACAATCGGGCAGCGCCGCTGCTGGCGAAAGCGCTGGGCATCGTCCTTGGAACTGATGAGATACCGCTCAGGTTGCGTGCCTGGGATGGATCGGAGGCCGGGCCGCCGGAGGCCCCCGTCCTCGAGTTTCGGCACCGCCGGGCGTTGCGGCGGATCCTGTGGTCGCCCGGTCAGCTGGGGCTGAGCAGGGCCTATGTTGCCGGGGACATCGACGCTCCTGGCGACATTTTCGCTGCCTTCACGGCCCTGAGCTCGGCGGGCAAGTTTTCCGAACCCGGTCCGTTCCGGCCACTGACGCCCCGCGAACTGGGCACGCTGGTGAGTACGGCCGTCCGGCTGGGGGCGGTGGGCCCCAACCCTGCCCCGCCGCCGGAAGAAGCAAGGGTGACCCGGAAGGGCCGGCTCCACACGCGGCAGCGGGATGCTGCGGCCATCTCGCACCACTACGACGTCGGCAATGACTTTTATGCCCTCGTGCTGGGGGCGTCGATGGTGTACTCGTGTGCTGTGTGGGGCGAGCCCTCTTATGCGGACAACAACGGCCTTCCGGCCGGTCTGGACGGGGCGCAGAAGGCCAAGCTGGACCTGGTATGCCGGAAGCTGGGCCTCCAGCCCGGGATGAGGGTACTGGACGTGGGCTGCGGGTGGGGCAGCTTTGCCCTGCACGCCGCCCGGAACTACGGCGTCACCGTGGTGGGAGTGACCCTCTCCTCGGAACAGGCACTGCTTGCCCGTAAGCGCGCCGCGGATGCAGGCCTGACGGAGAAGATTGACATCCGGGTGCAGGATTACCGGGATGTCCGGGACGGCCCCTTTGACGCGATCAGTTCCATCGGCATGTCCGAGCACGTTGGCCGGGAACAGACGCCCCACTATGTGGAGGTCCTCCATGGGCTGCTCCGCCCCGGGGGCCGGCTCCTCAACCACGCCATCTCCTGGAACGCCGGCCCCACCAAGCCGGACCCGGACTCGTTCATCCCGCGCTATGTCTTCCCGGACGGCGAAATGCTCAGCCTCGGCGAGATGGTCACAGCGCTGGAAGGGGGCGGGTTCGAGGTCCTGGACGTGGAGGCGTTGCGCCAGCATTACGCGCTGACTCTTCGTGCCTGGGTGCGGCGACTGGAAACCAACTGGGACGAAGCAGTGGCCCTCACCAGCCGGGGCAGGGCCCGGATCTGGCGGCTATACATGGCGTCAAGCGCCCTCGGTTTTGAAAACGGCCTGACGGGGGTGAACCAGATCCTGGTCCAGCGCGCCGGCGGAGACGCGCCGCCGCTGCGACGGACCGACTGGATCTGACGGGCCTGGATTTAGAACGTCGACATTTGAACCGTCTGCGTTTGAACCGTCTGCGTCTAAACCGTCTGCGTCTAAACCGTCTGCGTTTGAAGCGCCGGCAAAACGAAAAGAGCCACCCGGCGGGGTGGCTCTTTTTGTTGGACACGTGGTCCGTTTGGTGGAGCTGAGGGGACTCGAACCCCTGACCCCCTGCATGCCATGCAGGTGCGCTACCAGCTGCGCCACAGCCCCAAAACCGCTGCTCTCCCGGCCTTTCCGGCCTGTCGAAGCAACCTGATTAGCTTAATGGAAATCCGCGCCGCGCGCCAATCGGGAGCTCCGGCCGGCAATCCCTGGTTTATTCCCGCCCCGGACGACGCGGGAATAGGCAGGACGGGGGTGAATTGACGGGCGGCCCGGGACAACAAAAAAGTCCGCCGGAATCTTTCGATTCCGGCGGACTATCCGGTGGAGCTGAGGGGACTCGAACCCCTGACCCCCTGCATGCCATGCAGGTGCGCTACCAGCTGCGCCACAGCCCCGGACCTTCGTTGCTTCCCGGTCTCCCCGGAGCAACTCAAATATCTTAGACCAGCATTTCCGAAAATTCCAAATCGGGCATATTCGCGCCGGTGAGGCTGGTTATTCGGCGTCTGAAGCGGCTGATGCCTTGGCGGATGTGTCTTCGTCAAGCTGCAGGTCGACGACAGGGCAATCCTTCCAGAGGCGCTCCAAGGCGTAGAACACGCGGTCTTCCTCGTGCTGGACGTGGATCACAATGTCCGAGTAGTCGAGCAGCACCCAGCGTCCGCCGGCGCGGCCTTCACGGCGTACCGGACGAAGGTCCTGCTTGGACAGCTCTTCCTCGATGCCGTCCACGATGGCATTGACCTGGCGTTCGCTCGGTGCGGAGGCGATGAGGAAGACGTCCGCCAGGGCGAGGCGTTCGCTGACATCGAGCGCCACAATGTCGTGGGCGATCTTGTCTGCAGCCGCTTTGGCGGCGTGGCGGGCTGTGGTGATGGATGAATCGGATGCAGTCACGGGACTCCTTGTAGTTTTCTAAAGCTTTGTCAGGGGGCGCAGCGGGTCAGCGCGAGATGCCGGTGGCGATGAGAATGACGCCTGAAATGAGAGCCACGATCCCGAAAGCCAGGACCAGGACCTGCATCAGCCTGAGCCGCTTTGCGCGGGTCAGGCCTGCCGTCGCCGCGTCCAGCGGCTCCAGGCCGTGGGCGGAGCGGGCCGGAATACGAAGGTCCTCAAACTGGCCGTCCCCCTCGTTTCCCGGAACGTCCGAAACACTGGGAATCAGTCGCTTCGGTTCAGCCGCGGCGCGGGCAGCAGCCTCGGCCCGGGCGATGACCCGGGAGCGGCCCGTCGATGCCCGCGGCGCCTGTGCCGGGGCCGCCTGCCGTGATGCGGCTGCGGGACGGCGGCCCTTGCTCCCCGGCCGGACTTTGGCTCCGGACTGGGTCTGCACCGGCACGTACGAGGTTGCCGGGGGTTTCATGACCGGCCGGTCCAGCCCTGGCACGTGCTCAAATTCGAGGGGCGTGACCATGGCGAGGTTGTCTGCGGTGGCCGGACCGGACTGTACGGCCGACGGACCGGTCTTCGAGGCCGCGGGAACGGCCTGCGTGGATGCGGCGGGCGGTGCCGCCTGTTCTGCCAATTTCTGTTTGGCCATGGCCCGGCGGTTGAGGACCGCGGCACGCTCGGCCAGGGCGATCTGTTCGGCGAGGATGTCCGGGTCCACGGCCTCGGGGTCGAGGGAAGCTATGTGTTCCATTTTGGCGAGCTGGTTCTTGGCCTGCTCGGCAATCAGGGCGCGGGCTGCAAGGGCCTGCTCCACGCTCATGCCGTCCGGAAGCCCCGCTCCGGTGCCGGGGGCAGCTGCCGGCCGCGGTCCAACGGATCCGGGCTTGGCGGCCGCCGGGGACGCGGGGGCAGCAGGAAGCGGCTTGCCCATGGGGGCCGCGATGATGGGGTTGGCCGAAGTGACGGCCTGTTCCTTGAGTTGCTGAAGCCTCAGCTGCCGGCGCGTGGGCGGTCCGCCCGCCGAAAGATGGCCTTCCTTTTCCTCAAGTTCCTTAATGGTGCGAAGCGCGGCACGGTCCCGGGCGCGGATCTGCGATGACCGTTGGGCCTGGGTCTGTTCCGGGACGGAATCCACCGGCGCGTCAGCAGCGCGGCGTTGTTTTGAGGCAGGCGAAACCTGGCCCGGGCCCGTGGACCCGGTAGCCGTCTTCTCATCTCTGGCCTGCCGCAGTTCGCGGCGGCTGCGGACGGGGGGCTGTTCCTGACTCATTGAAAACTCATTCAGTACTTGCTGGCTCGTCTATTTTAGTAATTCGCACCGCATCGGGAGGGGTATCCCCCGCATACAGCCCGTATTTGGCGATGTATTGCACCACCCCGTCCGGCACCAGGTACCAGACCGGGTTGTTCGCGGCCACCCGCACCCGGCAGTCGGTGGAGGAAATCGCCATGGCGGGCACCTCCAACAGGCTGACATCCTCACGGCCCATGCCGTCAAGCACATGTCCGGGACGGGTCACACCGACGAAATGGGCCAATGACCACAGCTCATCGATGTCTTTCCAGGACAGGATCTGCGCGAGGGCGTCCGCGCCGGTGATGAAGAACAGGTCAGCCTCCGGACGCTGGGTCCGGAGGTCGCGCAGGGTGTCTATGGTGTACGTCGGACCGGGCCGGTCGATATCCACCCTGCTTACCGTGAAACGGGGATTCGATGCAGTGGCGATCACCGTCATAAGGTACCGGTGTTCAGGCTGGCTGACCTGCTTGTGCGTTTTCTGCCACGGCTGCCCGGTGGGGACGAAGACCACTTCGTCCAGACCGAACTTGGCGGCAACCTCACTGGCCGCCACAAGGTGGCCGTGATGGATGGGATCGAACGTCCCGCCCATCACGCCCAGGCGCAGCCGTCCTTGCGCACCGTCAGGGTGCAGAACACGGGAAATGTCAGTGGCCTTGGCCGTGGTCGTGCTTATTGGGGTGCTGGCGGTGCGGATCTGCATGCTCTTCGGTCGCCGCGTGCCGGTTACCCAGGTTGGAGTAGGACAGCGTGACAAACATCAGTCCCAGCAGGATCACGAACATCACGCCGCCGATCACAAACGGAGGTGCGATCAGAGGCGCCGCTTCCTCATGTTCAGCGGCGGCGGCAACGGTCATGGCGATCTGCTGGAGCAGCATTTTCTCCCCTAGGTTTTCAAGGATGTGGGCAGCGGATATTTTCCCGCCGTTCCGGTCTTCTGTCTATGTTACCGCGTTGTTAGCTGCGGACCTGGCCCTCGCCCTGCACAATCCACTTGGTGGTGGTCAGCTCAGTGAGGCCCATCGGCCCGCGGGCGTGCAGCTTCTGGGTGGAGATGCCTACTTCGGCACCCAGACCCAGCTCGCCGCCGTCGGTAAACCGGGTGGACGCGTTGACGATGACCGCTGCCGAGTCGATCTCCGCAATGAACCTCTCCGCATTGGCGAGGTTGTTGGTGAGGATCGCCTCGGTATGGCCAGTGGACCAGGTGCGGATGTGCTTCACGGCGTCATCCAGGCTGTCCACCATGGCCACGGCCAGGTCAAGGTCCATGTACTCGGTTTCCCAGTCCACATCCGTGGCCGGCGTGGACTCGATGGACGCGGGCAGGGCAGCCCGGATGCGCTCATCCGCGTGCAGGGTGACTCCGGCGCCACGCAGCGCGGCAGCCACGGCCGGCAGCACGGTGGAGCGGGAGTGGACCAGCAGCGTTTCCACGGTGTTGCAGACGCTGGGCCGCTGGGTTTTGGCGTTCAGCAGGATCTCCACCGCCATCTCTTCACTGGCGGATTCGTCGATGAAGATGTGAACGTTACCTTCACCGGTTTCGATGACGGGAACGGCGGCGTTCAACACGACGGACTGGATCAGCTCCCGGCCGCCACGGGGAATCAGGACGTCCACGCGGCCGCGCGCCCGCATCAGCGCGTTGGCGCCCTCCCGGCCGTACTGGTCCACCGTCTGCACGGCGTCGGACGGCAGGCCCACGCTGTGCAGGGCGTCGCGGATCACCTGCACCAGGGCATCGTTGGTAGCGGCCGCGGCCGTGCCGCCGCGGAGAATGACGGTGTTGCCGCTCTTGAGCGCGAGGCCGGCGATGTCAACAGTGACGTTGGGGCGGGCCTCGTAGATGGCGGCCACGACGCCCATGGGCACATTGACCTGGCGCAGGCGGAGGCCGTTGGGCAGGGTCTGGCCGCGGACCACATTACCCACGGGATCCGGCAGGGTGGCGAGGTTCTCCAGGGCGTCCACCAGCCCGGTGATCCGGGCATCGCTCAGGGTCAGCCGGTCCAGCATGGCGGCAGAGGTCCCGCTGGCCTTGCCGGCAGCCACATCCTTTGCATTGGCGGCCAGGATCAGGCTCTTCTTCTCCAGCAGGGCGGCCCCGATGGCGCGGAGGCCACGGTCCTTCCAGGCCCGGTTGGCCCGGGACATCCGCCGGGATGCCTGCTTGGAGCGGTCGGCGATAGCGTGGACAGCGGCCTCGACGTCCTCCGTCGACAGCGGCACCGCACCCGCCGGCGATGTCGCGTCCGGCGCCTTCGGCGCACCGGAAAGTCCCGTGTTGTCTTCGGGAGTCGCAGCAGTGGGGTGGGTCAGGGCCTCAGTCATGATCCAAGTTTAGGCGAGTGCGGCCCTCAGACCAGCACCAGGTCATCAACGTGAACAACTTCACGGTCATAACCCCGGCCCAGCGACTTACCGAGCTCCTTCGTGGAGCGGCCCAGCATCTGCGGCAATTCCGCCGCGGAGTAGTTGACCAGCCCCCGTGCGATGACGGTGCCGTCCGTACTCACCATTTCGACAGCGTCGCCCGCTTCAAAGTCACCCTCGACGGCGGAGATGCCGGCAGGGAGCAGCGACGTGTGGCGGTGGCGCACCGCCTTGACCGCGCCGTCGTCGAGGATCAGTTGGCCGCGAACGGACGCGAGGTGGGCGAGCCACAGCAGCCGCACGGGTTTCCGGGCACCGTTCACGGTGAACCAGGTGCCAACATCCTCTCCGGCCAGCACAGCCGCAGCGTTGGGCGTGGAGGTGACCAGGGCGTGGATGCCGGAGCCGGCGGCGATCGTGGCCGCCTCGACTTTCGTGGTCATGCCGCCCGTGCCGACCCCCGCTTTGCCGGCCTTGCCGATGGTGACGCCCTCGAGGTCATGCGGGCCTTCGACGAGCGGAATCCGCTTCGCACCGTGGGATGGCGGGCCGTCGTAAAGGGAGTCGACGTCGGAGAGCAGTACCAGGGCATCGGCCCGGACCAGGTGGGCCACCAGGGCAGCAAGCCGGTCGTTGTCGCCGAACCGGATTTCGTGCGTGGCTACGGTGTCGTTTTCGTTGACCACCGGCACCACACCGAGGTTGACCAGCCGGTTCAACGCGCGGAAGGCGTTGGTGTGCTGGCTGCGCCGCATCAGGTCCTCGGCCGTGAGCAGCACCTGGCTGACGGTGACGCCGTGGGCGCCGAAGGCCTGGGTGTAGCGTGCCATCAGCAGGCCCTGCCCCACGCTGGCCGCGGCCTGCTGGGTGGCGAGGTCGCGTGGACGCTTGGCAAGGCCCAGCGGTGCAAGGCCCGCCGCGATGGCACCCGAGGACACCAGGATGATCTCGGTCCCGGCATTGCGCTTGGCTGCGAGGGCGTCCGCCAGGGCGGTCACCGCTTCCTCCGAAATGCCGCCCTTGATGCTGGTCAGCGAGGAGGACCCGACCTTGACAACGATCCTGCGGGCGTTGGCGATCACGCCGCGGTCGGCGGGCCGCGGGTGCGGCACCGCCGTGACGGCACTACTGGTCATCGTCTGAGTCCAGTCCACTCTCCTTGAGCGGCTTGGCGACCCGGCGGCTGCTGACGGATTCGGTCCAGATCCCGGCCTTGCGCTCGGCTTCGAGCTCGGCACGTGCGGCGGCCTTGGCTTCCTTGCGTTCCTGCTGCTCCTCGCGCTTCTGGCCGCGGGTGGGGCGGTCTCCGATGTCGGCGAAACGGACGTCGGTGCCACGGGGCGAAGCCAGCAGTTCGGCGCCGGCCATCATGGTGGGCTCCCAGTCGAAGACCACGCCGTCGTCCTCGCCGATCACCACGGTGTCCCCCGGCTTCGCGCCCTGCTTGAACAGTTCGTTTTCGACGCCCAGCTTCGCGAGCCGGTCCGCGAGGTAGCCAATGGCTTCCTCATTGGTGAAGTCGGTCTGCTTGACCCAGCGCACGGGCTTGTCGCCGAGGACGCGGAACAGCGGCTCCATGTTCTTCTCTTCGCGGCGGATCTTGAAGCCGGCTTCATTGACTGCACGGGGCCGCAGGACGGGCGGCTGCACCTTCGGCGGCGTTGCGGCCAGGGTGTCGCGGGCGGCCTTGACGATTTCGGCCATGGCAAAGCCCAGCTGGCGCAGGCCTTCGTGACTGGTGGCCGAAATTTCGAAGACCCGGTAACCGCGGGATTCCAGTTCGGGGCGGACGAATTCCGCCATGTCCTTGCCGTCCGGCAGGTCCACCTTGTTCAGGGCCACCAGGCGGGGGCGGTGGTTCAGCGGAACCACTTCGCCGTCGGTGCCGGCGTAGCTCATGTCAACGGCGTACTTTTCCAGTTCGGCCTCGATGATGGCCAGGTCTGACAGCGGATCGCGGTCGGCTTCGAGCGTGCCGCAGTCCAGCACGTGCACCAGGGCGGCGCAGCGTTCGACGTGGCGCAGGAAGTGGTGACCCAGGCCCTTCCCCTCGCTGGCGCCCTCGATGAGGCCGGGAACATCGGCGATGGTGAAGCGGACCTCGCCGGCCTGGACAACACCCAGGTTGGGGATCAGCGTGGTGAAAGGGTAATCGGCAATCTTGGGCCGCGCAGCGGACATGGCCGCGATCAGGCTGGACTTGCCGGCAGACGGGAATCCCACCAGGGCGATGTCCGCGATGGACTTCAGTTCCAGCACGATGTCGCTGGAGTCGCCTTCGATGCCCAGCAGCGCAAAGCCCGGTGCCCGCCGTTTCTGCGAGGACAGTGCAGCGTTGCCGAGGCCGCCCTGGCCGCCGGCGGCCGCAATGAATTCGGCGCCTTCGCCCACGAGGTCCGCCAGGACGGTGCCGTCCTTGGACTTGACCACAGTGCCGTCCGGAACGGGCAGGATGAGCGTCTCGCCGCTCTTTCCGCCGCGCCAGTCGCCCATCCCGGGGCCGCCGTTGGTGGCGTGGCGGTGCGGGGCGTGGTGGTAGTCCAGCAGGGTGGTGGTCTGGTGATCAACACGCAGGATGACGTCGCCGCCGTCGCCGCCGTTGCCGCCGTCGGGACCGCCCAGGGGCTTGAACTTCTCCCGGTGGACGGAGACACAGCCGTGGCCGCCGGTACCGCCGGATACGTGCAGTACTACCCGGTCTACAAAGCTCGCCACGTGGATCTCCTCAGTGCTGTTTCCTGGTCGCCCGCAGGCGCCACAACGATTGTAATGCGGTTAAAAGAACAGTGGAGCGGACCATATGGCCCGCTCCACCGCTTCAGAACTATTTGTTACTCTGCAGCTGCAGCAGCAACGATGTTGACGACGCGGCGACCGCGGCGGGTGCCGAATTCGACGGCTCCCGGGGTCAGCGCGAACAGGGTGTCGTCGCCGCCGCGGCCAACGCCGGCGCCCGGGTGGAAGTGGGTGCCGCGCTGGCGGACGATGATCTCGCCTGCGGAAACTACCTGGCCGCCGAAGCGCTTGACGCCGAGGTACTGGGCGTTGGAGTCACGACCGTTGCGAGTGGAACTCGCGCCTTTTTTATGTGCCATTTGAAATGCCTGCCTCTAAATTCTGGGGAATCTGCTGAAAACCTGAACAGTAACGAAGGTTACTTGATACCAGTGATCTTGACCTTGGTCAGTTCCTGACGGTGACCCTGGCGCTTCTTGTAACCGGTCTTGTTCTTGAACTTCTGGATGACGATCTTCGGACCACGGAGGTCATTGAGGATCTCAGCCGTGACAGTTACCTTGGCCAGGTCCGCAGCTGCGGAGGTGACCTTGTCACCGTCCACCAGGAGCAGGGCAGGCAGCTCAATGGTGCTGCCAGCTCCACCGGCGACGCGGTTGAGGGTAACGAAGTCTCCTACGGAGACCTTCTCTTGCCGGCCGCCTGCGCGGACAATCGCGTACACCACTTGGGAACTCACTTCTCTCGACGTTTATAACTAAATTTGCGTGCGGACCCGGAACCAAAACTGGCTGGGTTTCCCGCTGTGCCTCAACGCCGTGGGGTCATAACCCAAGTGTTGGCGTAAGCACCGAAGATCTAGAATACGCTAATTTCGCCTTCGGCCGCAAATGAGGCTGGTAACGGCCGGTTGCCTGTGATAGCTCCCACGTCGGGGAACAGTCCTGACAATCCGAAACCGTGCCCGACTATCGTACCGGCTGCAACGGCCATTGCGGTTCAGGCATGCAGCCGCGGCGCGTCAAAGAAGTCAACTTCGAAACGGCATGAGTGCCGGAAGGCCTCCAGCATGGCCTCCCGTTCCTCGCCCGATGCCTTCCGTCCGGCCTCGTCGGCCCACCCCAGGGCTTCGCGCGTGGCCTGCGCGAAATCCTCGTCCGCGTAGGTCCGCAGCCATTCCGCATACGGATGCGCGGCAGGCGCGCCGGCCGCAAGGAACTGGGAATGGAGGGTTTGTCCCACCTCGGCGTACAACCAGAAACACGGCAGGAGCGCCGCCACAAGCACTCCGTAGCTGCCGGATGCGGACACTGCCAGGAGATGGTCCACGTAGGACTTGGTGACCGGGCCCAGGACGTGTTCCACCGTCCGGGTACTCAGCCAGGTGCGGTGCAGTTCCGATTCGACCTCGAGGCATTGCCGGGCGGACCGGGCCCAGAACAGCTGGGCGGCTTCAGTGGGTGCGAGGGCACTTGCGCGGGCCAGCACCCGGGAGTAGCCGTTCAGGTAGATGGCGTCCTGGGCGAGGTAGTAGGCGAACTGATCCTCCGCCAGGGTGCCGGCGGCCAGTCCGCGGATGAAGTCAAGCCCGTAGATGGCGTCCAGGTCGGCGGCCGCCGCCTGGCGAAGGGCCGCTGCGAATTCCCCGGCGGCGGGAGCCGGCTGCAGGTGGTGGAAGTGGTGGATGGGTCCATTGCCGGAGCCGACCTCCAGCTGGCCGGAAGCCTGAAGGGCACCGGCAAGCCAGGACTTCACCTGCCGCAGGGAGGCTTCCCAGTCCCCCAGCCGGGCCTGTGCCGTGGCCATGGCGGAAGACAGCGAGCAGCCGGTTCCGTGGCTGTTGCGGGTGGCGATCCGGTCCCCCGCCACTTCCACCACCGGGCCGGAGAGCAGTCCCCCGGCGTTGACCAGCGCATCCGGGCAGGCATCGCCGTCGAGGTGGCCTCCCTTGACGAGGATGGTGGCTCCGGTGGCGGCAGCGAGCCGCGTCCCCTGCTCCAGCGCGCCGGTCCAATCCTTCGCCTGCGGTTCGCCCACCAGGATGGCCAGCTCGGCGAGGTTGGGCGTGATCAGGTCCGCGAGCGGCAGCAGGGCACGCAGGGCGGCCTCTGCGGACTCCTTCAGCAGCCGGTCGCCGCTCGTGGCCACCATCACCGGATCGAGAACCACGACGGCGGGACGGACCTGTTCCAACCAGGTGCGGACCGTGCCGATTACCTCCGCATTGCCCAGCATGCCGATCTTGACGGCGTCGATGCTGATGTCATCGCTGATCGCGTCAAGCTGCCGACGCAGGAAATCAGCAGGCGGCACGTGGACATCCTGGACACCCTGCGTGTTCTGCACGGTCAACGCGGTGATGGCGGCCATGCCATAGCCGCCCAGGGCAGCAATGCTCTTGAGGTCCGCCTGGACGCCTGCCCCGCCGGACGGATCCGAGCCGGCGATCGACAACACACGCGGGGTATCGCGCAGGACGGCCACCGAAGCAGCGGACCCGGCTGCCGGGAGCCGCCCGGCACGCGATTGTGCCGGTTGGGTAGGCACAGCGGTATCGGACGTTTCGGGAGTTGCGGAAGGAAGGACAGAAATAGAAGCCAACGAGACATCCCTTCGCCGGTGCTAACCGGACAGGTTCAACGGGTCTGGATCTCAGCCGGCTCTTTGCGCGGCACCCCGTGTCAGTAACCCACCCTAGCGTTTTCGCCGTCCCGCCGCCTCAGATGAAGCACCAACACAGAATGCCCGCACCCGCCCCGGAATGGGGCAGGTGCGGGCATTCTGTGTGGGTGGCCCCGCGAAGAATCAGAGTTCCGAAGCGGGTACCCCTACACCGAGGATGATTGGCGCGTTGGTGTCTGTCGGTGTGGTGGCGGAAGCCTTGGCCGGTTCCGGTGCCTTGGCGGTATGGGTGTGTCCCGCCGAGGCCACCGGGACGGCCTCGTGGTGCTCCACCGTGGTGGCGTTGGCTGCGCCCTGGGCCCGGCTGGCACTCCGGGTCCGCCGCGGACGGCGGGTCCGGGACTGCTCGGTGTGGTCGGAGTAGTCCTTCTCCGCCGCGACGGGAGCCTGGACCGGAGCCTGCGACGGCGCCTGACGGGCAGGCTCTGCCGCCTGCCGAACAGCCTGCCGGCTTTCGGCCGGAGCGGTTTCAGCTTCCGGTGCCGGTTCGCCAAGCTTGGCGAACGCCTCCGCCAGGCGGTCGAGAGTCAGAGCAGGAGCCTGCGGCTGGTCCTCATGGTGCTCCACGAACGGCAGCACCACCTGCTCGCCACCGAACGTCAGCACGGCGGCCGGGCGGCCGGTGCTGTCCGCCGCGGAAGGAGCGGAAGGATGGGCCGGGGCAGCGGCCGGGGCCTCCGTGCCGGATGCCTTGCCGGCGGCAGCGTGGGCTACTTCCTCGTCGTGCAGGTGGGCGGCGTGGGCGGCCGCGGCAATGTTGGCAAGGGCAGCCCTGGTGGCCTCGGCCTTGGCATGGCGCTCGGCGTCGCTCGGATCCGGGTGGACCGTGTGGACCTGCACCGGGGCTGCCGGCGCCACGTCCAACGCCTGCCCGCCGCGGCCGCGGCGGCGCTTGCGGTCCGTCCGGCCACCCTGCTGGGCGTCCTGACGCGTCTCATTGCGCTGGTTGTCCGTGCGCTGCGTGTCCGGGCGGTTGTCCGCACGCTGCACGTGGTGCTCGGCGGCGACGGTGTTGGCGCGGCGGTGTTCCACGGGGTCGTCGTGGGTGACAATTCCCCGTCCGGCGCAGGTTTCGCACTGTTCGCCGAAGACCTCCAGGAGTCCGGTTCCCATGCGCTTGCGCGTCATCTGCACCAGTCCCAGCGATGTCACTTCAGCCACCTGGTGCTTGGTCCGGTCACGGCCCAAGCATTCCACCATGCGGCGCAGCACAAGGTCGCGGTTGGATTCAAGGACCATATCGATGAAGTCGATAACGATGATGCCGCCGATGTCGCGGAGCCGGAGCTGACGGACCACTTCTTCGGCCGCTTCGAGGTTGTTCTTGGTGACGGTCTCCTCGAGGTTTCCGCCGCTGCCGGTGAACTTGCCGGTGTTGACGTCCACCACGGTCATGGCTTCGGTGCGGTCAATGACCAGCGAACCGCCGGACGGCAGGAACACCTTGCGCTCGAGGGCCTTGTGGATCTGTTCATCGATCCGCCAGGCGGCGAAAATGTCCTGGTCCTTGGTCCACTTTTCCAGGCGGCCCACCAGGTCCGGGGCAACGTACGTGACGTACGCCTCGATGGTGTCCCATGCCTCTTCACCGGAGACGATCAGCTTCGAGAAGTCCTCGTTGAAGACGTCGCGGACCACCTTGATGGTGAGGTCCGGTTCGCCGTAAAGCAGTTCCGGGGCCAGGATCTTGGTGGACGTGGACTGGCTTTCGATGCCCTCCCACTGCGCGCGCAGCCGGTTGATGTCGTGCGTGAGTTCCTCTTCGGAGGCACCTTCCGCGGCGGTCCGGACAATCACACCGGCGTGCTCGGGCAAACGGTCCTTGAGGATCCGCTTAAGGCGGTTGCGTTCGACGTCGGGCAGTTTGCGGGAAATGCCCGTCATCGAGCCGCCGGGGACGTAGACCAGGTAGCGGCCCGGGAGGGAGATCTGGCTGGTCAGCCGGGCACCCTTGTGTCCCACGGGGTCCTTGGTCACCTGGACCAGGACGGTGTCGCCGGATTTCAGGGCATTTTCGATGCGGCGCTGCTTGCCTTCGAGGTTGACGGCTTCCCAGTTCACCTCGCCGGCGTACAGCACGGCGTTGCGGCCGCGTCCAATGTCAACGAACGCCGCTTCCATGGAGGGCAGGACGTTCTGCACCTTGCCGAGGTAGACGTTGCCGATCAGGGAGTCCTGCTGGGTCTTGGAGACAAAGTGCTCTGCCAGGACGCCGTCCTCCAGGACGCCGATCTGGATTCTGTCGTCGCGCTGCCGGACGATCATCTGGCGGTCCACTGATTCGCGGCGGGCCAGGAACTCGGCCTCGGTGATCACGGTCCTGCGGCGGCCCGTGTCGCGGGACTCACGGCGGCGCTGCTTCTTGGCTTCGAGCCTGGTGGAGCCCTTCACGCTGGTCACCCGGTTGTTGACGGGTGCTTCGCTCACCGCGCGCGGCGCGCGCACCCGGGTCACCGTGTTGGGCGGATCATCGCCCTCTCCACCGGTCAGTTCAAGATCCTGGTCACCGCGGCGGCGGCGACGACGACGACGGGACGTCACGCCCTCATCGGCCGGACCGGAGGTCTCTTCGTCGTCGTCTCCGGCACCGTCCTGGCCGTTTTCGGAACCCTCAGTGTCGGCGCCGGCCTCGGTGTCGCTGCCGCGGCTGCGACCGCGGCGGCCACGGCTGCGGCGACGACGGCGGCTGTTGGCGTCGTCCTCTTCGTCCTCTTCGGCGTCGTCCTCTTCAGTCTCTTCCGCGGCGGCGGGAGCGGGGCGGACAACGGCTGTCAGGTCCGGGGCCTGGAAGAGTACGGACGTTGCTGAGCCCGGCTCCAGGAAGAGTGACCCGAACGGGCTTGCGGCTGCCGTGGCGTCCTGCTCGTCGGCCCGCGCGGCGGCGTCAGCCTGCGCCGGGGTTGTCGCCGCGGCGCTGGCGGTGGCCACGGCTGCGGCGGTGACTGTTGCCTCGGGGGCTGTCGGCTCGGGAGCTACCGTCTTCGGGGCTTCATCACCGGCTACGGCGTTGTCGGGCGCAGCAGTGTCTGGCGCAGTAGTCTCAGCCGCTTCCGTGCCAGTCGCTGCAGTCCCAGCCGCTGCAGCGTCAGGGGCCGCTATTTCAGTGGCTGCACTTTCGGGGGCGGAGGCCTTGCGGGTGGCCACACGGCGGCGGCGGACCGGCTTGGCGTCCGGGGCTGCGTCGGCAAGCGGGGACCCGGCGGCGGGTTCCGGCGCGGTGACGGCCGCTGCGTCGGCCGCTGGGGTGGCGGGCGATTCGGCGGCTGACGCCCCGGTGGCGGGGGTACCGACTGCTGGCGCTTCAGTGGCTTCGGCGGCGAAGGCGGGCAACGGTTCCGCGGCTTCCGGCTTCTTCCGGGCGCGGGTCCGCCGGACGGGCGCTTTGACTTCCGGCGCGGCTTCCACCGCATCAACTGCTCCAAGGACCGCGGCGGTCCCGGCGTCGGGCTGGGCCGCGGCTTCTGCTGGGGACCCTTCACCAGTGGACGGGACGCTGTCTGCCTTCGGCGCCGCTTTCCGGCGGGTCCGGGTGGCCTTCCGTGGCGCCTCGGTGATCTCCGCTGCAGCCGTTTCAGCATTAGCTGCAGCTGCTTCAGCATTAACGGCTGGTACGTGTTCGTTGTCCATATGTAGCTACACTCCTGCCCCTGATGTGCCGCCACATCCGGCACCCGTTGGGGCAATTTTTGTCAAACCCGCAGGCGTTGACAGAAGTCAAGTGGATACTCCCAGGTTCGCACCGGCATTGGGGTGCGGCAGCCCGTAGGAGCCGTTGGCTGTGTCCTGAAACCCGTTGTTCTAAACGCCACAACCAGGTGCCGACCAATGGAATTGCGGGAGGCCGGATCAGAGAATCCAAAGCCCGCCCTGCTCATCATTGGCGGTCTTGAAACAAGCCACCGGACCGGAGTCCGAATGTGGGTCGGCCTCCAGCCATGTTCATTCTCTCACACCCCGGCTTCGGGACTGCGGAAGCAGGGTCAACGAATCCGCGCCCAAAGACTGCGCGTTGCGGCTCCGGCCGCAGAGATTGTTCAGGCGCCGGCGTTACAATCGGCCTAGGAGCACCCGAAACGAAGGACGCCAGACACCATGCCCAGCATTTCCCCGCACGGCACCGAGACACCATCCGCCGCCCCCAAGGCGGGCGGTCCAGCAGTTGAAACGCCGGCCGCCGCGGTTACCGGGACCAAGACGTCCGCACTGCCGCGCATGGCCCGGAACCGGCCCTTTGGTTGGCTGCTGGTCATTACCGGTGTTGTTGGCTGGCTGGCCTCAGGAACGCTGGTCCTGGAAAAGCTCGAGGTCCTCAAGGATCCCAACCACGTCACCGTGTGTGATGTGAACCCGTGGATTTCCTGCGGCGAAGTGATGAAGACCTGGCAGAGTTCGCTCTTCGGCTTCCCCAACATGTTTATCGGCATCGTGGCATTCGCCATCATCATCACGGTGGGTATGGCGCTGCTGTCCGGCGCCACATTTGCCCGCTGGTACTGGATGGGACTGCAGGCCGGCGTCACCCTCGGTTTCATTTTCGTGGTCTGGCTGTGGTCCCAGGCCCTGTACTCCATCCACGTCCTGTGCCCGTTCTGCATGATCGTCTGGGCTGCCATGATTCCGCTCTTTGTCTGGACCACCATCAGGAACATCAGCCACGGCGTGATTCCCCTGCCTGCCGGCGCTGCAAAGGTCGTGGGCGACTCGGGCTGGATCATCACCGCACTGCTCTATGTCGCGGTCATCGCCACCATCTTCTTCGCCTTCATCCAGGTGTTCGCCGGCACGTCCGGCTTCTAGGAAGGCGCTCCCCCGAACCCTCCCCGCCGAGATGACAGATAAGGCCAATGTTCACGAAGAACATTGGCCTTATCTGTGATCTCGCCAGGCTTACTGGAACCAGATCTTGATCTCGCGCTCGGCCGAGTCAACGGAATCAGATCCGTGGACCAGGTTCTGCTGGACCTTCAGGCCCCAGTCGCGGCCGAAGTCGCCACGGATGGTGCCCGGGGCGGCCGTGGTGGGGTCGGTGGTACCGGCCAGGGACCGGAAGCCTTCAATGACGCGGTGGCCTTCGAAGATCGCCGCAACAACCGGGCCGCTCAGCATGAATTCCACAAGCGGCTCGTAAAAAGGCTTGCCTACGTGCTCTTCGTAGTGCTGCTCCAGGAGTTCACGGCTGGCGTCAACTTTCTTCAGCTCCGCGAGGGTGTACCCCTTGGCTTCAATGCGGCCCAGGATGGCGCCGCTGAGGTTGCGGGCCACGCCGTCGGGCTTGATCAGGACGAGGGTGCGCTCAGTGCTCACAGTTGCTCCAATGCGTTGGTGGGGGTTTCGGGACAAGTCTACGAGGCCGGCGGGGTGTCGCCGTGCGCGGCGTTCCATTCGGCCTGTTCACGTTCACGCTGTGCGGACTCGGTGTCGATCCTGATGCCGGTACGGATTCCGTACCACCAGGCCAGGCCGAACAGGGCCCCCACCAGGTACATCATGGGCTCAAAGATGCCGGTGAAGATCAGCACAACCTGCAGGATCCAGCCCAGGGCCACACCCCACGGTTTGGACAGCACTGCACACGCGAAGACCATGACCAGGCTGAGCGCGATGCCGATCCCGAGGATGAGTGCCGGCGGGAATTCCCCGCGCCGGAGCCCGAAGACGGCCAGGGTGGCGAAAAAGACCACAAACGCTTCGAGCAGCAGGACGGTTGAGGCAAACATCACCTTGGTGGAACGGCGCTTCTTGGGCATCCCCGGACGCCATTCACGCTGCGCCTTGGTCAGCTTTGCCACGCTAGGCCTCCGTCTTTCCGAGCAGGATCCGTGCTTCCGCCACCAGGGTGATGGAACCGGTCACCAGCACGCCGCCGGACAGGTCATCGTTGGCTTCGGCGCGTTCCACGGCCCACTCCAGCGCGTCGTCGAGCTTCTCCGCGATGTGGATGTTGTCTTCGCCGAAGCCCAGTTCCACAGCAAGTTCCGCGAGTTCAGCTGCCGGAACGGCGCGCGGTGAGTTGGACTGCGTGAAACAGTATTCCTCGGCCAGGTCGCCCAGGGACTCCTTGAGCTGGCGCAGGATCTCTTCGGCGTCTTTCTCCTTGAGGACGCCCACCACCGGGACGAGCCGGGTGAAGGTGAAGGCCTCCTTGATGGCCTCGGCGGAGACTCTGATGCCGTCCGGGTTGTGGGCGGCGTCCACGATGATGGTGGGCGCGGTCCGGACAACCTCCAGCCGGCCCGGTGAGGTGACGGACGCGAGGGCTTCCTGCAGCACTTCGGCGTCCAGTTCCTTTTCACCGCCAAAGAATGCCTCGAGTGCGGCCACCGCCACGGCCGCGTTCTGGGCCTGGTGGGCGCCGTGCAGCGGGAGCAGCAGATCGGGGTACCGGCCCGCGATGCCTTGGATGCTCACCATTTGGCCGCCCACTGCCACGGTCCGGGCCTCGACGCCGAATTCCACGCCTTCGAACCGGAACGGCACCCCCACATCCTGGGCCTTCTCCAGCAGGACCTGGGCAGCATCGACGGGCTGGGCCGCGCTGATGAGGTAGCCGCCGGGCTTGATGATGCCCGCCTTCTCGTGGGCGATGTCCTCGGTGGTGTCGCCCAGCAGGTCCGTGTGGTCCAGCGAGATCGGCGTGATCACCGAGACCTGCCCGTCGCCCACGTTGGTGGCGTCTGTGATGCCGCCCAGGCCCACTTCGATGACGGCCACGTTGACGGGCTGGTCGGCGAAGATGGCGAAGCCCAGGATGGTCAGGCATTCAAAGTAGGTGAGCCGGGGCTCCCCTGCGGCCTCCAGTTCGGAATCCACGATCTGCAGGTACGGGCGGATCTCGTCCCAGATCCGGACGAATGTTTCGTCTGAAACGGGATGGCCGTCGATGCTGATCCGTTCGGTGACCTTGGACAGGTGGGGGCTGGTGTAGCGCCCGGTGCTCAGGCCGTAGGCGCGCAACCCTGCCTCGATCATCCGGGCTGTGGAGGTCTTGCCGTTGGTACCGGTGACGTGGATGATCGGGAACGCCTTGTTCGGCTCCCCCAGCACGTCCATGGCCCGGAACAGCGGCGCCAGGCGCGGCTCCATCTTGTTCTCGGGTGCGCGCCCCAGGAGCTCCGCATACACACTTTCTACGGAGAATTCGTCAGTCGGTTCAAAAGACATGGATCAGGCCTCTGCTTTTTCGACGGAAATGCCGGGATCGCCCGCAGCGGAGACGGTAGCCAACTCGAGGGTCAGGGTTTCGGCCTTGACCAGCTCCGCGTTGGCGAGCAATGCATCAAGCACATCCTGCGTTGCGGTCACGGTGGTCCGGATCCGATCGCTGACGTTCAGCCCTGCGTCCTTGCGTGCCTGCTGGATGGCGCGGACCATGTCGCGCGCAGTTCCTTCGGCCTCCAGCTCAGGAGTGACCTCGGTGTTGAGCACCACAAAACCACCGCCGGGCAGTACTGCCACAGCAGAGGATGCCGCACCGGAACCGCCGTCGGCCCCGGCCACCACCGTTTCCAGCGTGTACTCCTGCGGCTCGAGCTCCAGGCCGCCGGCGGTGACCGTGCCGTCCTCGGACACGGACCAGTCACCCGACTTGGAGCCCTTGATGGCCTGCTGCACGTTCTTGCCGAGCCGCGGACCGGCAGCCCGGGCGTTCACCACGAGCTTCTGCTCGATGCCGAACTCCTCCGGGGAGGCGCTCTCTGCGTCGAGCAGGCGGACGGAACGGATGTTCAGTTCGTCCGCGACGACGGCGGCGAACCCTGCCAGCGCGTCCGCGCCAGGTGCCACCACGGTGAGCTCCTGCAGCGGCAGGCGGACACGGAGGTTCGCTGCCTTACGCAGCGAGGACCCGGTGGAGCAGATCTGCTGAACGCGGTCCATCGCTTCCACCAGGGCCGCGTTGGACGGGAAGAGCCCGGCGTCCGGCCAGTCGGCCAGGTGCACGGAGCGGCCGCCGGTGAGGCCGCGCCAGATCTCCTCCGAGACCAGCGGCAGCAGTGAGGCGGCGGCGCGGCAGACAGTCTCCAGCGCGGTGTAGAGCGCATCGAACGCGTCAGCGCTTTCGTCGAAGAAGCGCTGGCGGCTGCGGCGGACGTACCAGTTGGTGAGCATGTCCAGGTAGCTGCGCAGTTCGTCGCAGGCGCCGGAGATGTCATAGCTGTCCAACTGGGCGGTCATGTTGCGGACCAGGTCGCCGGTGTTGGCCAGCAGGTACTGGTCCAGGGTGTCGGCGTAGCCGTCGTAGCGCAGCTTGGCGTCGTAGCCAGCCCCACCGTTGGCGGCGTTCGTGTACAGCGTGAAGAAGCTGTACACGTTCCACAGCGGCAGGATGACCTGGCGGACGCCGTCGCGGATTCCCTGTTCGGTGACCACCAGGTTGCCGCCGCGCAGGATGGGGCTGGACATGAGGAACCAGCGCATGGCGTCGGAGCCGTCGCGGTCCAGGACCTCGGAGACGTCCGGGTAGTTCCGCAGGCTCTTGGACATCTTCTGCCCGTCCGAACCCAGCACAATGCCGTGGCTGATGACGTTCCGGAAGGCCGGCCGGTCGAACAGCGCCGTGGAGAGGATGTGCAGCATGTAGAACCAGCCGCGGGTCTGGCCGATGTACTCCACGATGAAGTCCGCGGGGTTGTGGGTATCGAACCAGGCTTCGTTCTGGAACGGGTAGTGGACCTGCCCGTACGGCATGGAGCCGGAGTCGAACCAGACGTCCAGGACGTCCTCGACGCGACGCATGACGGACTGGCCCTCTTCGGGCGTGCGGGGATCGTCCGGGTTGGGGCGAGTCAGTTCGTCGATGAAGGGGCGATGCAGGTCAACCTGGCCGTCGTTGTTTAGCGGCAGCCGGCCGAAGTCGGCTTCCAGCTCCGCGAGTGAACCATAGACGTCCGTGCGCGGGTACTCGGGATCGCTGGACTGCCACACCGGGATGGGGCTGCCCCAGTAGCGGTTGCGGCTGATGGACCAGTCGCGGGCATTGGCAAGCCACTTGCCGAACTGGCCGTCCTTGACGTTGCCGGGGATCCAGTTGATCTCCTGGTTCAGTTCGGACATCCGGTCCTTGAACTTGGTGACTTCCACGTACCAGGAGGACACGGCCCGGTAGATCAGCGGGTTGCGGCAGCGCCAGCAGTGCGGGTAGCTGTGCTCGTAGCTGGCCTGGCGGACCAGCCGGCCCTGCGCGCGGAGCACCTGGGTGATGGGCTTGTTGGCGTCGAAGACCTGCAGGCCCACGATGTCGTGCAGGTCGCCGTGGCTGAACAGCGGCAGGAACTTGGCGCCCTCGTCCACGGACAGCACCACCGGGATGCCGGCCTCTTCACAGACCTTCTGGTCGTCTTCGCCGTAGGCGGGGGCCTGGTGGACGATGCCGGTGCCGTCCGTGGTGGTCACATAGTCGGCCACCAGGAAGCGCCAGGCGTTCTGCGTCCCGTATTTTTCGGTGTCGGCGAAGTCATGCCACAGCGGCTGGTACTGGAGGCCTTCGAGCTCGGCGCCGGTGTGGGTGGACGTGACGGCGGCTTCGGCGGAGTCGAAGTCGTCATAGCCAAGGTCCTTGGCGTACGCGGCCAGCAGGTCGGCAGCCAGCAGGAAGCTGCCGGTGACGGGAGCATCCGGCGAGGCGGCCTTGATTCCATTCGGGCCGGCAGGGAGCACCGCGTACGTGATCGAAGGTCCGACGGCGAGCGCCAGGTTGGTGGGCAGCGTCCAGGGGGTGGTGGTCCAGGCGAGCGCCTGCACCCCGGCGAGCTGCTTTGAGAGTTCGGACTCCCCTGCCGTGATGGGGAACGTGACCGTGACGGTCTGGTCCTGCCGGTTCTTGTAGACGTCATCGTCCATGCGCAGTTCGTGGTTGGACAGCGGTGTCTCGTCCTTCCAGCAGTACGGCAGGACGCGGTAGCCGTTGTAGGTCAGGCCCTTTTCATGCAGCTGCTTGAAGGCCCAGAGGACCGATTCCATGTAATCGACGTTGAGCGTTTTGTAGTCGTTGTCGAAGTCCACCCAGCGGGCCTGGCGGGTGACGTAGCTCTTCCATTCGTCCGCGTACTTCATGACGGATGCCCGGCAGGCGTCATTGAACTTGTCGATGCCCATGGCTTCGATCTGGGTTTTGTCCGTCATGCCCAGCTGCTTCATGGCTTCCAGCTCGGCGGGAAGCCCGTGGGTATCCCAGCCGAACCGGCGCTCCACCCGGCGGCCGCGCTGGGTCTGGTAGCGGCCCACCAGGTCCTTGGCGTAGCCGGTCAGCAGGTGGCCGTAGTGGGGCAGACCGTTGGCGAAGGGCGGCCCGTCGTAGAAGACGAACTCGTTGCTGCCGGGCTGTCCGCCGGGCGCGTCGGCGCTGCGCTGGTCAATGCTTGCCTGGAAGGTGCCGTCCTGCTCCCAGTACTTCAGGATGCGCTCTTCGATCTCCGGGAATTTCACGGAGGCGGAGACGCCGGCGGCCGCGCCGCCCGAAGCAGTAGCCGAAGGGGAAGATGATGCTTTGGGGTAATACGTCATTCTCGACATCCTGGGTTGAACTGGTGAACCGTCCAGCCGCTGCCGGCCGGTTCTTGTCAGGATGCGAGGACGGGTCCTGCGCGGTCCTTGGACTGCACGCTCACCGCGGTACCACCTCACTTACCGGCACTGCATCAGCCCCTGCCAGGAGCTGTTGAGGTGCCGGCCGCTCATTACTGCTGTGACGGGCTTACCCGTCCGGTTCTAGTGACACCGGCTGCCAGCAGGCTGGCGTTCGGTGCGTTCTTCCGGAAGCTCACCGGTGATAGCCGGGTCATAGCCACCATTGAGTCTACTATCGCCCGGCCGTCCACCGCCATTCCCCGGCGCGGGCCGGGATTAGGGGGTGGTTAGGGAGCCCGACCCGTAGGCGGTAGCCCTCCAGCCTCCAATAATGGACCGTATGCAGACGGCCGGTGCACGCAGGCAAGGCACCCAATTCCGGCGTGTCAGCGGCTGGTTCTGCTGGGCTGCCGCCGCAGTTCTCTGCCTGCCCGGCGCCGCGCTCACAGTCCTGCGCCTGATCCGGGCGGACCTGGGCACGCCCTGGATCCAGCTGCTGTCCTTGTTTACGGCGAGCCTTATGCTGACGACGGCGGCGCTGGCGGCCGCCGTGCTGGCAGTTTGCCTGAGTTCCCGGCCCAGCCGGACGGTCCTCGCCGCTGTGGTTGCGGGCCTGTTGCTGGTCCAGCTGCAGATGGTCGCTCCCGGCCTGGTGCCCGGCGACGCGGCAGACAGGGCGCCCCAGGCCGCAGGAACAGCCGGCGCCCCCGCTTCCGCCTCGAGCCGCGCGGTAACGGTCATGGCCCTCAACGTTGGCTCCACGGGCGTTGACTCCGCGATCCTCCTTGCAGAGGCCCGATCCCGGCAGGTCGATATCCTGGCGCTCCCTGAACTGTCCCCTCCCGGGCTGGAGGCCCTGGAGAAGGCCGGAATTGGGGCGGACTTCCCGTACCGTGCCGTCGACGTCGATTGGGCTGGCGTAGGCAGCGCGATCTTTTCCCGGTTCCCGCTGCAGGCCTCGGATCGTGTGCCGGACAGCGCGTTCTACCAGAGCAGGGGCACCGTAACGTTTCCGGGAACGGCCTGGAACATCAACCTGACCGCAGTCCATGTCGCCTCGCCCCGTCCCGGCCATACACCCGCATGGCGCCAGGAGCTTCGTCAGCTGGGCGGGACCCGGCAGGAGGCGGCAAGCTCCGCTCCGGCCATCCTGCTGGGCGATTTCAACGCCAGCTATGACCACCGCGAGTTCCGGGAGCTGCTGGCCGCCGGGTTCACGGACGCGGCGCAGGCCTCGGGCAAGGGCATGGTGCCCACGTGGCCTGCCGGTTCACGGATCCCGCCATTCGTGACACTGGACCACGTCCTGGTCACGGGTGGCATCGGGATCCGAAGCTTCGCCATCGTCGCGGTTCCCGGCACCGACCACGCCGGCGTGGTGGCGGAACTGCTGCTCCCGGACTAAAGCCCTGCCGCCCGGCGGGCCGGCCGGCTCTGCCCCGTCAGCGCGAACCACCATGCCGCCGTTAGGGCAAGCCCGGAGCTCCGCCTAACCCTTGCGGATGAGCTTATGGGTGGCAGCCTGGGCGACAGGCCGGATGACGATCTGGTCCAGGTTGACGTGGTGCGGTGCGCTGACGGCGTAACGTACGACGTCGGCCACGTCCTCTGCCGTGAGGGGCTTCTCCACCCCCTGGTAGACCTTCGACGCCGCCTGGGCATCGCCGAGCCGGTTCAGGGCGAACTCTTCGGTCTGCACCAGGCCGGGCGCCACTTCGATGACCCGGAGGTTGTTCTCCGCCTCCTCCAGCCGGAGCGCACCGGTCAGGGCGTGCTGGGCAAACTTCGCGGCGTTGTACCCTGCTCCGCCCTCATAGGCCGTCAGTCCGGCGGTGGACGTCAGGTTCAGGACCGTTCCTTCCCCGTTGGCCCGCAGCATGGGCAGGAACGCCCGGGTGAGCTTCAGGGTGCCTAGAACGTTGACCCGGTACATCCACTCCCAGTCTTCGGTGTTGGCGGCGCCCACGTAGTCGGCGCCCTTCGCCCCGCCGGCGATGTTGATCAGCGTTCCCACGCCCCCGGCTTCGGTAACGCGGGCGAGGAGCCGTTCGACGTCGTCGTCCTCGACGATGTCGGCGGGAATCCCGACGGCGCCGGTCTCATCTTCCAGCGCTGCCAGCCGTTCAGCGCGGCGCGCCACCGCGAAGACCGTCCAGCCTTCCGCCCGCAGGGCGCGGACAGTGGCCTCGCCAATGCCGGTGCTGGCGCCGGTCACCACTGCCGCCCGGTTCCGGCTCGGATCGATCTGTGATTCCTGGTTGGGCACTGTCCTGGTCTGTGAATCGTCAGTCATGGCACCACCCTAGTGGCCATGGGGCTGCGGGTGCCGTTGTATGAACTCCAGTAACACCAGCGCGTGGTTCACCTCCGGATCCCGGGCGCCGTAGAGGAGAGTGACCTTTTTGTGGGTCGCCGCCAGCTCATGCAGCGTGCCCACGGCCGGGTTGTCGGCGAGTTCCTGCAGGTACTGCCGCCTGAAGTCCTCGAAGCGCTCTTTCATGTGGCCAAACTCCTGCCGGAGCGGCGCCGAGGGCGCCACCTCCCTCAACCACAGGTCCAGCCGCGCGTTCTCCTTGCTCAGGCCGCGGGGCCAGAGCCTGTCCACCAGAACCCGGCAGCCGTCGTCGTCCGCCGGTGCCGCATAGATGCGTTTGATCCCAAAAGTTGCCGCCGCGGTGACCATACGCCGCATGCTACTGCAGTCCCGGAACCACGGGGCGGATGAGTCCATGAAACAATTGCCAAATGGCTGAAGACACTCAGGGTACAGACACGCCCTCAACCGCCCCTATCAACGTTCCGGATAAGCCTGCCCTCGAGGGGCTCGAAGCTGCCCTCACGCAGCGCTGGCTTGCCGAAGGGACCTACAAGTTCAACCCGGACACCACCCGGGAGCAGGTCTACTCAATCGACACTCCCCCGCCCACCGCGTCAGGTTCATTGCACGTCGGACACATGTTCTCCTTCACCCAGACGGACGTCCTGGCGCGCTACCAGCGCATGATCGGCAAGAACGTGTTCTACCCGATGGGCTGGGACGACAACGGCCTTCCCACCGAGCGCCGCGTGCAGAACTACTACGGTGTCCGCTGCGACCCGGCCATCCCGTACAACGCCGGCTACCGCCCGCCGGCACAGCCCGCCAAGAACCAGCGTGACTTCGATGTCGTCTCGCGCCGGAACTTCATCGAGCTCTGCGAAGAACTGGCCGTCGAGGATGAGAAGGTCTTCGAGAGCCTCTTCCAGCAGTTGGGCCTCTCAGTGGACTGGCAGCTGACGTACCGGACCATCGACGACGCCTCTCGCCAGGTCTCCCAGCGCGCCTTCCTGGCCAACCTCGCAGCCGGTGACGCCTACATGGCCGAGGCCCCCACCCTGTGGGACATCACGTTCCGCACCGCCGTGGCCCAGGCCGAGCTTGAGGACCGCGAAGTGGCCGGCGCGTACTACCGGTACCCGTTCTTCACCGAGACCGGCGAGAAAATCTACATCGAGACCACGCGTCCGGAACTGCTCGCAGCGTGCGCGGCCCTGGTGGCAAACCCCGACGACGAGCGCTACCAGCCGCTGTTCGGCAAGAAGGTCACCTCCCCCGTGTTCGGCGTCGAGGTCGAGGTTAAGGCCCATCCCCTCGCCAAAGCGGACAAGGGTTCCGGCGTTGCCATGGTCTGCACCTTCGGCGATCTCACCGACGTCACCTGGTGGCGTGAACTCCAGCTGCCCACCCGCGCCATTGTGGGCCGCGACGGACGGATCGTCGGCGATACCCCGGACTGGATCACCACAGACGCCGGCCGCGCCGCCTTCGGGGAAATCGCCGGCAAGACGGTCTTCAGCGCCAAGGAGAAGGTGGTGGAGCTCCTTACCGCCGAGGACCTGATCGACGGCGAACCGAAGAAGATCATGCACCCGGTGAACTTCTACGAAAAGGGCGACAAACCACTCGAAGTGGTCACGTCGCGCCAGTGGTACTACCGCAACGGCGGCCGCAACGAAGACCGCCGCGAACGCCTGATCGCGCGCGGCCACGAGATCGACTTCCACCCGGCCTTCATGCGGTCCCGCTACGAGAACTGGATCTCGGGCCTGAACGGCGACTGGCTGGTTTCCCGGCAGCGGTTCTTCGGTGTGCCGATCCCGGTCTGGTACCCGCTGGACGCCGATGGCAACCCCGACTACGACGCACCGATCGTGCCCTCGGACGAGCAGCTCCCGGTTGATCCGGCAGCCGACGTCGCGCCGGGCTATGACGAAACCCAGCGCGACGTTCCCGGTGGCTTCACCGGCGACGCCGACATCCTGGACACCTGGGCCACCTCCTCCCTGACCCCGCAGATCGTGGGCGGCTGGAGCCGAGACGAGGACCTGTTCGCGAAGGTCTTCCCGTTCGACCTCCGGCCGCAGGGCCACGACATCATCCGCACCTGGCTCTTCTCCTCGGTGGTACAGGCAGACTCGCTGCAGAACGTGGCCCCGTGGAAGCATGCGGCCATCTCCGGCTGGATCCTCGACCCGGACCGGAAGAAGATGTCCAAGTCCAAGGGCAACGTGGTGGTTCCCACCGACGTGCTCGACGAATTCGGTTCCGACGCGGTCCGCTACTGGGCAACCTCGGCGAAGCTCGGCGCTGACACGGCCTACGAGATTGCCCAAATGAAGATCGGGCGCCGGTTGGCCATCAAGCTGCTGAACGCGTCCAAGTTTGTCCTGAACCTGGGAGCCACGGAGAACTCCGTGGTTGCCGCGGACCTCTCGGTTGTCACCAATCCGCTGGACCGTGCCGTGCTGGCGCAGCTGGCCGAAGTGGTGCAGCAGTCCACCAAGGCGTTCGATAACTACGACTACGCCCGTGCCCTGCAGATCACGGAGAGCTTCTTCTGGCAGTTCACGGATGACTACGTGGAGCTCATCAAGGACCGCGCCTACGGTGCTGCCGGCGAGGCCGAGCAGGCATCCGTGCTGGCCGCCCTGGCCACGAGCCTGGACACGCTGCTGCGCCTGTTCGCCCCGTTCCTGCCCTTCGCCACCGAAGAGGTCTGGAGCTGGTGGCGCACCGGTTCAGTCCACCGTGCTGCGTGGCCCGCCGCCGTTGAGGTGGATGGCGACACCACCCTGCTGGCCACCGTGGGCACTGCGCTCAGCGGTGTCCGCAAGGCGAAGTCGGAGGCGAAGGTCAAACAGCGCACCGAGGTCCTCTCCGCCACCATTACGGCGTCGGAGTCCCTGACCACGCAGCTGAAGGCCGGGCTGGGCGATCTGAAGGCCGCCTCGAACGCCCGCGAGCTGACCCTGGTGGCAGGCGACGGCGACCTCACGGTCAGTGACGTGGTGCTGGCAGCCCCGGAGGAACAGCCCACCGCCTGACCCTCGCGGGGGTCGCGGCCCTAGCCAGGGTTGCGGCCGGGTGCCCGCCCGGGAGACAGCACCCTGTTTTTGGGCAAAGGGGAAGCCCCATCAGCGTTTTGCCGTTGGTGGGGCTTCGACTTTACGGCCATCTGGTGACGTCTTGATGGTCTGGCAGGATCCTTGGATTTTCAGGTCTTCCTACCTCGTCACTGGTAGTTTCAATCTGACTTTGCCGAAGGCTGCGTCAGATATTTATCACTGAATCTTTGGTTCCTGCGTCCCCCTTCTTTCGAAGTTGGTAAGAACTATTTTGGTCCCATGACCGGGCATGCGCAAGAGCCCCTGCAGAACTACACGAGAGTAGTTCTGCAGGGGCTCTTTGTTGCCGGCACAGGGCGCGGGTCAGTTGAATTCGGGGCTTTCGCTCCGGCTGCGCTTGATCTCAAAGAAGTGCGGGTAGGAAGCCAGCGTGACGGAGGCGTCCCACAGCTGCCCGGCCTGCTCGCCCCGGGGGATGCGGGTCAGGACGGGCCCGAAGAAGGCTGTCCCGTTGAAGGCCACCACCGGCGTACCAACATCCTGGCCCACCAGGGAGATGCCTTTTTCATGGCTGGCCCGCAGTTGGGGGTCGAAGGCGTCCGTCGTCGCAGCGTCCGCCAGGCTCGCCGGAAGCCCGCACTCAGCCAGGGCCTTGCTGATGACGACGTCGAAGTCCTTCTCGCCGCCAACATGGATCAGCGTGCCCATGGCGTCATACAGGGGCTTGACCACCTGATCGCCATGCTGCTCCTGTGCGGCGATGATGACGCGCACCGGAGCCCAGCCCCGCTCCATGAGTTCCCGGTAGCCGGCGTCAAGGTCGCGTCCCTCGTTCAGCACGGAAAGACTCATTACGTGCCAGTCGGTCCTGATGTCCCGGACCGCTTCAACCTCGCCAATCCAGCGGGATGTGATCCACGCAAACGGGCACAGGGGGTCGAACCAGAAATCGGCCTGGTTGGTGGTGGTTTCAGTCATGGATGAGTCCTCTGCGTTCATTAGTGCTGCGGCTCGTCAATGGTGTTCGTCCAGGCCGCAAAACGGTGGTGCGTTCGGGGTTAGGCGGATTTACGACGCTTGGTCACGTGCGGGATCAGCGTGGGCTCCGCCTTCTTCAAGACGACGTCAGCTGTGATCACCACGCTGGCCACGTCCTCCCGGCTGGGAAGGTCGAACATGACCGGCAGCAGCACTTCCTCCATGATCGCGCGCAGGCCGCGGGCGCCCGTGCCGCGCTCCAGGGCCTGATCGGCGATCGCGTTGAGTGCATCGTCGTCGAAAACAAGTTCCACGCCGTCGATTTGGAACATCTTCTGGTACTGCTTGACCAGCGCGTTCTTGGGTGTGGAGAGGATCTGGATGAGTGCGTCCCGGTCCAGGCTCGAGACCGTGGTGATTACGGGCAAGCGGCCGATGAACTCCGGGATCAGGCCGAACTTCAGCAGATCCTCAGGCATCACCTCGCCGTAGGAGTCCACCTTGTTGCTGGCGTCGTTGAGCGGTGCACCAAAACCGATGCCCTTGCGTCCGGAGCGCGAGCCGATGATCTCCTCGAGGCCGGCGAACGCGCCTGCCACGATGAACAGCACGTTGGTGGTATCGATCTGGATGAATTCCTGATGCGGGTGCTTGCGGCCGCCCTGCGGCGGTACCGAGGCCACGGTCCCTTCCAGGATCTTCAGCAGGGCCTGCTGGACCCCTTCTCCGGAAACGTCCCGGGTAATGGAGGGGTTTTCGCTCTTGCGCGAAATCTTGTCGATTTCGTCAATGTAGATAATGCCCTGTTCGGCCTTCTTGACGTCGTAGTCCGCTGCCTGGATGAGCTTGAGGAGGATGTTCTCCACGTCCTCACCCACGTAGCCGGCCTCTGTCAGCGCGGTGGCGTCGGCAACGGCGAACGGTACGTTGAGCCGCCGGGCCAGGGTCTGGGCGAGGTAGGTCTTGCCGCAACCCGTGGGGCCGATCAGCAGGATGTTGGACTTGGCGATTTCGACGTCGTCGTGGTGGCCGCCGTCGGCGAGGCTGCCGCTCTTCGGGGCGTGGCCTGCCTGGATCCGCTTGTAGTGGTTGTAGACGGCGACGGCGAGGGAGCGCTTGGCGGGCTCCTGGCCGATGACGTATTCCTGGAGGAAGTCAAAGATTTCGCGGGGCTTGGGCAGTTCGAAACTTCCCAGATCGGCAACTTCCGCGAGCTCTTCCTCAATGATCTCGTTGCAGAGTTCAATGCATTCGTCGCAGATGTAAACACCGGGCCCGGCAATGAGCTTGCGCACCTGCTTCTGGCTCTTTCCGCAGAAAGAACACTTCAGCAGATCCGTGCTCTCGCCAATCCGAGCCATATGTGAACCCCTTTAGTATCTTGCTGCCAGGCAGCTGTGCACCGTTGCTGGAATCGCGGCGGGCCTGGGAGGACCGGCCGTGACACCTTCCACTCTAGGTCACAATTGCCCGCAAGGGTGGAAAGCGAAGGCCGGTGCGGCCCAAATACTGGACCGCACCGGCCGCTGGAGAACTGATTACCGGGCGATTGCCTGCGGCTTGATCTTGCGGGAATCAAGCACCTGGTCGATGAGGCCGTAGTCGAGGGCCTCGGCGGCGGTCAGGATCTTGTCACGCTCAATGTCGTTGTTGACCTGCTCCGGCGTGCGGCCGGAGTGGTGGGCGAGGGTGTCCTCGAGCCATGAGCGCATCCGCATGACTTCCGCGGCCTGGATTTCCAGGTCCGACGCCTGGCCACCCTGGCCGCCGGAAAGGGCCGGCTGGTGGATCAGGACGCGGGCGTTGGGAAGCGCCAGGCGCTTGCCCGGGGTGCCGGCGGCGAGGATCACTGCGGCGGCGCTTGCGGCCTGGCCGAGGCAGACGGTCTGGATCTCGGGCCGGATGTACGTCATGGTGTCGTAGATCGCGGTCATGGCCGTGAAGGAACCGCCGGGGGAATTGATGTACAGCGTGATGTCACGGTCCGGGTCCGTGGACTCGAGTACCAGCAGCTGGGCCATGACGTCGTCGGCTGACGCGTCATCGATCTGGACACCGAGGAAGATAATGCGGTCCTCGAAGAGCTTGGTGTAGGGATCTTGGCGCTTAAAGCCGTACGGCGTGCGCTCTTCGAACTGGGGAAGTACGTAGCGGCTGGTCGGAAGGTTACCGGCAGTCGATCCGAAGTTGTAGGTCATTTTTGTTGCTCCTGATCTGAATGTTCGAAAGTGCCGGTTTACTTCTCGGAGGCCGGCTCGCCGGAGGTCCCGTTGGCGGTTCCGCCGCCGCCGGAGACGGAGCCTGCGTGGGCCGCAATCTTGTCGAAGAAGCCGTATTCGAGGGCTTCGGCGGCCGTGAACCACTTGTCGCGGTCGTTGTCCTTGAGGATGGTTTCCACAGTCTGCCCGGTCTGCTCAGCCGTCAGTTCGGCCATGACCTTCTTCATGTGCAGGATCAGCTCTGCCTGGATCTTGATGTCCGAGGCCGTGCCGCCGATGCCGCCGGAAGGCTGGTGCATGAGGACGCGGGCGTTGGGGGTGGCGTAACGCTTGCCCTTGGTCCCGGAGGAGAGCAGGAACTGGCCCATGGAGGCTGCCAGGCCGGTGGCGACGGTGACGACGTCGTTCGGGATGAACTGCATGGTGTCGTAGATGGCCATGCCGGCCGTCACGGAGCCGCCCGGAGAGTTGATGTAGAGGTAGATGTCCTTTTCCGGGTTCTCGGCGGAAAGGAGCAGCAGCTGGGAGCAAATGGCGTTGGCGTTGTCGTCACGCACCTCGGAGCCGAGCCAGATGATCCGCTCTTTGAGGAGCCGGTTGTAGATGTAGTTGTCCTGGGCTGCGGGATCGACAGTCGCCATCCGGGGGGCCTCTGCGTGCTGTGCCATGTGTACTTACCTCTCGCTGGTGACGGTGACATCACTGAACGACATCACTGAACTTCACTACTTGGACACTAACCGGTTTGCTGGCCGATTTGTTCGCCGGAATCGCACTGTTCGCTGACGGCGCACGATCCCCCGGGCCGCCGCCGAAAGCAATGCCGGTCGCGCAAGCCGCGGCGTTAAACCGAGGAGCCCCCGGACCGGTCGGTCCAGGGGCTCCTTCAGGTGCAGTGCCGGGGCGTGCTAGAACTTCACGGCTGCCGGGTCGTCGCTGGGGGTGGCTTCCGTCGCTGCGGTGGTGTCCTCTGCGGACTCCTCAACGGCGGGAGCTTCCTCTTCGCCGCCGGGGCGGACGAAGTCGCTCAGGTCAACGGCCTTGCCGTCGGTGTCGGTCACGGTGGCCTGGCCGAGAACCACTGCCAGTGCCTTGCGGCGGCGGACCTCGGACACCATCATGGGAACCTGGCCGCTCTGATCGATGATCTGGGCGAACTGGTTCGGGTCCATGCCGTACTGGCTGGCGGTGGAGACGATGTAGTCGATCAGCTCGTTCTGGCTGACGTTGACTTCTTCCTTCTCGGCGATCGCGTCGAGGATGATTTCGTTCTGGAAGGCGCGGGCCGTGTTGGCCTTGACCTCTTCGCGGTGCTCCTCGGTGTCGTGCTCGCCGTCACCGTGGCCGTTGCCCTCCTTGAAGTGGGCTTCGAGCTGCTCTTCGACGACGGAGTCCGGAACCGGAACCTCGACCAGCTCGACCAGCTTGTCCAGTACCTTGTCGCGGGCTTCGACGCCCTGCTCCACAACCTTGGACTCAGCAGCCTGCTTGGCGAGGTCTTCACGGAGCTCAGCGAGGGTGTCGAACTCGGACGCCAGCTGGGCGAAGTCGTCGTCGGCCTCGGGGAGTTCGCGCTCCTTGACGGCCTTCAGGACAACCTTGACCTGGGCGGACTCGCCGGCGTGCTCGCCACCAACCAGGGTGGTGTCGAAGATGGCGTCCTCGTCAGCGCTCAGACCCGTGACGGCTTCGTCCAGGCCTTCAAGCATGGTGCCGGCGCCTACCTGGTAGGACAGGCCGGCGGCGGAGTCAACGTCGGTGCCGTCGATCGTGGCGGTGATGTCAATGGTCAGGAAGTCGCCGTCGGCGGCCGGACGGTCCACGGACTTCAGCGTGCCGAAGCGGCCACGCAGTTCGTCGAGGGCCTTGTCCACGTCTTCGTCGGACGATTCAGCGGCGGCTACCTCGACCTTGATGCCGGCGTAGTCCGGGAGTTCGATCTCGGGGCGGACGTCAACCTCGGCGTGGAACTTCAGTTCCCCGTCGGTGGAGGTGGGGTCCGGAACTTCGGTGATCTCAACCTCGGGGCGGCTCAGGGGGCGAATGCCGGATTCCTGGACTGCTGCCTGGTACCAGCCGTTGAGGCCTTCGTTGATGGCGGTCTCCAGGACGTAGCCGCGGCCGACGCGCTGGTCGATCAGCTTGGAGGGGACTTTGCCCTTACGGAAGCCAGGGACCTGGATCTGCGAAGCAACAGTCTTGTAGGCCTCGTCGATGCTGGGCTTCAATTCCTCAAAGGGGACCTCAACATTGAGCTTGACCCGTGTGGGGGTGAGGTTCTCGACAGCGCTCTTCACGGTCTAAGTACTCCTGGGGTTTGTGGGATGGGTATCTGCAACGCATTTCTTCCCCGGGCCGCGTAGACGGTCGAGGCCGCAGAGTCGGGGTGACAGGATTTGAACCTGCGACTTCCTGCTCCCAAAGCAGGTGCTCTAGCCAAGCTGAGCTACACCCCGTAAGTGCACAGGCAAGTCTACGGTCATTCCGGCCCGGTTTGCACATTTGACACGTGGGGCATGAATTAGGTTTAGTTGTATCCGGCTTCAACAGCCAGCCCGAAGAAACGCAGTCAGGCCCATTGCACGGCTGACCTGCATTTTTCCGGGGACGTAGCTTAATGGTAAAGCCTCAGTCTTCCAAACTGATTACGCGGGTTCGATTCCCGTCGTCCCCTCCGAATAAGAAAAAGCAGGGCCCTCGCTGAGGGTCCTGCTTTTTTAGTTCCTACTGCTGGCAGCCCGGGCACCAGTAAAGCTTGCGGCCCACCAGCTCCGTCATCGCCACCGGTGTGCCGCAGACCCTGCACGGGAGCCCTTCCCGCTTGTACACAAAATGCGCGTCATCCCCGGAAGGCAGCACGGCGCCTTCCTCCCAATACGACGCCGGCGTGGTGATGATCCGCCCGTCGCGAACGCCGTCGGCCATCACGGCGGCTGTTTCGTCCCACACCTGGCCGGCAGTACCCGCGGTCAGGGCGGTGCCCGGAAGCCACGGGTCCAGCCGCTGCCGGAAGAGCACTTCGGCCCGGTAGACGTTCCCGACGCCGGCGATTACCTTCTGGTCCATGAGCAGCGCCGCGACGGGGGCCTTGCGGGCCAACACTCCGGCCACGAACCGTTCCTTGTCCCCGGGGAGGTTCCGCAGCGGGTCGGGGCCGAGCCGGGCCAGGACGGCACCCACCTCGGCCTCGGTGATGGCGGCGCACGTGGTGGCACCGCGCAGGTCCGCCCAGCCGTGCCGGCCCACCAGCCGCACCCTGACGGCGCCTTTGGGTTCGGGCGGCCCCGTGTACTCAACGGCCGCAACGTCCTCGAAAAGTTCACTCTCGCCGATCTTCCGTGGCGCGCCGATGCTGGATGCGCCGCGGAAGGTGGCATCGCCGCCGAAGTCCCAGGCGCCGTAAAGGCCCAGATGGACGTGCAGGACGACAGCATGGTCGAAATGCAGGAAGAGGTGCTTGCCGTGGGCCCGCGAGTCCGTCAGGACCTGCCCGTCGAGCAGCGCGGCGCCGGCGGCGAACCGGCCCTGCGGGCTGCTGACGGCCAACGGTTCGCCGGTAAAGACATCGCCGAATTGTTGGGCGAGGCGCCGGACTGAGTGCCCTTCAGGCACTATTCGATGACCTCGCCGGTGGCCTCATAGGCCGCGATCTTGCCGATCCGGCGGACGTGGCGCTCGTCGTTGCTGAACGGCTCGGCAAGGAAGGCTTCGATCAGTTCGGTGGCTTCCTCGACCGTATGCTGGCGGCCCCCGACGGCCACCACGTTGGCGTCGTTGTGTTCGCGCGCCAGTGTGGCGGTGGAGAGGTTCCAGGCCAGGGCAGCGCGGACACCCTTGACCTTGTTCGCGGCGATCTGTTCGCCGTTGCCCGAACCGCCCAGCACGATGCCCAGGGCGTGGACGCCTGCCTGCTGGTCCGCCACGACGGCGAGCGCGGCATTGATGCAGAAGGACGGGTAGTCATCCTGCGCGTCGTATTCCTTGGGACCGTGGTCCACCACGTCGTAGCCCCTGGCCGTGAGGTGGGTGACCAGGTGGGCGCTGAGTTCCATGCCTGCATGGTCGGTGGCGATATGTACCCGCGGGAAGGCAGGGGAAGAAGTCACGGCAGTGTCCGTTCGTTTCGGGCGAGGGTCAGATCAACATCGACAAGGATACTAGGACTCTCCCGGCACCGAACCGGTGCCCCCACGCTGTGCCCTCGCCGCGACGCGCGTCAGGACCTCGGCCAGCCGGGCGGCCTTTGCGGGGCTGCCGCCGCTCACCGCCACATTGTGGCCGTCAGTCTTACGGACGACGACGGCGGGGCCGCTGCTGACCAGCATCGCGGCGGTGCCGCCGTGGTTGCGGTAGCCCCACCCGCCGTAATCGGCGGCGCGAACGTCTGCGGCGCTGGCGGCAGAAATCGCGGCTGCGGGGACGTCCATGACCGGCAGCACGCCGGCCACCAGCACGCGCAGGCCCCGGCGGTCAGCCTTGACCCGGGCGAAGAGGAAGGCAGCGGCCACCACGGCAAGCGCCGCCACCAGGGCACCAAGCCACGGCAGCGCGACGGCAATCAGCGCGGCCGGAAACAGGCTGGCAACAGCGATCATGACAAACACGGAACTTCGGGCGTGTACCCAGAGCCGGTACGTATCGCCGGCCAAATCGGGATCCAGTTCACGGGCCAGGGCAACCGCGAGGGCCCGGTCATCTTCGGGGGTCCACTTGTTGTCGGCCTTGAAGACGAAGCCCATGATGACTCCGAGCGACAGCGCGGCTCCGCTTCCCACTGCTACGACGATCATGTCCACGTGGGACTGGCGGGCATCGGCGAGCCCGGTCTGGCCTACGAGTCCCCCTGCCAGCACAGCGGTGATGAACAGACTCACGAACAGTCCCGCGCCCATCATGATCCGCCGCATCACGGCGGGCCGCGACAGGGGCACCGCCTGGGAGAGCACCAGCCAGCCGGCGGCGATGATCAGCGCCGCGCCTCCCCCCGCGTAGGCACCGAACGGCGCAAAGTAAGCGCCGCCGTCGGCCGTCCAGCCGATGGCGACCGGATTCGGAAGATCGGCACGCAACAAAAAGGCGCTGACAACAAAAGCGCCGGCAAGGATCACCGGAAAGCCCACCGCGAAACGAAGGGCCCTGGCATCCACCGATTCCCGGAACTTTCCCATGCTCTAACGCTACTCCGGCCGGCGGCCGTGACAGAATGACTTCACTTGTGCCGCAGCAGGCCACCGCCCGCCGGCAACCCAAACCCATCTGGAGGCCCACTTGCCAGGTATGAATCTGACTCGCGCCGAAGCCCGCGAGCGCGCCGAACTCATCAATGTTGACTCCTACGACGTCGCCCTGGACCTCACCAGGGGCGGGCAGGTCTTCGGGACCACCACAACGGTGAAGTTCACGGCCGTGCCGGGGTCCTCCACCTTCATTGATGCCGTCACCCACACCGTGCACAGCATTACGCTCAACGGGCAGGCACTGGACCCGGCCGCCGCCTCCGACGGCGTCCGCATCCAGCTGCCGGACCTGGCCGCGACCAACGAGCTCACCGTGGTGGCGGACGCCCCCTACATGAACACCGGCGAAGGCCTGCACCGGTTCGTTGATCCCGTGGATGGTGAAGTCTACCTGTACACCCAGTTCGAGGTGCCGGATTCGCGGCGCATGTTCGCAGTCTTCGAACAGCCGGACCTCAAGGGCACCTTTGCCTTCACCGTCACGGCACCGTCGGCCTGGGACGTCATCTCCAACTCCCCCACCCCCGCTCCGGTGGAAGCCGCCCCGGGGGACGACGGCGGCGCCCGCTCGGTGTGGACGTTTGCCCCCACCCCGCGGCTGTCCTCGTACGTGACGGCGCTCATCGCCGGCCCGTACCAGTCGGTCCGCAGCGAAGTGTCCAGCTCCGACGGGCGGGTGGTTCCGCTCGGCGTCTTCGCGCGCAAGTCGCTGATGCAGTACCTCGACGCGGACAACATCTTTGAACTGACGCGGCAGGGCTTCGAATTCTTCGAGGCCCAGTTCGGCGTCGCTTATCCGTTCGAAAAGTACGACCAGCTGTTCGTGCCGGAGTTCAATGCCGGCGCCATGGAGAACGCCGGTGCCGTGACCATCCTCGAAGGCTACGTGTTCCGCAGCAAGGTCACCGGCGCGCAGATCGAACGCCGTGCCATCACTGTGCTCCACGAGCTCGCCCACATGTGGTTCGGTGACCTCGTGACCATGCGCTGGTGGAACGACCTCTGGCTCAACGAGTCCTTCGCCGAATACATGTCGCACCTCGCCGCGGTGGAAAACACGTCCTTCACGAGCGCCTGGACCACGTTCGCGTCAGTGGAGAAGTCCTGGGCCTACCGCCAGGACCAGCTCCCCACCACGCACCCGATCTTCGCCGAAATCAACGACCTTCAGGATGTGGAGGTCAACTTCGACGGGATCACCTACGCCAAGGGCGCCTCGGTGCTGCGACAGTTGGTGGCCTGGGTGGGGCCGGAGCAGTTCATGGCCGGTGTCCGCGAATACTTTGCCAAGCACGCCTGGCAGAACACGGAGCTCAGCGATCTCATGGCGGAGCTGGAAAAGGCCAGCGGCCGCGACCTTGACCAGTGGGGCCGGCTCTGGCTGGAGACCGCAGGGGTGAACACCCTCACCCCCGAACTTGAAGTGGACGGTTCCGGCACGCTGACGTCCTTCAGCATCGTCCAGTCGGCCGTGGCGGAATGGCCAACCATCCGTCCGCACCGGCTGGCCGTCGGGTTCTACAACCTGGACAGCGCCGGCAAGCTTGAGCGTGTGCACCGGGAGGAGCTCGACGTCGACGGCGAACGCACCGAGGTGCCCGCGCTGGTGGGGCTGGCGCAGCCGGACCTGATCCTGGTCAACGACGACGACCTCGCCTACGCGAAGGTCAGGCTCGACGAAAAGTCCCTGGCCACAGCCACGGCCCACCTGAAGGATTTCAGCGGCAGCCTTCCCCGCACCCTGATCTGGAACTCCGCCTGGGATGCCGCCCGCGACGGCGAGACCCCCGCGCGCCGCTACGTTGAACTGGTCCTGGCCAACGTGGCTGCCGAAACGGACTCGTCCGTCATTCTGGTCCAGCTGCGCCAGCTGGCCACCACCTTGAACTTCTATGTGGCCGAAGAGCACCGCGTGGCCACCACCGTGGCCGCCGTGGACACCCTGTGGGACCTGGCCAGCGCGGCGGCCGGCGGCTCGGACGCCCAGCTCCAGTTTGTGAAGTCGTTCGCCCTGCTGGCATCCAGTGGCACCCAGCTGGACAGCATGGCCGGCCTGTTGGACGGCTCCATGACGCTGGACGGGCTGGCCGTTGACCAGGACCTGCGGTGGGAACTGCTCGCTTCCCTGGTGGCGGGTGGCCGCCTGGGACAGCCAGCGATCGACGCGGAACTGGAGCGCGACAACACCGCCAGCGGGCAGAACGCCGCGGCACTGGCCACGGCCGCGATCCCCACCCCGGAGGCCAAGGCCGCGGCGTGGGAGTCGATAGTGGTCAAGGGGGATCTCTCCAATGCGCTGCAGGGTTCGGCGGTCACGGGCTTTATGCGCGTGCTGGACCGTACCCTCCTGGAACCGTACGCGGAGAAGTATTTCGACGCCGTTCCCGGGATCGTCGCGGACCGCACCCACGCACTCGCCCAGCAGATCGTCGTCGGACTTTACCCGGCGCTGCTGACCACCCAGGCCACGGTGGACCGCACGGACGCGTTCCTGGCCGAGCTCCCGGCCGACAGCGCGGCGCTGCGGCGGATGATGTTGGAAAACCGCGACGGCGTGGCGCGGGCTTTGCGGGCACGCGCTGCTGACGTCCTGGCTGACGAGCGGTAGGCTGCGCGGATGGGACTGAGTGAGCACCACTATTCGCTGACGGTGCAGTGGACCGGCAATCTGGGTGAGGGGACCACCTCCTACCGCGGTTATTCACGGGGCCATGACATCGTGATCCCCGGTCTGCCGGTGCTCAAGGGGTCGGCGGATCCGACGTTCCACGGGGACCGCGACCGGTACAACCCTGAACAGCTGCTGCTGGCGGCGCTGGCGCAGTGCCACATGCTGTCCTTCCTGCATGTGGCGGTGCGGCACGGGGTGGTGGTCACTGATTACCGGGACGAGGCCACAGGACGTCTGCGCCTCAACCAGGACGGCAGCGGCCAGTTCGAATCCGTAACCCTTCACCCGCACGTCACGGTGGCCGATCCCGCCCATGTGGAGCTGGCCGACCAGCTCCACCGGGAAGCGAACCAGGTCTGCTTCATCGCCCGGAGCGTGAATTTCCCGGTGCAGCACTCCCCCGTCACCGTCGCTTCCGGTCAGCCCAACTAGGTAGCACCAGATGTCGTTTTGAGGCCCATAACGACACCCGCTGCTACCTACATGGGGGGCGGCGATCAGCGGCCCAGCAGGAGCTCCTCCGCGAGTCGGGCCTCCGTGGCAGGCGTCAGTCCTGCCTTGCGGCGGCGTGCCAAGCCTTGCCGGCGCTCGTCCGCCAGCGTGTCCGCCAGGGTCTGCTGCCAGGGCCTGGTCACCATGCCCGCTGCCTTGGCGGCGTCGTTGCTTCGTGTGCAGAACCCGTCGTGTCCCGGTGGCAGCCACAGCGGCAGGGAGTCCGGTCCGGACCAGTAATCGACGCCGCGCGCCACGAGCCAGTCCTCCCCGGCGGCCAGCACCTCACCGGTGTACCCGGCAGCGGTCCGCGCCTCGTCAAGGTAGTCGCCGAACTGCACCGGGTCCCCCACCGCGTTGAGCGGACCCGTCACGCTGCGCTCCGCCGCCGTGAGGATCCAGAGCACCAGGTCGCGCACGTCGATCACCTGTGTCGCATGAGCGGCGATGTCGGGGACGACGGCGGCCCGGTTGTCCCGCGCAAACCTCGCCGGCCAGTACCCATAGCGGTCAGTCCGGTCCCCGGGACCGCCGATGAGGCCGGCCCGGCACAGATGGGCGTTGCCTCCAGTGGCGCTTAGTGTTTCGTTTTCGATGGCTGACTTGGACTCCCCATAGTTTTCGGGCGTGGATTCCGCTCCGGGCGCGAGGGGCTGCAGCAGGGCTGCATACTCATCGTCATTGGGGGTCGCATGATCCGCATACACCGAGCAGCTGGACACAAACGTCCAGTGGCCCGTCCGTCCTGCCAGGGCAGCGAGCGCTTCGGCGGCCGGCACTGGATTACGGGCTACGTCGATGACGGCATCCCAGTCCCCTGCCGCGTCGGCGTAACATTCCGCGCCGAGTGAACGGTCTGCTTTCACCCACCGGGCACCAGCCGGCGGCTCCGCTGCGGAGCCGCGGGCCAGGCAGGTGACATCGTGTCCCGCGGCGACCGCCTGCCGCGCGATTTCCGCAGAGAGAAAGGCTGTTCCGCCGAGGATCAGGATGCGCATGGGTACACGCTACGGCGCTAGGGTTGAAGAAGAACAGGCCTTTTGCGCCGGGCTAACCCGTGCGTGCCTACGTTATCCCCGGCCGCCGCCGGTGACCCCCAAGGAGTTTTGCGTTTATGTTCAGCACGTTGTCGATTACACCCCCGCCCCTCACCTCGCAGCCGAGTGGAGTCAGCATTACGGGCATTGTGATCAGCCTGGGAATCGGAGTCGCCATCTGGCTGGTGGCGACCTTCGTAATTTCCCGTATCAGCCGGCGCGTGGCCTCGGGCAGCAACTTCTTCAAGAAACCGCATTTCAAGTGGGTAGCTCCGGCGATCCGGGCTTTGGACCACGAGCGGCGCGTGCAACGGGCCGAGACCATCGGTTCGTTGCTTAACAGCATCGTGGGTGTGCTCGTGGCGGTCATCACCGGCATGTATGTGCTGCAAAACCTGGACATCAACATTGCGCCGCTGTTGACCAGTGTGGGCATCCTGGGTGTCGCCATCGGCTTCGGCGCCCAGCAGCTGATCCGCGATTTCCTGGCCGGCATCTTTATCACCATCGAGGACCAGTACGGGATCGGCGACGTCATCGAGACCAGCGAGGTGGTGGGCGTGGTCGAATCCATGGGACTGCGCATCACCAGGGTACGCTCCGAGGATGGCGCCATCTGGTACCTGCGCAACGGCGAAATCCTGCGCGTGGGAAACCGTTCGCAGGGAAGCTACATCCCCGCCGAGGTTCCGGCGGCAGGCAGCGAGGCCGCCTTGCACGAACCCGCCACGAACACGGAGATTAAGAAGACCGACCAGAAGGCGGGAGAATAGAGCCATGACCATACCCGTCGAACCGCAACGGCCACACCAGCTCATGCAGAACGATCCGTTCAGCCAGCCCGGCTACACGGACAACTTCTATGACGCCGTGGGCGGGCGCGAGACCTTTGTCCGGCTGATAGATGTGTTCTACGACGGCGTTGCCGTGGACCCGCTGCTGCGGCCCATGTACCCGGAAGAGGACCTTGAGCCGGCCAAGCGCCGCTTCCGGATGTTCCTGGAACAGTACTGGGGCGGCCCCACCACTTACGGCGAGGAACGCGGACACCCGCGCCTGCGGATGCGGCACATGCCGTTCCGGGTCACCCCGGAGGCAAAGGAACGGTGGCTGTTCCACATGCGCACGGCAGTGGACTCCCTGGAGTTGCCCCCGTTATACGAGGGAACACTCTGGGACTACATGGAACGCGCCGCCCTGTCCATGGTGAACAGCCCTTCGGAAGCCTAGAGCCCGCTGCCTGTCCGCACCAGGACGTGCCCGCGTGAACCGCTGAGGCGGAACCACCGGCCTGCCCTGAACAGCTGCTGCTCGCCGTCTGCCAGGAACCCCAGGGTGAGGGCTGCGAAGGCTGCCCCTGCCGGGAGCCCGGAGTCGTCCAGGGCGCGGCCCCACACCGCGGCGCGCGCGTTATTGACGATCAGCGCCCCGGGCTGCGCCGGGACAATTCCCGCCACCTCGGCAATGCCGGCTTCAGCGGCCCGCCGGAGTTCGGAATCCTGCAGCGCGCCGACGCGCTCCCAGCCCGTCCGTGGCGCCCCGACGCCCGTCCAGGATTCGGAGATGGTGGACGGCGGAACCGGCAGCTCAACGTCGTCCTCCCCTGCCCGGGCCAGACGGTCAAGGACCGCTGACAGGGCAACGGTGGCGTCAACGTTGGAGGGTTCCGCCAGCCCGATGGTCCTCAGGCCCAGGATGGTGGGCGTGCTTTCGCCCAGCAGCCGAGGCCGCAGGACGCACACGTAGGCGGCTAAAACTGAACCGGATGCCTGGAGCCGGATGGCGCCGTCGTCAATTGCTTTGGCGCGGGTTGCGAAGGTGCGAAGGTCGGCGAGATCGCGCGGATCGGCGAAGCGCAAGGACTGGGTAAGGAGATCAGACACACTGAGAACACTACCGGCTGCGCCTTGTTGAGCGGTTCAGGGGCTGCGTCTAGAGTCGAACCATGACTGAAGCCGAAACCGGACTGCTGGCGGCCCCCAGCGGCGACCCCACGTCCATGCTCATCCAGTTGCTTGATCTGGGTGAGTGGGAAGGGGCCAGGACGGACGAAGACATCTTCGTGGGGCCAACGCAACCGCAGCCCGCTCAGCGGGTGTTCGGCGGCCAGGTGCTGGCGCAGTCACTGGTTGCTTCGATGCGCACGGTGGACCCGGACCGGTTTGTCCATTCCATGCACGGCTATTTCCTGCGGCCCGGTGACGCCAACAAGCCCATCACCTTTGGGGTTCAGCGGCTGCGGGACGGCAGGTCCTTCTCGGCCCGGCGCGTCCAGGCGTACCAGGAGGGTGTCCCCATCCTGTCGATGATTGCCTCGTTCCAGGACACGGACGAGGGTGTCGACCACGAATCGGCCATGCCGTCCGGGATCCCCGATCCCGAGTCGCTGCCCACCACAGCCGAACTGCTGGGCAAGTTCGACCACCCCGTCGCACAGCACTGGGCCTTCGAACGGCCCTTTGACATCAGGCACGTGGACCCGCCCCTTTACGTTTCCGCCAAGGGAAAGCGGGAAGCCCGGAACGCCGTCTGGATGAAGACCTTCGGAGCCATGCCGGACGATTCCAACCTGCACCGGGCCGCACTAGCCTACGCGAGCGACTACACGTTGCTGGAGTCCATCCTGCGCCGTCATGGCCTCAGCTGGATCACCCCCGGCATGAGCGTCGCCAGCCTGGACCACGCCATGTGGTGGCACCGGCCGGCCCGCGTGGATGAGTGGCTGCTTTACGTCCAGGAGTCCCCCAGCGCCCAGGGCGCACGGGGACTCGCCACCGGAAAAATCTTCAACCGGGCCGGGCAGCTGGTGGCCTCGGTGGCGCAGGAGGGCATGGTCCGATTGCCCACGGACCTGAAAGACAAAGTGGTGGGCGCAGTCCAGGCCAAACTGCTGCAGCACCAGATCCGCAAGGCCGTCCGGGACTGACGGCCCCCGGGCAGCAGAAAGGCCGGCACCCGTCAGGGCGCCGGCCTTTTCGGCTTTGGATCAGCCTGCGCGGGTCAGTCGCGCGTCAGACGGCGGTGCGTCACGCGGTGCGGTTTGGCCGCATCAGGGCCGAGCCGCTCGACCTTGTTCTCCTCGTAGGATTCGAAGTTGCCCTCGAACCAGTACCACTTGGAGGGGTTCTCCTCGTCGCCTTCGTAGGCCAGGATGTGGGTGGCCACCCGGTCCAGGAACCAGCGGTCGTGCGAGACCACCACGGCACAACCGGGGAATTCCAGCAGCGCGTTCTCGAGGCTGCTGAGCGTTTCGACGTCGAGGTCGTTGGTGGGTTCGTCAAGGAGCAGCAGGTTGCCGCCCTGCTTGAGCGTCAGCGCCAGGTTAAGGCGGTTGCGCTCACCACCGGAGAGTACCCCGGCCTTCTTCTGCTGGTCAGGTCCCTTGAAGCCGAAAGCAGCGACATAGGCACGCGACGGCATTTCAACCTGGCCGACCTGGATGTAGTCCAGGCCATCGGAAACAACTTCCCAAAGCGTCTTGTTCGGGTCGATGCCGCCACGGCTCTGGTCAGCGTAGGAAATCTTGACCGAATCGCCGATCTTCAGTTCGCCGCCATCTAGCGGCTCCAGGCCAACGATGGTCTTGAACAGCGTCGATTTGCCGACGCCGTTGGGGCCGATGACACCCACAATGCCGTTGCGGGGCAGCGTGAAGGACAGCCCGTCGATCAGCGTGCGGTCGTCAAAGCCCTTTTGGAGGTTCTTGGCTTCCAGCACGAGGCCGCCGAGGCGCGGGCCCGGCGGGATCTGGATCTCTTCGAAGTCGAGCTTGCGGGTGCGGTCTGCCTCGGCAGCCATCTCCTCGTAGCGGGCCAGGCGGGCCTTGGACTTGGTCTGGCGCCCCTTGGCGTTGGAGCGCACCCATTCGAGTTCCTCGCTCAGGCGCTTGGCCTGCTTGGCGTCCTTCTTGCCCTGGACTTCCAGCCGCGCACGCTTCTTCTCCAAGTAGGTGGAGTAGTTGCCTTCGTAGGGGTACAGGTGGCCCCGGTCGACCTCGGCGATCCATTCCGCGACGTGGTCAAGGAAGTAGCGGTCGTGGGTGACGGCCAGGACGGCACCGGCGTAGCTGGACAGGTGCTGCTCGAGCCACAGCACACTTTCGGCGTCCAAGTGGTTGGTGGGCTCATCCAGGAGGAGGAGGTCCGGCTTCTGCAGCAGGAGCTTGCAGAGTGCCACGCGGCGGCGCTCACCACCGGAGAGGAGGGTCACGTCAGCGTCGGCGGGAGGGCAGCGGAGCGCGTCCATGGCCTGCTCAAGCTGGGAATCGAGGTCCCAGGCGTCCGCGGCGTCAATGGCTTCCTGCAGCTGACCCATTTCTTCGAGCAGGACGTCATAGTCAGCGTCGGGGCTGGCCATTTCCTCGGAGATCTCGTTGAAGCGCTGAATCTTGCCGTAGATCTCGCCAACACCCTCCTGGACGTTGCCCAGGACGGTCTTTTCCTCGTTCAGCGGCGGTTCCTGCAGCAGGATGCCTACGGTGTAGCCGGGGCTGAGCCGGGCCTCACCGTTGGAGGGGGTGTCCAGGCCGGCCATGATCTTCAGGATGGTGGACTTACCGGCACCGTTCGGGCCAACAACACCAATTTTGGCGCCCGGGAAGAAGGACATGCTTACGTCGTCAAGAATGAGTTTTTCGCCAACGGCCTTGCGGGCCTTGGTCATTGTGTAGATAAATTCCGCCATGGTTCCAAATCTAGTGGGTTGGCGGGCTTAACTCACATTCGGGTGCCTAAGCAGGTGCTCCCACGAAGCACTTGCCGCTGGCCAGGACTGGCAGGACGGTTACTGAGACGCTGCCGTCACGGATCTGGCCAAAGACACAGTCCGTGCCCTGCAGGACAGCGGACTCGATGGCATCGGCCTCCAGCCCGGTGGGCGTGCGGCTCGCCGATACCTCCAGTGCCGCCGGGGCAACACCGGCCCCGGTGAGGGCCGCCGTCACCTGCGCCGTGGCCGGTTTGGGGGTTCCCGCTGCGAGGCGGCCCAGCGCATCCGTCACCGTCTGTTTCATCGCTGCCGTGCCCGGGCCTTCGGTGGGTGCGCTCACCGATGGCACTGCGGCGCTTGTCTCAGTGGGTGTGGCAGTGCCTTGCGCCGCCGAAGAATCCCCCGTGGTGGACGGTCCCGTAGCAGCCGGCGTCCCGGCCGTGCAGCCGGTCAGCAGCATGGCTGTCAGGAGAGACGCTGCAATGGCCGCCGAGGCCTTGTCCATGGCTCTTGTGCGCTGCCGGGTAAGTGCCGGCAGGCTTGTGACAAGGGTTTCCTGCCGGATGTCGGCCGCGCGCTTCATGCCGCCATTCTGCCACGGCGCCGAGCGGGCAGTGGAACCGCCGGGATGCCGGCGGGCTGCCGGCATCCCGCTGGTGGGCGCCCAGCCCAGTGATATCAGTCTCCATGTCAGACGGCAGAATCGATGAGTTCGCCAGTTTCAGCATCAACGGAGGTGTAGGTGCCGCCGGAGTCCTCAAGGAAGACCGCCGATGCCGCGGCATCGCCCTCACCGGGTTCCCCTTCGTCCGGCTCACCGTCTTCGTCAGGATCGGCAGGGCCTTCGTCGGAGACATGTTGAGGCCCGTTGTTTACGGTGCGGATGTAGTTGGCCGAGCCCCACATGAGATCGTGGCCCACGGACTCGGCGTCGATTTCGTGGGCGAAGTGAATGCGGCCGTCTTTCTCCCAGGTGCGCAGCTTGAGCCTGCCCACCACGATCACGCGCTGGCCCTTCTTGATGCTGCAGCCCATGTTTCCGGCCAGCTGGCGGTAGCCCTGGACGGTGAACCAGTTCGTGTGCGTGTCCACCCAGGTGCTTGTGTTGCGATCGAAACGCCGGGCCGTTGAGCCCAGGCGGAACGAGGCAGTTCCCACACCGGTAGTGGTGGTGGAGGTCTTGATGTCGGTGGCGACGAAGCCCCGGAACGTCATGTAATCGCTCATTGTCTTGTCCTGTCTCGGAAGGTGTGCCGTAGCGGCAGAACCAGCTTCGCGCGGACAGCGCCGGGCGGCGATGGACAAACTTCCGTATGTGGACAACCCGTCCTTGGGCTGTCATGTTGAGGACAAGTGCCAACCGAGTTGCGCCATCGATGGTGCGGCATTGACACGGCGGGCCCCGCGGGCAATGTAAACTTTTCATGCGCCGGATTTCCGGTCGTGGCGCCACGTGCCCCAGTAGCTCAGGGGATAGAGCAGCGGCCTTCTAATCCGCCGGTCGGGGGTTCGATTCCCTCCTGGGGCACCACTTGTGATGAGTCGGGACATCCTCCACGGATGTGGCGACGCAAAGGGGAACACCCCGGTCTTCGGACCGGGGTGTTCCCCTTTGCCTGTCTGCCCCGGCACAGTCACGTCAGGCGTACGGCAGCACGAGTTCTGCGTAACGCGCCTTAACCGTCTCAACCACGGAGTCGCCGTCGGCGTCCCAGACTTCCTGATTGAAGATTTCCACTTCGATATCGCCCGTGTAGCCGGCCTCCCGCACCCAGGTGGTAACGGTGGCGAAGTCAATGACGCCGTCGCCCATGTACCCGCGGGACAACAGCGGATCAGCCGCGATGGGCATGTTGAAGTCACAGACCTGGTAGGAGGCCAGGCGCCCCTCGTGGCCGGCAGGCTCGATCTGCGCCTTAAGCTCCGGGTCCCACCAGACATGGAAGGTGTCGACGGCGACGCCAACAGTGTGCGCGTCGAACGGCGCGGCCAGGTCCAGCGATTGCCCCAGGGTGGAGATCAGGGCGCGGTTCGCAGCGTACATGGGATGCAGCGGTTCGAGGACCAGCCGGATCCCGTTCTCGGCCGCGAATGGGACAAGATCGGCAAGCCGGTCGGCCACCCGCTGACGGGCCGCCACCACGTCCTTCTCCCCCGGCGCCAGCCCGCCGATTACCAGGAACAATTCCCGGGTGTCCAGGGCAGCTGCTTCAAGGATGGCCGCACGGTTGTCGGCGCCAGGACGGACGCTGGGCTGCCTGGACGTCGCCTTCGAACACCCAATAGCCGAACTCTCCGCGAATGGAGAGGATCCGGCCGAAGAAGCCCTCATCCGCGAGGCGGCGCAGCTTGACCAGACCGGGGAGATAGAGCTTGTCATGGACCACTCCGGCGGTGACACCGGCTTCTTTGCCGATGCGGGCGAGGCCGATGGCTTCGTCGAGGGTCTCGGCCGTGGGCTTTTCGGTGAAGATGTGGTTGCCGGCAAGCATGGCCTTCCTGAGCGTCTCGGCGCGGAGGCTGGTCATGGAGGCATCAAAAATGATGTCCACTGAGGGGTCGCTGATGACGGAGTCCAGGTCTGTGGTCCACTCGGACACCTTGTGAAGCTCTGCTAGTTCACGGATTTTGGCTTCGTTCCGGCCCACCAGGATCGGTTCCACCTGGACCTTCGTGCCGTCCTCCAGCGTGAACCCGCCGGCGTCCCGGATGGGCAGTATGGAGCGCAGCAGGTGCTGGCGGTGCCCCATCCTGCCGGTAATTCCGTTCATGGCTATCCGGATCGTCCTTGTTTCGAAGCCCATGTGTCCTCCACGGTGAGTGAGCGTTGTGATGGCAAGTAAGGTGGGAAAGCGCATTCCCAGTGTCTTCATGATGCCTTAGCCCGTTCATCCTTGGCAAGCGCTTTCCCAAAGATCGTGCAACTGCAATACTGAGCTACGGACCAATTGCACAGAGATTTGCCGAATAGGAGACGCCGTGGTTGCAAGTACCCTTTCAGAGGTCGCCCGCCTGGCGGGCGTTTCACCGGCCACCGCGTCCCGGGTCCTTAACGGATCCGCCCGAAAACCAGGGCCGGACATCGCCGAGCGCGTGCGCTCGGCAGCCGAATCCCTAGGGTACGTCCCGAATGCCCAGGCACAGGCGCTTGCCAAGTCGAGCTCAGGGCTGATCGGTTTGATCGTGCATGACATAGCCGACCCGTACTTTGCGGCAATCGCGCGCGGAGTCCAGGAAGCTGCCCGGGAACAGGGCCGGATGGTCCTCCTTGCAACCACGGCCGGAGCCCCGGCCGACGAAAGGGAAGCGGTGGCTGCGTTTGCGGCCCGGCGGGCAGATTCGATCGTGATCGCCGGATCCCGCTCGGCCCGTCCCGAGGACCGTCAAGGGAACGCCGGGCTGGCGGCGGAGCTTGACCGATACTGCCGCAACGGCGGGCAGGTCGCCGTGGTCGGACACGGCGTCGTGGGCGCCGCCTCCACCGAGGGATACCACGTAGTGACCGTGCCCAATGAGGAATTGGCTGCCAAACTCGCCGCCGAGCTGGCAGCGTCACATCACGGGCATTTCGTCATCATCGGCGGTCCGGCCGGCCTGTTCACCTCGGACGACCGCATCCGCGGCTTCCAGCGTGGCCTGGCGGACACCGCATTACCACCTGCCGAAATCATCCGCACCGAGTTCACCCGCTCCGGCGGATTCGACGTCGGCATTGCCTTGGCTGCCCGGATCAAGGCTTCCCAGGCGGCAGCCAACACGTCAGGGGACACAAAGCGGATCTGCATCTTTGCCGTCAATGATGTTATGGCCATCGGGGCGGCCGCGGCGTTGCGTGCCGAGGGCCTGCGCATTCCCCGGGACGCCATCATCGCCGGCTTTGACGACATCGAGTCGCTCCGGGACTTCCGGCCGCCCCTCTCCACGGTGCACCTGCCACTCGAGGAAATCGGTCGGCAGGCCACCCGGAGGGCAGGAGAGACTGCCGGCGAAAACGCCGTGCCGCCGGCCATCACCGGCCATGTCACGCTCCGCCGCAGTACCGAAGGCGCGTTTCCCGCGCCGTAACCACCCAACCCGGCGACGGGCATGTTTCAAAGGCGCGCCGGCAGGCCACGCGGGCCCGCCGCTCCGACGCGCCGCTCCGGGGATGGAAAATCAACCAGTCACCCCGGGCAGCCCTGCCGTGGGAGCGCTATTTCTGTTGCTCTTTCCCGGCAGCGGTACCGCTGCCCGCTTTGCGGGTGGGATCCACGGAACCGCCCGGCCCGTAGCTGCCCTCTGTGTACCGCCCAACTTCGGACTCCGCGGTGCGGCCCGGCACCGATCCGGCAACACCATAGTCGGCTTTGACGTAGCGCCCCGATTCCCTGGCCTTGTCACCGAGCGGTTCGGGCAGCCCGCCTTCCCTGCCAGCGGCGCCGTAGTCTCCTTCGCCGTATTGGCCTTCTTCATCGTCCGCGTGGCGGCCGGTCTGGGCTCCGGTTTTGCCGAAGTTTCCCTCGACATACCGGCCGCGCAGGTCTGCTTGCTCTGGCTGCTTTTCCGGGCCTGCCGCATTCGGGGTGTCTTCGAAGCCGCTGTTGTCGGTCATGATCGTGCCTTTCCCGAAAGGAGCTCTGCGTCTTCTCTGGCGCAAGTTAAGTCTACCGACGGGCGCAGTTTCCCAACAGGATCGATGCCCCCGGCACAGGCCGGAGGGGTGGTGCCGGTGTGGCTAGAGTTGCTGCATGGTGAACCGCGATCTCATAACAGCAATCCGAACGATGCTGATGGAGCGGGCTGACCCCGTGCGTGCCGCCGGGGCGCAGGCTTACATGAAATCATCCGTCCTTTCCCTGGGCGTCAGGGTTCCAGAGGTTCGCCGTTGTGTGGTGGCCGCGGCCGCAGCTTTTCCGTTCGAGTCACCGAAGCAGTTGCGCGCCAGCGTCCTGGTGCTGTGGCGGGAGGCGCAGTGGCGGGAGGAAAAGTACGCGGCGATCGACCTCACCGGGCTTCGGCTGGCAGCCAAGGACCCGCTGACGCTGCCGGTGTACGAGGAAATCATCCGGACGGGCGCCTGGTGGGACTTCGTGGACGGTGTGAGCCAAAGGATCTGCGCGTTGCTGCTGGCTCAGCGGCCCCTGATGACACCGGTGCTGCTTCGATGGAGTACCGATGATGACTTCTGGATCCGCCGGGCTGCCATCACTTCCCAGCTGAAGGCGAAGTCGGAGACCGACACCGGGCTGCTGCGCACGGTGCTCGAGGCCAACCTGGCGGACCCGGAGCTCTTCATCCGGAAGGCCATCGGCTGGGCCCTCCGCGAGTTCGCCAAGACCAACCCCGCGTGGGTCCGGGACTTCGTGTCAGAACATGCCGCGCAGCTGAGCCCCCTGTCGCGGAAGGAAGCGCTGCGGCACCTGAACCCCTAAATGACGGGGCGCGCGGTAACCGGTTCGCTCGTCTTGCGGAAGAGCCGCTTGGTCCGGGGATCCATGAAGATCAGATACAGGCCAAAAAGCAGGCCAGTGATCGCAGCGGCGAACCGGGCCAGGATCAACGCGAGCCCAAGATCCCCGGTCTGCAGATAGGGGAATACTTCCAGCTGGTCGGAAATCGCGTAGATCATAAAGAACGACACAATGAAATACAGGGCCTTGACCTGCCAGTCATTACGGATGCCCGTCACTGCAAACAGCGGGATGAGCCACACCACGTACCAGGACTGGATCATCGGAGCCAGCACCACCACGGCCGCGAAAGCCAAGGTGAGCCGCCGGATCAGGCGCTCGTGCTCACCCTTGAAGATCTGGAAGGCGACAACACCCACGGCAAGCAGCTTGCCGGCGTCGAACACCCAACTCGCCAAGGTCCAACCGTCGAGCCCGAAGGCGTTGGAAATGGTGGCAACCACCAGTCCCACGAGTCCCACCGGGGCGTACCAGATGAAGATGCTGCCGGGGGCCGAGAGCCCGTTGATCCAGCCGAAGCCGAATCCGTTCACAAGGCTCAAGGCGTACAGCAGCGCGAGGCTCAGGCCGCCGGTGAGGGCCCAGAAAAGGAATTTCCGGGGCCAGCCGGCGTGCTTACCGGCCCACATCAGGCCGATAAACGGCAGGAAGACCACCGTGATGGGCTTCACGGCGATGGACAGGGTCACCAGAACGATTCCGAGCACCACCCGCTTCGTGGCGGCGTAATACAGCCCGGCCAGCGCCAGCCCGATCATGAGGGCGTCATTGTGGACGCTGGCGATGAAGTTGGTGAGGAAGAGGGGGTTGGCCGCGGTCAGCCAGAGCGCCCTGTGCGGGTTGACGCCGTGCAGTTCCGCCAGCTTCGGGACGTAAATGATGCAGAGCACCACGCCCGCCAGTGCCACCAGCCGGAAGAGCATCACGCTGGCTTCGGGCTGGACGTTGGTGGACCAGACAACGAACTGCTCAATCCACAGGAAAAGCTGGCCGTAGGGCACGGGAGCCTCGGTCCACAGCCTGTCCGCCCCGAGCTGGAAGTAGTTGGACAGCGCCGAGATGCCGTTTTCGTAGGGGTTGAACCCCTCCACCATGAGGCGGCCCTGGCCGATGTATGCGTACACATCACGGCTGAACAGCGGGACGCTGACCACCATCGGCAGGCCCCACGCCGCCACAGCCTGCAGGGTTGCCTTGCGGGCTTCAGTCCCCCAGACCCGCACGCGCTGGCCCAGCCTCAGCCAGGAGCGCACCAGAAGCATGCCGCCCACCGCGACCAGCACGATGGCCAGGGCAACCCCGATTGCCTCCGTGCGCATCCAGATAAAGACGGGCACCCGGCGAAGTTCGGAAACCGGCGCCAGCCAGCCGACGCCAATGGAACCGACAGCCATGAACAGGGAGCCGATGAAACCTGCAAGGATCGGGGACCGGGGTTTATCCACTTCGGCCGCACCGGACTTGGGGATCACAGCGGCGGCCATCTCCCCCGTTACAGGCACAGGCGCCGTCATCTCAGATCGTCCAATCTCTTTGCTTTCAGCGCTTCGGCCAGCGGGCCGCGACAGCCGCGGGCTGCTGGCACAACACCGCGCACGCACAACTCAGGGCAAACACAACGCCGCGCAGGCACAGCACAGCGGCCGAATCAGCAGCCTCTCTGTATCCGAAATCCTAGCATCGGACGGTTGCTGCGGAGCTAAACGGTAGGCTGGTCGCGTGCCTATAACTAACGAACGCATCGTCTGGATCGACTGCGAAATGACTGGCCTGGACATCAAGAATGACGCCCTGATCGAGGTGGCGGCACTGGTGACCGACTCCGAACTCAACATCCTGGGCGACGGCGTCGACGTCGTGATCAAACCCGAAGACGCCGCCCTCGCCCAGATGAACGACTTTGTCCGGGACATGCACACACGGTCCGGCCTGCTCGAGGAACTGCCGCACGGCAAGACCATGGCTGAGGCCGAGTCCGCAGTCATGGAATACATCGAGAAGTGGGTGCCGGATCCGCGGAAGGCCCCGCTGGGCGGCAACTCAGTCGGCACGGACCGCGTGTTCCTTTCGCGGGACATGCCGGCCGTCGTCGAACACCTGCATTACCGGGTGATCGACGTCAGTACCATCAAGGAGCTCTCCCGCCGCTGGTTCGCCCGGGCATACTTCCAGTCCCCCGCCAAGAAGGGTGGCCACCGCGCCCTGGGCGACATCAAGGATTCCATTGACGAGCTCCGCTACTACCGCGAGGCGGTCTTTGTGCCGGCGCCCGGCCCTGACAGCGTCACGGCCCGCGGAATCGCCCAACGGGTCACCGGCGCCCCCGAAGAGTAATCTGCGCCACGTTTCGGGGGAATTTTCTGCGAAAACCGCAAAAGTGGCACAACCACCGCCCAACAGCAGGTAAGCTATTTGAGTTGCCTTCCCAGAGGGCCGGGTCACCGGATCATCTGCAGGGCACATGGTGGGCTTAGCTCAGTTGGCAGAGCGCCTGGTTGTGGTCCAGGAGGTCGCGGGTTCAACCCCCGTAGCTCACCCTCACAAGGCGGCAGTCGAAGCCGTCAGTTTGGAGGCCGTACCGGATATCCGGTACGGCCTTCTTTTTTGCACAAATGCCGGCGCCACGCCGCACGCACGGAAGGTCACCTGCCATGACAGTTCTGCCGATCACGATCTGGGGCGAACCGGTGCTCCACCGCCGGGCCGCCGAGGTGGAAGTGTTCGACGACGAACTGCGCACCTTGATTGCCGACATGTTCGAAACCAATGACGCCGCCAACGGCGTGGGCCTGGCAGCGCCGCAGGTCGGCGTGGGCAAAAGAATCTTCGTCTACAAGTTCGCGAACGACGACAGCGCTCCCCCGGTGGGAGTCCTGGTGAACCCCGTCCTGACGCTGTCCAAGATTTCCGGCGCACTGCCCGACCCCGATGAAGAGGAAGAAGGCTGCCTTTCCTTCCCGGGCGGTCAGTTCCCGCTTAAGCGCGCGGAATGGGCCCGCGTCCAGGGCTTTGACGGCTACGGGCAGCCGGTCGACTTCGAGGCCACCGGCTGGTTTGCGCGGGTGATCCAGCACGAATACGACCACCTGGACGGCAAGCTGTACGTCAACCGACTGCTGGACCGTTATTCACGGAAGGCCATGAAACTGGCCAAGAAGAGCGGGTGGGGTGTTCCCGGGCTGACGTGGATGCCGGGTGTGGACCCCGACCCCTTCGGTCACTGAGGCACTTGCCAGTGGCCCCTATTGTGCCGCAATGGTGGGCTGGTCCGGGCACGAGTCCAGGACTCGCCGCATGGCGTCCTTCTCCGGCTGGGTGACCCACAGACCGTAGGACGCCTTGACCGAGATCTGGCGGGCAACATAGTGGCAGCGGATGTTCTTGTTCTTCGGCAGCCACGTGGCGGCATCGCCCGCACCCTTTTGTTGATTGGCCGGGCCGTCCGCGGCGATAAGGTTCAGCGGATCGTTGGCGAGGCTTTGGCGCTGCTGCGGGGTAAGCCCCTGGGCGCCTTTCTGCCACGCGTCACCGAGCGCCACCACATGGTCAATCTGGATTTCCTTGCTGCTTTCCGGCCCCCGCCGGAAATCCACGGTCTTCCCGGTGTAGGGCTCCACGATGGAGCCGGACGCCACCCCGCAGGTGGATCCCTCGGTGAAGCCCACTGCCGTGAGGTCCCGGCGCAGGATGTCGTTGCGGGTGTCACAGCCGTTCCGGTCAACATCCAGCCACGCCTGCCCGAAGGCTTCCCGCCGGTAGGTGTCCTTCGGTGCCCGTCCTTTGACGGCCAGACCCTCCAAGGCGGCCCGGGCGCTGCCCGCGGGTACCGGATACACGGGTGCCACCGGTTTCATCCAGGTCCCGTCGAACACGGGTGCCTGGCTTGGTCCGGCGGCAGCGGGTTCTGCGGCGGCGAATTGTCCGGCCGTGAAGAACCATGCGGCCGATGCCACCAAGGCCAATGCCAGGGCCGCCAGCAGCGCCCATGCTTGCCGTGAGCGCCGATGGGCACGGCGATAGGCGCTCCAGCTGACTGTCATGGACTGGCAACCCGTCCGGGAATCTCCTGCACCAGACGAGCCTAGGCCACCCCGCTGACACGCAGGCTGTTATCCACAGCGGGGAGGAAGAGTGGCCGGCGTTACTGCTCTTTTGCCACCCGACGAAGATCCTCTTCCGCCACGTGGAGGAGGCTTTCCAGTTGCCGGACGCGGTCGTCACTGATGTCGCCGGCCGCGTGGGCGCCCCGGGCATGCTCAAGTAGCCTGACGGCCTCTTTGTGGTTGGCCTTGGCGATGTCAAGGGCGTGTTCGAGGGTGGTGTCGTGGAGCGTTTCGTTATCCATGGCACCAGTGTGGTCCCGTTTCCCGGCTGATTCCAGTGAATCAGCCGGGAAACACCTGACCGTTATTAGACGGCAATGGCAGCCAGGGCCGCCGCGGCTTCCTTCGCCGGGAAGGACGGCGGGTTGACTCCGGCCATCTCTTCCATGACGCGGACCACCTGGCAGCTATAGCCGAACTCGTTGTCGTACCAGACGTAGAGGATGACGTTCTTGTCGTTGGAGATGGTGGCCAGTCCGTCCACGATGCCCGCACGGCGTGAGCCGACGAAGTCGGTGGAGACCACTTCGGGGGAATCGATGTAGTCGATCTGCTTGCGCAGGTCCGAGTGCAGGGACATCTGGCGCAGGTAGTCGTTCACCTCATCCTTGGTGGTGCCGTTTTCCAGGCTCAGGTTCAGGATGGCCAGGGAAACGTCCGGCGTGGGGACGCGGATGGAGCTGCCGGAAAGCTTGCCCTGAAGTTCGGGCAGGGCCTTCGCAACCGCAGTGGCCGCACCCGTCTCGGTGATGACCATGTTCAGGGCAGCGGAACGGCCGCGGCGGTCGCCCTTGTGGAAGTTGTCGATCAGGTTCTGGTCGTTCGTGAAGGAGTGGACGGTTTCCACGTGCCCGTGGATCACGCCGAACTTGTCGTTGATGGCCTTCAGGACCGGGGTGATGGCGTTGGTGGTGCAGGACGCTGCGGAGACGATCTTGTCCGTGTCCTGGATGTCGCCGTGGTTGATGCCATGCACGATGTTCTTCAGCGCGCCCTTGCCCGGGGCGGTCAGGAGTACGCGGGCCACTCCCTTGCTCTGCAGGTGCTGGGACAGGCCCTCGGCGTCGCGCCACCGGCCCGTGTTGTCCACTACCAGGGCGTCCTTGATGCCGTAGGCGGTGTAGTCGATCGTGGCCGGGTTGTCCGAGTAGATGACCTGGACCTGCACGCCGTTGGCCGTGATGGTGTTGGCTGCCTCGTCAACGCGGATGGTGCCTTCGAAGGAGCCGTGCACCGAATCGCGGCGCAGGAGGCTGGCGCGCTTGGTCAGGTCCTTGTCCGATCCGCGGCGCACCACGATGGCGCGCAGGCGCAGGCCGTGGCCACCGCCGGCCTTTTCGATGAGCAGGCGGGCCAGCAAGCGTCCGATGCGGCCGAAGCCGTAGAGGACGACGTCGGTGCTGGTGCGGTCATCTGCACCGCGCTTGCCCACGATCTCTGCCAGTTCGGCGCGGAGGAATTCTTCCAGGGAGGCGCCGTTGCCTTCCAGCTTGTACTTCTCCGTCAGGCGGGCCACGTCAATGGCGGCTGCACCAAGGTCCAGCTGGGCCAGGGCGTTAAGCAGCGGTGCGGTTTCTTCGAGCAGGAGCTCGGTGTTGCTCATGCGGCGGGCAAACCGGTGAGCCTTGAGGATGTTCATGGTGGACTTGTTGATCAGGCTGCGGCCGTGGATGCTCGTCACCACGTTGTTTTCGCGGTACAGCCGGCCAATCACCGGAATCATGGCCTCAGCGAGAGCCTCCCGGCCCATCCACGTATCAAGACAAGAATCTGACGTCTGGCTCACAGAACTACCTTCCTCGGTTCAGCCGTATACGTCCTCGTATACGAATGTCGGCCACCTGACGTTGTCCAGGGGCTCTGGCGCCGGCGGGGTTCTTTTCACCCCGGGCGCCGTGGAGAAGCGCAAAGAAAAACCACCGGCTGCGAACGCAGACCCGGTGGCAGAACTTCTACGTTCGCTCTCTATTCTAAGTGGCGGACGCATTCCCAATAGCCGCCGGGGACGTGAAGTCACTCACATGCCCGACTCCCGCGTCACAGCAGGAGGAGCGGGATGGGTTGACCGATACGCCGGGTTCTGTGCTCCCGTGCCGTTACCAGCGCGGGAGTAGCGGCCATCCATCTACGGACGCCGTTGCCGACGCCCTCCAGCGGCCTACCCGGACACTCGGGCGGGCAGCCCTCAAACGTGTCCTGTCTGGCCTTGCTCCGGGTGGGGTTTACCTAGCCTTCCCGGTCACCCGGGAAGCTGGTGGTCTCTTACACCACCGTTTCACCCTTACCTGCAGCTTCCCGGCAGGGAAACACAGGCGGTCTGTTCTCTGTGGCACTGGCCTGCGGGTTACCCCGAGTGGGCGTTACCCACCACCCTGCCCTGCGGAGCCCGGACGTTCCTCGAGCCACTTCCGTGACGCGCGGCCGCCTGGTCAACCCATCCGGAACCCAGTCTACCGGGGAAGGAGGCACCGCCGTCGCCGGTTCCTTTCCGGGGCCCCGGTGGGACAATGGACGTAGGACCCGGCCGCTGGTCACGGCCCGGGGACCGTCCTAGCCGGGAAGTGATCGTATGGACCTCACCGCCATTGTTGTGCTCCTCCTCGTCCTTCTGGTGCTGATCATCCTCGCCAGGATGTCAGTGCGGATTGTGCGCCAGTACGAACAGGGCGTGCTGTTCCGGCTGGGCCGCGTGGCCGGGGTCCGGATGCCGGGCCTGCGCTTCATCATTCCCGTGGTTGACAGGCTTCACCTGGTCAGTCTGCGGATCGTGACCATGCCGATCCAGTCTCAGGGAATCATTACCCAGGACAACGTCAGCGTGGACATCTCTGCGGTGGCCTACTACCGGATTGTGGATGCCGTGAAGTCAGTCGTGGCCATCGAGAACGTCGCGGCGGCGATCAACCAGATCGCCCAGACCACCCTGCGGAAGGTGGTCGGCCGGCACAGCCTGGACCAGACGCTGTCCGAGACCGAGCGGATCAACAGCGACATCCGGGAGATCCTGGACGCGCTCACCTTCGCCTGGGGCGTGGAGGTGACCCTAGTCGAGCTGAAGGATATCCAACTCCCGGATGGGATGAAGCGGGCGATGGCGCGGCAGGCCGAGGCCGAGCGTGAGAAGCGGGCGAAGATCATTGCTGCCGAAGGCGAATCCATCGCCGCCGCGGCGCTGGGGGACGCCTCGGACACCATGATGGCCCACCCCTTGGCCTTGCAGTTGCGGAACCTGCAGTCACTCGTGGAAATCGCTGTGGACAAGAACTCCACCGTCGTCTTCCCGGCCCCGCTGATGAGTACCATTGGCGAGCTCTCGGCATTCCTTGCCCGCGAAAACCAGGCGGCCCAGGCTCACAATGCCGGAGCTGCGTCCGCCACCCCCATTAAGGCCGCGTAGGGGCCGGCCCTTCGAGGCCGGCGCGAGCAGGCGGCGGCAGTCCCGCCGTCGCCGGTAGGATCGTACGGTGCTGATTCTGCTTCCCCCCTCCGAAGGAAAGACCCCCGCAGTCCGCGGATCCGCCGTCGACTGGCCGGCGCTGAGCTTTCCGGCACTCAACCAGTACCGGGCGAAAGTCCTCGAAGCATTGGGGACGGTCAGCGCGCACGAGGACGCCCTCGCCCTGCTGGGCGTCGGCGCCTCACTCAGGGACGACGTCGAGCGCAACACCCGGCTCCAGATCGAACCGGCGGCGCCTGCCCACCAGATCTACTCCGGCGTTCTGTATGACGCCCTCGGCTACAGGACGCTGACCCCGACGCAGCGCCGCAAAGCCGATGAATCGGTACTGGTAGTTTCCGCGCTGTGGGGCGCCGTCCGCTTCGCTGACCGGGTGCCGGCGTACCGGCTGTCGATGGGAACTGCACTGCCCGACGTCGGCCGCCTCGCCTCATTCTGGAAGCCGCAGCTTGCGGAGGCCCTCACGGACGCCGCCGCCGGGCACCTGCTCGTGGACTGCCGCTCCAGCACCTATGCCGCCGCCTGGGCCCCGCCGGCCGCACAAACCGTTTCCGTCAACGTTTTCACCGAGGTGAACGGTGTGCGCAAGGTGGTGAGCCACTTCGCGAAACATACCCGCGGCGAACTGGCCCGGCACCTGTTGTCCCGCCGCGGAAAGGCCCCGGAGGCCCCGGCTCAGCTGCTCAAGGCCGCGCGGGAAAGATGGGAGGCGGAGCTGGTGGACGGTTCAGTCCGCAAGCCGCACGCCCTGAACATCATCCTGCCCAACTAGGTCGCATTTAACGTCGTCATTCGCGATTTTCACGACGTTGTCTGCTAGTTAGTTGGGGCGGCGCCGTTCCACTCAGCGGAGCGAACGAGGATGGCGCCGGAGTCAGGGCAGAACACAATGTCGTCCTCCGCCGCAGCCCTGATTTCGGCGAGGTCGCCGGGGCTCAGCTTCATTCCGGACGCCTCGGAGGTGCCGTGGAACAGCCGGGCCGCGCCCACTCCGCGCTTGGCGAGCGTCTTTTCATAGATGGCCAGCATTCCGGCGTCCAGTCCAGCGGCGAATTCGTCACGCTGGCTCCGAATGAGCCGCTCTTCCGCATCCACGTCCGCCAGGGCCGCGTCGAGTTCGGCACGGATCCCGCTGAAGGAGCCTTGGATGTCATCAACAATCTGCTGCTGGGCGGCCTGCCGGGCCCGAAGGGAGTCGAGGCGTTCCAGCACTTCGAGTTCCACGTCCTCAAGGTCTGAGCGGCGCTTGTTGAGCGAGGCGATGTCCTTCTGCAGGGCGACGAGGTCCTTCGACAGCCCTGTTCCGCTGTTGAGCCGGGCTTCATCCCGTTCCACCCGGTTGGCGACCTGCTCGACGTCGGCCTCCGCGCGCTTCAGCTCGGCTTCGGCGTCGTGGACAGCCACCTTGGCCCCGCCAAGTTCCCCGTTGGCGACAGAGAGCGCGGCCTCGAGATCGGTGATCCGCGGATCAGAGTTAAGGGTGCGGCGGCGGTTGGACAGGGACTTGAGCTTAGCGTCCAGCCCCTGCAGTTCGAGCAACTTCAACTGTTCTGCCGGTGCTGCCTTAGCCAACTGCTACCTCCGCTTAAATCCTGCCGGCCGGAGCCGGGCACCCTGTCGGCGCTCCCTCGACTCTAGCGCCTAGCCCGCTCCCCTGCCTCGCTTCATCCCCACCGGCTCCCAAACCTCGCTGCGCTCGGTGTGGGTCCCTCGCCGGCGTGGGCCCTGCGAAGGACCTCGCACGCCAGGCTTAGCCGGGAGTCAGAATGAAGTCCCACGGGTCACTGTTGGTGTTGCTGACGCGGATCTCCACGTCATGGCCCTGGTCAGCGAGCACATTGCCCAGTGCCGATGCGGCCGCCGGCAGCCAGAGCCACTCGCTCGCAAAGTGCGACACGTCAATGAGGTAGGGCCTGCCGTTCGCCGCCGATTCCCGGGCCTCGGAGGCGGGATGGTGCCGGAGGTCAGCCGTGACGTAAACATCGGCGCTGCTGGCCCGCACCTCGTCGAACAGCGAGTCGCCGGCTCCACCGCAGACCGCAATGCGCCGCACCAGGCCGTCCTTGTCCCCGGCAACGCGGACTCCCCCGGCCACCGATGGGAGGATGCCGAAAACCCGGGCGGCAAAATCGCCGAGGCTCATCACCTCGGGGAGATCTCCCACGCGGCCGATGCCCTCTTCGGGGAGCCCGTTCGCGGCGACCGTCAGCGGTGCAACATCCTCCAGTCCCAGCGCATCGGCAAGGACATCAGAAACCCCGCCGACGGCGGAATCGCCGTTGGTGTGGACCGTCAGTAGCGCCGTACCCGACTCGATGAGCCGGTGGATTGCCTGCCCCTTGGCGGTGGTGGCAGCCACGGACGTGACCCCTTTGAGCAGCAAGGGATGGTGGGTAATGAGAAGCTCGGCACCCCATTCCACCGCCTCGTCGATCACCGCCAAGGTGGGATCGACGGCGAACATCACCCGGGTTACGGACGCGGAAGGGTGCCCGGCCACGAGACCCACTTCGTCCCAGTTTTCGGCCAGCGACTCGGGCCAGAGTTCCTCCACGGCGAGCAGGACCTGGCCCAACGTGGGGGCAGCGGAGGCTTCCGCGTCAGTGCTCTCCCCGGCCCCGTTGCCGGCCGTGTCCGCATCTGTAACGCCGGTGTCTGCAGATTCCATAGACACAGTTCTACCCCATCACCACGTTTGGCCAGCATGTGGCACAGTCTCGTAGGGTGGTCAGGGAATCATCCGGGGCGCTCAACCATTGAAGAGGTCATGAAAACTTTTGTTCTTGGCGGGGGCTGCTTCTGGTGCCTGGACGCTGTATACCAGAAAACCAGGGGCGTCAGCTCCGTAATCTCCGGCTATACGGGCGGCCACGATCCGCAGCCGGACTACTACTCGGTCTGCAGTGGAACCACGGGACATGCCGAGGCGGTGGCAGTGACCTTCGACGAGGCCATCATTCCGGCTGAAGTCATCCTGGACATGTTCTTCGCGCTGCACGATCCCACCACCCTTAACCGCCAGGGGTATGACGTCGGCACGCAATACCGCTCCTCGATGTTCTATGAGACCACCGAGGAGAAGATTCTCTTTGAGGAGGCCATCGACCGGAACCAGGCGCTGTGGTCCCGTCCGATCGTCACCGAAGTCAGCCGCCTGTCACGGTTCCATGTGGCTGAGGACATCCACCAGGACTATTACGCAAAATACCCTGAGCAGGGCTACTGCCAGGTGATCATCAACCCCAAGCTTGCGAAGGCCCGCAAATATTACTCTGCATGGCTTAATGCTTAGCAGCGGCAGCGGGCCGTCGTTAGGCTGACCTCAGTATTCATCCTTCTTGAGATAGGCGTATGTACATGGCACGGATCTATGACGATGTAACGCAGCTGGTGGGCGGCACCCCGCTGGTCCGACTGAACCGGCTGGGTGAAGGACTGGACGCCACCGTCGCGGTCAAGCTCGAGTTCTACAACCCGGCGAACAGCGTCAAGGACCGCATCGGTGTAGCCATCGTGGACGCCGCGGAGAAGTCAGGCGCCCTGAAGCCCGGCGGCACCATTGTTGAAGGAACGTCCGGCAACACGGGCATCGCCCTGGCCATGGTGGGCGCAGCCCGCGGCTACAAGGTCATCCTGACCATGCCGGAAACGATGTCCACCGAACGTCGCGTGATGCTCCGTGCCTTCGGCGCCGAGATTGTGCTGACCCCCGGCTCCGAGGGCATGCGCGGCGCCGTGGAGAAGGCCCAGGAAATCGTGGCCAACACCGAAAACGCCATCTGGGCCCAGCAGTTTGCGAACGAAGCAAACCCTCAGATCCACCGCGAAACAACCGCTGAGGAAATCTGGTCCGACACCGACGGCAAGGTGGACATCTTTGTCTCCGGCATCGGCACCGGCGGAACCATCACCGGCGTCGGGCAGGTCCTGAAGGAACGCAAGCCCGGTGTCCAGATCGTGGCTGTGGAGCCAAAGGATTCCGCCATCCTCAACGGAGGGGCCCCCGGTCCGCACAAGATCCAGGGCCTCGGCGCGAACTTCATCCCGGAACTGCTGGACACGAACGTCTACGATGAGGTCCTGGACGCCACCCTGGAAGATTCCGTGCGGGTGGCACGTGACCTCGGCGTCAAGGAAGGCATCCTCGGCGGCATCTCCTCGGGCGCCATCGTCTGGGGAGCCCTGGAACTTGCCAAGCGCCCGGAGAACGCAGGCAAACTGATCGTCGCAGTTGTGTGCGACTTCGGCGAGCGTTACATTTCCACCGTGCTCTATGACGACATCCGCGGCTGATCCAGCCGTTGTCGCCCCGTTTCCTGTAGAAAGAACTCTGTGGGCTTTTTCGCAAGACTGAAGGAAGACCTCGACGCCGCCCGGTCACACGACCCGGCGGCTCGAGGTTCTTTTGAGAACTTTTTTGCCTATTCAGGGCTGCATGCCATTTGGATCCATCGGCTGACGCACCGGCTGTGGCAAAACCCTGCCTTGCGCTTCCCGGCGCGGCTGGTGTCCCAACTGGGCCGGTTCCTGACGGGCATCGAGATCCACCCGGGCGCCACCATCGGCCGACGTTTCTTCATTGACCACGGCATGGGAGTGGTCATCGGTGAGACGGCCGAGATCGGCGAGGACGTCATGATCTATCACGGTGTGACGCTCGGTGGACGGTCACTGGCCAAGGTCAAGCGTCACCCGACTATTGAGGACCGGGTGACGATTGGTGCGGGCGCCAAAGTCCTCGGGCCCATCACCATTGGCCGGGACAGCGCCATCGGGGCCAACGCCGTGGTGGTGAAGGACGCCCCGCCGGAATCCATCGTCACCGGGGTACCCGCCAAGTGGCGTCACCGGGACGCCCAGCGGGAAACCAAGCCCGCTGTGGATCCTGCCGAGTACGACATCGAATACCGGATCTGACGCTTACCTCCGCCCGCGGGACACCGTTCCGGCGGCCACCCGCTTAAGCACGAGCATTACCAGGGGGTCGAAAAGCCGGTCAGGCAGGACCCGGCGCAAGGCCAGGATGGCCCAGGCCCCGTTGCCCACCGGATACCGGGTTTTGGGCCGTACCGACGAGGCCGCGTGCAGCACCGCAGCCGCGACAACCCCCGGCTGCGTTGAGGTCCCGGCCCGGTCCGTGGACCCGAGCGCACCTGCCATCAAATGGGCCTGCGACTCGTACGGTCCGGTCCCGCTCGTGGCACGCAGCCCCTGGGCGGCAACAGTCCCCCATTCGGACACTGTGCCGGCAGGTTCGATGATGGACACGCTGATCCCGTGCGGCTTCAGCTCAAGCCGCAGCGAGTCACTTAGGCCCTCCACGGCGAACTTCGACGCGTGGTACCAGGCCCCCATCGGCTCATAGAATTTGCCGCCGATCGACGAAATGTTGATGATCCTCCCGCGGCCGGCCTGCCGCATGGCGGGCAGGACCAGCTGGGTCATTCTGGCGAGGCCGAAAACATTGACGTCGAACTGGCGCCGGCCTTCGGCCAGGTCCACCTCTTCCAGCGCACCGAACGACCCGTAGCCGGCGTTGTTTACCAGAACGTCGATCCGTCCGCGCTCCTCCAGGACACGTCCGACGGCGGCACGCATCGAATCCTCGTCCGTCACGTCGAGTGCCAGGACGTGGACTCCGAGCGCCGCCAGCGGCTCCATCCTCTCCACTCGGCGGGCTCCCGCATACACCAGGAAACCGTGGCGGCTGAGTGTCCTGGCCGCCTCGAACCCGATTCCGGTGGACGCTCCCGTGACGAATGCGACTGGCTTGGGCACCTGGACTCCTTGGATTGACGGACACCGCGGATGCCGGGAAACGCCAACGGCCGGCAACTCCCAGAATATCCTCGGAAGTGCCGGCCGCCAGGTGGTACAGCGGATGAAGTGCTAGTGCGTGTCCACCGCTTCGATTTCGGACTTGTCCTCGCCCCAGAGCGTGTGGAACGTGCCCTCGGAGTCCACGCGGCCGTAGGTGTGGGCCCCGAAGAGATCGCGCTGGCCCTGGATCAGGGCGGCAGCGACGCGCTTGCGGCGCAGGCCGTCGTAGTAGGCAAGCGAGGAGGAGAACACCGGTACCGGGATGCCGAGCTGGACTGCGGTGGCCACCACGCGGCGCCAGGCCGGGAGCGCGTCCGCGATGGCCTTGGTGAAGGCCGGGGCGAACAGCAGGTTGGCAGGCTTTTCATCAGCGGCGTAGGCCTTGGTGATGTCCTTAAGCAGCTCGGCCCGGATGATGCAACCGGCCCGCCACAGCGAGGCGATCTCGTCCAGCTTGAGGTCCCAGCCGTACTCCTTGGCCGACGAGGTCAGCATGTCCAGTCCCTGCGCATAGGAGACCAACTTGGAGGCGTACAGCGCCTGCCGGACGTCCTCCACGAAGGATTCCGGGATTTCGACGGCAGCCTCCCCGCCTTCCAGCAGTTCCTGGCCGAGCTTGCGCTGTTCGGTCTGGGAAGACAGTGCACGGGCGAAGACGGACTCTGCGATGCCGGAAACCGGGGACCCGAGTTCGAGTGCGGAGATGACGGTCCAGCGGCCCGTACCCTTCTGGCCGGCAGCGTCAACCACAACGTCAACGAACGGCTTGCCCGTCTTGGCGTCCACGTGGCCGAGGACCTCGGCGGAAATTTCGATCAGGAATGAGGAGAGGTCGCCCTTGTTCCATTCGGTGAAGATCTTGGCCTGCTCCGCGGGCTCGATGCCGGCACCGGAACGGAGGAGGTCGAAGGCTTCGCCGATAACCTGCATGTCGGCGTATTCGATGCCGTTGTGGACCATCTTCACGAAGTGGCCGGCGCCGTCGGTGCCAATCCAGGCGCAGCATGGTTCCCCGTCCACCTTGGCGGAAATCTTCTCCAGCAGCGGGCCGAGGGCCTTGTAGGACTCCTTGGAACCGCCGGGCATGATGGACGGGCCGTTCAGTGCGCCTTCTTCGCCGCCGGATACACCCACCCCGACGAAGTGCAGGTCCTTCTTGGCCAGTGCGGCTTCGCGGCGGCGGGTGTCCTCGTAGTGCGAGTTGCCGGCGTCGATGATGATGTCGCCGGCTTCCAGCAGCGGTTCAAGCTGCTCGATGACGGAGTCCACCGGCTTGCCGGCCTTGACCATAATGAGGACGCGGCGGGGCTTCTCCAGGGAGTCGACCAGTTCCTGCAGCGTTTCCGTGCGGATGAAGTCGCCCTCCGTGCCGTGCTTTGCGAGCAATGCGTCGGTCTTTTCCACTGACCTGTTGTGCAAGGCAACCGTGAAACCATTGCGGGCCAGGTTGCGGGCCAGGTTGGCCCCCATCACTGCAAGGCCGGTGACACCGATGTGTGCAGACATCAAAACTCCAATTCATTGTGTGCAGTGGACGTGCTGCGTGCTCCGCGTTCGCTGCGAAGCGTGCCTTCACGAACCGATGGATTCGATTAAAGCATATATATTCAACGCGCTGAGGGGAAGTGCGTACCGTTGATGAAGCATCGCCGGCCCAACGCCGTTTAGGCTTGACACCATGTCCACCAGCTTGCACCACCGTGCCATTGAGAACGTAGGCACCCGAATCATCAAGGGCGACCTCCCCACCGGACACGTTATGCTGGCCGAGCAGTTGGAGGAAGAGCTGAAAGTTTCCCGGTCCGTGGTCCGTGAAGCTGTGCGCGTCCTTCAGTCGCTCGGTCTGGTGGAAACCATCAAGCGCGTGGGCATCCGGGTCCTGCCGCCCAGCCGCTGGAACCCCTTTGATCCCCAGGTGATCCGTTGGCGGCTGTCGAGTGACGGGCGCGGAGCCCAGCTGCGGTCACTGATCGAATTGCGGTCCGCCGTCGAACCCGCAGCCGCCGAACTCGCCGCGAATAACGCACCGGCGGAGCTGCGGACCGAGCTGGTGGACATTGCCCATGCGATGCGCGAGGCCGGCCACCACGGTGAGGCGCAGAAATTCCTGGAGCTGGACATCGCCTTCCACTCCGTACTGCTTTCCGGCTCCGGCAACGAAATGTTCGCCAACCTGATGGGCCAGGTGGCCGAAACCCTGACTGGCCGCACCGTCCACGGCCTCATGCCGGAACACCCCCATGAGGGTGCACTGCAGTGGCATGTGGACCTGGCTGAGGCCGTGGCAGCCGGGGACGCCGCCGCCGCCCGCAGCGCCTCCGAACAGATCATGCGCCGCACCACATCCCGGCTTGCCGACACGTGGACCGATCAGCCCCGCGTGTTTATTCCGGTCCGCCGGAGCTGACGGGAGGCGCTGAGCCTGCCGATCGGTTAGCGGCCGGGACGGGGCCTGGATGGGTGCAGGGGCGGGCAACGCTCGCCTGTTTTATTCCGGTCCGAAGTTGAGCAGGACTTTGCCGGATTCGGCGGAGTTTTTGGCGGTGGTGAACGCTTCCAGGGCTTTGGTGAGCGGGTATTCGTGCGTGATCACTGGCTCGATGTGCAGGCTGCCGTCGGCGAGGGCGGTGATGACGTCATCGATTTCGTGGTTGAAGCGGAAGGAGCCGAGCAGGTCCAGTTCCCGGGTGATGGCCAGGGAGATCAGGACCGGCTGGGGTCCGGTGGGCAGCAGCCCGACCATGACCACGGTCCCGCCCCGGGCCGCGCCCTGGATGGCCGAGGCCAGGCCGTGGTGGCTGCCGGAGGACTCGATCACGACGTCGGCCTGCACCGCGGCGATCGCGTCCGCGTCCGCTGCCTGCAGGACCCGGTCCGCGCCGACCGCCGCCGCGGTTTCCAACGGTTTCGAGTGCACGTCCACTGCGGTGATCCGGGCCGCACCGGCCCGTTTGAGGACCGCGACCGCCAGGGCGCCGATCGGGCCCGACCCGATCACCAGGGCCGTTTTGCCGGCCACGTTCCCGGCCCGGGCCACCGCATGCCAGGCCACACTCGCCGGCTCGATCAGCGCCGCCGTGCGCAGGTCCAGGCCTGCCGGGAGTTCCCGGAGCATCCTGGCGGGCAGGTTGACGTACCGGGCGAACGCCCCGTCCGTGTGCGGGAACCTCGCCGCACTGCCGAGGTAGGTACAGCCCGGGGACAGGTTCGGCCGGTCCGCCGGGTACCGTACCGTTCCGTCCCCCAGGCCCGGCGTGGCCGGGTGGACCGCGACCGGGGTACCGGCCGCCGGGCCGGTACCGTCCGCCGCCGCCACCACCACGGTCCCGGAAATCTCATGGCCGAGCGTCATCGGGGCCTTCAGGATCGATTCCCCGGCCGCACCGTGCAGCCAGTAATGCAGGTCCGACCCGCAAATCCCGCCATACGCGACCTCGATAACGGCCTCGTCGGCAGCAGGTGCCCCCAGGGCCACGTCCTCGATCCGCAAGTCCCCCTTCCCGTGAGCCACCACCGCCGGCCCCGCCACCGGCAACCCCCTCCCGCCGGCCGCTGCCGCCGTGTCCTGCGCTGCCGTGCCTGCTGCTGTGTCTGTTGTTGTGTTGTGCATCAGACCACCACCGTCATGCCGCCGTCGATAAAGATCGTTTGCCCGTTCACGAAGTCCGACCCGTCCGAGGCCAACCACACCGCCGGGCCGGCCAGGTCCTGCACGGTCCCCCACCGGGCCGCCGGGGTCCGGCCCAGGATCCAAGAATTGAACCCCTCATCATCTACAAGGTTCTGCGTCATCTCCGTGTGGATATACCCCGGCGCGATCCCGTTGATCTGCAGCCCCGAGCCCGCCCACTCCGCCGTCATCGCCCGGGTCAGGTTCCGCAGACCACCCTTCGCCGCCACGTACGGGGCAATCGTGGGCCGGGCCAGATCCGTCTGCACCGAACAAATATTGATGATCTTCCCGTTGCCCCGGGGAATCATGTGCCTCGCAGCCTCCCGGCCCACCAAAAACGCGCTCGTCAGGTCCGTCGCGATTACCCGTTCCCAGTCCGCCACATCCAACTCCAGCATCGGCACCCGATGCTGGATCCCGGCGTTATTCACCAGGATCCGCAACGGCCCCACGTGCTCCTCCACCCAGGCAACACCCCGCGCGGCCTCCACATCACTGGTCACATCAAAAGCCACACTATGCACCCGGCCCGGCGCGAAATCAGCAGCCAACACCGCCTCCGCCGCCTTCAACGGCTCCGCGTTAAGACCATTCAGCACCACCGTCGCCCCCGCCTCAGCCAGGCCCCGCGCCAAGGCATTACCAATCCCCCGGCTCGACCCCGTCACCAGGGCAACCCGCCCCGTCAAATCAAAAAGTCCGCTCATGCTGAAACTGTCCCTTTCGTCGCGTTGTCCGCTGTTGCATCGCTGAGTTGGGAAATGGCCTGCCGGACAACGGCGAGGTCCTGGTCGCCCAATCCCTGGCGCTTGAGTTCGGCGTAAAGTTCGACGCCGGCACTCGCCATGGGCGCCGCAGCGCCCGCCGACCGGGCCGACTCGAGCACAAACGAGAGATCCTTGTGCATAAATTTCGCCGGACCCGTCGGCGTGTAATCCTTCCGCACCAACCGCGGCCCCACGTTTTCCAGCACGCGGCTCCCCGCCAGACCACCGGCCAGGACGTCAAAAAGTGCCGCCGGATCCATGCCCGAACGCTCGGCGAGTTCGGCAGCCTCGGCGAGGGCCGCCGTCGTGGTTCCCACAATGAGCTGGTTGCAGGCCTTGGCCAGCGACCCTGAGCCCAATGGGCCCATGTGCCGGACCGTGGTTCCCATTGCCGCAAAAAAGGGCATGAGCCGCTGGAAGTCGTCGGGCGACCCGCCGGCCATGATGGCCAGGGTGCCCGCCGCTGCGCCGCTGGTTCCGCCGCTGACCGGAGCATCCACCACCACGGCACGGCCCGCACTGGTTTCACGCACCTTACGGCCAAAGTCCTGGACCTTGGCGGGTGAAACCGAGCTCATCACCACTACCGCCGTGCCGGCCGCCGGGGGCGTTTCAGCCCAGCTCGCCAGCAGCCCGGCCGCCGCGTCCTCAATAAAGGAAAGGTCCGGCAGCATGAAGGCGATGATCGGCAGGTCCCGCAAGGCAGCCACATCCGGCGCCGTTTGGGCACCATTCGCGGTCAGCTCCTGCAGCGGCCCGGCGGAACGGTTCCAGGCGGTGATGTTCCAGCCGGCGCGGAGCAGGTTCTCCGCCATGGGCAGGCCCATCAGTCCCAGGCCCACAAAGCCAGCTCTTTTGTCTTCCATCAATACGCCTCGACTCACATCGTTGTGTGGTTAATGTAGGGAAATCTGTCCAATATCCTAGCCGCTATTCAGTATGATGAACACCATGACGACTCAAACAACCGTCGCGATCGCCGTTCCGCTCGAAGCAGAGCTCGTGGACCGCATCCGCGCCGTAGACCCCGCCGTGACCGTGCTCTACGAGCCGGAGCTGCTTCCCCCCGAGCGTTTCCCCGCCGACCACTCCGGGGATCCGGACTTCACACGGACTCCCGCTCAGGAGGAACGGTACTGGGACATGCTCGGCAAGGCGCAGGTTTTGTATGGCCTGCCGAACGAAAGCCCCGCGGGGCTGGCCCGCATTGCGCGTGGAAACCCTCATCTCCAGTGGGTTCACGCCATGGCGGCCGGCGCCGGCGGTGCGGTCAAGGCGTCCGGCCTGGACCAGGAAACCCTGAGCAAGTTCAAGGTAACTACGTCGGCGGGAGTGCATGCCCTCCCGCTTGCCGAGTTCGCGGCCTTCGGAATCCTGAACGGTTTCAAGCGCAGCGCCGAACTGGTCCAGGATCAGGCCGCCAAGGTTTGGCCGGAGCTCCGGACGCCCACGCGGCTGGTCAGCGGTTCCTCCCTGGTGGTCACCGGCCTGGGTGAGATCGGCCTGGAGACGGCCCGGATTGCACGGGCACTGGGCATGAAGGTCAGCGGTACCAAGCGCACGGTTGAACCCATCGAGGGAATCGAAAAAGTGGCGGACAACGACGGGCTCGCGGCGCTGCTTGCCACTGCCGACGCCGTGGTCAACACCCTGCCGGGCACGCCGTTCACCGAGAAGCTGTTCAACCACGAAGTGTTTTCCGCGATGAAGCCCGGAACAGTGTTTGTGAACGTGGGCCGCGGCACCGTCGTCGACGAGGATGCGCTCCTGGAGGCACTCAACAACGGCCAGGTTTCCTATGCCTGCCTCGACGTGTTCGCCGTGGAGCCGCTCCCGCAGGACAGCCCCCTGTGGAATCACCCCAAGGTCCTGGTGTCACCGCACACGTCCGCACTCAGCGCGGCCGAAAACCGCCTGATCGCGGAGCGGTTCTGCAGCAACCTCCGTACTTTCCTCGACGGCGGCGACCTCCCCCACTTGGTGGACCCGGTCCACTTCTACTAACAGGACCCCCGCCGCCACCACAACCTGCGGGCACATAAGGCGTTTTTGCACAGAGCCCCTGCCGGACTCCTGGTTACAGGAATCCGGCAGGGGCTCTGTGCTGCACGCGGCCCGCCACGGCACGGGCCACCGCGCCGCCGCCGTCGCCGCAGGGTGTTCCATCAGGAGACCGCCACCGGGACGCCACAAGGCGGCCCCCCGTACCCGGGAGGCCGCCTTGAGTCCGTGTGTGCAGTTTCGGCTAGCCGGCGTCCTCCACGAGGACCAGGTCGCGGCCGTTTGTCTCAGGGGTGAAGAAGGTTGTGCCGAAGGAGATCAGCGCGAGGACCAGCGAGTAGATCGCAGGGACAAGCCAGGAGTGCCCGGTGGCTGCCAGCAGCGCGACACCGATCATGGGGGCGAAGCCGCCGGCGAGGACGGCTGAGAGCTCACGGCTCAGTGCCACGCCAGTGAAGCGGTGCTGGGAGCCAAACAGTTCCGGCAGCAGCGCACACTGCGGGCCAAGCATGGACTGCACACCCAGTGCGATGCCCACCACCATGACCACCCAGACCAGGGTGACGTTGCCCAGGGTGACCAGGTAGAACGCAGGCAGGGCGATGACGGCCTGGAACAGCGCACCATAACGGTAAACCGGAACGCGGCCGAAGCGGTCAGAAAGAGCTCCGAAGGTGACCACCATGACCGCTGCGAATCCGGCGGCAATGAGGAGGCCCGTGGGGCCGATGAACTTGTCGCCGGCAAAGATACCGGCGGGCATGCTGATGAAGGACACCAGCAGTGCTGAGTAGATGGACGAGTTGCCGTTTTCTCCCATCCGGAGGCCGATGCCGATGAGGACGTTCTTCTTGGAGTGCTTCCAGATCTGGGTGACGGGGTTCTTCACCACGGCCTTGTGCTTTTCCAGCTCCTGGAAGACCGGGGTCTCCTTGAGCCGGAGCCTGATGAACACCGCAATGACAATCAGGATGACGCTCGCCAGGAACGGCACGCGCCACAGCCAGCCCTGCAGCACTTCCTTGTCCGCCAGCGCCATCAGTGCGAAGGTGCCGGCACCCAGCAGCGTGCCGAGCTGGATGCCAACGAACGGCAGCGCAGCGAAGAAACCACGACGACGGCGCGGGGCGACTTCCGAGATAAGGGTGGTGGCACCCGCCTGCTCGGCACCCGCGCCGAGGCCCTGGAGGATGCGCAAGGTCACCAGGAGGACGGCTCCCACCATTCCCGCCTGCTCGAAGGTTGGCAGGAGCCCGATGGCGAAACTGGACATGCCCATCAGTCCGATGGTCAGGATCAGGACCATCTTCCGGCCGAATCGGTCGCCGATGTAACCGAACACAATGCCGCCGAACGGCCGGGCAGCAAAACCGACGCCATAAGTGGCGAAAGAAGCAATGACTGCACCGCTTTCACCCAACGGTGAGAAGAACAGCGGGCCGAAGATGAGCGCGGACGCCAGGCCGTAGATGTAGAAGTCGTAGTACTCCAGAGCGGAGCCCACGGAACTGGCAAGAGTTGCACGCCGCAGCTGGTCAGGATCGACGGCGGTGCCGTCCACGTCGGTCTGCGGTGAATTAGTACGAGTTGTCACAAGAACTCCCTCAAAAACACTCCAGGCCCCCGTTGGCCTGGTGGGATAGCGACGACACCTGTTGTGCTGATCACTATGATGAACAGCGTACAGCAAGTTGAACGGAGCGCAAGGTCCTTGGCTCTTTTTGTTAAGGCAACAGCGCCGTTCGACGCTTTAGCCCATGGGATTGCCCAGAGAGCGGGCCAGTTCTTTCAACTCCTTGACCATCTGGGAACCCTGTTCTTCCGAATAGGTCGCCTTGAGCGCCGTGACAGAGAGGCCAAGGCTTGGCCCGTGGGCACCGCGTGTCGGGACAGACACGGCGAGGCATACGACACCTGTAGTGGATTCCTCATCCTCGAAGGCGTAACCCTGTTCCCTGATCCCGCGCAGCTGCGCCTTCAGTTCCGCGCCGGTGCGCAGCGACTTCGGAGTCAGCACGGGAAGCTCGGCCTCATCGGGAAACATTGCGTCAATGTCATGGTCATGGAGACGTGCAATCAGGGCCTTCCCCACGGCGCACAGCGAAACAGGCATCTTGTCGCCGATGTTCGAAGTCAGCCGGACGGCCGGGTGCCCTTCGTAGCGTGCCAGGTAGATGACATTGGTCCCATCGAGCATGGCTATGCGCACCGTCTCTCCGGAGAGGGTGGGTGCCTGTTCGCAGAACCGGTAAAACTCCTGAACTTCGTCAAGCCGGCTAAGGTAGGCCGCACCGAGCTCCACCAGTTTGCGGCCAAGGGTGAATTCGGCGCCCTGGCGGCTGATGAGCCGGGCCTCCTCCAGGGCCAGCAACAGGTTGGAGGTGGACGATTTAGGTATACCCAGCTCGCGGGCGAGGTCACTCAGCGTCAACCTGCCCGATGCGGAGGCTGCCAGGGCATCCATGACGGCGGCGGCACGCGTGACTGCCGGCGCCGGTGATGCGCTGCCCAGGCCATCGGAGGAGCGGGGTGTGCGGGAATCGGCCATGATTCTCCTTCAGTCGGCACGCAGGGAGCGCTTTGGTGTAGGTTGTTCATTCCGCTGAACACTAACCATCATAATGGCTGCACGGCGACCGAGCGGAGAGAATTGGGCGCCGGACGCAGCACCCGGCACATTACGGGAAGCATTTGTTTGTTTCCGGCGGTTCACTGTATATTCATTTCAGACCCTCCACCGCGGCATCCCCCAATAGTCGCGGTGGAGGGTTTTCCAATGCCCCGGAACTTCAGAGCCCGGGGTTCAGGCCACATCGGCCGCCGATTCACGCAGGCGCCAGCCGCCGCCGAGCCCATCGCGTTCCAGCACCATGGTGGTGAGGGCGGACCGGGGGTTTACTCCGAGCCTCACCTGGACCTGGAGGACTTCAACATCCACCCGGCCCAGCCCCTTGGGCATGCGCCGCTGGTCCTCCCACCAGCTCACCCGCTCGAACCACCTCACCGCTTCGGCACCAACGGCGAACTCCCTGCCCGCGCTGACAACCGCCGTCGGGACGCCGCCCCGTGACTTCTTAACCACCACATAATCCATAGCGGGAACTCTAGGCAGGGGCACCGACAATAAAGCGGCAGACTCCGCACGGCCTCGGCACAGGTTCAGGCGGGAACGCACGGGTCCAGCCGCGGAAACAAAAAACCCCGCTGTTCCAGACCGTTACAGTCGTGGAACAAGCGGGGTTTGCTGGTGGGTCCTACCGGGATCGAACCGATGACATCCACGGTGTAAACGTGGCGCTCTACCAGCTGAGCTAAAGACCCAAAGTGTCAATTTCCGCACCTCAGCGCGCCAACCAACGAACATAAACTCTACCTGATGCACGGGAGCAAAAGCCAATCCGGCACGCTCCGCCGGGGCCCACGGCCCGCGGGCCGGGTTTTGCCGGGGCGTTGGTTCAGGGGTCCGGAAATTCAGGGGTCCGGAAGTTCAGCTGCAAGCCACGCCAGTGACTCACTAACGCCGGCATGGATTTTGATGGTGGCCTGGGGATCGCCACGGGTCTCACCGCGGTTGATGATCACTACCGGCTTGCCCTCCTTTGCCGCATGCCGCACGAACCGCAGCCCGCTCATCACGGTCAGTGAGGATCCGGCAACCAGGAGCGCAGCGGCATCGTCCACCATGGCGTAGGCGGCCTCAACCCGCTCTTTGGGTACGTTCTCACCGAAATACACGAAGTCGGGCTTGAGTGTTCCCCCGCAGGCAGGACACGAGGCAACTACAAAGCTGCTGATGAGCGCCGCATCGTCAACGGCGGCATCGGCGTCGGGGGCCATTTCCACAAGCCCCGATTTTGTGGCACGCTCCAGGAATTCCGGGTTCAGCTCGGTGAGGACCCCTGCCAGCAGGTGGCGGGTGTAGGTCCGCCGGCAGGCCAGGCAGACCACTTGGTCATAGCGGCCGTGCAGGTCGATGACGTTGGTGCTGCCGGCTTCTTCGTGCAGCCGGTCCACGTTCTGCGTAATGAGGCCGGTCAGCAGCCCCCGCCGCTCAAGTTCCGCCGCGGCCCTGTGCCCCTGGTTGGGGTCGGCATGCCGTAAATGGGACCACCCAATGTGGTTCCGTGCCCAGTACCGCTGGCGATTGGCGGCATCACGGACAAACTCCTGGTACGTCATCGGAGAACGGGGCACCGCGTCCGGGCCACGGTAATCCGGAATACCCGAGTCTGTGCTCAGTCCGGCGCCGGTCAGAAGCGCCAACCGCTGGCCGGACAGGAGAGCCCGGACTTCCTCCATCTCCCTGAGGTGCTCATCCGCCAAGGCGGCAGGGCTGGCAGCGGGAAGGCTGGCGAAGCCAGTCAGGCCTACGCCAACACCCCGCTGCCGCCGGTCCATTCCGCCTAGGCCCGGTCCAGGCCCGCCAGGACACTGCAGTATTCAGCGAGTTCGCGGGCCTGCCCGCGCGGATTTACCACCACGTAGCGGATTGTGCCGCCCGCATCGATGATAAACGTGCCGCGCTTGGCCATCCCGGTCTCAGCGTCAAAGACACCGTAAGTGCTGGCGACCGCCCCGTGCGGCCAGAAATCGGCGAGCAGATCGAACCCGTAAGCTTCCTTTTCCGCGTAGGCCCGGAGGCTGAACTTGCTGTCCACTGACACTGCCAGGACGGTAGCCCGGGCATCCTCGAAGATGGCCAGGTTGTCCCGGATTTCGCAGAGTTCCCCCGTGCAGATGCCGGAAAACGCAAACGGATAGAACACCAGTACAACGTTTTGCCCGCGGAGGGCCGACAGCCGCACGGGCTCGCCAAACTGGTTCACCAGCTCAAAATCAGGGGCCGTCTCCCCCACAGCCGGAACGGAGATGGCTGCTGCGGGAAGGGAGACCGTCACTTGTTCTTCTTGCTGACGAGTCGGGTGGCGCTCCAGTCCTTGGAGACACCTGCCGAGGTGGTCAGATGCAGGCCGGCCGTTGGCGCCGCTTCCTGGATTTCTGCCGGGGACACGTAGCCCTGCCGGCCGGACTTCGGCGTCAGCACCCAAACAACGCCGCCTTCACTCAAGGTGGTCAGCGAATCCATGAGCGTGTCCACCAGATCCCCGTCGCCGTCCCGCCACCAAAAAATGACGGCGTCTACAACGTCATGGTCGTCTTCATCCAGGAGCTCGGACCCCGTGAGATCCTCAATATCATCACGTAAGTCGAAATCGACATCATCGTCGTAACCGAACTCCTGAATCAGATCCCCGTTTTTGAAACCCAATTTTTCCGCCACATTTACCGAAGTGGCGGCGTCGGCCTCGCTCACGTGTTCCTCCAATACCTAATACCTGCAATTTGCATAGTGATTTCCATTACTCCAAGCCAACACCCTTTGTGCCCGCGCTTCAAGCTGACAACCCTGCGATCCGCCATATTCTGCGTCACATCCGGGGCCTCCAGCCTGTGTTGCAGCGGCTTTCGTCACACAACCAGTATGACGGCGAAATACAACTCCAGTGCCATGGACGCGGCTACGCATCGCGCTGAAGTCAGAGCTAGAGTGGCTGGTGACAACTATGCCTGCGGGGCGACCGCCTGGAACTGAAGGCAGACATAGGCGTGATAGGACCCTGCCCGGCGCACATGACCGGGCTGTTGTAACCGATACGTCGCACACGTCGCAGTCATCCCGGACAGTCACCCTGCCCGGTGTGAGGGCGCCGATGCATGCGCGCAAAGAGAGGTTGGACGTGGCTGCAGGAGAAGATACCTCCCATATCCTCAGCGGGTTGACTAACCAGCTGCCTGATCA
>NZ_JANFCZ010000011.1 GCF_024391045.1 Pseudarthrobacter sulfonivorans
GCGGGCTTCTTCCATGTCAGTACCAGATCTGGTTCATGCGGGCGGCCATCACCAGCGCGGTGACACCGACGGCGGCCAGGACAAAGTTGCTCCAAAGGGTCCGTTCGAGGATGGACCAGTAGATCGCGGCCGGCGGCAGGAGCATTGCTGTGGCAAGGTAGCCCCAGAACTCCCAGGCCTCTCCGGCGATCGGTTCGCCCGCGATCACCCTGATGACCGAACCCACCAGATAAACGATGAGCGCCAGTTCCACCGCGGCCACGGAGAGGATAGTGGTGTCGTTGGGGGCCTTTTTGAGGAGGCCGGCCACCAGGCAGATCCCGGTGGAGAGCAGGCCCACCACAAGAATGATGTAGAAAAAAGCGTCCATTCCTAGGCGTCCGGGCCTGAAGCGGTGGCCGACGAACCGTTGGCCGACGAGCCGTTGGCGGACGAACCGGTGCCGGGGGCGAACACCAGTACCGGTTTGGCGAAGTTGCCGGCATCTGCCAGCAGCGCTACCAGGCTCCCATCGGGGGCAAAGGCAGCCGCGGGGTGTTCGGCCGTGGCAGCTTCGGGACTTCCTGCAGGCGCCCCGGCAGCGATCCGGCGGCCGAAGGAGATCTCGGTGGTTTCCTCAGCAGTCAGGTCGCGGTTGGGCATCAGTGCCCGGGCAGCCTGTGACATTTCCAGGATGGTCAGTTCGTCGGCCAACTGCTCCAGGGTGCGGGCCTGGTCGAGTGAATAGGGCCCAACATGGGTCCGGCGGAGAGCAGTGAGGTGGCCGCCGACTCCCAGTCCGTCGCCGAGATCGCGGGCGAGTGCACGAATGTACGTGCCGGACGAGCACTCGACGGTGACGTCGATGTCGATAACGTCGCCGCCCCGCTCCCGCCGCAGGCCGTGGACGTCAAAGCGGTGGATAGTCACCGGGCGGGCGGCGAGCTTCACTTCTTCGCCGGAGCGGACCCGGGCGTAGGCGCGTTCGCCGTTGACTTTAATGGCGCTGACGCTGCTGGGCACCTGCTGGATGTTGCCCGTGAGGGCTGCGACGCCGTCGTAAACTGCTTCATCGGCGACGGCGGCGGCGCTGACTGCGGCGATGACGTCACCTTCGGCGTCGTCGGTGATGGTGGACTCGCCCAGCCGGATCGTGGCCGTATAGGTTTTGGACGTGCCCACAATGTAGGTGAGCAGGCGCGTTGCCTTGTTGATGCCCACCACCAGGACGCCTGTTGCCATGGGGTCCAGGGTCCCGGCATGGCCCACTTTCCTGGTTCCGGCGATACGCCGCATCCGACCAACCACATCATGGCTGGTCCATCCCTGCGGTTTGTCCACTATCACCAGTCCAGAAAGCACGCTCCCCAGTATATCGGCGCGGGAATCGGCCTCTGGCCACGGGAAGCGCCGGTTAGGATGGCAGGCATGCCTGAGCTTGCCCTGCACGCCCGCGACGTCCCCGTCAACCAGATCCGCGAGATCACCGAGGCTGCCTGGCGGACTCCCGGTGCAATCGTCCTCAGCATCGGCGAACCGGGCTTCCCGGTCCCCCGCCATGTCCTGGAGGCCGGCATTGCCTGCCTGGACCGGGACGAGACCAACTACACACCCAACGCCGGCATTCCGGAACTCCGCGAGGCGTTCGCGGCCAGGTTCAGTGAACGGGCGGGCCTGAACACGAGCCTCGGTGCCGAGCGCGCCTACGTGGTGGACGGCGCCCAGCAGGGCCTGCACTTTGCCTTGAGCCTCCTCCTCTCCCCCGGCGATGAGGTGCTGATCCCCAATCCGGGCTATCCCACGTTCGCCATGACCTGCCGCCTGCTGAGCGCCTTTCCGGTGGGCTACCCGCTGTATCCGGACCAGGACTTCCAGCCCCGGGTCGAGGATCTTGAAGCACTCATCACCGACCGGACCCGCGTCCTGATCCTGAACTCGCCGTCCAACCCTCTCGGCGCAGTACTTGGCGAGGATCTGACCCGGCAACTCGTGGAGCTGGCGCGCCGGCACGACCTGTGGATCATTTCCGACGAGTGCTACGAAGCGTTCACCTACGATGTGCCGCATGTCAGCCCGGCACGGTTCGACAGCGACGTCCCCGGTGAGGCACGGGTCTTCACCTCCCTGACCCTGTCCAAGACCTACGGGCTGACCGGCCTGAGAATCGGCGCGCTGATCTGTCCGCCGGGCCTGGAGCGGACCATGAACAATGTGATGGAGGCGATTGTCTCCTGCGTTGCGTCGCCGTCGCAGTACGCAGCTTTGGCCGCCCTGACCGGACCCCAGGACTACGTCATGGGCGCCCATGCGCATTACCGCGCCAACAGGGACGCTGCCTCCGCCGTGCTGGCGTCAAAGGGCATCCGCTACTTGAATGCCCAGGGAGCGTTTTATCTGTGGGCCGACGTCTCCCATGCCAGCGGCGGTGACGTCCGCACGTGGACGCACAGGTTCCTTGCTGACTCCGGCGTGGCTCTGGCGCCGGGCACGGCCTTTGGGTCCATCGGTGAAGGCTGGGTGCGGATCGCGCTGTGCGGCAACCGGCGGCAGCTCGTGGAAGGCCTGGGCCCGCTGCCGGAGCGAAAATAGCTAAGCGCAGTTGGCGGAAGAGCACACCGCAGTTAGCAAACTAGCGCAGCGCAGTTAGCATCACGAAGCCCCGTCAGCGCTCCGGCGGCTGGTCAGGACTGGCCGGCCAGCGCCGAATCGAGCCAGGAGCGCAGGGCTGTCGCCGGGGCTGCCCCTGCCTGTTTGGCCAGCACTTTGCCCCCTGCCATAACCATCAACGTGGGAATGGCCTGGACGTCGAACCGGTTGGAGAGCCGCGGGGCCCTGTCAACATCGACTTTGACGAGCTTGATGCTCCCGGCCCGCTCAGTTGCCAGCTTGTCCAGGACGGGGCTCACCATGCGGCAGGGTCCGCACCAGGCGGCCCAGAAGTCCACGAGCACCGGGACCGGTGACTGCTCCGCGATGACGGAAAAGTCGTCGTCGCCGGCGGCGGTGATCCACGGCAGTCCCTGCTTGCAGTTTCCGCAGCGCGGACGGCCGGAGGCGGCGGCGGGGACCCGGTTGGTTTTGCCGCAGTTCGGACAGATGATCAGTGCAGGTTCCACGGGTGCCTCCGGATTCAGTATTCCGTGCGCTGCGCATTGGCGCGCCACGCATCAAAGGGGGCGTCCGACGTCGGAATCGCCTCGTGTGCCACCGGCATGAGTTCTGGCCGGGTGCCCGCAAAATAGTCGTAGAAGAGGGCATCGTCGAAGCCGGCGGCCGCCGCGCCGTGGCGGTCGGCGGCGAAGTACACCCGGTCGATCCGTGCCCAGAGTGCGGCCGAGAGGCAGAGCGGGCACGGCTCGCAACTCGTATAGAGCACTGCGCCGCTGAGATCGAAGTTGGCGGTGGCAGTGGCTGCGGTGCGGATGGCAACCACTTCGGCATGCGCGGTGGGGTCATTGTCGCGGGTGACCCGGTTGACGCCCTCGTGGATGCCGCCGTCCGGGGTTACCACCAACGCACCGAACGGACCGCCACCCCCTTCAACGTTCCGGATGGCCAGCTCAATGGCCTGCTGGAGGTACGGGGTGGCATTGTGGTTCGCGCTCGCCTGGGTCATAGCTCGATCCTAGCCATGACCAGGCGCCCGGCGGGCAAAGTAAGGGGCATGGAAGGGGGAAATTCAGTCGACCCTGCCCGCTGCGGAGGACTACTCTGGCGGCCGGGGGTTCTATAAGTCCACATTAACTTTGGTCTCATTGCCCCGCCCCTCTGCGGGGTGGCGCGCCTCAACCCGGAGGATGCAATGAAGAAGAAGTTTCCCCTTGCCGCGTGCCTGGCCGCGGCGGCGTTAATCATTTCCATCGGGCCGGCCGCGGCTGGTTCGCCCCCAGAGCCGGAGACCCTCGCCACGGGGTTGCTCGCCCCATTGAGCCTCGCAGTCGACAGGAACGATTCTGTCCTTGTCACGCAGAATTTTGCCGGCCGCCTTGACCGTGTAAAGGACGACGGCCAACTCGCGAACCTCTACACCCACGTTGGCTGGGATGTTGCCGGCGTTCAAACCCGTGGCGGAACCACATATTTCCTGGAGAGCATGGGGGCCGGCGGAGGTCACCCGGACGCGCTCCACGGCTATGTGAAATCCATTGACCGGCGGGGCGATGTCCAGACGATTGCTGACCTTGCCAGCTACGAACGCGCCAATAACCCGGACGGCGACCAACAGTACGGCTTCGGTGCCGAGGTCTCGGACGAGTGTCTGAAGGCGTGGCCCGCTTTCCCGCCAGGCCGGTATGAGGGCATCGTTGACTCCCACCCCTATGCCACTGCGGTTGAGGGTGACACACTGTACGTCGCGGATGCGGGAGCGAACGCCATCCTGGCAGTCGATACGGCCACCGGCGACATTTCGACGGTAGCGGTCCTGCCGGCCAGGCCTGCCGTCATTCCGGCAGGCACCAGGATTCCGATTGATATGGCCGGCGGAACAGCCGAGGTGCCTGCCTGCGTAGCGGGCCACGAGTACGCCTTTGAATCTGTGCCGACGGATGTGGAGATCGGCCCCGACGGCTGGCTGTATGTCTCGTCGCTTCCGGGCGGTCCCGAGGATCCGTCCTTCGGAGCCCGTGGTGCCATCTTCAAGGTCAATCCCTGGACGGGCGCCACGCGCCTGTGGGCCGATGACATCCTGAGCCCCACCGGCATCGCGGTGGCCGACAACGGGGACGTCTATGCTGCCTCCATGTTCGGCAACGAGATCGTCAGGATCGACGCACGGGACCGTGAGCAGTCACAGTTCCTGGCGGTCAATGGCCCGGCTGCTGTGGAACTGAGCGGGGATACCCTGTACGCAACGGCCGGTTTCGGTCCGGGGGCGCCGGCTGGAACGGTGATTAAGGCCAGCATCAGGTAGATCATGCGGGGTGCAAACGCCCCACAGACCAAGGAAGCCCGGACCGCAACTGCGGGCCGGGCTTCCTGTCGATGCGTAGAGTGCTCAGACTTTACTTGTTGCCGTCTTCGTCGAGTTCTTCGTCGTCGGTGAGGTCAAGGTCCTCTTCGTCGAAGTCGTCTTCGTCGATCTCCACATCGGCGGGAGTATCGCTCTTGTAGGGGTCGGCGTCGCCGGCGTGCTTGGCGTTCTCGGCCAGGGCGGCCACTTCGGCATCGCGCCTCTTGGCCTCCCGAAGGAGTTCCTCAAGGTTGGAGGCAACCACGGGGATCTGGTCGGCCACAAATTCCAGGGTGGGGGTCAGCCGGACGGTGACGTTCCGGCCCACCTCCTGGCGGAGCACACCCTTGGCTTTCTCCAGCCCCTTGGCGGCATCCGCCTGAACGGCCTGGTCACCAAAAACGGTGTAGTAGATGGTGGCATGCTGCAGATCATTGGTCACCCGGGCATCAGTAACCGTGATGCCCTCCAGCCGGGGATCCTTAACCTTCCGGCCAAGAGCCTCCGCCACAACAACCTTGATCCGCTGCGCCAACTTGGCAGCCCGTGCGGGATCAGCCATTTCCACTCCTAAAAATTTGGGATGTACGACGGCGCGGTGGCACTTACGTACACAGGGTTGGGTAATTGCCACGCACCTAAGGCGAGTCTACGACGGACCCGCGTCGGATTTTGCCGGCGGCCCGGGAGTGGCATCGGGCCTGCCGGAGCTGGGCGGCACAGGATCGCAGATCCAGTGCCGCCCAGCGTAGGGGCGGGGCCGCCGGAAAAATCCGACGCCCCCGACCCGTCAAGCTAGAACCAACTTAGACGCGCGGCTTTTCGCGCATCTCGAAGGTCTCGATGATGTCACCTTCGTTGATGTCGTTGTACGAACCAAGACCGATACCACACTCGAAGTCCGTGCGGACCTCAGTGGCGTCGTCCTTGAAGCGCTTGAGCGTCTCAACGGTGAGGTTGTCACCGATGATCTTGCCGTCGCGGCTGATGCGGGCCTTCGTGTTGCGTCGGATGATGCCCGAGCGGACGATGGAGCCTGCAATGTTGCCGAACTTGGAGGAACGGAACACTTCGCGGACTTCGGCGGTGCCCAGCTGGACCTCTTCGTACTCCGGCTTGAGCATGCCCTTGAGGGCTGCTTCGATGTCATCGATTGCTGCGTAGATGACGGAGTAGAAGCGCATGTCCACGCCTTCGCGGTCTGCCAGTTCGGCAACCCGCTCGGCAGGCTTGACGTTGAAGCCGATGATGACGGCGCTGTCGACCGTCGCCAGGTTGACGTCGTTCTGCGTGATGGCACCAACACCGCGGTGGATGACGCGCAGCTGCACGCCTTCGCCGACGTCGATCTTGAGCAGGGCGTCTTCGAGGGCTTCCACGGCACCGGACACGTCACCCTTGAGGATGAGGTTGAGGGTGTCGATCTTGCCATCGGCCACGGCCTGGTCGAAGTCTTCGAGGCTGATGCGCTTGCGGCGCTTGGCGAGTGCGGCGTTGCGGTCGGCTGCTTCACGCTTCTCGGCGATCTGGCGGGCGGTGCGCTCGTCAGCAGTCACAAAGAAGGTGTCGCCGGCGCGCGGCACGTTGGACAGACCCAGGACCTGCACGGGGCGGGACGGGCCGGCCTCGGTCAGTGCACTGCCGTCGTCGTCGAACATAGCGCGGACGCGGCCGTGGGCCGTGCCTGCCACGATCGTGTCACCGACACGCAGCGTACCGGACTGCACCAGGACGGTGGCAACTGCACCGCGGCCCTTGTCCAGGTTGGCTTCGATCGCGATACCGCGGGCGTCCTTGTTCGGGTTGGCGCGCATGTCCAGGGCGGCGTCTGCGGTGAGCAGGACGGCCTCCAGCAGCTCGTCGATGTTGAGGTTCTGGCGGGCAGAGACCTCCACGAACATGGTATCGCCACCGTATTCTTCGGGAACCAGGCCGTACTCGGTCAGCTGGCCGCGGACCTTGTCCGGGTTGGCGCCTTCCTTGTCGATCTTGTTCACCGCGACCACGATCGGCACGTTTGCTGCCTGTGCGTGGTTGAGGGCCTCAACGGTCTGCGGCATCACGCCGTCGTCCGCTGCGACCACCAGGATCGCGATGTCGGTGACCTTGGCACCACGGGCACGCATGGCCGTGAACGCCTCGTGGCCGGGGGTATCGATGAAGGTGATCTTGCGATCGTCGCCTTCGTGGTTGTGCGTGACCTGGTAGGCACCAATGTGCTGCGTGATGCCGCCGTGCTCGCCCGCCACAACGTCGGACTTGCGGATGGCATCGAGCAGGCGGGTTTTACCGTGGTCAACGTGGCCCATGACGGTGACAACTGGAGGACGCGCCTCGAGGTCTTCGTCGCCTTCGGCTTCCAGTTCGGCGTCGAAGTCGATGTCGAATCCGGAGAGCAGCTCGCGCTCCTCGTCTTCCGGCGACACGACCTGGAGCTTGTAGCCAAGCTCCTCGCCGAGCAGCGCGAAGGTTTCCTCGTCCAGTGACTGGGTGGCCGTGGCCATTTCGCCCAGGTGGAACAGGACGGTGACCAGTGCTGCGGGGTTTGCCTCGATCTTGTCGGCGAAGTCCGTGATGGACGAGCCGCGGCGGAGCCGCACTACGGTGGTGCCGTCGCCGCGGGGTACGCTCACGCCACCCAGCGACGGGGCACTCATCTGCTCAAGTTCCTGGCGCTTGGCGCGCTTGGACTTGCGCTGCTTGCCACGGCCTGCGCCGCCCTTGCCGAAGGCACCCTGGGTGCCACCGCGTCCGCGGCCACCCTTGCCGAAGCCGCCGCCGGCCGGAGCGCCGCCACCGGTACCGGGAGCGCCGCCTGTACCTGGAGCGCCACCCGGACGTCCGGGTCCACGGGCGCCACCGGGACGTCCTGCACCTGCGGGTGCGGGACGCTCAGTGCGGTTGGGCATCATGCCCGGAGTGGGACGGTTTCCACCGGCGCCTGCGGGACGGGGGGCACCCGGGCGGGGGCCGCCTGCACCAGCGGCCGGACGGGGTCCACCCGCACCAGCCGCGGGACGGGGACCACCGGGACGGGGTCCACCCGCACCAGCCGCGGGACGCGGACCACCGGGACGTTCGCTGTCGGGTCGGCCACCGGCGCGGGGCATGCCCTGCGAGGGAGCGAACGGGTTGTTGCCCGGACGCGGAGCGCGTTCTCCGTCACCGCCGCGGCCCCGGGGCATGCCCTGCGACGTGGCGAACGGGTTGTTGCCCGGACGGGGACCGCCGGGACGCGGAGCGGAGCCGCCCTGGGAGGATCCGCCGGAGCGGGAGGGTGCCGAGGGGGTTTCGGCCCGGGGTGCCGGCCGGGCACCGGGCTTGGCGCCCGTGGACGGGGCACTAGCGGCAGGCGCTGCGGCAGCGGGTGCCGCAGGCGTCGCCGGAGCTGCGGCGGCAGGTGCGGCCGGCGCTGAAGGCGCGGGCGCAACGGGCGCTGCAGCAGCGGGTGCTGCCGGGGCCTTGGGAGCTGCGGGACCCGGTGCGGGTGCAGCGGGACGTGATTCGGCCGACGGGGCGGGGGCCTTGGGAGCGGCCGCCGGGGCTGCGGACTTGGCAGCGGCGTCGGGGTAGGCGTTGCGGAGTTTCCGCACCACCGGGGCCTCAATGGTGGAAGAGGCGGAGCGAACGAATTCGCCCAGTTCCTGCAGTTTTGTCACTGCATCTTTGGAAGTAATACCGAGCTCTTTAGCAAGCTCATGTACGCGGACCTTGGCCACATTTCTCCTGTCTCGGTCCGCACCGAGCCAGGTACGAACCGTCTACTTCTTACTGCGGGCCCCAGCCGCGGCTGCGTCTGAAGGGCCCATTGCAGAGCGCAACAAAGTTGTCATCGTTGCGCACTCATCGCTGGGAACTCATCGGGTTTCCATCAGTTTTCTGACCCGCTTTCAGGTTGGACGGTTTGCGCTGCATCGGCCAGAGGCACGGGCTCAGACTTCTGCAGCAGGCCGGCGGCCTGCTCACCTGCCAGGATCCGGCGTTCGACGGCGGTCGCTCCGGTTGCGCCGTTTAGGGCCCTTCCGAATGCTCGCCGTTTGACCGCCAGGGCCAGGCACGATTCGCTGGGGTGCAGCCATGCGCCCCTGCCAGCCATCCGGCGTCGTTCGTCTACCAGCACCGCGGTGGAACCGCTGCCTTCGGCGACGAGCCGGAGTAACTCAGACCGCGCTGCCTTCTGGCGGCATCCGATGCAGGTACGCTGCGGCTGATTCTCGCTGTGCTGATTCGCGCTGTGAAGCACTTCTCCCACGGTGAGCATCTTCCTGACGTTCATAACTGCCGGCCCCGGGCTCCCTCCGCCAGTTGGCGGGACGGAAACACGCAGGGCACACGAATACCGGCCGTTAGGCGCGGTCATTGTCCATTCTAGCCCCTCCGGGCCGTTCTGCCCGAAACCAGCGCCTCGGCCGGGGTAGTCCCGGCGGGCCGGGGCGCTGGAAACAGTTCAGCTTTGCGAGGGCGCGGCGGCGTCCGACACAATATCGATCCGCCAGCCGGTGAGCTTGGCCGCAAGGCGGGCGTTCTGGCCCTCCTTGCCGATGGCCAGGGAAAGCTGGTAATCCGGAACAACCACCCGGGCCGAACGGGTGGCTTCGTCGATGATCGTGACTGAATTCACCCGGGACGGGGAGAGCGCGCTGGCGATGAACGTCGCGGGGTCCTCGCTGAAGTCGACGATGTCGATCTTTTCGTCGTTGAGTTCCGTCATGACGGCGCGGACACGTGAACCCATTTCGCCGATGCAGGCACCCTTTGCGTTGATGCCGGCGGTGTTGGCCTTGACTGCAATCTTGGTCCGGTGACCGGCCTCGCGGGCGAGTGCGACGATCTCCACGGAGCGGTCCGCGATCTCCGGAACCTCCAGTTCGAAGAGCTTACGGACGAGGCCCGGGTGTGAACGGGACAGCGTGACGGACGGACCCTTCGTGCCGCGGTGCACATCGATGACCAGGGCGCGGAGCCGGTTGCCGTGGGTGTACTTCTCCCCCGGCACCTGCTCGGGCGGCGGCAGCAGGGCCTCCACCGTGCCCAGGTTGACCTGGATCATGTGCGGGTTGTTGCCCTGCTGGATCAGGCCGGCCACCAGTTCACCCTCGCGGCCTTTGAACTCACCGAGGATGTTGTCGTCTTCGACGTCGCGCAGGCGCTGCAGGATGATCTGGCGGGCAGTGCTCGCCGCAATCCGGCCGAATCCGGCTGGGGTGTCCTCGAACTCGCCAATGGGGGCGCCGTCGTCGTCAATTTCCACAGCCCAGATGGTTACGTGACCGCTCTTGCGGTCCAGCTCGGCGCGCGCTTTCTCAAAGGCGCCGGGCGACTTGTGGTACGCCACCAGGAGCGCCTGCTCGATGGTGGGGATCAAGAGGTCCAGCGGGATTTCGCGCTCACGCTCCAGAAGCCTCAGTGCGCTCATGTCAATATCCATCAGGCCTCCTCAGAAGGTCCATTGTGCTCAGGTTCCAGACCAGCTTCTTCAAGGTGGCTGAATTCGATCTCGACTTTTCCGTTACGGATCCTGTCGAAAGGAAGATTTTGGGGCTCGCCCTGCTTCGGCTTCATGCCCTTTTTGACCGCGATCTCCGGGATGATGGTCACACCGGCATCGTCCACGGACTGCACCCGGCCGGTGACGTTTTCGCCCTGGATGACGTTCACCTTGACCATGCGGCCCTTGGCCCGGTGCCAGTGCCTCGGTTCCGTGAGGGGACGCCCGACGCCGGGTGAGGACACCTCGAGGTCGTAGGGCCGTCCGTCGTCCGCAGGATCGTTGTCCAGGACGTCCGAGAGGACCCGGGAAATGTCGGCAATAACGTCCAGGTTCACGCCGCCGGTTTCCTCCTGCGGCAGGTCCACCACCACGTGGACCACACGGTGCGACCCCGGAATGATGGTCACGTCTTCGAGGTAGAGGCGGTTGGCCTGGACCGCGGGCTCAAGCAGGGCGCGGAGCCGTGCAGCTTCCGGATTGGAGGCGGGCGCAGCGTCAGCCATACCCGATCCGGTAGGGTCTGATGAAGCCGTGGCTTCTGCATTGCTCACGATGCCGGCCGCCTTCCAGTAGATGATGTTGTGACTACTAGACTAGCGATTTTCCGGCCGCAGTGGTGCACGAAGATGCCCCCTCGCCGTGACAACATGGTCTGTTGTGAACGACGACACCACGGAATCCGGCCCGCGCAAACGCTATTTCCGGTACGCCGTTTTCGCCCTGGCCGCCGTGTTGGTGCTGAGCCTTGGTTTTGTCCTGATCCCCCGCGAACCGGACGCCCCCGCGCCGCCGCCATTGTCGGAGCAGGTCAGGGCCGCAGCGTTCTCGGACGCCGTGGAGCTCAGGGCGCGTGCGCAGGCTGTCGGAGACGCCGCCGATGCGGCCCGCCAGGAGACGACTGCCGCCGCAGCACGGCATGCTGTGATTTTGCTGACTGTCCAGGCCGGGGCCTTGAAACTGCCAGCCGACATGCTCCCCGCCGATCCGTCGGTGCCCCTGAGTTCGGCGCCCGCAGGTTCGGTGCCCCTGAGTTCACCGCCCGTGAGTTCCCTGCCCGTAGGTTCAGCCGGGGCTTCTTCCCTACCGGATACGCCGTCTTCTGCGCCGGTCCAGTCCCTGCCTTCAGCCGCCGAGTTCGCCGTCGCCCTGCACTCCAGTGGTGCCCGGCGGCTCGGCGACGCGGGAAAGGCCGACGGCGGTATCGCCCGCCTTCTCGCCGGTACCGGCATCGCCCAACTCCTGGCTGCGGAGGAGATCGCCGCGGCCACCGGGGCCGTACTGGACCCACTTCCCGGCCGCACCGTTGCCGGCTCTGCCCCCTCCCTGCCGGCCCTGCCTTTCCCCGCAGCGTCTTCGCCGGCTGCGTCTTCGCCGGCAGTATCTTCCACCGCAGCGCCATCCTTCTCCGTGCCTTCCCCGGCAGCGCCTTCCCCCGCTGAGTCTTCCCTCGCTGAGTCTTCCCCGGCTGCGTCTCCCCCTGCTGTCTTCCCCCCCGCCGCTTCCTCCCCTGCCGCCGCCTCCGCCGGGCCCATAACGTCCGGCTGCACCGCGGCGGGCACAGGCGGGGGCGCAAACCTGGCTTCGTCCTTCGCCTCGATAGCCGGCGCGGAACTGGAACTCGTGTACGCCTACCAGGCGGCACTGACCCGGCTGTCCCCCGCAACGGCGGCTCCGGCGTCGGACTTCCTCGCCCGGCATGAAGGCCTCAGCCGCACGGCCGAAGCCGCGGCCGCTGCCCACTGCGCCGCCCTGCCGCCCACGCCGGCCGGCTATGCCCTGGACGCGGCCTTCCTGGCCGATCCGGCAGCGGCGCTGGGGGCGCTGGAGGCCGGAACGCTCCCGGCCTACGGCGACCTGATCGCCCTCAGCGACGGAGCCGAACGGGCCTGGGCCGTCGCCGCGCTGGAATCGGCGGTGCGGAGGGCAGCCCAGTGGGGTGCTTCACCCGGACCGGTGCCCGGAACGGTGCTGGACGAATCCGCGCTCCCCACGCTGCCGCCGGTGGGCCTGAGTCCGTCAACAAGCCGCGCCCCGTCCCCCGGGACGCCTTAGCGCAGCCTCAGCACACTGGCAGCCAACGGCACGAGATGATTTGCTGAGGTCATGGACAACGCACCTGTAGCTGCTCTGCACGACGACGAGCCGCACCACAATGACATAGCCCACCGCCTTAACTGGCTCCGTGCCGGCGTGCTTGGCGCCAACGACGGCATCGTCTCGGTCGCCGCCATTGTGGTTGGTGTCGCCGGCGTGACCAACGAGACGGGTCCGATCCTGGTGGCCGGCGCGGCCGGCGTGGTCGGCGGTGCCATCTCCATGGCGCTGGGAGAATACGTCTCCGTCAGCAGCCAGAAGGACAGCCAGCAAGCGCTGATCGAAAAGGAACGCCGCGAGCTGCTCGAACAGCCCGAAGAGGAGCTCGCCGAACTTGCGGCGATCTATCAGTCCAAGGGGCTCAGCGAGGAAACTGCCCTGAACGTTGCGCGGGAGCTGACCGCCCACGATGCCCTGGGCGCCCATCTGTCCGCTGAACTCAACATCGACGAGACGGACATCGTCAGTCCCTGGCACGCCGCCTTCGCCTCGGCGGTAGCCTTCCTGGTGGGCGCCGTCCTGCCAATGCTGGCCATCCTCCTGCCCCCTGCAGACATCAGGATTCCGCTGACTTTCGCGGCGGTCCTGGTGGCGCTCGCGGCAACCGGGGCCTTGGGTGCCTGGATCGGCGGCGGATCGAAGATGCGTGCCGCAGTACGCGTGGTGGTGGGCGGAGCGCTGGCCCTCGTGGCTACCTTCTCGATCGGCAACCTGCTCGGGGCAAGCGGCGTGATGTGAGCCTCGGGACAGAGGTGGCCGTTCCACCGGCGCTCAGCGTGCGCTACGGACGCACCAGCGCCGGGCGGGCCTGGCTTTCCTCGCTGCCGGATCTGGTGCACGGGCGCCTGCAACACTGGGAGCTGGCCGTGGACCTTGAACCGGGCGCGTTCCCCTGGCATGGACACGGCGGCATGGTGATCCCGGTCCGCCGCCGGGACGGCGCCCTGGCTGCCCTCAAGATCGCCTTTCCCCACGACGAAGCCAAGGCTGAGCGGCATGCGCTCTCCCTCTGGGGAGGCTCCGGCGCCGTGCGGCTGTTGGATTCCGACGCCGGCACCTGCGCCATGCTCCTGGAAAGGCTCGATCCGGGGTACTCACTGCAGACCGTCCCCCTGCCCGAAGCGGCGTCCGTGTGGGGCGGGCTCATGCGGAAGTTGAGCCTGGTGCCCGGCGACGAGCCCGGCTGGCAGGAATTCGACCATATTGCCGGCAGGGCCGAGCAATGGAGTGATGACCTGCCTGCCGACTGGGAACAACAGGGCCGGCCCTTCCCCCGCTGGCTGCTCGAAGCCGCCCTTGAGGTCTGCCAGGTCCGCGGTGCGGTGGGCCGGCGCTCGGGCCGGGATGTCCTGGTGCACACCGATTTCCATTACTTGAATGTGCTGGCCCGGCCCCGTTCTGCCGTCCGCTCAGGCACAGCCGGACCGGACACCACAGAGTTCGTTGCGATCGACCCGCAGCCCATGATCGGCGAGCCCGAGTTCGCTGTGGCGCCGCTGTTGTGGAACCGGCTGCAGGAGCTGCCGCGAAGCAATCCGGCCGGCGGGCTGAGGCAACGGTGTGGGGATTTCAGTGACGCAGCCGGCCTTGACGCTGATGTTGCCCGGCAGTGGGCCGTGGCCCGCGAAGTGGAGAACGCCCTCTGGTATGCCTCCCGTCCGGGCCATCGGGGTGACCTTGCCAGGTCGCTCTGGGTGTCCAGTACGTTGGCGGGGCGGACCCTTGACGGCCTGCCGGCAGCACACGACCTGCCCGAACCCGGACAGTCAGGCAGCTGAGGCCTGGCAGCCGGCAATTTGCGGCGCAAGACCTGCCCGCAGGCCGTCTCCGGCGGCGTCCCGGTACCGCCCCCGAACGCGGCGGAACGGCCTCAGACGGCTCCTCGCACTGCCGCAAAAGCCGAGCGGACCGCCTCGACCGCAGTACCGACGTCGTCGGCGTTTGTACTCCAGTTGCTGACCGAGACGCGCAGGACGTCCCGGCCCTTCCAGCGTGAACCGGACATCCAAACCTTGCCGTCCTCGATCACGCGGGCTGTCACGGCGCGCGTGGTGGCATCATCCCCGAAGGCCAGCGAAACCTGGGTGTAGTCCCCGTCGTTGAGCACCTCAATGCCCTCCACGGCTGCCAGGCGGCTGCCGATGCCGGCGGCGGCGTCGGCGAGTCCGAGCACCTGCGCGGCCACACCGTTCCTTCCCAGCGACCGGATGGCAGCCCACACGGGCACGCCGCGGCCCCTGCGGGACAGCTCCGGCACTTTCTGGAAGGGGTCGCCAGGGCCCTCGGCATCGTGGATCAGGTAGCTGGTGTGCAGGCCCATGGCGTTGCGGAGGGCATTGGTGTCCCTGACCACCGCGATGCCGCAGTCGTAGGGGACGTTGAGGGTCTTGTGGGCGTCGGTCCCCCCCGAATCGGCCAGGGCCATGCCGCAGGTCAGGTGCGCCAGTTCGGGTACGGCGGCGGCCCACAGCCCGAACGCCCCGTCCCCGTGCACCCAGGCACCGTGCTGCCTGGCAACCTCGATGGCCGCCTCGAACGGGTCGAAGGCGCCGGAGTGAAGATTCCCGGGCTGGAGGCAGACGAGCGACGGCACGGATCCTTCGGACAACAACCGGTCCAGCTCGGCGGGGAGCAGCCTTCCCTGGTCATCTGCCGGTACCGCAACGGGCAGGCCCAGGCCGAGGTAGCGCAGGCCGAGGTCAATGGTCTCGTGCCGCTCCTGGCCCCCTCTTCGATGGCGGCTATCGCTGGCGTGGCGTAGCGCAAGCCGGAGTTCTGGTCCCAAGCGCTCACCAGCCAGCCGGCGGCCAGCGCTGCAGGCAATGTCCCGCCGATCACCCAGCCGAAGAAGCGCCCGGAGGGCATGGCCATCAGCCCGGGCTCGGCTTTGTCCGCGAGATATTCAACCACCGCTGCGGCCGGCAAGCCCCCGGGGAAAGGGGGCCGTTAATGTCAGCCGCGAGGTCGTGGGCGCTTTGGGCGGGCCCGACAGGCCGGTCCGGCAGGCTCGCCAGCCACGCGGCGGCCCGCCGGGCTGCGACTGATAATGCCTCCGAATAGGGTTCCCCGCCTGCGGACATACCTGCATGGTACGCCGGGGCGCTGCAGGGCTGCGAGGGAGCCGCTGCCCTGCTTAGGCGAAGTTTTCCTGCCAGACGTCGATGCCGAGCTTGATGATCAGGGCGCCCACCACAAGCAGGAAAACGATCCGGATAAAACCGCTCCCCTGCTTCACGGCAGTCCTTGCCCCCAGATAGCCGCCGGCCATGTTGGACAGGCCAAGCACCACGCCAACACCCCAAAGGAGCGAGCCGTGGGGCAGGAAGAAGATCAGGGCGCCGGCGTTGGTGGCCATGTTCACGATCTTGGCCTTGGCGCTCCCTTCAAGGAAGGCGTAGCCCATCGCCGATACCAGCGCGATGATGAGGAAGGAGCCGGTGCCCGGGCCGATGAGGCCGTCGTAAAAACCGATGACGGCACCGATCAGGCATGCCACGACGTAATGCTTGCGTCCGTCGTGACGCAGCAGCGTGATGTCCCCGACCCTGGGCTTCAGCGCCGTGAACAGCGCGACGGCGATCAGTGCGGCCACAATGATCGGTTTGAAGACGCTTGCCGGCAGGGTAGCCGCCAGCAGCGCGCCGCCAAAGCTGCCCGCCAGTGCGATCACCGCCATGGGTATGGCTGTCCGAAGGTCGGGTTTGACCCGGCGGTAGTATGTCACCGCACTGGTGGTGGTCCCGAAAATCGATCCCATCTTGTTGGTGGCCAGGGCCTGGACGGGCGTGATTCCGGGAACCAGCAGCAAGGCGGGCAGCTGCAGCAGCCCCCCGCCGCCCACCACGGCGTCCACCCAGCCGGCGGCGAATCCAGCCACCACAATCAAAATGATCGTGGTGAGCTGGATCGACTCGAAACCGGAAACCATCAGTTGGAAGGACGCAAAATCAGCTGCGGACAGCGGTGACCACGTAGTCAACCGCCTTGTCCACGGCCACGTTTTCCGCTTCGCCGCTGCGACGGTCCTTGATTTCGACGACGCCGTCCACCAGTCCCCGGCCAACGGCCAGGATGGTGGGAACGCCCACCAGTTCGGCGTCGCCGAACTTGACGCCCGGGGAAACCTTGGGGCGGTCGTCATAGATGACGTCCAGGCCGGCGGCTTCCAGGTCCAGCGCCAACTGCTCGGCGGCCGCGAAGATTTCCTCGCCGCGGCCCACGGCCACCACATGGACGTCGGCGGGAGCGACGGCGCGCGGCCAGGTCAGGCCCTTGTCGTCGTGGTTGGACTCGGCAAGGGCCGCCACGGCGCGCGTCACGCCAACGCCGTAGGAGCCCATGGTGACCACAACCTGCTTGCCGTTCTGGTCCAGGACCTTGAGTTCGAGCGCCTCGGCGTACTTTCGGCCCAGCTGGAAGATGTGGCCCATCTCGATGCCGCGGGCGAGTTCCAGCGGGCCGGAGCCGTCCGGCGCGGGATCGCCTTCGCGGACGTCGGTGCATTCGATAACGCCGTCCCAGCCGAAGTCGCGTCCGGCCACGAGGCCGAACACATGCTTGCCGGCCTCGTTGGCGCCGGTGATCCAGGCCGTGCCGCTGACAACGCGGGGATCCACCAGGTAGAGGAGCTTGGTTGAGCTTTCGCTGCCCAGCAGGGGGTCTTCCAGGGTCAGGCCCGGTCCGAGGTAGCCCTTGACAATGAGCGGCTGCTTCTTGAGGTCGTCGTCGTTGGCGGCTTCCAGTCCGATCTCGCCGGCGATGGGCAGGAAGGAACCGATGTTGGCTTCCACGCGCTTGAGGTCCACGCCGCGATCGCCCGGCAGGCCGATGACCACGAGCTGGCGCTCGCCGGTGGGCAGCGTGACAGCGAGTACGACGTTCTTGAGCGTGTCAGCGCCGGTCCAGGCGCCGCCGTCGGCCTCTGAACGCGGGGCGATCACGTTGGCGGCAGCCACCAGGGTGTCGATGGTGGGGGTGTCCGGCGTGTCCAGGACCACGGCGGCGGGCGCTTCGCTGAAGTCGATGTCCGCGGGTACCACGGTGGTGACAGCTTCGACGTTGGCGGCGTAGCCGCCGGCGGAGCGCACAAAAGTGTCCTCGCCAACCTCGGTGGGGTGCAGGAATTCCTCGCTCTTGGAACCGCCCATGGCACCGGCGGTGGCCGTGACCGGAACAACTTCCAGGCCCAGCCGTTCGAAGATGCGGATGTACGCTCCGCGGTGCGCGGCGTAGCTGGCGTCCAGGCCGGCGTCGTCAATGTCGAAGGAGTAGGAGTCCTTCATGATGAACTCGCGGCCGCGCAGCAGGCCCGCGCGGGGGCGCGCTTCATCGCGGTACTTGTTCTGGATCTGGTAAAGGCTCAGCGGCAGGTCCTTGTACGAGGAGTACAGGTCCTTGACCAGGAGGGTGAACATTTCCTCGTGGGTGGGCGCCAAAAGGTAGTCGGCACCCTTACGGTCCTGGAGGCGGAACAGCCCTTCGCCGTATTCGGTCCAGCGGTTGGTGGCCTCATAGGGTTCCCGCGGCAACAGGGCCGGGAAATGCACTTCCTGGGCTCCGATGGCCGCCATTTCCTCACGGATGACCGCTTCAACCTTGCGCAGCACACTCAGGCCGAGCGGCAGCCAGGTGTAGATGCCTGGCGCCGCGCGCCGAATGTAGCCGGCCCGGACCAGGAGCCGGTGGCTGGCCACCTCGGCGTCGACGGGATCTTCACGCAGTGTGCGCAGGAAAAGCTGGGACAGTCTTGTGACCACGGGCGGTATCCGTTTCTGGGGAATGGCTGCTGGAAGCAGAGCCGGGCAATTCTTCTGGGTACTAATCTACCGGCAATCCGTCACCCGCTTGGCGGTGGGAGGGCCGGGCGCCTCATCAGGCCGGACGCAATAGAGCCACGCCTGGATAATGCAAAGCCCCTGGCCGTAAACGGCTGGTCATTGCATCCGGGCGTGGCTCTACGGCCGTCGACGCTTAGATACTGGTGAGGACTGGTGAGACCGCCACCCACTCCAGCGCAGCTAGATCGAACCTATGGGATGGCGGGCCCGTTGACAAGGGGTTTCTCCATTCGAAAGCGAAGATCACCCATCGCGGCCGGGCCGCCGGGGCCTTAGAACAGGACCGTGGCGAACGTCCCGACCTGCCGGAAACCCACCCGTTCATACGTGGACCGGGCCCGGAGATTAAACCCGTTGACGTACAGGCTGGTCACCGGTGCCAGGGCCTGGGCCTTCTCCACCACTGCCGCCATGTATCCCGCGCTCAGGCCCTGGCCGCGGTAGCCGGGGTTCATCCAGACCCCCTGGATTTGTGTGACGTCGGAGGTAACTGCTCCGAGTTCGGCTTTGAAGACCACTTCGCCGGAGCCGTTGACATGCGCAAGGGAATGGCCCTGCCTGATCAGGCCTTCAACGCGGCGGCTGTAGAACTCCCTGCCGCCCAGGAACGGTGAGTATCCCACCTCTTCTTCGAACATGGCCGCACAGGCCGGAAGGATGCGCTCGAAATCGGCCATCCGGCCCAGTTCCAGATCGACGTTGGGCACTACTGCCGGAGGCCCGCAGATGGTCATCAGCGGCTGGTCTTCCCGCACTTCGTGGGCTGCGTGCCCCAGTTCGGCCAGCTCCGTGTGGAGGGCCAGGACCGAATCTGCGGGACCGAAGGCCGACGCAAAGCGCCTGCCGGAGGCGCTGGCCGCTTCGGCCACCAGCCCGGCGAACCCGGGGTCCAGCTCCACCGGGACAAGGTTGGCCCCTGCCCAGCACGCGCCGAGCAGGACGCCGTCGTCGAAAACGCCCAGGACCGTGGCGCCGCCGCTGGTGGGTGCCGCCGAGCCGACTGTTTTGAGGTGTGCCAGCATAAAGACGTTGGCCACCGGGTCCTGCAGGGCAAGGTTCTGCAGGGCAGGGGTATCCGCGCCGGAAAGGGCACGGAGGATAATCCCCTCCGGCGCGGCGCCCTCCTTATGAGACGCTAACCACGGGGCTACCCTTGACAGCATCTTCGCCATCGGCCTCCCCCATCTCCTCGGCAATGCGCATGGCTTCCTCGATCAGTGTCTCAACAATCTGGCTCTCAGGCACAGTCTTAATGACTTCGCCCTTCACAAAGATCTGTCCCTTGCCGTTGCCGGAGGCCACGCCCAGATCCGCTTCACGGGCTTCACCGGGCCCGTTGACCACACAGCCCATGACGGCGACGCGCAGCGGAATCTCCATGCCTTCCAGGCCGGCGGTGACCTGTTCCGCCAGGGTGTAGACATCCACCTGGGCGCGGCCGCAGGAGGGGCAGGAGACGATCTCGAGTTTCCGGGGACGCAGGTTGAGGGACTGGAGGATCTGGTTGCCCACCTTGATCTCCTCCACCGGCGGGGCGGAGAGGGACACCCTGATGGTGTCGCCGATGCCGCGGGACAGGAGCGCACCGAACGCCGTGGCCGATTTGATGGTTCCCTGGAAGGCCGGCCCGGCTTCAGTGACGCCGAGGTGCAGCGGCCAGTCGCCTTTCTCCGCCAGCATCTCGTAGGCGGCCACCATCACCACGGGGTCGTTGTGCTTGACGGAGATCTTGAAGTCGTGGAAACCGTGTTCCTCGAACAGCGACGCTTCCCAGACGGCGGACTCCACGAGTGCCTCAGGGGTTGCTTTACCGTATTTTTTGAGGATGCCCGGTTCCAGGGACCCCGCGTTGATCCCGATGCGGATGGATGTGCCGTGGTCCTTGGCGGCACGGGCGATTTCCTTGACCTGGTCATCGAACTTGCGGATGTTGCCGGGGTTCACGCGCACTGCCGCGCACCCAGCCTCGATCGCAGCGAAGACGTACTTGGGCTGGAAATGGATGTCCGCGATGACGGGGATCTGCGACTTGCGCGCGATGATGGGCAGCGCCTCCGCATCGTCGGCTGACGGACAGGCGACGCGCACAATGTCGCAGCCGGAGGCGGTGAGTTCCGCGATCTGCTGCAGGGTGGCGTTGATGTCCGTGGTGGGGGTGGTGGTCATGGACTGCACGCTGATGGGCGAGTCCGAGCCGACTCCGACCGAGCCCACTTTGATCTGGCGCGTCTTACGGCGGGGGGCGAGGACGGGTGGTGGTGCTGACGGCATTCCCAGGCTGACCGAGGTCACATGGACTCCTTGGGTAGGTGTTTCGGGAGGGGAAGTGGTCCGGGGGTCAGGACGCGTGGGCGGCCAGGAGGCCGATCACGGGGGTCCATTCGGTGGTCCGGATGCCGGCGATGGTCCCGGCGGCGGCGAAGGGGTCCTCCTTGAGCAGGCTGTTCAGTTGGGATTCGTCCTGGACCTTGAAGATCAACAGTGCGCCTGCCCCGTCACCGTAGGGTCCGCTGGTCAGCAACTGGCCGTCGTCCGCCAGGCCCGCCAGCCAGGCGCGGTGCGCGGGGCGGTGTTCATCAAGGGCGGCGGTGGAATCAGCGGCGTACACATACTCAACGGCAAAAACAGTCATGAGGACAGCCTATCCCCCGGCGCGGACTGACACCGATCCGGGAACTCACATCAGGAGGTACACCTTGACGATGGCTGCCGTGCCTGCCGCCCACAGCATCGAGGTGAGCGTTCCAATGATGAAGCGTTCGGCCGCCACCGGTGTTTCCTTCAGCTCGGCAAACCTACCCAGGCCTTTGATCGCCACGATGTAGGCGATGGCCACCGGCTGTCCCGTGAGGATGGCGACGGCAACGCCCAGGCGTTCGAGTACTCCGATGATCGCTCCACCGCGGAGGATCCGCTGGCCGGGAGCGGGCTGCCCTGCGGCGGCCTGCCCAGCGCCTTCCGACGCCGGGTTGGAGACGTCCGACGGCGGCCTGCCGCCACCGGCTGTCAGCTCACCGTCCACGCTTTGTCCGCGTTCCCGGTGGTCCGGGCCCGTTGCCGGGCTCCCTGGCGGGACACCCGGCGGCACACCCGGCAGGGTGTCCACGGTGACGTCCGCCGAGGGGTCCTGGTCGGAAGAATCATCGGCCGTATTGCCCCTTCCGGCCGCGTCCGCCTTGTCATCGATGGTCCTGGCCAGCCGGAACACCATCGAGGTCACCGGCCAGCCAACAAATCCGGCCACCACGAGGGCAGCTGCGATCCAGAGTGCGTTCACCGTTCTCCTTTGGCGGGGTGGGAGGGCGCCAGCACCTCGGTGTGGGCGTAGTCGAGGAGCATGGCTGCCGCCGGCCTCGCGGCCCATTCTTCCTGCCAGCCGGACCTGAGCACGGCACGGCTCACCGATTGCTCGGAGATTCCCAGTTCGTGGGCCACCTGCTTTTGGCTGCCATGACGGATCTCGCCGCCGCCGAGCGCGCGCAGCCTGTCCACTACGCGCCACTGCGCCGGCGTGCGCTGCTGCACGACGCGCCCGATCAGGCGGAGCACCGCCTCGGCGTTTGCACTGCTCATGGCTCCTTCCCCGGTGCTGGGATGAAGTCCCCTGCCACGTCCAATACTGCCGGGCACCACTGACACTGGAACCTGGGCTGCCGCACTCTTGGCCATTTCCACCGCCTTTCGCGCTGCCACAAAGCCGCTCCCGATTCCTTCCCGCGGACTTCCGCCGGGGGCGAGCTGCACGGCGCCGATCCCGATTCCCACGTACCAATGTCCGTCGCGGAGAGCATGAAGGGCGATGTCTACGACGTCCGCGGCCCGCTCCACGACGCCTTGGAGTTCGTCGCCAACCGAGCGCTCAAACGGGTCCGGCGTGAGTGCGCGCAGCGCGTCGATCAGGGCCGGGACCCGGTCCACGTCATGGGTACTGCCGCGCTGGTCGATGGTCAGGATGTACATGGCTTAACCGTACGGAGGTGATGGCTAATAATCAATCAAAATTAGCTGATTATTAAAAATAAGCCCAAATAGGCTTATATTGTCGAATCACCTGCGGTGCTATCGGAGTGCATTCCCAGCCCCTACAGCCGGCCGCGGGCTGCCCCAAGCCATCCACGCGGCGGCGCCGGCCATCAGCAGCGCCCCGGCGGTCTGGGTTGGCCGGCTGCTTCCGGTAGTGGCCTGCCCAAGGACAACGCCCAGAAGAAAGAACAGCACCGCGCCGAACGCCCAGAGTGCCCCGGCCCAGCGCGGCAGGACAGCCGAACGCCATACCGCGATCCCCAGCAGGACGTTGCCCACCAATGCCAGCAGCAGGCCGAGCAGGAATGCCCCGCTCATGGATGCCGGGAATTCCAGCTGCATCACGTCCTGATTTCCGGCCAGGTAAGCCTTTCCAATGGCCGGTGTGGCGAACGTGGAAATCACGGCCGGCACCAGCAGCAACGCCGTCCCGGCCACGGTGGCCACCATCGCCGTCAGGGCGAGCCGTACCGTCCGGCTGCCGGCCAGGCCGCAACCCAGGGCGAACACCCCGAAGATGGCCAGGATAGTGCCGGCCGTGCTGCCAAAAAGTCCACCTTTCTCCACGGGGCCTCAGGAAGCAGAGAAATTAGCCGAAGAGGTTCACCGGCTTCACGATGTCGGCGTAAATCAGCAGCACGCTCATGCCCATCAGCAGGGCAGCCACCACGTAGGTGACAGGGAGCAGTTTGGCGATGTCGAAGGCTCCCGGGTCAGGCTTGCCGAACAGCTTGGCGATCCGGCGGCGGGCCCCTTCGTAGAGCGCGCCGGCCACGTGCCCGCCGTCGAGCGGAAGCAGCGGGATCAGGTTGAAGACCGCGAGCGCGAAATTGAGCCCCGCCAGCAACCCCACCAGCGTGGCACTCCGGGCCTGGAGGGGGACGTCTTCCATGGCCGCAACTTCACCGGCCACGCGCCCCACGCCCACCACGCTGATGGGCCCGTTGGGATCGCGCTTTTCCTCGCTGAAGGCGGCCTTGGCCACGCCCACCACCCGGGCGGGCAGGTTGAGGACGACGCCGGCCACCTGCTTGATGTTCTCCCCCGCCATGGGCAGGACGGACGACGCCGGTTGGGGCACCAGGGCGGTCCGGGCACCGATGCCGAGGAAGCCGACGTCCTGGTACTGCAGATTGCCGGCGTCGTCCTTGGCCTGGCGCCCGTCAACGCCCACCACGGGACGGGCGGACAATACCGGGGTGACAGTCGTGGTGACGGGGGCGCCGTCGCGCTCCACGGTGATGCTGACTTCCCGGCCGGCGGACGCCCGGATCCATTCGGTCAGCTGGTCCCAGCCGGTGACCGCTTTCCCGTCGAAGGAGGTGACCACGTCATTCGGCAGCAGCCCCGCGGCGGCGGCGGGGGTCAGCTGGCAGTCCGGGGAATTGGGATCCACGGTCTGGCCGGCGGCAACCTGGCACTTGGAGACGTCGGAAATGGTGGTGGTGGCGGTGGCCATGCCGAATCCCATGAGCAGCACGGCGGTCAGCACCACGCCGATCAGCAGGTTCATGGCGGGACCGCCGAGCATCACGATGACTTTTTTCCAGACGGGCAGGCGGTAGAACACGCGGTTGCCGTCCTCCGGTCCCACTTCTTCGTGGGCCATGGAGCGGGCTTCGGTGGCGAGGGTCTGAAACATGCCGGTACTTGAGGGCCGGACGGAGCCGTCCTGCTTGTTGGGCGGGTACATGCCGATCATGGAGACGTAACCGCCCAGCGGAATCGCCTTCACACCGTATTCGGTCTCGCCTTTCCGCTTGGACCACAGTGTGGGACCGAACCCGATCATGTACTTGGTGACGCGTACCTTGAACAGCTTGGCGGGCACCAGGTGCCCTACTTCGTGCAGCGCAATAGACACGGCGATGCCGATCGCCACGAAGACGACGCCGAGGATGAAGAGGAGGATGGGACTCATGCGTGGATCTGCTGCTTCCTAGAGACTGCTTACTGCCAAACGTTCGTGGGCGCGTGTTCGTGCCCAGTCTTCAGCATCCAACACTGACTCAATGGTCAGCTCGGAGGATCCTGGGTGTTCGCTGAGGACAGCGTCGATGGTGTCCACGATGTCCGTGAAGCGGATTCGTCCGGCGTGGAAGGCAAGGACCGCTTCTTCGTTGGCCGCGTTGAAGACGGCCGGGAACGTGCTTCCCTGCTTCGCGGCATCCTTGGCCAGGTCCACCGCGGGAAATGCGGTGGCGTCCAGGGGCTCAAAGGTCCAGCTGGTGGCGCGGCTCCAGTCGCACGGCGACGCCGCTTTCGCCACCCGGTCCGGCCATCCGAGCCCCAGGGCGATAGGCAGGCGCATGTCCGGCGGTGACGCCTGCGCGATGACTGAGCCGTCAATGAACTGGACCATGGAGTGGACCACCGACTGCGGATGCACCACCACGTCGATCCGGTCAAGCGGCACGTCGAACAGCAGGTGCGCTTCGATCAGTTCAAGGCCCTTGTTGACCAGGGTGGCCGAATTGGTGGTGACCATCAGGCCCATGTCCCAGGTGGGGTGCGCCAGCGCCTCCTGCGGTGACACGTCATGCAACTGCTCCCGCGTGCGTCCCCGGAACGGGCCGCCGGAGGCCGTCAGGATGAGTTTCTCCACCTCGGCCGCCGTGCCGGAGCGCAGGCATTGCGCAATGGCCGAATGTTCGGAGTCCACCGGAACGATCTGGCCTTCGCGGGCCGCGGCCTTGACCAGTGCTCCGCCAACGATCAGCGATTCCTTGTTCGCCAGAGCCAGCGTCGCACCGGATTTCAGCGCGGCCAGTGTGGGGGCAAGGCCGATGGAACCGGTGATGCCGTTGAGCACCACGTCGGCCTCCACGGCTGCGATGCGCGCCGAGGCGTCGGGGCCGGCGATGATTTCCGGGCGGTAGTCCGGGCGGCCGGCCAGGCGCGCAGCCTCCGCGATCAGGTCCTGCAGCTGCCGGGCGTCACCGGAGGCGATGCCGACGGCGGCAGCGCCTGTGTGGACCGCCTGGCGGGCGAGCAGCCCCAGGTTCCCGCCGCCCGCGCTGAGTGCCACTACCTCGAAAAGGTGCGGGGCGCCGTCGACGACGTCAATCGCCTGGGTGCCGATGGAACCGGTGGATCCGAGGAGGACGATTCTGCGAGGCTGCATGGCTTAAGTATCCCGCACCCCCGGCGCTTTCCTGGTCTGCCGGATCTAGGAGCCGGGAAAGGCCAGGCGTAACGTTGATGGCGTGGACTGGGTTTCCTGGTTCGACGCTCCGGACTACGAATTCGCTCGGCTGGTGCTGCAGCGAGGCATTGCAGCGCTGTACTTTGTTGCCTTCCTGTCCTCCCTTAACCAGTTCCCGGCTCTCCTCGGGGAACACGGGCTGCTTCCCGTTCCCCGGTATCTGGAGAGGTTCAGTGTGTTGCGCCGGCCCACGCTTTTCCGCTGGCGTTACTCGGACAGGTTGCTTCGCCTGGTCTGCGCACTGGGCCTGGTGATTTCCGCGCTGTTGGTGGCAGGCCTCCCCCAGGTGGGACCGCCGTGGGTGCCGCTGTTGGCGTTCCTGGCCCTGTGGCTGCTCTACATGTCGATATCCAATGTCGGCCAGACGTTTTACGGTTTCGGCTGGGAGATGCTGCTCCTGGAGGCCGGCTTCACGGTCGCGTTCCTTGGCTCCGACCAGACAGAGCCGCCCCGAACCGTGCTGCTCCTGCTGGTGTGGCTGGTTTTTCGCCTGGAGTTCGGTGCGGGAATGATCAAGATCCGCGGCGGCCGGGAATGGCGTGACCTGACGGCCCTGTACTACCACCACGAGACCCAGCCGATGCCCGGCCCTCTGAGCAGGCAGGCGCACCTGCTGCCCAAACCGTTCCACCGGTTGGAGGTGCTCGGCAATCACTTCGCCCAACTGGTGGTCCCCTTTTTCCTCTTCGCCCCGCAGCCGCTGGGTTCCGCTGCTGCCGGCATCATCATCTTCACGCAGTTGTGGCTGGTGGCCAGCGGCAACTTCGCTTGGCTGAACTGGATGGCCATTGTGCTGGCCTTTGCCGCCGTCAGCGATCCGGTGGCCCATGCCGTGCTTCCGTTCCTGCCCCTGGACTGGGCCCCCGGGGCGGGGTCGCGAGGCAATCCCCCGTACTGGCTCGCAATTTTCCTCGCCGCAACCTTGCTGTTGGTGGTCCTGAGCTATTGGCCGCTACGGAACCTTGTCTCCAAGGGCCAGCTGATGAATGCCAGCTTCAACCGATGGCAGCTTGTCAACACCTACGGTGCGTTCGGGACGGTGACCCGGCATCGCATCGAGATCGTAGTGGAAGGCACCCTGGACGCCGAGCCTGACGACGCGGCAGCCTGGCGCGAGTACGGGTTCAAAGGCAAGCCCGGCGACGTCCGCCGGCTGCCGCGGCAGTGGGCGCCGTACCACCTGCGGCTGGACTGGCTAATGTGGTTCCTGCCATTGCGCACAGTCCATGAGGGCTGGTTCTACGCCTTCCTCGGCAAACTCCTCGAGGCCGACCCCCGGACGCTGCGGCTGCTTCGTGAAGACCCGTTCGACGGCGAACCGCCGCGTTGGGTGCGCGTCAACAGTTACCTGTACCGTTTCGCCACCCGTTCGGAGTTCCGGGAGACCGGGGAACGCTGGGTAAGGACGCTGTTGTATGAGGCGATTCCGCCGTTGTCGCTGCGCGGGACCCACGGGCGGATCCGCTAATTCAGGACAGCGGTTCAGGACCGGTGATCTAGACGTCCGCGCCGGCCCTGCGGAGGGTCGCTTCAGCGTGTTTGAGGATGGGACCGTCGATCATCTTGCCGTTGAACTGGAAGACGCCGGACCCGGCCGTGGCGGCAGCGCGCAACAGTTCCCGGGCGGCCGCAATGTCGACGCCGGAGGGCGCGTAGGCTCCGCGGACCACGCCGGCCTGGGTGGGGTGGATGCAGGCCTTGGAGCTGAACCCTGAGGCCACGGCGTCGGCTGCCTCCACGGCGAGTCCGTCCAGGTCCGGGATGTTGACGTAGACGGCGTCCACGGCTTCCTTGCCGAAGGCCCGGGCGGCGAGCAGCACCGTGGATCGTGCCTGCAGCGCCACGGCGCGGTAGCCGCCGTCGTCCGTTCTGCTGGAGGTCCCGCCCAGGGAGGCGAGCAGGTCCTCGGCACCCCACATCAGGGCCACCACATTGGGTGCCGCTGCGATGGCAGGCGCGTTGAGGATTCCGATGGCGGTCTCGCAGAGGGCAATCACGTGGAAGTCCTTGAGTGCCGCCAGCTGGTCGGCGCTCTCCGCTTTGGCCAGCATTACGGTCCGGTACGGAGTGTGTGCCAGGCAGTGCAGGTCCTTCCCGAATTCCTCAGTGCCGGCCGGATTGATCCGTACGATGGTTCGGCTCGGGTCAAGTTCCGGTCCGTCCCCGGCCCCACCCAGCTGGGCCAGGATGGCGCCGCGGGCCCGCTGCTTGTCCGCGGGCGCCACGGCGTCTTCCAGGTCCAGGATGACGGCGTCTGCGCGTTCGGCTGCCTTCTGGTAGCGCTCGGGTCGGTCGGCGGGGCAGAACAGAAGGGCGGGTCCCATCACAAATGTCATAGGGATATTGTCCCCTTTTCAGCGCCCGCCACGCTCCCCTTCCCGCTCCCCTGTTGGCCTTCCGCGTTCCCCTGTTTGGCTTCCGCCGGCGTCCCGCTGTGAGCCGCACGGGTCCACATCAGGCAGCTCCTGGTAGCCAGGGCCACCACGGTGCCGTCCTGGTTCCGGCCGGTGTGCTGCATGGTCACAATGCCCTGGCCCGGCCGCGACGCCGACAGCCGCTTTTGTGTAATGACGGTCTCCGTATAGAGCGTGTCGCCGTGGTAGAGCGGGTGGGGAAAGGAGACATCGGTCAGGCCCAGCTGGGCGATGATGGTGCCCTGGGTGAGCTGCGAAACTGACTGTCCCACCACTGTGGACAACGTGAACATGGAGTTGACCAGCCGCTGGCCGAAGGGCTGCCCCGCGCTCCAGGCGGCGTCCAGGTGCAATGCCTGCGTGTTCATGGTGAGGGTGGTGAAGAGGACGTTGTCCGCCTCCGTCACGGTGCGTCCGGGCCGGTGCGCGTACACCACGTCCTGCTCGAGTTCATCAAAGTACAGGCCGCGCTGCTCGATCACACGGGGGCCGGTCATACGGTCAGCTCCTGGTCCTCTTCGAAAAGCTCGGCGCCTGTAGCAGCCGCGACCTCCTCGACGGTGACGTTGGGCGCCAGTTCACGGAGCACCAGCCGGGACTGTCCGCCCTCGGTGACAACATCGATCACCGCGAGGTCGGTGATGATCCGGTCCACGCAGGCCTTTCCCGTCAGTGGCAGGGAGCACTGCTCCACGATCTTGGGGCGGCCGTTGCGGTCAACGTGTTCCATCATGACGATCACCTTTTTGGCGCCGAAGACCAGGTCCATTGCGCCACCCATACCCTTGACCATCTTGCCCGGAATCATCCAGTTGGCCAGGTCCCCGTTCCGGGCCACTTCCATGGCGCCCAGCACGGCCACGTCTACGTGCCCGCCGCGGATCATGCCGAACGATGCGGCCGAGTCGAAGAAAGCGGCCCCCTTGTTGACGGTGACGGTTTCCTTGCCGGCGTTGATCAGGTCGGGATCCACGGCGTCCTCCGCCGGGTAGGGGCCGACGCCCAAAATACCGTTCTCGGAGTGCAGCACCACTTCGATCCCGGCCGGGATGTAGTTGGGGATCAGCGTGGGCATGCCGATGCCCAGGTTGACGTACTGGCCGTTGCGGAGCTCCCGGGCCACCCTGGCGGCGAGCTCGTTGCGGGTCCAGCCCTTGGTGTCCGGGTCGGTACCGGCGGGGTGCCCGACGGCGGCGCCCCGGTATTCGTGCCGTACGGCTTCCGGGCGGGGAGGCGCTCCCTGCGTGATGCTGGACTCCATGGCTACGCTCCTGCCTGTGATGGGCCCGCGGCCGGCGCTGCCAGCGACACGGTCCGCTTTTCGATGCGTTTCTCCCCGCCGGGTGCAACCACCACCCGCTGGACGAAGATGCCCGGCACATGGACGTGCTCCGGATCCAGTTCCCCCGGTTCCACGAGCTCTTCCACTTCGGCAATCGTGATCCTGCCGGCCATGGCACAAAGGGGGTTGAAGTTCATGGCGGTGGCGTGGAAGACCAGGTTGCCGTGGCGGTCCCCCTTCCACGCATGGACCAGGCCGAAGTCCGGTGTCAGGGACTCTTCCAGCACGTAGTCCACCCCGTTGAAGGTGCGGACCTCCTTAGGGGCGGACGCGATCGCAATTCCCCCGCCGGCGTCGTACTTCTGCGGAAGGCCGCCCTCGGACACCTGGGTGCCCACGCCCGCTCTTGTGTAGAAAGCCGGGATCCCGGCGCCGCCGGCGCGGAGCTTCTCCGCCAGGGTGCCCTGCGGGGTCAGCACCACTTCCAACTCGCCGGAAAGGTACTGGCGCGCGAACTCCTTGTTCTCACCGACGTAGGAGCTCACGGTCCGCCGGATCCGGCCGTCGTGCAGCAGGACCCCCAAACCCCAGTCGTCCACGCCGCAGTTATTGCTCACCGTCTCCAGGTCTTTGGTTCCGCTCCGGTGCAGGGCGTCAATCAGGGCCACAGGGATCCCGCACAGGCCGAACCCGCCGACCGCGAGCGACGCGCCGTCCGGGATATCGGCGATGGCTTCCTCGGCACTGGCAACAACCTTGTTGATCATCGTTGGTCCTTTCAAGGGTCCCGACAGGCTCCGCCACCGCGTGGCGATCCCGGACCAGCTGCTTGCTACAGTCCGAGTTCGCGGGCTATCAGCATCAGCTGGACCTCCGTGGTGCCCTCCCCCACCTCCAGGATTTTGGAGTCGCGGTAGTGGCGTGCCACGGTGAATTCGTTGATGAAGCCATAGCCGCCGAACACCTGAGTGGCGTCCCGCGCGTTGTCCATGGCTGCCTCACCTGCGACCATCTTAGCGATGGCCGCCTGCGTCTTGAACGGCTTGCCGGCCAGCATTCTGGCCGCAGCGTCGTAGTAGGCGAGGCGTGCCGTGTGGGCCCTGGCCTGCATGCGGGCGATCTTGAACGCGACGGCCTGGTGCTTGCCGATGTTCTGCCCGAACGCACTGCGTTCCTTCGCGTATTTCACGGACAGGTCCACACAGCCCTGGGCCGCCCCGGTCCCCAGCGCGGCGATGGCGATCCGGCCCTCGTCCAGGATGGACAGGAAGTTCGCGTAACCGCGGCCTTCCTCCCCGAGCAGGTTTTCCTCCGGCACGCGGACGTCCTTCAACGTGAGCGGATGGGTGTCCGAGGCGTTCCAGCCCACCTTGTTATAGGCCTTTTCCGCTTTGAACCCCGCAGTGTCGGTGGGCACCAGGATGGTGGAGATCTCCTTTTTGACGGTGCCGTCGCCGCGTTCCGTCCGGCCGGTGACGGCCGTGACGGTCACGAGGCGGGTGATGTCCGTGCCGGAGTTGGTGATGAACTCCTTGTTGCCGTTAATCACCCACTGCCCGGCCTCACGCCTGGCGTGGGTTTTGGTTCCGCCGGCGTCCGAACCGGCTTCGGGTTCCGTGAGGCCGAAGCCGGCGAGCGCCTGGCCCGAGGCCAGCACCGGCAGCCACTCAGCCTTCTGCGCTTCGGTGCCGAACCGGTAGACGGGCATGGCGCCCAGGGACACGCCTGCTTCCAGGGTGATCGCCACGGACTGGTCCACCCGGCCCAACTGTTCGAGGGCGAGCGCGAGGGCAAAATAGTCTCCGCCCATACCCCCGTATTCTTCCGGGAACGGCAGCCCGAAGAGGCCCATGTCCGCCATCTGTTTCACGAGTTCGTAAGGGAAGCTGTGTTCTTCATCGTGCTTGGTGGACACCGGGGCCACCACGTTGTCCGCAAAGTCGCGGACGGTGTCGCTGAGGTCCTGGTATTCCTCGGTGAGTTCAAAATCCGGCATAGCTAGGCTCCCTCGCCTGTGTTGTCTGGGTCACTGAGTGGGTTCATGGGGTCCGCGGATGGACCAGCAGACGCTGCGTGGACGGCGGCCTGTGTGTGGATGGTGGCCAGCACCTGGTCCGCCTTCACCAGGTCGCCGGCTTTGACGCCGGTATGCACGGTGCCGGCAACCTCGGCCACCAGCTGGTGCTCCATTTTCATGGCTTCCACGGAGAGGAGCACCTGGCCGGCTTCCACAGTGTCACCGTCGCTGACGGCGACGGAGACCACGGTTCCGGGCATGGGCGAACGGACCTCGGGGTCGGCAAGGCCTTCCTCGCGTTCGATGGCGGCGAGGACGCGGGCCAGCCGCGATTCCCGCGTCAGTACCTCCAAACGGCAGGACCACCCGCCGTTGCCCACGAACACGGCCTCCGGATTCCCCCGGTGCGGGTAGCTGTCCCAGAGACTGCCGAGGGCGTACCGGAGTTCCGCACCGTCGATTTCCAGATAGATGTTGTCACTGGCCAGGCCGATCACAACGGTTTTGTGTGCGGGACCGTCGTTGACGCTGACCAGCGCGTGGCCCAGATCGAGGTTGCTGAGCCAGGTGACGGCCACGGTGGCAATTCCGCCGCCGGGGACGCCGAAGCTCATCCGCCAGGGCGCCGGCGTGCCGAGGCGCCAACCCCGGGTGGTGTCCCAGGGGGATCCCACGGTGGACGGTCCTTCGGCCAGGACCCAGAACTGCAGGGCCGCGGCCATGAGTTCGGCGTCGCCGATGCGCCGGAACGTGAAGTCCGGCATCTTGCGCTCGATCAGGCCCGTGTCGAGCCGGCCTGCGCGGACGTCGGAGTCGTTGATCAGCAGGCGCAGGTATTCGACGTTGGCGTCAATGCCCAGCGCCGTGTAGCGCGAGAGTGCCGTGTCCAGCTTGTCCAGCGCCGCAGTACGGTCCCGGCCCCAGGCGATCACCTTGGACACCATGGGATCGTAGTCGCTGGAAATTTCCAGTCCTTCACGCAGCGAGGAATCAATGCGGATTTCCGGATCGGCGGACGCCGGAGTGAAGGAATCAAGGTCTTCCATGGCCGTGAAGATTGCGCCCCGCTCATCCAGCAGCACCACTTCGCCCGCGGACGGCATGAAGTTCCGCTCCGGGATTTCCGCGTAGACGCGGGCTTCAACGGCGTGCCCGCTAAGTTCGACGTCGGCCTGCCGCACTGTGAGTTCCCCGCCGGCGGCGATCCGCACCTGCCACTCAACGAGGTCAATCCCGGTGACCATTTCGGTGACGGGGTGCTCCACCTGCAGGCGCGTGTTCATCTCCATAAAGAAGAACTGGTCCGGAGCTTCGTCCGAGACAAGGAACTCCACCGTGCCGGCACCACTGTAGTGGACGCTGCGGGCCGCCTGGCAGGCAGCCTCGCCGATCCGCGCCCGGGTGGCACCGCCGTCGTTCAGTGCGTCAAGAAGCGGCGACGGGGCTTCCTCGATGACTTTCTGGTGGCGGCGCTGGAGCGAGCACTCGCGCTCGCCGAGGTGGATGACGTTGCCGTGGTTGTCGGCGAGGACCTGCACCTCGATGTGCCGCGGCGTGCGCACCAGCCGTTCGAGGAAGAGCGTGTCGTCGCCGAATGCGCTGGCGGCAACCCGGCGGGCCGTGGCAAGCGTGGCCTCGAGGTCCTCGGGCCGCTCGACGATATGCATGCCCTTTCCGCCGCCTCCGGCCGAGGGCTTGATGAGCAACGGAAAGCCGACAGCTGGAGCGGCCGCCATCAGCTGAGCATCCGTCATGCCCGGCTCGGCGATGCCCGGCACCACGGGAACTCCGTAGCCCGCCACATGGTTCTTGGACCGGATTTTGTCACCCATCACGTTCAGGGCTTCCACACCGGGCCCGATGAAGGTGATACCGGCCTTCTCCAGGGCGCGGGCAAAGTCAACGTTCTCGCTCAGGAAGCCGTAGCCCGGATGGACAGCCTCGGCGCCGGTGTCCCGGCAGGCCTGGATGATTGCCTCGATCTTCAGGTAACTCTCCGTGGCCGCGGCAGGACCGATGCGTACCGCCACGTCGGCTTCGCGCACGTGGCGGGCACCGTCGTCGGCATCGCTGTAAACAGCAACTGAACGGATGCCGAGGGCGCGCAGGGTGCGGATCACGCGGCAGGCGATCTCCCCGCGGTTGGCTACGAGGACGGTGCTGAACGGCGGTGGCAACTGTGTTGCCTTGACCAGCGCGGGTGTTCCAGTCATTTGGTGGCTCACATCCGGAAGAGGCCGAAGGAGGTCTCCGGCAGCGGGGTGCGGGAGACGACGTCGAGCGCCAGTCCCAGGAAGGTGCGGGTGTCCGCGGGGTCGATCACGCCGTCGTCCCAGAGGCGGGCGGTGGAGTAGTACGGGCTGCCCTGGTCCTCGTACTGCTGTTTGATCGGGGCTTTGAAGGCTTCTTCGTCAGCGGCCGTCCACTCCTCACCACGGGCCTCGTACTGGTCCCGCTTGACGGTGGCAAGAACGCTGGACGCCTGGTTGCCGCCCATCACTGAAATGCGGGACGCCGGCCACATCCAGAGGAAACGCGGTGAGTAGGCCCGGCCGCACATGGAATAGTTGCCTGCCCCGAAGGACCCGCCAATCACCACGGTCAGCTTGGGCACGCGGGCCGTGGCCACCGCGGTGACCATCTTGGCCCCGTTCTTGGCGATGCCGCCCTGTTCGGAATCCTTGCCCACCATGAACCCGGAGATGTTCTGCAGGAAGACCAGGGGGATGCCGCGCTGATCGCACAGTTCGATGAAGTGCGCGCCCTTGAGCGAGGATTCACTGAACAGGACGCCGTTGTTGGCCACGATCCCCACGGGGTGGCCATGCAGCCTTGCGAAGCCGGTGACCAGGGTGGTGCCGTACTCCCGCTTGAACTCGTGGAACCTGCTGCCGTCCACCAGCCGGGCAATCACCTCACGCACGTCATACTGCGCGTTGACGTCCGTGGGCACCGCGCCGTAGAGCTCTCCCGGGTCCGCTACAGGCTCGACGACGCAGTCCACATCCCAGGCGGGGGCTGCCGGCCTGGGGAGCGTCGCCACGATATCGCGGATGATCTGCAGCGCGTGTTCATCGTTCTCCGCAAGGTGGTCCGTGACTCCGGAAATCCTGGAATGCACGTCGCCGCCGCCGAGCTCCTCCGCAGTGACGATCTCACCGATCGCGGCTTTTACGAGCGGCGGTCCGCCCAGGAAGATGGTCCCCTGGTTCCGGACAATGACCGTCTCGTCGCTCATGGCCGGAACGTAGGCGCCGCCCGCGGTGCAGGACCCCATGACGGAAGCGATCTGCGGGATCTTCGCCGCGGAGAGCCTGGCCTGGTTATAGAAGATCCGGCCGAAGTGCTCCTTGTCCGGAAACACCTCGTCCTGCTTGGGCAGGAAGGCTCCCCCGGAGTCCACCAGGTAAATGCAAGGCAGCCGGTTCTCCAGCGCGATTTCCTGGGCCCTCAGGTGCTTCTTGACGGTCATCGGATAGTAGGTGCCGCCCTTGACGGTGGCGTCGTTGGAGATGACCAGGACCTGCCGGCCGTGGACGAGCCCGATCCCGGCGATGACCCCCGCACCGGGTGAGTCATCGTTGTACATGCCGTTGGCAGCGAGGGGAGCGATTTCCAGGAAGGGGCTGCCATCGTCCAGCAGCCGGTCGATGCGCTCGCGGGGCAGGAGCTTTCCGCGGGCCACGTGGCGTTCCCGGGACTTGGCGGGGCCGCCCAGGGCAACCTCGGCCAGCCTGGCGCGCAGTTCACCGGCAAGGGTGAGCTGCGCGGTCCTGTTGGCCGCAAACGCGTCACTTGCGGCGTCAAGCCGGCTGGTGAGGGTCTCCATCGACGCGGTCCGATCCTGTTCTGTGGGAGCTGCTGCTGGAAGTCCCCTGCGGAGCTGCAAGCACGAACTCGGTTAGCATTGTGTAACTGAGATTTAGGTTAGTCTTTATTAACTGTGATGTCCAACACACGGATGCGCTGCTAGAATTCGCTGGTCCGAGGAGGAAACGTGCCCGTCAGCCGACCTGCGCAGCCATCGAATCCGGCGCCGCACGACCGGTCCGGTGCAGTTGCCCGGCCCCTTGCCGGTGGGTCTGGCGATCAGGCATATCCCGGGACGCCGGCAGATCCCGGCACCCAGGCGGTTCCCGGGACCCAGCGCAGCCACGCCAAGGAGATCCGACGCCAAGCCTTGCTGAATGCTGCCGCAGCGCTTTTTGCGGTGGACGGCTTCAACCGCGTGTCCCTGGAGGACCTGGGGGCCGCAGCAGGCGTCAGCGGCCCGGCCGTGTATCGCCATTTCCCGGGCAAGCAGGCGGTCTTGGCTGACCTGCTGCTGACGGTCAGCCGTGAGCTCCTGGCAGGTGGCCGGCACGTGGCGGCCGAAACGAGCGACCCTCTGGAGGCACTCCGCCGGCTGGTGAGGTTCCAGGTGGATTTTGCCCTGGGAAAGCCGGATGTGATCCGCGTCCAGGACAGGGACTTCAGCAATCTCTCGCCCCGGGACCAGTCGGAAGTCAGGGCGCTGCAGCGGAGCTACGTGGAGGTCTGGGTGGACGTCCTGGCCCGGCTGCACCCGGGCGTTGACGTCGCGGAACTGCGAATGCGGGCCCACGCCACCTTCGGCCTGATCAATTCCACTCCCCACTCGGTGCGCAGCCACGGCCGCAAGGTGGCTGTGCGGACCGCCCGTCCGCTGCTGGAGGGTATGGCCCTCGCAGCGCTGTTGGCGGACGTCACCCCCGCGACCCCCTGACGCCGGAGTCTTTGTCCAGATACCGCAGACAAATTTTGTCCAGATACCGCACACATATCGCAGACCGCGGCGCGAGCCGCCGTCCCCAGTTGCAGTACCTGGACAAAAACCCGCGGCTCACACCATGGTCAGCACCATGCCCGGGTCCGCAAGGATGGTGCCAACGTCGGCAAGGAACCGTGAGCCCTGCTCCCCGTCCACCAGGCGGTGATCGAACGACAGGCTCAAGGTCATGACCTGGCGCAGGGCCACGTCGCCCTGGAATTCCCACGGCATCTTCCGGACCGCGCCCACGGCCAGGATGGCTGCCTCGCCCGGGTTCAGGATGGGCGTGCCGGCGTCGATCCCGAACACCCCGATATTGGTGATGGAGATGGTCCCGCCAGCCAGCACCGCCGGAGCAGTCTTGCCGGCCCGGGCGGTTTCCGTCAGTTCCGTGAGGGCTTCAGAAAGGCTCATCAGGGACATCGTGTCCGCGTCCTTGATGTTCGGCACGGTGAGACCGCGGGGCGTCGCTGCGGCGATGCCAAGGTTCACGTAATTGAACTGGACAATTTCCTGGTTGGCCTCGTCCCACCGCGAGTTCAGCGACGGGTTGCGACGGAGCGCCACCAGCACAGCCTTGGCCACAAGGGTCAGCGGAGTCAGCTTATGGTCCGCAAAAGCCCGGCTTGTTTTGAGCTTGGCGAGCAGGTCCATGGTGGGGGTGACATCCACCGTGAGGAACTCCGTGGCATGCGGGGCAGTGAACGCGCTTGCCACCATCGCGGCGGCGGTGACCTTTCGGACGCCCTTGATGGGAGTGCGGGTCTCCCGCCCGCCGTGTACGGCGGCCAGGTCAGCCGGGACACCTGCGCCGCTCCCGGGGGCGTCGGCCACGGCCGACAGGTGGCGCGTCGCCACTGAAACGTCCCCGCCGCCCACGAAATTACGCACGTCATCCCGCGTGATCAGGCCGTGAGCCCCGGTGCCGGCGACTGCAGTCAATTCGACGCCGAGGTCCTTGGCCAGCTTCCGTACCGGCGGCGTGGACCGCGGACGTTCGAAGGACCCGGTTTCCGCGGGATGCGTTTCAGCGGGATGGATTTCGGCATGATGCGCTTCAGCGGGTTCAACAACGGCGGCTGCGGCAGGTTCAACCGCCGGCGCTGCAATGTTGCGCTGCCGCCGGACCGGCCGCCCTGAACTTTCGACGACGGCGCCATACCCCACCAGGTTGGGTTGCCGCTTGGGGGTATCCGCCTCAGCCGGAGCGGTCCCGGCAGGTGACGCACCTGCGTCGTCCGTTACCTCAAACGAGACGATCGGCTTACCGACTTCCACCACCGTGCCGGGTTGTTCGTGCAGCGCGGTGATGACGCCGGCGAAAGGAGACGGCAACTCCACCACAGCCTTGGCCGTTTCAACCTCGGCAATCACCTGGTTCAGGCTGACGGTGTCTCCCACGCTGACCTTCCAGTTGACGATTTCGGATTCCGTGAGGCCTTCGCCCAGGTCCGGGAGCCTGAATTCCTTGATCATGGTGGCGCTCATCCTTCCAGCCCGCTGAGTGAATTGGGCCGGCCCAGCGCACGGTCCACGCCGTCGAGGATCCTGTCCAGCCCCGGCAGGTGATGCATCTCCACCTTGGAATACGGGTAGGGAACATCGAACCCCGTGACACGGACGGGCGCTGCTTCGAGGTGGTAGAAGCACCGTTCGGTGATGCTGGCGGCAACCTCTGCGCCAACGCCGCCGGACTGGCCGGCCTCGTGGGTGATCACCAGCCGGCCCGTCTTTCGAACGGACGCTTCGACAGTGGCGTAATCCACCGGGGCCAGCGAGCGCAGGTCAATGACCTCGATGGAGACCCCTTCGTCGGCGGCGGCTGTGGCGGCGTCCCGGGCGGTCTTCACCAGTGGACCGTAGGCCACGAGGGTCACATCGGTGCCTTCAGTGACCACCCTGGCAGTGCCCATGGGTAGTGCGTTGGACAGGTCAAGCCCCTCATCCACCTCGCCTTTGTCGTGGTAGCGGCGCTTGGGTTCGAAGAAGAGGACCGGGTCATCAGACCGGATGGCCTGCTGAATCATGGTGTACGCGTCTTGCGGGTTGGATACGGTGACCACCCTGAGCCCGGAGGTGTGGGTGAAGTATGCCTCCGGCGACTCGGAGTGGTGTTCGGGCGAACCGATGCCGCCGCCGAAGGGCACACGGATGGTGATGGGCATCTTCACCGCACCCATGGTGCGGTAGTGCATCTTGGCCACCTGGCTCACGATCTGGTCAAAGGCCGGATAAATGAATCCGTCGAACTGGATTTCCACGACGGGCCGGTAGCCGCGGTAGGCGAGGCCGACGGCAGTGCCGACGATGGCCGATTCAGCCAGCGGCGTGTCCACCACCCGATGCGTGCCGAAATCCTTCTGCAGACCGTCCGTGACGCGGAACACACCACCAAGGGTGCCGATGTCCTCGCCCATGAGGACAACCTTGGGATCGTTTTCGAGTGATTTGCGCAGGCCGGAGTTGATGGCACGGGCAAAGGTCATCCGGGTCATCAGCGTGCACCTTCCTGTGATGTGGCTTCTGCGGGGTCGCCGAACGACGCAAGGTAGCGGGCGTAGTGGTCCTGCTGCCGGTCGAGCCATGAGTTGGGTGAGCTGTATACGTGCTTGAAGACATCCAGTGGCTCCGGCTCAGGCATTCCGATGCAGCCTGCACGCAGTTCACGGGCCACCGCATCCGCTTTGTCCCTGACGTGCTGCTGGAACTGGTCCGTGAGCAGCCCCTTCCGGTCCAGGAGTGCCCCGACCCGTTCGATGGGGTCCTTCGCGGCCCAGTCTTCGAGTTCATTGGCGTCGCGGTAACGGGTGGGATCGTCAGCGGTGGTGTGGGGGCCCATGCGGTAGGTGACCGCTTCGATAAAGGTTGGTCCCCCACCGTGCCGGGCACGGTCCAGGGCCACGCGCGTGGCTGCCATCACGGCCAGGACGTCATTGCCGTCAACCCTGAGGCTCGGAATTCCGAATCCTGCGGCCCTGTCCGCCAGTTGCACATGGGACTGCAGCCGCACCGGCTCCGAGATGGCCCAGTGGTTATTGGAACAGAAGAAGACCACGGGCACCTGGTAGCTGGCGGCGAAGACCATGGACTCATTAACGTCGCCTTCACTCGTGGCACCGTCGCCGAAGTAGGTCACCGCCACCGAGTCGGCGCCGTCATTCTGGATGCCCATGGCATACCCGGTGGCATGAAGGGTCTGCGCACCGATGATGATCTGGGGGGTGGCCATGTTGACCGTGTACGGGTCCCACCCGCAGGCGGCATTTCCGCGCCAGACCCGCAAAATGTCCGTGAGGCCGACGCCGCGGCAGTAGGCCACACCGTTTTCGCGGTAACTGGCGAAGATGAAATCGTCCTGCCGCAGGGCCCTGGCGGAACCCACTTGAGCGGCCTCCTGGCCCAGCAACGGCGGCCACAGGCCGAGCTCTCCCTGGCGCTGGAGCGCCGTGGCCTCGACGTCGATGCGCCGGATGACCGTCAGGTCCTCAAAGAGTGAGCACAGCTGCTCATCTCCGATGTCCTTGACCCAGGGATCAAATTCCGGATGGCTGACCCGCTCCCCTTGCGGGGTGATCAGTTGGACCAGGTTCCTGCCCGATCCGCCCAAGTTCCCTGTTCCGCCGGCGGGAGTACCTCCCGCTGTTCCGCCCTGGTCCGTTTCGTCTGTAGACACGATGGCACGCACCCTCTTCACGTCGTTTGACCGGCGCGTGGGGACTTGTGATCCCGCCGGCAGCCAGCCGCCCGGGCGCCGTTGCCCCGGATAGTTGTGACCCTACTCACAATGTTCAATGGGTACAACTACCGCCACCAATACTGAGCACAATGCCCTATTTGGGGTGCATCGACCGTGCTAAAGTTGCGCATTATGCACCCCTTGGATGGCACTGACACGCGGCTGCTCACGGCCTTGGCCCGTGATCCGCGGCGCACGGTGGTGGCGCTGGCCCAAAAGCTGGGACTGTCCCGGAACACGGTCCAGGCACGCATGGCCCAACTGGAGAAGCGGCACGTCTTCCTGTCCTTCGAGCGCCGGATCAACCCCGCATCGCTGGGGTACCCGCTGATGGCCTTCATCTCGGTGCACGTCCAGCAACAGAAGCTGGGGCAGCTGGCACGGGACCTTGCCGGCATACCGGAAATACTCGAGGGATTCGGCCTGACGGGTTCCGCCGACCTGCTGTTGCGTGTGGTGGCCCTGGACGCCGAAGACCTTTTCAGGATCAACGGAAAAATCCTGGCGTGCGACGGAGTGGACCGGACCGATACCGCACTGGCCATGGGTGAGCTCATTCCCTTCCGCATTCAGCCGCTCCTGGACCGCGGCTCCGGCGAGGGCCAGGACAGTTAGGGCAGCCCAAAAACCTGACGCAAAATTGTTTTTCCGCACTACATTGGCGCGCGGCCGCCCTGCAAGCCGGGCTATAGGCTGTTCCCTGGTAGAACCGCGGGTACCGCCCGGCGGCCCCAGCAAAAGGCAGTGCCACCGCGTTGCCGGAAAGGCTCGATGTGAGCAACCCTCAGGAACCGCACCAGCCGGCGCCCTGGCCCCGGCAGCCGCAGCACCAGCCACAGTCCGGTCAGCCTGAAACCCCGGACCAGGACGGCACCCCCGGCCAATCTGCGCCGGACCAGTACACTGCGGACCAGTATGCAGCGGACGAGTCTGCAGCGGCCGGACGTTACGCAGCGACGGGAGCGGGCACTGACGGACAATACGGCGACCCGACGCAGTACGCGGCTGCCGGACGATACGGCGCTGCCGCACAACACGGCGCTGCCGGACAGCCTCCGGCTGACGGGCCGTTCGGGCTCCCCGGCGAGCAACCCCCCGCACCGGGCCGCCGGCGGCTGTGGACCATCCTGGGTGTGGCGGGTGGCGTCCTCCTGCTGGTCATCCTCGGCGTGGTGATCCTGGTCAATGTTGTGGCCGGACCCACCAACCATGCCAGGGGCCTCGCGGACGACTTCACCAAACTCGTCATCGCCGGCGACTCGTCCCAAGCCTATGACCTCTACCTGGACCCTGCCCTCCAGAAGCAGGTGACCAAGGAAGAGTTCCTTGCAGGCATCAAGTCCCTGGAAATGGACGGCTCCTGCAAGCCCACCTATAACAACGTCAGTGCCGGCACGGAGAACGGCACCAAGGCGGCCGACGTGGCGGGGCTTATCGCGTGCAGCGGCGGGAAGGACATTGACCTCGTCTACCGTTTCGAGGGCACCGACGATCTCAAGATGGTAAGCATCAAGATCAAGCCCAAGGCGTAAGGCTCCAGGCACAGGAAAGCCCGCAGCTCTTGAGGGGGCTGCGGGCTTTGCCAAGCGGACGACGGCGGCTTCCGGGCCGTCGTCGTCCGCTTGCCTGGTGTCAGTGGTCCACGGCCTTCTCCGCGCCGACTCCGGTGAGGGACCGCACTTCCATTTCGGCCTGTTTGGTGGCGTCCTCGCGCTTCTTGTCCAGCACGGTGCCGAGCCAGCCGAGCAGGAACGCCAGCGGAATGGACACGATGCCCGGGTTGCTGAGCGGGAAGAGGGCGAAGTGGGCGTCCTTGATCATGGACGTCGGTGCGCCGGACACGACGGGCGAGAAGATGATCAGGAGGATGGCGGAGCCCAGACCGCCGTACATGCTCCACACCGCACCCTGGGTGGTGAACCGCCGCCAGAACAGGGAGTACACGATGGTGGGCAGGTTGGCGGATGCCGCAACGGCGAAGGCAAGCGCCACCAGGAAGGCCACGTTCTGCCCGTTGGCGAGGATACCGCCCAGGATGGCGAGGATGCCGATCACCACCACGGTGCGCCGCGCCACCTTGACCTCGGTTTCGGCGTCGGCCTTTCCCTTGGAGATGACGTTCGCGTAGATATCGTGGGCGAACGAGGCAGCCGCGGTGATGGTGAGGCCGGCCACCACGGCGAGGATGGTCGCAAAGGCCACCGCCGAGATGAAGCCCAGCAGCAGCGGGCCGCCAAGGTGGAAGGCCAGCAGCGGTGCCGCGGCGTTGACGCCACCCGGAGCCGTCTTGATGGTGTCAGCACCCACGAGCGCTGCGGCACCGTAACCCAGGACCAGGGTGAACAGGTAGAACAGACCGATCAGCCAGATCGACCAGACCACGGATTTGCGGGCTTCCTTGGCCGTGGGCACGGTGTAGAAGCGCATGAGGACGTGCGGCAGGGCTGCCGTGCCCAGGACCAGCGCGAGGCCCAGGGACATGAAGTCCAGCTTGGACGTTTCGCTCTTGCCGTACTGCAGGCCCGGGTTCAGCACGGCCGGGTTGCCGGACGTTTCAACGGCTGCACCGAGGAGGTTGGAGAGGTTGAACCCGTAGATGGCCAGCACCCACAGCGTCATCACGGCTGCGCCGGCAATGAGGAGCATCGCCTTGATGATCTGGACCCAGGTGGTGCCCTTCATGCCGCCGATCAGGACGTACATGATCATGAGCGCACCAACCACGATGATCACCAGTGCCTGGCCGCCCCAGTCGCTGATGCCCAGCAGCAGCGAGATCAGGCTGCCGGCTCCGGCCATCTGTGCGAGCAGGTAGAAGAAGCAGACGGCCAGGGTGGAAATGGCGGCCGCGATGCGGACGGGCCGCTGCTTGAGCCGGAAGGACAGGACATCGGCCATGGTGAATTTGCCGGTGTTCCGCAACAGCTCTGCCACGAGCAGCAGGGCCACCAGCCACGCCACCAGGAAGCCGATGGAGTACATAAAACCGTCGTAGCCGTTGACGGCAATGGCACCGGTAATGCCCAGGAAGGAGGCGGCGGACAGGTAGTCGCCGGCAATCGCGGTGCCGTTCTGGGACCCCGTGAACGAGCGGCCGGCGGCGTAGTAGTCAGCGGCGGTTTTGTTGTTCCGGCTGGCCCGCAGCACGATCACCATGGTGACGGCGACGAACAGGGCGAAGATGCCCATGTTGAGGAGCGTGGTTTCCTTGAGTTGAGAAACGTCAACTGACGTGGCAATCCCGATCATTTGTTCACTCCGGTCACGCGGTTGCCGTCTTTATCAAATTCATGGCCTTCAATTTCGTGGCGGATCTCTGCCGCGATGGGGTCAAGTTTCCGGTTGGAGTAGCTGACGTACCAGCCGGTGATGGCGAACGTGGACACAAACTGCAGGAGGCCCAGGATCAGGCCGATGTTGATGTTGCCCCACACCTTCGTGGACATAAACCCGACCGCGTAGTCGGCCAGCAGGACGTACGCGAAGTACCACAGCAGGAAGGCCACGGCCATGGGGAAGACAAAGCTGCGGTGACGTTTTCGCAATTCCTGGAACCGCGCCGTCGACTGGACTTCCTCGAAGTCCACGGACGCCGCTGCGTCCGGAGTCCGGGCATCATTACCCATCGTTCCTCCTCATTGAGAGTTTGACTCGTCCACCGGTCAGCCACCCCGCATGGAGGGCGCCGCCAATGTGACTGCAATCACTGTGCGCGCGCGTAGGGCCTGCATTCCAGAGCGGGGGCCCGCACGGTCGCCCAACGGTCACGATGCTGCGCCTAACGGCGGCCGACGCTACGCTGGCAGCATGCCGGACTCCCCCCTCCTGACCGCCGCCGCAGTCGCAGTGATCGCGCTGGCGATCGCCGTCGTCGTCGGTCTGGGAATCAAGCTCCTGCGGTCCTTCCGCGAGCTGGGCACCGACGCGGAGCAGGCTACCTACAAGACCCTCCACGCGGCATCCCGCGCCGGGCAGCACCTGCGCACGGGACTCAATCCCGCCGGGGCTGCGAAGGCGAGCAAGCAGCTCCGCGCGCTGCTGGGCTGCGAAGCCCTGGCCATCACGGACACGGCGGGCGTCCTGGCCTGGGACGGGGCCGCGGAGGAACTGAAGCCGCTGCTGATGGACCTGGCCGCCGGTGTCCTGACCGGTGGCCGCACCACCGTGCTCCAGGCCCGGGAGCTGGGACTGGAACCTGCCTCCGGAGCCCTGGCCGCCGTCATCGCACCGGTGCGCGCCGGCTCGCGGGTTGTGGGCGCCGTGGCGGCGTTTGCCCCGTCGGCGGGCGCCGGACTGGTCCGCGCCACGAGCGAAGTGGCCGACTGGGTGGCCGTCCAGGTGGAGCTCGCCGAACTGGATGCATCCCGGACACTGCTGATGGAGGCCGAGGTGCGGGCCCTTCGGGCCCAGATCAGCCCGCACTTCATCTACAACTCCCTCAACGCCATCGCCTCCTTCATCAACACGGACCCGGAGCGGGCCCGTGAACTCGTGGTGGAGTTCGCGGACTTCACGAGGTACTCCTTCCGGCGGCACGGTGACTTCACGACCCTCGCCGAGGAGCTCCGCTGCATCGACCGCTACCTGCTGCTGGAGCGGGCCCGGTTCGGGGAGCGCGTCCAGGTCAGCCTTCGGATCGCGCCGGAGGTGCTGGGCACGGTCATTCCGTTCCTGAGCCTGCAGCCGCTCGTGGAAAACGCTGTCCGGCACGGCCTTGAGGCCAAGGAAGGCGCCGGCCACATCACCATAACCGCCAACGACTCGGGTGCTTTCGCGGAAGTCACCATCGAGGACGACGGCGTGGGGATGGATCCTGCCGAACTCCAGTCCATGCTCGCCGGGCACCGGGACGGGGACCACGTGGGGTTGCGGAACGTGGACGCCCGGCTCCGCCAGGTCTACGGGGACCAGCACGGCCTGGTGATAGAGACCGCACCGGGTGAGGGGACCCTGATCACCCTGCGCGTACCGAAGTCCCAGCCCGGCCACGATGCCTGAGCCGGGACCCTGATCCCGGCCGCCGCCGGCTGCCCATGGGCGGCTAATGTAGGACCATGATTAATGTCCTCGTCGCCGATGACGAGCTCCCCGCGGTGGAGGAACTGGCCTACCTTTTGGGCAGGGACGACCGCATCGGCACCATTCACCGGGCCTCCTCCGGTTCCGAGGCCCTGCGGGCCCTCACCAGCGAATCAGTGGACGCCGTCTTCCTCGACATCCACATGCCCGCCGTGTCCGGCCTGGACGTCGCCCGCGCCATTGCCCGGAGCACCAAGAAACCGGCCGTGGTGTTTGTCACCGCGGATGAGGACTGCGCCCTGGAAGCCTTCGAGCTGGCGGCTGTGGACTACCTGCTCAAACCCATCCGGGCTGAGCGGCTGGCCCGCTCCGTGGGCAGGATCAGCGAGCTGCTGCGCGACGGCGGCCCGGCGCCTGAGATGATCACCGTTGACCAGGGCGGCACCACCAGGATGATCCGGCGCGACGACGTCACGTACGTCCAGGCGCAGGGAGACTACGCGCGGCTGCACACCGCGGACGCCAGTTACCTGATCCGGGTGCCGCTGGCCGACCTGGAGCAGCAATGGGCGGACGCCGGCTTCATCAGGACCCACCGTTCCTACCTGGTGGCCCTGAAACACGTCTCGTCCATGAAACTGGCGGCCGACAGGCCCAGCGTCTCGGTGGCGGGCGCGAGCCTTCCCATCAGCCGCCGCCACCTTCCCACGGTCAGGGAAAAGCTGGAAACCACCCGGATCCGGCCGCAGGCATGACACGCGTCCGCGTCACCGCACCGCGCTCGCTTCCCCGCCCGGCCGGCGAAACGCGGGAAGCAGCTGAGGAATCAGAGGTGGGACAGGTTTTCGTCCGGTCCCTGATTCGGACGCAGCTGCGGCTTGCCCTGGTGGTGGCCGTCGGCTTCATGCTGATCCTGGGCGCTTTTCCGGTGTTGCTGGCGGCAGTGCCCGGCCTGGCCGAGACCCGGGTGTGGGGTATCCCCTTCGACTGGCTGCTGCTGGGGGCGGGGATCTACCCGGTCATAGGCCTCAGCGCTTGGCTCTTCATCCGCACGGCAGCCCGGAATGAGACCCGCTACCGCGACCTGGCCGGGGACAAGTGATGTCCTCATGAATCCCGTTATCGGCGTGGTCTCGCTGGTTGTGGTTTCGGTGGCCACGGCCGTGATCGGCTTCTACGGCCTGCGGGTTTCCCGCACCACCGGGGATTTTTATGTTGCCTCCCGGACCGTCCGGCCGTGGTGGAACGCCTCGGCCATCGGAGGGGAGTACTTGTCCGCGGCCAGCTTCCTGGGTGTGGCCGGGCTGATCCTGCTCTCGGGAACAGATGCGCTGTGGTTCCCGGTGGGCTACACCGCGGGGTACCTGATGTTGCTGCTGTTTGTGGCCGCTCCGCTGCGCCGGTCCGGCGCCTACACCATTCCTGACTTCACGGAAGCCAGGCTGGATTCCCGGGCCGTGCGCCGGGTGACCAGCCTGGTGGTGGTTGTGGTGGGCTGGCTGTATATCGTGCCCCAGCTTCACGGTGCCGCGCTCACCATCCGGATCACCACCGGCTTGCCGCCCTGGGTGGGCTCAGCCGCCGTCGTCATCGTGGTGTGCCTGACTGTGGTGGCGGGCGGCATGCGTTCCATAACCTTTGTCCAGGCGTTCCAGTACTGGCTGAAGCTCACTGCCTTGGCCGTCCCGGTCCTGTTTATGGTCTTCACGCTGGCCGGCAACGGGACCGACGCCGTGGCCTCCGCAGACATGAACCCCACCGCAATGGCTCCCGCAGGCGCCTACCAGAACGTCTCGCTGCTGGTGGCCCTGCTATTTGGCACCCTGGGACTCCCCCACGTCCTGGTGCGTTTCTACACGAACCCGGACGGCAGTTCGGCACGGCGGACCACCCTGATCGTGCTCGGCCTGCTTTCGGTGTTCTACCTCTTTCCCACCGCGTACGGGCTGGCCGGCAGGATGTTCGCACCGGAACTCGCCCGGTCAGGGCGGGCGGATGCGGTGGTCCTGCTCCTCCCCGGACAGCTGATTGGCGGCACCGCGGGGGACCTGCTTTCGGCCCTGGTGGTTGCCGGCGCGTTTGCCGCGTTTCTTTCCACCACATCGGGGCTGGTGGTTTCGCTGGCCGGCGTCATCAGCCAGGACGTGCTGGGCGGCGGCGTCCGCGGTTTCCGGCTCGCAGCGGTCGTTTCCGCGATCGTCCCGCTGGGCTTCGCGGTGACCACCGATTCCTTGGCCCTCGCCGGGAGCGTGGGCCTGGTGTTTGCCTTCACCGCTTCCACGGTCTGTCCGGTGCTCCTGCTGGGCATCTGGTGGCGGGGGCTGACGGACACCGGCGCCATCGCGGGGATGGTTACGGGCGCAGTCCTCTGCGGCGGTGCCATGGTGTGCGGGGCCGTCCTTGGTGCGGGGACCCCGTTCTGGCTGGCCCAGCCGGCGGCCTGGACCGTGCCGGCAGCGTTCGCCGTGATGGTTTTCGTCTCACGCGGCACCAAAGACCGGGTTCCGAAAACCATGACCCGGGTCATGACCAGGCTGCATACGCCGGAACGGCCGCTGGCCACCGAACGCTAAGTATACTGTCCCGGCACGTTGGTGACACGGAACGGGTGCAGTCAAGGGCCGCTCCCAGCACGCCGTCGGCCGGCAGTCGCGCATGTAGCCGCGAAGGTGGACAATGGCGGCATGTCCCCGCAGGACGGAGTCAGCCCGGGCACCGGCGCCCCGGACAGCGCTTCACCATCGGTCCGGGCGCAACTGCTCGCCACTGAACACTGGAGCCTGCTTGCATCCCGGAGCACAACGCAGGGTGAGGTCCTCACGCGGATCAGCATGTTCCTGACCCTGACCTCCGCGAGCCTGGTGGCCTCGCCCTCGTGGGTCAGGCCACCAGGTTCTCGGACATCTTCCTCCTGCTGGCCGGAGTGGTGCTGGCCACGGACCTGATGGTGGGCCTGCTCACCCAGATCCGGGTGCTAAACGTCGCCGCCGAAGACATCATGTAGGTGCTGGCGATGAACAGGCTCCGGGCAGCCTACCTCGAGCTGGATCCTGACATCGGGAAGTTCCTCATGGCTTCACCCCACGACGACCTGGCCGGGCTGCTGGCGTCAGTGCTCGGTACCGGTACGGGCATCGCCGCTGCTCTGGCCGCCACGGCCGGACTCGTCTTCCTGGCCGGGTCCTCGATCCATGGCTACAAGTCCTATGCCGGGTTCTGGCGAGACTACACGCCAGTATCACCCAGCCCAACGGACCCACTGCCACCCCGGAACGCACGCTAACGCCGCGTACCGGGGACTGCACTGCGACGGGCTGCCCTACGACTGCCTGCCCTCTGACTGCCTGCCCTGCGCGGGCGCAGCTATCTCAGTCGATGGCCGCCATGAGTTCCACCACGCGGTCCAGAAATGCATCAACCTGGGTTTCCTCGTATCCGTCATGGCCGGTTGCGGGGCGGAAGACGGCCCGGCGGACGCTGTCGACGCTGAGGGGTTTGTCCGCCTCGAGGTAGCCGATCAGGTCATAGCAGAGATTGTCCACGTCCAGGATGCTGTAGCTGCGCGCCTTCTTCTTGGTGGGACGCCGGAAACGTTCCCCGTCCGGCCGGTGCAGGCGGCCCCGAAGGATGCCGGACAGGTTGCCGATCTCGCGGAGCCAGGCGTCTTCGCCCCGCGCCGCAATCAGTTCGTCCCGCTCTCGGCGGGCGAAGGCGTCTTCAAGCCGGTCCAAGGCAGCGTCCACAACGGCAGCGGAGTAGCCGCCCTTGACCGGGTCAAAGGAGACACCGCGGACATCGGCGCTGCTGACGGCATGGATGGCAGCCTTCGGTGTCTCCAGCGCCACCTTGGCCCGTTGCAGGAACTGGTCCACCTGTTTGGCGTTGTAGCCAAACTCGTTGCCCCGCACGCGCTCAAACGACGCGGGAATTTTCCGTTGAAAATCCAAAGCCACTGTTGTTCCTTTTGTTGCTTTTCAGCTGGGTCAGATCGGGCACCAGTCTATTCGTGCCGCCATGGTCCGGCGACGCAAGCGGACATGGTCAGGAGATGCGGCACGGTTCAGGTACCTGAGACCGTGGAGAAGAGGACAAACGCCACCGGCGAAGCAAAGACGATGGAGTCCAGCCGGTCCATCACGCCGCCGTGCCCGGGCAGGGCGCTGCTCATGTCCTTGACGCCCAGCTCGCGTTTGACCATTGACTCGGCGAGGTCTCCGGCCGTGGAGGCCGCAACGAGGCCTGCGGCCAGGATCACGCCTACCCACCACGGCTTGTCCAGGATGAAGATGCAGGCCAGGACCCCGATCAGGGTTGCCCCGGCAATCGACCCGGCAAACCCTTCCCAGGACTTTTTGGGGCTGATCTTCGGCGCCATGGGGTGCTTGCCCAGCGAGGCGCCCACGAGGTAGCCGAATGTGTCGTTCGAGACCACCAGCAGGAGCATCACTGCCACCTGCCACGCGCCCGGAGGAATCACCCCGCCGGGCCAGAGTCCCACCGGGGTGGCGACACCGACGGCATGCAGCGGCAGCGCCGCGAAGCTGATGAAGAACGGCACCCAGCCAAGCGTGAAGACGCCGGCGAAGATGCTGTTCGCCGATCCGGCCGGGCTCTCAACCGACCGCCACAGCAGCACCGCCACACAGCTCAGGAGCATGGCGAAGAGCAGGCTTTCCAAGCCGCCAAAGTATGCAGCGAAGGGCATGCCGACGGTTCCCACCATGACCGGGACAATAGGCATCCGGGTTCCGTTGGCCTCGAGGGCGCGGAAAATCTCCCACACACCGAAGACAGCGAACCCCGTGGTGACGGCAACGAAGCCGAGCGGAAGGAAGAGCAGGCCTCCGAGCACGCCGATCAGCATGGCCAGCCCCACCACAATCGCCGCCGGAAGATTCCGGCCAGCTTTGGGCGTTGGGTTGCTCCGCGGCTGTTTCCCCCTCGTGCGCGCCCTTTTTGCGGGGGCTTGCTCTGCCTGACTCATCAGACTTCGAGCAGCTCTGCTTCCTTGCGCTTGAGCAGCTCGTCGATGCCGTCAACATGGGCCTTGGTCAGGGCATCCAGTTCCTTCTCGGCGCGGCTGCCTTCGTCCTCGCCCGCTTCGCCGTCCTTGACCAGCTTGTCCAGCGTTTCCTTCGCCTTACGGCGGATGTTGCGGATGGAGATCTTCGCGTCCTCGCCCTTGGTCTTGACGATCTTCACATATTCCTTGCGGCGCTCCTGGGTCAGGTCCGGGATGGTGATCCTGATGACGTTGCCGTCATTGGAGGGGTTTGCGCCTACCTCGGAGTCGCTCAGCGCGCGTTCGATGTCGCGCAGGGCGGTCTTGTCGAACGGCGTGATGAGGATGGTGCGCGCATCCGGGATGGCGAAGGACGCGAGCTGCTGCAGCGGGGTGGGTGAACCGTAGTAGTCCACCAGCACCCTGTTGTAGAGGCCCGGGTTTGCCCGGCCGGTGCGGATCGCCGCGAAGTCTTCCTTGGCTACCTCTACCGCCTTGTCCATCTTCTCTTCGGCTTCGAGCAAGGTTTCTTCGATCACGGTCTCTCCTCAGAAATCAGTGCAGCAGGTATGCCGTCTGCACAATCTTGGTTCAGTTTTCCTGGTTCCATCGTTGGTCCTGCCACGGGGATGGAACGTGCTGAAATCATCCTAGCCGTAGCTAGGGGGTGACCAGGGTACCCAGCTTTTCGCCCCGGATGGCGCGGGTAACGTTCCCTTCACCTTCCATGCCGAAGACCACCATGGACAGCTTGTTGTCCTTGCACATGGTCATCGCGGTCTGGTCCATGACGCGGATATCGCGGCGCAGGGCGTCGTCGTAGCTCAAGGTGTCCAGACGCTCAGCCTCCGGATCCTTTTTCGGATCGGCCGTGTAGACGGCGTCCACACCGCTCTTGGCCATCAGGACAACGTCGGCATGGACTTCCAGGGCCCGCTGGGCAGCCACGGTATCGGTGGAGAAATACGGCAGTCCGGCGCCGGCGCCGAAGATGACAACGCGGCCCTTTTCCATGTGGCGGATGGCGCGGCGCGGGATGTACGCCTCGGCGACCTGGCCCATGGTGATGGCACTCTGGACCCGGGTCTCAACCCCGGCCTGCTCCAGGAAGTCCTGAAGGGCCAGGCAGTTCATCACTGTGCCCAGCATGCCCATGTAGTCGGCGCGCGAGCGGTCCATACCGCTTTGGGACAGTTCAGCCCCGCGGAAGAAGTTGCCGCCGCCCACCACAATGGCAACTTCGACGTCGGGAACTGCTGCGGCAATCTGCTTGGCCACACCGCGGACAGTGTCAGGATCAACGCCCAGCTTTCCGCCGCCGAAGACCTCACCTGAGAGCTTGAGGAGGACGCGGCGCCGGTTCTTTTCCGGCTGGCTTGAAGTATTGTCGGCTTCCATGGGTGCCTTCCCGTTGTGGACTCTGAAAAAGGTTATCGTGCCGGGCGCCCAAAGGTCTCATCCGGCTGGTGCCCGGTCATGCAAAAGGGGCGGTCACCGAAGTGACCACCCCTTTTGCGGATTCGACTAGGAGCCGACGCGGAAGCGTGCGAAGGACGTGCCCTTGACGCCGGCCTCTTCGAGGACCTGCGCCACTGACTTCTTGGCGTCCTTGGCAAATGCCTGGTCAACCAGGACCTCACCCTTGTAGAAGCCCGTCACGCGGCCTTCGACGATCTTGGTGAGAGCTGCCTCGGGCTTGCCTTCAGCCTTGGCAGTCTCTTCTGCGATACGACGCTCGGACTCAACCAGTTCGGCCGGAACGTCTTCACGGGTCAGGTAGTTCGGGGACATCGCGGCGATGTGCACTGCGACGTCGTGCGCGGCGGTGGCGGCGGCTTCGCCTTCACCGTCGACGGCGAACAGGACGCCGACCTGGGCCGGGAGATCCTTGGAGGTCTTGTGCAGGTAAGCGTCAACAGTGCCGCCCTCAATGCGGGAGATCCTGCGGACAACAACCTTTTCGCCCAGGATTGCGCCTTCTTCGACAACAACCTCGGACAGCGGCTTGCCGTCAACTTCGGTGGCCAGCAGGGTGTCGAGGTCGGCAGCGCCGGATTCCACGGCCACGGCCAGGACCTTGTCGGCCAGCTGGATGAACTTGTCAGCCTTGGCAACGAAGTCGGTCTCGCAGTTGACTTCGATCATCACGCCGACGCCGTTGCTGACCTTGGCAGCAACCAGGCCTTCAGCGGTGGAGCGGCCTTCGCGCTTGGTAGCACCCTTGAGGCCCTTGATGCGGATGATCTCGATGGCCTTCTCGGCGTCGCCGTTAGCCTCGTCGAGAGCCTTCTTGACATCCATCATGCCGGCGCCGGTGCGCTCGCGCAGAGCCTTGATATCAGCGGCAGTGTAGTTCGCCATGTGAACCCCTCTGTCTAGAAATTTTATGTGGTGTACGGACCGACAGGACAGCGGCTCACCGGGTGAGCCGCCATCCTGTCAGTGATCCGTCGCTGCGGGCAGCGCCGGAGAATCCGGATTTACTTGTTGTTACTTGTCCGCGTCGGCGGCCGGAGCTTCGGTGGCAGCCGGGGCTTCCTCGGCGGCCGGAGCAGCAGCTTCTGCTGCCGGAGCGGCTGCAGCGGCTTCGGCCTTGCTGCCCTCGAGGAGCTCGCGCTCCCACTCGGCCAGCGGCTCTTCCGGAGCTTCGGTGGTGCCGGTTGCACGCTGGTTGCGGGCGATGAGGCCCTCAGCCACGGCGTCCGCAACAACGCGGGTCAGCAGGTTCACGGAGCGGATGGCGTCGTCGTTGCCCGGGATCGGGAAGTCGACTTCGTCAGGATCGCAGTTGGTGTCCAGGATGGCCACAACGGGGATGTTCAGCTTCTTGGCTTCGTCAACAGCCAGGTGTTCCTTCTTGGTGTCCACGATCCAGAGCACGGACGGTGCCTTGGTCAGGTTGCGGATACCGCCGAGGTTGGTTTCCAGCTTGGTGAGTTCACGGCGAAGGAGCAGCAGTTCCTTCTTGGTGTACGCGGAACCGGCGACGTCGTCGAAGTCGATCTCTTCCAGTTCCTTCATGCGCTGGATGCGCTTGGAAACGGTCTGGAAGTTGGTGAGCATACCGCCGAGCCAGCGCTGGTTCACGTAGGGCTGGCCAACGCGGGTGGCCTGCTCGGCAATTGCTTCCTGGGCCTGCTTCTTGGTGCCGACGAAGAGTACGGTGCCGCCGTGTGCAACGGTGGCCTTGACGAACTCGAAGGCGCGGTCGATGTAGGACAGCGACTGCTGAAGGTCAATGATGTAGATGCCGTTGCGCTCCGTGAAGATGAAGCGCTTCATCTTCGGGTTCCAACGACGGGTCTGGTGTCCAAAGTGGACGCCGCTGTCAAGCAGCTGGCGCATAGTTACGACGGGCATGCCGACGCTCCTTCCGGCAGGTCATTCATGAGAGAACCTTTTCAGAATCTCTTACCCTGCCAATAGTTGACGGTTGATTAGCTTGGCCCGGGACGGGCCGTGCTCCTGGCATCCATTGCGGCTCTCATCAGGACCATGGAGGCCCTGACCGCAAGAGACGCAATCCTCCTCAAACAAAGCCGGGGCTTCAGAATCGGAGGTCTGGATGCGCGTAGTCAGCTGCTGCTCCCCCGCATTCCTGAATGAGGCGTGCCGACGCAAACGCGTTGAGGGCACAGCAAACTGCTCCACCAAGTGTACTACAGGCGGCGATATCCACCGGACAGCAACCGGACCTTCCGCAGGCGTTTTCCACATAGCCGGACCGGGCACTCCCGGTAGCCGATCCGGCGCGGAAGACTGGCCTGATGAAAGCCGCCCTTACGCTCGCCGCCCTCCTCCTGCTGCCGGCGGCAGCCGCACCCCAGGCCACCGCGCCGCGCCCGTCGTGGGATTGGCCACTCTCCCCCAAACCGGCCGTGCTGCGCACGTTCGACCCGCCGGACAGGCCGTGGATGAGCGGGCATCGCGGCGTGGACCTTGGGGCAGTGTACGACGGCGGCCCGGTCACCGCCCCGGAGTCCGGCACCGTGAGCTTTGTAGGGGTGGTGGTGGACCGTCCGGTGATCACCATCGATCACGGCGGCGGACTCCGCAGCAGCTTTGAACCTGTCGAGAGTCCCCTGACGGTCGGGGCGGCAGTAACCAAGGGTGAAGTGATCGGCACCCTGCAGCCGGGTCATTGCGCTGCCGGGCATTGCCTCCACTGGGGCGTCCGGCGGGCCGATGACTACGTCAACCCGCTGGGATTCGTCACAGATCTCCGCCCGTCCGTCCTGCTGCCGCTCAGCAGGGAGCCGCCCGGGCCGCCCCCAGGCGTCCTAGACGATCGCTGAAATCCCCGTAATGGCACGGCCGGTGACCAGCGTGTTGACCTCATGGGTTCCCTCGTACGAGTAGATGGCTTCGGCGTCAGCGAAGATCTTGGCCATTTCGAAGTCTGTCACGATCCCGTTCCCGCCCAGGAGGCTGCGGCCGATCGCCACGCTCTCGCGCATCCGGGCGGTGGTGAATGCCTTAGCCAGGGCCGACTGTTCGTCCTTGGCCTGGCCGGCATCCTCCAGTTGGGAAAGCCTGACCATCATGCCCATCGAGCTGACGGCATTGCCCAGGATCTGAACCAGCTGACTCTGGACCAGCTGGAAGGATGCCAGCGGCCGGCCGAACTGGTGGCGTTCCACCGCGTATCGGCGGGCCACGTCAAAGGCGGCCAGCTGCTGGCCCACCGCCTGCCAGGCGACGGCCAGCCGGGTGACTTTGAGGACCTTGTTCGTGTCACGGAAGCTGTTGGCTCCGGCGAGCTTGAAGAAGTCAGGAACCACCACGTCGTCCAGGACAATGTCGGCGTTCTGGACGGTGCGGAGGGAGATCTTGTTCTCAATCTTGGTGGCGCTGAATCCGGGCAGAGCCGTGTCCACCAGGAATCCTTTGACCTGGTTGTCTGCAACGTCCCGGGCGTAGATGACAACCCAGTCGGAGAAGGTCGCGTTGCCGATCCACCGTTTTGCGCCGTTCAGGACCCAGGTGTCGCCGTCACGCCGGGCCGTGGTGCGCGTGCCGCCTGCCACGTCCGAGCCGCCAAGGGGCTCGGTGAGGCCGAACGCGCCGATCTTCTTCAGCGAATAGATGGCGGGCAGCCAGGCGTCCTGCTGCTCCTGGGAGGCGAGGGCCTCGATGGAGCCGGTGAAGAGTCCGTCATGGACGCCCAGGAAGGTGGCGATGGACGTATCCGCGCGGGTGGCTTCGGCGTGCACCAGGCCGGCAAAAAGGTTCGAGTAGCCCTGGCGGCGTACCGGGCTGACCAGGTCGATTTCCGCCAGCTTCGGAATGAGGTCCATGGGGAACTCGCCGCGGTTCCAACAGTCCACGGCGATGGGCTTCACCTCTCGGGCCAGGAAGCCACGAATCTCGGCCAGCCTGTCCTGCTCCTTATCCGACAGCAGCTGCTCAAAAGCGAAGAAGTCGCCATCAGCGTAGGGAAGGTCGTTGATGTCAATTGATTTGCTGGACATGGGTTCCTCGCAGGGGTTTAGTGCTGGCGGACGGCTCCGGGAAGGGGCGTCCCGAAAATACCTTAAGTTACTGGTGGGTAACTTACCGCATCAGTCGCCCACACTGCAATGGCGTCGGCCGAAGGGCGCTTGGATGGCATCGGCCCGGCTGGACGAAAGCTGCTGCGGCGCGCCCGACAGCCGGGCGACGAACTTCGGTAGGGTCGGGGTTCAAAGATGTGCACACTTTTGCTTGGGGGAAGCGCCATGACTGATCCGCGCCGCGAGGCCATCCTGATCCGACGCCGGGATGATTCAGGTTTTGACGACAAAACCCCGGACGTCCTGGACTACGAAGCGGGCGCGGACTCGACCTACTTGACCTTCCAGGTTGCAGGCGGCACGAAGACGTATCCGTACTCGGCCCGAAGAGTGTTGATTCTCCGTAACCCGGCACGGGAATCCATTGGCAAATTGGACAGCGTCAGCGTCAACGGCCGGCCAGTGAACGGCGTGTCAGAAGTGTGGCGCTTCGACGGGCCCGGTCAGACATGGTGGCGGGTCTTCTCCTCAACGGACGGACGCGAGAGTTACCAGACATGCGGGCAGGACGGGTTCAGCATCGTGCGTGACGCGGCCCTCGACCCCGGTGCCTCCGGTGTCCTCGACTATTGGCACGACGTCGTGTCCAATCTCAGGCAAGACGATCCATTGAAGGCGCTGTACAAGAAATTCCCCGCAGTTCCCCGGGGAAGTGTCCTCGAGCTCTATCTTCATGGGGATTCCACGGAATGCCCGGCCGGAGCCGGGGCCGGGGCCGGGGCCGGAGAAGTCATCTTTCCGTTCTCGTCCAACCTGAGCCAGCGCGAAGCCCTCAAGACCGGACTCACCCACCGTATCTCCGTTATCGACGGGCCGCCGGGAACGGGAAAGACGCAAACGATACTTAACCTTGTTGCCAACATCATCCGTTGCCCCGGACAGACTGTCGGCATTGTCTCCTTCAACAACGCCGCGGTGGAGAACGTCCGGGACAAGCTTGCCCGGGAGGGGTTCGGCCACGTCGTCGCAGACTTGAGGAAGAGCGATCTCCGCAGCGAATTCTTCTCGGAACAGCACCCTCGGAACGCCGCCGCGCAACGCCAGGCCGGGGCCTCCCCGGTGTCCATGCCGGCAGCCGGCCGGATAGCTGACCTCGATGTGCGGCTTCAGCACCTGCAGACGGTGGGAAGGGACCTGGCCCTCCAGCGGCAGGAGCTTGATGCCTACAGGCTGGAGCAGCGCCATTTCAGCCTCCACGTCGACGGTCACGAACTGCCCCCGCTCCCGCCGCTGGCGCTCCTGAGAATGCCGTCCAGCCGGATCCTCGAGTTCCTGGCCGCAACGGCGGCCGCCCCTGCCGACGAAGGACCCGTCAAAAAGCTTGTCCGACGGTTCAGGAGCCGTTTACGGTATGGGTCAACAAGGAACATCGATCCCTACGACACCGACGTCGTCCTCCGGCTTCAGTCCGCCTACTACGAAACCAAAATCGCGGAACTGGAACAGCAGATCGAGGCGGCGGAGGGACAGCTCGAGGCAGCGGACTATACCGGTCTCGAAGATGAACTGAAGCAGCAGTCGCGGCTGGCGCTGGAAGCAAGCTTGTTCCAGCGCTACGCCGGTGCCCGGTCGCGGGATTATTCAGACGCCACCTATTTGCGGCACTTCAAGTCGTTCACCAACGACTACCCGGTGATTGTGAGCACCTGCCACTCGCTGCGGCGAAGCATCCCGGCGGGTTTCCTGCTGGACTACCTGATCATCGACGAAGCCTCCCAGGTGGACCTGCTGGCGGCAGGCCAGGCGCTGGCCTGCGCACGGAACGTGATCGTCGTCGGCGATCTGAAGCAGCTCCCGCACATCCCGCAGCGGAGCGCCGCCGAGCGCAGCCGGCCGGCACCTGCCCCGGAATACGACTACGGGAAGCACAGCATCCTGTCCTCAGTGATCGAGCGGTTCGGCACCGGCCTTCCCCGGACCATGCTCCGCGAACACTACCGCTGCGATCCTGCAATCATCGATTTCTGCAACCGGAAGTTCTACGGCGGCCAGCTGGTCCCCTACACCACCGGCAACGCGGAACATCAGGCGCTCGTGGTGGTCCGCACCGCCGAGGGAAACCACATGCGGCAGCACGTCGGTGGCCGCACCAACCAGCGCGAAGCGGACGTCATTGCGCAGGAGGTACTGCAGGACTTCTGTGCTGACACGGAACCTGGCGACATCGGCGTGGTCACCCCTTACCGCCGGCAGGTCGATAAAGTCGCGGAAGCCCTGCAGAACAGGATCGAGGCTGACACGGTCCATAAGTTCCAGGGCCGGGAAAAGAAAGTCATCATCATGAGCACCGTCTTGGACGAGACCAAAAACGGACGGTCCGGGGTTGGCTTTGTTGACGACCCCCAGCTGGTCAACGTGGCCGTCTCCCGCGCAGTGAAACGGTTTGTCCTGGTGACCAACCACAGCATGCTGCCGGCCAGCCGCCATCTTCGCGACCTGGTGCAGTTCATCCAGTACCAGAACCCGGGGAACGCTGTCTTCGAAAGCGCAGTTCTTTCAGTGTTCGATCTGCTCTACAAAGAGTACTCAGCGCAGCTCCGGCCCTTCGCTGCCCGGCTTCAGAACACGTCCAGGTTCGCGTCGGAAAACATCGCGGGGACACTGCTCCGGGAAATCCTGGCCGAGGAAGCGTACAAAGAATTTGCTGTTGCCGATCAGGTGGTTTTGCGCAATTTGCTTCCGGACCTTTCCCGGCTCACGGCCCAGCAGGCCTCGTATGTGCGGAACCGCGCCACGGTGGACTTCGTCGTTTACAGCCGGATCACCAACATGCCCGTCCTCGCTGTGGAGGTCGACGGTTTTGCCTTCCACGAGGCTGATGCATCGCAAAGAATCCGGGACGGCCTCAAGAACGAGATCTGCCATAGCCACGGCATTGCGCTGCTGCGGTTGCCGACGACCGGCAGTGGCGAGGAACAGGTGGTCCGCCGCCGGCTCACGGCTGCGATTCGTGAGCAGGCGTTTCACTGACAAGGATGCCCTCCGGTCTGCGGTTCCGCAGACCGGAGGGCATCCACCTGGTAGGGCTACTCGGACTTGAACCGAGGACCTTAGGATTATGAGTCCCGCGCTCTAACCAGCTGAGCTATAGCCCCGTGGCCCGGCCTGGTCCGATGCGGACTTTTTCGGCAGGGCAAAAACACTCTAGCAAACCGGAACACCTGCTCAGACCACGGTTGGTGCCGGCCGCCGGGTTCCTGGTTGAGTTCAGACCACCTTGTCTTCGAAGCTTGCGCCGCGGTACAGGTCCTCAAAGGTCTGCAGTGTGCCCTCGATGCTGTGGGGTTCCACCATCCGCCGGCTGGCCTGGCCCATGGCGGCGCGTTCCTCGGCGGGGAGCTCCAGGATGAGGGTGATTTTCTTGGCGAGGTCGTCGCTGTCGTTGGGGGTGAACAGGTAGCCGTTCTCGCCGTCGCGGACCAGGTGCGGGAGTGCCATGGCGTCGGCGAGCACGACGGGCGTCGAGGCGGACATGGCTTCCAGGGTTACCAGGGACTGCAGCTCGGCAGTACCCGGCATGCAGAACAGGTCGGCTTGGATGTAGGCCTTCCGGAGGTCTTCGTCACTGGCCAGGCCGAGGAACTTGACCCGGTCTTCGAGGCCAAGCCGCTTGGCCTGCGCTTCGAGGGCCGGCCGGACTTCCCCGCCGCCAACGATCTCCAGATGGACATTCAGCTCCGGCGGGGTCTTGGACACGGCATTGATCAGGACGTCAACGTGCTTCTCTTCCGCCAGGCGGCCCGCAAAAACCACCGTCGGGTTGGCGTGCGGTTCGATCACTTCACCGGGCTGCAGCTCATAGGCGGCAGAATCGATGCCGTTGGACAGGGGCAGCACCTTGCGGAGGAAGGCATGCTGGTGCATGGCTTTCGCGGCAAGCGGCGTGGGTGTGGTCACCACGTCAGCCTGGCCCATGACTTTGCCCATGTCCTTCCAGGAGATCTTCCCGATGATGTCCTTGAACCATTGCGGGAACGGCAGGAACGGGTTCAGGTTCTCCGGCATGAAGTGGTTGGTGGCCACAATCCTGACGCCGCGCTTCACGGCTTCATACAGGACGTGTTCACCAATCATGTAGTGGCTCTGGATGTGCACCACGTCAGGCTTCACGCGGTCGAACAGGAGGCTGATTTCCTTTTTGATCTCCCACGGAAAACAGATCCGGAAGTACTCGTGGGTGAAGACGCCGTGCGAGTGGAGCCGGTGGACGGTGGCCTCGGAACGGAATTCGGTGAAGCTGGGCCCATTGTCCGCACGGCAGGCCAGCACATTCACGTTGTGGCCGCGGGCCGTCATGCCTTTTGCCAGGCGGTAGCCGAACTGGGCGGCCCCGTTGACGTGAGGCGGATACGTGTCCGCTGCTATCAGGATGGTCAGGGGACGCTGGTCGGCGGGCGTTGTCACGTGGTGAGCTCCTGAAGGTCACGGTGCGCGGCGGAAGCTGACGCACCGGGTGGCCGCCGGCGCTTTGACGCGGGGCCTCTTGGAATCGGCTGGAAGGAATCGGCTGGACGGATCGGCGGGTGGGAGGGTCGGTGATGGAAGTGGAATAGGTTGGCCACCAGGCTAATGGGACGCCCTGCCCGCCTTGCGCGCATCTTTCTTGCGCTTGGTGACCTCGGGGTGGTGCCTGGAAAGGGCTATTACCCCCACGATAGCAAGGGAAGCTGCCGCACCCATGGCAATCGCCATCACGGCGTGGACGTCGGGGCGCAGTTCACCCAGGATGATGATGCCAATGGCAATCCCGACGATCGGATCCACCACTGTCAGGCCGGCGATGACCAGGTCCGGCGGGCCGCCCGAGTAGGCGTTTTGCACAAACCAGGAACCCAGGCCGCCCGCTGCCGCGATGGCCACCACCGAATACCACTGCACGTTGAGCAGGAACAGCCCGTTCGGGTCGAGCAGGTGCTTGCCGATGATACGTGTCAGGACAGCCACGAAGCCAAACAGAACACCGGCGCCAAGGATGTAGACAAAGGCGCTCATCCGGTGCCGGAACACCGCCGCCAGGGTGCCGAACACGCCTACTGCCAGGGCGAGCAGCAGCACGATAGTGAGCTCGTCGTCCTGGTTCACGTGGTGGTTTTCTTGGGTCACGTTCACGGCCAGGAGGACAAACAGGGCCGAACCGGTCACACAGGCCGCAATGGAGACCATGGTGGCACGGTTGATGGTGATGTCCTGGTCGCGCGCGTTCACTACCGTGGTGATGACCAGCGCGATGGCCCCGATCGGCTGCACTACCGTCAGCGGCGCCGAGACCAGCGCCACCGCGTTCATTCCCATCCCGAGGCACAGCAGGAGCAGCCCGAACACCCACCGGGGATTCCGCAGCAGGCGGAGGAAGCCGTTGGAGCTCAGTGCCAGGCCCCCGGTGTCGGCCTTCACCGCACTGCCCTGCTTCTGCGCACCCAAGGCAAGACAGAACGCCCCAAGCACCGCCAGCAGAACCGCCACCCACACCATCAGGCGGCGCCGCCGTCGTTCTCTAATGCTCCCGGGTGCGATACTGCCTGCATTCGGCCCTTCCGCAGAATGGCCCAGAAGTAGTTATAGGCGGCGATCCAGTGGCCCACCAGGCCGAGCCCCAGGACAACCCAGGCGGCTACGAACAGCGCCCCGCCGAACGGGGAATCCAGCCGCGACAGCACCAGCAGGGGTGTGCCGAGCAGCAATAGTCCGGTGCGTACTTTGCCAACGCGGCTCACGGGAAGATCCGGATGGCCGCGGAAAAAAGTGAGCGTCATGGCCAGCAGTACCGCATCCGGCACCAGCAGTGCGGCCAGGTACAGCCAATGAACGACGCCGGCAATCACCAGGGTGACCGCCACCGCAATCAGGGCAAGCCGGTCAGCAAGAGGGTCCATCACACGGCCCAGTTTGGACGCCTGGTCAAAGCGGCGGGCCACGTAACCGTCTATCCAGTCAGAGCCGGCCATCACGGCCAGGACAACAACGGCGATGCCGTATTCTCGTTCGGCGAGGACCAGCCAGATGAACAGCGGCACGCCCATGAAGCGCAGCACCGTCAGGGCATTGGGGACCGTCAAGACGCGGTCGTGGTCGATCTGGGGGCGGTCGGGACGCGCACCAGCGCCGATGAACCTCACTCCGCTCCCCTCCTTTTAAGCACAGCGTGAACGTGGAACTAAAGCACAGCGTGGACGTGGGTCCGGTTACGGGTTTCGGAGCAGCCTGCGCAGCAACACCACGAAGATGGTGGCCGACGCAGCCAGGGCCGCAAGGGGCCTCCAGCGGACGCCGGCACCCTCCGTCGAGTCGGACATCGCTGCGAATTTCCTGCTGGCGGCGTTCGTGCCCTGCTCCAGCATGGCCTTGCCCTCGCCCAGTTTTTCCTTGGCCGCGCCAACCAGGTAGTTGACCTGCGGTTTGACGTCCAACTCGGTGTCCAGCTCGTCGCGCACTTCGGCGATGTGCCGCCGCCGCTGTTCCAGCCTGCGGTGAAGCTCGGGCTCGGATGCGTGCGGGAATTCCGCCTTCTGCGCTTCTGCTTTGGCTTCTTTCTCCACCTTGGCCTTGGCAGCGGCTTCATCCTTGGCGGCCTTTGCTGCCTTTGCCTCCGGGCTGGCCGGGTCAAGCAGGGCAGCGTTGAAGTTCGAGCCTTCCTTGGCGATCCCCAGATCGTATTTGATGCCCCGGATGGTCTCCTCCGGCACCAGCGGCATGGCCTTCTTGAGCTTGCGCACACCGATCAGGGCCCCGATAAGGGCGATGACCAGGAACAGGGCACACACCAGCAGGGCCGCGAGCCAGGCCGGCATGATGGTGGCAAGGCCCATGATGGCGGCGACGATGAGTCCGACTACCAGGAAGGCCACGAAAACGAGGGCGACGGCGAGGAACGCTGCCGCTACCCCTACCTGGATGCCCTTGCGCTTGAGTTCAGCCTTGGCGAAGGCAATTTCGTCGTTAAGTTGGCGGGGCGCCAGGCGAAAGAGTAGTTTCAGCGTTCCGGGCAGCGCAGTGATGCGCAGGCCCTGGCTGGTGCGCCCGGTGTGTCGTCCGCTCATCGGTTCCCGCCTTACATGTTGGTTGGTCGATTCGGCTTCCCTATTTCTGCGGGAGCGTGCGCCAGCATGGTCCCGTCCCCAAAACTATCATTCACGTTCAGGCCAAACTCCCGGGCTGGCCGTGCGGCGCGCCTGTCACTCACTAAGGCGAGCCCGTCACACGGTCAAGACGGACCGCCCGGGCCTAGGATTGGTCTCCGTGACCATTGACTCCAATCCGGGCGACGCCCTGAGCAGCCGCCGGAGGCTGCTTTACATCCTCCTGCTCGGCGCCCTTACGGCCTTGGGTCCCTTCACGATCGACCTCTACCTCCCTGCCTTTCCCGCCCTCGAGTCCAGTCTCGGAGTCTCCGAGGCGCAGGTCCAGCTGACCCTGGCGGGAACCACCATCGGTTTTGCCGCGGGACAGCTGATCGTGGGGCCCTTCAGCGACAAGTTTGGCCGGCGGCTCCCGCTGATCCTGGCCACCGCCGTCCACATCGCTTCCTCCGTGGGAGCGGCGCTGTCCACCGATATCGCCACCCTGGGACTCTTCCGGGTCCTGATGGGGGTGGGCGCCGCCGGCGGCGGCGTGGTGGCCATGGCGATGGTGCGGGACCTGTTCTCCGGCTACGCGATGGTGAAGATGTTCTCCCGGATGGCCCTGGTGAACGGGCTGGCACCCATCCTGGCTCCCGTCATCGGCTCCCAGCTTCTCCTGGTGATGCCGTGGCCCGGAATCTTCGTGTTCCTTGCCTGCTACGGGACCCTGGTGATCATTGCATCGCTGGTCCTGGTCCAGGAGACCCTGCCGCCGGAAAAGCGCGGGCGTTCCGGCATGACCGCGGGCCAGCGGTACAAGGCTCTCTTCACCGACCGGATATTCGTGGGCCTGCTGGTGGTGGGCGGAATGAACTTCGCCGGCCTCTTCACCTACCTCTCTGCCTCACCGTTCCTGTTCCAGGGCATTTTTGGGTTCACTCCCCAGCAGTACGGGCTGCTGTTCGGCATCAACTCCCTGGGCATCGTGGCCGGCGTCCAGATCAGCGCCAGGCTCATGCGGCGCGTCCCCCCGCAGTGGATCCTTGCCTGTTCCACGGCGTGGCTTTTCCTGATGGCCCTGTTGATTGTCATCTTCGATCAGGCCGGCCTGGGCCTCTGGGGCGTCCTGATTCCGCTGTGGCTGTACATCATGGGCGCCGGCTTCACTTTTCCGTGCGTGCAGGCACTGGCACTGTCCAGCCACGGCGCACAGGCCGGCACGGCAGCCTCCCTCCTTGGGGCCGCGACTTTCCTGACGGCCGGACTGATCTCGCCGGTGGTGGGCTGGCTGGGGATCACCAGCTCCACGCCCATGGGCGCCGTCCAGGCTGCGTGCATCCTCGTGGCGATCGCCGCGCTCTGGCTGATCGTCAGGCCGCGGACCGTCCCGGCCCTGGACTGATTCGCCGGGCGCGGGCAAGAGCCGGCACCCGGGCATGACCCGGACTGGAGACAGCACCGGGCACCGCACCAGGCCCGGGCTGCGGGCAGCGGCGACACCGGGTCCGGCTTCCACGGCATTCTCCCCTGCCGTGGCGAAGGCTCCCGCGATAAAATAATTCCGTGCCCAGCTGGCAGTACTCCTCCCCGCTTCCGGCCACATGGCAGCGTTGCGACTCCGGCATCCTGCCCCTGTGGTGGGAACGGCTGTGCGAGCAGACCGGCCAGCAATCAGCGGCCCTCTACGCGGCGGGCCTCTTCACGGAAGACCGGCGGCGGCCCATCGCGCAGTGGTTTAACCCGGCCTTCAGCGCGGCGCTCCTGGTGGCCCCGGAAACCTCCCCTGAATGGCCTGTGCAGCGCTTTGGCATCTTCTACGCGCCGCCGGGCGCCGGGTTCGCCCGCGTCCACTCAGCGCCGCACGAATGGCACCCGCGCGAACCGCGCAAGTCTCCCACCGAGCAGGAAGCGTTCCGCGCCGCGATCGCGGAGGCCGAACGGTTCCTGCAGGTGGAAATGGACTTCGTCTGAAATATAAATAAAAACAAAAAGGTCCCGTCCTCATGGAGAGGACGGGACCTTTTTGGTGTTGGCTCCTCCTGCTGGACTTGAACCAGCAACCCTTCGATTAACAGTCGAATGCTCTGCCAATTGAGCTAAGGAGGAATGAAGCAGGTATGACATTAGCAAAGGATTCCCGACAATGTGAAATCGGCTGCCGGATGGGTAAAAATACCCTCCCCCGGTATGAAAAAATCCCCGTCCCGGAGACCCGGAACGGGGATTGTGCGCTCCTCCTGCTGGACTTGAACCAGCAACCCTTCGATTAACAGTCGAATGCTCTGCCAATTGAGCTAAGGAGGAATGAAGCGGGTATTAGCCTAGCAAAGACTCCGGCTGGAAGCGAAATCGGCGGTGAAAACGGCACGTATGGCTGCCCGTCACTGCCATAGGCTAGGCGTCCGAACGCAGTGCCCGGCGCTCCATCTCCAGCATCATCAGCTCGCGGTTGAGCCGCTGGAAGTCCTCGGGGTTCGCCGTAGCGTCCAGCCGCTGCAGCTGTCCCATCTTGTCCGCCTTGACCCGTGTGATCTGCAGTTCGAACAGCCGGGCCAGGATGTCCCGGCAGTACTTCTGGACGGCTTCGGCGGTGCTGGCCGGCAGCGGCACCACGGCGAGTTCGGATACCAGCGGACGCAGGGGTTCGGGGACTTCGTGCATGACCTGCTCCACCCAGCGCAGCGGCTCGCCGATCAACCCGGGTCCCGAGGCGCGCATGGCATCGTGGACAGCCTGGAAGGCGGGCGTCACGAACCGTGCGGCCGAGAAGCGTTCCCAGATGCCCCCGCCCAGCAGCGCGGGCTCCTGGAGGGCCACCTCCAGCGCCTGCCGCTCCATGGACGCCACCGGATCGCGCGGATCCGGGCGGTGGTAGGAAGGAACAGCGCCCGACGCCGGTCCGGCAGCAACGCCGGGCCCGCCGGGTTGGGTGCCGCGCACCGGAGCGGAAGCACCGGAAGGCGTCCCCGCTGACGCAGGTGCGCCGCCGGCTTCACGTTTCATGGCCACGGCGACGGCCCGGCTGACCTCTTCGACCGCCATGCCGAGCCAGCCGGCCAGCTGGCGCGCGTAGCCGGGCCTGATGGCAGCGTCACGGATCCGGGCCACTACGGGGGCGGCTTCGCGGAGGGCCGCCACGCGGCCTTCCACCGTGTCCAGGTTGTGGCGCTTCAGTGTGGCTTTGATGGCGAATTCAAAGAGCGGGCGCCGGCTGTTGATCAGGTCCCTGACGGCGGCGTCGCCCTTGGTCTGCCGCAGGTCACAGGGGTCCGCGCCGGTGGGGTCAACGGCCACATAGTTCTGCGCCACGAACCGCTGGTCCTCCTCGAAGGCGCGCAGCGCGGCTTTCTGTCCGGCGGCGTCGCCGTCGAAGGTGAAGATGACCTCTCCCCCGGTGCCGTCGTCGGACAGCAGTCGGCGGGCGATCTTGATGTGTTCGGTGCCGAACGCGGTGCCGCAGGTGGCCACCGCCGTCGGGATTCCTGCGAGGTGGCAGGCCATCACGTCCGTGTAGCCCTCCACCACCACCAGCTGGCGGTCCTTGGCGACGTGCTTCTTGGCGAGGTCGATCCCGTAGAGCACCTGCGACTTCTTGTAGAGCGTGGTCTCCGGGGTGTTGAGGTATTTGGGGCCCTGGTCATCCTCGTAGAGCTTCCGGGCGCCGAAGCCGATGGTGTCCCCGGAGATGTCGCGGATGGGCCAGATCAGGCGGCCCCGGAACCGGTCGTAGATCCCCCGGTTGCCCTCCGAAAACATGCCCGTGAGCCTGAGCTCAGCATCCGTGAAGCCGCGGCCGCGGAGGTGCTTCAGGAGCGCGTCCCAGCCCTGTGGTGCGTAGCCGACGCCGAACTGTTCCGAGGCGGCCCGGTCGAAGCCACGCTCGAACAGGAAGTTCCGGCCCTCTGCGGCGCCGGGCGTCAGGAGCTGGGCACGGAAGAACTCATCGGCGATCTTGTGGGCATCCAGGAGCCGCTGGCGCTTCCCGACTTCCTCGCGGCTAGGGCCGGTTCCGCCGTCCTCGTAGCGCAGTTCGTAGCCAATGCGGGCCGCGAGCTTTTCCACGGCTTCGTGGAAGGACGTGTGGTCCTGTTTCTGCACAAACGAGATGACGTCGCCATCTTCGCCGCAGCCGAAGCAGTGGTACCTGCCCACCTGCGGGCGGACGGTGAACGACGGCGAGCGCTCGTCATGGAAGGGGCACAATCCCTTGTAGGTTCCCAGGCCGGCACCCTTGAGCGTGACGTAGCCGTCAACCACTTCCTTGATGTCCGTGCGCTGGCGTACTTCGTCAATATCTTCACGTTTGATCAGGCCAGCCACAGAGCTATCCTAGTCCCCGCACCAAAATGCTGGCCGTGGCGGGACTACCGGCGTCCACCCTGCAGGGGTCCGGAAGGGCCCTCCCGCCGGGTGCCCTGCAGCAGGGTGAGGGCCAGTACGGGACAGAGGGCGACGGCGTCGCGGGCCGCCCCGACCTCAGCGTCTGCAAGGGGAACGTCCGTGCGGTCGCGGCCTGCCCTGCCGCGTGCCACCGGGTAGCCCCAGTCGTCCCGGTCCAGCACGCCGGCGAGCAGTTCGGTGCACAGTCCGCGGCCGTCGCACCTGGTCCAGTCAATGTGCAGGTAGGCGCTCATTCCGGCAAGCCTCCGGTAGCCAGGCAACGACCGCCCAGGTGTGACCGGACATCGTCGCCGAAAACGTCCAGCGCGCTGGCCACCATCCCCACCGTGCCGTCAGGGTGCCGGCACGCACCGCGGCCGGAGACCAGCCGGGCTAGCCGGTCCAACTCGCCGGGAAGCGTGGGGTTCCGCTCGCCGCCGGCAATCCGGTTGAGGACGGATGCCATCGCCGGCAGCCCGAACATGCAGGGCCCGCACTGCCTGGCGGACTCACCGGCCAGGTAGGAGAGGATTCGAGCCGTGACCTGCAACCCGCAGGTGTCCGTGCCCAGGCCGTGGACCACTCCGGCGCCGGGCCTGACCGTCCGTCCCGGCGGACCGGCGGGCGATAGCTGATACGGGCCGGGCCGGACCCAGCGGCCGTGATAACCCCCCACGAGCACGGCGGACAAGGAAGCCGGTTCCATGCCGGCCGAGGCGAGGACATCGTGGAGGTTGGCCCCGCCTGGCACTTCCAGGACAACTTCGTGCACCGGAGGCGGGCCGGAGACGGACAGGAGCCGGGTGCCCGGGTCGGAGGGTGTACCCGCTTGCCGGAACCACCCGGCGCCGTGCCTGCCGATCAGGGCCACCTGTGCCAGGGTTTCGACATTAATGACCAGGGTGGGATGGACGTTGAGTCCGGACTCACTAAGCCGGCGGCGCTGGTCCACTGGCAACGCGGAGCCGGTGGCAATCATGTTGACGACGGCACTGGCTTCCCCGGAGATGAAAGTTTCCGGAGCTTCCACGATCTCTATCCGCCGGGCACCCGGATGCTCCGCGAGCGCCCGGCGGAGCCCGGAAATGGCGGCGGCCGGGACATAAAGGTACATCTGCGTGCCGGATAAAGCGCCGTTCAAGGCAAGCAGGCCGTCAAGGACCAGGTGGGGCGCGTAGGCCAGCAGCGTCCGGTCCTTGAAGCTGAGAGGTTCGCCTTCGGCGCCGTTGGCGATCACCACCGGCCCGGCCGGGAACCATCCCCTCCGGCGGGACTGGGCCGCGGTCAGGGCTTTCCGCCAGGTTTCGAAGGCTGCGCCGCCGCGGCCTGTGAGCCCTGAAGCCTCCAGTTCCCGCAGTAAGGTGCCGGTGATGGCACCGGGGTCCAAGGGCCCGAACGTCTCCAGATGCCGGGCCAGCGACGGATCCGGCCCGGCGGCCATCAGACGGGACGCTTGCGGCCCTGCGGGCGGGTCCTGCTGCGCCAGCGTTTCCGGCAATGCGTTCACGGGAGGTTCCCCTCACGGGCCCTGGAGGTTTCCAGGAACGCTGCGGACAGGCGCCACACCAGGGCTGCTGCGACGGCGATGGCTGAGGCTGCCGCCAGGAGGAAGAACAACGTGCTTCCAACGTCCGTTCCGTTTCCGATGGCGTGCGCCATCGCCACCGGCCAGACACCGTAGCTCAGCCAGTGGACTGCCTTGAAGACACGCTGGCCCATCCGGTGCCGGAGCAGGGCGGTCACAATGACCGCGGCCACAAGGTCCAATGCCACCGTCCCGAGTCCCTGCCAGAACGGCCGGAACGAGCCCAGGAACGGAACCACGACGTCCACCGGGCGCAGCTTGGCGTAGGAGTCCAGCAGTAGCGAGCCAACGTGCAGGACCAGGAATACCGCGGCCAGGAGGGCGATGTTCCGGTGGAGGAGGCTGATGGAGAACCGCGGCAGCACCAGCACAGGCCTCCCTGACCGGTTGAGGATACCCAGCAGCAATGACGCGGTGAACAGCGCCAGCGCAATGAATCCGCTGGCCCGGCCGAACGCCCACATGGCCTCATCCACGGGAAGCACCCGCCTGAACACGGCGGCGTTCGTCCGGCCAGCCGCCGGTTGACATGGTCCGTCCCCGCTGGTCCACGAAGCGGCCCGGGATGCCCGCGGACCGGAACCAGTCAAGGGCCGCCGAACCTCGGACAATGGCTGCCGTGCTGTACGCGTTGGCCTCCAGGCAGGTGCGCGCCGCCACCGTCACGGACCGCCACACGGGATCCGCGGGAAGGCCAAAGCGGGGGTCAAGGATGTGATGGACGTCGGTGCCGGCGTGCTTCCAGCGCCTCTTCTGCGTGCTGGACGTCGCGAGCGCAAACCCGGGCTCGAGGGCGATGCGCTCGCCAGGATCCGCGGGAAGGTCCTGAACGAGGACCTGCCAGGCACCCGGTTGGCCCGCGACGAAAGGTCCCGAGCCGGCCGTCGCCAGGTCGCCGCCCAGGCTGACCAGTACTCCGCAGCCCAGCCTGGCGTGCACCTGTGCAGCGGCAAGGTCCGCTGCCACGGCCTTGGCGGTCGCTCCCAGGTCCAGGCGCAGGTCCGCTGGAACGGTCAAGGTGCTGCCGTCGAGGCGGATCCGCGTCCAGCCGGGAACGCGCGGTGCAGCCGGTCGGTTTTCGGTGAGGTGCGCAGGCGGCACCGCGGGAACGCCGGGGTGGTGGATCGGCACGGGCACGCTGGCGATCCCCTGGCGGTACCCGAGGGCGTCCAGGTCGGCGCCGAGGGTCGGGTCAACGTCGCCCGCTGTCAGGCGCGCGGCAAACAGGGCCCGTTCCATCAGGTGCCGGAACGTTGCACTGACCGTGACGCCGTCGGCCATGACAGGCCCTAGCCTCATCAACTCGGAATCGCTGCGGAAGCGGCTGCAGGCCAGGTCCACGCCCGCCACCACGGCGCGCACCACCTCTTCTGCTTCCGCCAGCATCCACTGGTGGGTGACGGTCAGGCAAGCATCAAGGCCCCACACCGGCCACCTGGATTGCGCCTCCATGTCAGGATCCCGACGACCGTCCATGGGTGACGTTGCCGTTGCCGGGCTGGACCGGGCTGGTTCCGGTGAAGCCCCGGGGGCGGCGGCCACTGTTGTCCTGCGTGCCGGAGGAGCTGCCGGAAGAGGAGCGGGGGCCTGTGGAGGAGGTCCCGTCCGGCGCAGACGTCCCGCCGGGCGCTGTGGACGTCGTGGAACCGGTCTTTGACAGGACCGAAGGAGTGGAGGAGTAGATCGCTGCGGCGGCGACACCCGCCGTTGCGAGGCTTCCCACGGCCACGGCAGCCGTAATCCCGCCGGCCAGTTGCTTTCCCCTGTTCCGGGTGCTCATGACCTACTCCCGTCTACACCATCGGCTTCCTGGATCTGCCGTTACTTCCATCCTCCTCGCGGTTCCTGTGTAATTGCCTAGGACTGCCTGTATGTTCTGGTCACCACAGTGACGGCAGGCTCCCCACGAGCCGTTCGTACATGGCCAGCGCGGACCCGTCGGTCAGCGACGCCACCTGGTCGATGACCACCCTGAGCCGGGCGCCGTCGTCGGCCGCGTCCCGCCAGTCCGCGGCAAACATCGGCTCCAGGTGGCGGTCACCCGTGGCGTTCAGGGCGGTGACCAGGGCGTGCAGGACTTCGCGCTGGCGCTCGTAGATGGGCTGGCGGTGCTCGGTAGTCATCACAAATGTGGTGGCCAGGCCCTTCATCACGGCGATTTCCATCACCGTCTCGTCGGGGACCATCAGCTCGGCGTTGTACCGGGTGAGGTTTTCCGGGCCGTAGAGGGCGCGGGTGGTTTCCAGCGCGCTCTGGCAGAACCGGCCGATCAGCTGGCTGGTCATGTTTTTCAGGGCGGCCATGGATTTGCGGCTGCCGTCGGCCTCGCGGACCCACACGTCGGTGGCCTCGAGTCGGGCCAGGGCGGCGTCAATGGCGGCGGGGTCGTTGTGGGGCAGGTACCACTGCTTGGCGTAGCCCACCACGCGGGCGCGGTGGTCCGGGTTGTCCATCCAGCGGAGCTGGAAGTGCCCGGCCACAATCGCGTCCTCGACGTCGTGCACCGAGTAGGAGATGTCATCGGCAAGGTCCATGACCTGCGCCTCGAGGCAGGACCGGCGCTCCGGGGCCCCTTCCCGGATCCAGTTAAAGATGGGGAGGTCGTCCTCGTACGCGCCGAACTTGCTGGTCCGCTGGCCATGGATCACCGGCGCTTCCAGTGCGGACCAGGGATATTTCGACGCCGCATCGAGGCTGGCGCGGGTGAGGTTCAGTCCGGCGGGCTGGCCGTCTGCCGTGAGCACCTTGGGTTCGAGGCGGGTGAGCAGCCGGAGGGTCTGGGCGTTGCCTTCAAATCCGCCGATGGCGTGTGCCACCTCGTTGAGGGCGGACTCGCCGTTGTGTCCGAAGGGCGGGTGCCCCAGGTCGTGGCTCAGGCACGCGGTGTCCACCACGTCCGGATCACAGCCCAGGGCCCGGCCCAGTTCCCGGCCCACCTGCGCCACTTCAAGGCTGTGGGTCAGCCGGGTCCGGACGAAGTCATCGGTGTCCGGAGCCACCACCTGGGTTTTTGCGCCAAGCCTGCGCAGCGCCGAGGAATGCAGCACCCGGGCACGGTCCCGCTCAAAGTCTGACCGGTAGGTGCTCTTGGGCGGCTCCTCCACCCAGCGCACAGTGTCCTGCGTCTGGTAGCCGGGCAGCTCCGGTGCCGTGGTCCGGGTCTCAGCCACCGGAAACGTCCAGCTCCGCGGCGGAGATGTCTTTGGATTGGGCATCATTCAGGGCGCGGGATTCCAGCCAGTCCTTGGGCAGCGCCGGCTTCTTCGGCGAACCGGCACGGCCCCGCGGGCCTTCGGCGTCCACTCCGGGGTAGGGCGAGTCCAGGTCCAGCTGGTCCAGGGTTTCGCGCAAGACCTCCAGGCTGGTGACCAGGGCCAGCCTGGTCCGCAGTTCGCCGCCCACTACGTAGCCCTTGAAGTACCAGGCGATGTGCTTGCGGATCTCACGCAGGGCCTTGCCCTCATCGCCGAAGGTTTCGACCATCAGTTCCGCATGCCGGTAGACGCTCTCAGCCACCTTCCGCAGATCCGGCTTGTGCCGGACGTCGCTGCCTTCGAAGGCCGCCATCAAGTCACCGAACAGCCACGGCCGGCCCTGGCAGCCACGGCCCACCACCACACCGTCCACCCCGGTTTCGTGGACCATGCGGACGGCGTCCTCCGCGGACCAGATGTCCCCGTTGCCCAGGACCGGGATGTCCGGCAGGGCTTCGCGGAGCCGGGCGATCGCGGACCAGTCGGCCTGGCCGGAGTAGAACTGCGCCGCTGTGCGGCCGTGGAGTGCGACGGCGGCAACACCGGAATCGCGGGCAATGCGACCCGCGTCGAGGTAGGTGAGGTGGTCTTCGTCGATGCCTTTGCGCATCTTGATGGTCAGTGGGATTCCGCCCTTGGACGCCTCTTTGACCGCGGTCTGGACGATGGAGGTAAAGAGGTCGATCTTCCAGGGCAGGGCGGACCCGCCGCCACGCCGGGTGACCTTGGGAACGGGGCAGCCGAAGTTCAGGTCGATGTGGTCTGCGCGGTCCTCCTCCACCAGCATGCGCACCGCCTGGCCGACGGTCACCGGATCCACGCCGTACAGCTGGACGGAGCGGACTTTTTCGTCGTCGTCGTGCGAGATGATCCGCAGGGATTCGGGGGTGCGCTCCACGAGGGCTCGCGAGGTGACCATCTCCGCCACGTAGAGGCCGCCGCCGTATTCACGGCACAGTCGGCGGAAGGCGGAGTTGGTGATGCCCGCCATGGGAGCCAGGATCACGGGGGTGTCCACCGTGATGTTGCCCAGCTTCAGGGGCGGGAGTTCCAGCTTGGGGGCGGGAGGCGTTGCGGTAACAGTCACCCGTCCATTGTCGCAAAGCCGGACAAATCGGCGGAAATCGCCTGGCTGCCGGGTCAGGCCGGCCAGTCCGGGCCACGCGCGGTCGGCCGGGCCACTCCGGGTCGGTCCGCTCAGCCGGGTCAGCCCGGTCGGTCCGTTCAGCCGGGTCAGCCGCGGTGCGCTCAGCCTGGTCAGCCGCGGTCCGCGCGGCGGCCCCGCCGGGTTTCCGGCGCCGCACCCTGCCCTGGGTTCCCGGAGGCCGCTGCCTCTTCAACTGCCAGCGTTGCCCGCCGTGACCGGCCAGCCTCAGCTGCCGCTGCAAGCGCACCGGTATCGCCGACGTCGTCCGGGTTGATTGCCGGCACCCGCCGTTCCACCGCATCGCCGGATCCGCCGTCCGGCTGGATGTCCGGCCGGATGCCCGTGGCCTTGACCACAAGCACGGCGATCAGGGTGGTCACCGGGATAGCGAGCACCAGGCCGATGGATCCAACGAGGGTGCGGATGACCTCCTCGGAAAGCTCTGCGCTGGTCAGCGTGTCCCCCAGCGGCCGGTTGTACAGCATCACGATGATGAGGATGGGCAGGGCGGCGCCCGCGTAGGCGAACGCGATGGTGTAGACCGTGGAAGCGATGTGGTCGCGGCCGATCCGCATGGCCGACGTGAAAAGTTTCCGGGCGCTGGTGCCGGGCGCCAGCTCGTACAGCTCCCAGACGGCGGATGACTGGGTGATGGTGACGTCGTTCAGGACACCCAGCCCCGAGATGATCAGTCCGCACAGGATCACGCCGGAGATGGAGATGTTGGCCGAGGTATTGATCAGGGTGGTGGCGTCATGGCTGCCCACGCCGGCGAGGTTGGCGGCGTCGGTGGCCCAGGACGCCAGCAGCGCGGTGATGCCCAGTCCGAACATGGTCCCCAGCAGTGCCGTCGAGGTCCGGGCGGAAAAGCCGTGGGCAAAGTACAGGACCCCGATCATGATCACCGTTGACCCCACCAGGGCCAGCAGCAGCGGCGGTTTCCCCTCCACCAGCCCGGGCAGCATAAACCCGGCCAGGACGAAGTACGCACCCACCAGTCCAAGGAGTGCCCGCAGCCCGCGCCAGCGTGCCACCGTGATGACCACCAACGCGTACAGGAGCGCCAGCATGACGATGGGCAGCGTCCGGACGAAGTCGACAAAAATGTACGCCGGGGAACCTTGCGACGCCGCCGCGCCCGGTGCATTGGAAAGGTTGAGGTACCTGATCTGGTCCCCGGGCTTCACCCCGTGGGATTTTGCCACCTCCGGGTTGACCACCACCTTGACCGGGCTGCCGCCCTGGTCCGGTTGGGTGAAGGCGAACATACAGTCGGACCCTGGCTGGGCGGCTTGGCCGGTGGAATCGGACGCCGGACCCGCTGCAGCGGAACCCTGCATACAGTTCTCTTCCACCACGCTCTGGATCTTGCCGGTATCGAAGGTGACGCCCGGCGCTGCTGAGTACGGGCTCGCGAGCGTAATCCCTTCCTTGGACCCGGACGGCCACAGCATGGCCATGCCCGCCACGGTCAGGAGAGTCAGCGGCACCAGGATGGCGGCAAGGATGCGGTTCGCCTTCCGGCGGGCGGCAATCGCTTCTGCAGTTGGCTCCGAATGACCTGTTGAAGCGTGGGAGTGACCGGAACCCATCAGCAACTAAACCTCATGCCTTGAACTCTACGTCCGGCACCTTAGGGTTGATAAATGGCAGGAAGCGGGAAGGACCCAGGCATGACGGACCGCAGCACCGAGGGCAGCCGCACTCCCCCTGCAGGAGCACCACGAACCACGCGGCAGCCGTCCCTTGCCGTCCTGGAAGCTGCCGGGCCCACGAGGGGCGTTGCACTGCTGCTCCACGGCGGCAAGGCCCACAGCTACGAGCCGGTGGAAGCCCGGCATCTGAGCCCGCTGCGGATGCTGCCGTTCGCCCGCCACCTGCACCGCGCCGGGAAGGACTACGGGCTGGCTGTCTGGTCCCTGCAGAACAGCGTTCGGGGCTGGAACGGACCGGACATGTCTGCGCTCCGCGACGCCCGCTGGGCCCTTCAGCAGATCAGCGCACAGCACCCGGGCGTTCCCGTGTACCTGGTGGGCCACTCCATGGGCGGCCTCACCGCCGTCTGCGCGGCCGACGACCCGCAAGTGGAAGCCGTGGTTGCCCTGGCCCCGTGGCTCAGTCCGGAAACGCCCGCCCAGCGGGTTGCCGGGCGCAAAATCCTCATCGTCCACGGCACGGGAGACCGGATGACCAGCCCGGCCCAGTCCCTGAAGTTCGCCCGCGGGGCTGCCAGCACGGCCGCGTCCATGCAGTACGTTTCGCTCAGCGGTGCCGGGCACTTCATGATCCGCCGCGTCCGGCTCTGGCACACGCTCGCCACGGGTTTCGTCATGAAGTCCTTCGCCGAGCGCACCGGCTTCACCTACCCGGACGCCGGCACGCTGGACCGCATCCTGCCGGAGTCCGCCACGCAGGTGAACCTGTGAGCGCGTTTCCCTGGCCGGAATTTGCCGCTTCGCTGCCGTGGACGGCGTTGGCGGTGCTTGTGGTCCTGGCGGTGACCTTTGCCGTGGCCGTCCGGCAACGCAGGCACTCGGTGATGGACGTCGCCTGGGGGCCGGGGTTCGTTGCGGTGGCTGTGGTTTCCTGGCTTCTTTCAGCCGGCCACGGTGACGATGCCCGGCGCCTGCTGCTTGTCCTGCTGACGGCGGTCTGGGGCCTGCGGCTGGGAATCCATATCGGGTGGCGGGCGCGGGACGGGCACGAAGACCGGCGCTACACCGAGATGCTGCAAACGGCTCCAGGGTCCCGGAACACCTACGCGCTCCGGCGTGTCTACCTGCCGCAAGGGCTGGTGATGTTTTTTGTCTCCCTGACGCTGCAGGTGGGAATGTTCGCCACCGGCGCCTTCGGCTGGGTGGCCGTACTGGGCATCCTTGTGTGGGTGACGGGGTTCGTGTTCGAGACCGTGGGCGACTGGCAGTTGGCAGCATTCAAGAAGGACCCGAAGCGCCGAGGCACCGTGCTCAACACCGGGCTGTGGCGGTATACGCGGCACCCCAACTATTTCGGCGATGCTGCCGTCTGGACCGGACTGTTCCTTATCGCGGCGGACTCCTGGCCGGGCATCCTGACCATCCTGTCACCTGCCCTGATGGTCTGGACCCTCACGGCCAAAACCGGCAAGCCCCTCGCCGAGAAGGCCATGTCCGGCCGGCCCGGGTACCAGGAGTACCTGGAGTCGACGTCGGGATTCCTGCCGCTTCCGCCCCGCCGGCCCAAGGCGCCCTGACCCGGCCACGGCCGGTCGGCATGCTGGCTCCGCAGCCTGGGTCCAGGCTCCGGGCGACCCGTTAACCGGGTAGCGCCAGGTGTCGTTTTGAACTGTCAAACGACACCTGGCGCTACCTGTGTTCTGCAGGGACCGGTCAGTCCGAGACGACGAGTGTGTCGGCCCCTTGCTGGTGTGCCTTGCCGCTTTCCAGCAAGGGCTCGACGGCGGCGCGCAGCGCCGTCATCGAATCGTCCAGTTCCAGCATGACGGGGTGCTGGTAGGCCAGGAGAGCGAGCAGATCACGGACCGCGGCCGCTGCGTCGTCGGCAGCCAACGCGGGTTCATGTCCCACAAAGACATCCGTGGCCTGGTTTCCCGGTGCAGGCGTGCCCGCGGCCGGGTCAGGGGCAGGCTCAGCGTAGCTCACGGCAAAGGCCCGGATCCGGCCCTTCCTGCTCGGGGCAACGCCGGCGCCGAAAGCGGACTCCGGCTCGGCACGCAGCACAATCGCGCCGTGCGCGCCGGTGAGGTCGTCCAGGAACAGCTTCTGCACCTGCCCCACCGACAGTACGCCCGGCGAATCCCAGCCGTGGATGGACGTGTAGTAGCGTCCCACAACGTCGGTCAGTTCCACCGAACCGGTCGCGAGATCCATTACGACGTCGGAGCCGGCGTCTTCGTCGTTGGGGGGGCCGCCGGCGTCGTTCTTTGCGGGGAAGACCGGCAGCTTCAGCCCGCCGGGCTCCACCACCACCAGCCGCGAGCGCTGGATGGGCCGGAGCCCGAACTCTTCGGCGAACGCGGCCCCGGGGGTGTCGGGCTGAACCTTGCCGCGCAGCTTGAAGACTCCCGACGGCGCCTGTTCAACTTCGCGGCGCAGCATGGTCAGGAGCGTGGCACCGATGCCGGCGCGCCGGTGGTCGCGTGCCACTTCGATGTAGGCCCACAGCCGGTCCGGGTGCAGGGACGCCTCATAGACCACTGCGGCCCCCACCGGGATGCCGACGCCGTCAATGACGTCCTCGGCCACGATGCAGCGGCGCCACGGGGTGCCGTCCGTCCCGGCTGAGGAAACGGTGAGGGCGCCGCGGAACTGCCTCGCCTGTTCGGTTTCCGGGCCGCCCCAGATTTCGAGCAGCGCCAGGTCGTCGCCCTCGCGCCACTCGCGGTATTCGATGGCCATGCTCAGGCGCCGATCAGGCGGGCGGCCAGGTAGCCTTCCACCTTGTCCAGGGAAACGCGTTCCTGGCTCATGGTGTCCCGCTCACGGATGGTCACGGCTTGGTCTTCGAGGGTGTCGAAGTCCACGGTGATGCAGAACGGCGTGCCGATCTCGTCCTGGCGGCGGTAGCGGCGGCCGATCGCGCCGGCGTCGTCAAAGTCGATGTTCCAGTTCTTGCGCAGCTGTGCGCCCAGGTCCTTGGCCTTAGGTGACAGGTCCTCGTTGCGGCTCAGCGGCAGTACTGCGGCCTTTACCGGCGCCAGGCGCGGGTCGAGCTTCAGCACGGTGCGGACGTCGACGCCGCCCTTGGCGTTGGGTGCCTCGTCTTCCGTGTATGCGTCCACGAGGAAGGCCATGAAGGACCGGGTCAGGCCGGCGGCGGGCTCGATGACGTACGGGGTGTAACGCTCGTTGGTGGCCTGGTTGAAGTAGCTCAGGTCCTGGCCGGAGGCCTTGGAGTGCGTGGAGAGGTCAAAGTCCGTGCGGTTGGCGATGCCTTCCAGCTCGCCCCATTCCGAGCCCTGGAATCCGAAGCGGTATTCGATGTCGGTGGTGCCCTTGGAGTAGTGGCTGAGCTTCTCCAGCGGGTGTTCGAAGAAGCGCAGGTTCTCCTCGCGGATGCCCAGTCCGGTGTACCAGGACATGCGCTCCTTCATCCAGTACTGGTGCCACTCTTCGTCGGTCCCGGGCTCAACGAAGAATTCCATCTCCATCTGCTCGAACTCACGGGTGCGGAAGATGAAGTTGCCCGGGGTGATCTCGTTCCGGAAGGACTTGCCGATCTGACCGATGCCGAACGGCGGCTTCTTCCGCGAGGTGGTGAGCACGTTGCTGAAGTTCACAAAGATTCCCTGGGCCGTTTCGGGACGCAGGTAGTGCAGCCCCTCCTCGCTTGCCACGGGGCCGAGGTAGGTCTTCAGGAGACCGGAGAATTCCTGCGGTTCGGTCCATTCGCCGCGGGTGCCGCAGTTGGCGCAGGCGATGTCCTTCAGGCCGTTCTCTGCGGGACGGCCCTTCTTTTCCTCGTATTCTTCCTCGAGGTGGTCGGCGCGGTAGCGCTTGTGGCAGGAGAGGCATTCCACCAGCGGGTCGGAGAAGACCTCAACGTGGCCGGAGGCTTCCCATACCTGGCGGGGCAGGATGACGGAGGAGTCCAGGCCCACCACGTCCTCGCGGCCGCGGACCATGGACTGCCACCACTGGCGCTTGATGTTTTCCTTCAACTCGGCACCGAGGGGCCCGTAGTCCCATGCTGAACGCGAACCACCGTAGATTTCACCGGCCTGGAACACGAACCCCCTCCGCTTGGAGAGGGAAATGACCTGGTCGAGAACGGACTTTGGTGCCATGGTGGAACTCCAATTTCTACAGGGCCGCTGGGTGCGGTCCGCGTTATCTGGCCCGGCTGCACGTAATGCAGTCCCGCTGGATGCGGGCGGGGCGGACGAGGGATACGAGGGGAAAGCAACAGACGAAAAAATAACGTGCAGAGGACTGCGTGTCCTAGCCTACCGGCCGCTGCCGCACGACGGCGTGCCTGACCGCCTGACCGCTACCGCCGGAATGCGCCGCGGGGCCACGGCAGGGTGGCCACCATGATCGCGGCCAGCGTCAGGACAGTCCCCAGGATGGTGGGCAGCGCCACCACGGAGCCCGGCGCGGGGACCACAACGTCAAGGATCAGCGAACCCACCAGCTGGCCGGCGATCATGCCCAGGCCCGTCACCAGGACGCCCAGGCCGCGGACCAGCACGGCGGCCAGGCCAATGAAGAGACAGCCCATGGGTCCGCCGAGGTAGTACCACCACTCCCCTGGCAGCGGGTTGCCGGCACCGGCAACGGCAACTTTGATGCCCCACACCAGCCAGAGCAGAATGCCGCCGGCGACGAAGTTGACCAGCGTCGCCGCGATGGGCGTGCCGTAGTGGAGGGTCGCGGTCCCGTTCATGGCCTGCTGGAAGCTCATCAGGAATCCGGCTGCCAAGGGGAGCATCAGGGGCAGCAGGAGCAACCCGACGTCGGCCGCGTTGCCAAACCGCGGGGAGACGGCCCAGGCCACGGCAAGCACGGTGAGCACACTGCCGATGATGCGCACTCCCGTGAGGCCGCGTTTCCCGCCGGGACCGATCCCGAGCCGGTCCACGAGGAGGCCGCTGAGCGTCTGCCCGGTGACCGTGGCCACAGTGAACAGCGCCACGCCGAGCAGTCCCACGGTAGTGGACTGGGCAAAGACAAAGAACGCACCCACGCCACCGGCGAGGACGTAATAGCGGGGAAACCTGCGTTCCCGGAGGGACGGGAGAATCCGGGCCAGGCCCGCCCGGCCCTTGGGCAGCAGCAGCGCGACGGCCGTGATCAGGATCAGACCGGTACTGAAGCTGACCACCGCCGCGGCGATGCCGTCATCGAGGCGGACGCCGAGGGCGCCGTTGATACGGCCCTGGACCGGAATGGCCAGCCCCGCGCCGACCGCCAGTGGAAGGCCTGCGATCAGCGGCAGCCGTGGGGTGTGCGTCATTGAATTCACCTTACGTCAGGCATTATTGCTGTATGAGCAACCAGGACATTGAAGAGATCCCCATCCGTGACAGCATGATCCGCCTGGGTCAGCTCCTGAAGCTCGCCAGCCTGGTGGAAGACGGCGTGGAAGCCGCCGAGCTCATCAAGAACGGGCTCGTCAAAGTCAACGGCGAGATCGACGAACGGCGGGGCCGGCAGCTGCACAACGGCGACACCGTCACCGTGAACGGGCAGACCGTCAGGGTCGTCGCGCCGGAAGCGTAACTCACCACCGCAGCGGGCCCCGGCGCATCAATCCGGCGCCGCAGCACGCGCCCACGGCACTTAGCCTTCTGCCGTCGTCGGCCGTTCGCCGGATTGCCGGCTACCGGTTCAGCACCTCGTGGGTCAGGAACTCGGACACATGGCCGATTTCCTGCTGGTTGATGCCGTGCCACATGCCCGTGTACAGCACCTTGGTGAGCTTCACGTGCCCGCGCACCCAGCCCATGGTGTAGTCGATCTTGTCAGGGGTGATCACCGGGTCCTGCTGGTCGCGGCCCCAGAACAGCGGGACGGTTCCGTCGAGTTCGCTGTCCCGGAACGCGGGATCGCCGCCGGCATTGACAACAAAGCCGGAAAGCCCGACGACGGCGGCATAGTCTGCGGGCCGGTAACGGAGCAGCGTCGTGGCCATGGCCATTCCCATGGAGAAGCCGAGCAGCGTCACGGACGGGTGGTTGGCTTTGACTGAGTCGATCCAGTCCTGCACGTAGCCGGCCGCCTGCTTGACGGCGTCCAGGGAGTAGTCGATGGTGTCCGTCAGCGGGAACCACATAAAACCCGGCCCGGTGGGCAGCGGCGCCCGGAGCGAGGCCACAACGAATTCGTCGGGCAGCATGTCCGCCAGGCTCAACAGGTCCTGTTCGTTGGCGCCGTAGCCGTGGAGGAGCACCAGCAGCGGCCGTCCGGAGCGCTGGTCCTCGGGCCGGGACCACATAACAACAGGGGCGGGAAATACTTGGGCGTCAGTCATGGTTTCCATTCTTACAGTTACCCAGCGGTAACTACCTACGGTGGCGTAGCTTGAGACCGAGAGGGCAGGATAGGACCGTGACTGACGCAAGAGCCATGCAGAACCATCCCACGGCGACACAAACCCACCCCTGGAGCCGGTACGTGGCCATGGGCGACTCCTTTACCGAGGGCATCGGCGACCCCGAACCGTCAAGCCCCGGCGGATACCGCGGCTGGGCGGACCGGGTAGCAGAGGAACTGGGCCGCGGCCAGGATGATTTCGCGTATGCCAACCTGGCGGTACGAGGCCGACTGCTGCAGCAGATCGTGGACCAGCAGCTCGCGGCCTGCCTGGCGCTCAAGCCGGACCTGGTCACTCTCTCCGCCGGCGGCAACGACCTCATCAGGCCGGGCGGAGACCCGGATGCCCTCGCCGAAAAACTCGATTCAGTGGTCCAGATCCTGTCGATGGGCGGCGCCACGGTGGTGCTGTTCAACGGGCCGGACACGGGTTCCTCGGTCCTGGGCCGGATCCGCAGCAAGGTGGCCATCTACAACGAGAACCTGCGCACGGTTGCCGCCCGCCACGACGCGATCATTGCGGACATGTGGTCGCTGAAGCAGCTCAACGATCCGCAAATGTGGGACGTGGACCGCCTGCACTTTTCGCCGCTGGGCCACCACACCATCGCGGCCATGGTGCTCGACTCGCTCAACGTTAGCCACACTCTCGAACCCCGCATGCCCAAGCCCCTGCCGCCAAGGACCTGGCGCGAAGCACGCAGCGGAGACCTCATCTGGGCCCGCGAACACTTCGTCCCGTGGGTGGTCCGGCGGCTGCGTAACCGCTCCTCCGGTGACGGCATCACCGCAAAACGCCCGACGCCGGGGCCCGTCTTCGGCCCTGGCGTGCCCCTGGGTTCCGGTGAAGGTCCGCTGGGCAGCACCGAAGCCCGCCACTAGACCGTCACGCGCCACTCACCAGGAGCCCCGCCGCTGGACCGAAGCCTCGCGCTCACCCGGTGGCCGCCACGAAACCGATGCCGCCACGAAACCGGCGGAAACGCGCGCGGCAAAAGCCGGGCCTTCCTGGAGCGCGGAGGTCCTTGCGGTTTCGGGCCCCGGGGCCGGCCCGGGGCTTAAGCTGGAGTCCCACATAGGAGAGGCATTACACCGTGAACAGCATGTTTTTCTGGATCATCATCCTGGCGTTCGTTGTCCCCGCGGCGATGCGGATGTACCGGAAATCCGTCAACAAACGGAACCAAGGACAGGGCTTCTTCGGGAGCTACCCGGGCCAGCCCGGCCAGTATCCCGGGCCACAGAGCCGGCAGCCCCGCGACGGCTATACGCAGCAGGATTACATGAGCGGCGGGTACCGCGAGATCATGAGCCCGCAGCCCCTCCCGCCGGCCGAGCCGCTGCCGCCCATGCAGCCGATCCCACCGGCAAACCAGCAGTTCCCGGGCCAGCAGTTCCCTCCGTACGGTCAGCCCCAGCAGTACGGCGAACCCCAGCAATACGGTCAGCCAGGGCAGTTCAGCCTGCCAGGGCAGTTCAGCGAGCCGCAGCAGTACGGTCAGCCAGGGCAGTTCAGCCAGCCAGGGCAGCGGCCGGAAGCAGCGAATGCTCAAGCTGCCCCGGCGACTCCCCCGCCGCCGTCGGCCCCGCAGGGCTACCGCGCGCGGAAGCTCGCCGAACTGGACCAGCAGTACAGCAACGGTGAGCTGGCCATGGAGGATTACATGAAGCGCCGCGCCGACATCATGAACGGCTGAGCGCACAGACGCGGCGGGCATCCCCTGCCAAATCAAGCAGAACCTGCCAACCTAGCGGATCTGGCCCAACCAGCAGGCCCCGGCCACGCCAGGAGGGTGCGCCGGACCCGGCTAGACCAGGAAGGTACTCCGCAGCTGGGCGCCGAGCTGGCCGATCTCGGTCAGGAATCCGTCATGGCCGATCGGGGCTTCAATGACGTGGACGTCGACGTCACCAGGCAGAGCATCCGCGAGCTCGCGGGACTGGGACGGGAAGTAGAGGCGGTCGCTGTCCACTGCGGCCACAAAGAACCTGGCCGTGGCACGGCTTAGGGCCTCGTCAAGGGAGCCCCGCCCGCGCGTGACGTCGTGGCTCATCAAGGCATCGGTGATGGCGATGTAACTGTTCGCGTCGAACCTGCCCACCAGCTTCCGGCCCTGGTGGTCGAGGTAGCTTTCCACCTGGTAGCGGCCGCGCTCCCCCAACGCCGCAGCTTTAAAAGGTGATTCGGGCAGCTGCGCCGAGCGTCCGAATCGGCCGTCGAATTCCGCTGCGGAGCGGTAAGTGATGTGGGCTATGCGCCTGGCCAGCGCGAGGCCGTCCTCGGGCAGCGGACCGCCATAATAGTCGCCGTCGTTGAAGTTGGCGTCCTGCCGGATGGCCAGGGTCTGCGCCTGTGCGAAGGCGATTTGTTCCGCCGTGCTCGCGGCCCCCACGGAGATGACGGCGCAGCGCTGCACCCGCTCCGGAAAGGTGACGGCCCACTCCAGGGCGCGTGCCCCGCCCATTGAGCCGCCCAGCACCGCAAACCAGCTGTGGATGCCCAACTGGTCGGCCAACCTGGCCTCGGCCACCGTGGTGTCCCGCAGGGTTACCAGCGGGAACCGGGACCCCCACGGCTTTCCGTCCGGAGCTTCCGACGACGGCCCGGTGGACCCGTAGCACCCGCCCACAATGTTGATGGACACCACGAAGAAGCGGTCCGTGTCCACCGGCGCGCCGGGGCCGGCCAGCTCTTCCCACCAGCCGGGCTCGTCGCTGTCGCCGCGGGTCACGTGTGTGCTGCCGGTCAGGGCGTGTTCGATCAGGATGGCGTTGGAGCCGTCCGCGTTCAGGGTGCCCCACGTTTCGTACCCCAGGGTGACGTCAGGCAGGTAGCCGCCGGCTTCGAGTTCCAGGCCGCCGATGCTGGTGTAGCGGACCACGCCGTTTCCGGGAGCCGCCGTTCGGGAGATGGTGATTGTCATGGACTAGACCTCTTCTACGCGCTTGCCCGCCGTCAATTGACCGGCTGGCCAGGTCTTCACCCGGGGCACCCCACCACGGAAGAGGGTTGCCGGCCAGCAAGCCGGGGCTGTTGCTGGCACTCATGACCTGCTTTGAGTGTACGAAACAGCCCCGGCGTATGGCTAAGCGTGTGACCGGTTATGACTTCACGGAATTGACTGGCGGGGCCGCCTCCGGCTAGCCGGCAGGAGTGTCCTGCCCCGAACCGGCGGCCTGACCTGCGCTCTTGGCTGCCCTGAAGCCGGCTTCGAGGTCGGCGATGATGTCATCGATGTGCTCGATGCCCACGGAAAGCCGGACCAGCCCCGGCGTCACGCCGGCGACGGCCTGCTGCTCGGCGGAGAGCTGGCTGTGCGTGGTGGAAGCAGGGTGGATGACCAGCGACCGGACGTCGCCGATGTTGGCCACGTGGGAGTGGAGCTCCAGGGCGTCCACGAAGCGTTTGCCTGCTTCCGCGCCGCCGGCAAGATTGAAGCCCACTACCGCGCCGGTGCCCTTGGGCCCGTACTTGAGCCCCCGCTCATACCAGGGGCTGGACGGCAGGCCCGCGTAGGCGACCGATTCGACGTCGTCCCTTGCCTCAAGCCAGCGCGCTACTTCGACGGCGTTTGCCACGTGCCGTTCCACCCTGAGGCTCAGCGTCTCCACTCCCTGGGCAATCAGGAAGGCGTTGAACGGGGACACTGCCGAGCCCAGGTCGCGGAGCAGTTGGACGCGTGCCTTCAGGATGTAGGACAGGTTGGCGCCCAGGGCCCCGTCCGCGCCAAGATCCCGGGCGTAGACCAGGCCGTTATAGGTCGGGTCCGGGGTGTTGAAGCCGGGGTACCGGTCAGGGTCCTTGCCGAAGTCGAAATTGCCGGAGTCCACGATCACGCCGGCGATGGCCGAGCCGTGGCCGCCCAGGTACTTGGTGGCGGAGTGCACCACGATGTCCGCGCCCCACTCCAGCGGACGGATGAGGTAAGGCGTGGACAGGGTGTTGTCCACGATCAGCGGCACACCGGCCTCGTGCGCCGCCTGCGACACCCCTTCAATGTCCAGCACGTCCTGGCGCGGGTTCGATACCACCTCGGCGAAGAAGAGCTTGGTGTTCGGCTGCACGGCATCGCGCCACTGGTCAAGGTTGTCCGGGTCCGCCACAAACGTCACTGAGATGCCGAACTTCTTCAGTGTGTGCGCCAGCAGGTTATAGGTGCCGCCGTAGAGGCTCGGGCTGGCCACCACGTGGTCCCCGGCCTCGGCGATGTTCAGGATGGCAAAGGTTTCCGCCGCCTGCCCCGAACTCAGCAGCAGGGCCCCGAGGCCGCCCTCCAGGCTGGCGATCCGCTGCTCCACGGCGTCCTGCGTGGGGTTGCCGATCCGGGTGTAGATCGGCGCGAGTTCTGCGAGCGCGAAGCGGTTGGCGGCGCTTTCCGCACTCGGAAAGACGAACGACGTCGTCTGGTAGATCGGCAGTGCACGGGCACCGGTGGTGCCGTCCGGCTCCTGTCCAGCGTGGATCTGGCGGGTTTCGAAAGACCATCCGTTCGACATTCAGGGCTCCTTTGACGGGGTGTGGCGCTGCACATGTGCGTTCAGTCTAGGAAGGCGCCCCCCACGGGCAACAGGATTGTGACGAAGGTGGTCGGCCGCCCGGTTTCAGCTCCGGCGGGCCGCGCTTCCTCGCCGGGAACGAAACAAAAAACCGGGTAAGGCTACCCTTAGCTGAGAGGGACATCACAAAGTGCCAAGATGATGGCATGCGCATGGATCACGTCTCTTACGCCTGTGAACAAGATGGCCTCGTTGCCACCACCGAACGTATTTCGTCTGCCCTCGGCGTTGAAGCCGTGAAGGGTGGAGTGCATCCCCGTTTCGGAACCCGGAACATGATCATTCCGCTCGCCGGCCACAAGTACCTGGAAGTTGTAGAGGTCCTGAACCACCCCGCCTCGGACAAAGCTCCCTTTGGCCAGGCCGTCCGGGCCCGCTCCGAAGCCGGCGGCGGCTGGATGGGCTGGTGCGTCGAAGTGGACGATCTCGCCCCCTTCGAAGAACGCCTGGGCCGGGCCGCCGTCAATGGAAACCGGAAGTTTCCCGACGGCCGCGAGCTGATCTGGAAGCAGATCGGGATCCTGGGCCTCATCGCGGACCCGCAGGTTCCGTACATGCTCAAGTGGGAAGGCGACCCCGCCCTCCACCCGTCCAACGCTTACGAAAGCAACGTCAAGATGAGTTGCCTGACTATCGCCGGCTCTGCCGAACGCGTGACCGAATGGCTCGGGGAACCCGTCGAGAAGCCCCTGGAGGACGTGGCTGTTGAGTGGGTCGCCCCTAAGGGAACGCCGGGCATCCTGTCCGTGACCTTCGAAACTGCCACGGGGGCAGTCACCATCTGACGATCCCTTCCTGACCGGTTTCCGGTCGCCCGGGCAGCGTCGCCCGGATTCCATCTTCGGCCGCTATCAGCAGGTGCCAACGCCGTCACCCGCTGATGGCGGCCGAATTACTTTTCAGCCCAGGCCTACCGCCCGGCCAAAGAGGCTGAAGCCCACAAACGCGACGATGTCCAGCAGCGCGTGCGCGACCACCAGTGGCATGACCCGCTTCGTCCTGGTGTAGAGCCAGGCGAACACCACCCCCATGACCGCGTTGCCGATGAAGGGCCCGAACCCCTGGTAGAGGTGGTAACTGCCCCGAAGCACGGCGCTGGTGAAAATCGCCAGCGGAACGCTCCAGCCGAACTTGCCGAACCGGTCCAGCAGGTAGCCCACCACAATGACTTCCTCCACCACTGCATGCCTCAGCGCGGAGAGAATCAGGACAGGAATGGTCCACCAGTGGGCATCCAGGGCGCTGGGGATGATGGCTGTGGTGATCCCCAGCGCACGGCCTGCGGCGTAGAGTCCCAGCGACGGAATCCCGATAAGCGCTGCCAGGCCCAGGCCCTGCAGCAGGTCGCGGCCGGGCCGGGCGAAATTGAACCCCAGTTTCTGGAAGGCCGATCTCCCCGGCGTGCCCGCGCCCGTGGCCGTGCCCGCGCCCGTGGCCGTCTGGCGCTGGTCGGTAAGGAAGTAGATGACCAGCAGGACGGGCACCAGCGCAAAAACGATATCCAGCAACTGGTAGGTGAGGTCAAAGTATTCGCGCGAACTCCGCGACTGGTTCAGCGTGGACGTTCCCTCGGCCAGCGGCGCCCGCGACATCTTGTCCAGCAACTGCACCACTGAATAAACGGCTGACTGTCCCAGGGACAGCCCCAGCACAATCCAGACTTCAAACCGCAACCGACGGCGGGAGGGAACCAACATGGTTCCATCTTGCCTGCAGTTACTGGTTCTTTGCTGGTTACGTGACACCCGCTGCGTCGGAGGGCGCCCGCGCCCGCGCAGGGGTTCCGACACTTATGCTTGGGCCTTATGAGCGAGCCAGGGAAAATCATCATGATCCGGCACGGCCAGTCCGCGGCCAACGTGGATACCACCATCTATAACCGGATCCCGGACTATCGGATTCCGCTGACTCCCCTGGGCCTGGTCCAGGCCGCGGCGGCCGGCGAACGGATCCGCCGGGAACTGGACGGCCGGCAGGTGTGTGTCTACGTATCCCCCTACCTGCGGGCCTACCAGACCTTGGAGGCCCTCAAACTGGGTCATCTCACGGAGCGTGTAATCGAGGAGCCGAGGCTCCGCGAACAGGACTGGGCCAACTTCCAGATCAGCGACGAGATCGAGGACCAGAAGGAGCTCCGCAACGCCTACGGCCATTTCTTCTACCGGTTCCGGGAGGGCGAATCCGGCTCGGACGTCTACGACCGGATCTCATCCTTCATGGAGACCCTGCACCGGCACTGGTCCAAGCCCGACTACGCCCCGAATGCCCTGCTGGTAACCCACGGCCTCACCATGCGGCTGTTCTGCATGCGCTGGTTCCACTGGTCCGTGGAGTATTTTGAGAGCCTTAACAACCCGAACAACGCCGAGGTCCGTACCCTGGTGCGCACTGAACTCGGCAAGTATGAACTCGATACTCCGTTCACCCAGTGGGTGGACCGGCGGGTGGACGAGACTGTCCTCGATGCGCCGCCCGTCATGTACTAGTGCGGCTGCTGTGGCGCCACAATCACCTCGGTGCCGTTGGCCTCGAAGGCTGCCTTGGCGTCCGCTGAGATGCCGGCATCGGTAATCAACCGGCTGAACTCGTAGCCGTCCATGGTCGCGAAGGCCCTGACCCCCACCTTGGACGAGTCGGCCAGTACGTAGGAAATCCGGGCACGGCTGGCAAGGAGGGCGTTTACCGATGCTTCGCCTTCGCCGGTATTGGTGGGCCCCACCACGGGGTCGATGCCGTTCACACCGATGAACGCGATGTCCAAGACCACCTTCTGCATGATGATGTCCGTATACGGCCCCACCAGCTCATACGAGCGCGGATTCAGGATGCCCCCTGTCACCATGACCTTGATGTTGGGCCGGACGGCCAGCTGCGAAGCGATGTTGATGGCGTTGGTAACCACCGTCAGTGTGGGCTGGTTCGCCGGAGCGTTGAGGTCCTCACGGGTCGCCAGGATCTGTGCGAGGGCGGTGCTGGTGGTACCGCCACAGAGCCCGATCACGGCGCCCGGTGAAATCAGGGCCGAGGCAGCCTGGGCAATCTGTTCCTTGGCTTCGGCATGGTCGTCACGGTTGTAGCGCCCGGGCAGGTCGTAGGCCAGGGCCCCGATGGTGGCCCCGCCCCGGGTCCGCGTCAGCAGCCGCCGGTTGGCCAGGCTGTCCAGGTCCCGCCGCGCTGTAGCTGGCGAGACGCCCAGCTGGGTGACGATCTCCTCGACCTCAACCTGGCCGGTTCTTGCGAGGATATCCAGGATGGCCGTCAGGCGGTCAGTGCGGGTCATGGGGCCTTTCAACGTCAAACGATCACCAAAATGTGACGTTTTCTGATCATATCAGACCCAAACGATCATATGACGTCATTTTGGCGCATCAGCGGTCTCTAGCCGACACCCGATTTTAGAGCGTTTCCGGCGTACCGGCAGCCGGTTAGCGGGCCCGAACGCCGGCCCGCCAGACAGCGTGCGTGAGCGGCATGCCCGGACGGTAGGCGAGATGCGTGGCGGACGGTGCGTTCAACATGTGCAGATCCGCCCGGTGCCCGACGGCGAGGGATCCCACCGCACGCTCGCCGTCGGCGTCGTTCCCTGTTTCCCGGTGCAGCGCAAGCGCGCCTCCGTACGTCGCGGCACGCACGGCCTCGTGGACACTGAGGCGCATCTGCAGCACGGCCGTGGCCACACAGAACGCCATGGAACTGGTGTAGGAAGTACCGGGGTTGGCGTTGGAGGCCAGCGCCACCTGAACCCCCGCATCCAGCAGCTCACGCCCGGACGCCAGCGGCTGCCTCGTGGACAGGTCGCAGGCCGGCAGGCAGGTGGCTACGGTCCCCCGCCGCCCGGTGCCTGCCGCGGCATCCCAACCCGCCCAGCTGTCCGCGAGCGCCGCGACATCAGCGGGCGCCAGGTAGTTCACGTGGTCCACGCTCGCCGCGTCCAGCTCCACCGCCAGGCGGACACCCGGCCCGATGCCGAGCTGGTTGCCGTGAACCCGTATTCCGAGTCCGGCAGCCCGGGAGGCGGCCAGCACCCGGCGGGACTGTTCCGCGGTGAAGGCCCCTTCCTCGCAGAAGACATCCGCCCAGCGGACATAGGGCCGCACGGCGTCCAGCATGGGCCCGCAGACAAGGTCGGTGTAGGCATCCGGGTCCGACCCTGCCGGCACCAGGTGCGCGCCGAGGTAGGTGACTTCGTCAGCCACCGTGGAGGCGATCCTGGCGCTGCGCGCCTCCTGCTCAACGTCCAGCCCGTAGCCGGTTTTTGTTTCCAGGTACGTGGTGCCCTGGGCGACGGCCTCGGACACCCGCGCCATGGCAAGCCTGGTGAGGTCATAGTCGGAGGTCTGCCGGGTGGCGTCCACCGTCACGGCAATGCCGCCCGCGGAGTAGGTCTCCCCCGCCATCCGTGCCTCGAACTCGGCGGTGCGGTCGCCGGCGAAGACGAGGTGCGTGTGGGAATCCACCCAGCCGGGGAGCACGGCCCGGCCGCCGGCGTCCACTTCATCATCTGCGGCGGGAGCGTCGCTGGCGGCGCCCAGCCAGGCGATCCGCTCACCCTCGATCACTATGGCGGCGTTTTTCAGGACCCGGTGCTCCAGGTCCTGCGTCATCAGTTCGGCGATGTTGGTGATCAGGGTGCTCATGGCACCATTCTTCAGCGCCGGATGGACCAGCGGGTGGCCGCCAGCGCCTCCGCTGTCCGGGATTCCGGACCGGCCCCGCCGCCTGCGCTTGGTTCCGTGCCATGCCCTGGGCCCTCCGCTGTGCCTTGTCCGGTTCCGTGCCCTGTTCCGTGCCCGGTGCCCTGTCCGGCCAGAATTTGGGCTGCCGCCAACTCCGCCATCGCCGCGGACGTCTGGAAGCCGTACCCGCCCTGGCCTGCGAGCCAGTAGAACCCGGGCGCCTCGGCATCGAACCCTGCCACCGGTATGCCGTCGGCCGCCTCCGTCCGGAGACCCGTCCACGCACTGCGGACACCGCTGATTCCGAGAGTGGTCACCTGGTTCAGCTTCGCGACCAGGCGCTCGACATCACCGGGCCGCGGCTGCGCGTCCTCGGGGCCGCTGGGCACCGCTTCCGACGGCGAGATCAGCACGCCGTCGCCCTCCCGCCGGAAGTAGAACGACTTGTCTGCCGCCGCAACCATGGGGCTGTGCTCCGGAAGTGAGTGTTCGACGCCGGCAATCGCCGCAGTGCGCCGGTACGGCTGCAGTCCGAGCTTCTCCACGCCGCTGATGACGGCGACCTCGTCAGCCCAGGCGCCGGCTGCGTTGACCATCACCGCGGCCTCGAACCCCTCTTGGCCGGCGCCGACTTGCCATCCCGAGCCCAGCCTTTGGGCGGAATGCACGCGGGCGCCGGTGATGATGGCTGCGCCGGCGGCTTCGGCCAACTGCCGGTGGTCGGCCAGCAGCACCGGGGCATCGCAACCGAACGAGCCGGAATCGAGGCCGGCGGCGGCGAACGACTCCGGCACCAACGCAGGGCACAGCTCCAGGGCCCTCGGCGTGGGTAATGCGTTTCATCTCGCCGCTGGCCTCAGCCACAACGGACTCCTCGGTCCCGATCAGCATAAAACTGCGCGGCGACAGGACGGGGTGCGGCAGTTCCGCGTCCCGGGCCGCCATCAGGTGGAGCGTGCGGCGGGTCAGTTCCTGGACGACGGCGGGGCCATAGCTGGGGATCAATTGCCGGGCCGAACGGGAGGAGGTGTGGTGCGCCAACTCCTGTTCGGCTTCGACCAGGGCCACGGAACATTTGCCGGCGAGTGCGGACGCCAGGGAGAGGCCTGCGATGCCGCCGCCGACGATCAGGACATCATAATGGGCTGCCATGGCTCCATCTTTGCAGAGTTGCCCGGCTGCCGCGCCTGGATTCCTGACTCTTTGTTTGCGTGTTTGGCTAGCCCGCTACCGCCGCACGGCTGGCGACGAAGGCACTCACGCACGTTTCGACGTCGTCCGCTGAATGCGAGGCGGAAAGCTGCACGCGGATGCGGGCGGCACCACGCGGGACCACGGGGAAGCTGAACGCAGTGACGAAAACGCCGTGCTGCAGCATCTGGTCCGCAATCTTTGCGGCCATCACAGCATCACCGAACATCACCGGAACGATGGCATGTTCACCGTCCAGGAGTTCAAAGCCTTCCTCGGTCATCCGGCGGCGGAACAGCGCTGCGTTCTCGAAGAGTTTGCTCCGCAGCTCGCCAGAATTCTCCACGAGGTCCAGGGCTTTGATGGTCGCGGCCACAATTGCCGGGGCGAGCGAGTTGGAAAACAGGTAGGGCCTGGCCTTCTGGCGCAGCATGGCCACGACCTCGCGGCGCCCGGACACGTAGCCGCCGGACGCACCGCCGAGGGCCTTGCCGAATGTTCCGGTATAGATGTCCACCCGGTGCGACACCCCGGCGTGCTCGGGCGTACCGGCTCCGGTGGCGCCCATGAACCCGACGGCGTGGGAATCGTCCACCATGACCAGGGCGTCGTACTTGTCGGCGAGGTCGCAGATGGCTTCGAGGGGCGCGAGGTAGCCGTCCATGGAGAACACGCCGTCGGTGACGATGATTTTGCGCCGGGCAGGCTTCTCCTGTGTCGAGGCCGCCACGAGCTTGGCCTCGAGGTCCGCCATGTCCTGGTTGGCGTAGCGGAACCGTTGTGCCTTGCAGAGCCGGATGCCGTCGATGATGGAGGCGTGGTTCAGGGCGTCAGAGATGATGGCGTCCTCCGGCCCGAACAAGGACTCGAAGACACCCCCGTTGGCGTCGAAGCAGCTGGAGAACAGGATGGTGTCCTCGGTCCCCAGGAACCTGGAGACCCTGGCCTCCAGCTCGAGGTGGAGGTCCTGGGTGCCGCAGATGAACCGGACACTGGCCATGCCGAAGCCGCGCGTGTCCATGGCGTCCTTTGCCGCGGCGATGATGTCCGGATGGTCGGCGAGGCCCAGGTAGTTGTTGGCGCAGAAGTTCAGGACCGGGGCGCCGGGCTGGCCGATCTGGCCGGCTGTAACGTGGCTGGACTGCGGGGAGTTGATGCTGCGTTCGGTCTTGAAGAGCCCGGCGGTGCGGATCTCGTCCAGTTCGGCCTGGAGCTGGTCTTTGATGGCGGTGTACATGATGCTCCTTAGAGTTCTGTCCAGTCGAGGACAACTTTTCCGCCGACGCCGGCGCGTGCTATCTCGAAGCCTTTTTCCCACTCTGCGGCGGGGAGCTTGTCCGTGACCACCGCCGAGACACCGGCGTGCAGCACCGGGTTGGAGGACAGCATGGCGCTCATGGCATACCAGGTCTCGTACATCTCCCGGCCGTAAATGCCTTTGAGCGTGAGCATGTGCGTGACAACCTTGCCCCAGTCGATGGTGATGTCCTGGCTGGGCAGGCCAAGCATGGCAATCCGGCCGCCGTGGTTCATGTTGTCGATCATCTCAGGCAGCGCCGTGGGGTGGCCGGACATTTCCATGCCGATGTCGAAGCCTTCACGCATGCCCAGTTCACGCTGGGCGTCGCGGACCCGGGTCTTGGAGACGTCGATGGCCAGGTCCACACCCAGCTGGCGGGCCAGGTCCAGCCGGGGCCCTGACACATCGGTGATGGCAATCTTGCGCGCCCCGGCGTGGCGGGCCACCGCGATGGCCATGAGGCCGATCGGGCCGGCGCCGGTGATGAGCACATCCTCGCCCACCAGCGGGAAACTGAGTGCGGTGTGCACGGCGTTGCCGAACGGATCGAAGATGGCGCCCAGCTCCGGGGTGACGGAGGGATCGTGATGGACCCACACGTTGGTCTCGGGGATGACCACGTACTCGGCGAAGGCGCCGTCGCGCTGCACGCCGACGCTGACCGTGTGGATGCACATCTGGCGGCGGCCGGCGCGGCAGTTGCGGCAGATGCCGCAGACCACGTGGCCTTCGCCGGACACCCGGTCCCCCACCTTGACATCCCGGACGTCCTCGCCCGTCTCCACCACTTCGCCATAGAACTCATGGCCGGCGATCAGCGGCGCTTCGATCATTCCCTGCGCCCAGGCGTCCCACGATTGGATGTGCAGGTCCGTGCCGCAGATGCCGGTGGTCATGACCCGGATCTTGACGTCGTTGGGGCCTGCTTCGGGCTCCGGGCGGTCAACCAGTTCGAACCCTGGGTGGGCGCCTGACTTGTAGAGGGCCTTCATTGGCTTCCTGACTCTTGGCGGCCGCCACGCTTCCTGCGCGGCGGAAAACTTATCTTCATTAGAGCCATTCCAAAGCATTAGCACAAGCAGTATTTTCTCAATCGACGATGAAGCTGCAGCTAATGCATAGACTGGACGGATGGAAATTCATCAGCTGGAAATCCTCCGCGAGCTCGGTGCCCTGGGCAGCGTGAAGGCAGTCGCCGAGACCCTGATGGTGACGCCCTCTGCCGTGTCCCAGCAACTGGCCATGCTCCAGCGCGATGTGGAGGTGCCGCTGACGCAGAAAGAGGGGCGGAACCTGGTGCTCACCGAAGCCGGACAGGTGCTCGCCGACGCGGGCGCCGCCGTCGTGAGCGCCATGGCGGATGCCCGCACGGCGATCGGCGCCTACCACGGATCCCCCGTGGCGCCGGTGACGCTCAGCGGCTTCCACAGCGCGGGGCAGGCACTGTTCGCTCCGCTTGCGCGGCTGCTCGATGCTCCGGACCAGCCGAGGATCCAGCTCTCCGACGAGGACGTGGCCCAGCAGGATTTCCCCGGACTCACCGCACGCTACGACCTGGTGCTGGCGCACCGAATGGACCACAGTCCGCGCTGGCCTGAAGAGCGTGTGGCGGTCATCCCGCTGGCGCACGAACCGCTGGATGTGGCCCTCCCCGCGGACCACCGCCTTGCAGGACAGGACACGGTCACAGCGGCCGACGTCGTGGGCGAACCTTGGGTGACTAGCCACACCGGCTACTCCCCCGCGGATGTGCTGTCCGCCGTCGCGGCCGTCTCCAGCAAGGAACTGAACATTGTCCACCGGATCAACGATTACTCCACCGTCGCGGCGCTGGTTGCCTCAGGCGGAGTGGTGGGCCTGCTGCCGCGGCATACCGCGCGGCCGGTCCTCAACCCGGGTATTGTGCTGCGGCCGCTCGAAGGCATCAGCACGCGGCGCCGGATCGACATCCTGGCCCGTCCGGAAAACCTGAAACGCCGGTCCGTGATGATCGTGTGCGAGGCGCTGCAGGCGATCATGACCGGACTGGTGGAGCAGGGCTGACGCCGCTCGGTGCTGACAAAAGCGCGCTGCTGACACTGCGCGCTGCCGACCCAAGTAGGTAGCAGTTAGGAGTTGGACGTGTCGTCGTTGAGCTTGCCCTGTCCCTGGCCCTGTCCGTGGCTGTGACCCTGGCTGTGGCCCTTGCTCTGTCCCTTACCCAGGCCAAGCCCTTTGCCAGGAGCGGCGGGCGTACCCTCGACGATCCGGAGTGCGGTGACGTCGCTGCCGCTTTTCACACCGGAGATCCGGACCGACTGACCTGTGGAGATGTCCCCGATGGCGGCCTTTCCTGGCTTAAGCCGCTTGCCGTCGTCGCCCTTTGCGGTTGAACCGTCCGCGGCAGGAGAGGGGACCTTGGTGATCGCGGTGTCAGCGTTGACAGCGTAGGCCTGGGTGAAACCGTCCGCGCTCTTCACGGTGACCGAACTGGCACTGACGGATTCCACCGTGCCCTGCTGGGTCAGGAGCGTTTCGAAAGTCCCGTCCGCCTTCTTCACCACGCTTTCGCCATGGAGATACTGCGGGCGCTGGGCTTTGTTCGTCTTCCCGGCGCCCGGATCGCCGGCTTTCCCCGACGCGGACGGGGACGGCGACGGAGCGGAAGGGGACGGGGACGGTGAGTCAGCGGCCGACCAGGCTATCGCCGTGCCCGCGCCGGTCAGTGCCAGCGCCACCATTCCGGCCAGGAGTGCCTTGCGCAGCCTCATCGGCTCCCGAACTGACATGGCCAGACCTCCCGCACCGTACGCAGGGCATCGTCGCCCTGGATCTTCAGTGTAGGACGGGCCCGTGCCGTTGCACACGGGTAGGTGGCGCCAGCGGCCAAGGATGTACTTAACGCCCAACTGGGTCGCAGTAGATGTCGTTCTGAGCGCTCAAAACAACATCTACTGCGACCCAGTTGGGTTAAAACGGGCGCTTAACCGGAGGCTTCCGCTTAGCCTTCCACTCCCAGCTTTTCCAGGATCAGCTCACGCACGCGGGCGGCATCTGCCTGGCCGCGGGTGGCCTTCATGACGCCGCCAACGATCGCGCCGATGGCCTGCAGCTTGCCGCCGCGGATCTTCTCCGCGACGTCGGGCTGCGCGGCGAGGGCGGCGTCGATGGCTTCGAGCAGGGGGCCGTCGTCGGAGACAACAGCCAGTCCGCGCTTTTCCACGATTTCCGCCGGGGTGCCTTCGCCGGCCAGGACGCCGTCGAGGACCTCGGTGGCCATCTTGTTGTTGATCTTGCCGTCTTCCACCATCTTGTTCAGCTCAACGATGGTGGCCGGCTGCACGCCCAGCTGGCCTGGATCGACGTCGGCGTTTTTGGCCCGGCCAACGATCTCGCCCATCCACCACTTGCGGGCCACTGTTGCCGTGGCGCCGGCGGCGATGGTTTCCTCGATCTCATCCATGACGCCGGCGTTGACCACGTCGCGGAATTCCAGGTCCGAGTAACCCCAGTCGGCCTGGAGGCGCTTGCGGCGGGCCGCGGGGGGCTCGGGCAGGGTGGCGCGAAGCTCCTCCACCCATTCGCGGGATGCAACAATCGGAACCAGGTCCGGCTCCGGGAAGTAACGGTAATCGTCAGCGTCGGACTTCGCCCGGCCCGACGTCGTCGTGCGGGTGTCCTCGTGCCAGTGGCGCGTTTCCTGCGTGACCGGCTCGCCGGAGTCCAGGACGGCGGCGTGCCGCTGGATCTCGTAGCGGACGGCGTGTTCGACGGCGCGCAGCGAGTTCACGTTCTTCGTCTCGGAGCGGATGCCGAAGCGTTCGCGGCCGTGCGGGCGGAGCGAAACGTTCGCGTCGCAACGGACGTTGCCGCGTTCCATCTTCGCGTCGGATACGCCAAGGTTCTTGACGATCTCACGGACGGCCGCGACGTACGCCTTGGCCAGTTCCGGGGCCCGGCTTCCGGCGCCCTCGATCGGCTTGGTGACGATTTCCACCAGGGGCACACCGGAGCGGTTGTAGTCCACCAGGGAGAAGTCGGCACCCTGGATGCGGCCCGCGGACCCGCCCATGTGCGTCAGCTTGCCGGCGTCCTCTTCCATGTGGGCACGCTCAATTTCAACGCGGAAGACGGTGCCGTCGGAGAGTTCGATGTCCAGGTAGCCGTCGTACGCGATGGGATCTTCATACTGGGACGTCTGGAAGTTCTTGGGGGTGTCCGGGTAGAAGTACTGCTTCCGGGCAAACGTGCAGGACTCGGCGATCTTGCAGTTCAGGGCAAGGCCGATCTTGATGGAGGACTCGATCGCGGTCCTGTTCACCACGGGCAGTACGCCGGGCATGCCCAGGTCCACCTCGTTGACGTTGGTGTTCGGCTCGTCACCGAAGACGTTTGGCGCGGAGGAGAACATCTTGGTCTTGGTGTTGAGTTCCACGTGGACCTCGAACCCCAGCACGGGATCGTACTTCTCCATGGCTTCTTCGAAGCTCAGGGTTGCGTCGGTGCTCATTATTTTGCCTCCTGGGTTTCGATCGAAGCGGCCAGTTCCGGAGCCTGGGTCAGCAGCGGGCCGCCCCACTTCGCCTCCAGCAGTGATTCAAGGACTGCACCCACGCGGTACAGGCGGGCGTCCTGGCGGGCCGGCGCCAGGAGCTGGATGCCGACCGGGAGGTTGTCCTCGTCGGCCAGGCCGCCGGGCAGGGTCAGGCCGGGCACGCCGGCCAGGTTGGCGGGGATGGTGGCGACGTCGTTGAGGTACATCGCCAGGGGGTCGTTGAGCTTTTCGCCGAGCTTGAACGCCGTGGTGGGGGCCGTGGGCGAGATCAGCACATCGGCCTGGGCGAATGCGGCGTCGAAGTCCCGCTGAACCAGCGTGCGGACCTTCTGGGCCGAGCCGTAGTAGGCGTCGTAGTAGCCGGCGCTGAGGGCGTACGTGCCCAGGATGATGCGGCGCTTGACCTCGTCACCGAAGCCCGCGGCGCGGGTGGCTCCCATGACGCGTTCGATGGTCAGGGGTCCCTCCTCGGGGAGGACACGCAGTCCGTAGCGGACGCCGTCGAACTTGGCCAGGTTGGAGGAGGCCTCCGACGGCATGATCAGATAGTAGGCGCCCAGGGCGTACTGGAAGTTGGGGCAGGACACCTCAACAATTTCCGCGCCTGCTTCCTTGAGCAGGTCCAGGGAATCGTTGAAACGGTTCTCGACGCCGGGCTGGTAGCCCTCGCCGTGGAGTTCCTTGATGATGCCGATCCGCAGGCCCTCGACGTTGCCCGTTCGGGCGGCCGCCACGAGGTCATCCAAGGGCTCGGGCAGGGACGTGGAGTCGAACGGATCGTGGCCGCCGATGACCTGGTGCAGGAGTGCCGAGTCCAGCACGGTGCGGGAGACCGGGCCGATCTGGTCCAGCGAGGAGGCCATGGCGATGGCGCCATAGCGGGAGACGCTCCCGTACGTGGGCTTGACGCCCACGGTGCCTGTGACGGCGCCGGGCTGGCGGATGGACCCGCCGGTGTCCGTGCCGAGGGCCAGGGGTGCTTCGAAAGCTGCGACGGCGGCTGCCGACCCGCCGCCGGACCCGCCGGGGATGCGGTCCAGGTCCCAGGGGTTGCGGGTGGGGCCGTACGCGGAGTGCTCGGTAGAGGAACCCATGGCGAACTCGTCGAGGTTCGTCTTGCCGAGGATCGGCATTTTAGCGGCGCGGAGCCGCTTGACCACGGTGGCATCGTACGGGCTGTGCCAGCCCTCGAGGATCTTCGAGCCGGCCGTGGTGGGCTGGCCGATGGTGACGATGAGGTCCTTGACGGCGATCGGCACGCCGGCAAGTTCGTGGAGTTCGTCGGCTGCTGCGCCGCCGGCGGCGCGGATGGCGTCCACCTCGGCTGCCACGGCGAGGGCCTCTTCCGCGTTGACGTGGAGGAACGCGTTCACACCGCGGTCGCCGCCGTCGACCGCTGCGATGCGGCCCAGGAACGCCTGCGTGACCTCGACGGAGGTAATCTCACCGGCGCGAAGCTTTTCAGCCAGCTGCGCCGCGGAGAGGCGGATCAGTTCGTTTTTGTCAGTCATGCCTATGCCTCATCCAGAATTGCCGGGACCTTGAAACGGTTCTCGTCGGAATCCGGAGCTCCCGAGAGTGCCTGCTCCGCGGTGAGGGTGTGGCCCACAACGTCCTCGCGGAACACGTTGGTCAGCGGAATCGGGTGGGAGGTTGCCGGGACGTCATCACCGGCGGCTTCACTCACGGATTTGACTGAATCAACGATGACGGCGAGTTCGCCGGCCATCCTGTCCAGCTCTTCAGCACTCATCTCGATGTGAGCGAGCTGCGCGAGGTGCGCAACGTCGTCACGGTTGATCGCAGCCATGGATCTCCCCTGCAAGTTCGGATTGTTTTCCGAACCAGTCTAGTGGGGAAACGTCAGTGCCCGTCTGACGACCCCCAGCGGGCGTCAGACGGGCACCTCGGTGCCGTGCTTCCGGTCACGGGGACCGGGCACAGGCAGCATAAGACTAACCGATACCGATGGCTCCGGTCAGCATTCCTACACCCAACATGACGAGGCAAACCACGGCGGCGCGCCACAGGACCTTCTTGTGGTGGTCGCCCAGGTCCACCTTGGCCAGGGAAACCAGCAGCAGGATGGCCGGAACCAGCGGGCTCTGCATGTGGAACGGCTGGCCGGTGATGGAGGCGCGGGCCATCTCGGCGCCGCTGATGCCGAAGTGCGCAGCCGTCTCGCTCAGGACCGGCAGAACGCCGAAATAGAACGCGTCATTGCTCATGAAGAACGTCATGGGGATGCTGAGGAGACCGGTAATGACGGCCATGAGCGGCCCCATGCTGGACGGGATGATCTGCACCAGCCAGGCGGACATGGCCTCAACCATGCCGGTGCCCTTGAGTACGCCGGTCAGGACTGCGGCAGCCATGACCATGCTGACCACGGCAACGATGGACGGTGCGTGTGCCACGACCTGTGCAGCCTGGTCCTTGACATGCGGGAAGTTCACCAGCAGGGCGATGGCCGAGCCCACCATAAAGACGTACGGGAGGGGGATGATGTTGGCCACCAGGACCGCCATGACAGCCACGGTGAGGCCCAGGTTGAACCACTGCAGTTTGGGGCGGAGGGTCCTCCGGTTGGGGTCCAGGGCGGTGCCCGCCATGCTGGCGTCGGCTTCCTCCACGAGGACATCGGTGCGTTCCAGGACAGCCACGGAGGAACCGGACGGGAAAGGTTCGACGGCGGGGGCTGCTCCGCCGGGGTTGCCGCCCTTGCGTCCACGGCCGGTTCCGGAAGCGCCGGTTGCGGGGGCACCGGTTGCCGAAACGCCGGTTGCGGGGGCACCCGCGGGGGTGCCGCCGTCGAACGTTTCTGCACTAAAGGGTTCTGCCGAGGACGGCACGCCCCAGATTTCCGGTGCGGTGGAGCGGAGGCGGTTGCGCTCCTGCAGTCCGAGGACCCAGGCGAAGACCAGGACGACGGCGAGGCCGGCGATGAGTGACGGGATCATGGGGACGAAAACGTCGTTGACGTCGATCTTCAGGGCGCTGGCAGCGCGGGCGGTGGGGCCGCCCCACGGCACGATGTTCATGGTGCCGTTGGCCAGGCCGGCCACGACGGTGAGGACCACGGGGCTCATCTTGAGCCGGAGGTAGATCGGCAGCATGGCGGCGGTGGTGAGGATGAAGGTAGTGGAGCCGTCGCCGTCGAGGGATACTGCGGCAGCCAGGAGCGCGGTGCCCAGGACCACCTTGGCGGGGTCGTTGCCGAGCTTGCGCAGGATGAACCGGACCAACGGATCAAAGAGCCCGACATCGATCATCAGGCCGAAGTAGATGATGGCGAACATCAGCAGGGCGGCGGTGGAGGTCATGGACTTCATCGAGTCCATCACCATGTCGCCAAGGCCCAGTCCGGCACCTGCGAACAGGCCAAAAACAGTGGGGACGATGATCAGCGCCAGCACTGGCGTCAACTTCTTCGTCATGATCAGCACCATGAATACCGCGATCATGGCGAATCCAAGTAATACCAGCATTGCCGGCTCCTTCATTGTGAACAGCGGCACAGCGGTGTGACGCGTGCTACAGACTGTAGGGTGGCCGCCGTCACGGCCGTGCCTTTGGCGCAATTGATTGGCATACTGCTTATTCGAAGCATTTTGCGCATTCTGCTCATGTCCGGCCGGTGAACCAGCCGGCCCCCAACCCGCCGGGCCGCAACCCGCAGTTTCAAACCCGGCGGGCCGACAACCCGCAGCCCGGAGGGTCACACGCCCTCCGGCGGACGCACCACGTTACGAGAGGAGGACCATGCCAGCTTCCTGGCACAAGCCTCACATTCGGTTCTCCACCCAGACCCTGTTCCTGCAGCTCGGCGTAGTCCTGCTGGTGGTGCTCCTGAGTACGGCCGTCCACGCGTGGTTGACGTATGACAGGGTGGGCCGCGACGCCGAGAACCAGGCCCTGACCCTGGCACGGGCAGTGGCCGCCGACCCGTCCGTGCGGGCTGATGTACTGGCCATCAGTGAGCGGGCGGGCACCCCCCCGCCTTCCGAGCTGCGCGCCGGACCACTCATGGCGGCCGCCGAGGCGACGCGGATCCGGACCGGAGCCCTGTTTGTGGTGATCACTGACGAAACCGGCTTGCGGCTTGCACACCCCGACCCCGACCGGCTCGGTGAAAAGGTCAGCACGGACCCCACTGAGGCCCTCGGCGGGGCGGAAATCACAACCCGGAATACCGGCACGCTGGGTCCGTCGGCCGGCGCCAAGGTGCCTGTCTACGCGCCGGCGACGGACACCGTGGTGGGCGAGGTCAGCGTGGGGTACTCCATGGAAACCGTCAGCCAGAGCCTGGAACGGGATATCGGACCGGTGGGCCTCACCGCCGCCGGGGCGCTGCTGGCAGGCGCGCTGGCTTCATTCCTGCTGCGGCACCGGCTCCAGCGACTCACTTTGGGCCTGGAACCTGAGGAGATCAGCACCCTGGTCCACGACCAGGTGGCAGTCCTGCAGGGGGTGGACGACGGCGTCATCGGCGTATCGGCCGACGGCAGGATCAGCGTCTTCAATGCAGCCGCCCAGCGCCTCCTTGGCCTGCCTGACCTCTCGGGGACGTCGTGGGCGGGAGCCCCCGTTCCCCGCCAGCTCACTGCCCTGACCAGACCGGATGCCGAAGAGGCAGAAGCCATTGAGCTGGTGGCGGGTGGCCGGGTTTTGGTGGCGAGTGCCCGGAAGGCGCTGCACCGCACGGAGGACCTGGGCTGGGTGGTCATGCTTCGGGACCGCACCGAGCTGCAGCAACTCACCCGCCAGCTCGATGCCGTGGGCACCATGTCCACCGCCCTGCGCGCCCAGCGCCACGAGTTCGCGAACCAGCTGCACACCATCGCCGGGCTGATGAGCATCGGGCAGCACCAGCAGGCCCGCGACTATCTGGCCGGACTCGCCGCCACAGGGCCGCTGAAGTTCCCGGTGGACCAGGCCGGGCTGCTCCAGGATCCTTACCTTCAGGCTTTTGTGGGGGCAAAAGGGGTGGAGGCTGACGAGCGCGGTGTGACGCTGCGGATTGGGCCGGAAACCCTGGTCCGCGGGCAGGTCACTGAGCCACAGGATGTGACCACGGTACTGGGTAACCTCATAGACAATGCGGTGAACGCAGCAGTTGCGGGATCGGCCACGGACCGGTGGGTGGAGGTGGAGGTACTGGACGAACCGCACGACGACGGCGGGACCCTCCTCATCGTCGTCGCCGACTCCGGCGACGGGCTGGCTCCCGGGGCGGATCCCGAGGCAGTCTTTGCAGAAGGCTTTACGACGGCGGCGGGGGCAGCCGGCCTGGCGGGCCGTGGTGCTTTGGTGGCGGGTGCTGGGATGGGCGGAGGCGACGGTCTGGACCGCGACGGCCTTAAGGCGGGCTACGGTCCGGACCGCGCCGATCTAGAAGCAGGCGCCGGTCTGGACTGGAGTAGCCGGAGGGGCGGCGGCCAAGGCCTGGGCCTTGCGTTGGCCCGGAAACTGGCCAGGCGCCGTGGCGGAGAAATCAGCATCCTGGAAGCCGGCAAGCCAGGCGGCCCCGGAGCCGTATTCATGGCGTCTCTGCCGGGCACCACGGCCGCAAAGAATTCGAGCGCTGGCGCCGACGGAAATCGAGCCGGGGACGCCGGAGAGAACCGTACCGACCCCGCTGACAGGACCCGTTTCGGGACTGCGGGCCAGATGGACATTTCAGAAAAGGATGATGATGCCTGAGGATTTCAGGGTGCTGATTGTGGACGACGACTTCCACGTGGCCAAGCTGCACGCGACCTACGTCGATTCTGTGGCCGGGTTTCTGGCCTTGGCACCGGTTGGTACGGCGTCGCTGGCGCTGCAGGCAATTCACAGCCTCCGTCCCGATCTGGTGCTTTTGGACGTGTACCTCCCGGATGCCTCGGGCCTGGACCTGCTGCAGCAACTGGACCTCGACACCATCATCCTCAGCGCTGCATCAGACGCCGAGTCGCTCCGGAAGGCGTTCCGCCGCGGCGCCCTGGGGTACCTGCTAAAGCCGTTCACGTCCGAGTCGCTCTCACAGCAGCTCCGCTCCTACGCGCGGTACCGCAGGCTGCTCGGTCAGCCCGGTATTTTGGACCAAGGCTCTGTGGAACGCGCTAAACGGGCGCTGATCCCGGGGGATGTGACGCCATCGGCCAAACCGCGTTCCGCCACCGAGGCTGCAGTCCTGGAGTCGTTGGCTGCGGGCGAACAGTACTCAGCGGCAGAGGTGGCCACCCGGGTGGGGGTTTCGCGGGCGACGGCGCAACGGTATCTCTCCTCGCTGGCGGACGACGGCGCGGTCGACATCCAGCTCCGGTACGGAACCACCGGGCGGCCGGAACACCGCTACGGGCTGCCGGCGCAGTAGCCATCCCACTATCCTCCATCGACTCATTCCGAGCGCGCGTCTGATCCCCCGGCCACTTCTCCAGTCCAACTGTTATTGCTGCTGGGTGGGTTGTCGGGCCAGGTGGGTGGTTCCCAGTCGGGTGGTTCGCTTTGGTACTGGCGTCCGGAGGGTGAGATCCAGCCGGGTGGTGTGTCTTGGCTGGGTTCGGTGGGTGTCCAGGCGGTGGTGTGGCGGAGCCTGTGGTGGCGGTGGCAGGGCTGGCCGAGGTTTGAGACCCCGGTGGTCCCGCCGTCGGCCCAGGCGAGGATATGGTCAGCTTCGTTATCCAGGGACTGGTTGGTACAGCCCGGGAAGGGGCATCGCCCGTCGCGGAGCCTGAGCCATTGGCGTTGGGCTTTGGTGACCCGGTAGCTGGACCGGCCGATCTCCAACGGTGCCCCGTCGCGCGGGTCGATTAGGACCCGGTGGAAGGAGTCTGCGCCGTCGGCGATCAGTCGCCGGGCCATGGACGGCGGGATCGGCCCGTACCCGTCCAGCATCGCCGGTTCCTCCGTCACTCCCAGTAAAGCCATCACCGGGACCGTGATCAGCACCTGCGCCCGCGGCGACGGCACACCAGCACCCCCACCGGCGCCGGCGCCCGGGCCGGGGCCACTGCCCGGGCCGGCGGATCCGCCAGCCAACCCATCAGCGCCAATGCCGGCCCGCATAGCGGACAGGCCGTCCGCGGCCCCGTTGAGCGGAGCTGTCTGGTTTGGGTTTTCTCCGGTGATGTTCTCGACATCGGAGGTGCAGGTCCCGCCCAGGAGCCAGGTTGCTGCGTTGTCGGCGCGGAGCTGGGTGAGGGTGCGGTCCTCGCCGGGGCCCTGCATAGCCCGCGCGGCGGCGGTGGTCCGCTCCCAGATCCCCGACGCGGTATCGGCCGGCAGATAGGCCGAGAGCCACGCCATCCCGTCCCGGTCCGGGGCAAACACCACCCGCCGGTCCGTCACGCATTTGGCATAACGCTTTTCGATACTCACCGGGTGGTGCCGCTCCCGCCACAGCCGCGCCCTGGCCCGGAACCGGCCGGGAACCAGTTCCCCGGCCGGACAGCCCCGCGCCGGGCTTACCGCATCCGGTCCCAAAAAGTGCGCTTCCAACGCCTGCGCACCCTCGGGCCCGAGGCTGCTGGCCTCGTCCACCATGATCCGGGCATGCTGCCACGACACCGCCCCGATCTCCAACGCCGCCATCGTCAGCGGCAGGGCCGTGGTCAGCTCCCGGGCCTCCACAAGCAGCCCCGCGGCCGCCGGTTCACCCACGGTCAACACCCCCGCCAACTCCGCAACCAGCGACATCTCCTGCACGCTCCGCTCCTGCAGCGACATCCCCGGCGCCGCCAAAGACCGCGCCAGTTCCGCACACCGGGCCACCTCCCGCACCTTCCGGGCCGCCAACCGTGCCTCCTCACCACGGATCTCCGCCAACGAATTCAGGCAGTCGTCATACTCCCGATGCAAGGGATCTGCGTCGCCGGCCGGCGCGGAACCCAAAGGTTCAACGGTGTCCGCGCGGCGGAAAGCAGCACCGTTCACCGCATCCGCCGCCGCCGTTTTGTCCATAGCCCTAGCATCACAGAGCGGCCAGACACCGCGGCGGAGGAAGTACGCTTATGTGGATAACTGCAGAGGCTGTGGCTGGCATTACTGCCGCCGCCCGGGCTCCCGGTATGGCTGGACCCGTGCTGCGTTTTAGGGTTCGCTCTTCTGGGCGACGAGTTCAATCTCCACCAGCATCTTCGGGTCAAGGAAGGGCAGAACGTGCACCAGGGAAAGGGTGGGTCGGATGTCGCCGAAGACCTCGCCGTGGGCACGCCCGGCTTCTTCCCACTTGGTGATGTCCGTGAGGTAAAGCTTGGACTGCACCACGTCCTCCAGGCCGAAGCCGGCGTCGGCCAGGACCGTACCCAGCTTCTGGAGGATGAACTGCGTCTGTGTGTAGAAGTCCTCGCCCACGACGCCGTTGTCACCGCTTGCGGCTGTGGCCGAAATGTAGAGAGTGTTGTCGACTTGGACGGCCCGGGAGTAGCCGAGGGTTTGTTCCCAGACGGAGCCGGTACCGAATGTCTTGCGCATGGAGGGCCTTTCAGTGCTGAAAATGAGTCGGCACCACTCTAGGGCGGCTAGACGTCGAGCCGGTAAACCATCAGCTTTATGTCGGTCCCGGGAATCAGCCAGTCCCGTTCCGGAACGCGTTGGAAGCCCGTCTTCCGGTACAGGCCATGAGCGCTCTCCCAGGTCCGGCCGGTGGTCAGCGCCACGCCCCCGATCCCCGGGAGGGACCTCGCATGCTCGATGATCGCTTTCACCATGGCCTGCCCGGCTCCGCTCCGCTGGACGGCAGGGTCCACCACCAGCATCCGGAACTCCAGCTCATCGTCCAGCGCTATGTCAGCGTAGGGTTCGCCGGCCAGCGCCAAGGTTACGGAACCCACCACCTCGCCGCCGCGGACGGCCACCCAGATGGTGGCCTTCGCCGCACGCGCCGCGACCTCCTGGATCTGCTGCATGTACGGGTGGTCTGCGCTGTCGAAGTACCCGGCGGCAAGGTATGAATCCCGGGTGATCCTGGCGATGGCATCGAAGTCTGCCTCAACGGCGGGTCGGATGGTTATTTGCGATTGCACCTGACAATGCTAGTGCCGCAAGTGGGTCAGAGTGGAAACTTCGCCGCCAGTTCCAGTGTCCCGGCGCAGGTCCAGGCCGCAAGCCGGTCGGCGTCGCTGGGTCCGCCATCGAGGGGGCTCTCCAAACGGGGACGCCGCACCCAGCAGCCCGCTTCCTCCGCAATCAGCGCCCCGGCCGAGTAGTCATGTTCGTTCAGTCCGCGTTCCCCGTAGGCATCGTGGGTTCCGTCCGCCACGAGGCAAAGGTCCAGCGCCGCCGAGCCCAGCCGCCTGACGTCGGCAAACCCGTTCATGAGTTCCCCCAGCATCGCTGCCTGCTCACCACGGATGGCGGGATCGTAGCTGAATCCCGTGGCCAAAATCTGGCCCGTCCGGCCCGCTTCCGGACCTTGCAGCGGAACCAGCCGGCCACCTTCTTCCAGCCATGCGCCTTGGCCGCGGGCAGCATGGTAGACACGGCCCAAGGCAGGTGCGTTGACGACGCCGGCCAGCCACACGCCGTCGGCATCGGCAACTGCCACAGAGGTGGCGTAGTAGACGATGTTCCGGATGAAGTTGGTGGTGCCGTCCAGGGGGTCGATGGACCAGCGATAGCCGCTGGGGGAAGCGGGCCGCGTGGTCCCGTGTTCCTCACCCGTGATGACGTCCTGCGGCCGGGCGGCCGTGATGACCTTCCTGACCGCGTTTTCCGCGGCAACATCGAAGGCAGTCACCCAGTCCCCGGAGTCACCCTTGTTACTGACGTCCAGGGCGTCGGCGTTGCGTGATGCCAGCACCGCCGCGCCCGCTGCGGCGGCCTCCTTCGCCACTTCAAGGAGTTCCATGGTCAGCTCTGGCTGGTTCATTCTGATACCTCTTCGGATTCGGGGCCGGATTCGGGGCCGGGGACGATAGCCTGTTCGGATTCAGCGGCGTTGTCTACTGCCGGAGCAGGGCCGCTCGCCAGAAGCTCGCGGAAGCCGTCCTCGTCCAGCACGGGAATTCCGAGCTGCTCGGCCTTGTCCAGCTTGGTGCCGGCGTTCTCCCCGGCCACCACATAGCTGGTGTTTTTGGAGACGGAACCGGCCGCCTTTCCGCCCCGGGTGAGGATCGCTTCCTTCGCCTCGTCCCGGCTGAAATTCGGCAGGGAGCCGGTGACAACGATGGTCAACCCCTCCAAGGTCCGGGGCGTTGACTCGTCCCGTTCGTCCTCCATCCGGACGCCGGCCGCAGCCCAGCGGTCAAGGATCTCCAGGTGCCAGTCCTCGGCAAACCATTCCTTGAGGGCCGCCGCGATGGTGGGGCCCACGCCGTCCACGTGCGCAAGGTCTTCCTCAGATGCGTTCCGGATGCCGTCCATGCTGCCGAACGAGGTGGCAAGGGCGCGGGACGCCCTGGGGCCAACGTGCCGGATGGACAACGCCACCAGCACACGCCACAGCGGCTGGTTCTTGGCCTTTTCGAGTTCTTTGAACAGCTTTTCCGTGGTGGCGGTGGGCTTCGACGGGGACTTGGCGGTGGCCTTGGTCCAGAAGTACGGGGCCAGGTCCCACTGTCCCGTGCCTACGCCCTTGACGCGCTTCTCCCGCCAGACCTTGACGTCCGCCAGTTTGTTGCGCAGCTCGTCGACTCCGGAGTCCGCCGCCAGGTCAAACAGTTGGGACTCGCTGCTCAGGATGCCGTCGCCGGCCGGCTCCACCCTGCCACCGTTGGTGGCCGGGTCTGCGCCCGGTCCGGAGGTCAGCGCGATGGCCGCTTCCCCGCCGAGGGCCTCGATGTCGAACCCGCCGCGGCCGGCCAAATGGAAGACCCGCTCGCGGAGCTGCGCGGGGCAGGACCTGGCATTGGGGCACCGGATATCCACATCCCCTTCTTTGCCGGGTGCAAGGGCTGTGCCACACGAGGGACATTCAGTGGGCATCACGAAGTCGCGCACCGGCGGCTGCTGCTGATCGCGGAGGGCCAGTACGGGGCCGACGATCTCCGGAATGACATCGCCGGCCTTTCGCAGCACAACAATGTCACCGATCTTCACGCCCTTGGCTTTCACCACGTCCTGGTTGTGCAGGGTGGCCATGCCGACCGTTGAGCCGGCAACCTTTACGGGTTCCATCACACCGAACGGGGTCACGCGTCCGGTGCGTCCCACGTTGACTGCTATGTCGAGCAGTTTTGTGTGGACTTCCTCCGGCGGGTACTTGTAGGCGACGGCCCACCGCGGCACACGCGTGGTGTAGCCAAGGGCGCGCTGGGTGGCGAGGTCGTCAACCTTGACCACAATGCCGTCGATTTCGTGCATCAGGCTGTGCCGTTTGTCGCCGTAGCCTTTGATGAAGGCCAGGACGTCCTGCCGGCTCGCGAGAACCTCGAAGTAGGGGCTGACCGGCAGGCCCCACTGTTCCAACAGGCCGTACGCCTGGGACTGGGTCAGGGTGTCCAGGCCTTCCCGTGCACCGATGCCGTGGACGAACATGCGCAGCGGCCGCTTGGCCGTCTCCGCGGGATCCTTTTGGCGGAGGGAACCTGCTGCGGCGTTCCGGGGGTTGGCCAGCGGTGCCTTGCCGGCTTCAATCAGCGCCTCGTTGAATTCGGCAAATGCCTTGGACGGGATAAAGACCTCGCCGCGGACTTCCATTTCGGGCGGGAAGCCGCTGCCGGTCAGCTCCTGCGGGATTTCCTGGATGGTGAGCACGTTGTGGGTGATGTCCTCGCCTGTTGTCCCGTCACCCCTGGTGGCGGCCCGGACGAGTTTGCCGTCCCGGTACAGCAGGTTGACGGCCAGTCCGTCGATCTTGAGCTCGGTCAGCCAGGCAGGCGGGGCCGTGTCCCCGAGTTTGCTGATGCTGGCCTCCGCCTTGGTGATCCAGGCCTCCAGTTCCTCAAGGGAAAAGACGTCCTCAAGGCTGTACATACGCTGTAAGTGTTCGACGGCGGCGAACGCGGCTGAGACTTCCCCGCCCACTTCCTGCGTCGGGGAGTCATTGGCAATGAGTTCGGGATGCAGTGCCTCGAGCTCCTCCAGTCGGCGGAAGAGTTCGTCGAATTCGGCATCCGAAACCAGCGGCTCGTCCTCCTGGTAGTACGCGAAGCGGTACTTCCGAACCAGGTCAACCAGGTTTTCGTACTCCTCCCGGACCGGCTCGGAAGGGACGGCTTCCGGTCCCGTCAAGTTCTCATTACTGGCGGCTGTAGCCTCTGCAGGGCCCGTTGCTGTGCTCACAGACCTATCTTGCCTTACACCTCCGACACTTGCCGTACGGCCGGGCGGCCGACCGGCCGTACACCTGAAAGGCGGGCAACGCAGAAAGGGCCCGGACGGTGTCCGGGCCCTTTCTGCAAGCAAAGCAGGCCTAGCGTGAAGCCTGGTCCTGTTCGTTGGCGTTCTTCGTGGCCTTCTGGCCGGCATCCTTCAGCGCCTGGACCACCTGGTTCAGGGCATTGGTGTGCGTGCCGGACCATTCGCTGCGGAAGTGGTCCGCGTCCGGGCCCTTCCACAGGGTGCTGTCCAGCAGGCGGGTCAGGTTGCTCCGCTGCTGCTCGATCTCCGACGCACCGGCCTGAAGCTTCGTGCCAAGAGTCCTGAGCTGCTGTACATCTGCGCCCCAAATAGCCATCAGTTTCTCCTAATAAAGTCATCGGATCCGATCCAGATCGGCATCCCCAGCGGCCTCCGGCTCATCCGGAAGATCCATTGCCTCAAACCTATCCCGGCCCGCCAAAACCCGTCGATGGGCACCGCTGCCCATGCGCGACTCCCGATGGGTGGGACCCAGGGACCCATGGGCGGCCCCCGGAAACCCGGGGATCCCGTCCCCCCGGGGCCGGACCCGGGACCCCGGGCACCAGCAACAAGGGACTCAGTGCGAGGCGAACCGGTTCCGGCCCCACCAGGCGAACGCCAGGCCGGCGGCTCCCACCAGTAGGACGCCCGCCATGATGGGCAGCAAGCCGGGACCGCCAAACAGCCCGGAACCGTCGTTCCGGGACACCGCCGCGGCCTGGGTGGTCTTAGCCGTCCTGGTCACCGGCGTGTCCCAGTTGGATTCAGCGGACGGGACGGCAGACGGACTCACGGAAGCCGCGGAAGGTGACACGGTGCTGGTTGCGGCCTCCGGCGTCGGGGTTTCCGCGTCCGGAGAAACCGCCGGCTCCGGGGCGGCTGGGGGCGCTACAGCGGGGGCCGGTGCCACAGGAACGGCAGGAACCGTCGGGTTCTGCTCGGACGGCGGCGTGATGGCTGTGGGAGTGGGTGACGGCGAACCGGTCGGCTTTCCATTGCCGGGCGGGTCCGGCGGGGATTTCTGGTCGCCGGGGAGAAGACCGCAGACCAGTCCGCAGCCGGGCCCGTTATCACTGTTGTCGGCCTGCGCGGGTGCAGCCGCCAACAGGCCGACCGTGAGCGCCAGCACCGCAATCGCCGCGGCAGCAACGCCGCGGGGCGCGGAAGAAGATCGGATCATGGTTACCTTTGCGGACAGCGCGCGGCACCCCCCTCCGCAGCGAACTAGTGTTGCCGGTAGTCTTCTACAACGCGCCCGGGGCCCGCAAATCCTTTGGATCAGCGGGCCCCGGCGCGGGCTGAACTCAGTCCCGGTTTTCCGGCGGCAGGGCGATCTGCAGCTTGCGTGCCTTGCCGCGTCCCACAATGTAGCCGCGGCCCGGGATGAACTGCGGGCTCACCCGGCCCAGCGAGGTACTGAGCAGGCTGTCCCCCTCGATGTCGCCCGGGTTCATCAGCAGTCCCCGGCGTCCGGACTTGAAAGGCTGTGCAAGGGACCAGGCGGAGGACCAGGTTGACGTCTCGGACTCGCCGATGACCCACTGGTCGGCCTTGATGGACGCGGTCACCAGCTGCGACACCCCCGATTCCGCCACCGTGTCCGTGAATTCGGTCAGGCCTTCGATGAAGATGGACACCTTGCCCGGGTTTCCGATGGAATGCTCCACCAGGTCCTCGACAATCTCGGACAGGTCATCGGGGCCGACCACTGAACGGTTCCAGAGCGGCAGCGACGCCACGGCGGACCGGCGCGAGCCGATGTAGACCAGCTCCGTGTCCGGGTTGGACCGGCGCAGCGCATAGGCCAGGCTGACCAGCGCCACGGTGCGTCCTGCACCCGGCGGGCCGGCCAGGAGCAGCGGCCCCTTCGCCATGATTTCGGCCGGCTGCAAGGTTTCGTCGTCGACGCCGATGACCGGGAGGTCCGGGCTGCCTGCGGGCAGCAGGTCCAGGTCCACCTGTTCGGGCAGCCGCTGGATCTTGGGTGCCTGCTCCAGGCCCTGGCGCAGCATCGCCTGGCTGAGCTTGTGGACCTCGCGTGCCTGGAGTGCGAGGTTGGAGTTCCCGCCCAGGACGGCCAGCTGTACTTCGAGGCCGCCCAGCAGTCCGCGTCCCGGCGGCGAGGAGGAGCTGAGCACATCCTTGGGCACATCCATGGACAGGTAGTCGTCCTCGGAGGACAGCCGCAGCACCAGGCGGCGCTGGATGGAGGCCAGCAGCGACGCCGGTACGGAGTTGGGCCGGTCACCGGTCACGACGAGGTGGATGCCGAGGGGGCGGCCATCGGTGGCCAGCTGGAGGAAGATGTCCCACAGCGCCGACAGGTTGCTGTACTCATACGTCTCGCGGAACGCCGACATTCCATCAAGCAGCACGAAGATGCGCTTCTCATCCGGACGGCCGGCCAGCGACCGGTACTCGACGATGGTGGACGCCCGGACATCAGCGTAGCGCGCGGACCGTTCGTCGGCGATGTCGCGGAGCAACCGCAGCAGCCGGCCCACCCGCTCCACATCGTCGCCGTCGATGATCTCGCCCACGTGCGGGAGCTCGTCGAGCATCCTCAGGCCGGAGGATCCGCAGTCAATCCCGTAGATGTGGACCGGGCCGCCACGGGGCGTGACGGCGGCGGCGATCGCGATCCCGCGCAGGGCGGCGGACTTGCCCGAGCCGCCGGTGCCGTAAATGGCCATGTTGCCGTCTTTGTCCGGTTCGTAGAACACCGTCGGCTGGTCCTGCCGCGTGGGATCGTCCGCCACGCCCAGCAGCAGGCGCTCATCGGAGCGGGGGTTGGGCAGCTTGGAGAAGTCGTAGGTGGTGGCCAGCTCGTCCAGCCACGGCTTACGTGGGGGCCGGATGGCCAGCGAATCGGCCGCGCGGACAATATTGGCGGTCATCCGGGCGATGTCGTTGGGACCGGCCGGGGCTTCCGACACCGGCTTCTCCGGGGCGGGTGCTTCCCAGCTGGGGCCGGACCCGAAAGCCATCTCCACGATGTCGATCTGCGGCCGCTGGGGCTTCTCCGTGGTCCAGCCGCCGGCGTAGCCGGTCTGGAAGCCCTGGATGCGGCCGGGGCCGGTCTTGGCCGCACCGCGGCCGGGGATGGTCGGGTCGAAGTAGGCGGCGTCGGGAACGCCCAGGATGTCCGTCGCATCGTCTTCATCGGCCATGCGCAGCGCCACGCGGAGGTTAGTGTTCGCCCGCAGGTTGTCCTTGATGACGCCGGCAGGACGCTGCGTGGCCAGGATCAGGTGCAGGCCCAGGGATCGGCCGCGGGCGGCCACGTCCACCACCCCGTCCACAAACTCGGGCACCTCGGTGGCCAGCGCGGCGAACTCGTCAACGACGATGACCAGGTAGGGCGGGGCCTCGGGATCGGCCTCGCGCTGCAGGGCCAGCAGGTCCTTGGCCTTCTTCCGGTTCAGCAGATGCTCCCGGTAGTGCAGTTCCGCCCGGAGGGAAGTCAGGGCGCGGCGGACCAGGTGCTGCGATAGATCGGTGACCAGGCCCACCGTATGGGGCAGGTTGAGGCAGTCCGCGAACGCCGCACCGCCCTTGTAGTCCACAAAGAGGAAGCTGACCCGGTCCGGGCTGTAGGCGGCTGCCATGCCCATGACCCAGGACTGCAGGAACTCGGATTTGCCGGCGCCCGTGGTGCCGCCCACCAGCGCGTGCGGGCCCTCGTTCTTCAGGTCCAGGTACAGCGGCTCGATTCCTTTGGAACCGACCAGCGCGCGGAGCGTTCCGTTGTCCTTCCGGTTGGGCACGGCGGAGGCGTGGACGGAATTGTTTTCCTCCCAGCGCTCAGCGACGGCCTGCGGGTTGTCCAGGAAATCCTTGCCGATCAGGGTGGCATAGGACACCGCGCGCGGCAGGTCCGAATCGTCCGTGACCGGCTTGCCAACGTCGACCACGGGGGCCAGCATCCGGGCCAGCTGCGCGGCAAGTTCGGCGTCGAGGCTTTCACAGCTGACGGGGTACGTGTGCCGGCCCAGCCGAACCTGCCCGGTGGTGGTGCCGTTGTCGCCGTCCACCACCATGAAATCGCGGCAGGCGGCCGGGAGCGTTTGGATGTCGGTGGCCACCCACATCACGTGGACGCCGGAGTCAGGCCCGCGTTCGGCGAGGCGGGTGAGTCGGCCGCGGTCAACCGGGGCGTCGTCCTCAACGATCACCAGGACCGCGGGCAGCACCGGTGCCGGGAGTTCGTGCTTGGCCGGGTCGATCAGTCCCCTGGCGTCGGGGGCTGAACGCTTTGCCGTGGCCTCCCGGGCATCGAGCAGGTCTTCCAGCCGGGCCAGGAGGGAGGAGCCGCTGGCGGATCCGGCGGCCAGGTGGTCACCGGCGAGGGGGCTGTGCCCTGAGCCCACGTGGGGCAGCCACTGCAGCCAGTCCCAGCGCTGCCGGGACTGCGCCGACGTGATGGCCGTGACCACGGCTTCCGCAGGTGAGTGCAGTCCGACGAACTGCAGCACCATGGCGCGGGCCACATCGTCGACGAGGCCGCGCGCCCCGGCCACGCCGAAGGCCCCTGAGGTGCGCAGCTGGGAGACCACCGGGACGCCTTCGATGTCCCGGAACTGCTTCAGGCAGTCCTGGATCTCGCGCATGTGTTCAGCTTCGGTGTCGTTGCTGTTGGGTTCCTCGAAGATGATGCGCGACGGGCTGGTGCCCAGTCCGAACCGCAGCCCCAGGAAGCCGAGGTGCTCCGGTCGGTGCGTCCACAGCAGCGGACCGAGCTTGTAGATAGAGTCCACGGTGTCGCTCACCGAGGGCGCTTCCTGGAGCCGGACGGCCCGTTCCACGTGCTGCAGTTCCGTAATGTCCTGCCGGAAGGCAGCCATGGACTCCCGGAACTGCTTGAGCTGCTCCTTCTGCTGGCGCCGGGACTGCATCTTGTGATCCACGTAATGGCCCACAATGAACAGCGGCATCATCATCATGAAGATCACCGAGAGCATGTTCTGGGTGACCGCAAACATCACGCCGCCCATCAGGAGCGGCGCCATCAGCATGATGTACGGGAAGGCCTGGTGGTCCGGCCGCTTGGGCCCGGCAGGGGGCACGCGCCTGGGCGCGTCGAAGCGGGGAACCACGCGCGGGGAGCGGTTGAAATCGACAAGGGGCGACGTCGGCGCTGCCGCATGGTTGTGTCCGAGCGGCACCACCGTCACGGTGGTATCCCCCAGGGTGACGGTGTCTGAGGAGTTCAGCGTGGCCCGGGTGACGGGGAGGCCGTCCATCAGCAGGCCGTTGGCGGAGTTGGTGTCCACGATCTCCACGCTTTCGCCCACCGTAATGCGGGCATGGCGTTTGGAGGTGAGGGGGTCGGACAGCCGGATGTCCACGTCCCGGCCCCGGCCGATGTAGCTGGTGCCGGAGGGCAGCGAAAACTCCTGCCCGACGTCGGGCCCTGACAGGATCCGCAGCGTTGCCGCGGCGGGACCGCGGTTGGCGCCCGGCGCATTGAAGTGTTCGCTGACCTCGGCCAATGAGACCACCGAGCCCGGACGCAGGCCGGATTCCAGCAGGTTGTCCGTCCGGGTCAGGACGTTGCCGCGGATTCCGCCGCCCACAAATGCCTCATCGATACGGAGGGAAAGGTTCTCCGGTGCCGGCGATCCTTTCCGCTCCGGGTCAGCGACCCACAACTGCGTGGCGATGTCCGCCACGGTGGCCAGGCCGTCCACCGTGACCGCCAGGTCCTTGGTTTCCGCCGGGTCCCGGCGGAGTGTCAGCCGGATCCTCATCCTTCGTCCACGCCCCTCATTTTTTCCAAAAGGTACAAATCGTCGACGGTCACCAGGTGCGTGGTAACGGCGTGTTCCACCAGCCGGGCACGCCGGTTGGTGGCCAGCTTTCCGCCGCCGCCACGGAGCCCCACCACGCCCACGCGGTCAAGTTTGTCGCAGACGTTGTCCAGCTTCCGGTTGAACCGCGTAAGCGCCCAGCCCAAGGTCTTGGCGGCTGCGGCCGACGACGGGATGGCGCTGAAGCCGGTTCCTTCGCGCCGCAGCATGGGCTCGGCCAGCGCGACGATGAGGGCCTTCTGGGAGTCGGTGAAAACGACCGGGCCGATGGTGGTGTCCCCGTTGCTGTCGTCTTCCCGTGACTGCTGGCGGAAGGACGGCGTTTTGAGGTGCACGGCGAACTCGTAGGTGGTGGGGCCGGCCGTGAAAATGATGTTGGTGTGGCTGAAGACCAGCGGTATGCGGGCCCCCGGGGACAGCCATGCCTGCATGCCGCCGGAACCGTCTGCCACGGTGGCGGACAGCATCCGGCCTACATTGCTGAGCCACCAGATCCCGTCGTAGCGGGCCACCTGCAGGAACTGGCGGTGCAGGTAGGGGTTGTCGTCCACCTCAAGATCGCCTTCCCGGCCGATGTTGAAGATTTCCTCATCGGACGGCTCGTACCATTCGCCACAGAAATCTATTGCTAGATCCCCCATTTTCCGTGCCTCCTCATCAGGTGCTGCCCGCGTTCCGTGTGTTTGCCGCTCTGCCGTACCGTCATTTGCGAACGCAGGCGATCGAGTCTTCTTCCAAGGGTGAGAATGCTCCGTCGCTTCGCACCAGCATCACTTGGATGCAGGTAGGTTCTGTGGGGTTCAGTGCCACCTGCGCGGTGGGCTCGGTGGCGGACCGGTACTCACCGCTTCCGCCAGGGGCGTAGACGCGCCACTTGTAGAAATCGCCGGATTTCGGCTGCGGATTGGTCCAGGTAAACGTGGCTTTCCCGGTGGCGTCCACCTTTCCGGCCAGGTCCGCGACGTCGGGGACGGTCCCGTTATCCAGGGCATCCGCGGGAGGCTTGTTGACCTGGCCGGTCTCGGCCACCTTCGGCGCCGGCGCTGATGAGGCCAGCACGATGCCCACAATGATAGCCAGGACCAGCACCGTCCCGCCGGCGAGGGCGAGCCACAGGTTCCGTTTGCCGTGCTCGGGGGCTGTTTCCGGTGCCGTTTCCGGCGCGGCGGCCGGACGGCTGATTGTGGCGTCGATTTCGGGTTCCGCGCTGCCCGTCCGCTGCGCGGTCTGCCGTGAGGTCTGCTGTGGCGGCTGTCCCGGGAGCAGCCCGGGGCGCTGGACGGTTGCGTCGGGTACCGTGCCGTAGTCAGCAGCCGGCGCGCTGCCGCGGAGCATCGTGGCGTGGGCCCATTCCGCCGCGGGATTTCCGGCCGCGTTACCGGTTTGGCTGCTGCCCGCCGGGGCGCTCCCGCCCTGGCTGCTGCCGATCTGGCGGTCCGGCGCGCCGGTGAACAGGCTGCCGGGAACCTGCGGCCGGGGCGCGGACGCGGGTGCAGATCCTCCTGCGGGAACGCCCGACGGCGGGGAGCCGGCACCGGGATCCCGGGGCCGGGTGCGTGCCGGGAACGTGGGGGCGCTGCCGGTCCGTTCCGGGTCGATGGCCGCGATGCTCCGGACCCGGGTTTCCTCGAATCCGTCGTCAGGGTGGTTGTCATCATGGTGGGTCTCTTCGAGCACTTCAAAGGGCGTGACCGAGAGGTTCAGTTCTGCCTGGATCCGCTGCAGGGCCAGGGCGAAGGCGTGGGCAGAGGAGTACCTGGAGGTAGCAGGCTTGGCCATGGCCGTGGCGAGTGCACGTTCCAGTGACTCTGGCACATCGGCCCGGCCCAGACGGGGCAGCGGCGAGTTGGTGATGCGCGAGATCAGTTCACGCTGGGAGTTGTCCGTGCCCGGCATCACGAAGGGCGACCTGCCGGCAAGCAGGGTGTACAGGGTTGCGCCCAGCGCCCAGACATCCACCATCACGCCGTCGACGGGGCCGTCGGTGAACTGTTCCGGCGGCGACCACGGGATGGACATTCCGGCGTCGCCATCTTCATCGCCGCCGAGGGTTCCCGAGATGCCGAAGTCCGTCAGTGCCGGCCGGTTGTAATCGGTGACCAGGATGTTGGCAGGCTTGATGTCCCGGTGGGCGATGCCGGCGCGGTGCGCGGTCTCGACGGCGGAGGCCACCTGGATTCCGACGGCGAGGACCTCGTCAACACTGAAGCGCTGGCGGCGGTAACGGACATCCAGGCTGGGCCTGGAGCAGTACTCCATGGCCAGGTAGGAGTGCCCGGCCTCGGTCACCTCCGCCTCAAAGATCGTCACGATGTACGGGTGGGAGGACAGTTGGGCCATGAGGTTGGCTTCGGACTCGAACCGGCGCCGGGCACCCTCGGTCTTTAGGTCCGAAAGGAGAACTTTTACGGCCACCTTGCGCCGCGGACGGTCCTGTTCATAAAGGTAGACGTCGGAGAACCCGCCGGAGCCGAGCAGGCTGATGTAGGTAAACCCCGGGATGTGGGGCGGCGGCGCAACCGGCCGTTTGGAACTCAAAGAATCTCCTCAAAACGCAATGAGATGTCGTCACCCAGTTCCGCGATATCGCCGTCGAGCAGGATGGCCATTTCATTCTGGGCCAGGCGGCGCGGCTGCTGCCCCTCACGGACCAGGACCGTGCCGTTGGTGGCCTTCAGGTCGCACAGCATCACGTGCCAGCCCTCAAGCCGGACCTCAACGTGCGAGCGTGAAATGTCACCGCCGGGGCTGGACACCTGGATGAGCCGCGGCATCACACCGCCCTGCACCCGGGACACGGAAGGCTGCCGACCGATCACCAGCGACTGGTCAAGGTCCACGAGTTCACCGGTCGAGACGCGCATCCTGCCCAGCCGCGGCCGGGCAACCTGGATGGCGTCCGGAGGCAGCGTCCCCCCGCAAGCGGCGCACTGGGCGTGCGTGGGCGGGTTGGCGTGGCCGCGGTCGCAGACCAGGGCCAGGACAAAGGGCACGGCGCCGGGCACCGGGTCCTGGGCCGGCTCTTGCCCTGCCGCCGTATGCGCGCCCAGGCCGGCAAGGCCGCTCTTCATGATGGTCTGACCGTCATGGTCCCCGTCGAAGCTGTCGTGGTCCGGGGCCGGATCGGTGGCCGGAATGGCGCTGACAGGAACGGCCGTGCCGGGCACGACGATCGCATTCACGGCGGCGGCAGGAAGGGGCGACCCGGGCGGAGTGAACGACGACGGGCTAGGGGCGGACGGCACGCCCTTCCCACCAGTCCGCCACGGGACCGAGTCAATGAGGGTTTTCACGGCCGGAGCGTCCGGCACCGGCTTGGCGGCCACCGGCACGGCCTCCACCGGAGCGTCCGTCATTGCCGTGGCTGCCGCCGCTTCGGGTGCCTTGGCTTCAGGCTCCGGCGCTGCCGCGTGAAGTGCCGCGCCGGCGGAGGATACATCAGGCTCGTCCCGTACGGCGGCGTCCTCGATGCGGCGCATCACAGTCTTTTCCCACAGGTGATCGTAGGTGCCGGTCAGGTCGTGGGCGGGTTCGTGGTCCTCGGGGGACGCAGGCTCGACATCCGGCGAGGAATCCGCCGGGGCCTCCCCCCCGGGCTCAACAGCCTCCGCGGCATAGTGCGAGTCGTCGTCCATCAGCCCCAACACCGTTTCGGCGGAGACCTCGGGTGCAGGGGCCGCAGCAGGCTCCGGAGCGACAGCCGGTTCCGGAGCGCCCGCGGGTTCGCGTTCCGGGGCAACCGCGGGTTCGGGCGCAGCCAGTTGAAGGGCGACCGCCGGCTCCGCTACAGCCGCTTCGTGGGTCGCAGCCGGAGTGTCCGTGACTGCCACCGTCATCGACTGCATGAGGACCACGCCCTCGGTGAGCGGCAGGCCAGTCCCGGTACCGTCGCCGCCCGCCACGGTCAGCCGGTACCACTCGGGCAGGTCGAGTCGCCGCTCGGTCCAGGTGGTGACGTCCCGTCCGTTCACGTCCACCGGGCCGCCGGGAAGCTGCACGGTCAGGTCCAGGTCCCCGCGCAGGAAGACCCGCAGCCCGTCACGGAAATCCACGATGCCGAACGACGGGATCTTCGCCAGGGAAACACCGAAGCTGCTGGTGACCGCATGAAGAACCTCGTGTACTTCCGGCGCGTCCTCGAGCAGTTCCCAGAGCGTCTGCACGAGCGCCGGCGCGGAGCCAGGGCCCAGGAAACCCGGACCCAGGAAAACTGCGGTGCGTGGGCGGACGATGCCCAACCAGGTGCCCGCTGTGTAGTTGGCGGTGGCCATCTTAGTGTTTCCCGCTTTCGTTTTCGTCCCCGGCCGCCCTGCCGGCGTCAAAAATTTCCGCCCGCGGCAGCGTGACCTCCTGCTCCGCATCAGCGGTGGGCCGGGGCGCTGTGGTGGCGATGCCGGCGTCGTTCATCACGTTCTTGGCGTCAACCACGATGACGGTGACGTTGTCGCGGCCGCCATTGCGCAGGGCGGCCTGGATTAGGGCATCCACGGCGTCCTGGGGATGGGCCACGGTACTGAGGATGCGGAAGATGTGCTCATCCGTCAGCTCGGCGTTGAGCCCGTCAGAGCAGATCAGGATCCGGTCGCCTTCTTCGACGGGCAGCAGCCAGTAGTCGGCCTCGGTCTCGTCGCCCGTGCCCAGGGCCCGGGTGACCACGTGGCGCCGGGGGTGGACGGCGGCCTGTGCGGGCGTGATTTCGCCGGCGTCCACAAGTTCCTGGACTTCCGAGTGGTCCACACTGACCTGGGCGAAATGCCCCTGGCTCAGCCGGTACGTCCGGGAATCGCCGATGTTCAGGACAAGCCAATACGGCATCCCCATCTGTTCCACCACCACAGCGCCGGTGAGGGTGGTTCCGGCGCGGGCACCGGTGGCTTCGCGGATGGCGGTGTCGGCACGGAGCAGGTACTGCTGAAGCACCGCCGCCGTAATGCTCCGCTCCCCGGTGGCGAGCTGCGGCATGGCAGCCAGCGCCCGGACGCACATGCCGCTGGCGATCTCCCCGGCTTCGTGTCCGCCCATGCCGTCGGCCACAGCGAAGACGGGGTCCGAGGCAATGAAGGAGTCTTCATTGAGCTCGCGGCGCAGTCCCCGGTCCGTGCCGTAGCCGTAGCTCAGGCTGAGCCCGGGACCGTTTTCTGCCTCGGGGGAAGTACTGGCTCGCTGGGGGTTCATGCCTGTCCTAGGTGGAAGGAACGGTCACCAAAGTGGACAGTGGATCCCGGTCTGACATACGCGGGCACGCCCGGCTGGAGAGGTGTGCGCCGGCCATCCGGCGTGGTGACTGCGCTGCCGTTGGTGGAATTGCGGTCAGTCACCCAGATGCCCGGGCCGTCGGTCAGCAGGTGGAGGTGCGTTTTGGAGATCGACCGGCCGGCGTCGGTGACGGCAAGGAGCTGTGCCTGCTGTTCACCCGTCTGGCCCACCGGGTTCCGGCCCACCAGGACGTTGCGGTCGAGCTGGAAGTCCCGGCCGTCGTCGAGCCTGATCCGCAGCACGGCCACCGGCGCGGCAACATCAGCATCGCCGCGCATCTGCGTGCGGTCAAGGTCATCGTCGGGATGCGTTTCGCCGTAGGCGGGAACTGGACGGGTGGTGGCCGGGGTTGCCTGCGGGTGGAGCTGGGTGGCGGCCGGGGGGGCGGTCGGCGCCCTGGCGTCTATCACCCTCTGACGG
>NZ_JANFCZ010000012.1 GCF_024391045.1 Pseudarthrobacter sulfonivorans
TCATCGCTGATCTGCCGGCGCAACTGCGGCACGGTTATGAGGTTCAGGAGCTGGCAGCCCGCGTTGCCGCGTGCTCGGACCGGGTGGGCCGGGTTCTTGCCGGCTTCCGGGAAATCCAGCTGCTGGAGTGGCAGTCACCGGCCGGGCGGGCCTACCGCGATTCAGTTGCCCTCCAAGAGGTCCAGCTGGGCAGGGCGCGGGGGGTGATTGAGGACGCCCTGACGGCGGTGCACCGCTACGCGCAGGAAGTTGCCTCCGCTCCGGCCTCCCCGGTGGTTCCGGCGGGACAGTTCCCATGGCCGAGGTAACCCCGTCCGGTAGCGGTGGACCGCTCCGGCTGTCCGGCCCCGCCTTGGACGGCGGCATGCAAATCCGGGGCGGCATTGGCGGCATCACCTTCCAGCTGGAGGAACTCGTGGGCGGCGCGGAGAAGCTGGACCTTCTGGCGGATGAGCTGACGGCGGTGGAAACCGTGGTGCAGCGGATCCAGAACAATCTGGGGCCCTACCGCCTTGACCAGGCGGTCGCATGGACGGAGGCCATGTCCTCGCTGACCCGGTCCTGTGCCGGCATCCGGACCGTCCGCACAGAGCTGCAGGCAATCAGCAGCCAGGTCCGCGACAGTAAACGGGACTACGAGGCTGCGGAGGCGGTGACCGGCCTCTTTGCGAACATGGGCATTCCGTCGCTCGCTGACTTTGAGCATGTCCGCCTGGACGATCCTCTGTGGCCGGACCTTCGCGGCACGGATCTGGTGCTGCGCAACGTGGTGAAAGCCAAACGCGAAATCCTGGGCATCGCGGAAGCCGCCTTTCCCGCGCTGAAACCCCGCCGCATCGTGGTGGACCGGAAGGAGAGCCTGCCCGTTGACTTCGATGGATCCCCGGCTGCCCTCCTTGAAAGAGCGCGGATCGTCGATGCGAGGGGCCCCGGCTACATGGAAGTCATCGAAACGGTTTCGGACGGACAAAAGGCCTACGTTGTGGTCATCCCGGGCACCCAGGCCGGTGGTGATATCGGAGGAGCGAACCCGTTCGATGTGGCAGGCATCGCCGAAGCCGTGGGGCATGGATCCGCCGAGGTAAACATTGCCGTGCGGGCCGCGCTGCAGGACGCCGGGGCGGAGCGCGGTGCAGCGGTGGTGGCGGTCGGATACAGCCAGGGCGGGATCCATGCCATGAACCTGGCGGCCGACCCCCTGTTCCGTTCTGAGTACGACATGAAGTACGTACTCACGGCGGGGTCACCGGTTGGCGGCATTGACGTGCCCGGGGATGTCAGCGCCCTGCATTTTGAGCATCGCCAGGACGCGGTGCCCGGAGCGGACGGAACAGCCAACCCGGACGCCCGCAACAGGGTAACCGTGACGCTTCTGGACCAGGTGAGAACGCCGGACGGTGAGGATGTTGGCCTCGGCCCGGGTCATCGGCTCGCCAATTACCAGGAAGCGGCCCGGCTGGCCTCAGCCAGTGACGACCCCACCCTGAGTCATTCAACAGCTGTCCTTGCCGGGGTCCTGGGGGCAGGCGGCACCGCGACGGCCACCCGCTACGCCATGACCCGGACCCCCGCCGAAAAATTGAGTGCGCCCGGTCCACGGCTGCAGCCCGCCCAAGCCCCCTCTTCGCCGAAGTCAGAATCGGACCGCCAGGCTGCAACAGGAAGGATGCAAGGTTGAGGCGCCGCCGCACGCGGGACGGCGGACGGTCGGCCGGGGAAAGGGGCCTGCGCATCAGCGCAGGCGCTAACCCCTGCGGCCGCCCGGGACCCTGCCCGCCACCAGGGAGATTAGCGTGATGATGATGGCCGCGAGGACGGCCGTCCAGAAGAACGAGTCGATGGTGAAATGCACGGGCGTGTAACTGCTGAGCCAGGACGTCAGGTACAGCATGGCGGCGTTGATGACAATCGTAAAAAGGCCCAGTGTGAGGATGGTGATGGGCAGGGACAGGAGGCTGACCAGCGGACGCACAAACGCGTTCACCACACCGAAGATCAGTCCGATAAACAGGTAGGCCAGGATGATGCCGATGGTCTCCGTGCCCTGCGTTACTCCCGATTTGGCCACAGCCTCGGTAGTGGCAGAAGTGGAGATATCGAGGCCCGGCAATATCCAGCTGGCAATCCAAAGGGCCAGCCCGTTGATCAGGACCCGAACAATGAAGGAGCGCATGCCTTCATGCTGTCACACCGTCCATTGAGCACGGTGGCGCAGGCCGGCGCCGCCCCGCTGTGCGAGAAGTAGGCTAGTTTGCATGACGTCATCAGAGATCCTGCCCGGGGAGATCCGGCCACGCCCCGTGGTGGGCCGGCTTCCCCGCTACGCCGCAGGAAAGCCCCCCGCCGCCGTGGCAGGGCTGGCCAGCTACAAACTCTCCTCCAACGAGAACCCGCTCCCGCCGCTCCCGGCAGTGCTGGCAGCCATCGCCAACCAGGCGGACTTCAACCGTTACCCGGACCCCCTCAGCAGCAAACTGCGCGGCGCGCTCGCCGAGTTCCTGGACGTCCCCGCGGAGGACATTGTCACCGGCGCCGGAAGCCTGGGTGCCCTCAACCAGCTTCTGTCCACCTTCGCCGGGCAGAACGACGACGGCAAAGCCGACGAAGTCATCTACGCGTGGCGCTCCTTCGAGGCCTACCCCATCAGTGTTGGCCTGGCGGGCGCGGAAAGCGTCCGGATTCCCCTGCTGGCGGACGGCCGGCATGACCTCGCGGCCATGGCCGCCGCCGTCACCGTCCGCACCAGGGTCATCCTGCTCTGCACGCCGAATAACCCGACCGGCCCCATCCTGACCGCCGCCGAAACCGAACGGTTCATCCAGGCTGTCCCGGCGGACATCGTGGTGGTCATCGATGAGGCCTACCTGGAGTTCGTCCGCGCCGATGATGCGGTGGACGGCATCGCCCTGTACCGGAAATACCCCAATGTGGTGGTGCTCCGGACGTTCTCCAAGGCCCACGGACTCGCCGGCCTGAGGGTGGGGTACAGCGTCTCCCACCCGGCCCTGACCCAGTACCTGCGGGTTGCGGCCACGCCGTTCTCCGTGTCACAGATCGCCGAACAGGCGGCAATCGTTTCCCTTCAGAATTACCCCCAGGTTGTAGAAAGGGTACAAAGCATCGTGGACGAACGGGACCGGGTCACCGCCGGGCTGCGGGCGCTGGGTTGGTTTGTTCCCGAAGCGCAGGGCAATTTTGTGTGGCTGGATCTGGGCGACAACAGTGCGGACTTCGCCGAGTTGGCGGGAGAGCAGGCGCTGTCGGTGCGTGCATTTGGCGACGAGGGTGTCCGGGTCAGCATCGGCGAACCGGAAGCGAACAGCCGGTTTCTGACGCTCTGTGCGAACTATACAAAGCCGCCACGGCGTTCCTAGCGCTTAACGTGCGCTTGGACCAGGACCTACTAAAGATAAAGTAAGGACCAGTAAGCCAATATATATGCCGCTAAAGGAATGCATGCCTTTAGCGGCATATATCCCAGCGACATTGCAACGCATCCGGATGCGGCAAGCGAGGAGACGGTATGGGCGCCACACATTTGCCCTCCACCGAGTTCGACGGTACAGCGGTAGACGACCAGCTCGAGGCCGAAGCAGAGGCCCGCCTGGGGGCCCCCGCCGAGCCCATGGTGCAACTGTTGGCGCCCGACGGGACACTGGGCACCGACCCGGTTTTCTCAACATATGCAGACCGGCTGGATGCGGAACAGCTCCGTGGCTTTTACGCCGATATGGCCAAGATCCGCCGGTTTGACGTTGAGGCAACTGCCCTTCAACGCCAAGGCCGGCTGGCGCTCTGGGTCCCGCTCACCGGGCAGGAAGCGGCGCAAATCGGCTCGGGCCGCGCCAGCCAGCCGCAGGACTACATCTTCCCCACGTACCGCGAACACGGTGTGGCCCTGACGCGCAATGTGGACCTCGCCGAGCTCCTCCGCCAGTTCGGCGGCGTGTCCAACGGCGGCTGGAACCCCAAGGACACCAATTTCCACCTCTACACCCTTGTCCTCGCCGCACAGACGCCGCACGCCGTCGGCTACGCGATGGGCATCCAGCGCGACCAGAAACTGGCGGCCGCGGAGGCGGACCGCCCCGCGGAGCCGAAGGCAGCCGTGATGGTGTATTTCGGCGACGGGGCAAGTTCGGAAGGCGACGTCCACGAGTCCATGGTGTTCGCCTCCTCCTATGACGCACCCGTGGTGTTCTTCTGCCAGAACAATCACTGGGCCATCTCCGTCCCCAGCTCGGTGCAGACCCGCATTCCGCTGTCCAACCGCGCCAAAGGCTACGGCTTTCCGGGCATCCGTGTGGACGGCAACGATGTCATTGCCGTCCACGCCGTCACCGAATGGGCCCTGGAGCGGGCGCGGGAGGGCCACGGCCCGGTGCTGATCGAGGCCTTTACCTACCGGGTCGGCGCGCACACAACGGCCGATGACCCCACGAAGTACCGGGAATCCTCCGAGGAATCCCTGTGGCGGGCCAAGGACCCGCTGGACCGCCTCGAAAAGTACCTCCGCACCCAAGGACTTGCCGATGACGCATTCTTCGCGCAGGTCAAGGCCGATGGCGACGAACTCGCCGCCTATGTCCGCAAAACAACCCACGATCTCCAGACCCCGGATATCCGGACCGCTTTCGCCAACACCTACGTCGAGGCCCACCCTCTGGTAGCGGAGGAGCTGGCCTGGTTCGAGGAGTACAGCGCCGGCTTCGTCGACGAAGCGGAAGGCGGCCACCCGGAAGGCGGCCACCCGGAAGGCAGCCACCCGGAGGGCGCCGGCACGGAAGACGACGAAGCAGCGACAGGAGTGGCCCGCTGATGACCACCATGACCATAGCCAAGGCCATCAACGAGGGCCTGCGCGCCACCTTGGACAATAACCCCCGTTCGCTGCTCATGGGCGAGGACATCGGAGCCCTGGGCGGCGTTTACCGCGTCACCGACGGCCTGCTGGCAGAGTTCGGTGCGGACCGGGTGGTGGACACCCCGCTGGCCGAGTCCGGCATCATCGGCACCGCAATCGGCCTGGCCCTGCGCGGCTACCTGCCCGTCTGCGAGATCCAGTTCGACGGCTTTGTGTTCCCGGGCTTCAACCAGATCACCACGCAGCTGGCCAAGATGCACTCCCGCAGCAGCGGCAACCTCACCGTGCCCGTGGTCATCCGTATCCCCTACGGCGGCGGCATTGGGTCCATTGAGCACCATTCGGAATCACCGGAGGCGCTCTTCGCCCACACGCCGGGGTTGCGCATCATCACGCCGTCGAACGCCCATGACGCCTACTGGATGATCCGGCAGGCCGTCGAGTGCCAGGACCCCGTGATCTTTTTCGAACCGAAGCGCCGCTACTGGCTCAAGGGCGAGGTGGACACGGAATCCCCCGGGGGATCTGCCGACCCGTTCAAGGCACACGTGCTGCGGGAAGGCACCGACGCCACGGTGGTGGCGTACGGCCCCCTGGTGCCGGTAGCCCTCGCCGCTGCCGACGCCGCAGCTGAAGACGGGCACAGCATCGAGGTCATCGACCTGCGCTCGATTTCCCCAATCGACTTCGACACCGTCACCGCCTCCGCCAAGAAGACCGGCCGGCTCGTCGTCGCTCACGAGGCCCCGACCTTCGGCGGCATCGGCGGCGAAATCGCCGCCCGGATCAGCGAACGCGCCTTCCTCTCGCTGGAGGCACCCGTGATCCGTGTCGGCGGCTTCCATATGCCCTACCCGGTGGCCAAGGTCGAGGAGGACTACCTTCCCGGCATCGACCGGATCCTCGAGGCGCTGGACCGCGCCTTGGCCTACTAGGCACCCTGCCCCGCCTGCGCCCCGCCGCAAAACCCGTCGCAAAAGAGGACCCCATGACTCTCAACAAGTTCAACCTGCCCGACGTGGGCGAAGGCCTCACCGAGGCGGAAATCGTGGCGTGGAAGGTCAAGCCCGGAGACAGTGTTGCCGTCAACGACGTCCTGTGCGAGATCGAGACCGCCAAGTCACTCGTCGAGCTGCCGTCCCCCTTCGCCGGCACCGTCACCGAACTGCTGGTCCCCGAGGGAGTGACCATCGACGTCGGCACTGCCATCATCAGCGTCTCGGATGCCGTCGTCGGTGACCCCACGCCCGCCGATGTTCCCGCTCCGGTCCAGCCGCTCTACGGCAAGCTTCCAACGCACGACGACGACACCTCCGCGGGTGCCCCGGCGGGCGGTCCGCTGGTGGGGTCGGGTCCCAAGGCGGACGCCGTCAAGCGGCGCCCGCGGAAGGCCTCGCCCGCCCTGGGCAGCCTGACGGTCAATGCCCCGGAGATCGAGCCTGTACAGCCCCACTCGCTGGCCGAAGTCACTGCAGCGCGGCAGTCCGCTGCGGGGGCAACCCGGCTCCCCGGAAGGGCCGTCGTCGTCGATACCCGGCCCACTCTCGGCGGCACCATTACCGGCCTGGTTAACCGCGTCCTGGCCAAGCCGCCGGTACGCAAAATTGCCCGCGACCTGGGAATCGACCTCGCCGACGTGGTGGCCACGGGCTTCCGGGGCGAAGTCACGCGCGAGGACCTGGTCAGCTACCAGGCCCAGCGCGATGCCGAGCATGACAAGGCGGACGGCTTCTGGGGCACGGCGGGCAAGCCGCAGGACCAGCGGATCGAACGTATCCCCGTCAAGGGGGTCCGCAAGGCAACGGCCAAGGCCATGGTGGAGTCGGCCTTCGCAGCGCCGCACGTGAGCATCTTCGTTGACGTGGACGCCAGCCGCACCATGGAATTCGTCAAGCGGCTGAAGGCCTCACGCGACTTCGAGGGGATCAAAGTTTCGCCGCTGCTGATCCTGGCCAAGGCCGTCATCTGGGCCGCCGCCCGGAACCCCAGCGTCAACGCCACCTGGGTGGACAACGTGGACGGGACGGACACCGCTGAAATCCAGGTCAAGCACTACATGAACCTCGGCATCGCTGCGGCCACCCCGCGCGGGCTGATGGTGCCGAACATCAAGGACGCCCAGGACCTTTCGCTCAAGGAACTGGCCCTGGCGCTGAACAACCTGGCAACCACCGCCCGTGCGGGCAAGACGCAGCCCGCCGAAATGCAGGGCGGAACGCTGACCATCACCAACATCGGTGCACTCGGGATCGACACCGGGACGCCCATCATCAACCCCGGCGAAGTGGCCATCGTGGCTTTCGGAACCATCAAGCAGAAGCCGTGGGTCCTGGAGGGCGAGGTCATTCCGCGCTGGATCACCACACTCGGCGGTTCCTTCGACCACCGGGTGGTGGACGGCGACCTGTCGGCCCGCTTCATGGCCGACGTCGCCGCGATCCTCGAGGAGCCGGCGCTGCTGCTTGACTAGGGATTCCAGGGCTGCGGACCCGGCCGCGGTCCGCGCCAGGAACCGGGCCGCCAGGTGGGTGACTGAGGCGTTCCAGCCGCCGGTGGTGGTGACGCTGCAATTGCTCCTCAGCCCCGTGATTGAGCCGGGTTTCCCGGGAACCGTGGGCTACGGCGCACTTGCTGCGCTGTTTGTCTGTGTGCTGCCCCTGTGCGTGCTGCTCATCCTGGTACGGCTGGGCAAGGTCACGGACCACCACGTCAGTGACCGCCGCCAGCGTGCGCCCGTGCTGCTCATGGCGCTGGCTTCCGTCATCGCCGGGTTGGTGGTGTTGACTGCTGTCGGGTCGCCGCGCAGCGTCGTGGTCATGGTCCTCGGCATCGTGGCCGGCATCGTGATGCTGGCCGCCGTCAGCCCGTTCTGGAAAATCAGCGGGCACGCGGCCGCCGTGTCATCGGCGGCAATCATCACCGTGCTCATGCTCGGCCCGGCCTGGCTGCCGCTCCTGGTGCTGATTCCGGCTGTTGGCTGGTCCAGGGTGGTCCTGCGCGCCCACACACTCGCGCAGGTGGTGGCGGGCTCCCTGTTCGGCGGCCTGGTAATGGCCGGACTGTGGGTGCTCCTGCGGGGCTGGCTCCTCTAGCCGCCGGCCGTCAGAATCCGTAAGCGGAGTACGCCGTGAGCATCTCGAGCAATTCGGGGGTGCCCGCCCACGTTTCGTGCAGGGCCGCGGATGCTCCGAAGAGCAGGCCGCCGAGGACCACGGCGACGGTGGAGATGCCGGCGAAGAACTTCCAGTCCCCGCGCAGGACGCTCCGGAGGGTTTCCGGCAGGCGGAGGTCCGGCGAGATGAGATTGGGGGCGGTGTCTACGGACCCGTCATCCAGGAGCGCAATAACCCGGCCCTTGCCATGGTCCACGCGCATGGAACAGATGTGGTTGCCGTGGCGGGCCAGGAGGATGTCGTGGCCAACGAGCTGGCGGCGCTGGAGAGTAGGCAAGGGGGCCCCTTTGGCAGAAGTGGAGAGAAATTGTCCGCTCCGTTGGGGGCCCTTCCATTTTATCGTCCAATGCCGGCCGAAACCGGCCCTCAGGGGGTGAGAACGGACACCATGCACGGGCGCTGTGGCCGGTGCATGGTGTCCGGCTGCCCGTCAGTCGGCGTCGTAGGTGTTGGCGATGTAGACGTCGCAGGTTGCGTTGTGCGCCACGCTGTTGGCGACGCTGCCCAGCACGCGGCCGATGCCGCGCATCCGGCGGTTTCCCACCACGATCATCCGGGCGCCCAGGCGTTCGGCCTCATTGATCAGGGCTTCTGCCGGCTTGCCGCGGGCGGCCGAGTAGGTCACCGCGACGCTGCCGGCGAGGGCCTCTGCCACTGTTTTGGCCACCTGCTCGGCGCCGTCGGCGTCCGATACGATCCACCGGTCGCTGCCGGAACCGAAAACTTCAGTGCGGTCGCTGTCGAAGGCTGAGACAACGTGCAGCGAGGCGCCCGTGGCGACGGCAAGATCCCGCGCCGATTCGGCCGCTTTCTTCGCCGTTCCGCTGCCGTCAACCCCCACAACAATAATTCCGCTCATGCTTTGCACTCCTTGTTCGAGATGAAGTTGGCCTACTCAGTCCGGCCTACGTTACAACGCCGCGAGGCTTTCCCGCAGTACCCCGGCCAGCCGCCGGACACCCTCGTCAATTGCCGGCGGGGGGACCGCGCTGAAGGCCAGCCGCAGCCTGTTGGAGGGTCCATCGGACGGGGTGAAGGCTGCGCCCGGGATGAACACGACGCCGGCCTCGATGGCCTGCTTCAGCAAGGGGTAGGTGTCCACGCCTTCCGGCAGCGTCACCCATACGAAGAAGCCTCCCTCGGGACTGGTCCAGCTGGCGCCCGGGGGCATGTGCGTTTCGAGTGCCGTGAGCATCGCCGCGCACCGTTCGGCATAGATGCCGCGGTAGGTTTCGATCTGGCCCTTCCAGTCGTAGTCCCGCAGGTAGGCGGACACCAGCATCTGATTCAGCGCAGGCGGGCACAGGGTAACGGACTCCGAGGCCAGGTAGTAGCGCCGCTGGAGGTGTTCGGGAACCAGGGCCCAGCCAATGCGCAGGCCCGGGGCAAAGATCTTGGAAAAGGACCCGAGATAGATCACGTCCGCCGGATTGGCGGCGCGGAGGGGTTCCAGGGGCCGGCCCTGGTACCGGAGGAGCCCGTAGGGGTTGTCCTCCAGCACCAGAATATTCGCTTTGCGGCATATGTCGACGATGCGCTGCCTGCGTTCGGCAGCCAGCGTAATTCCGGACGGATTATTGAAGTTGGGGATGGTGTAGAGGAGCTTGATGCTTTTCCCGGCGGCCTGGAGTGCGGCGATCCTGGCCTCCAGCAGTTCAGGCACCAGGCCGTCGTCGTCCATCTCAACGGTGGCGACCTCCACCTGGTAGGCCTCAAAGGTATTCAGGGCCCCCACGTAGGTGGGATTCTCCACCAGCACCACGTCGCCGGGATTGCAGAAGACCTTGGTGGCCACGTCCTGGGCGGACTGGGAACCGGCCGTGATCACCACGTTCTGCGGAAGGGCGTCCAAGATTCCTTCCTCGGCCATGACCTCGCAGATCTGGGTGCGCAACTCCTCAGTGCCTTGGCCGCCGCCGTACTGCAGGGCCGTCAGGCCGTCCTTGGCGATGATATCGGCGGCAGTGGCGGCCAGGCGTTCCAGCGGGAGGGACTGCAGGTAGGGGCTGCCTCCGGCGAGGGACACCAGCCCCGGGCGCAGGGAGATGTCGAAGACATCGCGGACAGCGGACTGCTTTATGTTGGCCGCGCGCTGGGAGAAGAGAGCCTCATGCGGGTGGGCCGAGCGGTGCGCGGACGTGGCCGCGCGCTCGATGGCGTCAATGGCTTCGGCTGGAAGCGGCGCTGCTGCAGCGTCAAGCGTTTCGTGGGTCACCCCCTCAGGATACAGCCGCAGGTTGCTAATAAGGCAACATCTGTTGCATGAATCCCGACGGCGTCACTTGAGGCTAAGCGCTTGGGCCAGTCCCACACCATTGACGTAGATGTCCGCGCGGGAGGCGCCCGCTGAGGTCACCGCTGTCTGCGTGAGCTGGGCCTCCACCCGGGGAATATCGCAGACACCGCCCGGGCGGAGTGCACCGGAGAGGTAGACGGTCACGGTATTGCCATCGAACGTGCCGGACAGGAATGTCAGCGACGAGGCCGACAACGCGTTGTACAGTCCGGGCGCAGGCTCCGCGGACCCGTCCAGCAGGGCGGTCATGGCGGACTGCAGCGGTTCGGCCGGGACGGCACTGGACCGGCGGACCCCCGCCAGGCTGTCATTGCACCCGAACCGCACACCCCTCGCGCCGCCGTCGTCAATCAGGACGTAGTACGCCATGACGGACTTGGTGGCAGGCGGCTGGGCAGACGGGCCCCCGGATGGCGCCGCCGGCGCCGCCGCGGAGACTTCAGGTGCGGGCGACGGCCGCGGCGCCCCCGAGAGGTTCGTGGAGGGCGGGACCCCCGACGCCGACGCTCCCGTGGCATCAGGGGGCGCAGCGGACTGGTTCGCGGCAGACTGTGGTGCGGCAGGTCCCGCAGCCTGGACCGTGGGTGGCGCAGCGGGCGGAGCGGGTGCCTGCGGCCGGGGGAGCGGAACGGGAGCTGCGCCGGGCATCTCGGTGGGTTCAACCGCGGTGGCACCTGCAGGGACGCCGCTGCCGGAGCCGGCGGGGGCAGAGCCGGGTGAAGCGGGGCGGGCGGCGCAGGAGCCGAGCCATAGCGGTAACGTCAGCGCCGCCGTCGTCGCCACAAGCCCCCCGGTCCGCCAGATGCCTGCCATGTCCCTGCGCGTTCCCATCGCCCTCCACGCCGCGCAATTGCCCGCTGCATTTCGGTCTCTTGCCCGCTGCCTATCGTGCAATTAACGGTACGGGGGCCGGCGGCCCTTGAGAATGCGTGCCCGGTACCGGTTGGGCCAAGAGTTGGTCACGCAAGGTGCGGGCGGATGCCGGTGCGGTAACAAAACCGCCTCGGGCAGACGAATGCCCCGGGCACCTCGCGGTGTCCGGGGCATTCGGATGGCTAATCGCCGGCGCGGGCCGCGGTGGCCTTAGGCTGCGCTCTGCGCGGCAGTCCGGGCGGCGCTGATTGCGTCGAAGACACCCTTGATCTGCTCGACAACCTCGGCGTCGTCCTTCGGGTGCAGTTCGGCGAAGCGGACCATCGAACCGGGAACAGCCAGCTTGGCGTCCTCGAGGACGTTGGCGCCGGCGATGCCGACGGCCTTGCGGGCCTCGTCCTGGGCCCAGACGCCGCCGTACTGGCCAAACGCGGTACCGACGACGGCGGTGGGCTTGCCGCTGAGGGCGCCGGCACCGAAGGGACGGGACAGCCAGTCGATGGCGTTCTTGAGCGGGGCGGGAACGGTGCCGTTGTACTCCGGGGTGACCAGGAGGACGGTGTCGGCTTCGTTGGCGGCGGCACGCAGTGCGGCTGCGGCGGCGGGAACCTGGCCCTCGACGTCGATGTCCTCGTTGTAGAACGGAATGTTGCCCAGGCTCTCGTGGATGACAACGTCAACCTGCTCGGGGGCGTTGAGCTTGATGGCTTCGGCGAGCTGGGCGTTGGTGGAGCCGGCACGCAGGCTGCCAACAAGGGTAAGGACGGTGTTCTTCGACATACGAACTCCTGTAAATCGGGCCGGGGCGGCCGCTGGAAAAATGGAGGCTGGGGTTGCCTTCATGGACTAAACGGACCACGGTCCGATTAATATTCCCGGCAGCTAGGATGTGGAGTGTGAGTTACATCCCACTGCTGCCCGGAACACTCGCCGGCCCTGTCGTTGAGCGAAGTGATGCTGCGCGGAACCGGGAGCGGCTGCTGAGTGCCGCGCACGAGCTGATCGCCGAGTGCGGGGTGGATGCCCTCACCATGGACCGCCTGGCCGAACGGGCCGGGGTGGGCAAGGGAACCGTCTTCCGCCGGTTTGGCAGCCGGAACGGCCTGATGATGACCCTGCTCAGCGATTCCGAAGCCGCGTTCCAGGCCCGGTTCATGTTCGGTCCACCGCCGCTGGGCCCCGGGGCTCCGGGCCTTGAGCGGCTGGTCGCCTTTGGCTCCGCGCGGATCGCGTATGTCCTGGACCATGGGGATCTGGTGCGCGCCGCCGAGAGCTCAACGCACAGCAGGTACGACGTGCCTGCGGCGCTGCTGTGGCAGCGCCACGTCGAAGTCCTGCTGCGGGAAGAAGGCATGGCGGCGGACCCCGCGCTCATGGCGGTGACGCTGATCGCCACCCTGGATCCGGAGCGGCTGCTGCACGCGGTCCGGGTGCAGGGGCTGGCGCCCGAGCGGCTCGTGGCCACGTGGCGTGAACTTGTCACACGGGTTGTCGGCGGCCGTTAGAATAGCCACTATCGCTGTCATCGTCCAGTCACGCCGGTTCACCCGAACAATTCATAACGATCTGATACGGTGCGGGCGGTTTCAAGGAAATTGGCGCCTTTTCTGGTTCGTCTATGTGGTAGTTTCCTCTGGAATGTGACCCGCAACATAGTCCACCACCCAGGCATGCCTGCGACGGTCGCTGCAATGCCAGCGAACCGCTGGTGGGCACCCGGGACCCGCGAGATCCGCGGGGTGGCCGGGAAATCGGAAGGATCTGAAGATGGATGCAGTCAAGGCAAGTACTCCGATGCCGTCCCGGCGCTATCCGGTGGAATGTCCTTGCTCAGTCCAGGCGGCGGCTCCGATCCTGAAGTAGTCGCCCCATGCTCCGGTACCTTGCCAAACGCGGCATCACCTACGTCTTTATGATCTTCCTGACCACTTCGGCCGGATACTTCCTGGCGGTCAGTTCCCTCAAACCGGCCCTCCTGGAGCAGGAACGGATTCCCCGCCCCACCCCGGAGCAGGTGGCCAACTCCATGCGCCTGAAGGGACTTGACCCGGATCTCAGTCCCTGGGAGCGCTATGTTGAGTGGCTCACCGCCATCGTCACGCGCTGGGACTGGGGACGCAGCCCCAACGGCGCCTTTATCAATGCTGAGTTCGGGGACCGCGTCTGGATCTCCACCAGGCTGTTCCTCGCCGCCATCATCCTGACGCTGGTTATCGGCGTCGCCCTCGGTGTGTACTCGGCCGCCCGCCAGTACAAGTTCCAGGACCGGGTCATCACCTCCTACAGCTACCTCGCCTACATCGTTCCTGCCCCCATCGCCTACTTCCTGGTGCAGCTCGGCGCCATCAACATCAACGAGACTGTCGGCGAACGCATCTTCTTCGTTACCGGCATCTCCACCCCGGGCATGGCGCCGGGCTGGGGGCAGTTCGTGGACATGCTGGCCCACTATGCGGTGCCCACCATCGCCATCACCCTGGTGGGCTGGGGTTCCTACCAGATTGCCCAGCGCCAGTACCTGCTGGACAACGTCAACGCGGACTTCGTCCGGACGGCCCGTGCCAAAGGACTGACCCGCAACCAGGCCATCACCCGGCACGCCCTCCGGGTCTCCTTCATCCCGGTGGCCCAAAGCATCGCGTTCACCGTCCCGGCCATTTTCGCCGGCGGGTTCTTTGCCGAGAAGATCTTCGCGTGGCCCGGCGTGGGCTCGTGGAGCATTGATGCCATCTCGCTGCAGGACGTCAACGCCGCAACGGCCACCCTGGCCTACGGCTCCGTCATCTTCGCGATCGGTGCCATCCTCGCGGACTTCGCCACCACGCTTGTCGACCCGAGAGTGCGGGTGCAGTAGCCATGACCAACCTCAATGCCGTTGACGCAGCAGCCGCGGCGCAGGGCGCCCACCTGGAAAACTCCGACGCCGTCATCGGCAAGTCCACCATCATCTTCCGCCGCTTCATGCGGAACAAAACCGCCGTGGCAGGGCTCGCGATCTTCCTGGCCCTGACCATCTTCTCCTTCGTCGGCGGCTTCTTCACGCCGTGGGACAAAGAAACCATCGATCCCTTCAACATTGGCATGCCGCCCTCCGGCGACCATTTCCTCGGCACGTCCCAGGCCGGCATCGATCTCTACGCCATGACCGTCGAAGGGACGCGCATCTCGATCGCCATCGGCCTGATAGTCGGTCTGGTGTCCGTCCTGATTGCGGCCGTGTACGGCTGCACCATGGCCTATTTCGGCGGCAAAGTGGACAAAGTGATGCTCTTTGTCCTGGAGGCCCTCATCATGATGCCCGCCCTGCTGGTGGTGGCAGTGGCCACCAGCGGCGGCGGGGACACCCTGAAGAAGAACCTCCCCAGCTGGCTCCTGCTGATCATCGTGCTCCTGGTCTTCAGCTGGATGGGCACGGCCAGGCTGATCCGCTCGCTGTCCATGTCCCTCATGCAGCGAGACTTCGTCAAGGCGGCCCAGTACATGGGCGTACCGGCACGCAGGATCGTCTGGCGGCACCTGGTGCCCAACATCGGTTCCCTGCTGGTCCTGGACATCACCCGCGGGGTCACGGGTGCCATCCTGGCTGAGGTTGCCTTTTCCTTCATCGGCATCGGCATCAAGGTCCCGGACGTCAGCCTGGGCGTCCTGATCGGCGGCGCCACGTCCCAGGTCCAGACCTTCCCCTGGATGTTCTGGGTGCCCCTGGCCGTCATGTTCCTGCTCACGGGATCCCTGGCCATGATGAACGATGGCCTGCGGGACGCCTTCGATCCCAGCTCCAGCTCCGTTGGCCGGGCCAAAAAGAACAGCGCACAGAGGACCGGCAAATGAGCAACGAGACCACCGTCGGGCCGGCTGAGCCAACCGACGCCACAGCCGAGCCAACCGACGCCACAGCCGAGCCAACCGACGCCACAGCCGAGCGGCTCCACATCGCAGGCTTCCACTCGCCGTCGGACGCGGTCCTTTCAGTCCGGGACCTGAACGTCAGCTTCAACTCCGAAAACGGCTCCGTGCACGCGGTCCGGGGCGTCGACTTCGACCTGATGCCGGGCAAGACGCTGGGAATCGTGGGGGAGTCCGGTTCTGGCAAGTCGGTCACATCGCTGGCTATCATGGGCCTGCTGCCGTCCACCGCGGAGATTACCGGCTCGGTCCGGCTCAAGGGACAGGAACTGCTGGGCCTCAGCGACAAGGCCATGTGCGCCCACCGCGGCAACGACATCGCGATGGTGTTCCAGGATCCGCTGTCCTCCCTGACCCCGGTGTACACGGTGGGGGCGCAGATCACCGAGGCCCTCACCATCCATAACCCCGGCATGAGCAAATCCGCAAAGGAAGCCCGCGCCGTCGAACTCCTGGCCATGGTGGGCATCCCCAGTCCGAAGAACCGGCTCAAGGCCTTCCCGCACGAGTTCTCCGGCGGCATGCGGCAGCGCGTGATGATCGCCATCGCCATTGCCAACAACCCGCGCGTCCTGATCGCGGATGAGCCGACGACGGCCCTGGACGTCACCATCCAGGCCCAGGTGCTCGAGGTGCTGCATACTGCGCAGGAGGAGACCGGCGCCGCCGTCGTGATGATCACGCACGATCTTGGCGTGGTGGCGGGCATCGCCGACGACATCATGGTCATGTACGCGGGTAAGCCGGTGGAAACCGGCCGCGTGGACGACATCTACTACAACCCCCGGATGCCCTACACCATGGGCCTGCTGGGGGCTGTCCCCAGGGTTGACGTCGCGGAGAAATCCTCGCTGGTACCGATCGACGGCATCCCGCCCAACCTGCTCCACACGCCCACCGGCTGCTCCTTCGCCCCCCGGTGTCCGCTGGTAACCGACGCCTGCCTGGCCGGGGAACCGCCCTTGCTGCCGGCCGACGGCGACGCAGCGCACAAGGCCGCCTGCATCAGGTCCGAAGAGCTCGGGGCGGATGCCAACGTCCTGGAAATCTTCTCCGCCCCGCCTGTTCCCGTCTCCCGGTTTGACGCCATCCCCCGCGAAGAACGCTCAACCGTCCTGGAACTCAAGGATGTCCGGAAGCACTTCCCACTGACCAAGGGCGCGCTCCTCAAGCGGCGCATCGGCACCGTCAAAGCAGTGGACGGCCTGAGCTTCGACATCCGGGAAGGGGAGTGCTTCTCCATTGTGGGGGAGTCCGGCTCCGGGAAGACCACCACGCTCCTGGAAATCATGGAGTTCCACAAGGACCAGGACGGTGAGGTGGTCATCGGCGGCATCAGCAACAAGCAGGCCGTCGATGCCAAGGCCAAGGGCGCCATGCGCCGGGAAATGCAGATGGTCTTCCAGGACCCTACCGGGGCCCTGGACCCCCGCTTCACGGTGTATGAGGTCCTGGCCGAACCGCTCCAGAACGCGGGCATGGACAAGAAGGCCGTCAGGAAGCGCATCATGGAGCTCGTGAGGCTGGTGGGGCTGCAGCCCGACCATGTGAACCGCTTCCCCAACCAGTTCTCCGGCGGCCAGCGCCAGCGGGTGGGCATCGCCCGCGCCCTTGCCGTCAATCCCAAGCTCGTGGTCCTGGACGAACCGGTGTCCGCGCTGGACGTTTCCGTGCAGGCCGGCGTGATCAACCTGCTGGACAAGCTGCGGGCCGAACTGGGCCTGAGTTACCTCATGGTGGCCCACGACCTCTCGGTGGTGCGGCACATCTCCAACCGGGTGGCGGTGATGTACCTCGGCAAGATTGTGGAGATCGGCGAGGTGCACCGGGTCTTTGACAACCCCCGCCACCCGTATACCCGTGCGCTGCTGTCCGCCATCCCCGTGCCGGACCCCCAGTTCGAGCGCACCAGGGAGCGGATCATCCTCAAAGGCGACCTCCCGTCCCCGCTGGACGCACCGAAGGGCTGCAACTTCGCCACCCGGTGCCCCGTCTTCGCGGCACTTCCCCCGGCGAAACAGGAAAAGTGCCTCACCCTTGAGCCGCCCCTCGAAGCTGTACGGCCCTCCCAGGCGGTGCAGGTCCTGGAAGCCGGCCCCGCCGCAGGGCTGGACCAACAGTTCGCCTGCTTCTTCCCGGACGGCGAACTGGATGAGGACATGCTGGTGGTCCACGAAGCAGGGGGCCCGGATGCACCGTAGGTTTTACATACCCATCACAAGCACCACCCGCACCTATGAAGGGAAAACAATGAGGAAACTGACCAAGATCGGCGGAGCCGCGGCCATAGCCGCAGCCCTGACGCTGACTGCCTGCGGCGGCGGGGGAACACCCGGCGGCCCGGAAACGGCCAAGGGGCAGGGAGCGGGCAGCGATCTGTCCAAGCTCATCAGCATCAACGAAAAGCCAGCCGCGGATCTTGAGCAGGGCGGCAAGGTCACCCTGCCGCTGGGCAGCATTGGGCCGGACTTCAACGGCTTCTCCAACAACGGCAACAACTCGGACAACTCCGCGTTGATGGCGGCAATCAACCCCGTGGCGGTGACGGGCGGCGGCATCGGCGGCTGCTGGAAGCTGGACTTCCTGGGCAAGGCCACGCCCAACAAGGACTTCTGTGAGTCCGTGGACAGCAAGATGGTGGACGGCAAGCAGACCATCACCATCAAAGTCAATGACAAGGCCGCCTTTAATGACGGCACCCCGATTGATGTCAAGGCCTTCCAGAACACCTGGAACATCCTGAAGAGCCCGGATGCCGGCTACGACATCGTCAGCTCCGGCGCCTACGAATTTGTTGAGTCCGTCGAAGCGGGCAGCAGCCCCAAGGAAGTCATCGTCAAGCTCAAGCAGCCGGTATACCCGCTGGATGCGCTCTTCTTCGGCCTCATTCACCCGGCCGTGAACAGCCCGGCGGTCTTCAACGAAGGTTTTGTGGGTGAAATGCATCCGGAGTGGATGGCCGGCCCCTTCAAGGTGGAGCAGTACGACACCGCCGCCAAGACCGTGAGCCTCGTTCCCAACGACAAGTGGTGGGGCACCAAGCCGGTCCTCGACAAAGTGGTGTTCCGCCAGCTCGAGACCAGCGCCCAGATCGCCGCTTTCAAAAACGGTGAGATCGACGCCATGTCCGCCAACACCATCTCCCTGTACAAGCAGCTGGACGGCACCAAGGACTCAGACGTCCGCCGCGGCCAGCGGCTCTTCGCCGGCGGCATGAACCTGAACGCGCAGCGGATCACGGATGTGGCCGTCCGCAAGGCGATCTTCGCCGCCGTCGACCGTGAGGCCCTCCGCAAGGTGCGCTTCAACGGCCTGAACTGGGATGAGCCCAGCTCCGGTTCCATGATGCTGCTGCCCTTCTCCGAGTACTACCAGGACAACTACCCCGTCAAGGAAACCGGCCCGGACGCCGCCAAGAAGGTCCTCACCGACGCCGGCTACACCGCGAACGCGAGCGGCATCATGGAGAAGGACGGCAAGCCCGCGGCCTTCAAGATCAGCAACTTCGGCGACGACCTCACCACCCTGGCGTTCGCACAGACCCTCCAGAACCAGCTCAAGGCCGGCGGCATGGACGTGGGAATCGACCAGCGCGCCTCCGCTGACTTCGGTAAAGTCCTGGGCTCCCGCGAGTTCGACATGAGCATCTCGGGTTACACCGTTGGTCCGGACGCCACGGACGCCGTCAAGCAGTACTACGACTCCAAGACCAACGAGAACAAACTCGGGGACGCGGAGCTGGACAAGAAGATCGCCGATCTGGCCTCCATCGAGGACAACGCCGCCCGCAACAAGGCAGCAATGGACGTCGAGAAGGAGCACATGGCGAAGTACTTCTCCATGGGTGTTGTGATGAACGGCCCGCAGATCTCCTTCGTCCGCACCGGCCTGGCCAACTACGGCCCGTCCCTGTTCCAGAGCCTGTCCCAGGTTCCGGACTGGAGCACCCTGGGCTGGCAGAAGAAGTAACGCTCTCTCACTTGATGCGGGATTCTTCCCATCGCTCTCTCACTTCCGGCCCCACCACGCGCTGGAAGTGGGAGAGCGTTTGGTTTTAAGGCACATCAACTGAGAGAGCGTCCGGGGGTACGGTTTTCGTATGACCTCGACTGAACCCCATCGCACCATCCGGACTGCCGTCGTCGGCTACGGCCTCTCGGGGAGCGTCTTCCACGCGCCCATGATCGCGGCGGATGCGCGCTACTCGCTGAACGTCATTGCAACGTCCGACGCCGGCCGGCAGGCTGCGGCGGTGCAGCGGTACCCGGGCGTCAAAACAGTGCGCGACGGCGGTGCCGTCCTGGAGCTCGCTGCCGACCTTGACCTTGTGGTGCTGGGGACGCCGCCCGCCACCCATTTTCCGCTGGCCAAGGCGGCGTTGGAGGCGGGCCTGGACGTTGTGGTGGACAAGCCGTTCGCCGTCAGCAGCGCCCAGGGCCAGGAACTGGTCGCCCTGGCCGGGGAGCTGGGCCGGGTGCTCACGGTATTCCACAACCGGCGCTGGGACGGGGACTTCCTGACCGTCCGCAAGCTCCTGGCCGGGGAGGCATTGGGCGAGGTGGCACGTTTCGAGTCCAGTTTTGAGCGCTGGACACCGGAGATTTCCAAGGCGTGGAAGGCCAGTGCCACGGTTGCCGACGGGGGCGGAGTGCTGTTCGACCTCGGCACGCACCTGATCGATCAGGCCCTCCAGCTGTTCGGGCCGGCCGCGGTGATCCACGCCGAGCTCCGGATCCGCCGCCCCCAGGAGAAAGCCGACGACGACGCGTTTGTGGTCCTGCGGCACGATTCGGGCGTCCTCAGCCACCTGACCATGAACCTGCTCTGTGCCCAGCAGGGCCCGCGTTACCGCGTCCTCGGCTCCACGGGGGCGTTCACCAAGCACGGCGTGGACCCCCAGGAGCCCTACATCGCTGCCGGCGGCGGCCCGCTGGACGCCGAATACGGTGTGGAGGCGCCCGAGTGGGCAGGATCGCTGGGCCGTGACGGCCACCTGGACTCCCTGCCCACCGAGCGTGGCGCCTACCCCGAGTTCTACCGGATCCTCGGAGACAAGATCCTCGGCGGCGGCACGTCCTCCGCGCTGCCCCTCCCGGTGAAGCCGGAAGACGCGGTGGCGGTGTTGGGAATTATCGAGTCAGCCCGCGAGGCGGCATCCACACCCTCTTGAATTTGTGTGAGGTGAGTCACTAGGGTCTGGTGTTGCGGGTGTTACCTCACAGCTGGGCGGGGTACCCGCAAGGATCCGGGCAACAGCCCTCAGGATCGTGAACCAGGACTCTTGCCAGTTGAGGCAGCTACCGCATGCGCTGCTGGCAGAAATGGAGCTAGACCATGCAAGGATTCACCAAAATCGTGGCGTCGGCAGGGGCTTTGGCACTCGCCATTGGCCTGTCCGCAGCCACGGCGCCCGCGGCGGTCTCGGCCGACGGGCAGGCAGCGCAGGCCGCAAACCTGACAACGGCGCAGGGCGGCATGCAGACCTACATTGTGCTGTACAAGGGCAACGGGGTGGGAGATAAATCCCTCGCGGCGGTGCAAAATGCCGGCGGCAGCGTCGTCCAGGCCTATCCGCAGATCGGCGTGGCGATTGTGAAGTCGGACCGTGCCGGCTTTGACGCCGCCCTGCGCGGGGCGGACGCTGCAGTCCAGGGTGCCGCTTCCACCGCCAGCTTTGGCGTGGCACTCAAGGATCAGAGCACCGGTGTGGCGGAAGCCGCCGTCGATCCCGGCACGCCGGCTCCCGGTAATGACAACCTTTCCGGGCTCCAGTGGGACATGGACCAGATCCAGGCGCCGGCCGCCCGTGCCATCAACGGCGGCAGCGCCTCGGTGGTGGTCGGTGATATTGACACGGGTCTGGATTACACCCACCCGGACCTCGCCCCGAACGTTGACTTCTCCAAGAGCGTCTCCTGCGTGGGCGGCGTGCCGAATACAATCCCCGCAGCATGGATGGATGACAACGGCCACGGAACCCACACGGCAGGAACCATTGCCGCAGCCAAGAACGGCATCGGGATGGTGGGTGTTGCCCCCAACGTGAAGATTGCCGGAATCAAGGCCGGCAACGCTGACGGTTTCTTCTTCCCCGAAGCTGTGGTGTGCTCCTTCATATGGGCGGGTACCCAGGGCATCCAGGTGACCAACAACAGCTACTTCGCGGACCCGTGGCTCTTCAACTGCAAGAACGACCCCGTTCAGCGGGTCATCTGGGAGGCTGAACGCCGTGCGATCAAGTTCGCCCAGCAGCGCGGCACCACGGTGGTGGCGGCCGAGGGCAACGAATCCGATGACCTCGCGCATCCCAGCCAGGATGTCACCAGCCCGGATGACAGCACGCCGGTCGCGCGCGAGATCAGCAACGCCTGCGCCGTGGTCCCCACGGAAGTGCCCGGCGTCATCGGCGTGACGGCGAGCGGCAATAAGGGCTTCAAGTCGTTCTACTCGAGCTACGGTGCGGCAAGTGCGGATGTGATGGCTCCGGGCGGAGATTCGCGCCAGCTGACCGCAGCCGCTGTTAATGGTCGGGTGCTTTCCACCTACCCGGCGAGCCTCATGAATAACTGCCTCCGGAAGGTCGTTGACGGAGCTGCCACGTATTGCTACCTCCAGGGCACCTCGATGGCCTCGCCCCATGTCGCCGGCGTTGCAGCTCTCGTGGCCAGCACCGGCGTGACTAACCCCGGGGCTGTCGCGGTCCGGATCACCGGTTCGGCGGACGCCACGCCGTGCCCCGCAGACATGTCTTTCTATGCGCCGTTCCCCTCCACCAATAACGGAGCGGCGCAGTTCTGCAAGGGCGGCGCGGGCTACAACAATTTCAGCGGCCACGGTGCGCTGAACGCCCTCCGGGCGATCGGCGGCTAGCGAGGCTAGCGAGGCTGTCTGGAATTAACTAAAGCACGACGACGGGTCCCCGGTTTCGCCCACAAACCGGGGACCCGTCGTCGTACGCTTCTTTATTACATCGATTGCTCCACAACGGTCCTTTTGGGCCCCCAAAAGGACCGTTACGGAGCAATCGATGGTGTGGTTATTAGGCCGAAACCAGTTCGTGCCAGTCCGCGACGAGGGGCAGGTTGTGGGCCTCGGAGACGGAGTGGTGTGCCACGTGGCCGCCGGCGATGTTGAGGCCGGCTGCGAGGGCTGGATCGCGGTCGAAGGCGGCCCGGACACCGAGGTTTGCCAGTGCCACGGCGTACCGGAGGGTGACGTTGGTCAGCGCGTACGTTGAGGTGTTGGGCACGGCACCGGGCATGTTGGCCACGCAGTAGAAGATGGTGTTGTGCACCTTGTATGTGGGTTCCTGGTGCGTGGTGGGGTGGGTGTCTTCGAAGCAGCCGCCCTGGTCCACGGCGATGTCCACCAGCACGGAGCCGGGCTTCATCCGGGAGACAAGCTCGTTGCTGACCAGCTTGGGGGCCTTGGCGCCGGGGATCAGGACGGAACCGATCACCAGGTCCGCGTCCACCACTGACTTTTCGACCTCGTACTTGTTCGAGGCCACGGTCTTGAGGCGGCCGGCGTACTGGGCGTCGAGTTCGCGGAGGCGGTTGATGTTGATGTCCAGGATGGTCACATCCGCGCCCAGGCCCAAGGCCATGGCCGCGGCGTTGGTGCCGGCGACGCCGGCGCCCAGGACAACCACCTTGGCGGGGCGGACACCCGGAACTCCGCCGAGCAGAACACCCTTGCCGCCGGCCGGTGACATGAGGGAGGTGGCGCCGACCTGCACGGAGAGCCGTCCTGCCACTTCGGACATGGGGGCCAGCAGCGGCAGCGCGCGGCCTTCCTGGACGGTCTCGTAGGCGATGGCGGTGACGCCGGAGTTGATGAGCTCCTGGGTGAGCTCGGGCTCGGCGGCGAGGTGCAGGTAGGTGAAGAGGATCAGGCCCTTGCGGAAGCGGTGGTACTCGGCCTTGATGGGCTCCTTGACCTTCATGACCATGTCGGCGCGGGACCAGACATCGTCGGCGTCGGCCACGATCTCTGCCCCGGCGATCGCGTATTCCTCATCGGTGATCCCTGAGCCCAGGCCGGCCCCGCGCTCAACCAGGACAGTATGGCCGTTCGTGCGGAACTCGTGAACACCTGCGGCCGTGATGGCGACGCGGAATTCGTTGTTTTTGATCTCTTTGGGGACACCGATGATCATTTTTGGGCTCCATATTCTCGGGCCGGATAGGCCTGAAATTGCGGGGAAGGTTGTGATTCCAGAATAAATCCGGCTGTGATTCAGGTGACACCCGTCCCGGCACCCGGGCTCGGCTTCGCCCGCGCCATTCCGGGATTTTTTGTTTTCACGGGTCGACAAATGTTGAGCCTGAGGGCGTCAGGTGTCGCCTCATGTCCGTTCGCACGGAGAACCTGCGGGGCAGTAGTGTTAGCCCATGCAGCAGGATGTTGAAGAGCTCGTGGAGCAGGTGGCCCAAAAGCTTGGGCGCGGACTTTCACTGGAGGACCTGGACGGCCTGCTGCTCGCCTACAGCTCCAACCAGTCGCATGCGGACCAGGTCCGGGTGAACTTCCTGTTGAGTAAGAGGGTGCCCGCAGACGTCGGCGCCTGGCAGCTGTCCCACGGCATCGCGACGGCGGTCCGCCCGGTGGTGATCCCGGCCAACGCCGACCTGGGCATGCTGGGCCGGGTGTGTGTTCCGCTGATGGTGCGCGGGTTCCGCGTGGGGTACCTCTGGGTGCAGCAGGACTCGGCGGAGGAGAATCCGGCGGTGATCCTCTCCCAGCTGCCCGAGGTCGCCCGGGAGATCGAGCTCCTTTCGGGCCTGCTGCTGGATTCCAATACGGCAGAGTCCGAATTCCGGCGCAGCCGGGAACGCGAGTTCCTGGCGGCCTGCGCCGGGGAAGCCAACGCGGTGGCCGCCGTGGCAGGCTGGAAGGAAATCCAGGGCAAGGGCCCCTGGCAGATGGTCACGGTGCTCGACGCCGATGGGTGGGCCGGCGGCCCGGACCCCATTGCCTCCACGCTGATCCACCGGGCCGCCGCCCTCCAGGCCACGGTGGGCGTGGACATGGCCCTCTTCAGCGCGGGCACGGAAACCCACTCCGTGGTGCTGTTCACCGAGTCCGTGGGACGCGCCAACCATGCCCAGGTCCTGGTCCACTATCAGCTCGAACTGGCCAAACGTTCCGGCCGGCCGGTGCACCGGATCATCCTGGGCATCAGCGAGGGTTTCGCCCGGCCGCGCCAGCTGGCCGAGGCCTACCGGCAGTCCCGGCAGGCGGCACAGGCGGCCGCCGTCGATCCCCAACTCGGCGAACTCGTGGACTGCCGGGCCACGGGCGTTTACCAGTTGCTGGCCTCAGCCAGCGGCGGAGCGGGCGCGTGGACGGACACCGGATCGGTCTACGTCCGCATGCTGGAGGACCACGACAGGAACAACGAACTCCTGCCCGTCCTGGAACTGATCTACGACAACGACGGTTCCATCCAGGATGTGGCCACAAAACTCCACCTCCACCGCAGCAGTGTCTACAACCGGCTGGGCCGCATCCGTCAGCTTCTCGGCGTCGACCCCCTCAAGGGCATGCCCCGGCTGGAACTCCACGCCGCGCTGAAGATGCGCCGGTGGGCGGCGCGGCCGCGGATCTAGCTGGTTTCCGCGGCCGGCTTGACCTGCTCGTTCTTCTTTTGCTGCTCGAGCCAGGCCATGATGGCGGCCAGCCGGATCCGGCGGTGCGTGCCGCGGTATTCCACCGGAATCTCGCCGCGGTCGGTCATGTTGCGCAAATACGTGTGCGAAATTCCGGCGAGTTCGGCGGCCTGGGAGGTGGTGAGCATTTCCTCCACGCTGCTGACGGTCACCGCTTCGCCGCGGCCGAACCGGCTGAGGAGATCGACGACGGCGTCCCTCGCCTCGGGTGTCAGGCGGTGGACCGTGCCGTCGACGAAGACCGTGATGTCGTGGCCCCCATCGAGGGCCTGCCGCAGTTTGCCTGCGTCCTCCGCCGGCAGGCCGGCCGTCATCCGGGGAGCTATCAGTACCATGCCAGAAGCCTAACCTGCACGGGTGTGGGACGGCTGTATGCTCGCTGGGTGAAACTCAGCGATGGCCGGGATATTAAAGCCGGGGGCCTGATCGGCCGGATTTACGCCTCCGTAGCGCCAGCGGCCGGCGCTGCCCCAGCACCCGACCCCAGGGCCCAGGCCGCCGCCGGAGTTGCGGCACCGGAAGCCGGAGTCCCGGCCCCGCGCCGGACCTTTGTCCTGCTGCATGGCATCGGAGTCTCCCACCGCTACCTGGCCAGGCTGCACCGCGAGCTGGCCGCGGACTCTGACGTCTACTCCTTCGACCTGCCCGGGTTTGGGGACGCGCCCAGGCCCCGGCGTCAGGTTCCGGTGGGTGAGTATGCGGCCTTTGTCAGCGCCGCATTGGCCGAGGCGGGGGTGAGGTCCTGCGTGGTGGTGGGGCATTCGATGGGCACCCAGCATGCGGTTGAACTCGCACTGCAGGAACCGGACGTCGTGGACGGGGTGGTGTTGATGGGCCCGGTGGTGGACCCCCGGCGCCGGTCTGTTGCGCGGCAGGCGCTGGCCCTGACCCGTGACGCCATGTTCAGCGAGAGCCTGTCCGCGAATGCCGTGGTCTTCTCGGACTACTTCCGGGCAGGCCCGCGCTGGTACTTCACCGAACTGCCCGTGATGATGGAATACCCCGTGGAGGCCCGGGTTCCGGGAGTCAGCCAGCCGGTTCTTGTCCTGCGTGGCAGCAAGGATCCTGTCGCGGGCCGCAAGTGGTGCCAGCGCCTCGCTGCTTTGGCGCCCCAAGGCAGCCTCACTGAAATTGCGGGCCACGGCCACGTCTTCCAGCACACCGCCACGGGACCGGCGGCTGCTGCGATCACCGGCTGGGCCCGCAGCGTGGAACGCCCCGGAACCTAGGGGCTATTCGGCGTCGAGGTCCGTTTCCAGGAGCTTGACCAGCGAATCCAGCGCCGCGTCGGCGCCGTCACCCTCTGCCCGGAGCACCACCACGTCCCCCTTCGCCGCGCCCAGCGTCATCAGGGACAGGATGCTGGAGGCGTCCAGCGCCTCATCCTCCGGCTCGCCCTGCATGGCGATGGTGACCTCCACGCCCACGTCCCCGGCGGCCTCAGCGAAGAGTGCGGCGGGGCGGGCATGCAGGCCGGAGCGGCTGGCGATGGTGGCAATGCGTTCGGGCATGGGTTCCTCCTGGTTGGTGCTGTGGCGGTGGCTGGGCAACGGTGTGCTGCCGGGGCGCTGTCTAGAGCCCGAGTTCTTCGAGTACGGGGAGCTTCTCCCGCACCCAGGCGCGGGCCTCGGTGGCGCTCGCCGCGGACAGGGCCAGCTTTGCCAGTTCCTGCGCTTCGGCGAGGGTGACCGTCTTCAGGACCGCCGCCACGGCGGCGAGGGACCTGGCGGTCATGGACAGGGTGTTGACGCCCAGGCCGGTCAGGACGACGGCGAGGGCGGGGTCGGCGGCGGCCTCGCCGCAGACCCCCACGGGCTTGCTGTTGCCTTCCGCGCGGGAGCCTTCCACGGTGAGTCCCACCAGGCGCAGGACGGCCGGCTGCCACGGCGTGTTCAGGTTGGCCAGCGGGCCCAACTGGCGGTCCGCGGCCATGGCGTACTGGGTGAGGTCGTTGGTGCCCAGGCTCGCGAAACCCACCTCGCGAAGGATGGCTTCCGCGGTGAGCGCGGCGGACGGAACCTCCACCATGACCCCGGGGGTCTTGATCCCGGCGTCCGCACACATGGAGGCGAAGCGGGCGGCCTCTTCGGCCGTGGAGATCATGGGTGCCATGACCCACACGTCCGCCTCAGACTGCTTCTCCGCCAGCGCGATGGCTTCCAGCTGGCGGTCCAGGACACCCGGGGTGGTGAAGTCCGTGCGGTAGCCGCGGACGCCCAGCGCCGGGTTTGGCTCGGTTGAGTCGGTGAGGAAGGGGAGTGGCTTGTCGGCTCCGGCATCGAGCGTGCGCAGGACCACTTTTTTGCCCGGGAAGGCGTCAAAGACGCTCTTGTAGGCAGCGGCCTGTTCCTCGACGCTGGGTTCGGTGTCCCGCTCCAGGAAGCAGAACTCGGTGCGGAACAGCCCCACGCCCTGGGCTCCCAGTTTCGCTGCGGCTTCGGCGTCCTTGCCGCCGCCCACATTGGCGAGCAGCGGCACCAGGTGGCCATCCGCCGTCGCACCCGTTCCGGTGAATGCGGACAGCAGGGAGGCCGTGGCAGCCCAGGCCTCCGCCGCTGCGCGGAAGGAATCGTCCGGTTCCGACGTGACGCTGCCGGCAGCGCCGTCAACATAGACTTCGGTGCCGTCCGCCAGCCCGTCCACGCCCACCGCAGCAACCACCGCCGGCAGGCCCAGGGAGCGGGCGATGATGGCGGTGTGCGACTGCGGACCGCCGCCTGCGGTGACGAGTGCAAGGACCTTATTCGGGTCCAGGGTGGCGGTGTCCGCCGGGGCCAGGTCCTCGGCCACAAGAATGAAGGGCGTGCTGGAGGAGGGGATGCCGGGCGCGGGCACACCCCGGAGCTCGGCCACGATGCGGGCGCGGACATCCAGGACGTCGGTGGCGCGTTCAGCCATGTAGCCGCCGAGGTTGTGGAGCATTTCCGAGACCGAGGAGCCGGACTCCCAAATGGCGCGCTCACTTGAGGTGCCGCGGGCCACGAGTTTGGCCGCGCCCTTGATCAGCATGGTGTCCTTGGCCATCAGTGCCGTGGCTTCCAGGACCGCCTTGCCGTCACCCGTGGCGTGGGCGGCGCGGGCCTTAAGTTCGTCATGCACCGCCTGGGACGCCGCCTTCAGCGCCGCAGTGGCCTCCTCGGCCGACGTGCCGGCCGCCAGTTGCTCGCCTGCCGGGGGTTCGCTGATCGGTTTGGGCATCTGCCGGATGGTTCCGATGATGCGGCCGGGGCTGACGCCTACTCCTGTGAAGGTCTGCACTGAAGGTCCTCATTCTCTGCCGGTAACCAGGCGCGCCCGGGGGTGGTCCCGGCGCCATGCCGGGGCCGCCGCAACAACCGCGTGCGGCGGGTGAAACGTGCCTGAAAAAATTGTATGTGATTCAGTTCATATAGCAATGCTATAGGTGATAGGGTAGCGGCTATGAGTTTGGATGGCCAGCTTCCCCCCAAAATGCGGCTGCTTAAAGCAGCCGCAGAATTGCTGGCAAATTCCGCCGGGGCAGCCGTTTCCACCCGCCAGATCACCCAGCTGGCAGGCGTCACGGCGCCCACCCTGTACCACCACTTCGGTGACAAGGAAGGTCTTTTCGACGCCGTAGTCGCCGCAGGTTTTGAGGAGTATGTTGCGGGCGAAAGGGATTTCGCCCCGTCCGGATATCCGCTGGAGGATATCCGGCGGATGTGGGACAACCACGTCCTGTTCGGGCTCAAGCAGCCGGAACTGTACCTGGTGATGTTCGGCAACATCCGCCCGGAAAGCCGCCCCGCCATCGTTGCCGATGCCGAGGCCCTGCTGGAGGAAATGCTGACCAAGGCGGCGGCCGCGGGCCAGTTGAACGTCCAGCCCCGCGAAGCGGCCAGGTCCATCCTGGCCGCCAACGTGGGCGTGACGCTGATGCTGATCGCGGAGCCCGCCGCCGAACGGAACCTTGAACTGTCCACCATGACCCGGGACGCCATGATCTTTGCGGTGTCCACGGAGCAGGCCGCAGGAACACCCGCTGAAGACTCCGGGAGGTCCTCGGTGGTGGTGGCGGCCATCGCGTTGAACGCGGCGCTCCAGGCGTCGCACTCAGACCAGCTTTCAAGCTCGGAACTCAAACTGTTCCTCGAATGGCTCCACCGAATCTCCACCAGCACGTCGTCGTAAACAGTCGTAAATATCGGACCCATCCTGCGCAGCAGCGGGAATGACGGTTAGGAAATCACATGGCAACGCAGACAGTTGCAAAACCCCGCACCAGCGTGCGGGTTGGCGTCCAGAAGTTCGGGACGTTCCTGTCCGGAATGATCATGCCCAACATCGGGGCATTCATCGCCTGGGGCCTCATCACAGCCCTCTTTATCGAGAAGGGCTGGATCCCGGTCCCTGGCTTGGGCGGCTTCGGCGAAACCGACGGAAAGCCGAACATCGGCCTGGTTGGCCCCATGATCACCTACCTGCTGCCGCTCCTGATCGCCTACACCGGCGGCCGGATGGTCTATGACGTCCGCGGCGGCGTGGTGGGGGCCATCGGCACCATGGGCGTGATCGTGGGCGCCGGCATCCCGATGTTCATCGGCGCCATGATCATGGGCCCGCTCGGCGGCTGGACCATGAAGAAGATCGACTCGATCTGGGACGGCAAAATCCGGCCCGGCTTCGAAATGCTGGTGAACAACTTCTCGGCGGGCATCTGGGGCGCTTTCTTGGCCATGGTTGGATTCTTCGGCATTGCTCCTCTGGTCCAGACATTCAGCACCGGTGCGGGCAATGTGGTGCAGTTCCTGGTCAATAACGGCCTGCTGCCGCTGACCAGCATCTTCATCGAACCGGCCAAGGTGCTGTTCCTGAACAACGCCATCAACCACGGCGTGCTGACCCCGCTGGGCATCCAGCAGTCGCTGGAACAGGGCAAGTCCATCCTGTTCCTGCTCGAGGCCAACCCCGGCCCGGGCCTGGGCATCCTGCTCGCCTACACGTTCTTCGGCAGGGGTGCAGCCAAGGCGTCGGCTCCCGGCGCGGCGCTCATCCACTTCCTGGGCGGCATCCACGAGATCTACTTCCCGTACGTCCTGATGCGCCCGCTGCTCATCTTGGCCGCGATCGCCGGCGGCATGACAGGTATTGCCACGCTGGCCATCACCGGCTCCGGGCTTGTTGCGCCGGCGGCTCCCGGCTCCATCCTCGCCGTGCTCGCCCAGACGTCCCGCGACAGCTACGTAGGGGTAATCCTCGCGGTGGTCCTGGCCACCACGGTTTCCTTCCTGGTGGCCTCCGTGATCCTGAAGACCACCAAGCACAGCGATGAGACGGACCTCAGCGATGCCACGTCCAAGATGGAGGCCATGAAGGGCAAGAAGAGCTCCGTCTCCTCAGTCCTGACCGGTGCCGCTGCGGGCGCTGGCGCGGGTGGCGGCGTGGGAACCGCCGTGCTGGCCGGTCCCATCCGGAACATTGTGTTTGCGTGCGACGCCGGCATGGGCTCCAGTGCCATGGGCGCCTCGGTGCTGCGGAACAAGATCAAGGCTGCCGGGTTCCCGGACGTCAAGGTCACCAACTCGGCCATCGCCAACCTCAGCGACACCTACGATGTGGTGGTCACGCACCAGGACCTCACTGAACGGGCCCAGCCGGTAACCGCCAGTGCCGCGCACTTCTCCGTGGACAACTTCATGAACAGCCCGCGGTACGACGAAATCGTGGAACTGGTCAGGGAAAGCAACACCCCGGAATCCGCCGGCAGCGGCGCTGATACGGCCGGAGCGGGTGCTGCGGGCGTGGCAGCCGGAGCCGGTGCGGCGGCCGGAGCCGCGGCGGCGGGCCACGGCGCGCACGTTGCCGACACCCCCGTGGATGCGGCACCTGCCGCACCCGCCGACGCCACGGAAGCGGCGCCGTCGGACATCCTCGTGGCGGACAGCGTTATCCTCACCGGCAGCGCCACCACACGTGACGCCGCCATCGACGAAGCGGGCCGGCTCCTGCTGGACCGCGGCGCCGTGGACGAGGGATACATCGCGGCCATGCACGAGCGCGAAGAGTCGGTGTCCACGTATATGGGCAGCTTCCTGGCGATCCCGCACGGCACCAACGCGGCCAAGGACCACATCATGAAGTCGGCAGTATCCGTCATCCGCTACCCGGAGGGAATCGACTGGAACGGCAAGCAGGTGAAGTTCGTGGTGGGCGTGGCCGGCATCAACAACGAGCACCTGCAGATCCTGTCCTCCATCGCCAAGGTATTCACCAACAAGGCCCAGGTGGCCCAGCTGGAGGCGGCGACGTCGGTCGAAGAAGTCCTGGACCTGTTCGGAAAGGTCAACGCATAGTGAAAGCTGTACATTTTGGCGCCGGGAACATCGGCCGCGGGTTCGTCGGGTTGCTGCTGCACCAGGCCGGGTATGAGCTGGTGTTCGCGGACGTCGCGGAGGCCCTCATCGACCAGCTGGCGGCAGCCGACAGCTACAACGTCAACGAGGTGGGGGAGAACCCCACCGTCCGGACCGTGGATAATTTCCGGGCGCTGAATTCATCCACCCAGGAAGCGGAGCTGGTGGGCGAAATCGCGACGGCGGACATCGTCACCACCGCCGTGGGGCCGCACATCCTGAAGTTCGTGGCGCCCGCCATCACCAAGGGCATCGCCGCGCGCGACGCCGGGCTGGCTCCGCTCCAGGTCATGGCATGCGAGAACGCCATCAACGCCACCGACATCCTGCGTACCGAAGTGGCAGCGCTCTGGGACGACGCCGCCGGGGCCCTGGATTCCCTGGCGGTGTTCGCCAACACCGCCGTGGACCGGATCGTGCCCAACCAGGAACCCGGGCAAGGCCTCGACGTCACGGTGGAAACCTTCTATGAGTGGGTCATCGACCGGACTGCCTTTGGGGCGGCGGCGCCGGTGATTCCGGGTGCCACGTTCGTGGATGACCTCTCGCCGTACATCGAGCGGAAGCTCTTCACGGTGAACACAGGGCATGCGTCCGCGGCCTACTTCGGGTTCGAGGCCGGCCTGGAAAAGATCTCCGATGCCATGGCCGATCAGGACGTTGCCGAGGACGTGCGCGCGGTTTTGGAGGAAACCAAGCAGCTGCTGGTGGCCAAGCACGGGTTCAGCAACGACGAACAGGAAGCCTACGTCCAGAAGATCCTGGTCCGGTTCTCCAACCCGCACCTGCCGGATACCGTGACCCGTGTGGGCCGGGCGCCGATGCGCAAACTCAGCCGGCACGAGCGGTTTATCGGGCCGGCGGCGGAGCTGGCCGAGCGCGGGATCGTGCCCGAGGCCCTGCTGGGCGCCATCGCGGCTGCCCTGCGCTTCGATGATCCCGCCGACGCCGAGGCCACGGAACTCGCGGAGATCCTGGCATCCTCGTCGCCCGCCGACGCCACAGCCCGGATCACAGGGCTGGAGGCCGGCCACCCGCTGTTCGCGGCGGTATCCACGTTGGTGGAGGAGCGCCAGGCGGAGGGAGCCAAGGCCCCGGCCTGACCCCTATGCGGTCCTCGCCCGCCGCCTCCCACCCAACCCGCTACCGCACCCAGGAACGCTCTCTCTTTTCGAAACGCTCTCGCAGTTAATGCGGGTTTTCGGGGAACCCTATGGCACTAAAGCACGACGCCGGCACTCACCCGAGTGCCGGCGTCGTGCTTTGTGATCCCACCCACATATTTCCAAAAACCGGCCTGACGTTTTGAAGTTAGCCTTACCTTACTTATAGAGTCAGGGGACATTAGGCCACAAACTTGTGACGTTATTAGCGGACTGGAGATTGACGTGAAGAACAAGCTTTCGAGCTACCTGGGGGCACTGGCTGCGGGAGCGGCGCTTCTGACCGTGACTGCGTGCGGCGGCAACGCCACCGCGACGGCTGCTTCCGGGGCAGCCTCCAGCATCACCGTGGACCATGCGCAGGGCAGCACGGCCAACGTGCCGGTCAACCCGGCGAGGGTCTTCACGTTCGATCTCGGCGTCCTGGACACCCTCGACGCACTTGGCGTCGAACCGGCCGGGGTGCCCGAGGCCGGCTACCCGGCGTCTCTCTCGAAGTACGCGGATGCCAAGTACGAGAAGATCGGTTCGCTCAAGGAACCCGACTTCGAAGCCGTCAGCGCCGGCGCACCGGACCTCATCATCATTTCCGGCCGCACGGCAGGCGCGTACGAGGAGCTGAGCAAGATCGCCCCCACCATCGACCTGTCCATCGATGCCGCGAACCCGATGGAAAGCTTCAAGGACCAGACGGAGAAACTGGGCGCCATCTTTAACAAGACGGGGGAAGTTGACGCCAAGCTGGCCGGCGTGGACGCCACCATCGCCGCGACCAAGGCTAAGGCGGCAGATGCCGGCAAGGGCCTGATCGTCCTGACCTCCGGCGGCGAGGTCACCGCCTATGGCGCGGGCTCGCGCTTCGGACTCATCCACGACGTCCTGGGCGTGCCCACCGCGGCCGACGTCAAGGCCGACGGAAGCCACGGTGAATCCGTGTCCTTCGAATACATCAAGCAGGTCAACCCCGACCTGCTGTACGTGATCAACCGCGACACCGCCATCGGCTCCGAGGCCGCCGGCGGCAACCCTGTCCTGGACAACGAACTGGTCCGGTCCACCAACGCCGCGAAAAATAACAAGATCATCAGCCTGGACCCCGCCGCCTGGTACATCGTGGGCTACGGCTTGAACAACGTTGAAGCGATGGTTAACGCCGTTGCCGATTCGGTTGCCTGAGCTCCCGCACTAACCGACGTTCGATCATGACAACTACGGCGGTGCGGACCGTCGCCCCCGTTAGTCGCAGCCGGTCCCGCGAGCACGCGAGGCTGGCTGCGGCTGCCGCGGTGGTGCTCGCCCTGGCCACCATCAGCATGTTCGTCGGAGTCAGCGACGTGTCGCTGCCAGGGCTGCTCGCCGGCGACCCGGCCGCCGTCGACATTTTCTGGATTTCCCGCCTCCCGCGCACGCTGGCCGTGATCCTCGCCGGCATGGCGGTGGCCGTGGCCGGGCTGATCATGCAGCTGATGGCCCGGAACCGTTTTGTGGAGCCCTCCACCGTGGGCACCGTCGAGTCCGCCACCCTGGGCATCCTGGTGGTAACCGTGGCCATCCCGACGGCGCCGATCCTCCTCCGGATGGGCGTCGCCAGTGTCTTCGCCGTCTTAGGCACGGCCCTGTTCCTCGCCATCCTGCGGCGCCTGCCCGCCCGGAACACCCTGCTGATTCCGCTGGTGGGCATCATGCTGGGCGGTGTCATTGCGGCGGTCGTCACGTTCTTCGCGTACCGCTACGACCTGCTGCAGACCCTGAGCAACTGGATGATCGGCGACTTCTCGGGGGTCCTGCGGGGACGCTATGAGCTGCTGTGGATTGTGGCGGCCCTGATGCTGGTGGGGTTGCTGGCCGCCGACCGGTTCACCGTGGCAGGCATGGGGGAGGACTTCACCACTAACCTCGGCCTGAATTACAGGGCGACCATGCGCCTGGGCCTGATCATCGTCTCGCTGATCTCCGCCGTGGTGGTGACCACCGTGGGCGCTGTGCCGTTCCTGGGCCTGGTGGTGCCCAACATCGTGTCCTTGCTCTTCGGCGACAACCTGCGCCGCGCAGTACCTTGGACCGCCCTGTTCGGCGCCGGCTTTGTGCTGGTCTGCGACATCATCGGCCGGACCATCCGCTACCCCTACGAAGTTCCTGTGGGCATGGTGATGGCCGTGGTGGGCGCCATCCTGTTCCTCCTCCTGATCCTGAGGAAACGCAATGCCTGAAACTGCCACATCCAAGGTACCTGCCACGGCCGCCGCGAAGCCACCCGTCAGCCGTCCCGGGGCACAGCTGCGAAACCGCATCCGGAACGCCCCGCCCAAGCTGGTGATCGGCGTCCTGCTCGCAGCCACCATCGCCGCCGTCGTGTTCTTCCTGTTCAGCGACCTTAAGGGCAACGTGGGCTATGTGCTTCCGCGGCGCGCCCTGAAGTTGGCCGCGATGCTGCTGGTGGCCGTGGCGGTAGGCGTTTCCACACTGCTCTTCCAGACCGTCACCGCCAACCGGATCCTCACCCCCTCCATCATGGGTTTCGACTCGCTCTACATCCTGGTGCAGACAGGGCTCGTCTTCACCGGGAGTGCCGGGGCGGTCACCGCAGCGCCGCCCACGCTGCAGTTCGCCGTCGAGGTTCTCCTGATGGTTGCCTTCAGCGCCCTGCTGTACCGATGGATGTTCACCGGCGCCACGCGTTCCCTGCACCTGCTGCTGCTGGTGGGCATCATCCTGGGCAGCCTGTTCCGCGGCTTCTCCTCGCTGCTGCAGCGGCTCATGGAACCCAGCGAGTTCATCATCCTGCAGGACCTGTTCTTCGCCAGCTTCAACAACGTGGACCCGGCACTGTTGGGCGTCTCCGCCCTTATCATCTCTGTTGTTTGCGTAGGCGTATGGCGTGCCCGGCACACGCTGGACGTCCTGGCGCTGGGCCGGGAGCTGGCCATCAACGTGGGCGTGGACCACCGCCGCGTGGTGATGCGGATCCTGCTGGCCTGCTCCCTGCTGGTGGCCGTTTCCACCGCACTGGTGGGGCCTGTGACGTTCTTCGGACTACTGGTGGTCAGCCTCGGCTACCAGCTTTGCCGCGGGTTCAACCACGCCCGGCTGCTGCCGATTGTGGTGCTAATCGGCGCGGTGGCACTGGTGGGCGGCCAGTTGATCCTGGAGCGTGTTTTCGGCTTCGCCACTGCGCTGAGCGTGGTCATCGAGTTCGCCGGCGGCATCCTGTTCCTCTACCTCCTGCTGAAAGGCTCGCTGAAGTGATTGACGTCCGGAACGTCTCGAAAAGTTACGGCGGCCAGCAGGTCCTCGACGACGTCAGTTGCATGATTCCCCGCGGCGGCGTCACCTCGATCATCGGGCCCAACGGCGCGGGCAAGTCCACACTGCTCTCGCTGATCAGCCGGCTCCAGCCGCTGGAAAGCGGCGCCGTGACGGTTGCCGGCCTGGACGTTGCGGCCACTCCGAGCCGGGACCTGGCCCGCACCATGGCCATCCTCCGCCAGGAGAACCACCTCACCATGAGGCTGACCGTCCGGGACCTGGTGGCCTTCGGCCGGTTCCCGCATTCGGGCGGCCGGCCCACGGTGGAGGACCTCGCCATCGTGGAGGAGGCCATGGCGCATCTGGACCTGACAGCCATGGCGGACAAGTTCGTGGACGAGCTCTCCGGCGGCCAGCGACAGCGCGCCTACATCGCCATGGTCTTGGCGCAGGACACCGAATACCTGCTCCTGGACGAGCCGCTGAACAACCTGGACATGAAGCACTCCGTGGAGATGATGCGCCTTCTCCGCCGCCTCGCTGACGACCTGGGCAAAACCATCGTCCTGGTGGTCCACGACATCAACTTCGCGTCCTGCTATTCGGACACCATCCTGGCCATGAAGGACGGCCGCATGATCCACCAGGGCACTCCGGCGGAGATCATGCAGGCCGCCATGCTGCACGACGTCTACGACATCGACATCCGCATCGAGGAAATCGACGGGAACCGGATCGGCGTCTACTTCGCCTGACCCAAACGCTCTCTCACTTAGTGCGGCTTTTTCGGCAACGCTCTCGCAGTTAACGTTCGACGGCGGCACTCACCGTGAGTGCCGCCGTCGTGCGTTGATTTTGGCTGAATCGGCGGGCCTATTCCGTGGGCGGTGAACTGCCGATTGGGGCTGGCAGCCTTCGTGCCAGTGCGGTTTCCAGGTGACGCATGACCAGTGAGGCGGCGATCAGGGCGGCAGAAAACGGCAGGAAGAACAGCGTGACGAGCTGGAAAAGGGTCTGGAAAACCACGCCCAGCGCCTGCGAGTAGGCCGGTCCAAACATCAGCAACTGCATGATTTGGGGAGCCAGGATGACCGAGAACGCACCGATGGCACCCACGATAATTCCTGCCCGCAGAGTTTTCCTTGGCAATCCAGAGACCACGTTCTGATCCATTCCAGGCCCTCCCCCATTGAGTGACTTGTGCCAACGCCGGCTCCTCAGCCAAGCACGGGCCGGGCCGGATCACAAGGACCGCGTATGCCAGAAACGGCAAACCCTCTCCCACCAGTTGGTGGGAGAGGGTTTGCAGAAAACCCATGTTAAGTGAGAGAGCGTTGCCCGAAAACCCACATTAAGTGAGAGAGCGTCCCGGGGTAGGGGGTGCGGCGGGGTAGCGGTCAGGCGGACGTGGTGGCGGCGGAGGTTTCGCCGTCGGCCATTGCCTTCCACTCGGCCACACGGGCCTGGTGCAGCGGCGTCCTCCGGACCACGGCATACGCCACGCCCAGGATCGCGAACCACACCGGGGTCACCAGCAGTGCCGTGAGCGTGTCCGGCTGTGTGGTGAGGGCCCACAGCAGGAATGCGAAGAACGCGAAGACCACCCACACCATCGGAATGCCGCCGGGCAGCTTGAAGGCGGAGGACTTGGCCAGTTCCGGCCGGCGCTTCCGGAAGGCCAGGTAGCTGGCCAGGATGATGGACCACACGAACATGAAGCAGACGGCGGAGACGGTGGTGACCATGTCGAACGCCACGCCAACGTCCTTGCCCGCGTACAGCAGGGCCACGCCGGCCAGCAGCAGCACACAGGACAGGAACAGGGCGTTCTGCGGAACCTTGCGGCTTGAGAGGCGGCCGAAGAGCTTGGGGGCGTCGCCGTCCTGGGCGAGGCCGAACACCATGCGGGACGTGGAGTAGATGCCGGAGTTGGCGGAGGACATGGCGGACGTCAGCACCACCAGGTTGACCACCATTGCGGCCATGCCCAGGCCCGCGAGGGAGAACATGCCGATGAACGGGCTGTGGCCGGCCTGGAACTCGGTCCAGGGCGTGACCGACATCAGGATGATGAGGGCGCCCACGTAGAAGAGCATGACGCGCAGGGGAATGGCGTTGATCGCGCGGGGCAGGTTGTGCTCCGGGTTCTTGGTTTCGGCCGCGGCGGTGCCCACGAGTTCAATGCCGACAAACGCGAAGACGGCGATCTGGAAGCCGGCCACGAAGCCCATGAACTCCTTGGGGAAGAATCCGCCATGGCTCCACAGGTTGGTGAAGCTTGCTGTGCCGGCGCTGGACGTGAAGCCGGTGAAGATCATGACCAGGCCCACAACGATCAGCGCCACGATGGCAACAATCTTAATGAGGGCAAACCAGAATTCGGTCTCACCGAACGCTTTGACGGTGGGCAGGTTGAGCAGCAGCAGGATCACGATCGTGGCGATGCCGGGTACCCACAGCTGAATGCCGGGCCACAGCTCGTTGGCGTAGCCGGCAATCGCAATCACGTCGGCGACGCCCGTCACCACCCAGCAGAACCAGTAGGTCCAGCCGGTGAAGAAGCCCGCCCAAGGGCCCAGCAGATCGCCGGCGAAGTCGCTGAAGGACTTGTAGTTTAGGTTGGACAGCAGCAGCTGGCCCATGGCCCGCATCACGAAGAACAGCATGAAGCCGATGATCATGTACACAAAGATCACGGAGGGCCCGGCCACGGAAATGGTCTTGCCGGAACCCATGAACAGCCCGGTGCCAATCGCACCGCCGATGGCCAGGAGCTGGATGTGCCGGTTGCTCAGCGAGCGTGAAAGGTGGGGCTCACTGTCCCGGCTGGAGTCAGTTCTCTGCCCCGTGGTTGTCTGGTCAGACATGTGCAAAATCCTTCGAGTGGTCCGCCGGTAAAGGTGACGGCGGTTACAAAATCAGCTTTACCACCGTACACCGGTCCCTGTGGAATGCTGGTGGCGTGACCTGGAACCCGGATGCGCCCGCCCCTTTTCCGACCGCCGCCGTCGACGGCGGGACCTTCCGTCTCCGCCTCGCCTCACCCGCGGACCTGCCCGCGATTGTTGCCCTCCTGGCCGACGACGCCATGGGCGCCGCCCGTGAGGCGGACGAGGACATGGTGCCGTACGAGCAGGCGTTCGCGGCGATCGAGGCCGACCCCGCGCATCTGCTGGTTGTCGGCGAGCTGGTGCGGCCCGGCGCGGCCGCGCTCGGGACCGGCGAACCTGGCGCGGGGGAAGGTGCCGTGGTAGCCACGTTCCAGCTGAGTTTCCTCCCCGGCATCTCCCGGCGGGGTGCCTGGCGCTCGCAGATTGAGGCCGTCCGCGTGGCGGGGAGCCTCCTCGGCCTGGGCATCGGGAACCTGATGGTGCGGTGGGCAATCGACGAGTCCCGGCGTCGCGGGTGCACGCTAATGCAGCTGACCACGCACAAGTCCCGGGCGGCCGCCCACCGGTTCTACGGGCGGCTGGGCTTTGAGGCGAGCCACGAGGGCATGAAGCTGACGCTCTGACCGGGCCGGCGTCCGTCAAGATGCGGCGCACGCCGCCCCTTGACGGTGGGAACGACCCGGCGTAAACAAGGCACTATCTATCCATTCGCAGGCCGCCATTTCCGGGCGGTTCTGTACGACAAAGGAGTCTTTATGGCGGTCGCAATAGTCATGCAGTTTGAGGGCACCACCCTTGAGCAGTATGACCAGGTCAACAGGCTGATGGGGCTCACTCCGGGCGGACCGGGCCCGGATGGATCCATCTCGCACTGGGCAACGATGACGGAGAACGGTCTGCAGGTCACGGACGTCTGGGAGAGCCGTGAGAAGTTTGATGCCTTTGCCCGGGACAAGATGGGCCCGCTCACGGCGGAGGCCGGTTTTGGCGGCCCGCCGACGATGACTTTCCATGAGGTGCACAACTACTTCACGGCCGGCAACGGCGGCTGAAGACCAACCGCCGTCGTCGTCCTCACTTCCTGAACAGGGAAGTCAGTGCGCTGCCACCGCGGCTGCGTCTGCCCGCGGGGCTGCTTTCGGGTCGGTCAGCTTCTTGTTCGGCAGCGCGAAGCTGATGAGGAAGGCGATACCGGTGAGCACGGCGGCGGTGATCATGACGGCGTCGATCGCGTAGGAGAAGCCCTCGGTGATGGGGCGGGTGAGCGCGCTGCTGGCGGAGTGGAGCCAGCTGGTGTCGTTGAGTGAATCGTTCGAGGCCCCGTTCTGGAAGAACGCATACAGCTTGGCGTTGGCCGGGTCCGCCGCCACGGCCGGATCCTTCAGGACGGCCAGGTAATCCGCGTTGCCCATGGCCGACTTCATGTTGTCCGCGATCCGGCTTGCGGCAACGCTGAACAGCATGGAGATGAACACGGCAGTGCCCACTGCGCCACCCATGGACCGGAAGAACGCTGCTGATGACGTGCCCACGCCCATGTCCTTCGGCGGCACGGAAACCTGCATGGCCAGGGTCAGCGGCTGCATGCAGAAGCCAAGGCCCATGCCGAAGAACACCGCAATCACGCCGGGAACCCAGAGGGCGGTGTCCACACCGAGGGACAGGCCCATGGTCACCGCGGCCACGGTCAGGATGCCCGTGCCCAGGATGGGAAAGATCCGGTACGTGCCCGACGCCGAGATGGTGCGTCCGGCGGTGATGGAACCTGTCAGGATGCCCACGGTGAAGGTGATCATCATGAGCCCGGCCTCGGTGGGTGTCAGTCCCTTGACCAGCTGCAGGTACATCGGGAGCATGGCGATCGCCCCGAACATGCCGATGCCGATGATGAAATTCAGCAGCGAGGACAGCCCGAACGTGGTGTTCCGGAAGAGCCGGAGCGGGATCAGGGCGTAGTCGCCGGCGCGCTTTTCGGCCAGCAGGAACAAGGCAATGCCTGCCACGCCCAGCCCGTAGCAGAGGAAGGAGTTCAGGGAGGTCCAGCCCCAGCTGCGTCCCTGCTCGGCCACCAGCAGCAGCGGCACGATGGCGAGCGTGATGGCCGCCGCGCCCCAGTAATCGATCTTCTGCTTCATGTGCTTGACCGGTAGGTGGAGGAACAGGAACACCACGGTCAGGGCGGCCAGCCCGATGGGGAGGTTGATGAAGAACACCCAGCGCCAGCCGTCAAAGCCCAGGATGTTGGCGGACCCGGCGAACGCGCCGCCCACCACAGGGCCGAGGACCGAGGAAATGCCGAACACCGACATGAAGTAGCCCTGGTATTTGGCCCGGTCCTTCAGGGAGACGATGTCGCCGATTATGGTCAGCGCGAGGGCCAGCAGGCCACCTGCGCCGAGGCCCTGGACGCCGCGGGCGATGGCCAGTTCCGTCATGGAGTGCACCGAGCCGGCGTACAGCGACCCGGCGAGGAAAATCACGATGGCGGTCAGGTACAGCGGCCGGCGTCCGAAAATGTCGCTCAGCTTGCCGTAGAGCGGCGTGCTGACGGTGGAGGTGATCAGGTAGGCCGTGGTGGCCCAGGCCTGGAGGGACAGCCCGTCGAGGTCGTTGGCGATGGTGTAGATCGAGGTGGACACGATGGTCTGGTCAAGGGATGCCAGGAACATGCCCAGCATAAGACCCACCATCACGGTGACAACCTGACGCTGGGTCAGGGTTTCGCCGGCAGCGCGCACAGCGGATGTTTTGGACATGACTTCTCCAGGGAAAGGAAATGGTGATCAAGCTTGATAGTTGCTTTCAGTAACTATGTTACTTCCCTGGTTGTTCCCGGGAACCCAGTTTATCTCGGCAGCCCCTGGTTGCATGGGCTAGCGCTCGACGAGGATGCCGTCCGGATCGCACCAGACGGTGACGCCGGGACGGAACCTCACGCCGTCGATCAACACGTCCACATCCACTTCGCCGGCGCTTGCCTTGGCACTCTTGCGCGGATTGCTGCCCAGCGCCTTCACGCCGAGTTCCAGCCCCGCGATGGCCTCCCGGTCGCGGATGGCGCCGTTGATTACGACGCCGGCCCACCCGTTCGCGACGGCGCTCTTGGCGATCATGTCCCCCATCAGCGCCGTGCCCAGGGAGCCGCCGCCGTCCACCACCAGCACGGCGCCGTTGCCGGGCGTCGCCAGCGTGGACTTCACCAGCCCGTTGTCCTGGAAGCAGCGGATGGTCCGGACCGGGCCGCTGAAATGGGACCGGCCACCGAGGGACAGGAACTGAAGGGACACGGAAGCGAGGTCATCGCCGCGCTCGTCGTAGAGGTCGGCCGTGTTGACGGGGCTGTTCGCAGGGCGGTGGGCAGAAGCGGTCATTGCATCTCCAGGGGTCCGGTGCGTGGCGGTCGGGGAGGCCGCCGCCGCGGGTCCGGGCAGTAAAGCAGGCGGGGCCATGACGCCCACGATAGTCTGATTTGCATCACTGACCGTTCCAGGGGGGAACCTGAAATGAGCCTGTCCGATTCACCGGCGGCACCGGACTCCACTCCGCCGTCGGATGCCGGCTCTGCAGCGCTGCCCGCTGTAGCGTCCGAACGTTCGACGGCGGCGCTCGCCGAGCCGACCACAAAGGTCACTGCGCGCTGGGTGACCGGGCTGGTGCTGGTCAACGTTGGCATCAACGCCGCGTTCTTCGGCCCCATCAACGTCTTTATCGCCATGCAGGCCACTGGCATCGACGAGGCCAACAAGGAAGCCATCGCGTCCCTCGTCCTTGGGTGCGGCGCCGCCGTATCCCTGGTGGCCAACCCGCTGTTCGGCGCTTTGTCCGACCGGACGGTCTCGGGTTTCGGGCGGCGTTCCCCTTGGGTCCTGGCAGGTGCCGTCCTGGCGGTCGCAGCGTTGCTGGCGATGTCCGGTGCTACTGCCGTTGCCCTGATGGTCCTGTTCTGGTGCCTGGTTCAACTGGGTGCCAACGCGGCCTATGCGGCCATCACCGCCGCCATCCCGGACCGGGTGCCGGTGCTGCAGCGCGGCGGAGTGGGGGGACTGGCGGCCCTGGGCCAAACGGCGGGCATCCTCCTGGGCGCAGTCTTCGGGGCGGTCGTGTCGGGAAACTTCCTGGTGGGGTACACCATGTGTGCGGCTGCCCTGCTGTTCTCCGTGCTGCCGTACCTTTTCCACCGGAATGACCCGCCGCTGCCCAGGGAGCTCCGGCCGCCGTTCTCGTGGGGCAGCTTTCTCCGTGGTTTCTGGATCAGCCCGGCACGCCACCCGGACTTCGCCTGGGCGTGGCTCACCCGCTTCCTGGTCAACGTCTGCAACCAGCTGACCATTGTGTACCTGATCTTTTTCCTCACTGACGTCCTCAAGCTTGAGAACCCGGCGCTGGGAGTCCTGATCCTGACCGGCATCTATGCGGCCCTGGTCATGGTTACTGCGGTGATTGCGGGGCCGTGGAGCGACCGTGTAGGCAAGCGCAAGCCTTTTGTGATCGGGTCCTCGGTGCTCATTGCCGTCGCCGGCCTGACCATGGCCCTCTTCCCGGTGTGGCCGGGCGCCCTGATCGGAGCCGGCATCCTCGGCGTGGGGTTCGGCGCGTACCTTGCCGTTGACTTCGCGCTGCTGACGCAGGTGCTGCCGCAGGCCGCCGACCGTGGCAAGGATATGGGGGTCATTAACGTGGCGGCCTCGCTGCCGCAGGTGTTCGCCACCGGCCTCGCGTACCTCGCGGTGACGCAGTTCGGCGGGTACGTCACGCTTTTCACCACTGCGGCCGTCATTGGCCTGCTGGGCGCCGTGTTTGTGGTCAAGATCAGGAGCGTTGCCTGAGGAGCCCATGCCCGGGTGGCGTATAGTTGAGCCGGACTGTAGGGCGGCCTGGGATGGGGATCGACCGGCCGCTGCACCGTAAATTCACTACCCCGGAATGCTGATGCCCGAGACCCTTTCCGACCATCCGCCCATGGCCGCACGGCCCGCCACCCCACGCCAGAGGCTGCGCTACGCCCGCGTCCTCGAATCCGCCGGAGGGTTTGCCCGCAAGGGCCTGGAATCCGTAGACCTCGCGGAAATCTCGGAAAAGTCCGGTGTCCCGCTGGGGACCGTCTACCGGTATTTCCCGTCGCCTACCCACCTCATGCTCTCCCTCTACCGCCAGCAGCTCGATGAGCTCCAGACGAGGGTGCGCACGTCGGCGGCCAGCTTCGGCGGCCGGGCCCTCACCGGCGTGGTCATGGAGATTTTCCACATGCGGGTCATGCAGCCCGCGGTGGAACAGTGCCTGACCCGCGGCGTCTACCTCAAGGGCAGGGACACCACTGAGCTGCTGCAGGAGATTGACGACCTGAGCGAAAAGGCAGTAGCCGTAGCTTCCGACGACGCCGTGGCGGCCCGGGTGCTCCTGCTGACAGTCACTGGTCTGGTCCAGTCCGTCCGCAACCGCCGGCTTTCGCTGTTTGAGGCCGAAGAAGACCTGAAGAAGGCGTGCACCCTGCTGGCTCCGGTGGCGCCGAACGCGCGCGCAGCCCACCGATCGGCGTAACTGGTCTAGACCAATAGGCGAATAAATACGCCTTTATGGCGTGATGTGAATCACAAAAGATGCTGAAAAATCGATTTGGCATGGCGGGATAGCCACTTTGCCCCCGGATTCAGCCGCAGCCGCTGTTTACTATTGCATTACCGGGGTGGCTGGCACCCGCAGCTGCAAGGACTTCACCCCGGACCCGTCACCCTTGGGTCCGCGAAGTCCGAATCCCACCAACTTGAGCCTCCCTGCGCTTGAGCCATTCTGCGCCGTGCCCCACGGCTAGCCCCAGGAGACAACGAAGTGTCCATTGACGCAATCGCACCGACCGACAATTCCGCAGCAACGGCCTTGACCGAAGCTGAAATCTTCGACGCCCACCAGGGCGGCAAGCTCTCGGTCACCAGCACCGTCCCGCTGTCCAACAAGCGTGACCTTTCCATCGCCTACACCCCCGGGGTGGCCGACGTCAGCCGCGCCATCCACACCAACCCGGAGCTCGCCAAGACCCTTACCTGGGCGCAGCGCCTGGTGGTCGTGGTCAGCGACGGCACCGCCGTGCTTGGCCTGGGAAACATTGGCGCCAGCGCGTCACTGCCCGTCATGGAGGGCAAGTCCGCCCTCTTCAAGACGTTCGGCGAACTGGATTCCATCCCCCTGGTCTTGAATACCACCGACGTTGACGAGATCGTGGAAACCCTGGTGCGGCTCCGCCCCAGCTTCGGGGCCGTGAACCTGGAGGACATCTCCGCCCCGCGCTGCTTCGAGCTGGAAGAGAAGCTCATTGAGGCGCTGGACTGCCCGGTCATGCACGATGACCAGCACGGCACCGCAGTGGTGGCACTCGCCGCGCTGACAAACGCCGCCAAGGTCACCGGCCGCGAACTCGGCGGCCTGCGCGTCGTGGTGTCCGGCGCGGGTGCGGCAGGCATCGCCGTCGCCGAAATCCTGCTCGCCGCAGGGATCCAGGATGTTGTCCTGCTCGACTCCAAGGGCGTCATCAACCGCGACCGGGCGGACATCGCCGCCGATGCGTCGAGCAAGAAGTCCGAGATGGCCCAGCGCAGCAACCCCCGCGGCGTCACCGGCGGACCGGGCGAAGCGCTGCTCGGCGCCGACGTGTTCATCGGGGTGTCCTCCTCCAAGCTCGACGAGGCACACCTGAAGCTGATGAACGCCGATTCCATCGTGTTCGCGCTCTCCAACCCGGACCCCGAAGTCCTTCCCGAGGTGGCCGCCAAGTACGCAGCCGTTGTGGCCACCGGCCGCAGCGACTTCCCGAACCAGATCAACAACGTGCTGGCATTCCCCGGCATCTTCCGTGGCGCGCTGGACGCCGGCGCCCGCCGCATCACGCCGGCCATGAAGCTTGCCGCGGCCCGGGCCATCGCGGAACTTGCCGAAGAGGATCTCTCCGTGGACTACATCGTGCCCAGCCCGCTGGACCCGCGCGTGGCCCCGGCGGTGACGGCAGCCGTCGCCGCCGCTGTGGAAGCCGAGTAACCTCCGCCGCCGCACTCTGCCATAACGCCCGACGGCGGTGCCTCCCCTGCGAAGGGAAGGCGCCGCCGTCGGGCGTTTAGGCGCACGGCGGCCCGGGGCTGCGGATCCGGGCGCCTGAACGGGCGGTCCTACACTAGGGCTCATGAACTCCGAAGCAGTTGTGAGCATCCTTTGCGGCGTTGCCATCCTGGTGGGGGTCGCCGGCACCATCATTCCGGTGCTGCCGGGCAGCTTCCTGATCGGGCTCAGCCTGCTGGCATGGGCCATCTGGGGCGGCGCGGGGGTGCTGGGCTGGGTGATCTTCGCGGTGGGCATGGTCTTTGTCGTCGCTGGCATGTCGGCCAGCGCCGTCCTGACCGGGCGGAAGCTCAAGCACCACGGTATTCCCAGCCGGAGCGTGGTGGTGGGCCTGGTGGCGGGCGTGATCGGCATGTTCATTATCCCGGTAGTGGGACTCTTCATCGGCTTCGCCGCCGGCCTGCTGCTCAGCGAGCTGCGGCGGACCCGGCAGCTCCGCACCGCAACCACCACCAGCTGGACCGCCTTGAAGGCCACCGGACTGGGCATGCTTGCGGAGTTCGGGCTGGCCTGCCTGGCGGCCAGTACCTGGGTGATCGGGGTGTGGATCGCGGCCGTGACGTAGGTTCGGGGAAAGGCCGCCACGTAGCATGGAGGGATGAGCACCGGGGAGCCCAGAGGACCGATCTACCGGGACGCCCGGGATTTGACCCCCTTCGGAAACGTGCAATTCCAGACGCCCGTCCGAGAACTCGCAGGCAGTGTGGGCGGGCTGATTCACGGTGTGCTGGGCCGACGCGATCCCGCGCTCCTCGCTGTGGACGGCGAAGTCCCCAGGCTAAGGCTCATGCCGGGCAAGACGGTCAGGGCTGTCCATGAGGCCATTTTCAACAGCAAGGAACCCGAACGGCTCATCGTTGTGGGCCGCACCTACCCTGGCTGGGCCGGGCTCTGTTCCGTCATGGCCGGCCTGCTGGCGTACCAGCACGGCGGGTACCTGCGCGCGTCCGAGCTTCTCCAGCGCGGCCTGTCCATCAGGAATGCCGACGACGCCAACCAGTACGCCGCCACGTATCTGACCCGCGTGGTCACCCGGGTGGAAGTGGCCGAGCGCGTCGAAGTCCCCGTGCTGTTCGGCCAGGAGTCCGTCTTCCTGGCGCTCTCGCACTCGCTGCGGGAAACGGGCCAGCTGGAAGCGGCGCTGCAGACGGTCGCCGGGTTGCCGCCGTCGTTGCCGTCCGCCCTGGCCCGCTGCGCACTGGCGTTCGCGCTGGGGCGGGACAAGGAAGTGGTGATCTGGACCGAGGGGCTGCTGAATTCCGATGACCTGTCCGCCGCACTGCTGCTGCTCCGGGGCCGCGCGCTGCGGCGGTTGGGCGCCCACAGCAAGGCGCAGGAGGCGCTCCAGGAGGTGCTCCGCCGTCGTAAGACAGACCCTGTCATCCGCAACGACGCCCTGACGGACCGTGCCCTGCTGGTACTGGACAACGGCCGCTGGTCCCTCAACCCGCGGGACTGGCTCCGGGGCCGGCCCGCGGAACTGGAAACCTTCGAGGTCATCCGCAAGGACGTGGACGAGCGCCGGCTGTGGGAGCAGGAGTGGGAGAACCTGGACGGGAAATAGGCTTCGGACCGCGCTAACCAACCCGTTCCGGGCTCACTGAATGGTTCGTGGCGCAGCGTTTACGCGTGTTGCATAACCCCGGCAACCAGCGGGACAACCTGTTCGGCGAGGAGCGCCGCCCCGAGGAGGACCATGATGATGCCGCTGGCCAGCGTGACGGCGCGGGCGGCGCCGGGGCGGGACTGCAGGAGTTTGCGGGCCAGCAGGGCCACGCACGTGTAGACGGTTCCGGCCAGGAGCACGAACGTCAGGCCCAGCAGCCCGGACTGGACGGGCAGCGGAAGGGTGGCTTCCGGGCTGACGAACTGCGGCACCAGGGCCACGTAGAAGAGCAGGCCCTTAGGGTTGATGCCGCTGGTTCCCATGCCCTGGAGGAAGGTGCGGAGCTGGTTGGCGGGCTTGGCGACGGCGTCTGCCGCACTGAAGGAGGCCCCGCGCCAGGAGCGGAGGGTGCTGATGCCCAGCCAGAGGAGGTAGGCCGCGCCGGCAACGGTGAGCCAGCCGAGGAGGCCGGGCATCCCGGCCAGGAGGGCCGCCAGGCCCACCACCAGCAGCAGGGTATGCAGGACATAGCCGCCGCACAGTCCGGCGACGGCAGGGACAAAGCTGCGCTGCCGCAGGCCGGCGGTGATGGAGTAGGCCCAGTCCACGCCGGGTGTGCAGGCGAGGGCGGCCGCCACCAGCACGAAGGCGAAAAACAACTGGGGATTCATGGCGGGCTCCTGTCCGATGGCTATGGGACAAATCCTATGAAGTTTGCCGCCATAAGTGCTTACCTTTTTCGCTGCAATTGTTGATGCATTGGTAACATAATTGCGTGATTGACCATATTGACAGAAGCATTTTGCGTTATCTCAAAGAGGATGGCCGAATGACTGCCACGGCGCTCGCGGCCAAGGTGGGTTTGACGGTGGCGCCGTGCCACCGGCGGTTGCGTGACCTGGAGGCCTCGGGGGTGATCCGGGGCTACAAAGCGGACATTGATCCGGCCGCTGTGGGGCTGGGGTTCGAGGCGATTGTGTTTGTCACGTTGCGGCAGGTGGACCGCTCCACGATGGAGATCTTTGAAAACCGCGTGGCGGATACGCCGAACATCGTGGAGGCGCAGCGGCTGTTTGGATCACCGGACTACCTGCTGAAGGTCATCGCCGAGGACCTGCCGGCCTACCAACGGTTCTACGACGCCGAGCTCACGTCACTGCCTGGCGTGGAGCGGCTCACGTCCACCTTGGTAATGAAGAACCTCAAGTCCAACGCCGGCCCTCCGGTCTAACGGCAATGCGGGCTAACGTCGGCGAGAGTGCGGCCCGCGGTCAGCCTTTGAGGAGTCCGGTGGTCCGGTAGGGGATGACTTCGCGCAGGAACATGCTCGTGGATGTGCGGACGATCCCCGGGCAGAGTCGGATTTCCTCCGAAACGCGGTACAGGTCGTCCGGGCTTTTCGCCACCACCCGGATGACCAGGTCCGTGTCGCCGGCCGGGGCGTGGCACTCAAGGACCTCGGGAATCTCCCGCAGGGCGGCGATGGCTTCGTTGAGATGGCTTTGGTCCAGCTCGGCGCTGACGGCCGCCGCCACCCCGCGGCCCAGGGCGGAAGGCAGGACGCGGCTGCTGTTGGGACGGAGCGCGCCCGACGCCGTCATCCGCTCGAGGCGGGACTGTACGGTCCCGCGCGCCAGGCTGAGCCGTTGGGCAAGGACCATGATCGGCACACGCGGATCCTCGTCCAGGGCGCTGAGGATCCGCTTGTCTGTGGCGTCCAATTCCTGCAATCTGATCACTTCCTGCCGGTCCATGCCGCGTGCACTGATCAGTCTGACCAGTGATTCCTGTGCCTATTGTGCCAACTGTAAGGTGTCTGCTCAAATAGTGGCAACAGGCAGGAAGCGGGCTACCGCCCCCTCCCGCCGGCTTACAGGCTCTTCGGCACACCACCCGGAAACTGGACACCGCCTCCCGCAAGGAGGCCGCCGCTGATGACACTTGTTCACACCACGGTCATTCTGCAAACACGCATTCTGCAAACACGACAAGAGCCCCTGAACTCCCGGGCGTCGGATCTTCCGGCGTCATCGGTAGCTGAGGGGCTCTTGTGTTGTGCGCCCGGAAATTGCCGCAACGCGGGGTCACTTCCGGTGCCTCCGGAGCCCGATTTCGGGCATGTAGTGACCCCGCGTTGCGTGTGCGTAGGGTTGATTCATGACTCCAGCCGGGCGATTCGCCCCCAGCCCCTCCGGTGAACTTCACGTTGGCAATCTCCGTACCGCCATTCTTGCCTGGCTGTTCGCCCGTTCCACGGGGCGGGACTTCCTGCTGCGCGTTGAGGACCTGGACCGTGCACGTGCCGGGGCAGAGGCGGAGCAGTTGCGCGACCTGGCTGCGATCGGGGTGACCTGGGACGGCGCCGTCGTCCGCCAGACAGACCGCGGCGCGGTGTACGACGATGCAATCCGCCGCCTCACGGACGCAGGCCTGACGTATGAGTGCTTCTGCACGCGCCGCGAAATCCAGGAGGCGCCGTCTGCTCCGCACGCACCGCAGGGCGCCTATCCGGGAACGTGCCGCAACCTTGGTCCGGCCGAGCTGGACTACAAGCGCTCCACCCGGCCGGCAGCGGTCAGGCTGCGCTCGGAGGTAACGGCGTACACCGTGCAGGACGTGTTGCAGGGTGAGTTCACCGGCGTGGTGGACGACTTTGTCCTGCGCCGCAACGACGGCGTCACCGCGTACAACCTCGCGGTGGTGGTGGATGATGCCGCCCAGGGCATAGATCAGGTGGTGCGCGGCGATGACCTGCTGCCATCCACACCCCGCCAGGCATACCTCGCCTCGCTCCTGGATATTCCAGTTCCGGAATATGCGCATGTGCCGCTGGTGGTAAATTCCGACGGCGCCCGGCTGGCCAAGCGCGACGGTGCCGTTACGCTGGCCGACCTTGCCCGCGGGGGCGTGACCGTCGCCAACGTCCGCGACCACATTCTGCATTCCCTTGGCCTGCCGGCCGGAAACCTGGCGGAGGCGCTGGCTGTCTTCCAGCCGGGTACCCTCCCGCGCGGACCATGGGTGTGGGACGGCATCGGCCCGTCCCACACCGCTACCCCTGGTTTGCCGTGAGCTTTCGAAGGTCGGCCTTGCGGATTTTCCCACTCGCGGTGCGCGGCATCTCGTCCAGGAACACCACGGACTTGGGGATCTTGTAGCGGGCCAGCCGCCCCTCAAGGTGGGCGCGCAGCTGGTCCCCGGTCAGGGAAGCGCCCTCGCGGAGCGTGACGATGGCGCGGGGCACCTCACCCCATTTCTCGTCCTCGACGCCGATCACAGCCACGCTGCCCACCTCGTACAGTTCGGCGATCACGGCCTCCACTTCGGCCGGATAGATGTTCTCACCGCCGGAGATGATCATGTCCTTCAGACGGTCCGAGACGAAGAGGAAGCCCTCACCGTCCCGGTAGCCCATGTCGCCCGAGCGGAACCACTGCTGGTTCGCGTAGCTCTCGGCGGTGGCGTCCGGCCGGTTCCAGTACTGTTTGATGACGTTGGGTCCGGAGATCTGGATTTCACCCACCTGGCCCTCGGCCGCGAGACCGCCCAGCGGATCGGCAATCCGGACGTCGGTGAAGAAGTGCGGCAGGCCGGCTGAACCGGCCTTGTCCCGGGAACGTGCCACCGGCAGCATGGTGACACCGGGCGACGTTTCGGTCATGCCATAGCAGCTGGTGAAACCGATGCCGCGGTCCTCGTACGCATCCAGGACCCGGCGCGGGATCGCCGAACCGCCGCAGGTGAGCTTGTCCAGGGAGCTGAGGTCCGCGGTAGCCCAGTCCGGATGGTCGCACAGCATCTGGAAGGTGGTGGGCACGCCGTTGAGGGTGGTCACCTGATGCTGGGCCACCAGCGCCAGCACCCGGCCCGGCTCGAACTTGGCCTCGAGCACCACTGTGGCGCCCTTGAGGAGCATGGGCAGCAGGCCCATGTCCAAGGAGGCCACGTGGAACAGCGGCGAGATCATGAGCGCTACATCGTTCCGGTTCAGGTCCATGTCCACCACGGTGTTAAAGCAGTTCCACGTGATGTTGCCGTGCGTCAGCAGCGCGCCCTTGGGTCGGCCGGTGGTCCCGGAGGTGTACAGGATCATGGCGCCGTCGTCCAGCGTCACCGCCTCATCCAGCGGCGTTGCGGCCGCCGTCCGGAGCACCTCGTCATAGCGTTCGACGCCGGACGGCAGCTCTGCGGCGGAATCCTGCGCGCCGCCGTCGGACGCCACTGCCAGCCGGACCGCCACCGCGGTCTCCGCCACGGCGGAGGCAGCGACTGTTTCGAGCGCCGCTGCATGGATGAGGATCCGGGACCCCGAGTCCTGCAGCTGGAACTGCATCTCCGGGGCGGCGAGCCGGGTGTTGAGCGCGACGAAGATGGCTCCCAGCAGCCCGCAGGCGAAGAAGGTCTCCACGAAGGACGGGTGGTTGTCGCCGAGGTAGGCCACCCTGTCGCCCTTGCCAACGCCCCTGCCGCGAAGGGCGTTTGCCAGCCGGTCGGTCCGGTCCGCGAGCCCGGCGTACGTCAGGGTGCCCGCCGCGGACACGAGTGCCGCCTTGGGTCCGGATTTTGCGCGCCGGCGCTGCAGCCAGGATCCAACTCCGTTGTTGTCCATGTGTGCGGAACTCCTAACTGACCGAGGTGAGGTCGTTGTTCTTAGACTCCCGCGTCAGCAGGATGAAGACAATGGAAACCAGGGCCATGACGGACAGGAACACCACCACGGGAACGATGCTCTGGCCGGAATCCTTGTACAGACCGGCCACGATGCCCGGGGTGAAGCCGGCGCCGATCAGGGTGGCCAGCTGGTAGCCCACTGCGGCGCCGGTATACCGGTTGGTGGTGCCGAACTGCTCCGAGACGAACGCGGCCAGCGGCCCGTACAGGGAGGAGTGCAGCACGAGCGCCACAGTAAAGGCCAGGAAAACCATGCCGATATTGCCGGAGCCCAGCATCCCGAACATCGGGAACAGGTAGGCGATGAACAGGGCCAGGCCCGCCACCATCACCGGACGGCGGCCGAAACGGTCGGAGAGCCGTCCGCCCAGGAGGACAAACAGGATGGAGATGGCCGAGGCGCCGGCGAAGGCGTACAGCACACCCTGCTGCGGTGCGCCCTTGGATACGGCGTAGGTCACGGAGAACGTGGGCAGCACTACCTGCAGGCCGAATCCCGCGGCACCGGCGAACATGATCATGATCAGGGCCTTGGGGCGGCGCAGGACCTCCAGCAGCGGGATCTTGCGCTTGGTGCCCTGGGCGCTTTCCTGGGCTACGGCCTCGGCGAAGATCGGGCTTTCGGAGACCCGCAGCCGGACGAACAGGCCCACGATCAGCAGGACGAAGGACAGCAGGAACGGGACACGCCAGCCCCAGGCGAGGAAGGCGTCCTGCGGCAGGGCGGAGAACGCGCCCATGACCAGGGTGCCCAGGACGGCACCGGTGGGAGCGCCGGCATTGACGAAGGACGCCGCGAATCCGCGCCGCTTGGGGTCCGAATGTTCCAGCGCCATCAGCGCAGCACCGCCCCACTCGCCGCCCACCGCGATGCCCTGGCAGACCCGCAGGAGGACTAGGATCACCGCGCCCCAGGGGCCGATCAGGCTGGCGCCGGGGATCAGGCCGATGAGGGTGGACGCGACGCCCATCATCGCCATGGAGACGATGAGCATGCCCTTGCGGCCGATCCTGTCACCGAAGTGCCCGAAAATGACGCCGCCCAGCGGCCGGGCAACGTACCCGGCCGCGAAGGTGGCGTAGGCGGCAACCACGCCCACCCACTCGTCGGTCCCGGCGAAGAAGACCTTGGGAAAGGCCACGGCCGCGGCGGTTGCGTACAGCAGGAAGTCGTAGAACTCGATGGTGCTGCCCAGATAGCTGGACAAGATGACCGTGCGCGCTTCCTTGCGCTTGGCGGCCGTGCCCGCTGGTGCGAGCGTGGTGTGTCCTGACATGGCTGTTCCTTGGGGGAGGAGGGGTGGTTGGGTGGTTCCTAAGGGAGAGCTGGTCCTACTTGTAGAAGCGGGCGAGGAACTCGGCCACCACGGCGGGGCGTTCCTGGCCTTCGATTTCGATGGTGGCGTTGACCTTGATCTGGGCGCCGCCCTTGACCTCGGTGACCTCGGCGATGGTTGCCTGCATGCGGACCTTCGAGCCCACCTTCACGGGAGAGGTGAAGCGGACCTTGTCCAGGCCGTAGTTGACCTTGGTGGTGACGCCGTCCACGTCGAACAGTTCGCCCCAGAACGGGATGATCAGGGACAGCGTGAGGAATCCGTGGGCGATGGGGGCGCCGAACGGGCCGTCCTTGGCGCGTTCCGGATCGGTATGGATCCACTGCTGGTCGTCCGTGGCGTCGGCGAACAGGTTGATCTGTGCCTGGGTGATTTCGCGGTAGTCGGTGGTGCCGAGGTCCTTGCCGGTGAGGGTGAGCAGGGTGTCGAAGTCGACGACGAGATTGGGCATGGGGTGCCTCCTTGGGGGCGTTTGGGAAGGGCAAGTACGACGGCGGGCCGCCGGGTTTGGTGCGTGCTGTTCAGCTGGTCAGGTCAGCGGGTGAAGGCGCTTTCGCCGGTCAGGGCGCGGCCCACGATGAGGGCGTTGATCTCGTGGGTGCCTTCATAGGAGTAGACGGCTTCGGCGTCGGCGTGGAAACGGGCAACGTCAGTGTCCAGGGTGATGCCGTTGCCGCCCACCACTTCGCGGGCCAGGGCAACGGTTTCGCGCATCAGCAGGGACGTCTGCATCTTGGCCAGGGCTGAGTCCTGGTCCCGGTAGATGCCCTTGGCCTGCTGTTCGGTCAACCGCACCACCAGCGAGAGCGAGGCGGTAACGTTCCCGAGCATCCGGGCCAGTTTCTCCTGGACGAGCTGGAAGGAACCCAGCGACCGGCCGAACTGCTTGCGTTCCTTCACGTAGGCGAGGGCTGCTTCGAACGCGCCGGCCTGGAGGCCCGTGGCGATCCAGGCCACGTCCGAGCGCATGGCCCGCAGCATGGCGGCCACGTCGCGGAACGAGTTCACGTTGTGCAGGCGCATGGCCTCGGGCACGCGGACACCGTCGAGGGTGATGTGGGCGTTCTGCATCATCCGCAGGGACGTTTTCCCGTGGATCTTCTCCAAGGTGACACCCGCCGCGGTCCGGTCCACGAGGAAGGCCTTGACCTGGCCGTCCGCCACGTCCCGGGCGAACACGGCCAGGACGTCTGCGGTGGAGGCGCCGCCGATCCAGCGCTTCGCACCGTCCAGGATCCAGTCATCGCCCTCGCGGCGCGCGGTGGTGGACAGGCCCCCGGCGATGTCCGAGCCGGATTCGGGTTCGGTGAGTGAGAAGACGCCCTTCAGCGAAAAGTCGATCACCTTGGGCATCCACTCCCGTTGCTGGGCTTCCGAGGCTCCCACGCGGATGGCTGTGCGGAACAGGCCTGCCTGGGAGGTGTACCAGGTGGCCAGCGACGCGTCGGTCCGGGCGAGTTCGAAGATCCGGAACCCCTGGTAGATGCCGCGGGCCGGGCTGTGTTCTGCACCCGCGGCGCCAGTGAGTTCGGCCGGTTCCATCAGGTCCAGGTCGATCAGTGGCTGGGCCAGTTCGGTGGGAAAATCGCCGCGCTCCCAGTGGTCCGCCAGGAGCGGGTGTGCCTGCTCGTCGAGGAAGGTTCGGAGCCTGCCCAGCACGCGGCGCTCGCTGTCGGTCAGGAGGGACTCCGCGTCGTAGAAGTCAGCGACCTTGAAAAGCCGTACCGGGGCGCTCACGGTGGGTTCCGTCGTCGTCGTCTCCATCTCAAGTTCCCAGTCCGAGGAGGCGGACGGCGTTGTCCTTAAGGATCTTGGGCCGGATCTCGTCCTTGAGTGGCAGGTCGGCGAACGCGCCGAGCCACTTCTGCGGGGTGATGAGCGGGAAGTCGGTGCCGAACAGCACCTTGTCCTGGAGTACGGAGTTGGACATCCGGACCAGGGACTCCGGGAAGTACTTAGGCGACCAGCCGGACAGGTCGATGAAGACGTTGGACTTGTGGGTGGCGATGGAGTTGGCTTCGTCCTGCCAGGGCACGGAAGGGTGGGCCATGATGATCTGCAGTTCCGGGAAGTCCGCGGCCACGGCGTCGAGGAGCAGGGGGTTGGAGAACGCCAGCTTGATCCCGTACCCACCGGGCAGCCCTGCGCCCATGCCGTTCTGGCCGGTGTGGAAGATTGCCGGCAGGCCGAGCTCCTGCAGCGTTTCCCAGAGGGGGTAAAACTGCTCGTTGGAGGGGTCGAAGCCCTGCAGCGACGGGTGGAACTTGAAACCACGGACGCCGAGCTCGATCGCCTGGTGCTTGGCGCCTGCGATGGCTTCCTCGCCGGTGCGGGGGTCGACGCTGCCGAACGGAATGAGGACGTCGTTGTTCCTCGCGGCGCCGGCGATCAGGTCCGGGATGCTGTTGGGCTCGTGCTTGAGTTGGGTGCGGGCGTCCACGGTGAACACGACGGCGGCCATGTTCAGCCCGCGGTAGATCTCGGCGATGCGGTCGAGTGAGGGGGTGCGGTCCTCGGCTTTGAAGTACTTGGCCGAGGCTTCGGTCAGGGCCGGCGGCAGGGATTCATGGCCGTGGCCATCCACCTCCAGGTGGACGTGCATGTCAATTGCATCGAGTTTGGCGGCATCGATGCCCAGTTCATAACGCATATCGGTTTCCTTTGGCAGTCAGAGAGCGGGGCGCGGCGGACTAGCGGGCCGGGGCCGGCTCGGGCTTGAGTTCCTCCGGCAGCGGGAGGAACTCCTCCCCATAGCTCTGCAGCGTGTCACCGTTGAACAGCTCACCGGCGTTCTCCCGCAGGGCTTCGTAGCTCCAGCCGCCGTCGCGGTATTCGGTGGTGGCCGCTTCCGGGTGGCTCCAAACCTGCAGCCGGTCGCCGCCGGCACCGATCGCCTGGCCGGTAATGTTGGCGGCCTCGTCGGAGGCGAGGAAGGCAACCAGGCCCGCGACGTCGTCGGCCGTTCCGAACCCGAGCTCGTGGCGGAAGAATGACGGCATCGCCTCACCGCGCTCGTCCGCTTCCACAGCCTTCTGGAAGTACGGGACAGTTTTGGTCATGGCGGTGGCGGCCACCGGGATGACGGAGTTGACGGTGACCCCGGCTTTCTTCATTTCCAGCGCCCAGGTGCGGACCATGCCCACGATCCCGGCCTTGGCTGCGGCGTAGTTGGTCTGGCCGAAGTTGCCGCGCTGGCCCGTGGGCGAGCCGATGGTGATGATCCGGCCCTGCACGTTGTTGTCCTTGAAGTAGGCGAAGGCCTCGCGGACGCAGGAAAACGTGCCCTTCAGGTGGACGTTGATGACCAGGTCGAAGTCCTCGTCGGTCATCTTCAGCAGGCTCTTGTCCCGCAGGATCCCCGCGTTCGTCACCAGAATGTCCAGGCCGCCGAAAGCCTCCACGGCGCCTGCCACCAGCGCCTTGGCGGCCTCGGTGCTGCCGACCGGGGCAACCACCGCGGTGGCCCGCCCGCCGTCGGCCTCAATCTCTGCCACAGCCTGCGCCGCCGTCTCGGCATTGACGTCATTAATTACGACGGCGGCACCCTGGCGGGCGAGTTCCCGGGCGTAAGCGAGGCCGAGGCCCTGACCGCTTCCGGTGACGATTGCGACTTTGCCTGAGAGACTCATTGCTGCTCCTTTGCTAGCTGACCATGTTCCCCTGCCGTCCGGCGTGGGATGCTGTTCTGTATCCATGAGAATATGGATTGTTGAAGAAGTCAACTATTTATTTTGAAAACTATCTGGAGCGATATGACCATCGAAGTGCAGGGAGCAAAGCAGGCGGGCGGCGACGACAAGCTAGTGGCCGCTTCGATCACCAACGACATGGGGTTCCTGCTGGCAAAACTGCATGCAGCGGGGTCCGTGCTGAACAACCGGGCACTCGCCGACTTCGGGCTTAAGGAGCGCTCCTACTCGGTATTGGTCCTGGCGAACAGCGGCCTGGAACCAACCCAGCGGGAGCTGGCGGATTTCCTGAGCCTCGATCCGAGCCAGATCGTTGCCCTCGTGGACGATCTGGAAAAGCGGAAACTGGTGGTCCGCGCTCCCGGCAAGCTGGACCGCAGGGCCAAAACCGTCACTGCTACTGCGGCCGGTGCTACACTCCACGCGCGCGCCGCTGAGGCGGCGGAGCAGGCGGAGGCCGAAGCACTGCAAGGCCTCGACGCCGCCGAGGTGGCCACCATGAAGGCGCTGCTGCGCAAAGCGCTGTGGGGCGCCGCGGTGTAAGGGCCGTAGGCTTGGATCATGTCAGACCAGCACTCCACGGAGCACCACCTTGCGCCCACCTTCACTGTTGAGACCGCGAGGGTCCTGGCCGAGGTTGCCCACAACCGGCAGAAGGACAAGCTCAAGCGGCCTTACCGCGACCACGTCCTGGCCGTAGGCGATGCCCTGGCGGACTTCGACGACGACATCCAAATTGCCGGGTACCTGCACGACATTGCCGAGGACACGCCCATCACCCGCCAGGCACTTTTGGAGATGGGTGTCTCGGAGCGGGCAGCGGACATCATCGAGCGGGTGACCAACCGGCTGCACGACAACCCGGATGACTACCAGGCCGGCATCCGCTACATCGCGGAGGACCACGATGCCGCCCTCGTGAAGATCGCGGACAACGCGCATAACTCCATCCCCGAACGCGTCAAGGCACTCGCCGAGAAGTGGCCGGACAAGCCGCCGGTCACCAAGTACCGGGATGCCCGGCCGGTGCTTTATGCCGCTGTGGAGACTGAGGAAATCCGCAAGATCCTGGCCCGCGTGAACCCGTGGCTGCTCGAAGAACTGGACCACCAGCTGGACGAGGAAGACGACACCGACTACGAGAACCTCTCGTACTAGATCCGGGCCCGGCTAAACCCGCCCCAGCGCCTCGATGTCCTCCAGGAAGTCCTCGTGGACTTCGTCGCTGACAGTGGTCCGGGTGTCACCGATGGCGTCCAGGTAATCCTCCGTGGAGGGTCCCTTCCGGGCCGCCTCACGAAGTGAACCGCTGCCACCGGAAGCCGCTCCGCCGTCCCGGCCCTCGCCGTAAACCACGTTTTCAAGCGCCCGCTGGGAGGCGCTGCGGGCAGCATATTCGATGTCGGCCGGCGAGAAACCCTCGGTACGGTCCACGAGGAGTTCCACGTCCACGTCGTCCACCACGGCGGCCGGGATGAAGCGTTGCCACATGGCTTCGCGGGCCTGGCGGTCGGGGAGGCCGATGGGAATGACGTAGTCGAACCGGCCGTGCCGCAGGAAGGCGGTGTCCAGCGACCGGATGAAGTTGGTGGCGCAGACCAGCAGGCGGCCCGGCTGTTCACGGAAGGCCGGGATGATTTTCAGCAGCTCATTGGTGACGCCCTGAAGCGGCGACGGCGGTTCGCCCGATCGTTGGGACGCGATCTCCTCCACTTCGTCGATGAACACCACGCAGTGTTCCAGTTCGGCGATCTCCAGGAACGTCTCACGCAGCGCGCCGGCGAGGCCCTTCGGATCGGACGCCAGCCGCGACGGGAAAACTTCCACAAACGGCCACTCCAGCCGGGACGCGATCGCTTTTGCGAAGGTGGTTTTACCGGTTCCGGGCGGACCGAACAGCACCACGGCGCGCGGCGGCACCACGCCGTATTCGTCCGCGAGATCGGCCTCCGCGAGCGGCAGGACCAGCCGCCGTTCCAGAAGTTCCTTTTCCTTGCGCATGCCGGCCACGTTTCCCCACAGGTCCCGCGCCAGGACCCGGCCGCCCAGCTGGCCCAGCGCACCAAGCTCCTGCCGCTGGACGGGGATGGTCCGCTCAAAATACCGCAGGTTCTTTTTCAGCGCGAAGCCGCGGCTGAGGAAGGCCTCCACCCGGGTCTCAGATTCGGGCATCAGCGCCGAGAGCTTGTTCAGGCCGTGCGGGGCCATCCGGTTTTCGACGGCGGCGAGCAGCGAGGTGCCGATGCCCCGGCCGCGGTATTCCGGCAGCGTGGCGAGGAAGACGATCCAGCCCTGGTCGTGCGCGGCGCGGCCCACGGCGGCGCCCACCACCATGTCGCCCTGCACCGCCACCACGGCATGGTCCTTCTCGCACGACGCGAGGACCTCGGAGAGGGCATAGACGGGCTCCACGGCGGAGGCCTTGAGGGTTTCCCACAGGTGCAGGATCCCGTCCAGGTCTGCCGAGTGGAAGTCCCTGATCCGCCAGTTGGTCATGCCGTGTCTCCCGGGTGGTTCGTCGTTGAACTGCAGGTCATTAATGCTCTGCAGGTCATGAGTGCAGGGCAGCGCCGCGAGGCACTCTGCTGAGCATAAGCGATCTGCCCGCGACGAAGGGTAGCGGGAGGGTTGCGTTACGGCTGCGGACGGTCAGGCGGCGGGTTTGATGTTCTGGTTGATGTGGAAGAGGTTGTCAGGATCGTACTTTGCCTTGACAGCGCCCAAGCGGTCGTAGTTGTCGGCGTAGTTGTCCCGGATTCTGGACTGGTCATCTGCGTCCATGAAGTTGATGTACGCCCCGCCGGCGCTGTGCTCGTGCAGCTCGGTGGCATACTCGCGCACCCAGCGGATGTTCGCGTCGTTGTCGACGGGGCCTTCCCACATCCCGGCGATCACGGCAGCAATATCGGCATCACGGTAAGGGAAGGCTGTGGCGTCCTTTGCAATCCGTTGGACGGCCCCGTTGATGGGGTAGAAGTGGTTGGCCGTTTGCAGGCTGGGCACCCCTTCACCGAAGTGTTTGGCTACTTTGATGACCTCATCGCTGAATGTGGGGAGGAATTCTGCCTTCCAATAGGCCTGGAGTCCTTTGGGCAGCGACTCGTCAAACAAGGTGTTGAGGACCGGGTAGGGGAGTGGTCCCACGAAGGAGCCGGCAACCGGTGCGACATCAAGGAATGGCTGCCACTGCCTGGGCCCTTCCTCCTGCGGGCCTGTCCAGCCGCCCACCATGACCACCACGGGGCGTCCGCGGTATTCCTCCGCGAGGAAGGGAACCTCGGGACCCTGATGGAATCCCATAAAGACGCCAAGGTCCTCCGGTGCCGTGGCTAAGGTCTCGCGGTACAACTGGCCTACGGCTTCGGCGTGTTCGAGCAGGTAGATGACCACTCCGCCGTAGACCATGTCCACCGGGTGCAGGTTGAACTCGAGCGAGGTCACCACACCAAAGTTTCCGGTTCCGCCGCGGAGGGCCCAGAAGAGGTCGTCGTTTTCGGTGGCGCTGGCCACCCGGAAATTGCCGTCGGCTGTGACTACATCTGCGGATTTCAGGTTGTCGCAGGACAGTCCGTATTTCCGCGACAGATAGCCAATGCCGCCGCCCAGGGTTAGGCCGGTCACTCCCGTGGAGCCGATGATTCCGCCCGGTGTGCCGAGGCCGAAGGCATGGGTCGCGTGGTTGAAGTCCGCCCAGGTGGCGCCGGCCTCGGCGCGGGCAGTGGCCGTAGCCGGGTCAAAGCGTACTCCCCGGCGGTTGACGAAGTCGATGACCAGGCCGCCGTCGCAGGTGCCGAAACCGGGTGCGCTGTGGCCGCCGCCGCGGAGGGCCACGTCCATTCCTGTGTCCCTGGCAAAGTTCACGCCGGCCATGACGTCGGCGACTTGTGAAACTTGCAGGATGGCAGCGGGGCGTTTGTCGATCATGCCGTTATATACGGCGCGTGCGGCGTCGTAATCCGGGTGATCAGGGGTGATCAGGGTACCGCGGACGTTTTCCTGTAATGACTGCAGGGAACTGCTGTTCATGGTGAACTCCGAAGCTGCGAGGATTGCTCAGGTGTTCAGGCACAACGCCCCGCCAGCTGGCCGTACCCGATGTGAAAGTCGTGAGACCGGTGCACCGCTGCAGGTCGGTGCGGCCTGGCCGCACGCTCTGCTGTGGCGTGCTTCGTTGTTGCGCGGCTGCGGAATCCAGCCAGGATCCGGACGCTGCGATGGGCCCGGTTCTCGTAACGTACGCCCGCTGCCGGGAGCGGTCAATGCCTCTTGCGTACGACGGCGGCACCCGGGTTCCGTAGTCACAGAACCCGGGTGCCGCCGCCGTACGGGGGCCTAATTTTTGAACGTGTCCGCGGGCGGATTGGCGATCACGGGAGACGTCCCCGTGAAGCCCTCGCGCGCCTGGGCGATCTCCCGGATCCGGTGCCGGCAGGCGTACCAGCCGAACACCATCAGCACCGAGGCGATGGCCGTGACCAGCATGGTGAGCGGGGATTCGATGAAGACCATCACCAGCACGCCCACCAGGAACAGCAGCGAGAGGTATCCCGTGAAAGGGGCCCCGAACATCCGGAAGGACGGCCGTTCCACCCAGCCCTTGTCCGCCCAGCGTTTGAGCTGGATCTGGCAGAGGACAATGGTGGCCCAGGTCATGACGATGCCCACGGATGCCACGTTGAGCACAATCTCGAAGGCCTGCGCTGGCACCAGGTAGTTCAGCGGCACGCCCAGCAGGGACACCACGGCCGTGATGGCGATGCCGCCGTAGGGGACGCCTGCCTTATTCATCCGGGAGGCGAACTTGGGCGCGGAGCCGTTGACGGACATGGAACGAAGTATGCGCCCAGTGGAATATAGCCCGGCGTTCAGTGAGGACAGCGCGGCCGTGAGGACCACCAGGTTCATGATGACGTCCACGCCCTGGATGCCGATGGACCCGAAGAACGTGACGAACGGACTGACACCCTTTTCATAGGACGTGTACGGCAGCAGCAGGGCGAGGAGGATGACGGAGCCCACGTAGAAGACTGCGATGCGGAACACCACGGAGTTGATGGCTTTGGGCATGATCTTTTCCGGGTTCTCGGTCTCACCGGCTGCGGTGCCCACGAGCTCGATCGAGGCGTAGGCGAACAGGACGCCCTGCATCAGGATGATCATGGGGAGCAGGCCGTTCGGGAAGATTCCGCCGTTGTCCGTCAGCAGGCTGAGGCCCACTTGCTGGCCGTCCACGGGCGTGCCGAAGATGACGAAGTAGGTGCCCACCACGAGGAAGATGACCAACGCGGCAACTTTGATGAGCGCGAACCAGAATTCGAGTTCACCGAAGACCTTCACGGAGACGAGGTTCAGGGCGAGAACCACCACCAGGGCGGTCAGGGCCCAGGCCCACTGGGGAACGGCCGCCATCCAGGGGATGTAGTTGCCGAAGAAGTGCATGTACAGCGCGGCGGCGGTGATGTCCACGATGGTGGTGGTGGCCCAGTTGATCCAGTAGAACCAGCCGGAAACGAACGCGGCCTTCTCGCCAAAGAATTCGCGGGCGTAGGAGACGAACGAACCGGAGGAGGGCCGGTGCAGCACCAGTTCGCCTAGTGCCCGCAGGATGAGGAAGGCGAAGAAACCGCAGACGGCGTAGGCGATGACCAGCGACGGTCCGGCGGCGTTGAGGCGGCCCCCGGCTCCGAGGAACAGGCCTGTGCCGATGGCGCCGCCGATGGCGATCATCTGGATCTGCCGCGGTTTGAGGTTCTTGTGGTAGCCCTTGTCCTCCGCGTGGAGGGCTGTTTCGGAGGCGTGGGCGTGGCCGCCGTCGATGATGTGGTCAGGAATCGGGGTGGGGGGATTCGACATGGGGGAGTGTCCCTGGGGCTACTTGCTGAGGTTGGCGAGGCGTTCCGGGCTCAGGAGTTCCTGGAGCTGCGCGGAGGTGAGGAGTCCGTGTTCGAGGACCAGTTCGGCAACGCCTTTACCGGTGGCCAGGGCTTCCTGGGCGATGGCGGTGGCGGTGGCGTAACCGAGGTGCGGGTTCAGTGCCGTAACAAGGCCGATGGATTGTTCAACTGTATGCCTGAGGTGCTCGGTGTTGGCAGTGATGCCGCGAACGCAGCGGGCCGTGAGGGTGCGGCAGGCTGCCTCGAGGTGCGAGATGCTCTTGTGGAGGCTGTGGACGATGATGGGTTCGAAGGCGTTGAGCTGGAGCTGCCCGGCTTCGGCGGCCATGGTGATGGTGACGTCGTTGCCAACGACTTCGTAAGCCACCTGGCTGACCACTTCCGGGATGACCGGGTTGATCTTGCCGGGCATGATGGAGGAGCCGGACTGCACGGCGGGCAGGTTGATCTCGCCGAAACCCGCGCGCGGCCCGGAGGAAAGCAGCCGCAGGTCGTTGCAGATCTTGGAGAGTTTCACGGCCACGCGCTTCAGCACGCCGGACAGGTGAACGAACGCGCCCACGTCCTGGGTGGCCTCGATGAGGTCGACGGCGGTGACCAGGGGCAGGCCGGTGATCTCGGCCAGGTGCCGGCAGGCTGCTTCCGCGTAGCCGGCGTGGGCGTTCAGGCCGGTGCCGATGGCGGTGGCGCCGAGGTTGATTTCGTGGATAAGCAGTTCCGCTTCGGCCAGCCGCAGCCGGTCCTCGCCGATGGTCACGGCGTAGCTCCCGAATTCCTGGCCGAGGGTCATGGGGACGGCATCCTGCAGCTGGGTGCGGCCCATCTTCACCACGGTGCGGAATTCCAGCGACTTCCCGGCGAAGGCTTCCTCGAGTTCTGCCAGGGCGGCCAGGAGCTCGCGGGCGGCGAGGATGGTGCCCAGTTTCACGGCGGTGGGGTAGACGTCGTTGGTGGACTGGCTGAGGTTCACATGGTCGTTGGGGTGCAGGCGGGCGTAGTCGCCTTTGGGGTGGCCGAGGATTTCGAGGGCGCGGTTGGCGATGACCTCGTTGGCGTTCATGTTCGACGACGTTCCGGCGCCGCCCTGAATCACGTCCACCACGAACTGGTCGCTGAGTTTGCCGTCCATCACATCCGTGCAGGCCTGTTCGATGGCGGTGGCCCGTTCGGTGTCCAGGAGGCCGAGTTCGTGGTTGGTCCGGGCGGCGGCAAGCTTCACGGCGGCCAGGCCGCGGACCAGATGCAGGTTGGAGGACAGCGGCTGCCCGGTAATGGGGAAATTCTCCACGGCCCGCAGCGTGTGGACGCCCCAGTAGGCCCCGGCGGGAATGTCGCGGTCGCCGAGGAGATCGTGCTCGGAGCGTGTGTCCGGGGCGGTTTCGGTGGTGGTCAGGGTTGTCATGGGGGTCCTCACGGGGCTTCGTTGACGGGTTTGGACAGGGTTGATGGAGCCAAGAAATCTGCGGGCTGGAGCAGGCCGACCGGGTGTCCGCCGCCCAGGACCGGGGTGGTCCCGATGCCGGCCAGCGGTGCGGTGTCGACGCCGAGGGACTCGAGTACATGGACGGTCGCGGGCATCCGGGCGCGGTCGCCGCCGTCGGAAATCTTCACAGCCACAGCGCGGGCGTCCGGCAGGCCCACCAGCTGCACACCCTCGAAGCCGTCCTTCGCCACGGCGCCCGGGAGCAGCCGCATCAGTTCGGTGACGTCCCGGCGCTCGCCGGCCACCATCGCAGGGTGTTGCCGCATGGCGAGTCCAACGGCGGCTTCCGCCAGCAGCGGGGATGTTCCGCCCTCGTCGGAGGTGCTTGCTGTGACATCAGCTGTGGCTGCGGCAGCCGCCGCGATGGTGCCGAAGGCGCGGGCCATGCCGCGCAGGGTGAGGGCGAACAGCGGGGTGCCGCAGCCATCGGTGCTGCGGGCGGACGGTTCCTCGCCGGCAAGTTCAGCGACTGTGGACGCAACCAGTTGCTGCAGCGGGTGTGACGGGTCCGCGTAGCCTTTGACCGGCCAGCCGTTGATGACGCACGTTGCGGCCATGGCGGCGTGCTTGCCGGAGCAATTCTGGGTCACCTGCGTGGGGTGGAGGCCGGCGCGCAGCCAGTTCTCGCGCTCGGCGGTGCCGTAGGGGAGGTCGGTGCTGTTCTCCAGATCGCTGGCCGCGAGGCCGTGCATGGCGAGGATGCGCTGGGTGCCGCCGCGGTGCCTGGAGCCGCCGGAGTGGCTCGCGGCGGCCAGGGCCAGGAGATCCGCCGGCAGTTTCAATCCGCCCCGGACCATGGCCACAGCCTGCAGCGGCTTCAGTGCCGAGCGCGGGTAGAACGGAGCCAACGGGTCCCCTGCTGCGGCGAGGATGGTGCCGTCGGGGGCCGTGGCGATGGCCGAGCCGTAGTGGATGCTTTCCACGAGGCCGTCGCGGGTAGCGACAACCAGGGGTGCGTGCCGCGGAAGGCTCCCGGGAGTGCAGGGAGAAGCAGTCTGGGCAGCATGAAGTGCAGGGGCGGGCATGGAGTCCTCGGGTTACTGGTGACGGGATACTTGCTGAGGCGTTAGTGAGCTGGGGCGTTAGTGATTGAGGATGGAATCGAGGGCGACGCCCACGGCACGCAGGTGTTCGGCCATCGCGTGGCTGGCTTCGTCCGCCTTGCCGGCCTCGATGGCGGCGAGGATCCGCTGGTGTTCGCTGTCCGAGGCGTGCTGGCGGGCGGCCACCATGTTCAGGGTTTCGGACTGGAAGGCCAGGGCTCCCCGGATGTCAGCCACCACGCTGGCAAACACCTTGTTTCCGCTGGCCCGCGCGATGGCGGCATGGAAGCTGGAGTCCAGGGCCACCCAGGACTCGGGGTCAGTTTCGGTGATCATGGCCGCGACAATGTGCCGCATCGTCCCGAGTTCGTCCTCGGTCCGCCGCACGGCAGCCAGCCCGGCGGCGGGAACCTCGATATGGGGCCGGGCCTCGGTGAGGTCCCCGGCGGAGTAGTGCCCCAGCGTGAGGTCGTTTGCCACCTTGTTGGCCACCACGAAGGTGCCCTTGCCGGTCTTGGTCACCGTCAGGCCCAGTGCTGTGCAGGAACGGAGCGCTTCGCGGATGACCGAGCGGCTGACCCCGTACTGCTGCGACAGGGAAGCCTCGGAACTGAGCTTCCCGCCCACGGCCACCGTGCCGGACTCGATGTCCGCGCGGATGGCGTTGAATACTGCTTCGGCCGCGCTGAGCCGGGCCAGGGGCTGGGTCGGCACCTGAACCGGCACCTCAACCGGCGTCTGGGTCGGGCTGGATGGCTGGCTGGGGGACCGCTCACTCAAGTGCTCTGCAGGCTGTCCTGCTGTCCGGCTGTCTGACAGGTTCACGCTTACAAATATGGCCGCGGTCACACTGCATGTCAAACTACCGCCGGCCGTCGGCTCCCGAAGTATCCGCGAACCGGTGCGTCGGCACGGAACCAGAGGCCGCCGTCGTTCTTGCCGCAGTTTCCTAGAATTTTTCCAGGCGCCGCAGCGCCGGGCCGGGGTCCACCCCAGCGTCGGCGGCTGCGAGCAGCAGCAGCGAGCGTGCCTCTTCGAAGCAGGCACTGCAGCCCGACAGGTGCGCCCGGAGCGCCGGCATGCTGTCCGGCGAGCCGCTCAGCATGATTTCCACGTAGGTGTCAACGGTGTCAAAGCAGTCGTTGCAGGAAAGCCACGGCTCGGCGGCCAGGGTCAACCGGCGCACTGCTTCCGGGGTCAGGTTTCGGCGGGGCGTAGTCATGGGATCACTCTCGGTGTGGTTGGTGCAGCGGGGAGGTAGCCGGCGAGCGTGAGGTGCGCCCGGAGCCGGCCACGGGCGTCGTGAAGAGCTTTGTAGAGGGCGTTGCGCGTGGTGCCTAAACGGTCGGCCAGCACGTCGATGGGCACCTCATCCACCACCAGCGCGAGCACCACCCGGCGCTGGTGGGGCGTGAGGGCCTCGTCGATTGCTTGTCCGACGGCGGCCGAAAGTTCCGTGCCTTCGAGCAGTTGCTCGGGGGAGCTTTGGGTGGCCTGCCGCTCCAGGATGGAGTCGAGGCCGACGTCGCGGTGGCGCCACATGTTCCGCCGCACCTCGACGGCGGCGTGCAGGATGCCGAACTTGTACGCCCAGGTGGTGAACCGGCTGCGGCCTTCGAAGCTGGACAGTTTGCCGAGCACGTCCACCATGGCTTCGTCGGCCGCCTGGTTCACCAGCTCGTCGAGGCGGACGGCGCCGATGGCCGGCAGTCCGTAGTACATCTGCGACACCTGGTGCCGGGCCGCCTTAACCAGCAGCTGGTGGAGCTGCAGGAGTGCCGCATCGTGCCCGGGGCCGGGTGTGCTGAGGAGCGTCACCCAGCCAGGGTCGGGGGGTCTGGGCCGCACCTGCTGCGTATCCGTCAGCTCCGGGCCGTCCAACGTGGTCATGCGACTACTCCCGTCCGCTGAATTCACCCGCGGGCCCGGCGATGCGGACCGCCAATTCCGGCGTGCAACCCTTGTCCACCAGCTTGAGCAGCTCGTGGATGTCCACTCCCCGGGTGGCCGCCATGCGTGACGCCAGAGTAGCAGGGAACCCTGCCTCGATCAGCAGCCGCCCGCGCCAGGCAACGATTGCGTCCCACTCGTTTCGGGGCGATCCGGCCCCCGTCTGTGCTTCTACTTCCCGTTGAGTCTTCATACCCAGTTAGTGTCACGCGGGCCTCCGCACTTACCTGCTTGGTGGAAAGCCGCGCGGAAAAGATTCCGTCGGAGCGGGGGTAAGACCCCGGCGCGAAAAGACACTAATGTGCCATGGGCGCCCCGCCCATGTGAAAGGAGATTCAACCGTGGAAACGATGACATCCCACAGGCGGCCCAAGCTCGCCGTCGTGTTTGCCCTGCTGGCTGTTTCCGGCGGCCTGACCGCCGCCTATTCCGTGGGGGCGGCGCCCGACCAGTCCACGTTCCAGGAAGCCGCAACGGTATCGATGGCCCACAACCATGGTTCCGGCAGCTCCAGCTCCGTTCCAGCCGCACAGCTTGAGTTGCGCCTGTCAATGCGGACACTGTGGGCACAGCACATGGAATGGACCCGCCTTGCGATCGTTGATTTTGCCTCCGGATCGGCCGGCTTCGACACCACTGCAGGGCGGCTGCTGCAGGATCAGGCGGACATCGGCGATGCCATCAAGCCCTTCTATGGTGATGCTGCCGGCGCCCGGTTGACCACCCTGCTGCAAACACACATCACCGAATTCGTCGGCCTGTTCCAGGCGGCCAAGGCCCAGGACGCCGCAGGCCTGGAAACGGCCAAAACTGCCGTTTACGCCAATGCCCGGGAAATCGCCGACTTCCTGGCCGCCGCCAACCCGCAAAGCTGGAAGCAGGACGAGATGCGCTCCATGATGAAGGAACACATCGACCAGACCATCTCCTACGGGAGCGCTGAGCTGAACGGACGGTATGCCGAAGGCATCGCCACCTATGACCTCGCGGAACAGCACATGCTGATGATGGCGGACGACCTCAGCGACGTCATCATCAATGCCTTCCCCGGCAGGTTCCGCTGAATCGTCGGCCTTCAACGGAGTTCGCGCATGACCTTGTGATGGGTGATTTCGTCGTGGCCACGCTCGCCGGGGAACGCATCCCCCACGGTCCCCGGCATGTCTTCGCCCTGCTGTGGCCTGCGGCCGCCGGCTTGCCCGAACGCGAAGAGCGCGGCAACGGTGGTGAGGGCAAAGCAAACCACAGGCACCCAAAGTGCTGCGAGCACGGCGATCAGTGCCCCGGAAGACTCCTCAATCGCGAAGTAGAGTCCGCCTGCCGCTGCTATTCCGAGTGCGGAGCCCGTTTGTTGAACTGTATTCAGTACCCCCGACGCCGTGCCGGCAAGGTCAGGTGCCACCTCCCGCAACGCGATGTCCACAAGGGGCATCGCCACAAAGATGAGGCCGACTCCGGCTGCGGCCATCGGCAGCACGAGTACCCATGCGTTGAACGGCATACCGGCTTCGAGCACAAGGCGCACCCACAGGAATGCGGCTGACTGCACAAGACCGCCGACGAGGACCAGGCTGACTCCATGGCGCTTGCTCAACGGCACGGCGACGGCTGATCCGGCCATGGCGCCCAGGCTGATCGGCAGCAGGATCAGGCCGAACTCCAGGGGGCTGAGTTTGATGATCTGCTGGAGGTAGAAGCCGAGCACCATCGCGTAGCTGCCCGAGCCGAAGGCGAAGAGCAGCTGCACGAGGGCCGAGCCTGAGAACGGCCTCACCTTGAACAGTTCGGCGGATATCAGCGGCGCCTTGCCCGCTGCCGTCAGCCGCCGTTCGACCCGGGTGAAGGCGGCAAGCATCACCACCGCTACTGCGATGAGTGCCCAAATCCACCATTGCCACCGGTTCAGGTGGCCCGTGGTCAGTGCGAAGACGACCAGGAAGATGGCACCGCCGGAGAGCACGGCGCCGCTGACATCCAGACGGTTCGCCTCGGTCGCGACAGCTTTCGGGAGGCAGGCTAACGCGACAACCAGCGCGATAAGCCCGACGGGGACGTTGATCACGAAAATACTCCGCCAGCCCATGCCGAACGCGTCGGAGGTGACAAGCCAGCCGCCCAGGAGCTGGCCGGCAACAGTGCCGAGCACGCTCATCGAGCCGATTGCCGCGTACAGGGGCGCGCGTTTCTCCGGCGGATAGAGCACCTGAACGTAAGCGAGGACCTGGGGGATCATCAGGCCGGCCAGGGCGCCTTGGGCTATCCGGAATCCCACCAGGGACGCCCCGTTCCAGGCGAGGGTTGCCCCGAGCGATGCGGCCAGGAAGCCGAACAGACTGAGGGCGAAGACCGTCCGCCGCTCGAACCTGTCCCCGAGACGGCCGCCCAGGAGGAGGGTCGATGCGAAGGCGATCATGTAGCCGGCAATCGTCCACTCAAGTTCGACCGGGCTGGCACCGAGATCGCCCTGAATTGAGGGCAAGGCAACGTTTGTGATCATCGTGTCCATGAGGTCCATGAATGATGCGGTGAGCAGCGCCGCCATGGCTAGGGATTGCTTCTTCATCGGGGGTCTCCGGTTCGAGAATAATTGCGATCTATTTACTGTGTATGGCATACGCAATACTTAGACGCTACTGTGAATGTTGTGCGCAGTCAACAGGAGCAGATGTCCGAGTCCGAATTGCTCAAAATCGCGGGGTTGCCCCAAGTGGTCCGGCTCGCCTGGGGGCTGGGCGGGACGACGAACCGCGGGCCCAAACCGAAGCAGAGCACCGAACGCATTCTCGCCACGGCAATTCAGCTCGCCGACGATGAGGGTCTGGAGCGGCTCTCGATGGCGGCCCTGGCCAAACCCCTGGGTCTCGCGACGACGGCACTTTACCGTTACGTGGATTCAAAGGAGGCTCTCATTGAGCTGATGGTCGACGCCGCAGTCGGGCGCCCGCCCGCCAGCGCGCCGGCCAGTGGGTGGAGTGAGAATGCCAGGGCCTGGGCACTCGCCCTGATGGATGTCTATGCGCTCCATCCATGGCTGAGCGACGTTGTCATCACCAGCATGCCCCGCACGCCCAACAGCTTTGCGTGGATCGAATCGCTGCTGGAGAGCCTTGCCGACTCTCCCTTGACGGAAAGCGAGCGGCTGAGTGCAGCGCTGATGTTGCAGGGAACTGTGCGGACTTACGCGGCCATGATCCGCAGCCTGCCGGAGGGCCCGGAGGTCAATGCCCCCTTTTTTTCCCTGCTCCCGGCCCTCGGCGCTGGCGCGTACCCCCGGCTGATTGCCGAACTGCAGCGGGAGCGAGACTCCGTATCCGGCGAATTCCTGTTCGCTCTTGAAGCATCACTGAGGGGCCTCGCTGCCTCATGAGCACTGCGGTGCCGTCCTCTCGTGCTGTACAACTGACCGGTACGTTCGTGCCGCTTGGCCCCTGCTAGGCGGGGTTCTTTTGCGGCCCCTGCTTCAGGCAGGCCGGAACGGCACGATCGTACCTACGCCCGTTCCTTCCGCCAGGCCCGCACGCGCCACGCCACCAATGCGGCCACGGCCACAACTGCAATGACGACGGCGATGTCCTGGCCGGCTGCCTTGGCCACGGTCTCGTAGGAGTTGCCGGCAAGGAAGCCCAGTAGGACGAAGCCGACGCCCCACGTGAGGCCGCCGGCCGCGTTGAAGAGCAGGAACCGGCCGTAGGGCATCCGCGACGTCCCGGCCAAAGCGGGCATCGTTGCACGGAAGAAGGCCACGAACCGTCCCAGGAAGACCGCCCAGCCACCTCTGCGGCGCAGGAAGACCTGGGCCTTGTTCACCCTTTTCCTGTGACGTTTCATCCATCCGGACTTCACTAAACGCGGGCCCAGATGCTTCCCGACCTCATAGCCCACGGTGTCACCTAGGATGGCGGCCACCACGACGATGACCATCATCAGCGGCAACTGAACCTCGCCGCGGCTGGCCACCACACCGCCCAGCACAGCAGCCGTTTCACCCGGAATTACAAAGCCGACGAACAGTGCATCTTCGGCGAACACCAGGCAGAAGACGGCGAGGTAGGCCACGAGCGGGCTGACGTTCAGGATGCCGTCGATGAAGCCGCTCATGGGGCAATACTAGGCCCTGCGCTAAAGATCATTCAGCGGTAGCTTTCAACATTTGAGGGACGGTTTAGTGCACCTCAGTGCGGCAAGCGATCCGCCGAGGGGCACCACGTGACCTGACGTTTCCGGACACCGAGGATCAGCGCTGACGAAAGCAGCACGTTCGTGCCGGTCTAGGGCTTTCCGCAGCGTAAGACTCGGCGTAGGCTTACCAGGAATCCAAGAACGGCACGATCGTACCTATCGGAGGTGTCAGTGGAACCCTTGACCGATCTGCTGGCCAGGGAGGTGCGCTCCCGGCGTGGCCAACTGGGGCTCACCCAACGCGACCTCGCGGACATGGCCGGGGTCTCGGAACGGTTCCTCCGGTTCGTGGAGCAGGGCAAGCCCAGTGTCCAGTTGGATTCGCTGACCGCGGTCCTGGACACCTTGGGCCTCGAACTGCGGCTCGCCACCCGAACCAGCCAGGCCGACCGTGCGCTCACAGACCCGGCAATTGCCCCCGGCTCGGTCGGAGAAGCGCAGCCATGAAGCACCGCATCGCGGACATCTACAAGGCCGGTGTCCTGGCAGCCAAACTGGAGCGGCATGACGGTGGCACCCGGTTCAACTACCTCCCGGCCTACCTCCAAAGCGGGGGACCCGCCGTCGCCAGTTCCCTGCCCCTCACCACCGAACCGGTGATCTCGGCAGCGGGGGCGGCGCCGCCGTACTTCACCGGGCTCCTGCCGGAGGGGCGCCGGCTCAACGCGCTGCGCCGTTCCATCAAGACCAGCGCCGACGACGACCTGTCCCTGCTCATCGCCGCCGGGGCGAACCCCGTGGGGGACGTCCAGATCGTGGGCCACGGCGAGCCGCTGGACCCGGATGAACACGCCGTGGAACTGGACCCCAGGCTGCCCGTGGACTTCGACCAACTGCTGGGCGACCCGGACCTGATCGACCCCGTGGCCCTCGCCGGTGTGCAGGACAAATTGTCCGCCGGGATGATCTCGCTGCCCGTTGCCAGCGCCGGCAGGCGGTTCATCCTCAAACTCAACGCCCCCGAGTTCCCGCACGTAGTGGAGAACGAGCTGGTTATGTTCCGCTACGCGGCGCGGCTGCGGATTCCCGTGAGCACCGTGCGGCTGATCCAGGATGTTGCCGGCAGGCCGGGCCTGCTCGTGGAACGATTCGACCGCATCCCGGTTCCCGGCGGCGGGGCCAACGAGGTCCAGCGGCTGCCCGTGGAAGACGGCGCCCAGGTGCTGAAACTGTACCCGGCCGACAAGTACAACGTGGGCTACGGGACGGTGTGCCACGCCCTGGCCGACCACTGCGCCGCGCCCCTGCCCGCCTTGCGAAACCTTGCCATTCAAGGGGCTTTCGCATGGCTGAGCGGCAATGGGGACCTGCATGCCAAGAACGTGTCCATGGTCCAGCAGCCGCACGGGGAGTGGACCATCGCGCCCGTCTACGACATCCCCTCCACCGTGGTTTACGGCGACAAAACCATGGCGCTGACCCTGAGCGGGAAGCGCAGCGGGATTTCGCGCCGGCATTTCCTGGGCTGGGCCAAGGACCTGGGACTCACCGACCGGACGGCAAACCAAGTGGTCGAGCTTGCCCTCAAAGCATCCGGTCCGCTGATCGCGGACCTGGAGTCGGGGTCGGCTTTCGCCGGCGTCCCAGGTCCGGTAAGGAACGACGACGGCGGCTCGCCGTTTCCTGACATGGTCACCAGGGCATGGGTCAAGGAACTCAAGCACCGCAGGCGGTTGCTGGAGGGCTGAGGCACCCACGGTGGGTGCCGCCGTCGGGCGTTTCCCCTGTTGCACCCCGCGGAGGAAGGGGCCTAGAGGTGCTGGATGCCTGCCCGCTGCATGGCGTCCTTGTAGACTTCCACGCTCTTGGCCAGGAGGTCTTCCTGCTTGGCCTCGGAAACAGCAAAGGCCCGCCCGCCGAGCGCGCTGGCCTTATAGATCTTGATGCCGCTGTTCTTCAGGGAGGAATGGTAGGTCTTCTCGAACAGGGTGAGGAACGTGGAGGCATCCGTGCCGTGGGCGATAACTGCCGAGACCCGCCGGTTGATTTTCAGGAACTGGCGGAAGGGCCGCAGGCCGTCGGTCTTTTCCTGGACGTTCAGCGCCGAGGGCAGCTCGGGGTCGCGGACCCACGGGTAGGCGTTCCACGGCATCACGTAGCGGGGATCGAGTTCCGCGAGTTCGTAGATTTGCGTGGCCCGACGCGCAGCCTCGTCGTCATTGAAGTGGGAGACGAACCCGGATTCAGTGCCCTTGCCCGGGCTGACGTGGAGGCTGACGATGCGGCATTCGTCCTCGTCGTGCACGGGGTCGATGTACGGAACAACGGACCCGGGCTTCTTTTCCATCAGTTCGTCGCAAAGCTGCGTTACCGCCGCGATGTTTGGTTCCTGTAGCAGGGCCTTTTTTTCGTCCCAGTCAATCGTCACGATCTCTCCCTCAGCAGCAAGGCGTCCAGAATCAGGCGTCTTATGCCACTCTACGCTTTTGCGCGTTTGGGTGCCCAGGGGTCTTGTCCGGCCCGGGCTCCGCCTGCCCGGTTTCAGGGCGCGGACGCATGCTTTGAAGAGGCGCGGCTAAAGGCTCTCTTCCGGGGCCCACGGGTGAGGGGAGTCCCGGGCATCGGGGGTGCCGTTGAGCGGTACGTATGGCCGGTTGGGGTGGTCACTTCGACCGTATGGCGCGGGCCGGGGACCGGCTGGGCGGCCCAGCCCGGTGATTCTTTGGTGTGGTTGCACGCTTCGCAAAGCCCCTGGCCGTTGTCCGTGCTTGTTGGGCCGTCGCTGCGCCACGGGATGATGTGGTCGTGATGCCGGATCGGCGCATCACAATATGGGGTGCGGCAAGTATCGTCGCGGGCCTGCAGGAAGCCGCGGAGCCGTTCCGGGAATAGCCGCGCCTTCGAATCCATGGACACCAAATCACCGCTGCCAGGGGCGGTGTAGAGCCGGCGGAGCCAGACGTTGAACGCGGGATCGTCCGTAAGCAGGGCCTGCCTGGCCCAGTGGCCGGGAACGATGCCGTAACCCTGCAGCCGGGCCGGTTCGCTGTCCCCCTGAAACAGCGTCCGGTCGGTCATGATGAGCTGGATTTCGATGCCGGTAGGCCCGCCCCGGGTACCTGTGATGCGTTCCACCAGGTCATCAGCCATGATCTGGCCGTTGGACCGTTCGTCACCTGACGAACGCAGGGCAGCGGCGTTGCGGGTGAGCGCCGCATGGACGGCCACGCCCTGCGCCACTGGCAGCAGCGCGGTCAGGTAAGTCATGGTGTCCGGCGCCGGGCGCAGGCTGACGCCCCGTTCGGTGACAGCATGGCTGGCTCGCTTCGCAACAGATCGGGGGTCCCGCCGGTAGGCTGCTGCGCGGACGGCGCCAACAATGGCCCGGTCGCCGGCGCCGGCCAGCGAACCGGAATCCGCGGCGATCTCCTCATCCACGGCGCACCGGTCTTCCGCGCTCAGGCACGCTGTTTCCCGCACTAGCAAGGTGGCACGCCACTCGTTCAGCTGCCCCGTCTGCAGGGCAGCCAGCGTGTGGGGCATCTCGGTGGCAAGGGCCTTTGCCAGGCCCAATAGCCTGCCGCCGCGGGCGGGGGATTCCCGCCGTGCCAGCGCGATCTGTGCGCCGACACCGGCTCCCTGTTGTTCCGCCGGAACTCCCGCCGTTGCCTGCGCACGTCTCTCGACGGCGTCGAACGTCACCGATATCCGCGCCTGCGCGGCAGCGGCGGCCGACTTCACATCCTCAAGTTCCCGCAGTTGGGCGATGAGGGCCGGACCGTCACCTGCGGGACGGACGGAGTGCAGAATACTCAGGGCATCCGCAAGGCCGGATGCGCGGTTTCCCGCCTGCCCAGTCGCCTGCCCTGCCGCCGAACCCTGAATGGCCTCCATAAGGAAAGTCTTCCAGGGGTGTCCGGTCATGTCGCGCACCATCGCACCGTATGTGGATGAACCGGCTGCAGATAAGACGTATGTGGATAAACCGCCTGCGGAGAGCAGCCCCGCAAACGGTGCCGCCGCGGGTAACCTCAACAGGATGAACAGGAAAACGCTCAAGTCTGACGGCTTCACAGGCTTCAGGCCGTTCGACAGCCTCGAGATCATGCGGGTTCCGCAGGGCACCGGCGTGTTCGCCGTCCTGCGGCCCAACGAGTACGAGCCACATTTCCTGAAGAGAAGCACCGCGGGCGTCTTCAAGAAGAAGGTCCCCACCGTGCCAGCCGAAGCGCTGTTCAGCGAGTGGGTGGACGGCGCGGACATCCTCTACATCGGCAAGGCGGGCCTCGGGAGCAAAGGCAACCGGGGCCTCCGGAGCCAGATCAAGGAGTTCCTGGACTTCGGGAGGGGTTTGCCGCCGGGTCACTGGGACGGCCGGCTGATCTGGCAGCTGACCCACACGGACGAACTGATCATGGCGTGGAAAGAGTTGCCCGCCGATCACGTGAACCAGGCTGAAGCCGCCTACCACGCTGCCTTCGTGGCGGACCACGGAAAGCTGCCGTTCGCGAATCTGGTGCAGGCCAAGCCGAAGGGCTGACTTAGGAGCCCTTGAGTCGTTCCATTTCGCGCCGGTCCTTCTTGGTGGGCCGTCCGGCGCCACGGTCGCGCTGCGGCAGTCCCAGCGCCGGTGCGACGGGCCGGGGCGGGGTGTGGTCCGTGAAGCAGTGGGAAGCGGCCTCGGCCCCGACCCGTTTGGCAATCAGCCGGCGGACTTCAAGAATGCGTTCGAAGCCGGACATCCGGATGGTGACGGTCTCGCCCGTGACCAGCGTGGCGGACGCTTTCGCGGGGCTGCCGTTGAGCCGCACGTGTCCGGCCCGGCACGCGGCAGTGGCGGCGGAGCGGGTCTTGTAGGCGCGGATCGCCCACAGCCACGCATCGAGGCGGACGCTGGCGGGGGAGGCAGGAAGGCTGGTCATGGCTGGCACCGAGTATACGGCGTGGCACGCCCGGACCGGCAGGTCAGGGGGTGGCCAGCGGAAGCGTGATCCGCATGGTGGTGCCGTCCGGGCCCGTGGCGGCGATCTCCACCGTCCCGCCGGCGGCGGTGGCCACATCGCGGACCAGCGCCAATCCGATGCCGAAGCTGCGTTGCGCCCGCGTACCGTCCGGACGCGGCGTCCTGACGAAGCGCTCGAAAATCCTGTCACGTTCGACGCCGGATATTCCGCTTCCCGTGTCCGTCACCGTGATCACGGCGCTGCGTTGGTTCGCTGCCGCGGCGAGCGTAATGGTCCCGCCGGCGGGAGTGTGCGCCAGGGCGTTGTCAGCCAGGGCCAAAATGGCGCGGCGCAGGCTGCTTTCGTCGATCCGGGCCAGCGGACGTGAGCCCGGCGTGACGTCGACGGTGACATCCTGGCCGTGGGCGATGGTCCGGACGCTCTCTGCAACGGACTCCACCACCCCGGCCACATCAACCGGTTCGGCAGGGGATTCTGCGGCGCCTCCCGTTGCGGCCAGGAGCAGTTCGTTGACGATGGCCGTCAGGGCGGAGGTTTCCTGCCGGATCCTGGCCAGGGCCTGTCCCGGCTTCGACTCAGGGGGAGCGTCGCGCTGGGCCAGTTGGATCCGGGCGTCCAGGATGGCCAGGGGCGTGCGCAGTTCGTGGCTGGCGTCCTGGACGAACCGGCGCTGCAGTGCCATCGCCGTACCCAAGGGCTCGATGGCGCTGCGGGCACTTAACCAGCCGATCACCCCGGCGAGGACGATCCCGGCCGCCCCGGCGATGATTAGGGCTTTAAGCAGGTCCTTGTAGTCAAGGTACGCAAAGTCTGCCGCTGGCCTGGCCGTTGCCGGCAGCTCGGGGTGGGACAGCTGGTTGGTCAGATAGATCGCGGCGCCGGCCAGGAGGCAGAGGACCATCACGGCGCAGGCCACACTGATGCGGACAGCGATCCGGAGTGCGGCTTTGCGGAGGGTGGCCCGGTCCGGGTCCGCGGCCCGGGTTCGCTCATTCATGGCCGTCCCCGATCTGGTAGCCGACGCCGTGGACCGTCCGGATCACGTTCCGGGAAATCTTGCGGCGCAGGTGGTGGACATAGGTGTCAATGACGCTTGGCTGGTCGGTGGACGGGAAGACGGAACCGATGAGCTCGTCGCGGCTGAAGACGCGGTCCGGTTCGGTGGCAAGGGCCGCCAGCAACTCGCACTCCTTCGCGGTCAGCGTCACCTGGGGCCCGTAAACGGACCGCACGGAACGGCCGACTGCGTTCAGTTCCCAGTCGCCGATACTCACCGTGGGCTGGGCGTAGCTGCGCGTCAGAGCACGCAGCCGCGCGGCCAGCTCACCGGCGTCGAACGGTTTGGTCATGTAGTCGTTGGCGCCGGCGTCCAGGCCTCGGACCTTCTCATCCGTTGCGCCGAGGGCTGTCAGGATCAGCACCGGCGTCGAAATCCCTTTCGCCCGGAGAGCGTTGATGAGGGCAATCCCGTCCAGCCCGGGCAGGCCGCGGTCGATCACCATGACATCCCAGGGGTCCCCGAGGGCAGCGCTCAGCCCACGTTTTCCGTCCGCCACCAGGCTGATCCGGTAGTCGCCTTCCAGCAGCTCGGCAATAAGCGGGCCCAGCACCGGATCGTCCTCGACCAGCAGCAGGGACGGCCGGGCATCTGTTGTCATGGGCCTATTCTTCCGTGGCCAGCTCTTCCACGCGCCGGTTTTCGGATTCTTCGGCCGGTTCCGCGACGTTGCCCTTGTTCTTGCGGCGCTTGAGGTACTCAATGCCCCACGGGATCACTGAAAGCAGGACCATGACCACGGCGATCAGGTCGATGTTGTTCGCGATGACCTCGAAGTGCCCCAGCCAGGAGCCCAACAAAATCACGGAGGCGGACCAGGCCACAGCGCCCACGATGTTCCAGAGGATGAATTTCCGGTAGGTGTAGTGGGCAATCCCGGCTGCCAGCGGGGCGTAGGTGCGGACGATCGGCACAAAACGGGCCAGCACCACCGCACCACCGCCATGCCGGTGGAAGAAGTCCTGAGTCTGGGTCAGGTGCGATGTTTTCAGGATCCGGGCATCGTCCTTGAACCAGCGCCTGCCGAACGTCCGGCCGAGGAGGAAACCGACCTGGTCGCCGGCCACCGCCGCCGCTGACACGACGCCGATCAGGACCGGGAGGGTGAGGTTCAGCTGCTGATGCAGCAGGCCGGCCGTGAACAGCAGCGAGTCGCCGGGCAGGAACGGGAAGAGGACCCCGGATTCGATGAACACCATTCCGGCGATCACCGCCAGCGCGCCCGGCCCGAACCCTTCGAGGAGCCCCGCTGGGTCCAGCGGCGAGGAAGCCGCCACGGAGGCGGCCACCGTGGTCAGAGCATGAAATGACTGCATGATGCCTTTCTGGGGGCAGAGATTCTTGGCTTAGGGCAAGAAGGGGCGCGTGACCGCATTAACCGGTACCCGCTGCCACAACCGCGGCGCGAGCCAGGTCCAGCACCCGCTCACGAGGATCACAGCCGCGGTGCCCGCCAGAAGCGACCCGACGACGTCGGACGGGTAGTGGACGCCGATGTACAGCCGCGACCACGCCACGAGGGCCACCACCACCACGCCCGCAATGGCAGCGAACTTTGCCCCGCGCGTCCCGCGCGCCAGGAAGTACACGGCGAAGGCAACCGTCACGGCGAAAGTGACGTGACCGCTCGGAAAACTATCCGCACCGTTCTCCGGTGCCAGCGGGTCGAACAGCAACGTGGAATCGGGGCGCTGCCTGGCCACCAGGATCTTGAAGAATTCGCTCGCCACCCAACCGGACACGGCCACCAAGCCAAACGCCACGGCATTGACGGGAGCCCGGCGCACCAACAGCAGGACCAATGCGACGGCAGCGATCAGCAGAACCCCGGCTACCGGACCAAACAGCAGGTTCAGGGCCATGGCCACGCCGGTCAGCGGGGCGCTGTGATGCTGGCTGAGGTTCTGGTCCACGGCAAGCTCGTCAGTGCTGATGCCCGGAACGACGGCAACGGTGACGCCAAGAACCACGACCGCGGCCGCCAGGAGGATCCCCCACAGAACCCAGAGCCGGGGCCGGGGCAGTGCAAGCAGCCGCGTTCCGGCGCCGCCGCGTGCGCCGTTCCGTGCGCCGCTTTGGGGGGCGTCTGCGCGGGCGGTGGACAGGTTGTTGCTGTGGACGGTGTCTGGCATCAAATACTCCGGCTCGCTCTCTGCGGCCGGCCGGCCGCGAAGGAACCAGTCTTTCCCGGCGCCCTTAAGGAATCCTTAAGAATGAAGCCGCTCAGGGATCGCCCGGCGTTTTCCAAGGAACATCCCTTACCCTTGGCCAGTGCCTCCCTTCGAAGTTGTCTTAGGCGCCTGGCAAATCGACTGGGCGGCCCTGCTCCTCATTGTTGCCTCGGGCGTGCTGTATGGGCTCGGCCTTCGGTCGGCGGCGGCCAAGGGCCGGCATTGGCCGTGGTGGCGGACCGCTGCGTTCTACCTCCTGGGCCTGGGAGCACTGACGGTCCTGACCTGCGGCTTCCCCGGCGTGTACAGCGCGGAACTGCGCTGGGCCTTCACGCTGAAGATCGCCCTGCTGCTCTTTGTGGTGCCGCTGCTGATAGGGCTGGGCAAGCCCATTTCCCTGGCCCGGGCAGCGCTTCCAGCCGGGGGCGTCGCACGACTGAACACCATCCTGTCCCACCGGGTGGTGCGCTTTTTCAGCAACTCCCTGGCTGCCCCGCTGCTGGGACTGGCCCTCTTTGCGACGTTCCTCACGCCGCTTTTTTACACCCTGAGAACGGACCCGGTGGCGGAGGCGCTGCTGACGGTCGGCGTTCCGTTGCTGGGCCTGCTGATGGCGCTTCCGATCATTGAAGAGGCCGATTTCCAGCGTTCCAGCGCCTTCATCACGCTCGAATTCGTTTTTGTCTTCATCGAGCTGCTGGTGGACGCGGTTCCCGGGATCCTGCTGCGCCTCAACGGCCAGGTCCTGGACCACGTGACCACCGTGGCGGGCTCCCCGCCCGCCTGGTTCCCGGGCGCCCTCCGGGACCAGCACCTTGCCGGGGATCTCCTCTGGTTCATCTGCGAGATCGTGGACCTGCCGCTGATCATCCTGATGTTCATGCGTTTCTCCCGGAGCGACAAACGCGAGGCCCGCAGCTTCGATGACCTCACGGACCAGGAACTCGACGACCTGAACGCCGAGCACCTCAGGCGCGGCCGCTAGGAGGTCAAGGTTTCTGCCGCGCTGTCCATGTGCTCCCGGATGGTCTTCCGGGCCAGGGACGCATCGCCGGTCTCGATCGCTGCCACGATGTCGTAATGCCGGTCCGTGCTCATGTTCCGGACGCCCTTTTCCTGGCCCGCGAACATGATGGACATCCGGATGGAGCCCTCCAGCGACTCCCACGAATGCAGCAGGGTTTCGTTGCCGGTGAGCCGGCACAGGGTCCGATGGAATTCCAGGTCGGACTCAACCCGTTCCTGCATGCCGGCCTTTTCCGCAGCGGCCATGGCGTCGATGGCTGACTTCAGCGCGGCGATGGCCTGCTGGCGGTCGGGAAGTTCGCACAGCGTCCGGGCGGCCAGGGATTCCAGCGCGGCCCGGACCGAGTAGATGTCCCGGATTTCCTTGGCATCCAGGTGCCGCACAGAGAGCCTTCCGCGTGGTCCCGCTGAGAGCAGGCCCTCCTGTTCCAGCTGGCGCAGGGCTTCGCGGAGCGTGCCGCGGCTGATCTGGAGCATCTCCGACAATTCCGTTTCCACCAGGTGCCGGCCGGGCTCCAGCTCACCGCTGGTGATGGCCGCGCGCAGTGCCGCAAGTGCCTGCTCGCGGAGGCTCCTCTTCTGCAGTCCCAGCAGCGGTGCTGTAGCTACGGCCATCGTGTTCATCCTCAATGTCAGTGGTCGACTGTTTACAGTCGGTGTGTTAACCGTAGATGTTACGGCAGAAGCGCGGAGCCGGGTGGGTTTCGGCGCCGCGCTTCCGGCGCAACGTCCTTACGTCAGTTCGGCGAGTACCTTCGCCACGATCTTTTGGATACTGAGTCCGTAGCGGTCGTGGAGTGTGGGAAGGGCGCCGGCGTCGAGGAACTGGTCCGGGAGCCCGATGGGCACCACGCGCTTGCCCACGCCGGCGGTGACGACGGCGGACGCGACGGTTTCGAAGAGACCGCCAATTACGCTGTGGTTTTCCAGCGTCACTGCGAGGCGGTCGGTGTTGATCTCGGCCAGGACGGTTTCGGCGTCGAACGGCTTGATCGTGGGGGTGTGCACGACGGCGACGTCCACGTTGTGTGCCGCCAGGGCCTTGGCTGCGTCGAGGGCGCGCATGGTCATCAGCCCGGAGGAGATGAACACGACGTCGTTGCCGCCGCGCAGGACCTTGGCCTTGCCGAGCTCGAACGTGTAGTCGTACTCGTCGAGGACGGTGGGCACGTTGCCGCGCAGCAGGCGCAGATACGTGGGGCCCTCGGAGGCGGCGAGCTGGGGGACGGCCTGTTCGATGTCGATCGAGTCGCAGGGATCCACGATGGTCAGGTTGGGCATGCCGCGGAAGATCGCCATATCCTCGGTGGCCTGGTGGCTGGGTCCGTAGCCGGTGGTCAGGCCCGGCAGGCCGCCCACGATGTTCACGTTCAGGTTCGGTTCGGCCGCGTCCAGGCAGAGGAAGTCGTAGGCGCGGCGGGCTGCGAACACGGAGTAGGTGGACGCAAACGGGACGAGTCCGGTTTCGGCCAGGCCGGCCCCGGCGCCGAAGAGCAGCTGTTCGGCCATGCCCATCTGGAAGAACCGCTCCGGGAAAGCTTTCGCGAAGATGTGCATGTCCGTGTACTTGCCCAGGTCCGCGGTGAGGCCGACTATTTTGTCGTTTTCCTGCGCGGCCTTCACCAGCGCGTGGCCGAACGGTGCGGATGCGGTCTTCTGGCCGGGTTCGGCGAAGGACGCGATCATCGCCGAGGTTTTCAACTTCGGTTTGGTAACGGCGGCGGTGCTCACTTGGTGTCTCCTTCGGCGGCGTCGAATCCCGCAGTCAGCTGTTCGCGGCAGGTCTGCCATTCGTGTTCTTCGATGCGCATGAAGTGCGCTTTTTCGCGGTCCTCCAGCAGCGGGACGCCGCGGCCCACCTTCGTGTCGCACAGGATCACGGAAGGGCGGCCGACGGCGGCGGCCTGGTCTGCGGCGTTGTCGAACGCTGCGAGCAGCGCACCGACGTCGTTCCCGTCCACGCGCTGGGTGTACCAGCCGAAGGATTCCCACTTTTCGGTGACGGGTTCGGTGCGCAGGACGGTGTCCGTTCTACCGTCGGCCTGGAGGGCATTGATGTCCACCATGGCGGTGAGGTTGCCGAGCTGGTGGTGGTGGGCGCCCATCGCTGCTTCCCAGGTGGAGCCTTCGTCGAGTTCGCCGTCGGAGAGGAAGTTGAACACCCGGGCTGTGGAGCCCTGGTAGCGCAGGCCCAGGGCCATGCCCACGGCGATGGTCAGGCCGTGGCCGAGGGAACCGCCGGAGATTTCCGTGCCGGGGGTGTAGGTGGACATCCCGGACATCGGGAGGCGGGAATCGTCCGAGCCGTACGTTTCCAGTTCGGCGACGGGGACGATGCCGGCTTCGGCGAGGGCCGCGTAGTGGCCGATCGCGTAGTGGCCGGTGGAGAGCAGGAACCTGTCCCGGCCCTCCCATTCGGGATCCTCGGCGCGGAAGTTCAGCTGGTCGCCGTAGACGGTGGCGAGCATGTCCGCTGCGCCGAGGGCCTGGCCCACGTACCCCTGGCCCTGGACCTCGCCCATGTTCAGGGCGTGGTGCCGGATCCGGTACGCGGCGGCACTGACGTGGTGGAGGCGGTCAGTGGCGGTTTCCTGGGTCATTCTTTCCTTCGACGGGGTTCCGGCAGCGTGCAGTTCCTGGGTAGCGGTCATCAGGCGCTCACCGACTGGGGTGTGCTTTTGGTGGCTTCATCGGCCAGTTGGCGTTCGCGCTTGCCCCACGTTTCGCGGGTGGCAATGGCGGCCCACAGGCCGATCGCGGCGTAGGCGCCGAACAGCAGAGCCGGTCCCATCCAGCCGAAGCTGACGAACAGGAGTGTGGTGATGAAGGGGGTGAAGCCGGAAACCATGGCGGAGATCTGGTATGCCAGCGACGCGCCGGAGGAGCGGGTCTTCGCCTGGAAGAGCTCGGGGAACCAGGCACCCTGGGCGCCGGCGAGGGAGTTCTGGCAGACGGCGTAGGAGAGGACCAGGGTGGCGATGACGAAGAAGAACAGCCCGGTGTTGACCAGCAGGAACATGGGGACCGCGAAGAGCACGGCGAAGGCGCAGGACCAGATGTAGAGCGGCCGGCGGCCGATCCGGTCCGTGAGGCGGGCCCAGGCCTGGGTGGCAAAGATGCCGATCGCGGAGGCAATGCACAGGGCAACGAGCGTCTGGGTCTTGTCCGCCAGGTGCTGGCTGTTCAGGTAGGAAATCATGTAGGTGACGGAGACTGCGTAGCCGGCGGTTTCGGCGATGCGCAGGCCGATGCCCTTGATGATGTTGCGCCAGTCGGTCTTGAGGACCTCCACGATGGGGGACTTGACGATCGAGCCGCTCTCCTTGACCTCGTCAAAAACGGGGGACTCGGGGACCTTGGAGCGGATGATCAGGCCGACCACCACCAGCACAATGCTGGCAAGGAAGGGGATGCGCCAGGCGAGTTCGCCGCCCAGCTGGACGCTGCCCAGGAAGACCAGGTTGGCGAGCAGCAGGCCCACCGGGAAGCCGGCCTGGACGATGCCCGTGTACTTGCCCTTCTTTTTCCAGGGTGCGTGCTCGTAGCTCATCAGGATGGCGCCGCCCCATTCAGCACCGAAGGCCAGGCCCTGGATGATCCGGACGAAGACCAGCAGTGCGGGAGCCAGCAGGCCAACCTGCCCGTAGGTGGGGAGCAGGCCGATCATGAACGTGGCCACGCCCATGAGGATCAGGGACGCCACGAGGACCGGCTTGCGTCCCAGCTTGTCCCCCAGGTGGCCGCCGATGATGCCGCCGATGGGCCGGGCGGCAAAGCCGACGCCGAGGGTGGCGAAGGCTGCCAGCGTGCCCGTCACCGGATCGCCGGTGGGGAAGAACGCCGTCCCGAAGTACAGGGCGGCAGCGGTGCCAAAGCCGATGAAGTCGTAGGTTTCGATCACGGCGCCGACGCCGGAACCGATGGCAACCCGCCTCGCATCCTTGGTGCCGTGAACCGGGCCCCGCATGCTGAGAGCTTCTTTGCTCATGGTTAATCCCTTTCGAAGAACAGCGGCCGGAACCGTCGCTGTCGACTGTTAACAAATGATATGCCCCCAGTGTGAGCTGCATCATGCAGCATTGTCAACAGTCAATGTTGGAGGTTGACTGTTGACAATGCATTCACCTACAGTGATTCATGTCACCACCCGCTTATCCAGAGGATCAACGACGATGTTCAACTCCAGACTCGGCTGCTCGTCCATCAGCTTCCGGCACCAGGACCTGCCAGCCGCCCTGCGGACCATCAGCGGCCTCGGCTTTGAAGAAATCGATCTCGGCGCCCTGCCGGGAGTGTGCGACCACGTCCCTTACAACCTGGACCTCGCGGCCGTCGCCACCGTGGCAGCGGAAGTCGGGGCCTCCGGACTGCAGGTCCGTTCAGTCAACGGGGATATCGGGGACCTGAACGCAGTCCTCGACGACGACGCCCGGGCCTCCCGCGAACGTCACCTCGAAGCACTGCTCACCCTGACGGCCAACACCGGCGCGAAGGCGCTGGTCCTCCCATGCGGCGCACTCAGCCACCACCCCGTCCGGAGCCTCGACGAGGACCTGGACGAAATCGCGGCCCAGCTCACGCACGCCGCCCGGCGCGCGGCGGAGTTCGGCGTCGAGCTCTGGACCGAATCCCTGCACTTCCTGCGGTTCTGCTGGAACCTCGAGCGCGCGGAACTGCTGGCCACGCGGCTGGCGGGGACCGGCGTCGGCATTGTGATGGACTTCAGCCACATTGTTGCCGCCGGCGAAGATCCGCTGGAGTACCTCGAACGGCACCCGGGCCGCATCTCCCACGTCCACCTCCGGGATGCGGTGCCGGGCAACATCAACCTCAGCATCGGCAACGGCCAGGCCGACTTCGCCGCAGGCCTCCGTGCGCTCGCGGAGAGCGGCTACACCGGCCACTTCTCGCTCGAACTCGAAACCCGGGACGTCACGCACGACGAACGCCCCGCCGCCGCAGCCAAAGCGGCCAGCTTCATCACCGACCTCATCTGACCCCCTGCCCAACGACGAACACCACACGCCAAAGCACATCCAAGGAGCATCATGACCACCATCCAGCGCACCGCCGTCCTCACCGGAGCCACCTCCGAGCGGGGCATCGGCATCACCACCGCCCGCCGCTACGCCAGCCAGGGCTGGGCAGTGGTGATCCTGGACCTCGACGGCGAGAAGTCCGCCAAGGTCGCCGCGGAAATCGGCAACGAATTCAACGTCCCGGCATTCGGCCACGAAATCGACGTCGCCAACGAAGGCTCCGTCAACGCCGCGTACGCCGCCGTCAGGAAGGAAATCGACGCCGGCATCCTGCCGCAGGTGGGCGCCCTGGCCAACATCGCCGGCATCACCTCCCCGGTCCCCTTCCTCGAGACCACCCTGGAGCTGTGGCACAAGGTAATGGACGTCAACGCCACCGGCACCTACCTGGTCACCAAGGCGTTCCTGCCGGACATGATCGAGAACGGCTGGGGCCGGATCGTCAACATGTCCTCCGTCTCCGCCCAGCGCGGCGGCGGCGTGTTCGGCAAGGTTCCCTACTCCGCCGCCAAGGCCGCCATCCTGGGCTTCACCAAGGCGCTGGCCCGCGAACTCGGCACCGCAGGAGTCACCGTCAACGCCATCACGCCCGGCGCTGTGGACACCAACATCCGCGTAGGCAGCACCGAGGAGCAGGAAGCCGCCATCAACGCCGGCATTCCCCTGGGCCGCAACGCCACCACCGAGGAAGTTGCCGCCGTCATCACTTTCCTGTCCTCCGAGGAATCGGCCTACCTCACCGGCACCACCATCGACATCAACGGCGGAAGCCACATCCACTAGCAGCGCCCCCACCCCATAACCAGGCACGTTAGAGAGCCCACCATGACCAAGATTTTCAACGATCCTTCCGAATTCGCCGAAGAAGCGCTCGCCGGATTCTGCGACGTCCACGCCGGCCTGGTACGCCAGGTTCCCGGCGGCGCCGTGCGGCGCCACCGGCCCGCCAAGCCCAAGGTTGCGGTCCTCGCCGGCGGCGGGTCCGGCCACTACCCGGCGTTCGCCGGGCTGATCGGCAGCGGACTGGCCGACGGCGCCGTGGTGGGCAACATCTTCACCTCACCCTCCGCGCAGCAGGCCTACGCCGTGGCCAAGAACGCGGACTCCGGCGCCGGTGTGGTGTTCGCCTATGGCAACTACGCCGGCGACGTGATGAACTTCGGCATGGCCAGCGAACGCCTGGCCGCCGAGGGCATCCTGGTTGAGAACGTCCTGGTGACGGACGACATTGCCAGCGCACCGCCGTCGGAATCCGGGAAACGCCGCGGCATCGCCGGTGACTTCACGGTCTTCAAGATCATGGGCGCCGCAGCCGAAGCGGGGGCGGACCTGGCCGAGGTGGCACGGCTCGGCCGAAAGGCCAACGGACTCACGCGCACCATCGGCAGCGCCTTCCACGGCTGCACCTTCCCCGGCGCCGACGCCCCGTTGTTCTCGCTCAAGGACAAGCAGATGGGACTCGGCCTGGGAATCCACGGCGAACCCGGCCTGTTCGACACCGATCTACCATCCGCCAAGGAACTCGGCCAGGAGTTCGTCTCCCGGCTGCTGGCCGAAACACCCGAAGGCGCCGGCGATCGGCTCGCGGTCATTCTCAACGGCCTGGGCTCCACCAAGCATGAGGAACTCTTTGTCCTCTGGCTGACCTTGGCCCCGCTGCTCCGGGACGCCGGCTACACCCTGGTGATGCCCGAGGTGGGCGAACTGGTCACCAGCCTGGACATGGCCGGGGTGTCCCTGACCATCACCTGGCTGGATGAGGAACTGGAGCCGCTCTGGACTGCCCCTGCCGAAACGCCCGCGTACCGCCGGGGCAATGCCGCGGTTGCGGCCGGGGATGCCTCCGGCGAGGAAACGTCCGACGCCGCCGCCGCACCTACCGCTTTCGAAGCAACCGAGGATTCCCGCGAGTTCGCCGGCCGTTGCCTTTCGGCGCTGAATGCCGCCCGTGACAGCCTGCACGCAGCCGAAGCACGGCTCGGGGACATGGACGCCATCGCGGGGGACGGCGACCACGGACGCGGCATGGTCCGCGGCATCGACGCCGCAAGCACCGCAGCAGCGGCCGCGGCGGAGCAGGGCGCCGGGGCGGGCTCGGTCCTCATCGCCGCCGGTGATGCCTGGGCGGACAAGGCCGGCGGCACCTCAGGCGTTCTCTGGGGCGCAGGCCTGCGGGCATTCGGGGAATCGCTGGGCGATCAGCGCAGCCCTGACGCATCGCAGCTGGCGGCCGGGGTGGGCGCGTTCACGGACAGGATCACCGGCCTGGGCAAGGCGGAGCCGGGTGACAAGACCATGGTGGATGCACTGGTGCCCTTCACGGCGACCTTCACCCGGCTGGCGGCCGACGGCACCCAGCCGGGACAGGCATGGGACGCGGCTGCCGGTGCAGCCACCTCGGCGGCCGAAGCCACGGCGTCGCTGCGGCCCCTGAAGGGCCGGGCCCGGCCGCTTGCCGAGAAGAGCGTGGGCACCCCGGATCCCGGGGCCACGTCCCTGGCGATGCTCTTCACCGTAATGGGGCCCTACCTGGCAGGTCCGGACCAGCCGGCACCCGCCGCCGCCACCGTCAGCCAGCAGCAAGGAGCACTCTCATGACCGCCACACAGGAAAAGCCCGGGCTGCGCCTGGTGCTGGGCGCCGACGAAGCCGGCGTCGACTACAAGAACCGCATCCTGGCAGACCTCCAGGCCGATCCCAGGATCAGCGAAATCATCGACATCGGGGTCAACCGGACCGACAGCCCGGAGGACTTCACCAAGCCGTACCCGTTGGTTGGCATCGCCGCGGGTGAACTCATCCGCGACGGCAAGGCCGACCGGGCCATCCTCTTCTGCGGGACGGGGATCGGGGTGGCCATCGCCGCCAACAAGGTGGACGGCATCCGGGCCACCACGGCCCACGATTCGTTCTCGGTGGAGCGCTCGGTCCTGTCCAACGACTGCCAGGTGCTCACCATGGGCCAGCGGGTAGTCGGCGTGGAGCTCGCCAGCAGGCTCGCCAAGGAGTGGATCGGCTACACCTTCGATCCGGCGTCTGCCTCGGCGGATAAGGTCAAGGTCCTCACGGACTTCGAAGGCTGCTGACCGCCGCATCCGGACGGAGCCCGCGGTCAGCAGCCCGCGGGCCGCCGGACGACTCCCGCGGGCTTACAGCTGGGGCCGGTCCAGGAACTCCGCCAGGCTCAACGGGTCCTGGCCGGTGAGGCCGTGGACATCCGGTGAGATTCCGGCCAGTTCACCCGCAGCGATCGCCGTGTAGGTGCTGACCCAGGCGTCCACCTGCCACGGCGGTGCGCCGTAGGATGCCCGGGATGCGTAGGCCTCGTCCACTGTTTCCGGGTGATAGGTGACGGTGCGCGCGGTTTTCGCCGTCAGGATGTCCGCGGCGGCTGCCAGGGTCAGCTCGTCCGGCCCGGTGAGGTTGTAGGTGGCTCCCGCATGGAGCGCGGGATCCTGCAGCACCGCCACCGCGCACCGGGCAATGTCTTCGCGGCAAACCGCCGAGACCACCCCGTTCCCCGCAGGCCCGCGGATCACACCGTCTTCGCCTGCCAGGAGCGGCAGGAAGTCCATGTAGAAGTTGTCCCGCAGGAAGGTGTACGTCATGCCGGAGGCCTTGATCCGCTCCTCGGTGGCGTAGTGGTCGCGGCCCAATGTGAACACCGAATCCGGGGCCGCGCCGTAGAACGACGTGTACACCACGTGTTGGACCCCGGCCGCGGCGGCCGCATCGACGAAGGTGTAGTGCTGCTCCAACCGGTCCTCGGCCTCGGCCGCGGACACCATGAACAGGACCTTGACCCCCTCCAGCGCCTTGTTGGATGAACCAGCGTCCGCATAGCTGAAGACCAGCGGAACGGCGCCGTCGAGGTCCGGGGCGCGGCCGGCGTCGCGCACCAGCAGGCGCTGGGCGGAGCCGGCGTCGGCGAGCTGCCGGGCCACCATCCCGCCCAGGCCCCCGGTGGACCCCGTGACGGCAAGTTCCGCCATCGGCGGCAGGGAAGTCACGGAGGCCTAGCCTTCGCGGGTGGCGGGCGAGGTGGTCTTCGCCGGATCGCGTTCCGCGAGCGCGCCGATGGCGTCGTCGATCCTCTTCAGGACCTCGGATTCGAGCTTCACGCCGGCAGCAGCCACGCTGTCCGCGATCTGTTCGGGCCGGGACGCGCCCACAATGGCCGAGGCCACGTTGGGATTCTGCAGGGCCCAGGCCACGGCGAGCTGCGGCATGGTGAGCCCTGCCTCCGCGGCCACCGGCTTCAGTTCCTGGACGCCCGCGAGGACGTCGTCGCGCATCCAGCGCTGAATCATCTTTGCGCCGCCCTTGTCATCCGTGGCGCGGCTGCCTTCAGGTGCGGGCTGGCCGGGCAGGTACTTGCCGCTCAGGACGCCCTGGCCCATGGGGGACCAGACAATCTGCGAGACGCCCAGTTCTTCGGACGCGGGCACCACCTCGGCCTCGATGACCCGCCACAGCATGTTGTACTGCGGCTGGTTGGAGATCAGCTGGAAGCCCAGTTCCTTGGACAGCGCGTGGCCCGCGCGGAGCTGGTCCGCCGTCCATTCGCTCACCCCGATGTAGAGGGCCTTGCCCTGCCGGACGATGTCCGCGAACGCCTGCATGGTCTCTTCCAGCGGCGTTTCAAAGTCGTAGCGGTGGGCCTGGTAGAGGTCCACGTAGTCTGTCTGCAGCCGGCGGAGGGAGCCGTTGATGGACTCCATGATGTGCTTGCGGGACAGGCCCAGATCGTTCTTTCCCTTGGGGCCGGTGGGGCCGAAGACCTTGGTGAAAATCTCCAGGGATTCGCGGCGCTCGCCTTTCAGCGCCTCGCCGAGGACGGTTTCCGCGGCGGTGTTGGCGTAGACGTCGGCCGTGTCAAAGGTGCTGATGCCGGCGTCGAGCGCTGCCCTGACGCACTGGGTGGCGACGTCGTTCTCCACCTGGGAGCCGTGGGTCAGCCAGTTGCCGAACGTGATCTCCGAGACTTTGAAGCCGCTGTTTCCGAGGTATCTGAATTCCATGGTTTCCACGCTAACGGAGTTGGTTGCTCAGGGTAAGGGCCCAAGACGGGGGAGCCTGCGCACGGATGGGGCGTACGACGGCGGCGTCCCGGCGCGGGCGTCAGCGGCGGCGGAGTTCCGCGTACTCCAGGGACGGGACGACGGCGCCGGCATCGCGCTCCACGAAGTTGGTCCCGGGCGGCACCAGTTCATCGATGGCATCCAGGACCGGTTCGCTCAGGAGGGTGTCCGCCGCCTTGAGGTAGGTCTGGAGGTGGGCTTCCGTGCGGGGGCCGATGATCACGCTGCTCACCGCCGGGTGGTTCAGCGCGAAGCCGACGGAAAGCTCCACCAGCGAGATCTCCAGCTTGTCCGCCAGCCGCGCCAGCGAGTCCGCCGCCAGGAGCTTTCGTTCGCTGGAGGGCCCGGAGATGTCGTAGCGGCCCGGGAGTGAATGCACGCGGGTGGGCGGCTTGCCGGCGTCCAGGACAAAGTCGCCGGACAGCCAGCCGCCGGCCAGCGGACCGTAGGCGAGCACGCCGAGGCCGTACTGCTGGGCGATGGGGAGGACGTCGCGTTCATTGCCGCGGACCAGCATGGAGTAGGGCACCTGATTGGCCACGGGCGGGATCAGGTGGTTGGTGGTGGCAAGCCACTGCGCCTCCACCAGCTGCGCCGGGGTGAAGACTGACGTGCCGTAGTAGAGGATCTTGCCCTGCCGGATGAGGTCATTCAGGGCGGTGATGGTCTCCAGGACGTCCGTGTTGTAGTCCGGCCGGTGGGCCTGGTAGAGGTCGATCCGGTCCGTCTGCAGCCTGCGCAGGCTGCCTTCCACAGCCTGCATGATCCAGCGCCGCGAGTTGCCGGAGTGTGCAGGGTTGGGGCTCATCTGCCCGTGGAATTTGGTGGCCAGGAAGACGTCGTCGCGGCGGCCGCGGAGCGCGCGGCCCACCACCTGTTCCGATTCCCCCTGCGAATACACGTCCGCGGTGTCCACCGCGGTGATGCCGGCGTCCAGGGCGGACTGGATGATGCGAATGCTTTCGTCCGCCCCAGTGGGCGGGCCGTTTACCGCGCCGCTGGTCCGGGCGCTGTCCGGCGGGCCGAGGCCTTCGCCAAAGTTCATGGTGCCCAGGGTGAGAGGGCTGATGGGTGTCCCGGACCGGCCGAACACCCGGAGTTCGCTGAGGCTCATCCCCGGCTCCTCACGGTTGATTCCCCACGCGGTGTGCTGTGGATCGTCACGACGCTACACACATTCGGCGGAGCGGAAACGGATCCCGCCTTAGAACTTCGCTTTTCGTCGCGGGACGTAACGCGGCCCGGCGCCGTGACGGTTTGTGAAGCTTCCGGCCGCAGTGTGGAAGCTCAGGTGTTGCTGGCGGGCAGCTTGGCCCTGAGGACCTTCGGGTGGCCGTTCAGTGACATGAGCGAGCCGGTGTCCAGCGGGGAGAGTTGGGCCGGGGCGGGCGGCTTCGTGAACGAGGGGGCGTCCTCGGGGCCGGGAATGTCCCGATGCAGCGCAGATTCCACCAGCGGGGCCACCGCTTCCAGTTGTTCGGCCGGCAGGGATGGCTCCGGAAGTTCGCGGACGGTCACCTTGATCTCGGGGACGGCGGCCCGCGCCCGCGCCATGGCACGGGCATCGGCGTCCGCGACGGCGGCAGCCCAGTCCCCGGCCAGCACCGGCGGCTCGCGCCGGGCTGCGATCCAGGGGTGGCGCTCCACGGCGTTCCGGAACCGCTGCCCCAGCGGGGAAGAATTCTGTTTGCTCCACTTGCCCCGGGCAGAAAGCGCGCCGCCGAGCAGCCCGGCGCGGGGCGGCTTGCCGGGAGAGTGGGCGGCAGCAGCGGCGTCGTCCGCTTCCTGGGACGCATCAGACGGCCCGGTCTCGCCGGTGAGACGCACCAGCGGGAGGGTTTCGTGGTGGGGGAGCCGCCCGAACAGGGCCTGCACGCTGACCACCAGGAACCTGCCGACGCCGGCGAGCACCAGGGTCAGGATGACCAGCAGGAACAGGCCGAGGAACATCAGGAATGCGAGTCCCAGCGTGCCGAAAAACGTCAGGTTGAGAGCGATCGTTGTTGAATCTCCCACGTCATCACTCCAATCAGCCAGCAGCGGAGCCCGTGCCGGCACCCTCACCACGGGCACCAAGCCCCTCCACTACCTTACGGACTATTTTTCGGACATGCCCGCGGGTGAGGGGGTCCTGCAGAGGTTGTTTCGAAGCTGTTACCGGATATGACAAGCTGCCCTGCCGGCCGGACCTGCCGCCTATAGTCGATGAGGGCCATCAGGCCGCCGAGAGGCTCGAAGACTATCGCCAGGGGAACAATGTTGGGCACGAATCCAGGTATGGCCGGCAACTGCCCGTGCCTTTCAGGCGAGGTGTACAGCGAATGCTGCGGCCGCTTCCACACCGGGGCAGCCGACGCGGCTACGGCTGAGCAGCTGATGCGTTCGCGCTTCACGGCGTTTGTGCTGCTCAACGCCGAATACCTCCGCAAGACGTGGCATCCGGGCACCGTGCCGGCTGACCTGGACCTGGACCCTGCCATGGAATGGCGCCGGCTGGACATCGTCTCCACACACCGCGGCGGTCCGCTCGACACCGAAGGCATTGTGGAGTTCAAAGCGTATTTCCGGCACGACGGCGAACGCGGCGTCCACCACGAAACCAGCCGCTTCGTGCGCGAGAACCGGCGGTGGTACTACGTGGACGCCATCGTTTAGCTCTCGCTGTAGGTTTCGTCCGGTGTGAAGCCGGCCCGGTCCACCTTGCGGTGGAAATGCATGCCGGCCAGGCCGCCGAGCACGGCTCCCACCAATGCAACCAGGGCCACCACCACGGCGGCGATGATGCTGGTGACTGTCAACTGGCCTTCGTTGATGGGGATCCGCGGGAAGCTGTTGAGGCTGGCCAGCACGTTAAACTGCTGGCCGGCGATCAGGCCGAGCACCGCCACCACCACGGCGGCGATCAGGGCCCAGGCCCACACCATCATGCCCTGCCTGGCGCCGTTGAACCGTGCCATCCGGCCGGCCACGTAGCCGCCTGAGTAGTAGGAGACAAACAGGATCACCAGCAGGACGATGATGCCCACCACGCCCACGGTCCCGTTGGTGGCCATCTGGTTGACGGCCTCGTTGACGTCGGCGTGGTTCGCGAGCCCCACGGCGGTGCCCGCTGCGGCGACAAAGGCCGTCAGCAGGACGGCCATGCCGGTGGCAGCCAGCCAGCCGAAGAAGGCGGAACCGACTTTGACGCCGCCGAACTGTTCCTTCTCGCGGGCTACGGCGGTCTGCCGGTCGGTGAGGCTGGGGTCCGTCAGCCGCGGGTCGATCACCGGAGCGGTCGCTTCGGGTTCGGCCACGTAGGCCGGCTCGTCGTTCGGCCGCACGGCACTGGCCGGTTCGGGGTACGGCCGTTCGGCGTACGGCTGCGTCTGATCCAAAGCCCGTGTTGGCTCGCCGCCCGCGAAGGTTTCATCGCGGGCGGTCTCACTCCGCAAATTCTCACGCCGGGCGCGCCGCGGAAGTCCGTCCCCTGGCTCCATGTGGTTGCTCATGAACCAACTCAACCACTGGTCAACGGCTATAACAAGGGTACTTACTATCTGCTAGCGGTAGCTGCGGTGCAGGTTTTCCTTCTGGGAGGCCCCGGGCGCGGCGTCGGAGATCCACGGGCCCGTACCCTCCGACTGGTCCAGGATTCCGGCCTCCAGCCAGCTGTATTCCCCGGCCAGGACCTTTCCGGCGAGCACATGATCGGAGTCGTCGGTGTTGCGCCAGAGCTGGTCAAAATACTCGTCGATGCGGACCCGCGACTGCTCACAGAACGCCTCGGCGAGTTCGTACGCGCCTGCGGCATGCTCCGGGTCGGTGTGAAGAAGCATCTCGGCGCGTGAACAGCACGCCGCCATGGCGAAGAGTTCCGCGCCGATGTCCACCACGCGGCCCAGGAACGCCTGCTTGTATTCCAGCTTCGCCTGCCAGCGGCCCATACCGTAGAACGTCTGGCGGGCCAGCCGCCGTGACGTCCGCTCCACAAAACGCAGGTGCTTGGCCAGCCGGCCGAAGTCGCCGTAGGAGCGGGGATCCATCCCGGCGCCGGCCACGAGCTTGGGCAGCCACTTCGCGTAGAAGCCGGAGGCCCCGACGGCGGCCCGCGCTTTGTCCTGCAGGCTCGCGTCCACGGAGGCGAGGTCGCCGGCGGCGGCAAGGTGCGCGTCCACGGCTTCGCGGGCAATGAGGAGCTTCATGATCTCCGAGGAGCCTTCGAAGATGCGGTTGATCCGCAGGTCCCGCAGCTGCTGTTCGGCCGGAACGGCGCGCTCGCCGCGGGCCGCCAGCGATTCCGCGGTCTCAAAGCCGCGGCCACCGCGGATCTGGACCAGCTCATCGGCGATCCGGCAGCTGATCTCCGTGGACCACAGCTTGGCCAGGGCCGCCTCGATCCGGACGTCCTTCTGCCCGGCGTCGGCAAGTTCTGCGGACAGTTCAAACACGGCGTCCAGGGCAAAGGCGGACGCGGCGATGAAGGCGATCTTCTTGCCCACGGCTTCGTGTTTGCCCACCGGCTGGCCCCATTGGGTGCGGGCGTTGGACCATTCCCGGGCGATTTTCAGGCTCCAGCGGCCGGACGCGACACACAGCGCCGGCAGCGAAAGGCGGCCCGTGTTCAGCGTGGTGAGGGCAATCTTCAGGCCCTGCCCTTCGCGTCCCAGCCGGTTGGCCGCGGGTACCCGCACCTGGTGGAACCGGGTCACGCCATTTTCGATGCCGCGCAGTCCCATAAAGGCGTTGCGGTTCTCCACGGTGATGCCGGGGGAGTCCATCTCCACCACGAACGCGCTGATGCCGCCCTTGTGGGCCGTGCCGTCCGCATCGGTGTGGGCCGGTACCAGGGCCATGACCACCACCAGTTCGGCGATCACACCGTTGGTGGTCCAAAGTTTCACGCCGTCCAGGACGTAGGAGTCGCCGTCGTCCGTGGGAACTGCGGTGCTGCCCATCCGGGCAGGATCGCTGCCAACGTCGGGTTCGGTCAGCAGGAAAGCGGTGATGGCGCCCGCGGCGCAGCGCGGCAGGTATTCGCGTTTCTGCTCGGGAGTGCCAAAGACCTTCACGGGCTCCGGCACGCCGATGGACTGATGGGCCGAGACCAGGGCGCCAAGACTCGGGTGGACGCTGCCCAGCAGCGCCAGGGACCTGCCGTAGTAGACCAAGGACAGGCCGAGTCCGCCGTATTCGCGGGGGATCTTCATGCCGAACACGCCAAGGTCCGCCAGGCCGCGGATGTATTCGTCGGGGATTTTTGCGTCCCGCTCGATCACGCGGCCGGACATGGTGCGCGCGTACTCGGTGAGCCGCTCCATGAAGGCTTCGCCGCGTTCCACGTCTTCAGCCTGTGCCTTCGGCCAGGGGTGAATGAGGTCGAGGTCAAAGCTTCCCAGGTACAGCCCCTTCGCAAAACTGGGCCGGTCCCAGCCGGTCTCGCGGGAGGCCTCGGCGAGTGCCCTGGCATCCGCGGCGGTGGCTTCGGGCCCGATGTTGGCCGCGTCGACCGGAACGTCGGCGTCCGGAGCGTCCGTGGGTGGCGCGTCCGGGGCAGCTTTGGTGGCGGGACTGTCAGTGGCGGAGCTCATGGGGTATCTCCTTCGCCGGGTGGCCGGTTCAAGCCATGGATCCGCCGGGTTGGAGAACCCTTTAGCTGTCTCCCAACATTACCCGCGGGTAGCTTCCGGTGCTAGGGGCGGGCTGCCCTGGGAAGTCCCCCGGGATCTCCACCTTGGCGGCCTGATGCACCAGCCGGTCCCAGCCCTGGTTAATGCCGTGGACCACTGCCAGCAGCGACGTGGACACGAGGAACCAGGCCAGCTTGCCCACCCCCACCAGGACCAGGGCAAGGACTCCCGCCACCAGGACAAAGGCCGTCATGGCCAGGGCGAACACCACGGTTCCGATGAACACCATGGTGGCCGTCTCCACTGAACTTAAATCGAACTGCATTCTTCCCCCTGCGCCATTGCTTCGGTCGAGTCAGTAGGACTGAGCGTAGGGGCGGCCCGTGTCCCGGACCAGACACGGCCCGCCCGGAGCGGCGGTTGATACGGGATCGCAATGCTACCCGGGGGTAGGTCACGGGCCGGTCGCGGCCCCCTGGGAGTTAGGGGTGCAGGGGCTCTGCGTTAACCTTGTAGTTGGCAGTTTTCCTGCCCAACCATCCCCCAGCAGTTATAGGAGAGTGCGTGCCCCGCTCCGCCAGGTCATCCGCTGACGCGATCAGCGCCCGGCTCCGGGACCTCGAACTCCTCACCAAGGGCCCTGCGTGGGCGCTCACCCGCTCCGCGCCGTGGGTCATCGCCGTGCTGCAGGCATCCTTTACCCGCACCCGGCCGCAGCTTCCGCTCGAGGAGTTCCACGCCGACGTCGACTCCTTCCTTGAGCAGTTGCGGCGCCAGGATCCGGGCGGGGCCGCCGCCGGGACGTCCACCGGCAGGAACTATGCGGACGAATGGACGCGCAAGAACTTCCTGACGCGCCGCAATCAGTCGGGGCAGATTGTCTACGAAGTCACCGAGCCTGCCGCCCGCGTGCTCGCCTTCCTGGACAGCCTCTCCAGCGAACGGTCCACGCTGAACGGATCCCGGCTGGGAACCCTGCTGGGAGATGTGGAGAAGCTCGCCAACGAAACCAACCCGGATCAGAGCGCCCGGCTGGAATCCCTCGAGGAAGAGATCGGGGAACGGCAGCAGCTGATCCAGGACATCAGCTCCGGAGACTTTGACGGCCTGCTCGATGACGACGAAGCCGTGGAGGCAGCCGGCAACATCCTGGACCTCGCCGCGAGCCTGCCCGCCGACTACAAAAAGATGCGCGACCGCATTGAAGAACTGGTGGGTGAACTGCGGAACCAGATCATCGAGGAGTCACTCAGCAAGGGCGCCACCATGGCCCAGGTGCTGGAAGCGGATAAACGGCTCCGGCAAAGCCCCGAGGGCAGAACCTTCCGTTCGTTCACCGCGTTCCTGGACGACCCGCAGCAGCAAATGCGGTTCCGCTCGGCCATCGGCGAGGTCCTGAGCAGGCAGTTTGCCGATGAGCTCTCGCCCGAGGACCGCGAGACCCTCAAGAACCTGGTGGCCGAGCTCCGCCACCAGCACGGCCAGATCCAGCGCATCTACGGCAAGCTCAGCGAAAGCCTGAACACCTACGTCCAAAGCGACGACTTCCGCCAGTCCGTCCGGCTCCGGAAAGTGCTGCGCGAGGCCGAACAGGCCATCCGGTCCCTGCCGTACGAACGTGAACGGGCGGGCCTTGTCCGGGGGCCGGTGCTGTTCAACGCCGGCTTCGAATCCCTGGCGATGGTCAAGCTCTACGACCCGGACGAATTCGCCGTCCCGCCCAAGCTCGCGGACCCCATTTCCTTCAGCGACTCGGACCGCGTGCGCTCGCCGAGGACAGCCAAGGCGCGGCCCGCAGCCATCCGTGCGGCCGTTGCCGGCGCCGCCACCCTGGCCGACGCCTGGGCGCAGCTGCCCGCCGAGGAACAGCACATCAACTCCATCCGCGCGCTCCTCTCATACGCCCTCCAGGAAGGTGCGGCCTTCGACCGCGAAACCTGGGACGGCCTGGACTTCGAACAGATCGACGGCAGCACCCGAAAGGCGTACCTGCCGGTGGTCACCCTCAAGAAGGATTCACAGTGACTGAAGAAATAACGACGGCGGCCCCGGCTCCCGAACGCAGCGGCGGGGTGACGCCCCGGGATACCTTTGTGGACGGCGCGGCACTCTTCCCGGGCGACACGGGCGTGCTCTCGATGAAGGTGCGCCAGGCACTGGTGAAGCTGCTGAAGGGCCCGTACGTCGACGGCGGCCGGGACGAGAAACTGTGGACCACCCTGCTGGATAACCAGCTGATCCTGCGCAGCCGCCTGTCCGAGCTCTTCCTGACCCTCCAGCTCGACCACGAGCGCAAGATCGCCGTGCTGCGCCCCGTGGACCCCGATGCCATTGGCGGCAGCACGCGTTCGAGCATCCTCCGCCAGCAAAGGGCGCTCAGCCGGGTGGAGACCATCGTGCTGCTGCGCCTGCGCCTGCTGCTGGACCGCCACGTCACGGCCCAGACCGATCCCACCATCACGCGCGAGGAAATTGCGGACCTCGTGGCGCACTACCAGCCCGCAGGCCAGCAGGACGCCCTGCGGGATTCGGACGTGGTCAACAGGGCCATCACCAAGCTCCTGGCCCGCCAACTCCTCCTCGCCACGGGCCTGGACGACGTGTACGCCATCTCCAACGCCCTCCCCCTGGCCTTGCCCTTCGAAAACATCGGCGACATCCCGGCCCAAATCGAAGCCCTGGTAGCAGCCACCACAGACCCAACCGGTACCGAAGCGATGCTGGACCTTGATGACTCCGGATCTGATGAGGAAGGCGCAGGGGACGACGACGCCGATGCCGCCCCCGCCCCTTCGCCGGGTCCTGGCACGAGCGGTGGCGACGGGGACATGCGGCAGCGTGCGTCTAAGCGAGGAACGAGCGAGCACGCCGAGCATGTGCCCGGTGGCGACGCGGACGAAAGCAAGACTGAGGTGACCAAGTGACGATCGCGAGCATGCTTCCGTTGGGGGACGTGACGAACCCCGGCCAGATGCGGCTTGCCCTGGTCCAGGTGGTCAACTGGGGCACCTTCCACGGCGCGCACACGATGCACGTGGACCGCAACGGAACCCTGCTGACGGGCAACTCGGGCGTGGGCAAGTCCACGCTCTTTGACGCCATGCTGCGCGTGTTTGACGCCCGGCCGCGCTCCAACGAGGCCGCCGCCCAGCGTGCTGGCGGGGCTGTGGAGGACAAGCGGACCACGTTCACCTACATGCGCGGCAAGGTGGGCGACAAGGCGGTGGGCGAGGGCTCGGCCAGTGCGTTCCAGCGCCCCGGTGCCACCTGGTCCGCCGTCGCGCTGACGTTCGACAACGCCGCGGGCACCCGCGTCACCGTGTCCGCCCTGTTCGACGTCCCCAAGAACGGCACGGAGTCCAGCGTTGGACGGTTCTACCTGATCGACAACAAGCCGCTGGACCTGCCGGCCATTGAGGACATCGCGGAGAAACGCTTCACCAAAGCCTCGCTGGAAACGATCTTCCCGGACGCCCAGATCTTCGACGTCCACAAGGCCTTCGCGGAGCGTTTCCGCCGCCTGCTGGGCATCAGCTCGGACCAGGCCCTACCGCTGCTGCGCGTGATCCAGGCCGGCAAGGGCCTGGGCGGCAGCGTAAACACCTTCTTCCGCGACCAGGTCCTGGACGCCCCGGCAACCCTCTCCGCGGCGGATGCGGTGGTGGAGGAATTCAGCAACCTGATGTCCATCCGGCAGCGGCTGGAGGACGTCCGGCAGCAACGGGACCAGCTGGCCCCGGTGCCCGGCCTGAACAAGGACTACGCGCAGTCGCTGCTGGACGCCAACCGGCTCCGCGAGCTGGCGGGCGAGGAGTTCGAGGCCTACAAGCAGCAGCTTGCGGTCACCGTCCACCAGAAGACACTGGCCCGGTTCAAGGAGCTGGCGCAGGCCAAGGCCAAGGACCTCGGCGCCGAGCGGAGCGTCCGCGACGGCCTCGCCAAGGAGCTGCGCGAGCTCGAGACTGACTACAACAACCAGGGCGGCAACGCGATCTCGGCGATCGAACAGTCGCTGGAGAACGCCAGGGTGGGCCTCAGGCTCCGCGAGCAGGTGGAGGAAGCCGCGCGCAAGGCCCTGTCCGACGCCGGCCTGCAGCTTGAGTGGAGCGCCGCGGGCTGGGAACAGGCCCACGAACATGCTGCCGCCCGGGCTGCCGAGCTCAAGGACGATTCGCAGGCCCTGCAGGACCTCCGCTTCGAGGCGTTCGACGGCCACGCCACCAAGAAACGCGAGCTGGCAGCTGCCGAACAGGAGCTCCTCTCGCTGCGGACGCGCAAGTCCCTGCTGCCGCCGTCGAGCATTGAAAACCGGGCGGCGATCGCCGCGGCCACTGGCGTCCCCGAGGACCGGATGCCCTTTGGCGGCGAGCTGATGGACCTGGCCGAGGGGGAGGAGCAGTGGCGGCCGGCCGCCGAGCGTGCGCTGCGGAACCTGGCCACCACGCTGCTGGTTCCGGGCGAACACTTCGCTGCGGTGACCCGTTACCTGAACGCCAACAAAGTGCGCGGAGCGCTGCGCGCCGTGGACGTGTCCAAACCGCTCGCCGGCGGGGCCCTCGCCGTGGAGGACGTGCGCGACGGCGACCTGCTCACCAAGCTGGACATCCTCGCCAGCGGCGCGGTGGCCGACGCCGGGGAATGGATCCGCGAGCGGATCGCCCTGGATTTCGCGTACCCGTGTGTGGCGGACCCCGACGAGCTGGCGACGCTGGACAATGGCCTGAGCCTGGGCGGCGTGGTCAAGCGCAACCGCCACACGGTGGAAAAGGACGATCGCTTCACCGGCCGCCAGGACTATGTCCTGGGGTTCGATAACGCCGCCAAACTGGAACTCGTGGCAGCCCAGGTGGCTGACCTGCAGCAGGAACTCGCGAAGGCGGCTGAGCTCGCGCAAAGCCGGGAAGAATCCCACCAGGGCATGAGCCGGCAGCTCGACGCCCTCCGCCGCATCGCCGAGGACCACCGGCCCTGGGAACAGGTGTCCGCAGCGGTGGCCGCCGAGGAACTGGCCAGGATTGAACAGCGGCTCAAGGACGCCCTCGCAGCGCAGGCGGACCTGGAGCCGCTGCGGGCCAACATCGAAACAGCACGGCAGAAACACCAGGCGAGCACCGAGGCCGCGGCTGTCCTGCAAAGCGAATACAAGGCACTGGACCGCCAGCTGAGCACCGCCGATTCGTTGCTGGAAGCCGCGCGGACCCGCCTGGCCCAGGCGCCGCCGTCGGACGCTACCGTCACCGCACTGGACCCGTACTTCAGCGAATTCGGCGACGTCGGCGAGATGCATGAGCTGGACAACCTGGCCAACCGCGTCCGGACGGAGCTGCTCGGGGAACTGCACACCGCGGAGACGCGCGGGCAGGCCACGTCCGAGCGGCTGACCCGGATCTTCGAGGGATTTGTGCGAGAGTGGGGCTCGGCGATCTCCGCAGACCACGGCACGTCCATCGGTGCGGCCGGCGAGTTCGAGGCCCGCTACCACGCGATCGTCAGCGACGGCCTGCCCGCGCAGGAGAGCGAATTCCGGCAGTTCTTCAACCAGCGCACGCACGAATCCTTCAGCACCCTGCTGCACCTGCTGGATGAGGAACGGCGCTCCATCACCAGCCGCATCCTGCCCCTGAACGGCATCCTGTCCGAGGTCAATTTCCACGAGGGCAGCTTCCTGGAACTGGACATCAAGCAGACGCTCCCCGCCACGGCCAAGCAGTTCAAGGACGCCATCCAGAACGCGCTCAAGGCCCGGCACGCGCGGCCGTCGCGGGGTGCCGCGGAAGGCGCAAACTCCGGGGGAGATGACGACGCCGAGCTCACGGCGCGCTACAAGACCCTGGAAACGTTGGTGAAGCGGCTGGGGTCCTCCACGCCGGAGGACCGGCGCTGGCGCGCGGAAGTCCTGGACGTGCGCGGCCACCTGTTCATCCAGTGCAAGGAGCACCGGGAGGTGACGGGTTCCCGTGGCGGCAAGAAGACCGAGGTCTTTATGCACGCCGATACCGGCTCCATGTCCGGCGGCGAACGGCAGCGGTTCACCGCCTTCATCATGGCGGCGGCGCTGAGCTACCAGCTCGGCATCGCCGAACAGGGCTTCACCACCTACGGCACCGTGATGATGGACGAGGCGTTTGTGCTGGCGTCGGAGGAATTCGCCGGTGCCGGCATCAAGGCCCTGCACGAGTTCGGTTTCCAGCTGCTGCTGGCCGCGCCGGAGAATGTCATCGACCTGTCCCGGCACCTCGGCTCGGTCACGGAAATCCTCCGCGACAAGCGCACCAACCGCTCCGGGGTTTTGACGGCCCCCGTCATCCGGCGCAGCCCCGGTTCCGAGGGCGAGTGGCGGTCCGATGCCAACCCGGTGGACATCGTCCTCCGCTAACCCCGCGTTGGAGTTGCTACCGGCCGGCCGCTGCGCAGGTGTCGATTTGGGCCTGGATGATGGGACCGAAGCGGGCCACGAGGTCGTCGAACTCCCAGTCGTCGAACAGGCCCAGGGTCCGGAGCGTCTCGCCGAAGCCGGTCATCAGCGCGATCACCGTCGCTGCCGCGCGGCGGTCGGGTGAGGTGTCGCCCATGACGCGGGCGACGGCGCCAAGGTAGCGTTCGCGGATTTCGGCACGGGCCGCGTCGGGGTCCGGAGCGTCCTGGACGAGGAACGGGATCATGGCCCACGGCTCCTGCGCGCCGCGTTCGCGCCGCATCAGGACCCGGAACACCAGCGCCCTGCCGAGTTCCGACGTCGGGACGTCGAGGTCGGTGAGCAGCGATTCGTCCGGCTGCGCGGCGGCGAAGAGTTTTTCCTTGGAGACGAACAGCTTCATCACCAGGGCCGCCGAAATCCCCGCATCGGCGGCGATGTCCCGGACCGTGACGCCGCGGTATCCGCGTTCGCCGAAGAGGCGCCTGGCGGACTGCAGGATGGCGTCGTGGCTCGGACTGCTCATGCCCGCGCCGGCTCCCCGGCATCCCCCGCGGGCGCGGCAAGGTCCAGGGTAACGGGCCGGCCATCCACCGCCAGCTTGCGGGCCAGGGCCTGGTGGGTCACCGGATGCAGCATGCTGACAACGTAGCGGCCGGCGGGAGGCAGCGGAAAGGCGTAAGTGCCGTCGTCATCGGTGTGAGCCGTAGCCAGGTGCTCGCCCGTAGCGTGCAGCAGGGTCACCATGGCGCCGGGGACGGGGCGGCCGCCCACGCTGACAATCCCGCTGACCTCCAGGCGCTTCCCCAGGAGGAAGTTGTGCTGGAGGGTGCGGCCGTCGAAATCGAAGACCTGGGCCAGGGGCGCCCAGCCGCCCGCGTTGGCCACCACGAGGTATTTTCCGGCCCCGGGCAGCGCCACGGAATAATTGCCTTCCGCATCCACCCGGCTCCAGTCCACCGGTTCGCCGCCGGTCCGCAGCACGGTGACGACGGCGGGTGTGAGGGGCCGCTGGTCGGCCGCCAGGACGCGGCCCTGGACCACGAGTTCGCTGACCGCGCCGACGGGCACGGCAGGGCGGGGTGCCGCTAGCCGCGGGATGAACACCGCGGCGAGGATAGATCCCGCCGAGGCCAGGGCCGCCATCCAGAAAACGTCCTTGAAGGCATCGAACGAGGGGAGATGGGCGGCCCCCACCGTGACGGTCACGGAGGTGAGGACGGCGGCGACGGCGGCGCTCGACGTCGACGTTCCGATGGACCTGACCAGACTGTTGAGTCCGTTGGCCGAGGCCGTCTCGGTGATGGGAACCACGCCCATGATCAGGGTGGGCATCGCGGCGTAGGCGATGGCCGTTCCTATGCTGACCACGGTGGAACCGATGATCACTGACGCGATGGAGTCGTAGAAGAACACACGGCCCACGTAGCCGGCAATCATGACGGCGGCACCGGCAATCAGTGCGGTTTTGCCGCCAAAGACCCGGATCAGGCGGCCGGAAACGGGTGCGAAAATCACCATGGCCAGTCCGGACGGGACCATGCACAGCCCGGCCGTGATGACGCTTAGCTCGAAGCCATAGCCTGTGACGGTGGGCAGTTGGAGCTGCTGGGTGGTGAGCAGCATGTTCGCGAACATGGCGAACCCGATGAGCAGCGAGGCGAGGTTGGTCATCAGCACCGGACGGCGTGCGGAGGTCCGCAGGTCAACCATCGGCTGGCTGACCTTGAGTTCGTAGGGCACCCACATGGCCAGGAGCACCACGGCACTGAGGAACAGCAGCAGGACCGGCTCGGAGCCCCAACCCCACGAGCCGCCCTTGGAGATGGCCAGCAGCAGGGCCGCCAGCGCGCCCGACAACACCGCGGCTCCGGCGTAGTCGAAGCGCCCGGGCGTGCGGACCCTGGATTCGGGCACCACCAGGAGCACTGCTAGCAGCAGCAGTGTTCCGGCGGCGGCAGATACCCAGAAGATCGACTCCCAGCCAAGGCCTTCGTAGAGCACGCCGGCCAACGGCAACCCCAGGGCGCTGCCGATGCCGAGGGTGGCGCTCATCAGTGCCACCGCCGATCCCATCTTTTCCTTCGGCAGTTCGTCGCGCATGATGCTGATGCCCACAGGGATCAGCGCCGAGGAGAAGCCTTGGAGGGCCCGCCCGATGATGAGCCAGAGGAAGGATCCGCCAAGGGCCGCAATGACCGAGCCGGCCACCATGATGGCCAGGCAGATCACCATCATTTTGCGCTTGCCGTACATGTCCGCGCTGCGGGACACAATGGGCGTCGCCACGGCGCTCGAAAGCAAGGTGGCGGTCACCAGCCAGGAAGCGTCGTCGGCAGTTACACCCAGGATGCTTGGGAAGTCCGGCAGCAGCGGCACCACCAGCGTCTGCATAAGGGAGACCACCGTGCCGCTCAACGCCAGGACAGCGGTGATGAGCGACGGCGCGGGGGTGCGTTGGGGACGGGTGGCGTTGGTGCGGGGCATCTGCTGCTTTCGACGGTGCGCGGGATGGGGGAGTGGGGGGCGGATCCTGGCCCGGCCACAAAGACGGCGGGTGAACGTGTGTTTACCTTCCGTCCAGTGAACCACTGTTCACCCCGCCGCGGCAATCCACAGCACCTGTCGACCGCGTCACATGTGCAATTACGCCACGAAAAGCTTTTCTAATTAGAGCAAGGGTAGGCTAACCTTACTTAGGTTTGCATTATTCACCTAAGGAGTTCCGTGACTTCCCCCTTCTTCCCCGCCCCCAGTGCCACCCGCCGAACGCTGTTTAAATCAGCCGGCAAGGCCGCTGCCGTACTCGCCGCAGCTGCCCTCACCCTGTCGGCCTGCTCCACCGGGCCCGCCGCCGGCACGTCGGGCGCCGGCACCGCCAGCACAAGCAGTTCGCAGTTCCCGGTCACCATCCAGCACGTTTACGGTGAAACCACCATCAAGGAACAGCCCACGCGGATAGCCACCGTTTCCTGGGTCAACGACGACGTTGCCCTGGCCCTCGGTGTTGTTCCCGTGGGGGTACCCAAGAACGAATGGGGCGGCAACGGCCAGGGCTCCACCCCGTGGAAGGACGCTGCCCTGGAGGAACTCGGCGCCGGCTTTGGCACGGCCAAGGCGCCGGCCCAGTACTCAGAGGCTGACGGCATCAACTTCACCGAAATCGCGAAGCTCGCCCCGGACGTCATCCTCGCCGCCTACTCCGGGCTGAGCGAAGAGGATTACCGGAAGCTCAGCGAGATCGCCCCCGTGGTGGCCCATCCCCAGGTGGCCTACGGAACCTCATGGCAGGACTCCACCGCCATAATCGGCAAGGCACTGGGCAAGGATGCGGAGGCCGCCCAACTGGTTGCCGACACCGAGGCCACCATCAAGGACAAGGTCTCCAAGTACCCGCAGATCGCCGGCAAGAGCTTTATCTACGGCAACCTCGAGCCCGCCTCGGCTGACGGCGTCAACGTCTACACCGCCAACGACAACCGCCCCCGCTTCCTGAGCGAAATCGGCATGAAGCTCGCGTCCGTTGTGGAGGACAACTCGAAGGGCTCCAAGGAATTCTTCATCCCGTGGTCCGCCGAGAAGGCTAACGAACTGGACTCCGACATCTTCGTCACCTGGGTTCCGGACGCGGCCACTACCGGCTCCATCAAGGCTGACCCGCTGCTCGGCCAGATCCCCGCCATCAAGCACGGGGCCCTGGTTGCCGATTCGGACAACACGCTGACGCTGTCCATCTCCGCCTCCTCCCCGCTGAGCCTGCCGTGGTCCTTGGACACATTCCTACCGCAGCTGGCCGCCGCCGCGGACGCAGCCACCGCCGCGGCGAAGTAGGCACCCTTTCATGACGGAAAGTACGACGGCGGCACGCACCGAGGGCAGGCAGGCAGCGTGGCTGCTCGCCGCCGTCGTCGTACTTGCCGTGCTGACCGCCGCGTCCCTGGCCGTCGGGGCCCGCGGGCTTCCCCTGGCCACCGTGTGGCAGTCCCTCACCCAGTTTGATTCCGCGAACGGCGACCACGCCGTGGTGCACGCCCGCATCCCGCGCACGGTGCTGGGACTGCTGGCCGGCGGGGCGCTGGGCCTGGCAGGCGCGGCCATGCAGGGCGTCGCCCGCAACCCGCTTGCCGACCCCGGCATCATGGGCGTGAATGCCGGTGCCGCCCTGGCCGTGGTCACCGGCATCTATGTCTTCGGAATTTCATCCCTGACCGGCTACATCTGGTTCGCTTTCAGCGGCGCCGCGGTGGCCGCCGTCGTGGTTTACCTCATCGCCTCCCTGGGCAGGGACGGCGCGACGCCGGTCAAGCTCGCCCTCGCCGGCGCGGCACTCAGCGCCGGGCTGTTCTCCCTCATGAACGTCATCCTGGTCTCAAGCCAGGACACCCTGGACCGGTTCCGGTTCTGGCAGGTGGGCGGGATTGCGGGCCGCGATTGGTCCGTGGTGCTGCCTGGGCTGCCGTTCCTGGCGGCCGGAGCCGTGATTGTCCTGTTCACTGGCCGGATCCTGAACAGCCTGGCCCTGGGTGACGACATAGCCCGCGGCCTCGGTCAGCGCGTCGGGCTGGCCCGCGGCGTAACCGCCCTGGGCATCGTGGTGCTGTGCGGCTCGGCCACGGCGCTGGCCGGGCCCATCGGCTTCGTTGGACTGGTCATCCCGCATGCCGTCCGCTTCCTTACCGGCCCTGACTACCGCTGGATCCTCCCGTTCTCCCTGGTCCTGGCCCCGGCGCTGCTGCTCGGTGCCGACATCATCGGCCGGGTGGTCCTGCTTCCCGGCGAGGTTCCTGCGGGCATCATGACGGCCATGGTCGGCGCGCCCGTGTTCGTCTGGCTCATCCGCCGGGGAAAGGGCGTGGGTCTGTGAGCCTCGTCAACACCAAACCCTCCGTTGCTCTATCACTTCCGGTTCCTAAAAACGGTTTTTGGCGACCAAAACTGATAGAGCAACACTGGCGGGCCGCCCTTCTGGCCGCCGCCGTCGTCCTCATGCTGGCGGCGTACGTCCTGCTGGGCAGCTACACCGTGACCATTCCCGACTTCTTCAAAATCCTCACCGCCCACCTGACCGGCGGCGAAAGAATTCCCGGCGCCAGCTTCATCGTGATGGAAAACAAGCTTCCCCGGGCCGTCATCGGCGCCATGATCGGGGTGGCCTTCGGGCTGGCCGGCGGACTCTTCCAGACCATGCTGCGCAACCCGCTGGCCAGCCCGGACGTGATCGGGATCAGCTACGGTGCCAGCGCGGCGGCGGTCACTGCCATTGTGGTCTTCGGGGCCTCGGGTGCGGCGGTCTCCGGTGCAGCCCTCGGCGGAGCACTCGGGGTTGCGGCGCTCATCTACGCCATCTCCTGCGGCGGATCACTTGGCTCAGGGGCCGGCAATGGGGGAAGTGCTGCCGGGAACCGCCTCATCCTGGCCGGGGTGGGCATCGCCGCGGCCCTACATGCCGTGGTCAGTTTCCTGATGACCCGGGCCGACATCCGCACCGCCGCAGACGCCCTCGTCTGGCTCAACGGGTCCCTCAACTCCGCCAACTGGGACCGTGCCGGAACGCTCGCGTTGGCCCTCCTGGTGTTGATCCCGGCCGTCATCGCCCTTTCCGGCCCGCTGCGCATCCTGGAACTCGGCGATGACGCCGCTGCCGGGCTGGGCCTCCGCGTCGGGTGCACCCGCCTCGCCGTGGTGATTACCGCCGTCGGACTCGCAGCGGTGGCGACGGCGGCAGCCGGCCCCGTAGCGTTCGTCGCCTTCCTCGCCGGTCCCATCGCCCGGCGCATCACCAACAAAGCCAGCCTGCCGGCGTCGGCCCTTGTTGGTTCGCTGATTGTCCTGGCGGCCGATTACTTTGCCGCCAACATTGCCCCCCTGGTGCAGGACGGCACCGTGCTGCCCGTCGGCGTCATCACCGGCGCCCTCGGTGCCCCGTTCCTGCTGTGGCTCCTGATCACGGCCAACCGAAAGGATGCCTGACATGGCTGTTCTCAGCGCACAGGACCTGACGCTGAAATACGACCAGCGCTGCGTGGTGGAGAGCCTCACCGCGGAAATCCCGGAGGGCAAGGTGACCATGATCGTGGGCGCCAATGCCTGCGGAAAATCCACCCTCCTCCGCGGCCTGTCCCGCCTCCTCAAACCCGCCGCCGGCGTGGTCACCCTGGACGGAAAGGACATCCACTCCCGCCCCGCCCGCGAACTGGCCCGCTCCCTGGGCCTCCTCCCGCAGCACCCCACAGCGCCGGACGGCATCACTGTCCGCGATCTCGTGGGACGCGGGCGGTATCCGCACCAGGGCTTCTTCCGCAGCTGGTCAGCCCAGGACAACGACGCGGTGCACCGCGCGCTGGAAGCGACCGCCACCCTTGAGCTTGCGGAACGGAACGTGGACGAGCTCTCCGGCGGGCAGCGCCAGCGGGTCTGGATCGCCATGGCACTGGCCCAGGAAACCGACGTCCTGTTGCTGGACGAGCCCACCACGTACCTGGACCTGGCGCACCAGGTGGAAGTCCTGGACCTGGTCACGGACCTGAACCGCAAACGCGGCACCACGGTTGCCATCGTCCTGCACGACCTGAACCTGGCCGCACGCTATGCGGACCACGTCATCGCCATGAAAGCCGGCGGGATCGTGGCACTCGGAGCGCCCAACGATGTTGTCACCGAAAAGCTGGTCCTGGACGTCTTCGGACTCGAGTCCAGGGTCATCCCCGATCCCGTGTCCGGGACCCCGCTGATCATTCCGATCGGCCGCCACCACGTCATCGCCAACGAATTGGAGCTCCTTTCATGAAGACCCGCGAGACCGCCCCCACCCAGCCCATGACCCTGGCTTTCGACGTCACAGTTTCCTCCATCCAGGACCTCAGCCCGAACTTCCGCCGCATCACCTTCGGCGGATATTCATTGCGCGACTTCGGCGTATCCGGAGACACCCTGGACCTGCGGATCAAGCTGATGGTCCCCTCACTCGACAACGCCGGGCAGCAGATCCCGCTGCCCGCCTTCAACATGAATCAGTCCGGCTGGTACCAGGCATGGCTCGCGCTGGACCCCGCCCGCCGCGGCTCGATGCGGACCTACACCGTCCGCGGTTCACGGCTCGATTCCGTCTACCCGGAAATCGACGTCGACTTCGTGATGCACTTCGACGCCCCCGGGCACGTGAACCAAAACAGCGGGCCCGCCGCCACCTGGGCGCAGCACGCCCGGCCCGGTGACGCCCTCACCATCATCGGACCCAACAACCGCGCCGCGCAGTGCCGCACGGCCGAAACCTACGGCGGCATCGAATGGCGCCCGGGACTGGCCGAGCGCGTACTGCTCGCCGGCGATGAAACCGCCGTTCCCGCCATCTCCGCCATCCTCGAAAGCCTGCCGTCCTACATGAGCGGCCACGCCTTCCTGGAGGTCCCCGAAGCAGGTGACTTCCAGGATCTCAAGACAGCGGCCGACGTCGACATCACCTGGCTGCCCCGCGGCGCCGCGATCGGCCGCTCCCGTCCGCACGGGGAACTGCTGCAGCACGCCGTGCGCGCGGCTGTCCCCGTGCCCGGCTGGGTGGGGATCAAAGCGGCCGACGGCGGCGCAGGCCCGGAGCCCGAGAACGTCAACGTGGACCGCGACATCCTCTGGGAGACCCCCGCGCGGATGGAGACTGCCGCGATCGGGGCCAGCCGCAACCCAGCCCTGCCAGCCGGCGCGATGCCCTTCTACGCGTGGATCGCCGGCGAGGCCGCCGTCATCAAGGACATACGCCGGTACCTCGTGCGGGACGTCGGGATCGACCGGAAGCAGGTGGCTTTCATGGGGTACTGGCGCCAGGGCAAGGCCGAAGGCTAATGCTGTCTGGAGCGGGAGGGAGGGGATGCATCCTCGGCGCGCTCGCTCGTTCCTCGGTTAGACGCACGCTGCCGGATGCCTCCCTCCCTCGCACGCAACGCTCTCGCACTTAACGCCGGGTTTTTGTCGACGCTCTCGCCGTTCCTGTTGCTGGCCGTTAACCTTGGCTTCTCTTTGGGTGGCTAGGGTGACGGGGTGGCTGGTGATCCTTTGTTGCCCCAGGACGGACGGCGCGTTTTTGTTGCCTTGGGGGATTCCTTTACCGAGGGCGTCGGAGACCGGGATGAGCGGCTGCCCAACGGGGTTCGGGGCTGGGCTGACCGGGTGGCCGAGAAGCTGGCCAAGGCCAACCCCGGCTGGGAATACGCCAACCTGGCCATCCGGAGCAAGCGGCTGCGCCATGTGGTGAACGAACAGCTGGAGCAGGCGCTGGCCCTGAAGCCGGCCCTGATCACGCTGTACGCCGGCGGCAACGACATCCTGGACATCGGCACCGACATGGCCGTTCTCATGGAGGACTACGAAAAGCTGGTGGCGCGCCTGGCCGGGAGCGGAGCGACGGTGGTCCTGTTCACGGGTTTCGACGTCAAGGTTTCGGCAGTGCTGGAGCTGCTGAAAAAGCGGAACACCATCTACAACCAGCGGGTGCGGGACATCGCTGCCAAATACGGTGCCGTGCTGGTGGACTACTGGTGCCTGGACGCCTTCCATGACCAGCGGATGTGGGACTCGGACCGGCTCCACATGTCCAAAGCCGGCCATAAATACCTTGCGGGGCAGGTGCTGGACCAGCTCGGTGTGCCGCACAAAATCCAGCCCAAGGAGTGGGAACCGCTGCCCAGGCCAAGCCTGCGCGAGTGGGAACAGGCACAGCGGCGCTGGGTCAACGACTGGGTGTTGCCGCTCTTTGGCCGCAAGATCCGGGGCATCACCCTGGGGGACAAGCTGAGCCCGCGCTGGCCCGAGCCGGTCAAGGTGCCGCGGAAGGGCGGCCTCAGGAAGCTGGCGGAGAAACGCGAAAAGGCCGGAAGGACTTAAGCGTCCAACAGGTTTTCGTAGCCCTCGGCGACGGTGGTGGCTGTGAACTCGATGACCTCGAACTCGGCCACGCCGTTGCTGTAGAACGGGTCGCGGGCCAACGCAGCGTCGAGTGTGGCGCGGCTGGCCTTGGACAGCAGCACGCCGCCCACCGCCGGAACCAGGCGTCCGGACGCGAGGAACACGCCGTCGTCGAACGACTGCTTAACCCAGGCCATATGCGCGGGCCGGTGATAGTCAACGATGTCTTCGGGCACTTTGTACGTGAGCGACACAACAAACATAAGGCCAGCCTACCGGCGCGCGGACGGTGCACTTGAACTGTCAAGAGTTAGTTCTCCTAGAATGGACTCATGACCGAACCGCGCTGGCTGAACGCCGACGAACGCCGTGCCTGGCTGGCGATCCTGAGCATCAACACCCTCCTACCTGCCGCCCTGGACAGCCAACTCCACAGCGCCGGCAAAGTTTCCCTGTTCGACTACAACGTCATGGCCATGCTGTCCGAGGCCGAGGGGCATTTTCTTCCCATGAGCGAGCTGGCAGCCCGGACCAGCTCCTCGCTGTCCCGGCTCTCGCACGTGGTGTCCAAGCTGGAAAAGCGCGGCTGGCTGGAACGGCGCCCGCACCCGCGTGACGCGCGTGTCACCACCGCGCACCTGTCCGACGTCGGGATGGCCACTTTGGTGTCGCTGGCACCCGGGCACGTGGAGGCAGTCCGCACGAAGTTCCTGGACGCGCTGACGGACCGCGATGTCAACGATCTGGCCCGCATCGGGGAAAAGATCGTGGCCCGGCTCGACGACGCCCACTGGATCCTCCGCGAAAGCTGATTCTTGGTTGCTCGCGGCAACGGATGGCACACTGGCGCAATGGACTTCTCGACCCGCTATGTAGCCCTTGGTGACTCCTTCACTGAAGGAGTCGGCGATGATGATCCGACGCGTCCCAACGGTGTGCGTGGCTGGGCCGACCGCGTGGCTGAGCAGTTGGGCGCGGCCGATCCCGGCTTCGGCTACGCGAACCTCGCCATCCGCGGCAGGAAACTGCGCCAGATCATGGCGGAACAGGTGGATGCCGCCGTCGAACTTAACCCCACTCTGGTGACCATCTACGCAGGCGCAAACGACATCCTCCGGCCCAGGATAGACATTGACGATCTGCTGCAGGACTACGACGCCGGCATCCGCACGTTGACCGCCACCGGAGCCAAGGTGGTGGTGTTCACCGGCTTCGATGCGCGCGGATCCAAGGTGTTCAGCACTATGCGCGGACGCACGGCAATCTACAACGAACTGGTCCGCGGCATCGCCGGCGACCACGGTGCGCTGCTGGTGGACTACTGGCGGTTCAGCGAGTACTACGACTGGGGCATGTGGGCGAAGGATCGGATGCACATGTCGGCGGCCGGTCACGCCAACATGGCCAAAAGGGTGTTGACGGTCCTCGAACATGACCATTCGATCGACGTCCCGCCCATGACCCCCGTCCCCGAACTGAGCCGGGCCGAAGCGATCCGTGCCAACGCCCGCTGGGTCCGTGAATTTGCCGGGCCGTGGGTGGTCCGCCGGGTCGCCGGAAAGTCCTCCGGCGACGGCCTGTCGCCCAAGTACGGCCGGCTCACCCACCTCTGACCGGGCCGGGCACAGGACTCTGGCACCGGAACCCGGCGCGGGACCTGGTGCGGGACTTACTTAACGGCGGAAGTCCGGCGTCGCCAGCAGCGTTCCGTCCGAGCGGACCGCCAGCACCGCAACATCCCAGCCGTCGGCTGCCCGGTCCAGCATTGGAATGCCGCCGGCCACGATCGCCGTGGCCAGGACGTCGGCGGTGGTGATGTCCGCGGCGGCAACGGAGACCTGCACGAAGCCGGAGGCCTCACCGGGCCGCCGCCATATGTGGTCCCCCCGCTCCGCCGAACCCGATGTCGCCAGCGCCGCGTGCCGCCGTCGTCCGCCCAGCGGGTAGCCGGCCAGCAACGCCCCGCGGTCCAAAGGATCCACAATCCCGGCGTCCCAAGGTTCGGTGCTGCCAGGCGTTGGCGAACCGCTGACCAGTACGTCGCCGCCCGAGTTGAGGCACCAGTCCGTGCGCCCGAGGGCCAGCAGCGACGTTCCTGCCTCCTGGATGGCATAAGCCTTAATGAGGCCGGACAGGTCCAGCACGCCGTCGGGCCGTTCCGGCGTGAAAGCCCCGTGCGTCCGCAGCCGCCACTCCAGCGCCTCCGCGTACCGTGCGCGCATGCCCGGCGACGCATCGCGGAGTAACAGCTCGCCACGCGCCAGGCTGCTTGCCTCGGATTCCTCCCTGTACAGGCTGAAGGTCCGGTCCAGGTCAAGGAAGACGCGTTCGACGACGGCGGCCGCCGCTTCGAGCTCATCCCTGGTTGTGTGCCCTCCCGGACCGGGGGCGGCGGCCATCGTGAGGCTGATGACCGTGCCCATGGAGTGGAAGACGGCCGCCTTGGGCAGTGCGCCGACCGCGGGGTTCTCAGAGGTGCGCGGCATCGATGGCTGCCTGGAGGGAGGAGAGGTACGCGCCGCTGGTCACCGTGGCTCCGCTGATGGTTTTGACCTTGGCTGACTGCGCCGCCAGCACTTCGCTGCGGAGGAGCGGCGCGGCCCGGTTGCTGATCTGGACTGATTTGCGGTCGTCGTCGGTCAGTTGGAGGGCGGTGACCTCGGAAATTTTGCCGGCACTGACGGTGATTTGGACCTGTACGGCACCGAATCTCGTCTGCACCACCGAGCCGTTGAAGGTCCCCGCCGCGGAGGCGCTGCCGGAGGTGCCGGAACCCGAAGAACCCGCAGAACCAGAGGTGCCCGAGGAACCCGAGGTGCCAGAGGAACCGGACGTGCCGCTGCTTCCCGACGCCGCCGCGGCACCGCCGGAGGCTCCGGCGCCGCTGGTTCCCGCCGCCGTCGTACTGCTGTTGGTGGTGCTGACCCCTGCCACCTGGGCTCCGGCCTGCCAGCCGGCCAGGAGGATTCCCGCGGAGGCAATGGCTGCTGACAGTGCTCCTCGTGCTTTCACCAGTCAAACCTTTCGTGATGGATCTGCCCGGGCCGCACACCGGCGGCGCGGGCATCGGCAATGACGTTGCCCGCCCAGCGAACAGGCCCGCAGATGTAAATGTCGGCGTCGGCGAGCTCGGGAACATAGGACGGGAGGCTGTAGCCGCTGCGGACGGCGTCGTCGGGAAGCCAGGTTGCGGAGTCCCACCGGGCACGGGGGCCGGTGACGTGGAACAGCTTTGCACCGCGCTGCCGGCAGAGTTCGAAGATTTCGTCTTTGAGGTACAGCTCCTGCTCACTGTGGCCGCGAAGCATGACGGTGGCGTGGCCGGGCGCGAACGGCGTCGTCTCCAGCAGCGCCCTCAAGGGGGTGATGCCGATGCCGGCGCCGATCAGCACCACCTTGTCCCGGCTCCTGGCCGCAGTACTGAACAAGCCGTAGGGGCCTTCCAAAGCCACCTTGGTTCCCGGGCGAAGCCGCACCAGCTGCGCGGATCCGCGGCCCAGGTTTCGGACCGTGATGCGGAGGGTGCCCGTGCCGTCCGGCCCGTATGCTGCGGGTTCGGCGGACAGGCTGAAGGGGTGCGGATGCCACCACAGGCCGGGTGCCAGGAACCGCCAGACGAAGAACCGCCCGCCGGCCCCGGCCAGCCGCCCCAGCTCCCGGCCGGTCATTTCGATATTCACCACACCGGGAGCAACACCGGTGACCCTGCTGACTGTCAGTTGGTGCCGCGAGGTGGCCACCACAGGTTGAACAAACCGGTAGTACAGGAGGGCGGCGCCGGTGACGATGCAGATGGCCAGCCAGTACCACCGCTGCCATGTGCCTTCAGCGAAGAGCCCGCCCACGCTGAACTGGTGGGGGAGGGAGGTTCCGACGGCGGCGTACGTCAGCAGGTGCACCGCGTACCAGAATTCGTACGGGAAACGGCGACGGATGGCCACCAGTGAGGTCACCACCACCGCGATGAACAGGGCCATGGACACGAAGGCGAGCCACATGTCCGGGACCAAGGTCCACAGCGCGATTGACTCGCTGACGGGGTCCAGCCCCTCGGCCATCCCGTAGCCGATGGCAATAAACAAGCCGTGTGCCAGCAGGAGGTAGAGCGAGGGTTTGCCGAGTTTCCGGTGGAATTCCAAGGCCCTGTCGTGGCCTACCGTCTGGTCGATGAACGGAATGCGCGCCACGAGCAGCAGCATCAGCAGGACAAGGTCCATGCCCGCCAGGCCGGCGACGATTCCCACTGCCGTGAGGAACGCGGCCGGCGAATTCACTGCTGACGCGCCGCCGTCGGCCAACCAAAGGGCCACCGCCGCGGCCACCGAAGCCCACGCAATCACGGTGAGGAGGTCGGCCCGCAGCATCCGTTCCCGGTGTTGCCGCGCGAAGCGGCCCCGGTCAGGGCTGCCGACGTTGGCCCGGCTGCGGGGTGCTGGCGGTCTGGAAGGGAGCCCGGCGTGGCCGGAGCGGCTTGTCGCCGGAGTGGCCGGCAGGAGCTGTGTCTTCATGCATCAAATGTGCGCCCGGAAGCTTTCATTTTGCTGTGAAAACCAGGGCTTGCGGGCTGTGAACCCGGGTAAAGTGCCGGAATCGCTTATACACCCTTCGTCTCGGATTGGTCTTTAATTGCCTCAACTCGTAGACTTGGTGGGCGCTAAGTGCGCGGAGCGTGCGCAATTGCTCCGGTGGCCCGGTAGTTTTCTCCAGGGTAGCCGGTAGTTAGGGGCTCAAGTTGCGTGACTAACCGTTCACCCTGATCACTTTGGGTCGCTCTTAGACGCATGGTCCTGCAGCAGATATGCGGACCATTACATTCAATTCTTGAGGAGAAGTCATGGCAGCACACTGCCAAGTGACCGGAGCCGAGCCGGGCTTTGGGCACAGCATTTCGCACTCGCACCGCCGCAACAAGCGTCGGTTCGATCCGAACATTCAGAAGAAGCGCTACTGGGTTCCGTCCCTGCGCCGCAATGTCACTCTGCAGGTTTCTGCAAAGGGCATCAAGACCATTGACGTACGCGGCATCGACGCAGTCGTCGCCTCGATCCTGGCTCGTGGGGTGAAGCTCTAATGGCAAAGGACAAGGACGTACGTCCGATCATCAAGCTCAAGTCGACCGCGGGCACGGGTTACACCTACGTAACCCGTAAGAACCGTCGTAACGATCCGGACCGCATGGTCCTGAAGAAGTACGACCCCAAGATCCGCCAGCACGTCGAATTCCGAGAGGAGCGCTAAACCATGGCTAAGAAGTCCAAGATTGCTCGCAACGAGCAGCGCAAGGTCATCGTTGAGCGTTACGCTGCCAAGCGCCTCGAGCTGAAGAAGGCCCTGGTTGACCCCAACTCGACCGACGAAGCACGCGAAGCTGCACGCCTCGGCCTGCAGAAGCTGCCCCGCAACGCGTCCCCGATCCGTCTGCGTAACCGCGACATCATCGACGGGCGTCCCCGCGGTACCTTCCAGAAGTTCGGTATCTCCCGTGTTCGCTTCCGCGACATGGCTCACCGCGGTGAGCTCCCGGGCATCACCAAGTCTTCCTGGTAATTCAGCACCGCTGATTCCAGCTGCTTGAGAAGGGCCGGCAACCAATTGGTTGCCGGCCCTTCTGCGTTTAAGGCGTTCGGCGCTGAAGGTGGTCTGCGTTTAATGTGCCGGGGGTGTGGGGCACGGCACGGTGGCAATGTTCGACGTCGGGTGGCGCCCTGGGTGTGTGGTGGCCGGTTTTGCCGCGGGATGCGGGCAAAGCGGCCCGTTTCCGGGTGGATTTGCGGTGGGGGTGTGGGGCGTGTATTGTTTTCTAAGTCGCCGCGAGGGGAACAGCGAAGAGCTTGTTACCGCGGGCGGTCAAACCCCCTCAATTCAAGACCAGATTCTGGTAGTGCTTTAGAGCGCTTCGGAAGTGGTCGGGATTGTTTTCCTGCCGGCGCGGGTCCTGGAATATGGATTTGTGTCGGGGCGGGGAATCGGGTATGTTTGGAAGGTTGCTCCGGAGCGATCCATGATGGTTTTTTGTTGTGGTGGTGCCGGGTGTGTCTGTTGTTTGAGAACTCAATAGTGTGCCAAGTTTGTTGATACCAATTTATTGTATTGGATTGGTTGAATTG
>NZ_JANFCZ010000013.1 GCF_024391045.1 Pseudarthrobacter sulfonivorans
ACTCCTATGCTGAGTTTTCGTCTGTGGGCGTGACCCTGGAGTAGACCTCTTACGGCTAGCCACCATCCTAGCCATTCCGGGACAGATAGTGTTCCGGGTTACGCCCGCCCGCGAGATGGCACCTCGTGGCAGTGTCTGGCGCTGCGACTGCCGTGAAGTGTGGGCATGCTAAAGCCTGGCCTGCGGGCCAAGTGGATGCGCCAGTCATCCTCAAGCCATCTCGCGGGGGGGTGGGGTTAGGACACCGGCTGGTTGAACACGTGCCGGCGGATCCACGCGTGCATGGCGATGGCCGCGGCCGAGGCGGCGTTGATGGACCGGGTGGAACCGAACTGTTCGATGGACAGGGTGTCCCGCGCAGCCTCGTGGACCTCCGCGGAAAGACCCGGGCCTTCCTGGCCGAATACGAGCACGCAGTCCCTGGGCAACTCGTAGGTCTCCAGCGGCACGGAATCCGGGAAGATGTCGATGCCGATAATGGCGAGCCCCTCCCCCTGCGCCCAGGCCACAAAGTCTTCCACGGTGGGGTGGTGGCGGACGTGCTGGTAGCGGTCGGTGACCATGGCCCCGCGGCGGTTCCACCGGCGTCGTCCGATGATGTGGACTTCCTTGGCCAGGAACGCGTTGGCGGTGCGCACCACCGTGCCGATGTTCATGTCGTGCTGCCAGTTTTCGATGGCGATGTGGAAGTTGTGCCGTTTGGAGTCAAGATCGGCCACAATCGCGTCGTGCTTCCAGTACCTGTACTGGTCCACCACGTTGCGCCGGTCCCCGTCGGCCAGCAACTCATGGTCCCAGTGGTCGCCTTCGGGCAGTTCGCCCTCCCAGGGTCCGACGCCCACCTCCGCCTTGGGCTCCAACGGCTCCTCCGGTTGCTGGGGTGTAGAGGACGGTTGGGGTTCGGCTGGGTTCCCGGGCGTTTGAATCACCCCTCAACACTAGACTGGTGCACTGGAGCATTCATCACTGGTGGAGGTAATCGTGCAAGAAGCAGACCAGGTAGTGGGAAACCCGGCGGTTTACCGCAGCGGCCAGGAGATTGAGTGCTGGCTGACGGATATGGACGGCGTGCTGGTCCACGAAAACCAGGCCGTCCCGGGCGCGGCGGAACTGATCCAGCGCTGGGTGGACACGTCCAGGCGATTCCTGGTGCTGACCAACAACTCCATCTTCACCCCCCGCGACCTGGCGGCCCGGCTCCGTGCCTCCGGGCTGGAGATTCCGGAGGAAAACATCTGGACGTCCGCGCTGGCCACGGCGCAGTTCCTCAAGGACCAGGTGCGTGGTTCCGGGTCCGGGAACCGTGCGTACACCATCGGGGAGGCAGGGCTCACCACGGCGCTGCATGAGGCGGGCTTCATCCTCACCGACCAGGATCCGGACTTTGTGGTGCTCGGCGAAACCCGCACGTATTCCTTCGAAGCGATCACTATGGCCATCCGCCTGATCCTGGCGGGGGCCCGCTTCATCGCCACCAACCCGGACGCAACCGGTCCGTCCAAGGACGGGCCGATGCCGGCCACGGGCGCCATCGCCGCACTGATCACCAAGGCCACCGGCCGGGAACCGTACATTGTGGGCAAGCCGAATCCGATGATGTTCCGTTCCGCGATGAACCAGATCGATGCCCACTCCGAAACCACCGCGATGATCGGGGACCGGATGGACACTGACATCATTGCCGGGATGGAGGCCGGGCTGCACACGGTCCTGGTGCTGTCCGGCATTACTCAGCGCGGTGATATTGCCGCCTACCCGTTCCGGCCCAACCAGGTGCTGAATTCCGTGGCTGACCTGAAGAACCAGATTTAGAAGACGCTCACCCTCGATCCTCCCCGGGGCAGCGGGAAGAATTCGTCCATGAGCTTGTCCACGATGGGCCGGTAGACGAGGGGGCTCCAGCCCGGGCTCGCGTGTGCCGGCAGAGCCCCGTCGGTCTGCAGGTCCGTGGACACCATGTGCCCCGGAAAGGCTGCGGCCCAGGCGTTCCGGGCCGACTCGTACAGCACCGTCCGGTCTTTGGGGTTCCCGATGTAGGCCATGCGTGTGCCGCCGAGCTTGTCCGCGTACGCGTTCCCGTCAAAGTGGTAGATGTACGCCGACTCGGACTGGATCAGGACACTGGACGGGGCGATGGGTGAGAGCTGTTCCATGGTCTGGTCGAAGATCTGCCGCCAGGTCCGTTCGTCCTTGTGGATGACCCGCTCCCCCAGCTCGTAGCTGCCTCGGAGCACCGAGGGGAAGCGGAATCCGCGCTCGTAAAGGAACACCACGCCGTCGAACCAGCTCTCGTCCAGCACGTCGCTCCGGCTGAACGGGCTGGAATCCAGGAGGATGAACGCCACCTCCACGCCGTGGACTTCCTTGAGCTGCGCGGCCACCTGGGCGGCCACCATGCCGCCGAAGCTGTGGCCGTAGAAGTAGAGTTTGGTGAGGTTGTTCGCGCGGACGTGGTCGACGACGGTGCTGACCACCTGGTCGATGTCCAGCCCCAGGTTGGAATATCCGACGGCGGCGAGCCGGCCGCGCTTGTTCAGCGAACCGCGAAGGGCGTTCAGGATCCACTGCGCTTCCTCCCAGCTAGTCTTGAAACCGGGAAAGAGGAACCAGCTGGCATTCGGATAGTAGGCGTCGGCAAAGTCATCCGGGACCTGGAGGATCCTGTTGACCCGCCGCTCCGCCTGGACCCGGCGGGTGAAGAGCATGTCCGCTGCGAGGACAGCTGATGCGCCCGTTCCGGCCAGGAACCCGCGGCGCGAAAACCGCTTGAGGGCAGCGGCATTGGCCAGCAGCCGGGCTTGCCGGGATCCCGGCCGCCCTGACGGCTCCTGCGGTTCTGGTCCCTCCCTGTACGGCACATCTCTACCGTAGCCACAGGCGAACCCGCACCCGCAACCCGGGTTTACCTTGGCCCGGCCGCCGGCAGGGGGCGAGGGGGCATCAGCTTGCGGCTTGCCGCTCCGCCGGGTTCACGAGCTCACTGACCGGGGTCCGGCGCAGAATTTCCTCGCCGATGTCGTTATACCGGCCAAGCAGGTCCGCGCCGCCCACGGCCTGGGGGTCGTCAAGCAGGGAGAAGACTTCGTCGCTGGCGGCGAAGAGTTCGTCGTCGGAGTAGTCCTCGAGCGGGAGGAAAACCTGCGACGCCGGCGCCGGTTCCTTGGCCTCGTGGCTGTCCGCCTCAAAGGCAGCGCCAAATTCGGCCTCCAGCACATCAGCAGGTTCCCGCAGCGGGACTACGGTGTCGTCGTCGATACGGTCCGCGTGGTCTGCCCCGGTAAGTGTCAGGGAAACCCCACCGCCGGAAATGCCGGGAGCGCCTTCCATCGAGTTCAGGTCCTTGCGCAGACCGGCCAGCGCCGTTGATTCCACTCTGGCGGCCTGGGAAAGATTTACGCTGACGTGGGACTGGATGCCAAGGTTGCGGAGCTTTTGGATCATGTGCACGAGGGCTGGCCGTGATGCCTGGTCCACGCTTCCGAGGACGTCAATCCTGACGGTGTCTGAGTGATCGTCACGGCTGGTGGCGGCGTTCAGGCCAGCAGCACCATTAACGGTGCCATTAAAAGGGTTCTCCATAGGTACTCCAAATAAAGGGGTGTCTATGGCCGACGGCTCAACCTCCGTAAGCGTAGCCCTCGGATGAACCCGGCACAAGCGCGGGCGGCTGGCGTCAGCCCGCGCGCGCTTCGCCGGGCTGCTGGTAGTGGGTGCGGGTGCCGGTTCCGCCCACGGAGTCCACGAGGGCCTTGGCGATATCGCGCAGCTTGGTGTTGCTGTTGCTGGAGGCGTCCGTCAGGATCTGCACGGCGACGTCCTGGCTGCACCTGTTCTGTGCCATCACCACGCCGATCGCGATGTCGATGATGGTGCGGGACTCCAGCGTGGCACGGAGGTTGGTGGCGGCGTCGCTGTGGAGCGCAAACCTGACAGCCAGCCGCAGGGCCTGGGAGATCTCCCTGGTGAATCCCCGGGCCTTGGCGGCGGCACGTTCGTCGAACTTGTGCGGCACATCCGAGTACAGGTTCAAGGCGGCCCGCGCGTCGCCCTGGAGGTTGAAGGGCAGCGAAAGGACTGAGCGGAGCCCGTGGGACGCCACAGCATCGGCGTAGGCCGGCCCCCAGCGGTCCTCCTCGAACAGGTCCGGCACGTTGACTTCGCGTTGCTCTTCGGCCGCCGTCAGGCAGGGACCCTGCGCCAGCGAGTACTGGATTTCGTCCACGTCGCGGGCGTCGTCGCTGCTCCAGCCGATGGTGGCCGCCTTGCGGTCGCGGAGGAGGGTGATTCCGCACAGTGCGTCATCGCCGTCACCTGCCATTTGGTGTGCCGAAAACCTGGCCAGCTCATTGAGGAATTCCTCGAAATCCGCACTCTCCAGGATGAGGTTCTGTACCTGTTCGGTGGTGTTCAAGGGTGATTCGTGTGCAAGCATGGTGCGCATTCTCCAGTTGGTGCGAAAAGGCCTGAGTGAATTATACCGGCCCCGCTGGCGGCTGCGCCCTGACTTCCCGGCCTCCGGACCGCCAGGAATGTACCGTTAGGAAAGTCCCAGCTCATCCTTGCCGAAGGCAAACAGGTACGGAACCCCGGTCTCGGCTTCGATCTTTTCCTTGGCCCCGGTGTCCCGGTCGACGATGACAGCCACGGCCACCACGTTGCCGCCGGCTTTACGGACACCTTCGACGGCGGTCAGCGCGGACCCGCCGGTGGTGGACGTATCCTCGAGCACCAGGACTTTGCGTCCCTCAACGGACGGTCCTTCAACCTGGCGGCCCATGCCATAGGACTTCTGTGCCTTGCGGACCACAAAAGCGTCCACCGGACGGCCGGCATCAACGGCGGCGTGCATCAGCGCGGTTCCCACGGGGTCAGCACCCATGGTCAGGCCACCCGCGCACTCAAAGTCAATCCCGGCGTCGTCCGCCAATGCCAACATGACCTGACCCACCAATTTGGCTGCTTCGTGGTGCAGCGTGATGCGGCGCAAGTCGATGTAGTAGTCGGCCTCGGCGCCGCTGGACAGCGTGACCTTGCCGCGGACCACGGCTAGTTCCTGGATCAGTTCAAGGAGGCGGGCACGTGCGGCAGCGGCATCAGGAAGGGAAGTCATGGTCCCCAGTTTAGTGGTTTCCGCCTTTGTGACGACGCACCCCTGCCCTTGCCTCCGACGGGACGCGGCGTGCGAAGTCGGGGGCGTGTTCGGGACGGGGCCCGAAGGCGATCATCCGGGGCAGCAGCCGCCGTGCCGGTGGAATGTGCCGGACCACAAAGAGCAGCAACGGGGGGACTCCGGCTCTGGTCCCGGCGAACAACGGTATGAAAACCGTCTGATGCATGATGCGTTGGATGCTTTGCACCACAACGGTGGGCATCGTGCGCCGCCGCTGCACCGCGGCGAGATCCTTCATCCGTACGCGCCCCTGCAGGAGCGCCGGAGCCAGCCGGGCCGCTGCCGCGACGGCGTCCTGGATGGCCAGGTTGATGCCCACGCCTCCGGCCGGGGACATGGCATGGGCGGCGTCCCCAATACACAGCAGCCCGTCAATGTACCACCGCTTCAGCCGGTCCAGCCGCACGTCCAGCCAGTGCAGATCGTCCACCGAACGGATCGAGTCCACCCGGTCGGCCAGGTCCGGCCGCAGCCCCGCAATGCGTTCCCTGAACCGTTCCACCCCCTCGGCGCGGATCTGTGTGTCCATCCCCTTCGGACCCAGATACGCCATCTGGTAGTAGTCGTCACGGAACAGGGAAATCAATGCTTCGCGGTCCCGGAACGCGGGGACGATTCCCGCCACCGCGCCCTTTTCCGAAGCATGCCGCGGCAGCCTGAACCACCACGCGTCGAAGGGCACGGGGTACTCCTTCGGTTGCAGTCCCGCGCCGCGGCGGAGCACGGAATGGCGCCCGTCGGTGCCCACCACAAGCTCCGCGTGGAGGGCGCCTTCGATGCCGTCGCTCGTCCGGTAGCGGACGCCGGCGACGCGGCCGCCGTCGAACATTAAGGACGTGGCTTCGTGTTCCAGGAGGAGGGTGAAGGTCGGTTCACGCTCGGCCTCCGTGGCCAGGAAGTTCAGGAAGTCCCACTGCGGCATCATGGCGATGTAGTTGTACGGCGGCTTCAAGGACGCAAAATCGCCCACCGTGACCAGCCCGGCGCCCGGGACAGGCAAGGCGACGCTGCTCAGCCGGCTCTGCGGCAGTTTGCGGAATCCGTCGCCGAGTCCCAGCTCGTCAATCAGCCGGACCGTGGACGCATGGACGGTGTCGCCGCGGAAATCCCGCAGGAAGTCGGCATGTTTTTCCAGGACAGTGACATGCACACCAGCCCGGGCAAGGAGCAGTCCCAGCATCATGCCCGCCGGGCCTCCGCCCACAACAGCGCACCCCGTTCGCTCCATGCCCTTACGGTACGCCGGAGCCGTTGACCCGCATATAGTCCGGGCAAGGAAATGGCCCGGGGACACCCTCAATCAGGGGTCCCCGGGCCATTTGCGTCCCCAGGCCGGCTGCGCCCCGTGGGCGCCTGTGGCTACAGCCGGGTGTCGAAGGAGTCGCAGAAGACGTTCTCGTTGAACGTCCCCTGGAACTCGGACTTGCCCATGATCTTTTCGATGGTGGCGCGGATGGCCTCCACCGAATCGGCGTGGGTGTGGATGGCGGTCTTGACCATCGGCACGTCGATGAGGTGGTTGGGCTGGTTCAGTGAAACCAGCACCGTGGGAACCTCAGTGACGTACCACGGGATTTCCGCCGCCATGGGGGTGGACCACTTGATGCGGATGGCCGCTTCTTGGGCGAATCCCTTGACGTTGGCGAAGACGAACGCGGCATCGTACTTGTCCGCATAGTCCCCAGTGGCTTCCTCGGAGATGACGGACATGAAGTTGATGCCGGTCTCCCCCGCCGCTTCACGCTGCGCGGCGGTCTTGAACAGGTGCACCTCGAAGCCGGCTGTTTCCAGCTCCTCCTTGACCTTGTCCAGGTAGGCCAGCGGGTCCATCCGGGTGAAGTCCGACTCCCCCGAGATGCCGTACAGGCGGATCCGCTTGTGCGTTTCCGGCGCGATGGGCAGGTTGTTCGCGGTGTCCTTGACCAGGGTGACGGTCTTGTCCGCCACCTCGGCGGCAACGGCCCGGTGCTCGGCGCTGCCGATTTTGGCCAGTGCCTCAGCCGGCGGAACCAGTTCGCCGCGGTCCTTGCTGTGCAGGCCTAGGGAGGCCTTCAGCGCGAGGATGCGGCGCAGGGCGTCGTGCAGGCGCTGCTCGGTGATGATGCCGGACTTGTAACCGTCCAGCATGTACTGGAAATCCTCCGCGGGGTTGCGGAAGAACAGGAACATGTCACAGCCCGCTGCGATGGTGGCCGGGACCAGGTCCTTGCGCTTCATGGCCTGGGTGAGCCCGATCATCTGCGAGGCGTCCGTGAGGATCAGCCCGTTGAAGCCCAGCTCGCCGCGGAGCAGATCCTGCAGCAGTTCGGGCGCCAGGGTTGCCGGCTTGATGTCCTTGTCCGCCAGGCCCGGGCGGAAGTGCCGGGACAGTTCGGGCGCACCGATGTGACCGATCATGATCGACTGCACGCCGTGCCCGATCATTTCGCGGTACACGTGTCCGTAGGTCTTGTTCCACTCGTCGTAGCCGAAGGTGTTGTAGGACGTGACCACGTGCTGGTCGCGTTCGTCCACGCCGTCGCCCGGGAAGTGCTTCATGGCGCAGGCGGTCGGGGACTCGCTGATGCCGTCGAAGTACTCCTTTGCCCGCTCCACCACGATCTCCGGGGTGTTGCCGAAGGACCGCGTGGAAATGACCGTGTTCCGCCAGTTGTAGTGGATGTCCACGATCGGCGCGAAGGCCCAGTTGCAACCCAGCGCGGCGGTTTCCACACCGGCCACCTGGCCCATTCTGCGGGCGATGGACTTGTCCGGGTGCGATCCTGCCTGCAGGTGCGTGGACACAAACGTGCCGTCGTCGCAGCTGCCGGCGCCGCCCATTTCGGGGTTGGACGCCACCAGCAGCGGCACCTTGGACTTGGACTGCGCGTAGCGGATGTGCTCCTGCACGGCACCCGAGGGGCCGGGCCGGTAGCGCATGCCGCCCACGTGGTAGTTCTCCAGGACACCGTCGAGGTACTCCGGGGAGTAGTCGTTGTTGTGGTTGATGAAGAGCTGGCCGATCTTCTCTTCAAGGCTCATCGACTCGAGGGTGGAGTTCACCCACTCCACCGCGGCGTCGTCCAGGTTGTACGGCGCAGCCTGGAGGTCGACGTCGAACTGGCGGCCCTGGGTGCCCGCGGCACCGGTTGCTTCAGGGCGTCCGGCAGTGGAGCTTCCGCCTGCGGCGGGCGCGGCGGCGGCGATCCCCGCCAGCGCGTCGGTCACCACGGTGTCCACGGGTCCGGCGATGTCCACCACGATGCCGGCTTCATCCGATTCCAGCGCTTCGAGGGTGGCCAGCTGCGATTCAAGCAATGCAGGCGGCATGAAGTGGCCGGAACGGCCTTCAGTGCGGGCCTTCAGTACTTCTTTGCTGCCGTGCAGGTGCAGGAAAATGGTGTCCGGCGCCTTGGCGCGGATGGCGTCCCGGTAGCTGCGACGCAGGGCCGAGCACGCCAGCACCAGGCCGGAGTCCCCGGCCTCTGCCAGCTTGGATCCCACCGTGGCGAGCCACGGCCAGCGGTCCTCATCCGTCAAGGGGGTGCCGGCGGCCATCTTGGCGACGTTCTCCACCGGGTGGAGGGAATCGCCATCGAGGAACGGGACATCGAGTTCCCGGGCCACCAGGTCACCGATGGTGGTTTTCCCCGAGCCCGAAACGCCCATGACGATGACGCGCGGTCCCCGCTTTGCAGCGTCTGACTGGTTGGTGATCACCAGCCGTGCCTCACCAGTCATGGACGGTGCCGTCGACGAGGCGGTTATACGGCAGGTAGGCCTGCTGGTACGGGTAGGCCGCTGCGGCTTCCTCGTTGAATTCGACGCCGATGCCGGGCTTGTCGCCCGGGTGCAGGTAGCCGTCCACAAACGTCATGGACTGCTCGAAGACCTCGTTGGTCTTGTCCGAGTGCTGCATGTATTCCTGGATGCCGTAGTTGTGGATGGCCAGGCCCACGTGCAGCTGGGCGGCGAAGCCCACCGGGGAGATGTCGGTGGGGCCGTGGAAGCCGGACTTGATCTGGTACTGGGCGGCGAAGTCCATGACCTTCTTCAGCGGGGAGATGCCGCCGAAGTGGGTGGAGGCTGCGCGGACGTAGTCGATCAGCTGTTCCTTGATGATGGTCTGGTAGTCGTACACGGTGTTGAAGATTTCACCGATGGCCAGCGGGGTGGTGGTGTGCTGGCGGACCAGGCGGAGGGCTTCCTGGTTTTCGGCCGGGGTGCAGTCCTCGAGCCAGAAGAGGTCGTACGGTTCCAGGGCCTTGCCGAGCTTGGCGGCCTGGATAGGGGTCATGCGGTGGTGCCCGTCATGCAGCAGGGGCAGTTCCGGGCCGAACTCGTTGCGCACGGCTTCGAAGACGGTGGGCAGGTGGCGCAGGTAGGCGCGGGTGTCCCAGTCCTCTTCCACTGGGAACGCGCCGCGGCCGGCGGGCTCGTAGTCATAGCGTTCGCCGGAGGCCTGCGCCTGGGCGGCAACACCGTAGACGGCCTTGATGCCCGGGACGGCGGTCTGGATGCGGACGGACTTGTAGCCTAGTTCCAGGTGCTCGCGGACGGAATCGAACAGCGACTCGATGTCCGAGCCTGAAGCGTGGCCGTAGGCGCGCAGGCCGTTGCGTGAAGCACCGCCGAGGAGCTGGTAGACCGGCATGTTGGCCACCTTGCCCTTGATGTCCCACAGGGCCATGTCAACGGCGGCGATGGCTGCCATGGTCACCGGGCCGCGGCGCCAGTAGGAGCTGCGGTACAGGAACTGCCAGGTGTCCTCGATCTTGTGCGGGTCCTTGCCGATCAGCAGTTGGGCAACATGCTCCTTGAGGTAGGCGGCGACAGCCAGTTCGCGGCCATTGAGCGTGGCGTCACCGATGCCGGTGACTCCATCGTCCGTTGTGATGCGCAGGGTCACGAAGTTACGGGACGGGCTGGTCACGAACACCTCAGCGGCAATGATTTTCACGGCAGATCCTTTCGGGGACTTCAGGTCAGTTGGTCGTGTAGGGACTTATCGGCCAGCGGGCGTGCTGGCATGAGCGGGGGCGGCGGCATCAGCTGGCTGGCCGGCCTCAGCCGGGGTGCCGGCATACGCCGTTTTGGTGCGGCGGGCCTGGATCTCGGCGAGGATTTCCGCGTGCTTGGCATCAGTCAGCGTGTACTTGGTCATTACCAATACGGCAAGGATAGTCAATACGGCCGGGAGTGCACCTGCGGCAATCTGGATACCGAACACGGCGTCCGGGGTCTGCGTTACTCCGCCGGACTTGTAGCCGCCCAGGGCAAGTGCGTAGGCGGCAAGGGCGCCGCCCACGGCCTGGCCGGACTTCCGGGTGAAGGAGAACAGGGCGTAGGTGATGCCCTCGGTGCGGACACCGGTCTTCCATTCGCCGTACTCAACAGTGTCGGCTTCGAGGGCCCACACCACGATGCTCATGGCCAGGACACCGACAAGGCTGAGCACAAGGCCGCCGAAGCCGATCATGGCCTGGCTGGCCGGGGTGAAGAAGATGACCACGCCGCCGGCCACGGTGACCAGGGAGGAGTAGATGTAGATGGCCTTCTTGCCGATGCTGCGGACCAGCTTGGGCATAAACGCTGCCAGGACGAAGGTCAGGACCAGCTGGATAATGGACAGGACCGGGTACAGGTCGAGGCGTCCCAGGACATCGCGCAGGTAGTACAGCTGCACCGACGTCAGCGCCAGGTAGCCGGAGAGGAAGAAGAAGGAGCTGATGCATAGCATCAGGAGGGGCTTGTTGCCCTTAAGGGTTTCGATGCTCTGCTTGACCGAAACATTCGGCACTGCCCGGTGGACTCGCTCCTTGGCGGTCAGTGCCGTGAAGAAGTACAGGGCAGTTCCGATGACCACAAAGACGAGCGTGATGGTGGTGAAGGTGGACTGCAGGTCAGCACCAGGCTTGATGAGCGGGGCCACGAAGATGCCGAGGGCCGAACCCACCAGCAGGCCGCCCACCATGCGGGCCGAACCAAGTTTGGCGCGCTCCCCCGGGTCCTGCGTCATGGCACCGGCCAGGGAGCCGTACGGAATGTTCACGAGGCTGTAGGCCAGGCCCAGGGCCGCGTAGGTGACGTAGGCGTACAGCAGAGCGCCGGATTCGCCGATCTGCGGGACGGAGAACACCGCCATGCTCAACAGGAGCAGCGGAATGGAGCCGAACATGATGAACGGCCGGAACTTTCCGAAGCGCTTGCTGTAGGTCCGGTCCACGAGCCGGCCGGCAAAGACATCGGCGAAGGCGTCGAACAGGCGTACCACCAGCAGCAGGGTTCCGGCGGCCGCTGCGGAGATACCGGCAACATCCGTGTAGTAGACCAGCAGGAACATGGTTGCCGTGGTGAAAGCGAGGTTGTTTGCGGCGTCCCCGGCCCCGTAGCCGACGATGCTGAGCTTGTTTAGCTTTTTCATGATTGGGCTCCTTTACCCTTGCCGCCATGGGGGCCGGCGAATTATTGAAATGCTATGCAGCGGTGAATCTTGGGCCAGGCCTCAACCGGAAATCCACATTGGACGGGAGTGCCGCCACCTGTAACTCGTTGACTGTAATCCTAGTCACTTGGCAATCAAATGGCAAGCGGTTGCCATTAATTTCTGTTGAAATTTCATGAATCCGCCGCTCAGCAAAAACAGCACTGCCCGGTCCGTGTTTCCCGGACCGGGCAGTGCTGTTGCCAGACGGCGTTGTGAAACTGAACCGAGTCGCCCGCGGGCGGGCCGGCGGGAGCCCGGCTTAGGAGCTTGCCGCGAACGCACCGAGCAGGCCGGCAACCAGCTCCACCACGGCGTGGTCGGCCGCCAGGGCGGGATCAACCAGCCCCAGCAGGGCCCGCACACGCTCCGTGCCGTCCAGCTTGTTGGCCTCAGCCACCTCGGCCGCGAGCGGGTCATGGAACGTCTCAGCTGCGGCGCTGAAATCCATCCAGGCCGCAATCATCAAGGCGGCAGCGGCTCCGGACCGTCCCTGGCCGCGTTCGGCCAGCAGGACCGGAACTGCCCGCATGCGCAGCTTAGTGCTGCCATCCATGGCGATCTGGGCCAGGTGGTGGGCAATCCGTGCGTTGCTGAAGCGGGCCAGCAGGGCGTCACGGTAGGCCGGGATCTGCAGGTCGGCTCCTGCGGCGGCCGCCCCGGACAGGTTGGCCTCGGCCTCGTCCCAAAAGCTTTCCACGGCCTTTCGGCACTCCGGGTCCGCAAGCGCTTCGGCCACTGTGGTGTGGCCGCGGAGCTGGCCGGCGTACGCCAGCAGGGAATGGGCGCCGTTCAGGAGCCAGAGCTTGCGGTTCTCGAACGGTTCAATGTGGTCTACGAAGACCGCCCCGGCATCTTCCCAGCGCGGGCGGCCGGCGGGGAAGTCGCCGCTGAGCACCCAGTTGGTGAAAGGCTCTGCGACTACCGGAGAGTCGTCGTGGTACCCGCAGGCGGCTTCGACGACGGCGATGTCGGCTTCCGTGGTGCGCGGCGTGATGCGGTCCACGGATGTGCTGACAAAGCTGACGTTCGCCTCAACCCAGGCCGCGAGGTCCGCGTCCCAGGCAGCGGCGAGGCCGGTCACGGCGTTGTGAGCTACGGTGCCGTTGTTGGCGAGGTTGTCGCAACAGACCACCGCAATCGGACCGGCTCCGGCGGCCTTGCGGGCAGCGAGGGCGAGGACCAAACGGCCCAGCGGCGTCGACGGGTTTCCGCTGCCTGAACCCAGCAGCTCAAGGTCCGCGGCGACGTCGGCCGCCCCGGTATCCAGCTTGCCGTCGGCACCCAGGCGGTACGCGGCTTCGGTGACGGTCAGCGTAACCATGGCCGTTGCCGGCGCTGCCACGAGTTCCGCGAGCCGCTGCACGTCCGCACCGTCCACCGCTTCAACGATGCTTCCGACGACGGCGAATGAGTCGCCGCTGTCAGCGCGCTCCACCAGCGTGAACAGTCCGTCCTGCTCGGCAAGAGCCACGGCAGCGTCGGGGCGCCGGCCGGTGAAGGACGCGATGCCCCAGTCCGCGGCGTCGCCGGCCTGGCTGGTGTACCACGCCTGGTGCGAGCGGTGGAAGGCCCCGAGGCCAAGGTGGACGATCCGGACCGGCGGTTTGGGGGCTGCGTGCAGCGTGCGGTTCAGCTGGGGAAGGCTGGCCGCAGTGCCGGGGGCTTCGCTGGTCTGTTCGGCGCTGGTCTGTTCGGTGGTCACAGTTTGAAAACCCTTCGCGGGGACGAATCGACGATGTCCACAATGAGTTCGTGGGCGCGGTCTTCGCTGACACGGTGCTCGGCGACGAGGCGCGCCAGGAACGAGGCCTCGATCCGGCGGGACGCATCGTGGCGGGCAGGAATGGAGCAGAAGGCGCGGGTGTCGTCGATGAAACCTGAGGAGCGGGAGAACCCCGCGGTTTCGGTGACGGCGGAGCGGAAGCGGAGCATCGCGTCAGGGGCGTCAAGGAACCACCAGGGGGCGCCCAGGTAGACGGACGGGTAGAACCCGGCCAGCGGCGCCAGTTCGCGGGAGAACACAGTCTCGTCCAGGGTGAACAGCACCAGGTGGAAGTCCTTGGCTGTACCGAAGTCCTGCAGGAGGTCGCGGACACCGTCGGTGTAGTTTACGGCGAACGGAATGTCGTGGCCGGTGTCGGCGCCAAAGGCCTCGAACGTGGGCGTGTGGTGGTTCCGGAAGGAGCCCGGGTGGATGGTCATGACCAAGCCGTCCTCCACGGACATCCGGGCCATCTGGTACATCATGTGGGCTTCGAAGGTGTTGCGGTCCTCGGCCGTGGCTTTGCCGGCCCGGGCGAGTTCGAAGATCCGCTCGGCCTCCGCACGGTCCAGCTTCAGCGTCGCGGGGGTGGATACGCCGTGATCGGCGGAGACTGCGCCGTGTTCCACGAAGTAGCGGCGGCGGTTCTCGAGGGCCGTGATGTAGGCACCGTAGCCGGTGGCGCCGTCGCCCGCGGCGTCGATCAGGCGGTCCACGTTGGCGCTCCAGGCGGGGTGCGCGATGTTCAGGTACTGGTCCGGGCGGAACGTCGGCAGGACACGGCCGTCAAAGGTGGGGTCCTCGGCGATTGCCTTGTGGCTGGCGAGGTTGTCCAGGGGATCGTCCGTGGTGGCCAGGACCTCGATGTTGAAGTCCTTGAACAGCTGCCGCGGCCGGAATTCCGGCTCAACGAGCTTGGCCGCGATGGCGTTATAGCTGGCCTCGGCAGACATGTCGCCGAGGTCCGCGCCCAGTTTGAAGACGCTGTCGAACTGGGTGCGCAGCCAGTAGCCGGAAGCCGTGCCCTCGAAGAGCGGCCAGGCTTCCACGAACGTACGCCAGATGTCCCTCGATTCGGGTGTGGTGGCACCGCCCGCGCGCAGCTTGTCCAGGGGTACGCCGTTGGCGTGGATCAGGCGCGTGACGTAGTGGTCCGGGCTGACCAGCAGCGCCGCCGGGTCAGGAAAGGGCGTGTTGTTTTCGATGACAGCGGCGTCAACGTGGCCATGCGGGGAGATGATGGGGAGGTCCTGGACGCGCTGGAGCAGGTCGCGCGCGATGCTGCGCGTTCCTGGATCGGCGGGCAGGAGCCTGTCTGGGTTGGCAGCAATCGACTGTGACATAGGTCAATGGTCGGGCTTGCCCCCTGCTTTTGTCAACCGGTTGCCAAAAATTGCCAACGCGTGGTGTGCGCCCGTTCAGCGGCTGCTCAGGCGGACAGAATCCGGCCGCTGGAACCGCGGAGCACCAGTTCCGTCTCCACACTCAAAGTGCCGGCCGGCTCGCCGGTTCCGTGCAGGAGGTCCAGGAGGCGCGTGGCGGCACCCGCGCCGCACTCCCCCAGCGGCGAACGCACCGTGGTGAGCGGCGGCGTCGTAAAGTCCGCCCCGAAAATGTCGTCGAAGCCCACGATGCTGACCTGGTCCGGCACCGTGATGCCCGCGGCCTGCAGTTCCTGCATCAGCCCGATGGCCAGAAGGTCGTTGTAGGTCAGTACCGCAGTGGCACCGCTGGCGCGGACATCACGCGCCGTCTGCCGGCCGCCGTCGACCGTTGGTTTGCTGGACTCCAGCCGGACCGCCTCAAGCCGGGACCACTCGCAGGCGGCCTGCACACCTTCCCAGCGCCGCTCGGACATCCAGGACTGGGGCGGGCCGGCCACGTACGCGACCTTGTGGTGCCCGTTCCCGGCCAGGCTGCGGACGGCCTCGCTGAGTCCCTTGTGCACATCCGGTACCACGCAGGGCACTCCCTCGACTTCGCGGTTGATCACCACCACGGGTTTGTCCCGGGCCAGGGCGCGGATGTTGTCATCGTCCATGCGGGGGCTTGCCAGGATGAGGCCGTCCACGGTGGCCATCAGGCGGCGTGCGGCAGTCAGTTCGGTCGCCGGGGACTCGGCCGATTCGGCAAGGACCAGCGTATAGTCACGCTCGGTTGCGGTGGTCTCGGCGCCGCGGATGATGTCGAAGAAGGTGGGGTTGGTGATGTCCGCAACGATCAGGCCGAACGTGTTTGTCTTGCCCGTGGGAAGGGCGCGGGCGAAGGGGTTCACATGGTAGTTGAGCTCGGCCGCGGCGTCCTCGATCAGCTTCTGCGTTTTGGGACTGACTCGGCCGGGCTTGCTGAGCGCCCGCGAAACCGTGGAAGCGTTCACGCCGGCAACCCTCGCGATGTCGTAGATCGTCGCGTTGGATTTTCCGTCCCGGCCGTGCTTTTTGGCTGCAGGGGCAGGTGTGGCGGCATCCGGGGTCTGGGGTTCAGTCACCGCCCCATCCTAGCGATGAAACAGCCCAACCAGGTCGCAGTTGATGTCGTTTTGACGGCTCAAAACAGCATCAACTGCGACTCAGTCGGGCTGGCGGGGCGGGAGGTCAGGCGCGCTGCGGGAACTTGCCTTCCTCGGCGATGCGCTTGTTGAGCTCCGCCAGGAACTCGTTCTCATCGAAGTCCAGGCCAACTTCCTTGCCGGTCCAGGCGGACAGGTGGATGGCGTTGGCCAGGCACACGCCGTTGATGCCATCCGATCCCGGAGCGAGCAGCGGCGTGCCGTCCAGGATGTTGGCAGCGAAGTTCTCCAGCACACCGGAGTGCTGGGCACCCCACGCGGACTCAAACTCGATGACCTCGGTGGTGTAGTACTCCTCCGGGTTCAGCTCACCCATAAAGAGCTTACGGACATCGTCCATGCCCATACCATCGCTGAGTTCACGCTCGGGCTTCTTCAGGCGGGTCACGGTGGCGGTCTTGCTGCCTTCGACCACGATCTTGCCCTGGTCGCCCAGGATTTCGAAGCGGTCAGTGCCGGTGAGGTCGTGCGTGGCGGTGACGAAGACGCCGGTGGCACCGTCGCCGTAGTCAACCACTGCGGTCACTTCATCCTCGACGGCGATGTCCCGCCTGAAGCCGAAAGCCACCTTCGAGTAGACCGACTTGGGCACGCCGCAGATCCACTGCCAGAGGTCCAGCTGGTGCGGGGCCTGGTTGACCAGGACGCCGCCGCCCTCGCCGCCCCACGTTGCACGCCATTCGCTGGAGTTGTAGTAGCCCTGCGGCCGCCACCAGTTGGTGATGATCCAGTTGGTGCGGCGGATGGCACCGATCTCGCCGTTCTCGACGATTTCCTTGAGCTTCTGGTACAGCGGGTTGTTGCGCTGGTTGAACATGATCCCGAAGGTCAGTTCCGGCTTGGTGGCGGCGAATTCGTTCAGTTCCCTGACCTGTTTGGTGTACACACCGGCCGGCTTCTCCACCAGTGCGTGGATGTTGCGCTTGAGCGTCTCGATGCCCATCTCGGGGTGCAGGAAGTGCGGGACGCAGGTGACGACGGCGTCGACGTCGCCGCTTTCCAGCATGGCGATGTAGTCGTCGTAGAACGGCGCATTCGGGTACGTCGCAGCGGCCAGTTCCTTCTTGGCCGGATCGATGTCGCAGATGGCGCCGATCTCCATGTTCGGGACCAGGCCGTCTGTGATGAACTTGGCGTAGGCGCCGCCCTGCTGGCCGAGGCCGATGATGCCAAGGCGTACTTTCTTGCTCATGAAATGAATCTCCGTTTTCTCTGGTGCTTGGTCTGGGAACAGGTTAGAAGAGGTGGGACTGGCCCAGCGCGACGAGGTTGTCGTAGGAGGTCTGCAGCGCTTCCCAAACGGTGCGCCCGTAGAGTTCATCCTGCTCCACCAGCAGGTACTGTGCGCCGGCAGCCTGGGCGGCCGGGATGATGGACGCGAAGTCCAGGTTGCCTTCGCCCACTTCGGCGAACTGCACCACGTCCTTGAATTCCCGCATGAAGCCCATGATGTCGCCGTTGTCCAGCAGCTCAAAGGAAGACTCGGGCAGTTCGCCGATCCGGTAGTCCTTCAGGTGGACCATGGCGGTGCGGCCGGCGTATTTTTCCAGCGTGCGGACCGGGTCCAGGCCGCCGCGCTGGACCCAGTGCACATCGATTTCCATGCCCATGGCCGGGGAGTTCTCCGCAATGATGTCCAGCATGTACTTGCCGTCGAACTTCGCGAACTCAATGTGGTGGTTGTGGTAGTACAGGCTCAGGCCCTGCTCCTGCAGCCGCTCGGCATATTCGTTGGCCTGCTTGGCGAAATCGACCACGGCGCCGATCGACTTCATCGCCGGGAACGGCAGCATGCCGATCCGCAGCAGCTTCGAGTCCAGTTTCTTGGCGTCCTCCACGATCTTGTCGAAGTGCTCTGCCAGCGAATCGCCCGGGCGGCCCTTGGGAGTCTCCATGGCCACGGACAGTGCGGCGATGTCCATGCCCAGTTCGGTGCGGGAGCGGTCCAATTCGGCCACATTCTCCGGCGTCATCGGGATCTGGGAGATCTCGACGGCGTTGTAGCCGATGCTGCTGACCTTGCGGAGCGTTTCGAAGGCCCCGATCTCGGTGAAGCTGTCCCTCAGCATCATTGCCTGTACGCCAATTTTGGCTGTGTTGGCCATGTTTAGTCCTCCATCGTTGTCGCTGTTGAGTGTGGTTTAGGACGAGCCCTACGCGGGGACGCCCGCCTGTTCGGCCTGCTGCCGCTGTTCTTCGAGCAGCCGGTGGCGGTCGGCGCGGCGTTTCTCCTGGCGGTCCGGATCGGGCACCGGAGAAGCGAGAAGCAATCGCTGGGTATAAGGGTGCTCGGGGTTGCGCGTGACAACCTCTGCCGGCCCCTGCTCCACGATCTCTCCACGGTACATCACGGCCACACGGTGGCTGATGTGGCGGACCACGTCAAGGTCGTGCGAGACAAACAGGTAGGAAACGCCGGTGTCCTTCTGGATCTGCAGGAAGAGATCCAGGACCCGGGCCTGGGTGGAAAGGTCCAGTGCACTGACCGGCTCATCGCAGACAATGAGCTTGGGAGATAGTGCCAGGGCCCGGGCGATCGCCACGCGCTGGCGCTGGCCGCCGCTGAACTCGCGCGGGAGCCGGTGGATGGCGTCGGACGGCAGGCCAACCTGGTCCAGGAGTTCCTTCACGCGCTTCCTGGCCGCCGCGGACTCCATGCCCTGCACACCCAGGGGCTCGGCGAGGATATCGCCGATCTCCAGTGCCGGGTTAAGGGACGTGTAGGGATCCTGGAACACCACCTGCATGTCGCGGCTCAGGACCCGGCGCTGTTTCCGGGTGGCGTGGCTGATGTCCTGGCCTTCGAAAGTGATCCTGCCGCCGCCTACCGGTGCCAGGCCCAGGACCGCGCGGCCCAGGGTGGTCTTGCCGGAGCCGGACTCCCCCACCAGGCCCAGGGTCTCCCCCTGGCCGATGCTGATGTTGATGTCCGTTAGGGCGCGGAACTTCCTGGCCCGGAAGCCCTTGCCTGTGTAGTCCACCACGAGGTCTTCCACGCGCAGGAGACCGTTGCGTGCCGGGGCGGATTCCGCGGTGTTGGAGTTAAGAGCTGCAGTTTCGGTCACCGTGCGTTCTCCTTCGACTTTGCGGGCACCAGCATGGTCATGGGTTCCTTGCCTTCCAGCATGGAAGCCAGCAGGGTCTGGGTGTAGCTTTCCTTCGGATCGCGCAGGATGTCCCGCACGGGGCCTTCTTCGACCAGGCGTCCGTTCTGCATGACCACCACGCGGTCACAGAGGTCAGCCACCACACCGAAGTTGTGGGTCACCATGATGACGCCGACGCCGAGGCGGCGCTGGAGGTCCCGGATGAGGTCCAGCACGTCGGCCTGGACGGTCACGTCCAGGGCGGTGGTGGGCTCGTCCGCAATGATGAGGTCCGGTTCGCAGCTGATGGCCCCGGCGATGAGCACACGCTGGGCCATGCCGCCGGAAACCTCGTGCGGGTAGGCCTTGAAGGTCCGCTCGGGGTTGACGATGCCGACGTCGGAGAGCAGCTTCATGGCCCGATCGGTGGCTTCCGCCTTGGAAATTCCCAGGACGCGGACCAAGGGCGTGACCAGCTGGTAGCCGATGGTGAAGGCCGGGTCCAGGTTGGACATGGGTTCCTGCGGGATGTAGGAGATCCGTTTGCCGCGCAGCTTGGACAGCCTGTCCTGGTTCACTTTGTCTTCGCCCGGCGCCACCGTGTAGTTACCGTCGAACTGGATAGCACCGGCCACGATGCGGGCCGTATCGGGCAGCAGGCCCAGGATGGAGAACGCTGTCTGGGATTTGCCGGACCCAGACTCCCCCACGATGCCGAGGATTTCGCCGCGGTCCACATGGAACGAGACGTCGTCGACAACTTTCTTGATGGAACCGTCAGCCTGCGGATAGCCGACGCCGAGGTTGGTGACCTTGACCAGGTGGTGTTCGGTTCCGGCTTCGACGGCGGCAACGGTCTTGCGCGCTGCCTTGGCGGCGCTGGCCGCAGCTGCGTCCTCTGCCGTGTGGATCTTCTTCCGGCGGTGCTTGATTTTCTCCCCATCTTCCAGTGCGTCACGGATGGCGTTTCCCAGCAGGACCAGGGCGCCGATGGTCAATGCCATGGCGAACGCCGGCCAGAACAGCAGCGACGGGGTGAGGTAGACGTTCTTGAAGCCTTCAGACAGCATCACGCCCCACGTTGCCTTGGCGGGATCCCCCAGGCCCAGGAACTCCAGGCCGGACTGGATGGCGATGGCAACACCGGCGATCGCGGCGGTCTGGATGATGATGGGGGCGCGGACCACGGAGAAGATGTGGCGGGTGATGATGCGCAGGTCCGAGAGGCCGGAGACGCGGGCGGCATCCACATAGAGTTCGTTGCGAACCGACTGGACCGCTGAGCGGGTCAACCGGAAGTAGGACGGACTGATCAGGACACCGAAGGCGATCATGGCGATCCAAACCGAGGGGCCGAACGCCGCGCGGATGGTCAGCAGGACGATCAGGCCCGGGAGGCTCATCAGGATGCTGACGACCCAGTTGGAGACGGCCTCGAATTTGCCGGCGTAGTAGCCGGCGATCAAGCCTGCGGGCAGGCCGATGGCGATGGCCACCACCGCGCACAGCAGCGCGGAGGTCAGCGTAAGCTGCGCACCGAAGAGCAGGCGGCTCCACACATCGCGTCCCGAGCTGTCCGTACCCAGGATGTTGACAGCGTCCGGGGCAGCCAGGGTCTTGGCGATGTTGGCGAAGTTCTCATCGAACGGGGCGATAAGGGGCGCGAACGCTGCCAGCACTGCCATCGCCAGCAGAATCACCATGGCGACAATGCCCAGCGGGTTCTTGAAGAGGCGCCGCAGGACGGTGGACCGGACCACGGTACCGGTCTGGCCGGTTCCGGGTGCGGGAGTCAGCGCTGAGGTTTCGACGGACTCGGTCACGAGGCACGCACCTTCGGGTTAAGCCAGCCGTTGAGCAGGTCAACAATGAGGTTGACGACAATCACAACGACGACGGTGTACATAACGACGCCCATGACCACTGGCTGGTCGCTCTGGGCAGTGGCGGCGACGGCCAACGGGCCCATGCCGGGGAGCGCGAAGATGGATTCGATGATGACCACACCGCCGAGCATGCCGATCAGCTGCAGGCTGAGCACGGTCAGACCTGCCGGGGCTGAGCTGCGCAGGACGTGTTTGAAGAGGACTTCGCGTTCGCTGATGCCGCGGCTGCGCAGGGTCCGGACGTAGTCGCGCTCCAACTGCTTGATCACGGCGCTGCGGATCTGCTGCGCACCGCCGGTGACGCCGTTGATCAGCAGGGCGATGACCGGCAGTGTCAGGGAAAGGACCCAGGCATCTGCTCCGACTCCGGGGGCGATGGTGCTGGTGGCCGGGAAGAGTCCGAGCGAGATGGCCAGGAAGAAGACGAGGATGATGCCAATCACAAAGCCGGGGATGGAGTCGCCAATGATGGCGCCAATCTGGACCACGCGGTCCACCCAACCGCGCTTGACGGCGGCGGCCACTCCGATGAGGGTTGCGATGATGGCGATCAGCAGCATGGCGGCGAAGACCATGGTCATGGTGACGGGAATGCGGCTGGCGAGCGCGTTGGCCACGGGCTCGGAAGTGAACCAGGAACTGCCCAGGTCGCCGCGTGCAGCGCCGCTGAGCCAGCCGAAGTAGCGGACAAAGAACGGCTGGTCGAGCCCGAGTTCGGTGTTTTTGAGCGCCAGCTGCTCAGGGGTAGCGGTATCCCCCAGGATGTTCCGTGCGATGCTGCCGCTGGACACGTACAACAGGGAGTAAACAAGAAGCGACACAGCCAACAGGACAACAAGCCCGCTGCCGAGGCGTTTAAGGATGAAGGTGATCATTGCTGGCTCCGTTGGAGTGGCGGTGGAAGGGGCCGTCCGCTTCCGGGAGCCGGCTGTGGGGCCGGCTCCTGGAAGCGGAGGCTGATTCGCTCGGTGCTACTTGGCCGGAGCGTAGTTGTAGATGGATGGGACGGCCTGCTGGACCTGCGGGTCAACGGTGATCTTGGCGTTGGTGTAGTACATCTGGTTCACGCGGTACAGCGGGGCAAACCAGGCCTGCTCCACCACGTACTTGTTGACTTCCTGGGCCAGCTTGGCAGCGTCCTTACCGCCCTTTTCTACCGCATCGATCTTGGCCTGCAGCTCGGGGGTGGTGTTCTTGAACGGGTTGTAGAGCGCCTTGGTGGAGATGATCTGGTTGGTGGCAACCCACGGCTCGCCCTGGAAGAGGGAGAAGAAGATGCTGGTGTATTTTTGTGCCGCGATGTCGGAGGTGTAGGTAGCCAGGGTGATCGCGGCACCGACGTTCAGGGTGATGCCGATGTCGCTGAGCTGCTGCTTGACCACAGCAAGCTGGGTTTCGAAGCCGGGAACAGCCGGTACGTCAATCGTGACACCCGTTTCGTAGCCGGCTTCCTTCAAGAGCGCCTTGGCCTTTGCCGGATCGTAAGAGTAGTAGTTCTCGAGTGCGTCGGTGGTTGCGCCGCTGGCCGGGCCGAAGGGCTGGGACGTGGGGGTGCCTTGGCCGAGGAGGACCTGGTCCACGATGGTCTTGCGGTCAAAGGCGTAGTTGATGGCCTGGCGGACCTTGACGTTGGCCAGTGCGGGGTTCTTGGTGCCGTCACGGTCCAGGAGCAGCAAACCCTGCCAGTCAACCTGGCTGGCGACGAGCTTCATCTTGGCTCCATCCGCCTGCTTGCCGTTCTTCGGGTCCAGGATGGTGGCGTCAACCTGGCCGGACACCAGCGCGTTGGTGCGGGCGGTCACGTCGGTGAGGATTTTGAAAGTGACCTTCTCGAACTTCTGGATGTCCTTGTTCCAGTAGTCCTTGCGTGCAGTGAAGACGGCCTGCGAATCCTTGACCGTGGCAGCCTTGTCCATCACGTACGGTCCGCTGCCCACCGGCTCGGTCTTGATGCCTTCGCTGCCGAGTGCCTTGGGGCTGCCCATCAGGCCGGCTGCCTGGCTGAGGTAGTACTCCAGGGAGGGATCCGGTTGGGCGAGGTTGAGCTCGATGGTGTCGGCATCAACCACTGCGACGTCGGTCACCGCGGCCAGCTGGGCCATCTGCGGTCCGTTGGCCTTCTTGAAGTTGTCCAGGTTTGCCTTGGCGGCCTCGGCGTCGAATTTTGCTCCGTCGCTGAAGGTCACGTCGGTGCGGAGGTCCAGCGTGAGCTTGGTGTTGGTGTCGTTGTACTTCCAGTCGGTGGCCAGCATGGGGCTGAGCTTGCCGTCCGGTTCGCGCAGGAGAAGGGAGTCGTAGGCGGCTTGGTAAGGCTGCAGGGTGTGTCCCACGTGGGCCTGGGACGGATCCCAGGAACGGACATCCGAGAGGGCACCGATCGTCAGAGACGTCGTTTTGGCTGCCGGTGCGCCAGCACCGCCGGCACCGCCGCCGCAGGCTGTCAGCGCGAGACCTGCGCTGACGATGATGGCGGCTGCTGCCGCCTTGGGACCTAACTTCATTGTTGGCTCCTGAATCTATGGAACGAGGGAGTGGCTAACTCGGCCGGTGTGGCGTGTGCCACACCGGCCTTCGAGATTCAGAGTACGCATGATTGCCAACTTTGGCAACCGATTGTCAAAAATGTTGCAGAGTTAAGATTTCAGCAGGCATTGCTCAAAGTTTGTTTCGAGCCCCAATCGGTTGCTTTAGCGGTTGCGCAGGCCGCAAAACCGGCTCAGGAAACCCGCTCCACTGCGTCCGGGTAGCTCTGGCGGTAGATCTCCTTCACGATCCGCAGGGACTTCCCGGCCTCTGCAGGGTTGATCCAGAACGGGCCGGGCTCACCAAGGCGCGCGTAGAAGTCGCTGATGAGCAGTTCATGCGAGACGCCCCAGTAGGCACGCCCGCCGGACTCCACCACTCGCTCGGGCACCACCTCCACCCGGCCGTCCGCGTAACTGACGGTCAGGTCCCCGCGCAGGCTGAGGGTGGCGTTCTCCGTGACGATATCCAGGGTGACCGGCGCATTGACGGCGTTGGCCAGGGTGGCATAAAAGGCGCTTCGGACCCCGCCGGCATGTTCCGCCACAAATTCCGCCGTGTCCTCCACCTCGATGGTTTCACCGAGGAACCTGGTGGCCGCATTACCGGACAGCGACACAACATCACCTACCAGCCACTGCAGCAGGTCAACGGTGTGGATGGCCTGGTTCATCATGAGCCCGCCGCCACCGCCCGCCCAGGTGCCGCGCCAGGGCCGGCTGCGGTAATAGTCCGCATCACGGTGCCAGAACACGGTGGCCGAAGCCCCCAGCACGGCGCCCAGTTCACCCGAGGACAGCAACGCATGCATGGCCTGGGCGGTGGAGTTGTAGCGGTTCTGGAAGCAGACGGCGGTCTTCGCCGGGCTGGAGGCGGCTGCGGCCACCAGCCGGCGCCCCTCCTCAAGCGTGTGCGCCAGCGGCTTCTCCACGATCACGTTGACTCCCCGCTCCAGGCAGTCAGTGGCGATCGCTGCATGGGTGTTGTGCGGTGTGGTGATGTGGACAACGTCCGGTCCGATCGCCTCGATGAGGCTGGCGTGATCCGCGAATCCCGGAACGCCGAAGGCCGCCACTGCGGCGGCAAGGCGGCCCGGATCCGTGTCACAGACGGCGGCCAGCGCGGCGCCGTCGAGCTTGGCGATGGCCTCGAAGTGGACGGCCGAAACGTCTCCGCAGCCGATGACCGCGGCCTTGAGGCCGGTCATGAAAGTTCGATTCCGTTTTTGGCGGCGAGCGAGGCAAAGGCCCGCGCTGCGGTGCCGAAGGCGACCGGGCCGGAGAAGCCGCCCAGTTCGTGCTGGATGGCCAGGTGCGGCTCCAGCGACGCGAAGCCCGCGTAGCCATCTGCCTTCAGGGCCGCGATGGTGGCGTCCAGTTCGCCGTCACCCTGGCCGGAGGGCACCACCTCTCCGGTGGCCATGATGGCATCCTTGACCTGCAGGTACTCGAGGTACGGGCGGAGCATGGCGTAGCCGTCCGTGTAGGGCCGGACGCCCACCTGGACGAAGTTGGCGTTATCCCACGCGACGCGCAGTGCCGGGGAGTCAACCGATTCCATGATGTCCAGGACCCGCTGGGGCGTATCGCCGTAGATGTCCTTCTCGTTCTCGTGCAGGAGCACGACGCCGGCGCTTTCGGCTTCGTCGGCTAGTGCGCGCATGCGGGTGATGACGTCGTCGCGGATTTCCTCGGGCGTCTGGGCTTCACTGCGGTAGAAGGAGAAGATGCGGATGTACTTGGCATCCAGGCCCTTCGCCACGGAGATGATCTGGCGCAGGCGTTCCACCTCGTGCTCCACCGGGAGCCCGATGTCCACCTTGCCGATGGGGCTTGCCACGGCGGAGACCTTCAGGCCCTTGGCGTCCAGGATTTCCTTGAGTTCGGCAACCTGCTCGGGTGTCAGCTCAGAGACGTTCACTCCCCAGGCGCTGCGGACCTCGATGTAGCTGGCACCGAGGGCCAGCATTACGGCGGCCTGGACCGCGGGATCCGGATCCACTTCGTCGCCGAATCCCGAGAGTTGCCACACGGTGGGGGCGGGTGCGCTGGATGTTTCGGTCACAGGGATCTCCTTAGGGTTGCCCGCGGGCCGGGGGCCTAGGTGCCGCTCCGGTGCGGGGTGACTTGCTTCACAAAGTTCTGCACTAAGTCTAGACACGCGCGCAATCCATGACAACCGATTGCCAAATGTTGACATCCTGTGGCAATCTAGGAGCATCAGGGCTGTGGCTATCGTCACAGTGCCCGTATTGTCCCGTTCAGAGAGGAACGCCATGGCGATGCAAGCAGCCGGAACAGAGCGTCCTGCCACCATTCATGACATCGCCGCCATCTGCGGGGTGGCCGCGTCCACCGTTTCCCGCGCGCTTTCCACCCCGGACCGGGTCAACATCCGTACGCGCGCCCGCATCGAAGCGGCCGCCGCGGAGCTGAACTACACTCCCAACAGCCAGGCGAAGGCCCTCAGCTCGGGGCGCACCGGCGCCGTCGGGGTCCTGGTGCCTGATATCACCAATCCCTTCTACTTCGACCTGATCCGGGGCACGCAGCTCCAGCTCAAAGCCGCCGGCTATACCCAGTTGCTGGTGGACACCGAGGAGTCGGACGAAGTGGAGGCCAGCAGCATGGAGCAGCTGCGCAAAAGCGCTGACGGCATCATTGTGACGGCCTCCAGGCTCAGTGACGAGGCGCTCCTGGCCGCGGCCGCAAAGATCCCGATTGTCACCATCAACCGCGACGTTGCCGGGGTGCCGGCAGTGGTCATTGATACGCCCTCGGCCACCAGCCAGGCCCTGGACCACCTCATCTCGCTCGGCCACACCCGCATTGCGTACATGGCCGGGCCCCTGACGTCGCAGTCCAGCACCCTGCGCTGGAACGCGCTGGCCGCGGCCGCCGAAGACCGCGGGGTAGAGGTGCGCCGGCTCGGCCCCTTTGCCCCCAAGACACAATCGGGTGCCGCAGCCGCCGACGCCGCGGTCCACTCGGGCGTGTCGGCGTGCATCGCCTTTAACGACCTCATCGCCATCGGCATGCTGCAGCGGCTGCGCGAACGCGGTATCCGGGTGCCGGAGGACATGAGCGTGGTGGGCTGCGACGACATCTTCGGCGCGGACTTCTGCAATCCCCCGCTGACCACCATGGCCTCCCCCATCGAGGAGGCGGGCCGCGTGTCCGTGTCCATGCTGTTGGCCCAGTTGAACCCGCTCGCCGGCGGGGGCAGCCGCAGCCGCTCCCTCATGCCCACGCACCTCACGGTGCGCGGTTCCACCGGTCCGGTGCCGCCGGCAGTGTAGAGCCGAAAGCCCGTGGCGCGGGGACACAGTTGAGCGTTGTTGACAGCGCTGGCTAGGCTGGATCACATGCGCGAACTCCAGGCCACCATCATCGAAGAAATGGGCGTGCAGCCCCGGATCGATCCTGCCGGGGAGGTGCGCAAGCGGGTGGGTTTCCTGAAGGAGTACCTCCGGGCAACCAAGACGAAGGGCTTTGTGCTGGGCATCTCCGGCGGCTTGGATTCCTCCCTCGCCGGGCGCCTGGCCCAGCTGGCCGTGGAGGAGCTTGAGTCCGAGGGCGTCGAGGCGAACTTCGTGGCCGTCCGCCTGCCGTACGGCGTCCAGCACGACGAGGATGACGCCCAGGCCGCCCTCGACTTCATCCAGGCCAAGACTGAGTGGACCTTCAACATCTCCGCCGCCGTGGATGGCTTCGAGGACGAGTTCGAGAAGACCGTGGGCGCCGAAATCTCCGACTTCCACAAGGGCAACACCAAGGCCCGCACCCGGATGATCGCCCAGTACGCGCTCGCCGGCGAACACAATTACCTGGTCATCGGCACGGACCACGGCGCCGAGTCAGTAACCGGCTTCTTCACCAAATTCGGCGACGGCGGCGCGGACATCCTGCCCCTGTTCGGCCTGAACAAACGCCAGAACCGTGAGCTCCTGGCCGAGCTGGGTGCGCCCGCCCGGGTCTGGGAGAAGGTGCCTACGGCAGACCTTCTCGATGACAGGCCCGGCCGCACCGACGAGGACGAACTTGGCATCTCCTACGACCAGATCGATGACTACCTTGAGGGCCGGGACATTCCGGAGGCCGCGGCCGAACTGATCGAACAAAAGTACCTGCGCACCCGGCACAAGCGCACCGTGCCGGTCACTATCTTCGACACCTGGTGGAAGTAGGGAGAGACCGGCCCCGCCTTCCATACCCTTGGAAGTCCTAGTATATTGCTGGTGAGGTGTGTCACGCGGCCACCTCTCGGACCCCGGCAATCAGGAGGACTCTTGGGAACTCCGCTCCCCCGCGACCCGATCGCGGAGGCCCGGCAGAACTGGGAACGCCACGGCTGGGGCGACGTCGCGGCACCGATGGCTGCCATCACAGCCATCATGCGGACCCAGCAGATCCTGCTGGGCCGGATCGAGGCCGTCCTCAAACCGTTCGGGCTGACCTTCGCACGCTATGAGCTGCTCGCGCTGCTGAGCTTCGCCCGCAGCGGCGCGCTGCCCATGAACAAAGCCAGTGCGCTCCTGCAGGTGCATCCCACCTCGGTGACCAACGCCGTCGACCGTTTGGAGCAGGCGGGCCTGGTGGAACGCAGCCCGCACCCCACGGACGGGCGCACCACCCTGATCGAGCTCACCTCGGAGGGCCGCACCCTGGCAAAGCGTTCGACGGCGGCGCTCAACGCCGAGGTGTTCGGCAAGTCCGGTTTCGCGGACGACGACGTGGAGCACCTGCTCCGGGTGCTGGGCGATTTCCGCAAGGCCGCCGGTGACTTCACAGACTGAGGTCTTGGCCCCCGCGCCCGCCAGAGCCCGGTTTGGATCGATTGCTCCGTAGCGGCCCTTTTGACCCCTAAAAACGGCCGCTACGGAGCACTCGATGGTCAGCGGTGCTTGAACTCCGGCTGCCGCTTTTCGCTGAACGCGGCCATCCCTTCCTTCTGGTCCTCCGTGGCGAACAGCGAGTGGAACACCCGGCGCTCAAACAGCAGACCCTGCGCGAGGCCCAGCTCAAAGGCAGCGTTCACGGCTTCCTTGGCCAGCATCGCCGCCGGCTTGGACTTGGACGCGATCACTTCAGCAGCCTTCAGCGCCTCCTCCACCACGGACGCGGCGGGGGCCACCCGTGAGACGAGTCCCGCGCGTTCTGCCTCCGCGGCGTCCATCATGCGTCCGGTGAGGACCATGTCCATGGCCTTGGCTTTGCCAACGGCGCGGGTCAGCCGCTGTGAGCCGCCCATTCCCGGGATGACGCCGAGGTTGATTTCCGGCTGCCCGAACTTTGCATTGTCGCCGGCAATGATCACATCGCACATCAGGGCCAGCTCGCAGCCGCCGCCCAGGGCGAAGCCGGATACTGCTGCCACGACGGGGATCCGCAGCCGGGTCAAGCTTTCCCATCCCCGGAACCAGTCCTCGGCATACATATCCATGTAGCCCTTGGCTGACATTTCCTTGATATCTGCCCCCGCGGCGAAGGCCTTCTCCGAGCCCGTGATCACCACGGCACCCACGGCCGGGTCGGTGTCCATGGCGGTAACAGCGGCGACGATCTCCTCCATGGTGGCCTTGTTCAGCGCGTTGAGCGCCTGGGGCCGGTTAAGCGTCACCAGACCCACCCGGCCACGAGTTTCCACCAAAATGTTTTTGTACTGCTGCGCCAAGCCGTGCCCCTTTGTGTGTCTCAGTAATGACGTGAACTTCCAACGCTACGTGGCGGACTTGTCCCTGATGTCCGTGATGATGCCCGAGAAGTCGCGCCCCGCGCCGCCACCCGCCGCGAACTCGTCGTAAATCTTCGAGGCCAGCGGCCCCATCTGCGCAGCCACTCCCGTGCTTTCCAGCGCATTGAGGGCGAGCCGCAGGTCCTTGGCCATCAGCGCGCCGGCGAATCCCGGCTGGTAGTCGCGGTTGGCCGGGCTGCTGGGGACGGGTCCGGGAACCGGACAGTTGGTGGTCAGCGCCCAGCACTGGCCGGAGGCGTTGGCGGCGACGTCGAACAGCGCCTGGTGCGTCAGGCCAAGTTTTTCGCCGAGCACAAAGGCCTCGCTGACGGCGATCATGGACACACCCAGGATCATGTTGTTGCAGACCTTCGCCGCCTGTCCCGCGCCATGGTCTCCGCAGTGCACAATGCGTTTACCCATCAGCTCCAGGATGGGCTTCACTGTCTCGAAGTCGTCGGGCAGGGCCCCGACCATAAATGTCACGGTGCCGGCTTCGGCGCCCACCACTCCGCCGGAAACTGGCGCGTCCACGGAGCGGTGCCCGGCCTCCAACGCGATCGCAGCGGCTTCGCGGGCCTCGTCGACGTTGATGGTGGAACAGTCCAGGAACATGGTGTCCGGCGCCGCCACCTCCAGCAGGCCGGGTTGGCCGCTCACACCGCGGTAGGCGTCCAGGACGTGCTGTCCGCTGGGCAGCATGGTGAGCACCACAGCGGCGCCGGCCGCTGCTTCGGCAGCCGTGGCAGCCATGGGGATTCCGTGTCCTGTGGCTGCCTCAACGGCGGCCGGCACGGGATCGTAGCCCACCACGCTGTGACCGGCCTTGATCAGGTTGGCTGCCATGGGACCGCCCATGTGGCCCAGGCCCAGGAAAGCGATGGTGCCGGAAACTGTGCTGTCAGACATGGTCGGACTCCTTTGAACGAAGTTGCAGCTCACGGGCGCCCATCGGCGCAAAGTAGCGCTCGACGTCGTCAGCGGTCACCTCGGCGAGGGACGCCGGTTTCCACTGCGGGTTGCGGTCCTTGTCCACCACCTGGGCGCGGATGCCTTCGCGGAAGTCCGGGCCTGCAAGGGACCGGAGTCCCACCCGGTATTCCTGCGCCAGGGTTTCCGCGAGCGGGAGTCCGCGCACGCGCCGCAGCGATTCGAGCGTGAGCTTCACGGCGGTGGGCGACTTCGCTTCGATGGTGGCTGCGGCGTCCGCCGCTTCACCGCCCGCGGCCCGAAGCCGGCGGACTATTTCTTCGGCGTCGTCCGACGCATAGGCAGCATCGATCCACCCGCGCTGCGCCGCCAGCGCCGAGGCCGGCGGCTCCTGGGCAAAACGCGCGACGGCGGCATCGGCCGTCGAACTTTCCAGCGCTTCGGCGAGTGCGGGGAGGCTGGCGGACGGCACAAAGTGGTCCGCGAGCCCGAGGAAGAGGGCGTCGGCTCCGCTTAGGTGGGCGCCGGTAAGGGCAGCGTGCGTCCCGGACTCCCCCGGCGAGCGGGACAGCAGGAGCGTGCCGCCGACGTCGGGCACAAAACCGATGGTGGTTTCCGGCATGCCGGTGCGAGTGCGCTCGGTGACAAGGCGGACCGAGCCGTGCGCCGAAATCCCCACACCGCCGCCGAGCACCAGGCCGTCCATGAAGGCGACATACGGTTTGGGATACTCGGCAATGAGCAGGTTCAGCCGGTATTCCGTCGCCCAGAAATCGGCCGTGGCGCTGCCTCCCGCCAGCATGTCCCGGTAGATGGCCACGATGTCCCCGCCCGCGCAGAGGCCGCGGTCACCGGCGCCGCGGACCAGGACGGTGGCCACGGCATCGTCGTCAGCCCAGGCGGTGAGCTGCTCGAACATGGCCTCGACCATCCCGCTGTTCAGCGCGTTGACGGCTTTGGGCCGGTTGAGGGTAACGACGCCCAGGTGGCCGCGGCGTTCAAAGAGGACCTCGGCGGTTTCGGCGGCTCCTGCAGTCCCTGCTGCCGTTCCGGCGGCCATCAGCTGCCGGCCGGCATCACGAAGCTGGCGCCCTGGCGGATGCCGGAGGGCCAGCGGGTGGTGACCGTTTTGGTCTTGGTGTAGAACCGGAATGCGTCCGCGCCGTGCTGGTTGAGGTCCCCGAACCCGGACGCTTTCCAGCCGCCGAACGTGTAATACGCGATGGGTACGGGGATGGGGACATTGATGCCCACCATGCCCACCTCCACCCGGCTTGCGAAGTCACGGGCGGCGTCCCCGTCGCGGGTGAAGATGGCGACGCCGTTGCCGAACTCGTGCTCGGAGCAGAGCCTAAGCGCCTCGTCGTAATCGGCTGCGCGGAGGACGCTCAGGACCGGGCCGAAGATCTCTTCCTTGTAGATCTTCATGTCCTTGGTGACGTTGTCGAAGAGTGTGGGGCCAACCCAGAAGCCGTCGTCGTAGCCGTCCACGGTGAGGCCGCGTCCGTCCGCGACGAGGGTGGCGCCTTCGTCCACGCCGGACTGGATGTAGCCTTCGATCCGGTCCTTCGCGGAGGCCGCCACCACGGGGCCGAAGTCGGAGTCTTTGTCCATGCTGGGGCCCACTTTGAGGCCCTTGACGCGTTCGGCCAGCTTGGCCACCAGCGCATCGGCGGTTTCCTGGCCCACGGGCACGGCGACGGAGATGGCCATGCAGCGTTCGCCGGCGGAACCGTACCCGGCACCGATCAGAGCGTCGGCAGCCATCTCAAGATCGGCGTCGGGCATGATCACCATATGGTTTTTCGCGCCGCCGAAGCATTGTGCGCGCTTGCCATGTGCGGCAGCCGTCGCGTAGATGTACTGGGCGATCGGGGTGGAGCCCACAAAGCCGATGGCCTTGACGCGCGGGTCCTCCAGGAGGGCGTCCACGGCTTCCTTGTCCCCGTTGACCACATTGAACACACCGTCCGGAAGCCCGGCTTCGCTGTACAGTTCGGCCAGCCTCAGCGGCACCGACGGGTCGCGCTCCGACGGTTTGAGGATGAAGGCGTTGCCGGCGGCGAGCGCGGGGCCGGACTTCCACAGCGGAATCATGGCGGGAAAGTTGAAGGGGGTGATGCCGGCCACCACGCCCAAGGGCTGGCGCAGGGAATGGACATCGATGCCCTGCCCGGCGCTGTCCGAAAACTCACCCTTCAGCAGGTGCGGGGCGTTGGCCGAAAACTCCACCACCTCGATGCCGCGCTGGATGTCGCCCTTGGCATCTGGGAAGGTCTTGCCGTGCTCGGAGGACAGCAGGGTGGCCAGCTCGTCCATGTTCTCGTTGACCAGGTCCACAAACTTGAGCAGGATCCGGCCGCGGCGCTGCGGGTTCATGGCAGCCCACTCAAGCTGGCCCTTCTCGGCGTTGGCCACCGCGTTGGCCACTTCCTCTTTGCTGGCCAGCGGAAGCCTGGCCTGCACCTGGCCTGTGCAGGGGTCATAGACGTCGCTGAAACGTGCGGAGGTGCCGTCCACCCGCTGGCCGCCGACGTAGTGGGAAAGCTCGTGCACCATCGAATGCTCCTTTGCATGGGGTCATCTTTGCACCCGAATCTACTCGGACTTCCTACTAATTTCTAGGGGGCGGTCGGGTTGGCCCGTCTTGCCTTAAAGGACGTGAACCGGCCTTTCCGCTGGCAGCTTGGCGCTCATCCGGTGGGCTTCCTCCAGAAGCAGTTTGCCCAGGAACTCCTGCCGTTCCGGGCGGAACCGGGGCTCGATGCCGGTCAGCGACAGCGCGCCGACGGGGCGCCCCTGCTGGTCAAACACGGCCGCCCCCATCCCCCAGCTGCCTTCGAGGACCAAGCCGGGATTCACGGCATAGCCGTGCAACCGGGTCCGCTCGAGGTTGCCGGCGACCACGTCCTTGCGGTGGCCCGTGGTAAAGGTTCCCGCGTGCTGGTCCCAGTTCGACAGGATGGCCGCCTGTTCCTCGTCCGGAAGGAAGGCCATCATGGCGGTCCCGGCTGACGCCACCCCCAGCGGGAACCGGACACCCTCATGCAGGACGAACGAGCGCACCGGAAAACTGCCTTCCTCGCGCAGGACGCAGACGGCCTCCTGGCCCCGGCGGATGGAGTAAAAGGCGCTTTCCCCCGTCTCTTCGGCCAGCCGCCGGAGGCTGGGCCTGGCAATGTCTTCAAACGGGAAGCGGGCAGCCGCCACCGAGCCCAGCAGGAACATCTCCGGCCCCAGGATCCAGTTGCCGCTGCGGGCGTCGCGATCCAGGAGCCCCTCGGCAGCCAGGGACATCAGGAGCCTGTGGACCGTGGGCCGGGTCAGACCGGATTCGCGGACCAGGCCGGCCAGTGAGCTGCCCTCCGGCTTCCTGCCGACCAGGCGCAGCAGCGATGCCACCCGCCCTACCACCTGTGTTCCCTGGACCGGACTCACCACTTGGGCCTCCATTAAAAAGAATTCCTCCACAATGTGGACACCCCTGAGCCTACCGTCCACGCTGTGAAATATCCGCGGTTCTCGGCGGTCAAGGTGATTGACCGCCTTCCGCGAGATCCCTAGGCTCCTACATCAGGCCCGTTGTCCACAAAGTGGATAACCCCGCAGGCTCTGACCACTCGATGACGAGGAGATGGAATGTCCAAACTTGTATCCAACGCCGGCACTGTCCTGCAGGATCTGCTCCGGGACGGCATGACGCTGGCCGTGGGCGGTTTCGGCCTGAGCGGCATTCCGGCGGACCTGATCGAGGCGGTCCGCGACTCCGGCGTCCGCGAACTGACCGTCGTGTCCAACAACATGGGCGTGGACGGCAAAGGCCTGGGCATCCTGATCGAAGCCGGCCAGGTCCGCAAGGTCATCGCCTCCTACGTTGGCGAAAACAAGCTCTTCGCCGAGCAGTACCTTGCCGGCCAACTCGAAGTGGAATTCACTCCGCAGGGCACCCTCGCCGAACGCCTCCGCGCCGGCGGCGCCGGGATTCCCGCCTTCTACACCAAGACCGGGGTGGGCACCCTCGTGGCCGAAGGCAAGCCGCTCGCGGAGTTCGACGGCGAAACGTACGTCCAGGAGCGCGCCATCCGCGCCGACGTCGCGCTTGTCCACGCGCACACCGCGGACACGGACGGGAACCTGATCTACCGCTACACGGCCCGGAACTTCAACCCCGTGGTTGCCACCGCCGGCGCCGTCACCGTCGCCGAAGCCGAAGTGATCGTGGCTCCCGGCGACCTGGATCCCAACCACATCGTCACGCCGGGCGTTTACGTCCAGCACCTGGTCCAGGCGAGCGGCCGCGTCAAGGACATCGAACAGCGCACCGTCCGCCCCCGCCCCGAACTGGCATCCGCGTAACCCCTACAGCTACCTAAGGAGAACCCCATGGCCTGGACCAGGGATGAAATGGCTGCGATTGCGGCCGAGGAACTGAACGACGGCGACTACGTGAACCTGGGGATCGGCATCCCCACGCTGGTGGCCAACAACCTGCCCGAGGGCGTCCGCGTGGTCCTGCAGAGCGAAAACGGGCTGCTCGGCATGGGCCCGTTCCCCTACGAGGGCGACGAAGACGCCGACCTCATCAACGCGGGCAAGCAGACCGTCACCGTGCTCGACGGCGGCAGCATCTTCGACTCCGCCACCTCCTTCGGCATGATCCGCGGCGGCCACGTGAAGGTGGCCATCCTGGGCGCCATGCAGGTCTCCGGCAACGGCGACCTCGCCAACTGGACCATCCCCGGCAAGATGGTCAAGGGCATGGGCGGCGCCATGGACTTGGTGGCCGGCACCCCGCGCGTGGTGGTCCTGACCGAGCACAACGCCAAGGACGGCACGGCAAAGATCGTCACCGAGTGCACCCTGCCGCTCACCGGCCTGAGCTGCGTGGACCGGATCATCAGCGACCTCGCGGTGTTTGACCTTGTGAAGACTGAACAGGAAACGGCCGACGGCGGCGCGCGGCAGCTGACGCTCACCCGCCTGGCCCCCGGCGTCACGGTGGAGGAAATCCGGGAGAAGACGGAAGCCCCCTTCACGGTGGCCCTCGATGCCGGCCTCGACGAATCCGCTCTGGAAGGAGCCACGGCATGAGCCTGCAGCAACAGTTCGGCAAGGACGTCCTGCTCACCGGCTGGGGCCACAGCCGCTTCGGCAAACTGACCGACGAGACCCTCGAATCCCTGATCGTCCAGGTGGCCACCGAAGCCATCAGCAACGCCGGCATCGAGCCGGGCCAGATCGACGAGATCTACCTGGGCCAGTTCAACTCCGGCATGATGCCGCTGGCCTTCCCGTCGTCCCTGGCCCTGCAGGTATCCCCCGACCTCGCCAACGTCGCCGCCACCCGGGTGGAAAACGCCTGCGCCTCCGGCTCGGCCGCGTTCCAGCAGGGCACCAAGTCGCTGCTGGCCGGCACGGCCAAGACCGTCCTGGTAATCGGTGCCGAAAAGATGACCCACGCCGGCGCCGACGTGGTGGGCGCCGCCCTGCTGGGTGCCGACTACGACATGGCCGGCCAAGCCTCCAGCACCGGATTCACGGGCCTGTTCGCCGACGTCGCCAAGCACTACGAAAAGCGCTACCGCTCAGTCTCCGACGTGCTCGGCACCATCGCCGCGAAGAACCACCGCAACGGCGTGGACAACCCCTACGCCCAGCTCCGCAAGGACCTCGGCGAGGAATTCTGCCGCACCGTCTCGGACAAAAACCCCATGGTCGCCGATCCACTGCGCCGCACCGACTGCTCCCCCGTGTCCGACGGCGCCGCAGCCGTTGTGCTTTCCACCTCGCCCACCGGCGGGGCAACTGCGCCCGTGCGGCTCGCCGGGTTCGGCCACGCCAACGACTTCTTCCCGGCCGAACGCCGGGACCCCACGGCCTTCGCGGCCACGCGCGCGTCCTGGCAGCGCGCCCTGGCGATGGCCGGCGTCGGGCTTGACGACCTGGACTTCGCCGAAGTCCACGACTGCTTCACCATCGCCGAACTGCTGATGTACGAGGCCATGGGCCTGACAGAACCCGGCCAGGGCGCACGGGCCGTCACCGAGGGCTGGGTCTTCAAGGACGGGAAGCTGCCTATCAACGTCTCTGGCGGACTCAAGGCCAAGGGCCACCCCGTCGGCGCCACCGGCGTGTCCCAGCACGTCATTGCCGCCATGCAGCTCACCGGAACCGCCGGCGACATGCAGCTCGACGGGGCCCGGCGCGCCGCGGTGCAGAACATGGGCGGGGTGGGCATCGCCAACTACGTCAGCGTCCTCGAAGCGGTCTAACAACGCAACGCGGGGTCAGATGAGGGCCTTTCGGGTGGGATTATCGGGCCGTATCTGACCCCGCGTTGCTGTGCGGTGGTCCATTTGGGCCCGAGAACAAAGGCACCATTTCAATAACAGGAGTGACAGTTAGGGACCGTAGCTATTGCACGGCCACGGCGCAGCCCCTAGGTTTGAGAGTGCGGACCACAGTTTCCGCGTCTGCCTGCCGTCCGAGCAGGACCAGAAAAGGGTTACAAAGGAAGTTAGCAATGGCAACAGGCACAGTTAAATGGTTCAACGCTGAAAAGGGCTTTGGCTTCATCGCTCCGGACGACGGATCCGCCGATGTTTTCGCGCACTACTCCGCAATCGCCAGCAGCGGCTACCGCTCCCTGGACGAGAACCAGAAAGTCGAATTCGATGTGACCCAAGGTCCCAAGGGCCCGCAGGCAGAGAACATTCGCCCGCTGTAAGGTTCTGATTAACTGCCCTGGCCATGCTGTGAAGCATGGCCAGGGCAGTTTTTTGTTAAGGGAATAGTGCTTAGTAATGCAGGTGCTTTCGTTCGCCGTACTAAACGAACGCGGATTTACCCGTGACGGCACGGCCCACGATCAGCGAATTGATTTCGTAGCTGCCTTCATAGGTATAAAGGATTTCCGCGTCACCGAAAAGCTTGCCCATTTCATAGTCGGCGCTAATCCCGTTGCCGCCCAGCAGGGACCGTCCCATGGCAACCGAGGAGCGCGCCAGCCGGGTGCAGGTGGATTTCGCCATGGCAGCCTGCGCCATCTCCAGTTTTCCGTCCGTTTGGATCCGGGCGAGCTGCGCCATCAGCGCCAGTGATGCGGACGCGTTGCCCAGGATCTCTGCCAGCTGCTGCTGGACCAGCTGGAAGCGGGCCAGCTCCTTGCCGAACTGCCGGCGTTCCAGTGCATAGGCCCGGGCGATGTCGAACGCGGCCAGCTGGATACCGGCCCCCTGCCAGCCCACCCAGGCCCGGGAATCCCGCAGGAGTTCGTTGGCCTTGGCGAAGTCCGTGGCACCCGGCAGCAGGTTGGACTCGGGAATCCTGACGTTATCCAGCACAATGTGGGCGTTTTGCATGATCCGCAGGCCGATCTTGTTGGCGATCTTGGTGGCCCTGTATCCGGCACGGTCGGTCTCCACAATGAAGCCTTTGATCTGGCCGTCCGCTTGGTCCCTGGCCCACACCAGGGCAAAGTCGGCGATGGTGCCCGAGCCGATCCATCGTTTGGCCCCGTCAATGACCCACTCACCGGCCTCCAGCCGTGCTGTCGTCTCGAGGCCGCCGGCAATGTCCGAGCCGTGCTCCGGTTCGGTCAGGGCAAACGCACCCAACTGGGTCAACGCGCCCAGGCCGGGCAGCCAGCGCTGCTTCTGCTCCTCGGAGCCCAGCGCATCGATCATGCCCACGATCAGTTCGTTGTGGATTCCGACGAGGGCGGAGAGTGAGACGTCCGCCCGGGCCACCTCCACATACATCAGGCCCTTGAACAGCTTCGACGTGCCGTCGGTCTGCAGTTGCCCCAGCCCGCGCTTGCCCAGTTCCGCCACCAGCCCGAAGGGGAACTCCTCGCGGTTCCAGTAGTCGATGGACGCTGGCCGTACCGTGGATTGAAGAAACGCCCGGGTGTCGAGGTACCGCTCGCGTTCGGCGGCCGGCAGGAGGTCCACAATGTACATCAGGTCGGCATCGGGAAACGGCGGGAGGTCTGTCACATCAAGCTCATGTTTTGGCGGCTGCACGGCCTACGTCCCTTCAGTCTTCCAAACTCTTGGATGTCCTAGTATATTGCAAAGGGTTCGGTATTAGTGATGCGCATCACGTGGCGAAAGGTCTCTCCTTGTCAGTGACCGATGAATTCCGGGAAGCACGGGACCACCTGCTGGCACTCCGTTCCGACTACCACCGCGCCCGGCGGGAATTCCGGTGGCCACAGTTTTCGGAGTTCAATTTTGCCCTCGACTGGTTCGATCAGATCGCCGCCGATCCCCTCAAGGCCAACAACCCCGCCCTCGTGATCGTGGAACAGGACGGCTCGGCTACCCGCCGCAGTTTCGCCGACCTCACCGTCCGGTCGAACCAGGTGGCCAACTGGCTGCGAAGCGAGGGGGTGCGGCGGGGCGACCGGATGATTGTGATGCTGGGCAACCAGGTGGAGCTGTGGGAACTGATGCTTGCGGGGATCAAACTCGGCATTGTCCTGATCCCCACCACCACCCTCATGGGCCCGGCAGACCTGGCCGAACGCGTGGAGCGCGGCGAGGCGCGCTGGGCCGCCGTCGGACATGCAAACATCGGCAAGTTCGCCGGCGTGCCCGGCAACTACCGCCTGATTGAGATCGGCCGTGCAGCCGCACCAACTACGGCAGCCGCACCAACGGCAGCCGGCGTATCCTCGCCGGGGAACACCACGCCGGTGCTCCAGTATGCAGATTCGACGACGGCGCCCGCCACTTTCGAACCCGGCGCCCCCACCAGGGCGGATGAGACCCTCCTGCTGTACTTCACGTCCGGCACCACGTCCAAGGCCAAGCTCGTGGAGCACACGCACACGTCGTATCCGGTGGGGCACCTGTCCACGATGTACTGGATCGGCCTGGAACCGGGTGACGTTCACCTGAACGTCGCTTCCCCAGGCTGGGGCAAACACGCGTGGTCCAACTTTTTTGCCCCCTGGATCGCGGAGGCGTGCGTTTTTGTGTACAACTACGAGCGCTTCGACGCCCGCGCCCTCATGGAGCAGATGGACCGTGAAGGTGTCACCAGCTTCTGCGCCCCGCCCACGGTGTGGCGCATGCTGATCCAGGCGGATCTGAAGCTGCTAAGGACCCCTCCGGTGAAGGTTGTCTCGGCCGGCGAGCCGCTGAACGCGGAAGTGATCGACCAGGTGCAGCGCGCCTGGGGCCAGACAATCCGCGACGGCTTCGGCCAGACCGAAAGTACTGTCCAGGTGGCCAACACGCCGGGTCAGCCGGTCACCATCGGTGCCATGGGCCAGCCGTTGCCCGGCTACGACGTGGTGCTGGTGGACCCAATCACCGGGGAGGAAGCGGACGACGGCGAGCTGTGCCTCCGCCTTGACCACCGGCCTGTGGGCCTGATGAAGTCCTACTACGGCGACGCTGCGAAGACCGCGGATGCGTTCCGCGGCGGTTACTACCACACGGGCGACATGGCCAGCCGGGACAAGCGGGGAACCATCACCTATGTGGGCCGGGATGATGACGTCTTCAAGTCCTCGGACTACCGGCTCTCACCGTTCGAACTGGAGAGCGTGCTCCTGGAACATCCCGCAGTGGCCGAGGCCGCGGTGGTGCCCTCGCCGGACGCGCTTAAACTTTCGCTGCCGAAGGCTTACGTAGTCCTGGTGGCGGGACTGGAGCCGGGGCCGGAGTTGGCGGAGGACATCCTGCGGTACTGCCGTGAACATCTGGCACCGTTCAAGCGGATCCGAAGGCTCGAATTCGCGGCGCTGCCCAAGACCATATCGGGCAAGATCCGCCGGGTGGAGTTGCGGCATCGCGAGCAAGCCAGGCACGGCACTGGTACCAGCACCGACGCTGGCGTTGGCACCAGTACCGGCACCGGCGCTGGCACCGGCACCACGAAGCCTGCCGGAACGGACGAAGCGCAGCAGGACACGGCCAACGGGGCCGCCGGTTATGGCATCGAGTATTCCGACGCAGACTTCCCCGGGTTGAAGGGCTGAAAGGCTGAAGCTGCGGGGGCGGGCGGCGTGGCAGGGCTTTCCCCGCACCAGTGCGGCCAAGGTAAGTTAGGGACTGTGAAGATTGCTACCTGGAATGTGAACTCCCTCCGTGCCCGCGCCGACCGTGTCGAAGCCTGGCTGCAGCGCAGCGACTGTGATGTCCTGGCCATCCAGGAGACCAAATGCAAGGACGAGAACTTCCCGTGGGAACTCTTCGAGCGCATGGGTTACGAGGTGGCCCACTTCGGAGTGAGCCAGTGGAACGGTGTGGCCATCGCATCCCGGGTGGGCCTGGAAGACGTCGAGCGCACGTTCCTGGACCAGCCCGCCTTCGGAAAGGAAGGCAAGGACCCCGTCCAGGAAGCCCGCGCCATGGCAGCCACGTGCGGCGGCGTGCGGGTCTGGAGCCTGTACGTGCCCAACGGCCGCTCCCTCGACGACGAACACATGCCGTACAAGATCAAATGGCTCGAATCCCTCAAGGATCATGCCCAGGGCCTGGTCGCCTCGGACCCGGCCGCGCAGGTGGCCCTCATGGGCGACTGGAACATCGCCCCGTTCGACGACGACGTCTGGGACATTGACCTTTTCGTCAATAACAGGCTTACCCACGTCAGCCCGCCGGAACGCGCGGCGTTCCATGCCTTCGAGGAGGCCGGGTTCAAGGACCTGGCGCGCGAGTACACGCCCGGGCCGGGCGTGTACACCTACTGGGACTACACGCAGTTGCGGTTCCCGAAGAAGGAAGGCATGCGCATTGACTTTGTGCTGGGCTCACCCGCTCTGGCTGCACGGGTCACGGGCGCATCGATCGACCGCGAGGAGCGCAAGGGCAAAGGCGCATCGGACCACGCCCCCGTCATTGTGGAACTGGCTGACTGATGACCGCCGCCGGGGCCATGGAAGAGAGACTGCGGTGACGGGAAACCTCTACCGGGGGCAGGCCGGCCTGCCATTCTCCTCAACGCTCCGCGTCTACGAACCGTTGGAAGCCTTCCCTGAAGGGCAGCGGGAAGCCATCCGTGCCGCCGGCGCCCGGGCAGCCTCCCGCGCCGCCGTCGAAAACGCCGAACTGCTCGCCTCGCTGGGCCGGATTACGCGCGCCGGGGGTGACCCCTTCCCCACCGGACGGACGGACCTGGTCCGGGTGACCAGCGCCCCCGGCGCGACGCCGCACCCCGCACCGCAGGCAGGAACAGCCGACGCCGGTGCTGCCGCCGGCACGGGCGGTCAGTCCCGCAGCGCCGGCCCCGGGCGTGTGTTGCTCTACTGTCCGAGCCAGCTGGTCCTGCGCGCCGGCCTCGCCGCCAATGCGCTGATGGAAGGGATCCACGGCCCGCTGGCCGAGATGCTGATTCCGGAGGAACAGCGGGACAAACACCAGGAACGGATCGACCAGGTCAAGGCCCGGGACGGCAGCATCCGGGTGCATACCCGCGCGTCCACGTGGGGCATCCCGTTCAGCTGGTTCTCGCTCTTTGCCGAGGGCGACCACAAGGACGTCGTCGAATCGGGCGGCCGTATCCTCACCGTCAGAGTGTGGACCCCCATCACCGACGCCATGGAGCGGGCACGCTACGCCGTGGCCAACCTGGCCCTGGCAGCCCCGGACCTGGACATGCTGGACGACCTTGCCCAGCTGACCGAGTGGCTGGAGATGTTCCACGTCAATTCCATGGTGGAGCTCGACTACGGCGCAGTGGCGGACAAGGTCTACCCGGACGAGTCTCCGATGGACATCAGGTTGGGCATCGAATGCCTCGCCGAGGGCGACATGACCGGAGCCGCAGCGGCCTACCGGCGGCTCGCTTCCCGCTGGATCCCGATCCGCCAGCTCGCCCGCGCCTCCTGACCGGAGCTCCCGAAACCCCGGCTGGGGGTTCGCTGCCTCAGGAAGGAGGCGGCGCCGTCGTACCCCTGACGATGAGCTGGTGCGGCGCGACGACCGAGCGCACCGCCCCCGCCATCCCGTTCAGTTCGTCCAGAAGCATCTTGGTGGCAAGCTCAGCCTGCTCATCCGGCCGCTGCCGCACGGTGGTGAGGCCCACGGCATCGGCGAAATCGTGATCGTCGATGCCCACCACCGACAACTCCTCCGGCACGCGCACACCTGCCCGGGCGGCTTCGAAAATCACGCCCATGGCCATCTCATCGCTGGCGCAGAAGATGGCGGTGGGCTTGGGACCGGGCCTGCCCCAGAGGCGCCGGAAGGCCTCCTGGCCGCTGCGGACGGTGAAGTCCCCCCATTCGTCCCACTCCGGACGGATGGGCAGGCCGGCTTCGGCCATCACTTCCTTAAAGGCCAGGATCCGCACGCGGGGCACGTCGAAATTGAGGTCCGTTTCGTCGTCGCCGTGCAGCAGCGCAATATCACGGTGGCCGAGGTCGATCAGATGCCGGACGGCCGTGGACGACGCGCCGTAGTCGTCGATCCCGATGTAAGCGCACTCCTCCACGTGACCGCCAACAACGATCAGCGGTATGTCGATCTTCTGCAGGTGGTCCGTCTCGTCGGGGGTGAGGGCCATACACAGGACCAGCAGGGCGTCGATCTGTTTGTACACCATTGTCTTGCTGAAGAGGCGCTCCCGGTTGCTGCCGTGCCCGCCCAGGTTGAAGAGCGACAGATTGTACTGACGGGCGTGGAGCTCCCGGTCCGCACCCTCGATGGCCTTGGAGAAGAACCACCTGCTCACGAACGGCGCCAAAACACCGATGGTTTTGGTGCGGCCGGTGGCCAGCCCTGAGGCCGACGAGGATGCCACGTAGCCCAGGGATTCCGCCACCCCGAGGATCTTCTCCCGGGTGGCGGGGGAAACCCTGGGCAGCCCGCGCACTGCCCTTGACACTGTTGCAGTGGAAACTCCCGCGGCTGCGGCCACGTCCTCAATGGAGACGCCGCTGTGGCCGCCGCGTTGCGACCTCTCCGTACTGCGTGCCACGGTTTCCCCTTGCCAGCTGTTGGCAGATCCTTGCCGCGCGGCTGTTCCGGCGGCAAAGAGGCAGTCTATTCTGCCCAGCCCTGAGCTCTCGATCATCCCCTATTTCTTACGCGTGGCGGTCCTCGCGGGCAGGCGCCGGCGGAGCCGGACCATGCCATAAAGCGCCACAAGCATGGCCAGCAGGCCCAACGCCCAGCCCAAGGCCGGCTGGGCTGTCACCTCCATCCAGACGGTGACTACCAGCAACACCACCGCCCAGAAGCCCAGGAATCCGATGATGATGTCGAAATCCTCGCCGGAGCGGGCCCGCCGGTCCTGGCTGCGGACCAGTCCGTGATTCTGCTGGCCCTCCGCGGAACCGGCTTTCACTTGACGGCGCCCGCGGTGAGGCCGGCAACAATCTTGCGCTGGAAGACCAGGACCAGAATCACCAGCGGAATGGTGACGATGGTTCCGGCGGCCATGATGGCCGTGTACGGAATCTGGTTGGGCTGGGCCCCCGCGAAGCTGGCGATGGCAACAGTAACCGGCTGGGTCGCGTCGCTGGACAGCTGGCTGGCGATCAGGAACTCGTTCCAGGAGGAGATGAACGCCAGGATGGCCGTCGTGAAGATGGCCGGTGCCGCCAAGGGCAGGATCACCTTCCGGAACGCCTTGCCCTGCGTGCAACCGTCAACGCGTGCCGATTCCTCCAGTTCCCACGGCATTTCGCGGAAGAAGGAAGTCATCGTGTACACCGTCAGGGGCAGCACAAAGGAAATGTTCGGGATGATCAGCGCCTGGTAGGTGCCCATCCAGCCGATGTTGGTGAACAGCTGGAAGAGCGGCGTGATGAGGGCGACGCCCGGGAACATCGATGCGCCCAGGATGAAGCCCAGCACCAGGTACTTGAACCGGAAGTTCAGCCGGGCGAGGGCATAGGCTGCGAAAACACCGATCAGCAGGGACACCACGGTGACCACGCCGCCGATGAACACGCTGTTAAGAAGCGCCTGCCCGAAGTGGTTGCCGAACGAGGTGTCGAACGCCGTCTTAAAGTTGTCCAGCGTGACGTGGGTCGGCAGGATCGAGGTGTCGTAGGTGAATCCGACTTCCCGGAACGCGGTGACCACCATCCAGTAGGCCGGTGCCAGGCACCAGATCAGGACGACGACGGCGCTGATGTAGGTGCGTCCCTGCGCCCATTTTTCCCTGTTCTGGGAGGCCTTCCGGCCCTTGTCCTGCTGCGCCCGCAGGGCGGGGCTGGCTGTGGCGGCGCTCATTTCTTCCCCTTACCGGTGGCTCCGCTTTGTTCCACAACGTTTGCACCCAGGAAGCGCACGAAGATAAACGCAACCAGGAAAATGATGATGAAGGTGATCGTGGACAATGCCGCCGCCGCGTTGAACCCTTGCCTGATCTGGTTGATGACCAGGATGGACAGCGTGGTGGTGTTGTTTGCCCCGCCTGTGAGGATGTACGGAAGGTCGAACATCCGCAGTGCGTCCAGTGTGCGGAAGAGGACGGCCACCATGAGCGCCGGTTTGACCAGCGGAAGAGTGATCATCCGGAACCGCTGCCAGGTGCTGGCACCGTCAACCTTGGCGGCCTCGTAGACTTCGGCCGGAATCATCTGCAGGCCGGCGAGGATGAGCAGCGCCATGAAGGGCGTGGTCTTCCAGACGTCGGCGATGATCACAGCCCATTTGGCCGGCCATTCGCTGCCGGTCCACAGGATGGTGGTGTTGAAGAGCTTGTTGGCGATGCCTTCGAAGGCAAAGATGAACAGCCACAGCTTGGCAGTGACGGCAGTGGGGATGGCCCAGGGAACCAGGACCGCTGCGCGGACCAGGCTGCGGCCGCGGAACGTCCGGGCCATGATGAGGGCCATCCAGAAACCGAGGACCGTCTCCAAAGTCACGGTGATGATGGTGAAGAAGAACGTGGTGGCCGTCGCGGACCAGAACTGGCCGCCGAGGGTTCCGGGCGGGCATGCCACCGTCCCGCCGCCGGGTGCCGCGCACTGCTGGGCAAGCCAGTTGACGTAGTTTTGGAAGCCGGCCGGCCCGCCGGCGGTGAACAGCCCGGTGACCGGGTCCAGCCCGGCGTCCTTCTGGAAGGACATCACGATGGCGCTGATAATCGGGTAAACGATCACCACGGCCAGGGCGATGATGGTCGGAGCAAGCAGCCAGGTGGCCCATTTGCCCTGGCTCAGGATCTTGTTGTCCTCACCCACCCCTTTGGGTGCGTGATGGACCGGGGTACCGCCCGACGCCGGTGACTTTACCGGCGTCGGGCCCAATTCGGTTGCCATGACTGGCTACTGTCCCGCGCTAGCGGATTCGATGGACTTTTGCATGTCTGACAATGCAGATTCCACGGTTTTCTCCCCCTTGATGGCAGAGTAGGCATTTTCCTGGATGGCCTTGGTGACCGCCGGGTAGAAAGGCGTCACCGGACGCGGCACGGCATTCTCGATGGACGTCTTCAACACCGGGAGGTACGGCAGCTTGGCGACCAGTTGCGCGTCGTCGTACAGCGATCCCAGGACCGGGGCCAGCGAGCCCTGGGTGGCGTAGAACTTCTCAGTTTCTTCGGAGGTCATGAACTTCAGGAAGTCCAGGGCGGTGGCCTTGTTCTTCGAGTAGACACTGACCGCCAGGTTGTGGCCGCCCAGCGAGGAGGCGCCCGGTCCGCTCTTGCCCGGCAGGGCAGTCATGCCCAGGACGTCCTTGACCTTGGAGGATCCTTCCGTGACGGCCAGGTTGTAGACGTAAGGCCAGTTGCGCAGGAACAGCAGCTTGCCGTCCTGGAAGGCCTGCCGGCTCTCTTCCTCCTTGTAGGTGATGGCTTCCTTGGGAATGTTGCCGTCGGCATATGCCTTCGCCAGGTTTTCCAGCCCTGTCTTGGCTTCAGGGGTGTTCAAGCTGGGCTTGCCGTCCTTGTCCAGCACGGAGCCCCCCGAGGAGTTGATGGCTTCGGAGGCATTGACTGTCAGGCCCTCGTATTTGCTGAACTGGCCCGCGAAGCAGCCAATGTTGTTTGCCTTGGCGATGGAGCACATGCCCATCATTTCGTCCCAGGTCTTAGGCGGGGTGGGAACCAAATCCTTGCGGTAGTAGAGTATGGCGCCGTCGGAGGTCTGGGGCGCCGCGTACAGCGTTCCCTTATAGGTGGCGCTCTCGACCGTCGGCTTCAGCATGGCGCCGGTGTCGATCGCCATCTTGTCCTTGAGTGGCTGCAGCCAACCCTTGGCAGCGAACTCGGCTGTCCAAACAACGTCCACGTCAACGACGTCGTAGCCGGCGTCCTTCGCCTGGAAGTGCTGGACGATGTCGTCGTGCTGCTGGTCGGCCTGGTCCGTCTGCTCCTTGAACGTGACCTTCTCATTCGGGTGGGCGGCGTTCCACTTATCGATCAGCGGGCGGACAACGTTGCTGTTGTCCTTGCCCTGGACGTAAGTGATGGGCCCACGGCCGTCGAGGCCCTGTTCGGCATCGCTGCCGCCACCGCCTGTGCCGCCTCCGCCGCCTCCACAGGCGGAGAGCGTGAGTGCCAGGATGGCGGCGCCGGCGGCGGGTAATAGGAACTTAGGGGATTTCATGTAGGAGACTCCTCGCTGAGTTTCGAGCAAATCGGCAGTGCGGTTGAGTGGTGAGCATCACACTAGTAAGGTTGCTGCATAGAATGCAAGCGTTTACACGCAATGTTTACGGAAAGGATATTTTTGGCAGACCGCCCCGCCCCGCATGCAGATTCCTCCGCTCAGGCCTGGTGGACCAGCGCCGTCATCTACCAGATCTACCCACGCTCGTTCGCGGATGCCAACGGCGACGGAATGGGGGACCTCAAGGGTGTGACGGCACGCTTGCCCTATCTCAAACGGCTTGGCGTTGATGCCGTCTGGCTCTCACCCTTCTACAAATCGCCTCAGGCGGACGCCGGCTACGACGTCGCGGACTACCGCCAGGTGGACCCGCTCTTCGGGGCATTGGCTGACTTCGACGAGATGCTGCAGCAGGCTCACGGCCTGGGCCTAAGAGTCATCGTTGACCTGGTGCCAAACCACACGTCGGACGAACATGTCTGGTTCCGTGAGGCACTGGCGGACGCCCCCGGATCACCTGCCCGGGACCGCTACATGTTCCGGTCCGGCAAGGATTCCGTTCCCGGTTCAGGACTCGGCGATGTTGCCCCGAACAACTGGAAATCCATTTTTGGCGGCCCTGCCTGGACCAGGATCACCGGCGTCGCCGGCAGGCCGGGCCAGTGGTACCTCCACCTGTTTGACACGAAGCAGCCGGACCTGAATTGGGAGAACACCGAGGTCAAGGAAGAGATGCGGTCCGTGCTGCGTTTCTGGCTGGACCGCGGCGTGGACGGCTTCCGCGTGGACGTTGCCCACGGACTGGTCAAGGAAGCGGGCCTGCCGGACTGGGAAGGCGTGGCCGCCATGGTGGAAGGCTCCGGGGAGGCCTCCGACAAGCGACGTACGCCGCCGGGCGATGCCCCCGGCGGACACACCGATGCCCAGGAGCCCCACCGGGCCGTGTCCCCGCAGTATCCGCCGTCGCCGTTCTTCGACCAGGACGGCGTTCATGACATCTACCGCGACTGGAACCGCGTCCTCGCCGCCTATGACGGCGATCGGATGCTGGTGGCGGAAGCGTGGGTGGAACCGGCCGAACGCTTGGCCAGGTATGTCCGTCAAGACGAAATGCAGCAGGCCTTCAACTTCGACTTCCTCCTTGCCGGGTGGGACGCGGAGCGCATGGCCGAAGCCATCGAGGATTCCCTCCGTGCCGACGCGACCGTCGGGGCGCCCTCCACCTGGGTGTTGAGTAACCACGACACCGTCCGCCACACCACCCGGTTCGGCCTGGCGGATCCCACCACTTTCCCGAAGGGCATTGCCGCCGCCGATGAACAGCCGGACGCCGCCCTGGGACTGGCACGCGCCCGCGCGGCTGCCATGGTGTCACTGGCGTTGCCGGGCTCGGCCTACATCTACCAGGGCGAGGAGCTCGGCCTCCCTGAGCACACCACGCTGCCGGACGAAGCCCGACAGGATCCCACGTTCTTCCGGACCAACGGCGTGGAAGTGGGCCGCGACGGCTGCCGGGTTCCGCTCCCCTGGAAGGCGGAGGAACCGGGCTATGGCTTCGCGGAGGCTTTCACCAGTGCCCGCGATGGTGACGCCGGGGCTCCTGCCTCCCCGTGGCTGCCCCAGCCGGAGTCGTTCAGGGACCTCGCTGCCGACCGGCAGGACGGCGTCGCCGGGTCCACCCTGGAGCTGTACCGCTCAGCTCTGGCGTTCCGCTCGTCCAACGGCCTGGGAAACGGAACTTTCCGGTGGGCCGGGGTCCATCACCCGGCAAACGGGGTACTGGCCTTTGAGAACGGCAGCGTCCTGATCCTCAGCAATATGGGTTCAGGGGCGGCGCCGGTCCCGTCTGGGTATGCGGTGGCGCTCCAGAGCGGGTTGCCGGCGGCCGAGGCCATTGACGCGATACCGCCGAACTGTGCGGCCTACCTGACCCGCAACTAGCCCAGCGCCCCGGCTACCGGACGCGCTCGGCCCGGCTGAACCGTGTCCTGGCCCCGGCACCGATGTGGATCAGGGCGGGCGTGGGCTTTCCCACCACTGCATCCAGGGCCGCCACGAGGTCAGCAACCTCTGCGGCTAACAGGTGCGGCGCCACTCCCTGGCGCGGTTGAAGCCTGATCTTGAGCGCCGGGGTACCGTGGACGTCGTAGGTGGCCACCGTGGCTCCGGCGAGGTCCGGCCGTTCCGCCAAAGCATGCTTTAGCGCCTGCTCCGCGACTCCCCCGCTGATCCGCACGTCTCCGGGGACCGCGCCGGGATCGAATTCGGCGACCAGCAGGTTTCCCCGGCCTTTGCCCTGCTGGGCCAGCCAGGCAACCATGAGGCAAATCAGGATCACCAGGGCAATGGCCATCATGATCCACAGCCAGCTTTCGGGCCGGCCGGGAAACCGGGTGCTGTCGAAGGCTTGGTTCAGCCCGTTCCAGGCGGCGCCCGACCAGCCGTGCCACCACGTGCCCACGGCGGGCACGGTGGCCAGCAGGACCAGGAGGATGCCCACCGCGAGCAGTTTGAGTCCGAGGATTCCGAGCAGGATCCGGTTGAGCAGGGACGGTGTGCTGGTCATGCGCCAATCACCCCTGCGGTGGAGATGTTCACGCGGACTTCCGGCAGAGGTTCCGGCGCCATCGCCCGGAGTTCCTCTTCGACGGCGGCGAGCACTGCCTGCTCCGTCACCGGAACTCCTGAGGTGGGCCGGACATTTACGATGACCTGGCGCTGCGAAACCACCACCATGACCTGTTCCGGAGTGACGTTGGCGGCCAGCCGGGCGCTGCGGGCCAGGGCCGAGGCGATGACTTCGTCGTCCACCACCACGGCGGTCGGGGAGTCGCCGCCGTTCAGCACGTGGCGGGCCCGCCGGCCGGGCAGCACAGCATTAAGCAGAAAGAACAGGCCCGCCATGGCGATCACGGCGCCGCCGGCACCGAGCAGGAGCGGGGGCACGCCGGCGGGCAGGGCAACAATGCGTTCGGCAGCCAGTTGGGGTTCAATCAGCCACGCCGGTTGCCCAATGGCGTGCACGGCCGATTCGAGCAGACCGTAGCCTGCGAGACCCATCACCAGCGCCGCCGCCACCACGGACACCGCGGCCCGCGAAGAATGCGTCTCCCGGTACACCACCTTGCGCATATCCAACTGACGCTCGTCGGACGCCGGCGCGCCCTCCCCGGTGCCCGCTGTGTACTCATCCACCACCTTGTGGCTCACTGGACCCGGCCTCCCTCGCTTGGCTTGACGCCACTTATCCGGATGTCCACCCTGCTCAGGCGGGCACCGCTCAGCACTGTGACCGTGGACAGGATCCTGCTTTTGGCCTCCACCGTCCGGTCCCAGATGGGTCCGCCAAAAGCGGCCACCCTGCCCGCGTCCCGCAGCACCGCAGTCAGTGGCGGAATCCTGATAGGTGAGACAAGCGCCAGAGCCAGCAGGCCGTCGTCGTCCGACCAGTCCGCCCGCACATCGTGGGCTTCCACCCCGAGTGCCTCGGCGGCCGCAGCTTTGGCAAGGCTGGTCAGGGCCTGCGTGCTGATCCGGTTATGACCGTTCAGCCCCGGCGCAGGAACGGAAGGTGCGGCTGCGGTCATGATGAGGAGCGCCGGCCGATGATTGCATCCAGGACGCCGCGCAGGTCCAGTTTCCCCTCTGCAGCACGGCCCAGCAGGGCCCCGATGGCCATAAAGAGCAGTGAAACCAGGAAGCCCCACAGCCCGAATTGGAAGGACATAAACGCCACGAAAGCGCCGACGGCAATGCCCACAACGGTCAGGTTCACAGCACTGCCTCCCTCTCGGTTGCCACCGGGGCTGCGGCCTTGGCCGGGGGCGCCACGTAGACGTCGGTGATTTCGACGTTCACTTCGATGACCTGCAGGCCAACGAGTTCCTCGACGGCACGGTACACCGATGCCCGGACCTGGTCGGCAAGGGAGTGCAGAGGGGTTCCGTACGAGGCCACGAGGCTGATGTCCACCGCCACCTGGGTCTCCCCAACCTCGGCCCGGACACCCGCGGCATGATCCGAACTGCCCACGGCATCCCGGATGGCGCCCAGCGCCCGTGACGGAACGGAGCCAAGTGAATAGACGCCGGGCACGGCGCGTGCGGCAATGCCGGCGACTTTGGCCACGGCAGTTTCAGCGATCACCGTGCGGCCATGGCCGGGCACAGGTGACGGGCCGGGTGACGGGGGCACAGGCGACAGGGCGACAGGCTGGCTGGCAGTGGGCTGACTGGCCGCAAACTGACTGGCGGCAGGCTGGTGGCCGGTCGCTTCGGGTTGTGGGTTCTGGTATTCCATCAGGCACTTCCCCTTCTCTTGTTTCCAACCCTATCCCCTGGCCGGGACAACCTGTTGGAAATTCCGGGCGGGAGCGGTCTGAACGGCTCGTCGGCCCACTAATCCCTTCCAGCTGGGCATTTCCCCGTCGCAGGCGCCGGGGAAAAGTCCATCCGAGGGGGAAATCCCCCGGACCCGCTTAAAGAAGGGGCCGGGTTAAAGAAGAAAAGCACCAGCTCCGAAGAACTGATGCTTCCCAGTGGTGGCTCCGACCGGCGTCGATCCGGTGACCTTTCGATTTTCAGTCGAACGCTCTACCAACTGAGCTACAGAGCCTAGGTGACATGTCACCATGACCGCCGAAATCTCTTCCGACAACCAGAGCGACCCTGACGGGACTTGAACCCGCGACCTCCGCCGTGACAGGGCGGCGCGCTAACCAACTGCGCTACAGGGCCTTGCTTTTCTTGCTTCGCAGTATCGCTACCGCGTTTTTTCAAGGCCTCCAGCCTACCAGACATTTTCAGTCTGTTTGACCAGTTCCTTGCGTACCCCCAACGGGATTCGAACCCGTGCCGCCGCCGTGAAAGGGCGGTGTCCTAGGCCGCTAGACGATGGGGGCCAGAACCCGTTCGGAACAAAAGAAAAGGCTTCGGGCCGAGGCCGTCAGTCTTTGTCGTTTGGTGTTTCTCCGAACTGGACTCTAAAACTATAGGGCCTTGGACGGAATAATCCAAAATCGGCGCCGAAGGCCTCTACGAATGGCGCGGAACACGCGAAGATGGACCAATGGATGCCGTCGCCGCACTCAACGAAATCGCCTTCTGGCTGGAGCGCGGGCGCGCTGCCACCTTCAAGGTCCAGGCCTTCCGGAAAGCGGCCGGCGTCATCGCCAACCTGGCACCCGATGAGGTTGCAGCGCGTGCCCGGGACGGCAGGCTCAAGAGCATGAAAGGTATTGGCGACAGGACCTACCAGGTGGTCCGGCAGGCGGTGGACGGCGAGGTGCCGGACTACCTCGCAGATCTCCGCGAACGCGGGCACGAACCGCTGGACGACGGCGGCGCCTATCTTCGCGAGGCCCTGCGCGGCGACCTCCACAGCCACAGTGACTGGTCCGACGGCGGGTCCCCCATCCCGCTGATGGCTGCGGCCGCGCAGGTGCTGGGCCGCGAATACCTGGCCCTGACGGACCATTCCCCGAACCTGACCATCGCCAACGGACTCAGCGCCGAGCGGCTCACCGAGCAGCTCGACGTGGTGGCCGGGCTCAACAGCGAAAACACGAACGGCTTCAGGCTCCTGGCCGGCATCGAGGTGGACATCCTGGAATCCGGCGAGCTGGACCAGACGCCGGAAATGCTGGACCGGCTGGACATCGTGGTGGCCAGCGTCCACTCCAAACTCCGCGCGGACCGGGCCACAATGACGAAGAGGATGCTCGGCGGCATCACCGATCCGCACACCAACGTGCTGGGTCACTGCACCGGCCGCCTGGTGGAAGGTTCGCGGGGCACCCGGCCGCAGTCCGAGTTCGATGCCAAGGCGGTATTCGCCGCCTGCGCGGAAAATAACGTGGCCGTCGAGATCAACTCGCGGCCCGAAAGGCAGGACCCGCCGGACAACCTCATCCAGCTGGCCCTGGACGCCGGGTGCCTGTTCTCCATCGACAGCGACGCCCACGCCCCCGGACAGCTCGACTTCCTCCAGTACGGCGCAGCCCGCGCCGCCCTGAACGAGGTGCCGGCAGATCGCATCGTGACTACCTGGCCGCTTGACCGGCTTCTGGAATGGGCCGGAAAGTCTTAGGCCATGGGGCCGGGGCGGCGGGCAGCCGGACTTATTTCACGGCGTCGGCGAGCTTCTGCCGGAAGTCCGCCTTGGTGGTGAGCTTCAGCTTCTCCCCGTTGAGGAAGAAGGTGGGGGTCCCCGTCACACCCAAGGCCTCGCCGTCGGTAATATCTGCCAGGACCCGCTCCTCCGTCTGCTGGTCAGCCACGGCTGCGTCGAACCGTCCCAGGTCCAGCCCGAGTTCCTCCGCGTACGTGCGGAACAGCGGCGCCTGGGACTGCTGCTGCCCGGCCCACCGGGCCTGGGTCTCGAAAAGCCTGTTGGCCATTTCCTGATATTTGCCCTGCTGGCTTGCGGCCTCGGCGGCGAGCGCCGCCTGGCCGGAATTGGGGTGGGCAGAGAGCGGGAAATGCCGGTTCACGAAGGTAATCCGGTCGCCGAACTCGGCCTTTAGCTCCTCCACCACCGGATGGACCGAACCGCAGGACGGGCACTCAAAGTCCAGAAACTCCACCAGCTGCGCCTTTTCGACAGCCGGCGTGGTGAGCCGGTGGCTGTCCGCGCGGACCAGCTGTTCAGCGCCCGCGGCACCCGCGGTTGTCCCGGGCACCGCTGCAGGCGCGGGCGCGGGCTTGCTCATCGTCAGTACCGCGTACCAGGCACCACCGGCCACCACGATGACACCGAGCAGGATCCAGATGACCAGGCGGATCCGTTTGGCCGGATCCGGCGCGGATCCGCGGGAAGGTGTGGCTGTGAGCATGCAACGCATCCTAACCGAGCCACGCGGCCACCGTGTCATTACGGGCCACTGTGCCATTACGGGCCCCCGCCCACGGCAGGCACCCGCTGAGAGGTGTCCGATTTCCGCCAGCCCCGAAGGTTGCAGCGGGCTAGATTGGCAGCATGGCTTCAACTTCCCCTACCAGTTCCGCCCCGTCCGACGCACGTCCCACCCGATCGGGCCGCATCAGCGCACGCGGAATCGCCGCTGTCCTGGTCACCGTGGTGTTGTGGGCATCGGCATTCGTGGGCATCCGGGCCATCGGTCCAAACTTTTCCCCCGGTTCCCTGACACTGGGCAGGTTGGCGGTTGCCGCCGTCGTGCTCGGTGCGCTGGTGGTGCCGCAACTGGCGAGGGGCAGGGCACTGCCGCAGGGGCGTGGATGGTGGCCCATCCTGGGCTACGGCGTGATGTGGTTCGGCGGCTACAACGTGGCCCTGAACGCCGCCGAGCACCTCCTGGACGCCGGCACCGCGGCCCTTTTGATCAACGTCAACCCCATCCTCGTGGCCATCATGGCCGGCCTGTTCCTGAAGGAAGGCTTTCCGCGCTGGCTGATCATCGGGAGCCTGGTGGCGTTCGGCGGGGTGGCGCTGATTGCGCTCGGGTCCGGGCCGGCTTCCGGTGAACGTTCGACGGCGGATGTTGCGGGTGTGCTGCTGTGCCTCCTTGCCGCTGTGCTCGCCGCCGTCAGCGTGATCATCCAGAAGCCCGTGCTGCGGAAGATTCCGGCAGCGCAGGCCACGTGGTTTGGCATCATGGTGGGCGCCATCTGCTGCCTGCCCTTTGGCGGACAGCTGGCGGCTGAAGTCCAGGCGGCACCCGTCTCCGCAACGCTGGGACTGGTGTATCTCGGTGTCTTTCCCACGGCCATTGCCTTCACCACCTGGGCCTACGCGTTGTCGCTGATCGACGCCGGGAAGCTGGCTGCCACCACCTATCTGGTGCCCGGGACCACCATCCTGATTTCGTGGCTGCTGCTCAGTGAGGTTCCGTCGGTGTGGGGCCTGGTGGGCGGTGTGGTTTGCTTACTGGGCGTGGGCCTGACCCGCCGCCGGCCCGGCATCGTGGTCCGACGTTGAGCGCGGGCGGCCGGCCTGAATTCCGCGCTACAGTCGGGAGATGCCCGCCAATTTACCGCCCGGACTGCCCATCATCCCGGAGGGCCCGCACGAGCCGCTTCCCTTCGGCATGTCCGCGGATGACTTCGAGGCTGCCGTCACCGACGCCCTCGGCCTGATCCCGCCAAAGCTTGCCGCCGCCATGGACAACGTGGCCGTCTTTGTCGAGGATGACTACGTCCCGGCCCCCGGCGAAGACCCGGACACTGTCCTGCTGGGCCTCTATGAGGGCGTCCCGCTGACGGAGCGGGATTCGTGGTGGGATGCTGGGTCTCTGCCGGACCGGATCACCATCTTCCGCCGGCCCATCCTGGAGATCTGCGCAACCCGGGACGAGGTGATCCAGGAAGTCGCCGTCACGGTGGTCCACGAGATCGCCCATCACTTCGGCATCGACGACCACCGGCTGCACGAGCTTGGCTGGGACTAGCCTGTAATCATGGGACACGACCACACCCACACGCACGGAATCACGGCGACTGGCCGGCACCGCAAGCGGCTCATCGCCGTCCTCGCCATCACCCTGACCGTTGTCCTGGTCCAGGTGGTGGGCGCGGCCCTGTCCGGCTCGCTGGCGCTGCTGGCCGACGCCGGCCACATGCTGTCCGACGCGGCGGGCGTGACCATCGCGCTGCTGGCGGCCTGGATCGCCGGACGGCCTGCCAGCGACCAGCGCACCTACGGTTACCAGCGGGCGGAGGTCCTGGCCGCCCTGGCCAACGCCCTGATCCTGATTGTCATTTCCGTGGTCATTTTCACCGAGGCCATCCGGCGGATCGGAGCAACGCCCGAAGTCCACACGGACATCATGCTGTTCGCTGCCATCCTGGGCGGGGTGGCCAACCTGGTCTCGCTGCTCATCCTGCACGGCGCGCACCAGGACAGCCTGAATGTGCGGGGCGCATATCTTGAAGTGCTCGGCGACCTGCTGGGCTCCGTCGCCGTCATTGCCGCGGCCCTGATCATCATGTTCACCGGCTTCCAGGCAGCCGACACCATCGCGTCGGTCCTGATCGCCCTGATGATCCTGCCACGGGCCTGGAGCCTGCTCCGCGATGTGGTGGACGTGCTTCTGGAGGCCACTCCCAAGGGTGTTGAGGTGCAGATGATCCGTGAGCACATCCTCAGCGTCGACGGCGTGGTGGACGTCCACGACATCCACATCTGGACCATCACCTCGGGCGTGCCGGTGTTTTCCGCCCACGTGGTGGTGGAGGACGGAGTGCTGAACGCCCGGGGCGCAGACCAGGTGCTGGACAAACTCACCGCCTGCCTGGGCTCCCACTTCGACACCGAGCATTGCACCTTCCAACTCGAACCGGCCAGTCACTCCGAACACGAATCCCACCAGCACGCCTGACGGCCAAGCAGCGGTGACCCGACACGCCGACCCGGGATACGCCGGAATCACACTCTTGTTGTTTATGTTATTGATGTGACTCCTGTTGCTAAAGTGCAACATGTCACGTAGCCTCTGACTGCTGGGAGATCAGCAGAGGGGCCGTTGTGCCGCCACCAGACCTCGCTCCCCAGCCTTACTGTCCTGCGAGGTTCTGCGAATGGGTTTGTCCGGGTCCGGCCTGAAGGCCCTCGTGCTGTGTACCGCCGTCGTTCTTTCCGGAACACTAGCCCTCCCCGCACAGGCATCGCCCTCCGCCGCGGCGCCTGCCATCCAGCGTCCGGCGTCACCGGATGTTCCCTCCGCCGAGGACATTGCCGCGGCAAAGTCCAACGAAAGCGCGACGGCGGATCAGGTCACCGCCATCGAGCGGCTCCTGGCGGACGCCGCCGCCTCCCAGCAGGTCACGTTTGGGCTGACGATGCAGGCCAACAATGCGTACAGCGAGGCGCTGGTGGAACTGCAGGACCGCCGAAGCGCGGCTGACGCGGCCACTGCCCGGGCAGAAGTGGCAGAGCAGGAACAGGACAAAACCCGCAAGCAGGTGGGCCAGCTGGCGGGCGACCTTTACCGCAACGGCGGCCTGAACCCTACACTCACCACCTTCGTCAGCGGCAACGGCGAAGGGCTCCAGCAGGCCGCAACCCTGCAGGCGATTTCGGCCAGCCGCAGCCGGGCGTTCGAATCCGCGGAGACCGCGGCTTCCGCAGCGCAGTCGCTTACCGCCGCCGCGCAGGACGCCAACCGGGCCGCCGACGACGCCGCCAAAACGGCCGAGGCCCGCAAGGCCGAGGCCGAAAGTGCCAACGCGGCCCAGGTCCAGGCAGTGACCGAAGCGAAGGCCCGACGGACCGTCCTGGTGGACCAGCTCGCCCAGCTGAGGAACACCACCGTCGCGCTGGAGTCCGCCCGCGTGGACGAACTCGACCGGCAACGCGAAGAGGCCCTGCTCGCGGCCATTACGGCCAACGCTGCGCAGGCGGCCGCGCCCGCGGGTTCCGGTTCAGGTTCAGGTTCGGCAGGGTCAGGTTCAGGTTCGGCAGGGTCAGGTTCACCGGGGTCTGGTTCGCCGGGGTCTGGTTCGGTAGGCCCAGGGTCAACTGGCTCTGGTTCAAATGGGTCGGGATCAGCAGGGTCAGGCTCTGCGGGGCCCGCACCCCAAGCGCCGTCCGTCCCAGCTCCGGCACCAGCCCCGGCCCCTGCGCCCGCGCCAGCACCCGCACCGGCCCCTGCGCCCGCGCCAGCGCCCGCGCCATCACCCGGCGGCTCCGTTGAAACTGCCATTTCAGTGGCGATGTCAAAGGTGGGGTCGCCGTATTTCTACCTGTACGGCGGCACCGGTCCGAATGGTTTTGACTGCTCGGGCCTGGTCCAGACTGCGTTCGCCGCCGCCGGGAAGTACCTGCCCCGCACCGCTGCCCAGCAGTTCGCGGCCGCTCCGATTCATGTTCCGCTCTCCGAGGCCCGGCGCGGCGATCTGCTGGTGTGGGGTTCGGCCCCGGGTTTTTATCACGTCGCCATCTACCTGGGCAACGGCGCGGTGGTACAGGCGCTGAACCCCGATGAAGGCATCGGCGTCACCCAATTGAGCCGTATGGCCGGGATGCAACTCCATCCCTATGCCGCCCGCTACTGACCAGTCCGAAAACTTAATCCGCCCGCCACAACCGCGGGAACCGGGCCTCAGGAAAGTATGTCCTTGGTGACGAACCGGGCGTAGGCGAGCGCCCCGAACACGGCAACGTACCCGGCCTGGAGCAGGGCATTGCTCGCAAAGGAGTCCCACAGCACCGGCTGGCGCAGCACATCCGCGAACCCGAACCAGTAGTGCGAGAACAGCCACGGGTGAAGCCACTCCAGCTGGGGCAGCTGGTCCGCGATCTGGGACGCGACGGACACCACCACCGTCGCTGCCATCGCCCCGACGGGAACAACCGTCATGGTGGACAGGAAGAGCCCGATCGCGGACAACCCTGCGAGGGACACCGCCAGATAGACAACGATCAGGGCGACCCGCAGTGCGGCCTCCGGTGGCTGCACCACGTCGCCGGACAGAAGGGTCACCGGCCCCACCGGGAACAGGGATGCTCCGATCGCCGCGCCGGCCAGGGCCACCGTGATGGGGGCCGCCAGGCAGAAGGCCAGCGCGCCGGCGTACTTCACCAGGAGCAGCCGGACGCGGCCGGCAGGGGCCACAAGCAGGTAGCGCAGCGTGCCCAGGCTCGCCTCGCCCGCGATGGTATCGCCCGCCACCACCCCGATGGTCAGCGGCAGGAACAGCGGCACCGCCACGAGCATCGCCGTGACGGCCACAAACAGCCCGTTCTGCGTGATCCGGTCCAGGAACGCCGGCCCGCGCCCGGGAGGTACGTTCGACGAGAGCCGGACAGCGACGGCGATCAGCACCGGGATTGCGGCGAGTGCGGCCAGCATGGCCCAGGTCCGGCGACGGCGAAAAAGGGTGGCTAGTTCGGACGCCAGCAGGGACAGGCCGGACGCAGCCGCCGGGACATTCCGGGCGGCCCCTGCACTCGCGGGATCCGCAGTGCGCGCGCCCTCGGCAGCACCCCCGGCACTGGAAACATCACTGGACACGTCACTGGGCAACGTCGAACCCCTCCCCCGTCAAGGCCACAAAACGCTCCTCAAGGCTTTCCCGCTCAACGGCAAAGCCGCGGACACGCACCCCTGCCGCCACGAGCCCGGCCACGATGTCCTCAGGATGCGGCAGATCCGGCTGCAGCACCTGAGACGGATGGCCGGGCCCGGCCGCCGCCCCCAGCGGCTGAACCGCACCTGCCGCCCCGGCCATAACCACTTCGCCGTCCACCCCGGAGCTTCCCGGCGCTGCGTCCCCGCGGGCCGGGGACATGCCCAACCGCAGCAGGACCTCACAGGCCGTGCCGGCGTCGGGAGTTAACAGGCGGATCCGCATTTCGCCGCCCCGTCGGAGCTCGTCCAGCGGCCCTTGGGCCACCAGCCGGCCGGCGCTCATAATGGCCGCGTGTGTGCAGATCTGCTCCACTTCGGCCAGCAGGTGGCTGGAGACGAAGACCGTGGCGCCGTCGGCGGCGAGGGAGCGGACCAGGCTGCGCACCTCGCGGGTGCCTTGCGGGTCCAGGCCGTTGGTGGGCTCGTCCAGCACCAGCAGTTCGCGCGGGGACAGCAGCGCGTTGGCGATTCCCAGCCGTTGCTTCATGCCCAGCGAGTAGGCGTGCACCCGCTTGCCGGCGGCGTGCGAGAGCCCCACGCGCTCGAGGGCAGCCGCCACGCGCGCTTTCCTGGTGCGCGGCGTCCCGTGCCGGGTTGCGGCGTCGAACCGGTGCAGGTTGGCGGTGCCGGACAGGAATGGATAAAACGCCGGCCCTTCCACCAGCGCACCCACGCGGGGCAGTACCTCCTGCAGCTGCCGGGGCATGGGCCGTCCGAGTACGTTGACGGTGCCGGCCGACGCCTCGGCAAGGCCCAGCAGCATGCGGATGGTGGTGGTCTTGCCGGATCCGTTGGGTCCCAGGAAGCCGAAGACGGCGCCGTGCGGGACGGCAAGGTCCACGTTGTCCACCGCCAATTGGCGGCCGAACCGTTTGGTGAGGCCGTGCGTTTCGATGGTCAGCCCGGCGGCACTGCCGCCGGCCAGGGTCATGCTGCGCCGGCGGCGGCCTGCAGCCGATCCGCCGGAACCATCCCCACAAAGATCCGGCCGTCGCTGGTCAGCAGGACGTTGACCAAGGACGTGGACAGGAGCCGTCCTTCAGGCACGACGACGGCGGCCTGGGAGAGGAGCGGATCCTTCAGGAGCGATTCGGTCATCTGTGCACCCTGACCGTCGGGTGGTGCCGGGAAGCCCACCACAGTTTCCCAGCCCGTGCCGGTGACCGCGGGCTTGGAGCCGTCATGATGCTGCAGTTCGGGGGCGTCCCCGGGCATGTGGCCCGGGGTGACCATGCCGGATTTTCCGGGGTGGCCGGGCATGGAAGGCGCCGGCAGCTCTTTGAGCGTTGCTCCCGGCGGGGCCGCGAAGTTGAACGCGGCGTCCTCCGGGGCGGCGAGGGACAGGCTGGTGAAGCCGGCCTGGAAGACGGGTTTCGCCTGGCCACGGGCGGATACCGTCACCCGGAGCGGCATTCCGGTCTGGCCGTCGACGGCGATGGCTACCTTCTCGAGCAGGGTCCCGTCGGTGCGCGGTGCCAGCTCCAGGCTGTAGGCGGACCTGCCGGCCACCTGGGTCTCCGGGCCGACAGTTACCGCGGTGGAGCTGTCAGCGTTGGCGAGGAACTTCGCGGCCAGGTCTTCCGGGGTGGCGATTGATGGTGCCGGCTGGTCCGGAGCCTGCAAGGGCTGGTCCTTGGCGGCGGCCGGCAGGCTCAGGTGGGCGGCGGAGTTGTCCTTGGAGTTGTAGAACCAAACGTCCTGGTCCCGCCAGATGACATCGCGTTCAGCCAGCCGGTCCATCACCTGGACGCGCATTTTGGCGGGCCCGTCCGCAAAGATGCGGGCCGTGTGCTGGCCGGTCAGTAGCTCGATGATGGAGGCCGGGCCGCCGGCGGAACCGGGAGAAGCGGGCCCTGACGTGGGGGCGCCGGCCGGCAGCTCCGGGAGGCCGAGGTCGGAGACCTGCTCAAGGGTGCCGGAGAACGTCCGGGCGCTGTGCTGCCCCAGCAGCGTGAGGACTTCAGCCGGAGACTTTGCGGGCAACGGGTCGCCGGCCCGCGCCGGAATGGACCCCACCAGCACACCGGCGGCGATCATGGCAGGTACAGCTGCGGCCGGCACCCAGCGCTTCCATGCGCGGTTCATGCCGGGCCCGCTTCATCGTTGGAGCCCATATCTTCAGATTACGCCTGGGGACGGCTGCGCACACCCCTCCGGGAGCGTGCCTGTCGGGTTACGACGGCACCACGGTTCCCGCGCCGCCGTCGACCGTTATCTGCTGCCCCGTGGCAAGCCGCAGCGTGGCATCCGGGACGCCCACCACCGCGGGAATGCCGTACTCCCGCGCCACCACGGCGCCGTGGGAGTTAGGCCCGCCCATCTCCATCACCAGGCCGCCCGCGGTGAGGAACAACGGGGTCCAGCCGGGGTCTGTGGACGGCGCCACCAGGATTTCGCCCGGTTCAAGGTGCGCGCCCACCGGGTCCATGATGACGCGGGCCGCCGCCGTGACGGTTCCGGCGGATGCCGGGCTGCCGGTCAGGGATCCCGCCGGCTGGCCCGGGCTGCCGGCAGGCTGGACCGCCTCAGGTTCCGTGCCGTCCGACAGCAGCACCCGTGGCACGTGCCGCCGCGCCAGCTCAAGGTCATAGGCCGCGCGCCGCCCGGCCACGACGCCGCGCAGATCGGGGTGGCCGGTCCCCGGGCCCTTGAGGAGCCCTGCCCTTGCTTCGTCCAGGTTGAGGAAGAAGACGTCGTCCGCCGTGTCCACAACCCCGGCAGCCGCGAGCGCCGCACCGACGATGCCCAGTTGCTTGCGCACCTCGGCGAGCGCCACCACCAGCTGGAACTTGGGCAATTCACGCAGCCCGGCAAACAGCCGGGCCCGCCGCAGCGCCGCCTTGACCAGAGCACCATGCAGCCTCCCGCGGGCGTTCGCCTCCGCCACCAGCTGCGCGATCCGGGCTTCCGCTTCCTCGGCGGCGTTGCTGAACTGAACGTCCGGCGGCACGGCGTCGGCGGTGAGCCGAAGATAGTTTGCCAGCACGCCGATGATGTGCGTGGGGTCGTCGGACCAGCGCGGCATTCCGACGTCGATTTCCGCCACTGCGCGGTGCCCGTACTGATCCATGAACCTTGCCAGTCCGGCCTGCAGCACGGTGGGCAGCCGGCCTGCCTTGAAATCCTCGGCGAGTTCGGCGGGTTTGCGGTCGGTCATGGCGGTGCGGGATCCGCCGTCGTCCTTAATCACCTGGGCGAAGCGCCACAGCTCCAGGTCCATTTCGGTGGTGACGTTGTTGGGGAGGCCGCGGAGGACAATTTGCAGGTCGTCCCACCGGTCGCCGCCCAGTAATCTGCCGACAAGTCCCAGCGCGGCGAAGCCCAGCGCCGGGAGGGGAATGATGGAGGGCACCACCGAAAAGAGGCGATTGCCGAGGATATGTTCGGCATGGTCAAGCCGCTGCAACGGGGTGGCACCGGCCGGGGGCTGCAGGGAGCTGCCGAAGTCGCGTGTCTGCCGGTTGGCCCGCCGGAGCGCCGCCTCCGGCTTGAGGGCAGCCCGGACCAGCGTTTCCGGCACCCGGGCGCGGGCCGCGACGGGCAGCACGTGCCGCAGCAGGCTAAGCGGAGTCCGCCGGGTGACGGAGAACCGCGGGTCCTCGAAGATCTGCCGCAGCAGGGTGGCCGAGCGCGCTTCCATCACGTCAAAGACCCTGGGCACGATTCGCCGGCCGGTGGTGCTGCGGGCAATGGCCGTCAGGTCGAAGTAGATGCGCTGGGCCGCCTCGGCGTAGGGCGACGGGCCGTCGTGCGGCTGGGGCACGTCGAAATGGGCGGCGCGGGCAACGGACGAGGCAATGACCCGGAAGGCTGCCAGGCCCATCGGCGTGATGGGGCGTGTCAGCCCCTGGGCCAGGCTCAGGCAGAGATACACGCGCGTGCCGGCCGCCGATGCCTTGCCCGACGGCCGCTGCGGAACCGGGAACAGCGTGGTGATGGGCCGTGACTGCGTCAGCCAGAGACGGCCGCCGGCGTCGATGGCCCATTCGATGTCCTGCGGCGCGCCGAAGTGGCCTTCCACACGAAGGCCAAGGACGGCGAGATCTGCGGCCTGCCGGTCCGAGAGGCAGGCGGTGGCACCGCCATTGCTGGCCGCCACGGTGCGGGTTCCGCCGCCGGAGAGGGGCCGGACCGCGATGCGTTTGTCCCCCAGCCGGCGTTCCAGGACCCGCCCCGCCACCGGATCGACCACAAAATGATCCGGGTTCACGGCTCCGGATACCACGGCCTCACCCAGGCCAGGGCTGGCATCGATGACGGCCTCACGGCGGCGGTTTGTCAGCGGGTTCGACGTGAACAGCACACCGGCGGCATTTGCGTCCACCATGCGCTGGACCACCACGGCGAGCGCCACTGCGGAAGGGTCGATCCCCCGGGTGGCGCGGTAGCTGACGGCCCGGTCCGTCCACAGCGAAGCCCAGCAGTCGCGCACCGCGTCCACCACCGCGGCCGCCCCCACCACGTTGAGGTACGTGTCCTGCTGCCCCGCGAAGCTCGCGGACGGGAGGTCTTCAGCCGTGGCCGAGGACCGCACTGCCACCGGCACCTCGTTCCCGAGCGCCGAGTATGCGTCCTCGATTGCGGCTGCAATGTCCGGTGGGACCGGCGCTGACCGGATGGCATCCCGCGCCTGCCCGGCCAAGGCTGCCAAGGCGGTGAGGTCGCCGTCGTTCGTGGACTTCAGGGCCTGGTGGACCGCGGCGAGCGCGCCGCCCGCCGCGGTGCCGGCGGTGGCTTGGCGGTAGGCCGCCGTCGTCAGGCAGAATCCGTCAGGCACCGGCAGCCCGGCGGCCAGCAGCTCGCCCAGGTTGGCGGCTTTGCCTCCGACCACGGGCACCATCGCAGCGGTGACAGCCTGTAGGTCGAGGATCGGGGACCCGTCGCCAGCCATGTTTCTGCGCCCTGCCGTGGCGGCCGGGGGTCAGGCCGCGCCGAGGACCGGGCCGAATTTGGCCCTGTCCGCCAGCCGCGGATCGTCGCGGTCGGGTACCACCATGACCGGTCCCTTGGTGTGGTGCAGGACCCCGTCCGATGTGGAGCCCAGCAGCATGCCGGTGAATCCGCCCCGGCCGCGGGTGCCCACCACGACGAGTTCAGCGTGCCTGCTGGCCTCAACCAGGACGTCAACGGCCGAGCCGTCCTTCACTTCCGACTCCACGGCCAGGTTCGGGTAGTGGCTTTTCAGCCAGGTTTTCCCGGCTTCGAGCTGCTCCCGGATGTCGTCAAACAAGGCCTGCCGGTCCATCGGGGCCGGCACCCAGGCCAGGGATCCGCTGAATTGCGGTACGGCACAAATCACGCGCAGGGTGGCCCCGAGCCGGGTGGCCTGGTCTGCGGCTTCCAGGACAGCCACCCGGGCCTGTTCGGACCCGTCCACGCCCACCACGACCACGTTGTCAACCTGCTTGTGCCCTTCCTTGGCCTGCTCGGCCCGGATGCGCCTGTCATCCGTGGTTTCGCCCAGCCGGTCCGAACAGACCAGGGGCACGGTGACCGTAGGGCACTTGGAGTGGGCGGGGAGCGCGCTGCTCACCGAGCCCAGCAGGCGGCCTACAAACCCGCCGCGGCCGCGGGTGCCGAACACCAGCAGTTCGGCCGTTTCCGACATCTCCAGCAGCACTCCCGAGGCGTCACCGTTCTCCACCGAGGCGTCGACGTCGATGTTGTAGCCGGCAACCTTGTCCATCGCCTGCTGGATGATGGCTTCCGCCCCTTCGCGGATCACCGAATCGTCCACTGTAGCGTAGCCGCCGTCCAGCCCGGACGCAGCGAAGATCGGCACTGAATACGCGGTGACGATGTGCAACGGCCGACGGCGGCGCTCGGCTTCGCGGGCTGCCCACACCAGGGCGCACTGGCCATGGTCGGAGCCGTCTACGCCAACAACGATTCCCTCCGGAGCGGCGGAATTGGCCGCATTGGTCCGTTCCGGGTCCGGTTGCATCTCATGTGCGCCCATCGGGCCGCCTCCTAGCGGTACTGCCTCATAATCAGGCTGGTCTTCCGGCCATTGTGCCAGAAGCGCGGCGCCCTGCCAGCTCCGGCCGCGATGACGTTGCCGCTGGTCAGGAACACTCTGCCTCCGTTCATCACTATTCTCGGTCCGCACACACTTCGCAAGGGCACAAGGGCCTCCTGCGGGCGGTTATCCACAGCCCTTGGCAACCGATTCGGCAACCGCATCCATCGTTAAGAAGAATGTTTCCAAATGGGCTATCCCCGGACACTAAATTTCTGTAGTCTTCGAGGCACTGCCGGTCCGTAGATGTCCTCCGCAAAGGTGCATCGCGGGCCGCTGTTGCGGCCGGACTTGGGGGGTACGGAAATCGCATGCGGGCAAGGACGCCTGCATCAACTGAAAGCCTTCAAGGAGGAGAACTGTAGTGTCAACCATGCCTGTGACTGGCGGGACCGAACGGACCACCACGGTGATCATCGGCACAGGACTTTCCGGGCTCGCCGTCGGCGCGGAACTGCGGCGGCGCGGTGTGGACGCCATCGTGGTGGACGGGCTGGACATCCTCGGCGCCGGGCAGCCGGCCAATACCACCTCACTCCAGCGATGCGACGCTGCAGACTCCGACTCCCTCCGGGAACGCAACGAAATCCTGAGGCACCTGCGCAACTATGCGGCCAGTCATCACATGGACGTCCGCAACACCACGCGGGCCGTTCAGCTGACAATGGTGGGCGGCGCGCCCGGCACGGCCGACGCTGCCGGCGCGGAACCGCCAACCGGCCAGTGGGAGGTCCACACTCCCAACGGCATCCTGTTGGCGGACCACATTGTGCTGACCCGCTGCGCCCACAGCCAGCTGCGCCGCATGCTGAGCGACTTCGGCATCGCGGTGGGCCGCAACCTCGTCGCAGCCATGCGGACCATTGGCATCTATCTGGTGGGCGTGGGCGACCTGATTACGCCCTCGCCCAAGGAAGTGCTGCGGCAGGCGAAAACCGTGGGCCAGGCCATCTCATCGAAGGTCTACCCGGAGACCGGCCAGGACCTCTTGGCGGGAACTTTCGCCGTCTAGGACTCCTCGGCGTCCTCGTCGGCGCCGCCGGTAGTGAGCCGGCGCTTCGCCAGGATGCCGATCGTCACGAGCAGCCCCAGCGCCACGGCGGCGAAGATCACCAGGCTCCACGGAAACGGTTCTGACGCGTCAGCGGCCGGTTCCGGCGCCGCCGTGATTCCCGGCTGGGCAGTGCCTATCCCGGGAACGCCCGCGGCGGCCGACGGAGTAGCGCCCGCCCCGGCTGTTGACGGTGCTGCGCCCGCGGCTGCTGCCGTGGCCGTGAAGCCGAACGTGCCTTCAATGGGGTGGGAGTCCGAGCTGACCACCCGCCACGCCACCGTGTAGGCTCCCGCCGGCGCCCCGTCCTTCAGCTTCTGCGACGCCACGTTGTCCACAATCTCGACCGCCCCGTCGGCCCATTCGGCGCCCGCTGAGTCTTTCACGGAGAACTGGGCGCCGATCCCCAGCGGGTTCTTGCTGAACGTGACGGAGACCTTCTCCGGCGGTGTTGCCACCGTGGCGCCCTGCGCGGGGCTGCTGGACTCGGCGGAGTCGTGCGCGAAAGCCGGGGCGGAGAACCCCAGCGTCGCGGCGGCGAAAACGAAGGTCCCGAGCAAGGCGCTCAGCAACTGGCGGCGGATGGATCGCATGAGTGGACAGCTCCCTTAAGAAATGGCTTCCGTTAAGCCTAGCCCGCCTGGCCGCCCGGCTAGCTTTCCGCCGCCCCGCCTAGCCTTCCGCCGGGCCGCCGACGTAGAGGGCGAGGTGCTTGCCGGTGAGCGTGGACTTCGCGGCCACAAGGTCGGCCGGAGTGCCCTCGAAAACCACGGTGCCGCCGTCGTGCCCTGCGCCGGGCCCGAGGTCGATGATCCAGTCGGCATGCGCCATGACGGCCTGGTGGTGCTCAATGACAATCACCGATTTGCCGGAGTCCACGAGGCGGTCCAGGAGGCCCAGCAGGTTCGCCACGTCCGCCAGGTGCAGGCCGGTGGTGGGTTCGTCCAGGACGTAGACGTCGCCCTTCTCCGCCATCTGCGTGGCCAGCTTGACGCGCTGCCGCTCGCCGCCGGACAGGGTGGTCAGCGGCTGGCCGAGCGTCAGGTACCCGAGCCCGACGTCCACCAGCCGGTCCAGGATCTTGTGGGCCGCGGGCGTCCGGGCCTCCCCTTCGCTGAAGAACGCCTCCGCCTCCGTCATGGACATGGCCAGCACCTCGGCGATGTTGCGCCCGCCCAGGGTGTATTCCAGGACCGAGGCCTGGAAGCGCCGGCCTTCGCAGTCCTCGCAGGTGGACTCGACCGTGGCCATGACGCCGAGCTCGGTGAAGATGACCCCGGCGCCGTTGCAGGTGGGGCAGGCGCCCTCGGAGTTGGAGCTGAACAGGGCAGGCTTCACGCCGTTGGCTTTGGCAAACGCCTTGCGGATCGGTTCGAGCAGGCCGGTATAGGTGGCGGGGTTGCTGCGGCGGGAGCCCTTGATGGCGCCCTGGTCGATCACCACCACGCCGTCACGGCCGGCGACGGACCCGTGGATCAGCGAGCTCTTTCCCGAGCCTGCCACGCCCGTGACCACGCAGAGCACCCCCAGGGGGACATCGACGTCGACATTTTTCAGGTTGTGTGTGGAAGCACCGCGCACCTCCAGCGCCCCGGCGGGTTGCCGGATGCCCGGCTTGACCGCGGCACGGTCGTCGAGGTGGCGTCCGGTGATGGTATCGCTGGCCCGCAGGCCTTCCACGCTTCCCTCGAAGCAGACGCTGCCGCCCTTGGTGCCGGCGCCGGGGCCGAGGTCAACGATGTGGTCTGCGATGGCGATGGTTTCGGGCTTGTGCTCAACCACCAGCACAGTGTTGCCCTTGTCCCGCAGCTGCAGCAGGAGCTGGTTCATCCGCTCGATGTCGTGCGGGTGCAGCCCGATGGTGGGCTCGTCGAAAACATAGGTGACGTCCGTGAGCGAGGAACCCAGGTGCCGGATCATCTTGGTGCGCTGGGCCTCGCCGCCGGACAGCGTGCCGGCCGGCCGGTCCAGGGACAGGTAGCCCAGCCCGATCTCGGCGAACGAGTCGAGCAGGTGCTGCAGGCCCTTCAGGAGGGGCGCCACCGAGGGCTCCCTAAGTTCCCGGACCCAGGCGGCGAGGTCCGTGATCTGCATCTTGCAGAGGTCGGCGATGTTCCTGCCCTGGATCTTCGAGGACCTCGCCTCGGCGCTGAGCCGTGTGCCTTCGCACTCGGGGCAGGCCTGGAACGTGATGGCCCGTTCCACAAACGCCCGGATGTGCGGCTGCATCGCATCGACGTCTTTGGAGAGCATGGACTTCTGGATCTTGGGGATCAGGCCCTCATAGGTGAGGTTGATGCCCTCCACCTTGATCTTGGTGGGCTCCTTGTACAGGAGATCGTGCATTTCCTTCTTGGTGTACTTCGCAATCGGCTTGTCCATGATGAACCCGGCACCGGCGAAGATGCGGCCGTACCAGCCGTCCATGCTGTAGCCGGGGACGGTCAGGGCGCCCTCGGAAAGCGACTTGGAATCGTCGAACAGCGCGGTGAGGTCAAAGTCGGACACCGAGCCCATGCCCTCGCAGCGCGGGCACATGCCGCCGAGGTAGACGGCGTTCTGCACCACGCTCTTGTCCACCCTGCCGCCGGCCTTTTCAGTGCTCATCACGCCGCTGGCCTTGCGGGTGGGGACGTTGAAGGAAAACGCCGTGGGCGGGCCGACCTGCGGGGTGCCCAGCCGGCTGAAGAGGATCCGGAGCATGGCATTGGCATCCGTGGCGGTGCCCACGGTGGAGCGGGGGTTGGCGCCCATCCGCTCCTGGTCAACGATGATGGCTGTGGTCAGCCCCTCGAGGCGGTCCACGTCGGGCCGGGCGAGGTTGGGCATGAATCCCTGCACAAAGGCGCTGTACGTTTCGTTGATCATCCGCTGCGACTCGGCGGCGATGGTGGCAAACACGAGCGAACTCTTGCCCGAGCCCGAGACCCCGGTGAACACCGTCAGACGGCGCTTCGGGATCTCGACGCTGATGTCCTTGAGGTTGTTCTCCCGGGCACCCTGCACACTAATCAGATCGTGGCTGTCCGCAATGTGGATCCCGGGGAGCTGCTCGTCGGTGGTGGCAGTGGTCATCGTGTCTCCATACGTTTGCGCGTGCGGTGGTCCCTGAGTGCCATTCTAGGCGCGGGCCCCGGCGCGCCGGCCGCGGCGCCCGTCCGCGGCGCCAGGCCCGGCTGTGACGGGAGCCACCATGTCCCGGACTTACGGCCGATGCCCTTTATTATTCAAGTATCCCCACAACACTTTCCCCGGAGGACTAATGCTTAAGCAAGGCTCTGCCCTGGACCGGTATTTCAAGATATCCGAGCGGGGGTCCAACCTGTCCCGCGAGGTCCGCGGCGGCTTTGCCACGTTCTTTGCCATGAGCTACATCGTGGTGCTGAACCCGCTGATCCTCTCCGGCCCCGATTCCAGCGGCAACAGCCTCGGTTTCGCTGCCGTGGCCGCTGTGACGGCATTCGTGGCCGGCATCCTCACCATCCTCATGGGCGCCTGGGGCCGGCATCCCTTTGCACTGGCCACCGGCCTGGGCGTCAACGCGTTTGTGGCCGTGACGGTAGCCACCAACCCGGGCCTGACCTGGCCGGACATGATGGGCCTGGTGGTGCTCTCCGGCGTGACCATGCTGATCCTGGTCCTCACGGGGTTCCGCACCGCCGTCTTCAAGGCCGTTCCGGACGGGCTCAAGACCGCCATTGTGGTGGGTATCGGCATGTTCATCGCCCTGATCGGGCTGGTCAACGCCGGCTTTGTGCGCCGCATCCCCGACGTCGCCGGCACCACGGTTCCGGTGGGCCTGGGCTTTGACGGCAAACTGCTGGGCTGGCCGACTGCCGTGTTCGTTTTCGGCCTGATCCTCACCATCGCCCTGGTAGTCCGCAAGGTCAAGGGAGCCATCCTGATCGGAATCATTACCTCCACGATCATCTCGGTGATCCTGGAACTGACCCTCCATATCGGCCCAAGCTTCGACGGCAAGACCCACAATCCCCAGGGCTGGTCCCTCGTGGCGCCGTCCTTCTCCGGCTGGGCCGCCCCGGACCTTTCCCTGATCGGCAAGGCGAACCCTTTCGGCGCGTTCGAGCACCTCGGTGTTGTGGCCGCCACGCTGCTGGCCTTCGTGATCCTGCTCAGCATCTTCTTCGACGCGATGGGCACCATGGTGGGCCTGGCCAACGAAGCAGGCACCGTGGACAAGGACGGCAACATCCCGGACGTGGACCGGGTGCTTCAGGTGGACGCCCTGGGCGCCATCATCGGCGGCGGCGCGTCCGTCTCCTCCAACCAGATCTACGTGGAAGCCGGCGCCGGGATCGGCGAGGGCGCGCGGACCGGCGTGGCCTCCATTGTCACCGGCCTGCTCTTCCTCGTGGCCATGTTCGTCACCCCGCTGATCAACCTGGTCCCGTTCGAGGCCGTGGCTCCCGCCCTGGTGGTGGTCGGGTTCATGATGGTCTCGCAGGTGGGCAAGATCGACTGGCAGGACTGGGGCATCGCCATCCCGGCCTTCCTGACCTTTACCCTGATGCCGTTCACCTACTCGATCGCGAACGGCCTGGGTGCCGGGTTCATTGCGTTTGTCATCATCCGCACCGTCCAGGGCCGGGTGAAGGAAATCCACCCGCTGATGTGGGTCGTGGCGGCAGCTTTCCTGCTGTTCTTCGCCGTGGGACCCATCGAGGCCGTCCTGGGCATGAAGTAGCAGCCAATCACCTTGGGGGAAAGGTCCGGGATTCCGGACAGTACGGCGACGGCACTGCTGGCTTTCGCGGCCGGGCTGCGGTGAGCTAGGGGCATGGTTTCTCCCGCGCTCACCGTTGATGTCCCGCCGCAGCCCTGGACCGGAAGGTTCGACGGCGACGGCGACGGGCACCGCCGCTGGTGGCAGGCGGTTACCCCCTATGTGCCCGGGGCGGCCCCGGCCGCCGGCACTGCCCCGGCGCCCGCGGTGATCCTCGGGTTCGCCAGCGATGAGGGTGTCCGCCGCAACAAGGGCCGCACCGGAGCCGCGGCAGCGCCCGGGGCCATCCGGGCAGCGCTTGGTCCGCTGGCCTTCCACCTGGACCGTGCCGTATCCGATGCCGGCGATGTTGTGGTGGCGGACGGTGCCCTTGAAGCGGGCCAGGCCCGCGCCGGGCAGGCGGTTTCTGCCATGCTCGACGCCGGCAACCTCACCGTGGTGCTCGGCGGCGGCCACGAAACGGCCTTTGCCAGCTATATGGGGGTGGCCGGGTCCGCAGCAGTACGGGATGGCCGGCGGCTGGGCATCCTGAACCTGGACGCGCACTTCGACCTCCGCGAGGAACCCGTGCCCAGTTCGGGTACACCGTTCCTCCAGATGGCCCGTGCGGAAGCCGCCGCGGGGCGTGAATTCCGGTACGCCGTCGTCGGAATTTCTGAACCAAACAACACCCGCGCGCTGTTTGCCACCGCCGAGCGGCTGGGTGTGCAGTATTTGGCCGATGAGGACTGCACCGAGGACCGGGTCCGGGCGTTTGTTGCGGAGTTCCTGGCCGGCGTGGACGTGCTGTATCTGACCATCGACCTGGACGTCCTGCCGGCGTCGGTGGCCCCCGGAGTGAGCGCGCCCGCCGCCTACGGCGTTCCGCTGCCGGTGATCAGCGCCGTCTGCCGCCAGGTGGCCCAGAGTGGCAAGCTCCTGCACCTGGACGTGGCCGAATTGAACCCGCAGTTCGACATCGACGGCCGGACCGCCAAAGTCGCGGCCAGGCTCGTGAACACACTGCTGCGCTAGTTCACGCCGGGTGTGCTGAGTGACGCCGGCAGCGCTAAGCCTTCAGGGCGTAGCGCCGTTCGGGCCGGCCCACTCCGTATTTGAGCCGGACTTCCAGTACGCCTTCGTCGTGCAGGTACTCCAGGTAGCGGCGGGCGCTCACCCTGGACGTGCCAACCTCGACGGCCGCCTCGTTGGCTGACAGGTCGCCGTCGGCCTCCTTCAGCGCCGCCTCCACGAGCTTCAGCGTCTCCACGCTGCACCCCTTGGGCAGCGGCCGCCCGTCCTGGGCTGCAGCACGGTCCAGCCCGAACACCCGGTTCACGTCCGACTGCTCCGCCACATCCTTGGAGGCGTCCAGGCCCTGATAGGCGCTGCGGTAGTGTTCCAGGCGTTCCTGCAGGTCAGTCTGTGAAAAGGGCTTGATGAGGTAATGCACAATGCCACCGCGGAGGGCCTTGCGGACCGTGTCCACCTCACGGGCGGCGCTGATCACCAGCACGTCCAGTTCCGGCGCCACCTCACGGAGCCGGTGCATCAGGTCCAGCCCGTTGATGTCCGGCAGGTGGATGTCCAGGAGCACCAGGTCCGGGTGCAAACGCGCCGTTTCGAGAACCGCCTGGGATCCGGTGTGGGCAACACCCACGACGGCGAACCCGGACATACGCTGGATGAACCCCGCGTGGACCTTGGCCACCATGAAGTCGTCATCGACAATCAGGACTTTGATCATTGCTGCGGGTTCCTGGTTCTGCGGGGTCGCGGTCGTTCGGGTCGCGCTCGTTCTGGTCATGGTCTGGCGGGTTCTGTTCTGGCTGATTGTGTTCTGGCCGGTTCTATTCTGGCGAACCTGGCCGTGAAGACGGCCCCGCTGTCATTTGCCACGGCCAGGTCGCCTCCGCTGCGCCGGCAGACCACCCGCGACAACGCCAGGCCAAAGCCCCGGCTGCCGGCCGGGCCCGGTTCCTTCGTGGTGAAGCCCTGCCGGAAGATGTCTTTGGCGTCCCCCGTGACGCCCGGTCCGGAATCCCGGACCGTCACGGTGACGCCGTCCGCGGTGTCCTCCACGAGCACGCGGACCGACGGTTCCGGAAGCCCGGCAACGGCGTCGAACGCGTTGTCCACAAGGTTCCCCACCACGGTGGTGAGGTCGCGGGACAGCCCGTCATCAACCTGGCCCAGCCGGGATTCCTGGTCCAGCTGCAGCAGCACCCCGCGCTCGGTGGCCAGGCTGGACTTGGCGATCAGCAGGGCGGCGAGTGCGGGGTCCTCAATGCGGCTGGTGACTTCATCGTTCAGCCGGGTCCTATCCAGCGTGGCCCCGTTCACGAACTGGACCACCGAATCGTATTCGCCGATCTGGATGAGCCCGGAGATCACGTGGAGCTGGTTGGCGAACTCGTGCGCCTGGGCCCGGAGGGTGTCGGTGGCCGTCCTGGTGGTGCCGAGCTCCTGCTCGAGGGCCGAGAGTTCGGTACGGTCACGCAGCGTGGTGACCGACCCGATATCCCGGCCACGCGAGCGGATGGGAACCCGGTTCAGCACCACCAGCCGGTCCCCCACCAGCACCAGCTGGTCCGGCCCGGGCTGGTCGCGGGTGAGGACATCCTTCAAGGCAGGCTCCACCGGGAGGCTGTGCAGCCGCTTGCCCACGCAGTCGGCGGGGAGGCCCAGGAGGGCACGGGCGGAATCGTTGGCCACGGTGATCCGCTCGTGCGGGTCCAGGGCCACCACACCCTCCTTCAGGCCAAGGAGCATGGCCTCGCGGTTCTCCACCAGGCCCGTGATTTCACTGGGTTCCATGCCCAGGGTTTGCCGCTTCACGCGGCGGGAGAGCAGCAGCGAGCCCGCCACACCCAGCACGCTGGCGACCCCGAGGTACGTGAGCAGGTTGGGCACCGCGTCGCCAAGCCGCTCCAGCGTTGAGGGGTAGTTCCGGCTGATGGCTGCGATGCCGATGATCTTTCCGGCGTCGTCGAGCACGGGAACGTGGGCCGAGAGCTCGTCCGCTCCGGAGGCTTCCACCACGCCGGTCCACGCCCGGCCTTCGAGCACACGGCTGCCGCCCAGTTCCAACGGCTGGCCCAGCAGGCTCGGATCCGAGGAGGCGATGACTGTGCGGTCCGGTTTGGCGAGCGCCACGTGCGAGGATCCGGAGACGGTGCGCACGGACTCGGCGACGGCCGGCAGCGCTGAGCCACCGCGCGGTTCGGCCGTGGGAAGGAGCTCACGCACCGTGGGGTTGGCGGCGAGCGCCTCGGCCGCGGACAAGGCGCGGCGGCCCTCGGTACGTTCAAACGCGGTGGCAGACTGGGCCAGGGAGATGGCCACCACGCCCACCAGGACCGCGAAGACAATCAGCAACTGCAGAACCAGATACTGCCCCGCCAGGGACATTCCTCGTCGTCGAGTCACTGTGGTTCTTTCTTCTGATGCGGCCGGGCTCTGGAGGTCAGGCTACCTGAAGTCTGCACGGCCCGGGCGGCCGGCTTCCTGCCGCAGCCGTGAACGCAATGAACTTAACTTTCTCTGCGTACACAAGAGTGATGCCCGTCACCGCCCCGCCTAGCATCGGATCACCAGCCGGTTTCCGGCTGACCAGTTTTTCCCCAAGTTTTTCAGAGAAGAGGAACCCCATGCGCCAGATCCGCGGATTGCGAATCGCCGCCGTCGCCGCCGGCATCGCCCTGATGGCCACCGGCTGCGGTGCCACCGGAAAGAGCTCCACCAACGCCTCCGGCTCCAGCGCTGCCGCGGGCCCCGTGACCGGGCTCCAGATCATGGTCCCCAACACTCCCGGCGGCGGCTACGACACCACCGCCCGCGTGGCAGCCAAGGTCCTGGATGACGAGAAGGTGGCCACCAACACCGAGGTCTTCAACCTGGCCGGAGCCGGCGGAACCGTGGGCCTGGCCCGCATCGTCAATGAAAAGGGCAACGGCGACCTCACCATGCTGATGGGCCTGGGCGTGGTAGGCGCGAGCTACACCAACAAGTCCGAGTCCAAGCTGACGGCCACCACCCCGCTGGCCCGGCTCATCGGAGAGCCCGGCGCCATCATGGTCAACAAGAATTCCCCCTACAAGACCATCGATGACCTGGTCACCGCATGGAAGGCGGATCCGGGCTCCATCAGCGTGGGCGGCGGTTCCTCGCCGGGCGGCCCCGACCACCTGCTGCCCATGCAGCTGGCCGGTGCCCTGGGCATCGACGCAACCAAGGTGAACTTCGTGTCCTACGACGGCGGCGGAGACCTCCTGCCGGCAATCCTCGGAAACAAGGTGGGCTTCGCCGCGTCCGGTGCGGGCGAGTACCTCAAGCAGATCGAATCCGGCGAGGTCCGGGTCCTGGCCACCAGTGGCGAGAAGCGGCTCGAGGGCGTGGACGCGCCCACGCTCAAGGAATCCAACATCGACCTGGTGTTCACCAACTGGCGCGGCATTGTGGCCCCTCCGGGCATCAGCGACGCTGACAAGGCCAAGCTGATTGGCGCCCTCGAAAAGATGCACGGCACGGATGCCTGGAAGCAGGCGCTGAAGACCAACAGCTGGACTGACGCCTTCATCACCGGGGCAGAGTTCCAGACCTTCCTGACCGAGCAGGACAAGCGGGTGGCGGACGTCCTCACGAAGCTTGGCCTGGCGTGAGTTCTGCACCAACGCTGGCTTCACGGCTCAAGGGCCGCGCCGAGCTGGGGGTTGTCCTCCTGCTCGGCGCGGCCGGCCTGCTGGTTATCGCGGACGCCGCCCGGATTGTCACACCCTACTCGCGCACTGACCCGGTGGGACCGAAGACCCTGCCGTTCGTTGTGGGCGGCCTGCTGCTGGTCTGCGCTGTCCTGCTGGCCATCAACGTCTTCCGCGGCGGACGGGGCGAAGTGGAGGGCGGCGAGGACGTCGACCTCAGCCACCCGGCCGACTGGAAGACAGTACTTCCGCTGGTGGCGGCCTTCGTCGCCAACATCCTGCTGATCGACTGGGCGGGCTGGGTGATCTCCGGAGCTGTCCTGTTCTGGGGAAGTGTGTGGGCGCTCGGCAGCCGGCACTACGTCCGTGACGGCCTGATCTCCGTGGCCATGTCCCTCCTGACGTTCTACGGCTTCTACCTCGGCCTGGGCATTGCGCTGCCGGCCGGCCTCCTGGAAGGGATTCTCTGATGGACGTCTTCTCCTCCCTGATGGACGGCTTTGCCACCGCACTGACCCCCATGAACTTCCTGTACGCCGTGATCGGCGTCGTGCTGGGCACCGCCGTCGGCGTCCTGCCGGGCCTTGGCCCCGCCATGACCGTGGCACTGCTGCTGCCCGTCACCTATGCCCTGGAACCCACCAGCGCGTTCATCATGTTCGCCGGCATCTACTACGGCGGCATGTACGGCGGGTCCACCACCTCCATCCTGCTGAATACACCGGGCGAATCGTCCTCCGTGGTCACGGCCATTGAGGGCAACAAGATGGCAAAGGCAGGCAGGGCCGCCCAGGCACTTGCGACGGCGGCCATCGGCTCGTTCGTTGCCGGCACCATCGGCACCACCCTCCTGGCGGTCTGCGCGCCCATCGTGGTGGACTTCGCCGTCAGCCTGGGCGCGCCCAGCTACTTCGCCATCATGGTTCTGTCGCTGCTGGCCGTCACCGCCGTCCTCGGTTCCTCGCGCCTGCGCGGCTTCGCCTCGCTGGGCCTTGGGCTGGCGATCGGCCTTGTTGGCCTCGACGTGGTCACGGGCCAAGCCAGGCTCACGTTCGGCCTGCCGCTGCTGTCCGACGGCCTGGACATCGTGGTGGTGGCCGTGGCCATCTTCGCCGTGGGCGAGGCACTGTGGGTCGCAGCGCACCTGCGCCGCACTCCGCTGCACGCCATCCCCGTGGGACAGCCCTGGATGGGCAAATCCGACTGGAAGCGTTCCTGGAAACCATGGCTCCGCGGAACGGCCTTCGGGTTCCCCTTCGGTGCACTCCCCGCCGGCGGCGCCGAGATCCCGACGTTCCTCTCCTACGTCACGGAAAAACGCCTCAGCAAGCGCCCCGAGGAATTCGGCCATGGCGCCATCGAGGGCGTCGCAGGTCCGGAAGCTGCCAACAATGCGGCAGCAGCCGGAACCCTGACCCCGATGCTGGCCCTTGGCCTGCCCACCAACGCCACGGCTGCCGTGATGCTGGCGGCCTTCACGCAGTACGGCATCCAGCCCGGGCCGCAGCTCTTCGACAGCCAGGGACCCCTGGTGTGGGCGCTGATCGCCAGCCTCTTCATCGGCAACTTCCTGCTCCTCATCATCAACCTGCCGCTGGCCCCCATGTGGGCGAAGCTCCTGCAGCTGCCCCGGCCGTACCTGTACGCGGGCATCCTGTTCTTCGCCACGTTGGGCGCCTATTCGGTGAACCTGCGGGTCTTCGACCTGGTGCTGCTGCTGGTGCTGGGTGCGCTGGGGTTCATGATGCGGCGCTTCGGGCTCCCCGTGCTGCCGCTGATCCTCGGCGTCATCCTCGGACCGCGGCTCGAAAAGCAGCTGCGGCAGACGCTGCAGCTCAGCGCCGGTGACCCTGCCGGGCTCTGGAGCGAGCCGATCGCCGTCGGGATCTACGTCCTCGTGGCGCTCATCCTGCTGTGGCCGCTGCTGTTCAAGCTCATCCGCCGGAACCGTTCCTCGCGCAACTCACTGCTTCCCGCCAATTCCGGCGCAGCCGACTACAGTGACTGAAATGCCGCCGGCGATCCGCCGGACCCACCTACCCGCAGTCAGCACACAGACAGGAGCAACCATGACCATTGTGGTGGGATACGTCCCAACCCCCGAAGGTGAAGCGGCGCTGACCCAGGCCATCGAGGAGGCGCGGAAGTCCGGCGCCACCCTGGTGGTGATCAACTCTTCCAAGGGCGACACCCTGGTGGACAACAGGTACGCGCAGGAAAACGAGATGCTGGGCATCGAGCAGCGCCTCGCCGCGCACGGGGTGAACCACGTCATCAAGCAGCCGGTCCGTGGACATGACGCGGCCGCCGAGGTCCTGGACGCAGCGGAGGAGCACAACGCGGAACTGATTGTGATCGGCCTTCGTCGCCGGACCCCGGTGGGCAAGCTGATCATGGGCAGCACGTCCCAGCGGATCCTCCTGGAGGCCGATTGCCCCGTACTGGCAGTCAAGGCTGCCCCGGTCGGCTAGTATCCGGCTCTTCCAACCCGGGTACCCAAACCAACGCAGTACAGAACCAACTCCGTGCAGAAATAACCCAGCACGGAAACCGAAGCTTGTTCGGGAATCCGCGCCCTCAAGGCAGGGTTCCGCGAACAAGCTTCGGTGGTTTTGCGCCCTGACCGCGGAGAAGGCAGTCATCTGACATCTTAGCCATGGGTCGGTATACTTGAAAGTATGACTACAGCCATATTGGAACGCCCCTTGACCGCCGCTGCGGCCAACGAGGCCTCAGAAGCCCGGTCCCTCGACCTGCAGTTTGCCACTGCCGAGGAGATGCGCGAAGGACTGGACAACGCTGTTGCCACCCTGATCGAACCTGCCAAGGACGCCGCCTGCGGAATCCTTGTGACCCGTTTGCGCCCCGGGCGCTTTACTGTTGCCCTGGACGAATCGGTCCCCTTCGGCGAGACCTACGAAGCCATCGCGGCCTAATCCAACCACCGCGCACAAAAAAGTCCCCGCCTCCCGAACAGATCGGGGGGCAGGGACTTTTCTGCGTTCAGGGTCAGCTTCGCCGAACCTGCACGCCATCGGATTTCAGGAAGAGTTGCTCCTCCGACGGCCCGGCCGGGACAAGCCACAAAACATTCCCGCTCTGTGATACTTCCTCAACCTCGCCCGCCGCAATGACGTGGGCGTGTTTGATGATCTCGACCCGGTCCCCGGCCCGGAAGGTTCCCCAATCCGAGACGATGGTGGAATGTGCGTTGCGTCTCGAAAGAACTGCCCCACGTGCTTTCATTTGAACTTCTACCCCTTTGTATACGTTCCGTCACAGCCTCGTTGATGTGACCTTTACTACATCTTCAGTTCTACTACAGTTCCCGGACCGGAAATGTGCGTGTTGCACCATATTTCAGCATTGGTCCAAAAAGCCATCGGAGAACGAAGAATATTCCTTCCTATGCAAGGATCCCGACGGCGGATTCGGCTGCCGTGATCAGGTCCCCTGACGCCACCAGCAGGTCGGCGGATTCCAGTTCCGGCGAGAGGAACCGGTCGGCGCCGGGTCCCTCAACATGGCCGCGCAGGACCTCGATGACGGCAGTACCCGCCGGCCCGGGGAGCAGTTCGCCACCGGACAGCTGCGTGCGGATGTCGATGGCCCTGGCGCTGGTCACCAGTTCGATGGCCAGCACCCGGCGGAGATTCTCCACCGCTTTGCGCAGCTTCCGGGCGGCGTGCCAGCCCATGGAGACGTGGTCCTCCTGCATGGCCGAGCTGGGGATCGAGTCCACCGACGCCGGGACGGCCAGCCGCTTGTTGTCCGAGACGAGCCCCGCCTGCGTGTACTGGGCGATCATCAGGCCGGAATCCACGCCCGGGTCCGAGGCCAGGAAGGCCGGCAGGCCGTGGGAGCGGGCCGGGTCCAGCATGCGGTCTGTCCGGCGCTCGGCGATGGAGCTCAGGTCCGCCACGGCGATGGCGAGGAAGTCGAGCACGTAGGCCACCGGGGCGCCGTGGAAGTTGCCGTTGGAGCTGACGCGGCCGTCGGGAAGGACCACCGGGTTGTCAATGGCGGCAGCAAGCTCACGGGACGCCACCAGGGCCGCATAGTCCACGGTGTCGCGGGCAGCCCCGGCCACCTGCGGTGCACAGCGCAGCGAATAGGCGTCCTGGACCTTGGAGTCCCCCACCCGGTGCGAGGCCACGATCGGGGAGTCCGACAGCACCCGCAGCATGTTGTCCGCGCTGGCGGCCTGGCCCGGGTGCGGGCGCAGGGCCGCATGCAGCTCGGGCAGGAACACCTGGTCCGTGCCGAGCAGGGCCTCGACGCTCAGCGCCGCGGTGATATCCGCCGTCGTGAGCAGTTTGCGGAGGTCCGCGATGGCCATCAGCAGCATGCCCAGCATGCCCTCGGTGCCGTTGACCAGCGCCAGCCCTTCCTTTTCGGCAAGGGTCACCGATTCGATGCCGTGCTGCGCAAGCAGCTCAGCGACAGGTGCTTCGCCGCGCCCGCCGTACGTGACGCCGTCGGGCCCTACTGCCTCCCCTTCACCCATCAGCACCAGGGCGCAGTGGGAGAGCGGGGCGAGGTCACCGGAGCAACCGAGCGAACCGAACTCGCGGACCACGGGCGTGATGCCGGCGTTGAGGACGTCCACCATGGTCTGCAGGACCACGGGACGGACGCCGGTGCGGCCTGAGGCGAGGGTCTTGGCGCGCAGGAACATGATGCCGCGCACCACCTCACGCTCTACGGCGGGGCCCATGCCCGCTGCGTGGCTGCGGATCAGGGACTTCTGCAGCTGGGTGCGCAGCTCGTTGGGGATGTGGCGGTTGGCCAGGGCGCCGAAGCCGGTGGAGATGCCGTAGGCGGGGACCTCGCTGGAGGCGAGTCCGTCGATGTGGGCGCGGACCCTGGCGACGTTGTCCAGGGCATCCTGGGCGACGGTCACCTTGGCGTTGTGGCGCGCGACGGCGACGACGTCCTCGGGCGTGACGCCGACCGACCCGAGGGTGACAGTGAGCGGTTCGTGGGTTGTGAGGGTCATGGTTTCCTACTTTTTCTCGTCGATTGCTCCGTAAGGGCCCTTTTGAGGGGTCATAACGGCACTTACGGAGCAATCGATGTGGAATTGGGGCTCGGTTAGCGGGATTCCTGCATGGGGATGCGGACGCCGCGTTCTTTGGCAACCTCGAGGGCGCGGTCGTAGCCAGCGTCGGCGTGGCGGATGACGCCCATGCCGGGGTCGTTGGTGAGGAGGCGTTCGAGTTTCTGGGCTGCGAGGTCGGTGCCGTCGGCAACGGACACCTGGCCGGCATGGATGGACCGGCCGATACCGACGCCGCCGCCATGGTGCAGGGACACCCAGGTGGCGCCGGAGGCGGTGTTGAGGAGCGCGTTGAGCATGGGCCAGTCGGCGATCGCGTCGGAGCCGTCTGCCATGGCCTCGGTTTCGCGGTACGGGGAGGCAACCGAACCTGAGTCGAGGTGGTCGCGGCCGATCACGATGGGGGCCTTGACCTTGCCTTCCTTGACGAGCTGGTTGAACAGTAGGCCGGCCTTGGCGCGTTCGCCGTACCCAAGCCAGCAGATGCGGGCAGGCAGGCCCTCGAATTCCACCCGCTCCTGGGCTGCGTCGATCCAGCGGTGCAGGTGCTTGTTCTCGGGGAAGAGCTCCTTGATGGCTTCGTCCGTGACTCGGATGTCCTCGGGATCGCCGGAGAGGGCCACCCAGCGGAACGGGCCCAGGCCTTCGCAGAACAGCGGCCGGATGTACGCGGGAACGAAGCCGGGGAACTCGAAGGCGCGGGTGTAGCCGCCCTTGCGTGCCTCATCGCGGATGGAGTTGCCGTAGTCGAATACCTCGGCGCCGGCGTCCTGGAATTCCACCATGGCCTGCACGTGCCGCGCCATGGAGGCCTGGGCCTTCTTGGTGAAGCCTTCCGGGTCTGCCTCGGCTTCGCGGTGCCATTCCTCGACCGAGATGCCCTCAGGCAGGTAGGACAGCGGATCGTGGGCGGAGGTCTGATCGGTGACGATGTCCACGGTGAGTTCCCCGGCGTTGTGGCGGCGCAGGATCTCCGGAAACACCTCGGCGGCGTTGCCGACGTAACCCACGGACCAGCCGCGGCGTTCTTCCTTGGCTTTGAGCACCTTGGCGATGGCGGCGTCGAGATCGGTTTCCACCTCGTCGAGGTAGCGCTTGCCGGCACGGCGGCGCAGGCGGGACTCATCGACGTCGACAATCAGGCAGGCGCCGTCGTTGAGGGTGACGGCGAGGGGCTGGGCGCCGCCCATGCCGCCGCAGCCGCCGGTGAGGGTCAGGGTGCCGGCGAGGGTGCCGTTCTCGTCGCCGGTGAGTTTGCGGGCAATCGCGGCGAAGGTTTCGAACGTGCCCTGCAGGATGCCCTGGGTGCCGATGTAGATCCAGGACCCCGCGGTCATCTGGCCGTACATCATCAGGCCCTCGGCCTCGAGACGGCGGAATTCGGGCCAGGTGGCCCAGTCGCCCACGAGGTTGGAGTTGGCCAGCAGCACGCGCGGCGCCCATTCGTTGGTGCGGAAGACACCGACGGGTTTGCCGGACTGGACCAGGAGGGTTTCGTCCTTCTCCATGGTTTCCAGGGTGCGGGTGATGGCGTCGAACGCGGCCCAGCTGCGGACGGCGCGGCCGGTGCCGCCGTAGACCACCAGGTCATCGGGGCGTTCGGCCACCTCGGGGTCCAGGTTGTTCATGAGCATGCGCAGCGGGGCTTCCGTCTGCCAGCTCTTGGCGGTGAGCTCAGTGCCGCGGGCTGCTTTGACCGGGCGGGCACCGGTGGTGAAATCGGCGGGTGCCATGAGGGGCTCCTTCTCGTCGTGCTGGTGTGGTGTTGAGGTTCTGTATCTACTAAAGCCCCTTGGATGCGGGCCTGAAAGGACTTTCTTTGGGCGGCTGTCCGGGATTCCAGACATACCCACCCCTACTGTGACGGGAGGCTACTTGGCGGGGCGGCCGTGGATGCGGACGGAGAGTTCGTCCGCCACCTTTTGGACGCGGGCCGCGAGCGCCGGCCACTGGTCCGAGGGCAGCTTGTCCTCGAGGAAGGTCACGGCCACAGCTGCCGTCGGCCAACCCACGTGATCGGTGACGGCGGCAGCGATGGACCCGAAGCCCGGCGTCACCTCACCGTGTTCGGTTGCGTATCCCCGCTGCCGGACCTGGTCAAGATGGGAGGACAGCGCCGAGTACTTCATGATGGCGCCCTCCACCTCATGCCGGGCAGTAAAGGCCGCGGCGTTCGGGTACAGGGCGCGGACCTGCGATTTTGGCAGGGCTGCCAGGATGGCCCGGCCGCTGGCGGTGAGGTGGCTGGGAAGGCGGACGCCGACGTCGGTCACCAGCGACGGGCGGTTCTTGGCCCGCTCCTCGACGATGTACAGCACATCCCGGCCATGGAGCACGGCAAGGTGGGCGCTCTCCCCAATGACGTCCACCAGCGAGGCGAGCAGCGGGCGGCCCAGGCGGGACAGCGGCTCCTGCCGCGAGTAGGCCGAGCTCAGTTCAAAGGCGCTGATGCCCAGTCCATACCGTTGCTCCTCATGCAGATGGAGCACAAATCCGTTCGCCTCCATCACGCCCAGGAGGTGGTACACGCTGGAACGGGGCAGCTCGAGGGCCGTGGCAATGCTCGACGCCGCCATGGGACCTCGCTTCGAGGCCAACAGTTTGAGGATGCGGAGGGTGTTCTCGGCGGCGGGGACTTTGGACGTCGCCTTCGCTGCTGTGTCTGCCATTGCCTTCTCCGATGCGTCGCCGTCGTCTTCGCCGGGTGTCCGGGTGTCCGGGTGTCCGGGATACCGTACTTAAGCTTGCGTGCCGCAGCAGGACTTCCGGATCCATCCCCTGGCTTCGTTGTCTGGGATACCAGACTATTCTCCTTGGGTTTCCTATGGACGGCGTGGCTGAGAAGGCAAGGGGCTGGCACACGGGCCGCATTTCGGTAGAGTGCCCGCTATGGACCAGCAAGAGACGCTGCATCATTACCTGCGCGGCCGGCTCCTCCCATGGCTTGACGACGGTGCCGGCACACATCGTGCCGTGATCGAAGCTGCGGCGAGGCAGGCATGACCACCCGGGACGTTCCGGCACAGATCGGGGACCTGCCTCCGGTTGGCCGGCCTGCCAACAGCGCCCTGCTCAACGCGGGCATCACGTCGCTGGCTGAGGTGGCCGCGCTGGGCCGCAGGGAATTACTTGCCATGCACGGGGTAGGCCCCAAGGCTGTTCGGATCCTCGAAGCCGCCGCCGCGGAGCGTGGGGTCACGTTCGCACCCTGAGTGAAACAGCCCCACCCTGACGCCCGTGATCCTGGACTCCAGCCGGACCAGTTCACTGGGCAGGCCCCGCAAATGCATCGTCCGCTCTGGCCTATGTGGATAACCTTGCGCGTTTACACGCGAACAACCACCTTGCCGCGGACCAACCCCCGGTGCAGATAGTCGATGGCGGCAGCAGCATCGGCCAGGTCATAGACCTTGTCCACGGCCGGTTTCACTGTGCCCGCTTCCAGCAGCGCAGTCAGCGCGTCAAGATCGGCGTGGTTTTCCTTCGCCATCAGAGCCTTGAATTTCTGCCCGGAAAACAGTGCGGCCAGGGGCGCAACCAGCGAGCGCTCAAATCCGCCAGTGACCTTCCCTCCGCCTTCCCCTCCGACGATCACCAAGGTTCCGCGCGGTGCGAGCGCGCGCCTCAAAACAGCAAGGGACCGGTTACCGGCAGTATCGATGATGACGTCGTAACGGACACCGGCGAGCGTGAAATCATCCCTGGTGTAGTCGATGACACGGTCAGCTCCGAGCGACCGGACCAGATCCACCTTGCCCGTGCTGCAGACCCCGGTGACCTCCGCCCCAAAGGCCTTGGCGATCTGCACGGCAAAGGATCCCACTCCCCCGCCCGCGCCGATGACCAGAATTTTCTGCCCGGCGGTGACCTGGCCGGCGTCGCGGATGGCCTGCAGCGCGGTGATGGCGGAGATGGGAGTGGCTGCGGTTTCCTCAAAGGTAAGGTTTGCCGGCCTGCGGGCCAACAGCGTCTCCTTCGCGCAAACGTATTCGGCAAATGACCCCTCGCTTGTGCCGAACACCTCGTCGCCGGGCTGGAAGCGGGTCACGCCGGTGCCAACATCCTCGACAACACCGGCAACCTCCCTGCCGCGGACAGGCACCTTGGGTTTCGTTAAACCAAAGCCGAAAAGCCGGACAAGGTACGGGCGTCCGGTCATGAGGTGCCACACCCCCTGGTCGACGCCCGCGGCTTTGACTTTGAGAAGCACCTCACCGGCTCCCGGCACCGGCCGGGGGATGTCCCGGAGTGCCAGCACATCCGCATTGCCGTAAACGTCCTGCACGATAGCTTTCATGATGCGTCTCCTAGGACTGGGTACTGGAACACGTCCTCAAGCGGCACGCTGAGCACGTGGGCGATCTGGAAGGCCATTTCCAGGGACGGCGAATACCGGCCCTGCTCGATGGCAATAACGGTCTGACGGGTGACACCCACCCGCTCGGCAAGTTCGGCCTGGGTCATTTCGCCGCGCTCGAATCGCAGCCGGCGAATGGAATTGGTGACGCGTGTGGGCTTCACCATGGCTGGAATCCCCGGCGGTAGGCAACAATCTTGGCCACGGAGCCCAGGATCGCGGACAGCACGAACGCGAGGTAGATGACGTTGGCGATCCAGAAGTGCTCCCATTCGGCCATGGCCATCAGCAGCGCGGCCACTCCCCCGATGACCAGAAAGGACTGGCCGATATGTTCGCCGAAGCGGTAGATCTCCCTGTCCCGCTGGTCCTTCCTCCCGGCGTCACGGGGTGAGGAGATCCCGATCACCGCATGCACGGCGATGGAGGCCGCAATGGAACCTCCGATGGTCCACAGCAGCGGTGCAACGTACGGCACCTCGGCGATGGCCGTGGTGCCGGCGATGCCAAGAATGACGGCCAGGTACACGCCGTAGGAGGCAATCGCCGCAGCCCCCATGATCCAGGCGCTCTTCTCTTCGAACGACATTTCCGCTCCTGCCACGTTCCACCAACCAAGGGGACCCAGATGTAAAGCAAAGCTGACATTCCCCAATGTAAAGAAAGGATTACATGATGTCAACAGTTTCTTACTCCATTCACGGGAGTAACAAGCCAAACCCGCCCTGTCTGAGATCGAAGACACCAAGCCCCCGTGAGGCTCATCACGTCAGCCGCCAAAATGGTCTGCTGGTTAGCGTCCCCCTCCCCAATGACGAGAAGGTATTTGTATGCAGCAAGCAGCCGCCACACAGGACACAGCCAGCCACGACGTTAGCCAAACCGGGAACGCCAGGGAAGGCGCCGCCGTCGGACGCGTTCTGGGCGGTGCACTCAACCGGGAACTGAACGTCCGGCACATCCGGTTTATGGCCCTCGGCTCGGCCATCGGCACCGGCCTGTTTTACGGTTCAGCCTCGGCGATCCAGAAGGCCGGGCCGGCGGTGCTGCTCGCGTACATCATCGGCGGCGCAGCGGTGTTCATGGTGATGCGGGCCCTCGGTGAGATGGCCGTGCGGCACCCGGTTTCCGGTTCGTTCGGCCAGTACGCCAGCCGGTATCTTGGGCCGCTGGCCGGGTTCGTGACCGGCTGGACGTACGTCTTTGAGATGGCCATTGTGGCCATCGCGGACGTGACAGCCTTCAGTATCTATATGGGCTTCTGGTTCCCCCAGGTGGACCGCTGGATCTGGATCCTGGCCATCATCTGCTTCCTGGCCGCCCTGAACCTGCTCAGCGTCAAAGTCTTCGGCGAGCTGGAGTTCTGGTTCTCGCTCATCAAGGTGTCAGCCATCATCGCCATGATCGCCGGCGGAGCGGCAATCATCGCCTTTGGCTTCCAGACCGGCGGGTCCACCGTGGCCCCGGGGCTCGGCAATTTGGTGGAGCACGGCGGGCTCTTCCCGAACGGCTTCGGCGGACTCCTGGCCTCGTTCGCTGTGGTGATGTTCGCCTTCGGCGGGATCGAAACCCTCGGCATCACAGCGGGTGAGGCCGCGGATCCCAAGAAAGTCATTCCCAAAGCCGTCAACACTGTGCCCGTCCGGGTCCTGCTGTTCTACGTCCTCACCCTCGGCATCCTGATGAGCCTCTTCCCGTGGAACGAGATCGGCACCAACGGCAGCCCCTTTGTGCAGATTTTCAGCAGCCTCGGCATCCCGGCGGCACCGCACATCCTCAACGCCGTGGTGATCACCGCCGCACTGTCCGCCATCAACAGCGACATCTTCGGCGCCGGCCGGATCCTCTTCGGGCTGTCCGGCCAGGGCCACGCGCCGTCGGTCTTCGGCAAGGTTTCCCGCCACGGCGTTCCGTGGATGACGGTGGTGATGATGGCCGGCATCCTGCTGGTGGGCGTTGTCCTGAACGCTGTGATTCCGGAGGACGTGTTCATTGTGATCGCCTCGATTGCCACGTTCGCCACCGTCTGGGTATGGGTCATGATCCTCGCTTCCCACGTGGCCATGAAGCGGGAGATCGCGCGGAAGGGCCTGCCGGCGTCGGAATTTCCGTCCCCTTGGTGGCCGGCAGCGTCCGTCGTCACCATCGCGTTCATGGCACTGGTCATCGGCGTCCTGGGAGCCTTCGAGGATACGCGCGTGGCACTGTACGTGGGTGCGGTTTGGCTGGGGCTGCTGGTGCTCGCGTACCGCCTGTGGGTCAAGGGGAACGGACGACGGCGGGCCGACCTTGTGGACGAAACCTCACCTCTGCCGGTGGTCCCCTCAGCCCGGTAGGCAGGCGAACGCCGTCCATCCCATCCCCGGGCACCCAACTGCACCCCGGACGCTCTCGCACTTGATGTCGCTTAGACCCGAATGCTCTATCACTCTCTTGTGGAGAGTGATAGAGCATTCGGTGCTTTCCTGCATCAACTGATAGAGCGTCGGCTCAAACGGCGCAGCAAGTGCGAGAGCGTCGGGGAAGGCTGCTGGTTTAGGCGGTGGCGAGGGCTGCGCGGACGGCCTCCGGCATGGACGTGGTGGGCCGGCCGATCAGCTGGCGAAGGTCCGAGCCGCTGACAATAAGATCGCCCCTGGCAATGCCGAGGTCCGAGTCGGCCAGGATGTCAGCGAAGGGCTGCGGAACGCCGAAACCTGCTAGCAGTCCGGCGTAGTCGCTGGCCGGGAGGTCCTGGTAAGCCACGGTGGTGTTGGCTGCGGTGCTGATTTCCCGGGCCAGCTCGGGGAGCGTGAACGCCTGGTCGCCGCCCAGCTCGTACACCTTGCCTGCTTGGTTCTCGGCCACGAGGACGGCTGCAGCGGCCTCGGCGTAATCCTTGCGGGACGCGGCACTGACCTTGCCTTCGCCGGCACTGCCGGCGAGGGCACCCTGAGCCAGCGTTCCCTGCAGTTGCTCCGTGTAGTTTTCGAGGTACCAGCCGTTGCGAAGCAGGACGAACGGAACTCCCGAGTCCTTGAGGAGGTCCTCGGTGGCCTGGTGCTCCGCGGCCAGCTTCATGCCGGTGGTGCCGGCGTTGGCGATGCTGGTGTAAGCCAGCAGCTCCACGCCTGCGGCCTTGGCGGCATCGATGACAGTGCGGTGCTGCTCAACCCGCTGGCCCACCTCGCTGCCGGAGATCAGCAGGACTTTGGTGGCACCGTCGAGGGCCTTCGCCACGGAAGCGGCGTCGGTGTAGTCCATCGCCCTGACCTGCACGCCGCGTGCTTCAAAGTCGGCCAGCTTCCCAATGGAACGCCCGGCGGCCACAATCTCTGCGGCCGGAACGTTGCGCTCCAGGAGGGCTTCGACGACGTGGCGGCCAAGCTGTCCGGTTGCTCCGGTAATAACGATGCTCATGGGTGTTCCTTTCACCATCTGCAAAGGGGGTCATCCTGCACAACGAGCCCCTTCGACAATTACTTCCCACCGGAGAGTACGCACTTTGAAGTTAGGTACTCACCTTTTGGTAAGTTAGGGGCATGGAAGCACAGACATTTCCGGCCCGCCTGCCCGCAGGCTTTGCCGACGGCGTGTTCCCCGCCGGGTGCCCCAGCCGGACGGTGCTGGACCACATCACCAGCAAATGGGGAGTGCTGATCCTGGTGGCACTCTCCGAAGGTGAACAGCGGTGGAGCGAACTCCGGCGCCGGGCCGAAGGCATCAGCGAGAAGATGCTGGCACAGACCCTGAAAACACTCGAGAATGACGGCCTGGTGCACCGCCATGCCCGGCCGGTGATTCCGCCCCGGGTGGACTACAGCCTCACCGACCGCGGCTATGAACTGACGGCCCTGCTCGTTCCCCTGGTGGCCTGGGCCTACGACAACGCCGGGGAAATCCTCAAGACCCGGCCCTGAGAAAGCGGCGCAGTACACGGCGCAGGCGGCCGGGAAAATTACTTCATTCGCCTAAGTACCGGCGCCGCACAAACTCGAGTACATGTTACTGGTGTGACTGGTGTGAATAGCCCATAGCGTTCTTCTAAGGTGCCAGCCAGGAATATGAGGACCATCCTCTGCTGGGAGCTTCCGGCTACCGCACCATAGCAGGCGGCTCCACGCCGCTTCGAGGAGTGGTTCGCATGGTGAAAGCACATGTCCAGGACCTGGCGAGTATGGGCAGGCCCGTCAGACTTTCCACGCTCATCGCCGGGGCCTGGCGGCGGGCACTCGCGGCTACCGGCCCGAGGTCCCCCTACCGGGTGGGCGATGCGGTGGTGGGAGACGACCCCTTCAACGGCCGGCAGGAAGGGATCGTGGTGTCCCACCGCGGTCCGTCCGTGGAACTGAGCGCCGCGGCGGGAGTGTTCTACTACGACCACCGCCACCTGAGGCCGCAGGACTGAGTTTTTGTCCAGATAACGCGCGTTCACGGGTATTTGGGTGCGTTATCTGGACAAAAACTCTTCGGGCGGGAGGTCAGCGGGCTGACCAGCCGCCGTCCATGGTGTAGCTGGCCCCTGTCACCATGCCGGCGTGATCGGACGCCAGCCAGGCCACCAGCGATGCCACTTCGGCCGGTTCCACCAGCCGCTTGATGGCGGACTCGGTGAGCATGACCTTGGCCAGCACCTCCGATTCAGGGATCCCGTGGACCTTGGCCTGATCAGTGATCTGCTTCTCCACCAGCGGCGTGCGGACATAGCCCGGGTTCACACAATTGGAGGTGACGCCGTGGTCCCCGCCCTCAAGCGCCGTCACCTTGCTCAGCCCTTCCAGGCCGTGCTTGGCGGATACGTACGCACTCTTGAACGGGGAGGCACGGATGCCATGCACCGAGGACAGGTTGATGATGCGCCCAAACCCGTTGGTGTACATGTGCGGCAATGCGGCCCGGATCAGCAGGAACGGCGCCTCCAGCATGAGGGCGATGATCCGGCGGAATTCCACGGGATCAAAATCCTCGATGGGGCTGATCCGCTGGATCCCGGCGTTGTTCACCAGGATGTCGCAGTCCAGGCTCAGGGTGCTGAGCCTGTCCACGTCCAGCAGGTCAACAGCCCAGGAGGTGCCGCCCACTTCGTCAGCGAGTGCGGCAGCGCCGGCGGCGTCGACGTCGGCAACCACCACCTTCGCGCCGCGGGCGGCGAGCTCCCGGACACACGCTGCGCCGATTCCGCTGGCGCCGCCGGTGACAACTGCCTTGCGGCCGTTCAGTGTGTTTTCCATTGCAGATCCGGTTCCCATCGTGTTCAGTTCCATCAGGCTTCGCGGTTAAGGCTGTTCAAGCGGTTCAGCGTGAGCTGGCCGGGAGCAATCCTTCGCGGGCGGCGTCGGCCTTGTCCACTTCCTCCAGCGCGATGCCCTTGGTCTCCTTCAGGCTCAGCACGGCTACCGCGGTGATGGCGCAGGCAACCACCAAGTAGATGGCGGTGGGGACCCAGGAGCCGGTGTCCTTGAGCCACTGGGTGGCCAGCAGCGGAGCCAGGGAACCGGCGAAGATGGACGTGACCTGCGAACCCAGCGAGACGCCCGAGTAGCGCATCCGGGTGGGGAACAGCTCAGCCATGATGGCAGGCTGGCCGGCGTACATAAAGGCATGCAGGCACAGGCCGATGGTCACGGCAAGGACGATCACCATGGCGTTGCGGGTGTCGAACATGGGGAAGGCGAAGAACGGCCAGGCAGCGCCGGTGATGGCACCGATGAGGTAGACGGGCTTGCGTCCCACGGAGTCTGCAAGGCGGCCAATCTGCGGAATGATCAGGAAGTGGATGACGTGCGCGATCAGCAGTGCCAGCAGGAGCGAGGACGTGTCGTACTTGTGCACGCTCTTGAGGTAGACGATCGCAAAGCTGACCACCAGGTAGTACATGATGTTCTCGGCGAAGCGGAGTCCCATGGCCTGCAGGATGCCCTTGGGGTACTTGCGCACCACCTCGAAGACGCCATAGCTGACGGCCTGTTCCTTCTCCACGAGGGCCTTGGCTTCGAGGAAGATGGGGGCTTCGGTGACGTGGGTGCGGATGTAGTAGCCAACGAACACGATCACGGCGGAGAGCCAGAATGCTACGCGCCAGCCCCAGCCGAGGAACGCCTCCGGGCTCAGCGTGGTTGACATGATGAACAGCACAAGCGTGGCGAGCAGGTTACCCACGGGCACGGCGGCCTGCGGCCAGCTGGACCAGAAGGCGCGCTTGCTGTTGGGGCTGTGCTCTGCAACCAGCAGCACGGCGCCGCCCCATTCGCCACCAAGAGCGAAGCCCTGGATGAAGCGCAGGGCGACCAGCAGGGCCGGAGCTGCATAGCCGATGTCAGCGAAGCCTGGGAGGCAGCCCATGAGGAACGTGGCCACGCCGACAATCACGATGGTGAGCTGGAGGGTGGGCTTGCGGCCCAGCTTGTCACCGATCTGGCCGAAGACGATACCACCAAGCGGGCGGGCCACAAAGCCCACCGCGTAGGTGATGAAGGCCTGGATGATGCCGTCCAGCTCGTTGCCCGTGGCGGGGAAGAAGTACTTGCCGAAGACGAGTGTTGCGGCGGTGGCGTAGAGGAAGAATTCGTACCATTCCACCACCGTGCCCACCATCGAGGCGGCCACGATTTTCTTGAGGCCGGAACCCTTGGATGCGGGTCCGGCGGCATTGTCTGCCGAGCGCTGCTCTACGCTCATGAGTTTCTCCTTAGTGTCCACTTTGACACGTGCTGTGATCCACAGCACTAATGGCTCCATCGAGTATTACTGCACAAACTTGCGCATTCAATGGCCAATGCAGCACCTGCTGTGTGCACAATTGCAGATATGAACGCCAACCCCGACGACCTGCTGGTCCTCCTTGAAGTCTCCCGTTCGGGGAAATTTACGACGGCGGCGCAGGCTTTGGGCCTGAACCACACCACCGTTTCACGCCGCATAGCCGCGCTGGAGAAAGCATTGGGCGGCCGGGTCCTGGCCCGCGCCGCGGGCGGCTGGGAACTGACGGAGCTCGGAACGGAGGCAGTCCGGGTGGCCGAACAGGTGGAAGCGGCAGTCAGCGCGCTGGGACCGGCGGGAAAGGCACCCGACCCGATTGCCGGCGTCGTACGCATGACCGCGACGGACGGCTTCAGCGCCTATGTTGCGGCGCCGGCGGTGGCACGGTTGCGGCGGGACCACCCCGGGCTCGTCGTGGAAGTGGTGACCATGACGCGCCGGGCGCTGCAGCAGCGCTCGGGCCTGGACATTGAGGTGGTGGTGGGCGAACCGCAGGTCCATCGGGCCGAAGCCGTCCGGCTGGGCGAATACATGCTGGGGATGTACGCCTCACGCGCTTATCTTGCCGAACACGGCACCCCGGCGAGCGTGGCGGAACTGACCGAGCATCCACTGGTCTACTTTGTGGACTCCATGCTGCAGGTGGACGACCTCGACGCGCCGCGGCGGCTGGTTCCGGCCATGCGGGACGGCCTCACGTCAACGAACGTCTTCGTCCATGTGGAAGCCACGCGTGCCGGGGCCGGCATCGGATTCCTGCCGTGCTTTATGGGCGATCTGCATGATGACCTGGTGCGGCTGCTGCCCGACGACTTCGCCGAGCTGCTCCCCTACTGGATGGTCCTGCGGCCTGATTCGATGCGCCGCCCGGCGGTGGCCGCCGTCGTCCAGGCCCTGCGGGACCAGACGGCGGCGCACCGGGAGTTCCTCCTGGGAAGGGGCAGGACTTAGTTCACGGCGGGGTCGTGGCAGACCTGGGAGCTGGCGGCAAAGGCCCGCACCTGGGCGTCGTTCCAGATGTGGGCCGGGACGGCGCCGCCCAGGAGCCTGCGGGCCAGTTGCGGATCAGCGTCGAGCGGGGTGTCGCTGCCGGCCATCACCATGTTGCCGTAGCGGCGGCCCTTGAGCATGGCGGGATCGGCGATGATGACGGTGTGCTCGAAAGCGGCGGCGATGGTGGCGGCGTCCTCGCGGGCGTTCCTGAGGTCCGGGGCGTCGCCCGAGTTGACCACGTAGACGCCGCCCGGGGCGAGGACGCGTTTGATGTGTTCGGTGAACTCGGCGGTGGTGAGCGGCCGCGGGGTCAGTGAGCCGGCGAAGACATCGCGGATGATGAAATCGCGGGAATCCGCCGTCAGTGTCTCGGTGACTTCCCGGGCTTCCCCTACACGGAGCCGGAGCAGCGGCGCTTTGGGAAGGTCGAACCAGCCGCGGACGTATTCGGCGAGCTTGCCGTCCAGTTCCACCACCACCTGCCGGGCGTCCGGGTAGGCGGCGTGGAAGTACCGGGCCAGGGAACAGGCGCCGCCGCCCAGGTGCAGGCCGCGCAGCTTTGCCCCGGCCTTCGGCGGCCACCGGGATTCAATCAGCGCAGCCATCCAGCGCATGTACTCAAAGTCGAGGAACAGCGGATCGGCGAGGTCGATGTGGGAGCTCATCACGCCGTTGATCTTCAGGAGCCAGCCGTTGGAGTTGTCCTGGTCGGCGATGAGCTCACAGTCGCCGGTGTCAATGTAGTAGACGCCCTGGACGGGACCGTCCGGGCGGGTGCCCCTGGGCACTTCGACAACGCCCGCCGTCGAACGCTGGCTGCTGTTCCTGCCGCCTGACTTGCCGCGCTTCGCCATTACCCGTGTGCCGCTTCAGTCATGCATCAACCCTAGTTGCTCACCCCAAATCGGCGGCTGGTGACCAATGACCAGTGTCCCGGAGCCGCCGCTGCAGACCCACCAGCACGCGGGCCAGCCGGCGGGAAACCTGCATCTGGGTCAGGCCGAGGCGCCTACCCATCTCCACTTGCGTCTCCTCGCAGAAGTACCGGCGGTACAACAGCTCCCGGTCTGCGGCGTCCAATTCCTGCATCGCCTGCCGAAGGCAGGAAAGTTCCTCCAGCCGTTCAAGCGGTGTGTCGGCGCAGGCAAGCCCTTCGGCGAGGGGCAGCGCGCCGCCGTGGGGAGGGACGGCGTCGAGCGAGTCAGGGTGGAGGCTGCTGGACGCGTTGATCGCTTCCAGTACTTCGCCGGGAGCCGCGTCCAGATGCTGCGCGAGTTCGGCGACCGTGGGATTCCGCCCCAGGGCCTGCGCCAGTTCCGGCTCTGCGCGTAGGAGCCGCGAGCGCAAATCCTGGATATGCCGCGGCGGCCTCACCATCCAGCCGCGGTCCCGCAGGTACCTTTTCAGTTCTCCGGTAATAGTGGGAGCGGCATATGCGGGAAAACTTTCACCTTTGTTCCGATCGAAACGCCTCGCGGCCTTCACCAGGCCAAGGTAGGCCACCTGGTTGAGGTCGGCGCGCTCGCGGCCGCGGGCTTCGAAGCGTGCCGCGAGTGCTTCGGCGAGATCCAAATAGCCCAGTACCAGCTGTTGCACTTGCGGGGTCTGCCCGGGCAGCTCTTGCGGGGCCTGTCTGGAAGGCCGTTGCAGGATCGGGTACGGCCGGGTGTTTGAGGCAAAGTCCGCGGGCAGCAAGCTGGGTGGAACAGCATTTCGGGTAAGGACAGCGAGAACTTCCGGCATTGTCAGCGTCCTCCGGGTGTTGGTCCGAAAGCCTGTGGCAAGACTTAGAAGTAGGAAATCATAAGCCTGCTTATTAAACAATGCCCCGAGGGCAGTTGGCGGACCGTGCCCGCCAACTGCCCTCGGATGTACTGCTGCGTAGGTTCCGGGGAATTCGGGAGCTTAGGTCCGAGCTTAGATTCCCGGGCGCGGCGTGTCGCCATCGGTACGGTCGCGGCGACGCCGAAGGTCCTCGGCCTGGAGTCGCTCGGCACCTTCCGCCCGCTGCGCCTCCGGGACATCTCCCATGGGCGGCTCAGCCTGCCTGGCATCGCTCGCGGCAACCCCGAGCGCCTCCCTGCGGTCATCCGGATAGGCGTCCGAGCGGCCGGCCGCGTACGCTTCCCGATCGGCGGCGTCGCGGCCCATAGGTTCACGACCCATGCCCTCACGGCTTACGGTGTCCCGGGTCAGGTCCTCCCGGCTCATAGCGTCGCGGGCCATCGGCTCCCGGCCCCCGACTGCATCGTCATCCGTGCGAACGTCAGGGTCAATTTCGTTGGCCTTTTCGGTGTGCCTGACCACATCTTCGCGGAGGGAGCGCGCGTCAACGGATTTCTGCTCGGCCTCCTGCTTCAGCCGCGCGGCCTGAACCTGGGCCTGCTCCGCGTCGGCACGGGCGCGGCTCGCCCGAGCCTCTTTCTCGCGCGCCTCCAGCTCCACATCCTCAGCCTTACGGCGCATTTCAGCTGCCTTTTCGCGGTTCGCCTCGTCACGCTTCTGCTCCATGGCACGGCGTCGACGGCCCGTCACCAGGAACACAACGAGAAGGACCACCACAATAACGACAACGACAATCCAAACCCAGGGTGCGATATCCAAGCTACCCACCTCTTTCCATTTGCTTCGGCCGGGCCCACCCGGCACACTGGCCGGCATCTCGGACCCGCTGATCAGGTCACTCGTTTGAAAATAAAAAGCAAGGGTACTTATCTTTTGTTAGTAACCATGCTTACTATTTTACGGCCAGCATGGCTGGTTCTTGCTCAGCAACCGGCCTTCTTTGGAAAGAGAGAGCGAAGATGACAGAGAACCAATGGCCCGAGGACCCTACTTTTACGGCTTCTCCGGGTCCTTCCGGATCCACAGCAGAATCCAGCTTCACCGCGGAACGCGGTGCCAGCACATTCCCTCCAGCCGCCACCAACGGCGGAGTCTCGAGCCCGCCGGCACCTTCCGCACCTCCCACCGGTGACGGCCTTGGCGAGTCCCGCACGGATACCGTCAAGGGCGAGGCAGCAGACGTCGCCCGGACCGCAGCCGATTCAGCCCAGAGCGTGGCTGAAACCGCCAAGACGGAAGCCGCAAATGTCGCGTCCGAGGCGAAAGCCAACGCGAAGGACCTCCTGTACCAGGCACGTCGCGACCTCACGGATCAGGCCGGTGCCCAGCAGCAGAAGGTCGCCACCGGCCTGCGGTCAGTTTCCGATGAGCTGCACGCGATGGCCCGGGCATCGGACCAGCCCGGGGTGGCCACGGACCTTGTCCGCCAGGCGGCAGAGCGATCCTCCGCCGTGGCCGCTTGGCTGGACAACCGCGACCCCGGATCACTCCTGAACGAAGTCAAGAGCTTTGCAAGGCAGCGTCCCGGAACTTTCCTGCTCCTTGCCGCCGGCGCCGGCGTCCTCGCGGGACGGCTCACCCGCAGCCTCAGTGCCGGTGCGCCCGAGTCAGCCAAGGGCTACGCGGATACCGGCTACACCGGAACAGGCGGCCAGCACGCAGCGGGCCCGGGCGGCTACCCGCCGTCGGACGGCGCCTACACACCGCCGGCCGGCGGCACCATCCAGCCGCCTCCGGTCCAACTGCCCGGGCCGGCCACCACCGCTGCGGGGTTCGACGGTGGCGCTCCTGGAAGCAGCTACGGTGAGCCTTCCCGCCCCGCCAGCCCGTTGGACAGCCCACAGCTCGCAGAGGAACCGTGGTCAGATGACCCCTTCGCCAGCGATCCGCTGCAGGAACGGGCGCTCGCCGACGATCCCCTGGCCACGGACCCCCTGACCCGGGACCGTTCCGCGGACGGTCAGAATGGCAGGCTGTGATGAGCAGCCAGATTCCGGAGCCTCCTCCCACGGCGGCACACGTTAAGGCGGACAACACTTCGCTGGGTGATCTGCTCGGTGAGGTCACCCGCGACCTGTCCACGCTGATGCGTCAGGAAGTGGAGCTCGCGAAGGCCGAGCTGAAGGAGTCCGCGTCCAAGACCGGCAAAGGCGGCGGCATGCTGGCCGGCGCCGGCGTCGCCGGGCACTTCGTCCTGCTGTTCCTCTCGATCGCTCTTTGGTACGCCTTGGGCGAGCTGATTGGGTTGGGCTGGTCCGCCATCGTCGTCGCCGTGGTCTGGGCCATCATCGCCGCGGTCCTGGCCTCCGCAGGTCGGAAGGAACTCAAAACGGTTAAGGGCATGCCCCAGACCAGCCAAACACTCTCAGAAATCCCCCCAACACTGAAACCCGGTGAGGTAAAAAGATGAGCGAGAACCCGGACGCAATCCGTTCAGACATTGAAGCAACCCGCGCCCGCCTGGGCACCAACGTGGACGCCGTGGCCGACAAAGTCAGCCCGTCCAACATCGTCCACCGCCAAACCGGCAAAGTCCGCGACGCCGTATTCGGCGTGAAGGAGAAAGTCATGGGAACAGCAGACGACCTCACCACGCGCGCCCACACCGGCGTCCACGCCCGCACCGATCATGCCGGAAACGCCCTCCACGACGCGGGCGAGGCCATCAGCGACGCCCCGCAGCAGGTCAAGGCCAAAACCCAGGGCAATCCCATGGCTGCAGGCCTGATCGCATTCGGCGCCGGCATGCTCCTCTCCGCCCTGATCCCCGCCAGCGAAAAGGAACGCGAGGCAGCGGATGCTCTCAAAACCGCCGCCGAGCCCATGACTACCGAACTGACCGAGGCCGCGAAAGACATGGCCCAAGGACTCAAAGAACCAGCCCGCGAAGCCATGGAAAACGTCAAGCTTACGGCCACCGATGCTGCCCAAAACGTCAAAGCCGAAGGCCAACTGGCCGCTGCCGATGTCAAAGACCGCGCCACCGATGCCAAGGAGAACGTCCAGAACACGTGACGGGTACGGAAATCCGCGCGCAGCATGACAGTCAGGCCGGTCTTCCTTTTCGGGAGGGCCGGCCTGTCCATTACCTACCTGAGAGGACTCATCATGGCCGCTCACGATTCGTCCGAAACCAGCACCGCCAAGGCCGGTCAGGCTCCCGCGCCCGACGACGACAGGAAACCCAAGAGCCCCACGGACGTCACTAAACCGTCCTGGAAGTACATCGCAAAAAAGACCCTTCGGGAATTCTCGAAGGATCAGTGCCCGGACCTCGCGGCGGCACTCACCTACTACTCAGTGCTTTCGATCTTCCCGGCCCTATTGGCGCTGGTGTCCCTGCTCGGGATCTTCGGGGACCCGCAAAAGACCATCTCGGCACTGCTCGACATCGTCCAGGGATTCGCCCCCGGCCAGACCGTTGACACGATCCGTCCAGTGGTCGAGGACCTGGCCAACTCCGCGGCCGCCGGCCTCACCTTCATCCTGGGCCTCCTCACCGCACTCTGGTCCGCTTCCGGCTACGTCGGAGCCTTCGGCCGGGCAATGAACAGGGTCTACGAGGTCGATGAGGGCCGGCCGTTCGTGAAGCTGCGGGGCACGATGCTCGGCGTGACGGTCGTGAACTTGCTGATCGTCGTCGTCATCGCAGCGATGCTCGTGCTGAGCGGCCCTGTGGCAGAATCCGTCGGAAACCTCATCGGGCTCGGCGGCGCCTTCCTGTCCGTCTGGAACATCGTCAAGTGGCCGGTGATGCTGGTCCTGATCATCGCGGCAATCGCCATCCTCTACTACGCCACCCCCAACGTAAAGCAGCCGAAGTTCCGCTGGATGAGCATGGGCTCGGCCATCGCCCTGGTGGTGTTCCTGGTGGCCTCGCTGGCCTTCGGCTTCTACATTTCATACTCCAACAGCTACAACAAGACTTACGGCGCAATCGGCGGCGTGATCATCGCCCTGCTGTGGCTGTGGATCCTAAACATGTCCCTGCTTTTCGGAGCCGAGTTCGACGCCGAAACGGAGCGCGGACGGCAACTCCAGGCCGGGATTGAGGCCGAGGAGACCCTCCAGTTGCCGCCGCGGGATACGAAAAAGAGCGAGAAGTTGCAGCAGCAGGAGGAGGAAGACATCCGGCACGGCCGGGAGCTGCGTGAAAAATACCGCGCGGAGAGCGGACAGGAAGAAACGGGGTATCGTGCAGCGGCCGGGACTAGGCAGGACCCACAAGATGGGTGAAAATTGTGTTGTAGATCCTTCTGAGTTTCCCGGGCCGTCAGCGGCCCGGGGTTAAGCGGGGTCGGCGGCGAGGTGGCCTCTTCTGAGACCGAGGCCAGTCCCCCCAGTCGTCGTCGGCCCCCTGGATTTCCTCAAACAAGCGCCGCTTGCCTTTGGATTGATCAGTTGTTCAGCGCCGCGGGTTCCCGGGCGAGTGACAGCAGGTAGGTGCCGAACCCCTGCGGCGCCCGGGCTTCGGTCCGTCCTGAAGTCCGCACGCGGATGGTATCCGTCGGCCACAGTGCGGCACCGTTTTTACGGAGCCGGTCCACCAGCATCCGGTCCTCGTGGGAACGAAGACGAGGAAAGCCTCCGGCGAGCGCGTAAGCGGAAGCCCGCACCCCCAGGTTGGCGCCGTGCACGTGGGCATGGTCCTCCCCCAAGCGGTGCCGGGCATGCCAGCGCCGCAGCAGCTCGCTTTCTGTCCCTGCCGGGTCAGGTTCCACTGTTCCCAGGACAGCATCCGCCCCCCAGTCGGCCAGTTCCACCTGGCGCAACAGCCAGTGCCCGGGAACAGAGGAATCGGCGTCCGTGTTGGCCAGCCAGAGTTGCGGCGAAGCGTACGGGAGGCCCTGCCCGTAGCTCGCCAGCAGGGCGGCCCGGTTGCCTGCGCGCCGACTTCCCCCGACGCTGCGGAACGTTACCTGCAAAGAACTGATGCGCCTGTCCTCCGCGGCCATTTGGGCTGTGACTGCCGCGGAACCATCGATACAGCTGTCCAGCGCGACGAGAATGGACGCACCTACGTCCGGCCGATGCGACTGCAGGACGTCGGCTGCCTCGCGGACGGCAGCGAGCGCGCCTGATAGCAGCTGTTCTTCGTTGTGGACCGGAATCACCACGGCTACCTGCCTGATGCGCTCCATCTCAGGCGCCCAACAGGGCGGGACCGCCGGGCGCCACCAGCGTTTCCAGCACAAAATCGCGCTCCTGGTACAACCCGGCCGTGGGCCACCGCAACAGGCTGCGGGCAATCGCGTGCACGGAGTCGCCGTCGAGCTCCCATCCTGAAATCGGGTGCCGCCAATGGCACAGCAGCAGCGTGCCGCCGGGGGCCATGGATGACCGGATCTGCTCCAGCAGCTGATCAAGCTCCGGCGGCGCGAGGTAGTACCCCACTTCGGAGACGACCACGAGGTCGTAGCGGCCTTCGGGCCATTCACCCGGCAGGGTCATCTGCCGGGTGGCGACGCCGGGAAAGGGCGCAAGTCGCTCGGCGGCGAGTTTCAGGGCGGTGCTGCTGGCGTCAATGGCCAGCAGGCTGGCACACCTGCCGGCAAGCTCTGCGGTCAGGGTTCCGATGGAGCAGCCGATTTCGAGGCCCGACCCGTACTTTTCCTGTGGCAGGGCGGCGAGCGTCAGGTTGCGCTTGCGGCGCTCGTACCAACGGGTGGTGTACCGCCAGGGGTCACCGGACTCCGAGTGCACCGCATCAAAAATCCGTTGCGCCTCCACGCTCGTGTGCGGCGGCGGGACCGACTCCGCACCGGCGGCGCTTGCCGGGACGGCATGGCTCCAGGCAAACGTTTCAAAACGGCGCTGGAAGTGTTTCAGGAAACCTTCGCCAAGCAGCGCCTCGTCGCCGGCCAGGGCAGACAAGGGATTCGTCTGGCTGGCATGGGCGCCCATGGCGGCTGACTTGCTTGCCTGCTGTTCAGGGCCGAGGGGAAGCCGCGCCCACGAGCGCCATACAGTGTCTTCCGGGGAGGCCCACAGCCAGTACCAGACGGGATATTCCAGTAGGGCGTGGCCATCTTCCAGTGCCACTTGAGCGGCGGCCTTGCCGGCCGCCTCGTGGTCCGGGTGGCCGTCAGCACGGTAAGGCGCCACAATCACAAGCTCCTGCGGCTGCCCCGAAGCTCCGGATTCTCCGGGCTGACCGGCGGGCCTCCGGATAGCTGCCCTCAGCTGCGCGGAAATCTCTGCTGTCCGTTCGCTGAGGCCGCCGTCAGACAGCCCCAGGAATCGCCAGCGCCCGGCCAGCCCCAGAATTTCCATCGCGGAGCCGAATTCCTCTGTCCGCACGGCTGCCAACTGTTCCGGGGTCGTCGTGGTGGAGTCAGGGTGCGAGCGCTCGCCCGCAGTGCAGAGCAGCACGTCGACGTCGGCGCCCAGGGAATGCAGAAGTGACAGGAGGCCGCCGGCGCCCAGGGTTTCATCATCCGGGTGGGCCGCCAGCACCACAAACCGCATGCTGCTCAATTCCCGCGGCCCCAATGGCAGCTCAGCCAAGGCTGGCAGACCGCTTGCAGCCCAGTCCTTTTCGTCCGTTCCGGGGTCCGTGTGCGAGAAGTTCACCACGGGTCCTCCCCGGCGAGCGTCAGCTTTCCGAGCTGGGCATCGTCCCGCAGGAAGTGGTGCTGGCGGACGTACAGCGCCAGGTCAGCCATGCGCTTGGCATAAGGCTCGTCGAACGCCAGCGGGCCTGGTCCCCGGTTCGTGCTGACCAAAGAAAGAACACGCTCGACGGCGGCGGCTGCAGTTCCGCGCACGCGCAACGCTTCGCTCCATGCGCTGAGCCCGGCCTCCCGGGTGCGGCCCCCGCCATCGATCCGCTCAGCCACGCGGCCCATGTACTGGAGGGCGGCCGTCAGGATCCGGTCCGTCTCCCCGAGTGCAGCCAGCGCGATCTGGTCAGCTTCCCGGCCTGTCACGGCAGCGGCCCGCAAGGATTCCCGGTAGTCCCTGGCAACAGCCACCGCCCCGCCCAACCAGCAGGCTGCCACCCCCATGCCGCCCCAGGCAAAACCAGGGCGGCTGAAATACCAGTCGTCCCCGCCGACAGGAGCTGCCGGCACCCGGTTGAACTTGACTGTGCCGCTGGGAATTTCCCGCAGGCCGCGCGCCACCCACACGGGCACCTCACACGTCACGCCGGGGTGCCGGAGATCCACGGCAAAGGCGGCCCGTCCTCCGGTTTCGGTATGCGCAGTGATGATGGCCCGGTCCAGGAGCGGCGCCAGCGAGCACCACGGTTTGGCGCCGTCCAGCACGATGCCGCCGCCGTCGGCCTTTGCTTCCAGACGCGTCCCTGGCCCCTCGGCCGCGAAAACGCCCCACAGGCCGCCCCGCTCGCCGGGCGGATGGCCGGCCTGGTCCAGAATGGCCTGCGCGTCCAGGTGGGGCTCGAAAACGCGGGCCGCGGCGACATCCACGCCGGCCACCGACGCGAGCAGCTCCCACAGTCGGCCGGTTTCGCCCTGCCCCGGCTTCGGCCAGTTTCTTCCCGCGTCGCCGGCCAGGGCCAGCAGCGCCGGGACGTCCCCGGCAGCAGACCCTACGGCATCCAACAGGGCGCCGAGTGGGGCAAGGTCTGATCCGGCCGAAACCAACCGCACGAGCCTGGGAATTCTGCGCTCCTCAGTCACTTCCAGGCCTTTCCGCCCGTCACCGGACCCGGGCCAGGGCAAACCCGTCCCAGCCCTTGGAGCCGACGGTCTGGATCACAGTGGCGTCTAGCTCCGGGTGTTGTCCGAGCAGTTCCAGTGCGCTGATGATCCCGGGCGCGTTGACCTCATCCATGGAGGGTTCCAGGACCGCCCCTTCCCACACTGCGTTATCGAGGACCACCACGGTTCCGGGCCGGCCCAGGCGGACAGCCCAGTCGAGGTAATCAGCGTCGTGTTCCTTATCCGCGTCAATGAACACAAGATCGAAGGGCTCCTGGCCCTCGGACTGCAGTGCTGCCAAGGTGTCCAGCGCTGCGCCCACCCTGATGTCAACCTTGTGGCCCAGCCCGGCCGCCTCGATGTTGGCCCTGGCGATACCCGCGTGCTTGGCGAGGTATTCGCACGTCACCAGATGACCGCCGTCGGGCAGTCCCCGTGCCATCCAGATGCTGCTGAACCCGGCGAGCGTGCCGATCTCCAGCACCCGCCGGGCGCCCGAAATCTGGACAAGAAGCTGGAGGAACTTGCCGGCATTGGGGCTTACCTCAATGGGCGGCATCCCGGCTTCGACGGCCGAACTGACGGCCCGCTGCAGCGCGTCGTCGGGGTGCACCACAGTTGCCGTCAGGAATTCTTCCACAGCCACCCACCCGGGCTGGGTCTTGTGCTCAAACATGGCCACAGTCTGGCATGCGGCCACGCAGTGGTCTAGGAGCAGTGGTCTAGGAACCGCCCGAAATGGCCTTCTCGAGGCGTTCCACCTTGGCCTTGAGCTCACCCGTGTATCCGGGACGGATATCGGCTTTGATGACCAGGGAGACCCGGCTGCCGAACTGCCCCACGGCTTCGGTGGCGCGCTTGACGACGTCGAACACTTCGTCCCATTCGCCCTCGATGGTGGTAAACATCGAGTCCGTCTGATGAGGCAGCCCGGATTCCCGAACGATCTTCACCGCGGCAGCGACGGCGTCGTGGACTGAAGCGTCGGCGGGGCGGGCTCCCCCGGCGGGCATACCGGACGGGGCAACTGAAAATGCAAGCAACATAGGGCAAGTGTGTCATGCGACCGGCTGCGGGAACGGGTCAGGGGAAGGCCAAGGATCGTCACATAACCGGCTACCCTCCGGTAACCACGTTCGTGGCCTGCGGCGTTGCTAACCTGATCGAATGAGCATTGCTGTCGTCCGCAAGCCACTACGCGCAGACGCTGCCCGGAACGTGGACAAGATCATCCTGGCCGCGCGCCAGTGCTTCCGCGAGCATGGCCCGGATGTTCCCCTGCAGACCATCGCTGCTACCGCGGGAGTGGGGCCTGCCACCCTGTTCCGGAACTTCGCCGACAAAGAGGAACTGGTCCTGGCCGCCCTCAACCGCCAGCTGCGGGAGACTGTGGACCCGGTCATGGTCGAGGCGCTGGCGGGCATGGACGCCGCGGCGGGGCTGCTCCGCGTCATCGAGGCGATTATGGCCGCCGCGAGCACCGACGCCAATCTGCTCGGCGCAGTTGCCGGGCGCCGCGAACTCCTCACGGGGATCACGGGATCCCTGATGGAATCCATCGGTGTCCTGCTGGTCAGGGGACAGGGACAAGGGACCCTGCGTTCCGATATTTCCATGACGGACATGTTCCGCTTGCTCGCCATGCTGATCGGCGTGGTGGACACCATGGAACCCGGTTCCGATGCCTGGCGCCGTCCGGTGGCGCTCATCGAGGACGCCATCCGCACCGAACGGACCGGGCGCCCCCTGCCTGCCTTCGTCCCGCTGCCTGCGCCGCAGGTACAGGGGCACAGGTAGTCCATGGCATTGTGCGTCCCGACCCGGTGGCCTAAACTCGAGTTGGGTTACGCAGCCAGCCTCTGAACCACCAGAGGAGACAAAAATGAACCATACTCTTGGCATTCCACCGGAACTCGTGAGGCTGCCATGAATCATTCGAAGCTTTCCCAAGTCATCAACGATCCGCGCGGACCGGAAGAAGTCCTTCCCACGCTGCCCGCGGAAGATCTCGCCAATCTGCTGGACGCCTTGTACCAGAACCTCGATACGCCTGCACCTGATCTTGGTGCGCAGGAGTGGTACGAACTCGCCGTCGAAGAATGTGCCCGGCGCACAGCTGCCCCCGGGGATGAGCAGACCGCCTAAGGCTACTGCCAAGGGATTCAGCCCGGCATCGCTCCCGGGGGTGTATCCCCGTCCGTCTGAAGCGCACCGCGTTCCTCATCACCGTGGTGGTGGGGAACGTGTTCCCTGGCCTCCCGCAGGTGCTGCTGCAGCTTCTCCTCGGCGTCACGCCGCCGCCGGGAGGTGTCCCGCATTTCCCTGGTGGCTTCGGACCCGCTCGCGTCATAGGTGGGGCGGGACTTCGATTCCGAGTCCCTGGGATCGGCTCCGACTTCGGCGTCCGCTCCCTGGTGTTCCGCCTGTTCGGTCATGGCCTGGCTCCTCTCCGGCCGCAACTGCCAAGTCGCAGCTAAACCTCGTCGGGGGGCTTTAGTCGTCCGACGGCGCTCCCCTGTTGTTGAGCTCGGCCCGGACCGCAGCATGCAGCGCGGCCATGCCTGGCTCCTGAGTGACGTCCATGGCCAGTCTTATGCGTTCCGAGAGGATGTCAAGGTCCTCAGGCGGCAAGTCGGAGAGGGACCTGAACCGGGTGAAGAAGCGCTTGACGGGCAGGCCGGCGCGCCATCCGGCGGCGTTGGGGTGACGGGGCGGGCCGGGTCTGGCCCGGGCTACGTGCAGGTTCATTTCCATGGTCGGTGCTCTCGTGGGAATCCATGGCCAACTGCATAGCCAGATTCATGCTACAGCCGTTGTGCCGCACACCACTAGGTTTTGCACTCAGTTCCAGCCAATTAACCGCAGGAGGGCAGCGGTGGCAGCGCCGATGATGACCACGAGGAGGAACGGCGCGCGGAAAGCCAACGCAACTGCCGCAGCGCCGAGGGCTCCCAGCCTGGCGTCAGCGGTCAGCGTTTGCCCGGACGCCACGGTATTGACGATGGTCAGGGAGGCGAGCAGGCCGATGGTCATGGTCCCTGCCACCCGGGACATTCGCGGGTTTTCCAGGAGCTTCGCCGGGACCAGGTAACCCATCAGCTTCCATGCGTAGGCGAGGACGCACGCCAACAGCAGCCAGAACCACAGATTCATGAGCCTGCCTCACGGATGCCGCCGTGGCCGTGATGCTCCTGGTACGGATCAACGTCCGGTTCGAGGCCTTCATCGCTGCGTCCGTGGCTGAACCAGCCGATCACGGCGGCCACCAGGGCCGCGATGAGGATGGGCACGCCGGCGGGAACGAAGGGCACGGCGAGGACGGTGGCCAATGCACACGCCACGGCGATCGCGGCAGGCTCGAATCCCTTGAGCCGGGGCCACAGGAGGGCGAGGAAAGCGGCAACCGCTGCACCGTCCAGGCCCCACTGCTTGGGGTCTCCCAGGCCGCTGCCGGCGAGGGCCCCGACCGCGGTAAACAGGTTCCAGAGCACGTAGATGCCAATCCCCGCGGTCCAGAATCCGCGCCTCTGCTCCGCGGGGTCGGTCTGCCCGGTGCTGGTGGCTGTCGACTCGTCAATGGTGACTTGGGCGGCAAGAAATCGCCGCCATCCCCTCGGGTGCAGGAGGGCATTCAGTTGCATCCCGTAGATGCCGTTCCGCATGCCCAGAAGCGTGGCTGCGCTCATCGCCGCAACGCCGGACCCGCCGCCGGACACCACGCCAATGAACGCAAACTGGGAACCACCGCTGAATAGCAGCAGGCTCAGGGCCATGGTCTGCCAGAAATCGAGGCCGGATGTGACGGACAGGGCACCGAAGGAAATCCCGTAGAGTCCGGTGGCGATGCTGATGGACACGCCCACCCGGACGGCAGGCGACGCGAGGATCTTCACTGTTTCGGCCGGCCGGGGGCTGTCCGCAGGCTCCAGGCCCACAGGATGAGCGGGAGCTGAACAGGAAGCCTGACGGTGTGTGCCGTGCGCTGCGACGGCGAGCCCGCGGGGCCGTACGCGCGGCGGAGGGCATCCACGTGGCCGGCCAGGAACACCGTGAACATTCCGGCAACTGCGGTGGCCGCCACCCGGCGCGTGGCCGGGATCAGGAGTACGACGGCGGCACCCGCCTCGAGCAGGCCGCTCACCGCAATCCACTCCGCGCGGGTCATGACCGCCCAAGGGCGCCCGCCGCCGTCGGAAGTTGCGTCCGTTCCTACAGCGCCGCCAGCGCTGCCCGCGCCGGCGCCAGGCGCCTCACCGGTGCTGTCCGGAGCGTCGCGGCAGAGGTAGTCCGGGACCATTTGGGCGAAGAAGCGCGGCTGGCGGAAATGTTTCATGGCGCTGGCCAGCAGCAGCGTGCTCATGGCGGCCGCGGAGAGGGTTTGGACGGTCTGACGGGACCAGCGAAATGACATGGTTCCACTCAATCACAGCGGAACGTCCGCCGCTAAACGGGACGTTAGCGGCTAAAACAGCGCGCACGCCGGGGTACCGGCCGCCCTTCAGGAACGCAGGGCCTGGGGGCTGCTCGATTGGAGTTGTGCCAGCACCCGGGCCGGTTTGTTGGTGGTGACCTCGTGGATGCCCAGCCCCTGGCACAGGGCCACATCGCGTTCGGTGTCCACGGTCCAGACGCGGAAGCGGCGGCCGGATTCCAGCCAGCGCTGGACGGTGCGGGCATGTTCGCGGATGTAGATGATTCCAGGCCCCGCGAGCCCCACCTCGCAGTCGTCCAGGATTCTCTCGCCTTCCAGCTGGGCGGCCTTCATCACGTTGGCGACGGCGGCGCCCGCGATGGTGCCCAGGCTCAGCTCGTCCCGGATTTCGTCGACGTCGATGTCATCCACCAGCTGGCAGATGTGCTCGGCCGGAACCTTCTTCAGCAGGTGCTTCACCGAATCCGGGCTGAAGCTCATGAAGGAGATGCTGATGTTGTCCACGGTGGAGGTCGCGCCGTCCCACCCTTCAGCCCGGAGCACTTCGAGCACCCGGTCCTCCAGTTTCAGCTGGTAGGGGCTCGGGTGTTTCAGTTCTATGGCAAGTCCCATCGGCCGACCCGCGCCGCGGAGGATGTCCAGGAGTTCGGGCAGCGTCAGGAACTGCTCTGATCGGGCGCCGTACTTTTCGGGGATCCGGACGCCTTTCCACGACGAAAAATCCAGCTGCCGCAGGTCGGCCAGGGTGCGGTCCGCCACCGGCCCGGTCCCGTCCGAGGTGCGGTCCAGGTTGGCATCATGGAGCAGGATGACGTGCTGGTCGCGGGTGAGGTGGACGTCGCACTCCACCCCGTCCGCGCCGTCGGCGATGGCCTGCAGGTAAGCGGCGCGGGTGTGTTCAGCAAAGGCAGCGCTGGCGCCGCGGTGAGCATAAACCAGTGGCCGGTCCGGCACAGACTCATCGAATGTCATGAGGACACGCTAGCGGACCGGGGCAGGGCACACGGGACTAGGCTGGGCACATGCAGGTGAACTCTGAGCCAACTACCCGGCAGGCCCCGCCGCAACCGACAGTCCCCGTGCCGCCCGGACGGAAGGCGGGGGCCGCCGTCGTCGGTCAGCAACCCAGTGCCGGCGACGCCGAAAAGGCGGCAGCGCTGCGGAAGATGAAAATGCTGGCGCTGGCACTCCTCCTTGCCATGGCCGTCATTTTTGTGTTCGCCTTCGCCCTGCAGAAGGACTACCCGTGGCTGCAGTACGTCCGCGCCGCGGCGGAGGGCGGCATGGTGGGCGCGCTGGCCGACTGGTTCGCCGTGACCGCGCTGTTTAAGTACCCCATGGGCATCAAGATCCCGCACACCGCCATTATCCCGCGCCGCAAGGACCAGATCGGGGCGTCGCTGGGCGAGTTCGTGGAAACCAACTTCCTTTCCGAGGAGGTTGTCCAGGAGAAGCTCGCGTCGGTGGACGTGGCTCGGAAGGCGGGTGCGTGGCTGTCCGGCCCCGGCGGCGCCGAGCGGGTAGCCAAGGAGGGTGCCGCCGTCATCCGCGGTGCCTTCAAGGTACTGAACGACGACGACGTCCAGGCCGTTATCGAGTCGATGGTCCGCAAGCACCTGCTCGCGCCGCCGTGGGGGCCTCCCGTGGGCAGGCTCGCCGCCCGGATCTTCGCCGACGGCCACCACCACACCCTGGTGGACCTGCTGGTGGACCGGACGGTGGACTGGGTCCGGGACAACCATGAAACCGTGAGCAGGCTGGTCTCTGACCGGTCGCCGCAGTGGGTCCCGCAGTTCGTGGACGGGCTCGTGGGCGACAAGGTGTACCTGGAAATCCTCAAGTTCACCAAGGCCGTGCAGGCCGATCCGCAGCACCAGGTCCGGCAGTCCATTGACACCTACCTCACCTCGCTCGCGCAGGACCTGCAGCACGATCCGGTGATGATCGCCCGGGCCGAAGGCATCAAGGCACAAGTGCTGGGCGATCCGGAGGTCCGCGAACTGGCGTCCCGCACCTGGGGCACCATCAAGGCGGCGCTGCTCGGCGCCGTCGACGATCCCCACAGCGAGCTGACCATCAAGTTCAAGGCCGCCGTGCACGACTTCGGCACCCGACTGGTGGTTGATCCGGAGCTGGCCGGCAAGGTCAACGCGTGGATCGGCGACGCAGCCGGGTACCTGGTGCGGACGTACCGCTCGGACATCGCCGGCGTCATCACCGATACCGTGGCGCGGTGGGACGCCGAGGAAACTTCCCAGAAGATCGAACTCCAGGTGGGCAAGGACCTGCAGTTCATCCGGATCAACGGCACCGTGGTGGGCTCCCTGGCCGGGCTGGCCA
>NZ_JANFCZ010000014.1 GCF_024391045.1 Pseudarthrobacter sulfonivorans
GACGTTCTAGCATGTCCGACGAGTTCCGCAAGAACCTCATGGGCCCCGAGCCCACGCTCCTGCCTGCCGAGACCGAGGTCTACCAGCAGCTGGATGCGGGCACGGAAGCCCTCGACCTGGTGGAGAAGCACCCCACGTCATCGCTGTTGTGGGCTGTACTTGCAGAGGAGGCGTGGGCAGAGGGCCGCACCATCGACTCCTACGCCTACTCGCGCGTGGGCTACCACCGCGGCCTGGACTCGCTGCGCCGCAACGGCTGGCGCGGCGTGGGTCCCATCCCCTGGGAGCACGAACCCAACCGCGGCTTCCTGCGGGCGCTTTACTCGCTGGGCCGTGCCTCCGCCGCCATCGGTGAGGCCGAGGAGCCCGAGCGCATCGAGAAGTTCCTGAACGACTCGGACCCGGCCGCGAAAGCAGCCATCGAAGGCGCCTAGAACAAAGCAAGGCGGGGTCGCTTCCAGCCCGATAACGGTGGTTTATCGGGCCGGGAGCGACCCCGCGTTGGAGTTTAAGAAGCGAACGACGGCGGGTGGTTACCTTTCAGTCCGAAAGGTAACCACCCGCCGTCGAACTTTAAGGGTGGTGTGGCGGAACTCTAGCTGGCAGCCTTCGCCAGGCCGGTCCGGGCCATGGCATCGGCGTAGGCGACGCGCATGTCCTCGAGGTATTGCTCCTGGCGGGCCGGGGTCCCGGCAAAGGCGCGGCCGCTGAGGGAACGGACCTTGTAGGTCTTCAGGCCGCGGCGCCAGATCATGGGCACCTCGGTCTTCAGAAGCAGCTGGGCCAGCCGGTTGGCTTCGGTGCCGTGGGCCACGATCACCGAGGCGCGGGGGACCAGGGCCAGGAACTTAAGCAGCGGCTTGAGGCCTGCGGAGATCTGGTCCGGGGTGAACTTGCCATTGACCTCGCCGGGCGTGTGCCACGGGTGGACGTTCCACGGCATGACGAACTCGGGGCGCAGGCCGAGTTTCCACTGGATGCCGAGCATGCGGGTGGCGGCGTCATCGTCGCCCGCGGTGATGAACCCGGACGGGTCGGCCTCCCCGATGTTGGAGTAGAGGCTGACGATGCGGCATTCGTCCACGTCGTGCATGGGGTCCACGTAGGGGACTTCGGTGTGGGGCTTGACGCTCTGCAGGGAATCGCACAGCTCGTTGACGGCGGCAACGTTGGGCTCGTAGCGGCGGCTCATGAGCTGTTCACGGAAAGATTCGGGGGCCAGGGCTGTCATGAAGTGAAGTGTCTCCTGCGGGGCTCGGTGCTGCGCCACCCTGAAAATGGGCGCAGGGGGGCGCAGCCATTCCGGGATGGTTTGAAATGTGGTGTGGACCGATTCCTAGTCGATCTACATCAGTCTATCAAGCCCAGCGAAACGAAACGCCGGTGAACAGAGGGATTTATCCGGACTGGGGCCAGTCGCGGCCAGGTCACGATAATTGACACAATCCGTATAGCTTGGTTTGCTGCTGTCACGGCTCGCAACAAAGTTGTTGTGGCCGCGCGCACCCCCATTGCACTCGAAAGAGGTAACGCACCGTGAACCAAACCCTGGCAACTTTGAGGACCCTGGCCGTTTCGGGAGCCCTGGCGCTCGCGGCCCTGGCCGCCCCGGCTCCGATGGCAAACGCCGTGGGCGAAGGCCCCAACCATGACGGCAACGGCCAGATCACCACGTCCAAGCTCTCAACCTATGACGAGATGGTCTCCTTCCTGAAGGATCAGGACGCCCGCCAGCCCGCCATGGAACTCGAGGTGATCGGCCAGACCGTCAAAGGCCGGGACATCCACCTGGTGAAATATCTGTCGGACCCGGCCAAGCCCACCATCCTCTACCTGACGCAGCAGCACGGCAACGAACAGCTCACCACCGAGGGCACCCTGCAGTTCGTCAAGCACCTTGGCACCGGAAAGTCGCGGGACGTCCTCGACGGTGTGAACATCCTCATTGTTCCCATGCTCAACGCGGACGGGGCCATGGGAGACGTCAACTTTCCGCTGGATGACTACCTGGCCAAGGGCGACCGCAACATGACCCGGTACAACGCGGAGGAAGTTGACCTCAATCGGGACCACGTGACCAAAGCCCAGCCCGAAACCCAGGCGCTGCACAACAACGTGATGAGCAAATACAAAATCGATTACATGATTGACCTCCATCACCAGGGCACGCGGAGTGAACGGGACGGGAAACTGGTCTCGGGATCCATCCTTTACCCCACCACCCCCAACGCCGATCCGGCCCTGGTTGAGCGGTCCAAGAAGCTTGGCGCCGTGGTGTTCAACAACGTTGACTCCACCGGGTGGGGCCACCTGGGCAAATACGTGGGCGGCAGTGCCGAGACCATCAGCCGCAACGGCATCGCCGTGGAGTACGGAATCGCCACCCTGCTCTTTGAAATGCGGGGCATGTCGGATCACTACCTCGACGGCTACGCCCTCGGGCTGCGCAGCAACGGTTACCTGATCAAGCAGACGGTAACAACGCTGACCGCCACCGCGGCGGCCATCGCAAACGGTTCAATTGCCGACGCCGACACCTCCTTCTGGGACAGTCTGGACACCCAGACCTCCCGTCCGGGCGAAGAAGCGGACAGCGAGTAGCACGCCATGCAAAGCCCGTCTGCGGTCCTGAGCGGCAAACGAAGGGCCGCAGGCGGGCTCATGGGTGGACAAAGTCTGTGATCGGCTAAACTTGGGTGGTAAGAGCCCCGGAACTCTTGCGGTTAGCGTCGCCTCCCGGCGGCCGGCACCTGAACTTCCGGGGCATTCTCATGTACGGCGCTGAGCCCTGGTAATCCCTCCGGGACCGGCCCGAAAGAATGGGGGAGGATCCCATGCCAGCAATCGTGATCGTAGGAGCCCAGTGGGGCGACGAAGGAAAAGGCAAAGCCACCGATCTCCTCGGCGGCCGTGTTGATTACGTCGTCAAGCCGAACGGCGGCAACAACGCCGGGCACACCGTCGTCGTGGGCGGTGAGAAGTATGAGCTCAAGCTCCTTCCGGCCGGCATCCTGAGCCCCAACGCGGTTCCGATTATTGGCAACGGCTGCGTGGTGAACCTCGAAGCCCTCTTCCAGGAAATTGACGGCCTGGAGGCCCGCGGCGCAGACACGTCCAAGCTGCGTGTTTCCGCCAATGCCCACCTCGTTGCGCCGTACCACCAGGTGCTGGACAAGGTGACCGAGCGCTTCCTCGGGAGCCGTGCCATCGGTACCACCGGCCGCGGCATCGGCCCGGCCTACATGGACAAGGTGGCCCGCCTGGGCATCCGCGTCCAGGATGTCTTCGACGAGTCCATCCTCCGCCAAAAAGTGGAAGGCTCCCTGCGCCAGAAGAACGAACTCCTGGTCAAGGTATACAACCGCCGCAGCGTTGTGGTGGAGGAGATCGTCAGCTACTTCCTCTCGTTCGCCGAGCGCCTGCGTCCGCTGGTCATCGACAGCACCCTGGTCCTGAACAACGCCCTGGATGAAGGCAAAGTGGTGCTGATGGAGGGCGGCCAGGCAACGTTCCTGGACGTGGACCACGGCACCTACCCGTTCGTCACCTCCTCCAATCCCACAGCGGGCGGCGCCTCCGTGGGCTCGGGCATCGGGCCCACCCGCATCTCGCGCTCCATCGGCATCATCAAGGCCTACACCACCCGCGTCGGCGCCGGCCCGTTCCCCACGGAACTGTTCGACGAGATGGGACTGTACCTGCAGAAGACCGGCGGCGAGTTCGGCGTTAACACCGGCCGGCCCCGCCGCTGCGGCTGGTACGACGCCGTCCTGGCCCGCCAGGCATCCCGCGTCAACGGTTTCACGGACTACTTCGTCACCAAACTGGATGTCCTGACGGGCATCGAGCAGATCCCGGTCTGCGTTGCCTACGACGTGGATGGCGTCCGGCACGACGAAATGCCCATGACGCAGACCGAGTTCCACCACGCAGTGCCCATTTTCGAGTACTTCGACGGCTGGACCGAGGACATCACCGGAGCCCGCACCCTGGAAGACCTGCCGGAGAACGCCCGCAACTATGTGCTGGCCCTCGAAAAGCTCTCCGGCACCCGTTTCTCGGCCATCGGCGTCGGCCCCGACCGGGACCAGACAATCGTGGTCCACGACCTCATCAACGACTGACATGTGGGCCCACGCTACCGAGGGGCCCCAATCGAGCTTGCGAGATTTGGGGAGGTAGCGGGGAGAATATTCGACGGCGGCGGGTCACCCTTCGGGGGTGGCCCGCCGCCGTTGTTTTTGCGGTTCGCCGGGGCTGGCGGGGGCGGCCGTTGGCACCCCGATGCAGCTCCAACCGCGGGTGCGATGCAATTTACACAGGGTTTACCCATGCAGTCTTGTGGTGCCTTGGAGGCCACCGGGAGACTCTTAAGACAAGGTGAACGGAGCAAGGTCCGTTCGAACAGACCGCGGATGCCGCCGCAGGACCACGCCCGGGCCACAGCCGACATCGGGCTCAAGCAGACGGCAGGCCGCCGACCGGAAGGGTTTTGTTATGGCCGGGATATTTGAAGTTTTTCTTGATGCGGATTCGCTGTTCAGGTTCCGCCTTAAGGCGCCGGATGGCACGGTGGTGGCGGAGTCCGGGGCTTTCGCGGACAAGTCAGCCGTCGCGGCCGGGATCGCCGTCACCCGCGAGTGCGCCGGTACGGGGCTGATTACCGATCTCTCCGCCGGCGCCGCACCCGATCCGCTCATTCCCGCCCACCAGCCAGCCGCGCTCCGGCCAGTGGCCGTTCCCGCTGTGCCCGCTTTGGCCGTGTCCGCGGCGGCCGTGGCAGCCGAGCCCGCCCGCGACGAGCAGCATGTTTCCGTCAGCCGGGTCCGTGCCTTTGCCCACTTCAACGCGGTCCGCGGAAGGGTGTCCGGGGCCCGGTGGTCGGGCGCCGTCTGAGCCGGCGGCCGGATTTCGTGTCCGGCGCAAAAAGTTTTTAAAAGTATTTGTGCAAGTGCGTAACCCCCGGCGGGCCCGGGACGATTACCTTTATGAAGCGCCGGTCTGAAACTTGTCCCCCATCAGGTTTCAGACTGGCTCTTTTGTTCCTCTCAGGTGCAGGCATTGCTCCGGGGCACCCGCGTGGTTACCGGAGGGTAAGGTTAGCGGGGACACCATCCCCCCCAACGAAGGCCCTATGTCCGTGACTGACGCGCTGACAGACGATGTTTTGCGTGCGCGCGCCCGGGAACCTGAGCTGTTCAACATGGTTTATCGAACTTACGCATCACAGGTGCTGGGCTACCTCACAGCCCGCGGGGTAGAAGATCCGGAGGCTGTCATGCAGGAAGTGTTCCTCGCCGTCCTGCCGCGGCTGGAAACGGTCACCGGCGGTGTTGCCGGGCTGCGGACCTTTGTCTTCTCGGTGGCCCACGCACGAATGGTGGACGAGCACCGGCGCCGGCGCCGCGCGCCCGTCGAGCTTCCGTTCGAACCCGAACTGGATGCCCGCGAGGAGTCATCCGCCGAAGACGAAGTCATGCAGCGCGTTTCACCGCAGGAAATGCAGGACCTCCTGGGCATCCTTCCGGACGAACAGCGTGAAGTACTTACCCTCCGGCTGATCGCGGGCCTGACCATCGAGCAGTCCGCGGAACTCATGGGAAAGAGCAGCGGCGCCATCAAACAACTGCAGCGACGCGCGCTGATCCGGCTGCGCGAGCAGTCCGCAGTGAAGGAGTATGTGACGCGATGACGGGCAACACCACCCTGCTGGACACCGTGGACGAAATGCTGCGCGACGCGGGCGAAACCGATCCGGGACTTCGCGCCGCCTTGCTTTCGCTTGGCGCGTTCGCGTCCCTGCCTGTTCCCGAGCCGCGCGGGGAACTTGCCGCGCTCCTTGCCGAGCGCCCAACCCAGCTTGACCGGCACCGGCTTCGCCGAAGGCATCGGACAGCCGCGGTGGGGCTGGCCGTCATCGCCGGGATGGGGCTGGGTGTCACCGGCGTGGCAGCCACCGCCTCCGGGCCGAAATCCCATGCCAGCTCATCAATCCAGCAGATGTTGCAGGACTGGGTTCCTTCGTGGACCATCGCGGGGACTCCTGCTACCAACGGTTCAGCAGCCAGCGTGGCCGGGGTGCCCGCAGGGGATTCTGCCGCTGACGCGCCCGAGGCAGCCCGGCCGGGAGAGACGGATCCGGAAACTGCCCGGTCCCACCCCGGCAGCCAGGGTTGGGGAGGGTCCGAATCCGACATGGCAGGGAAGACAGTACCCGGCGGTGGAGCACGGAGTCACAAGCATGATTCGGGGAACCAGGGTGCCGGGAACTCAGCTGCCGGAAACTCAGGGGCAGATCACGCTGCAGCCATCGACTCAGCGCCCGACGACGCCGGCTCCCGGAAAGCGGCAGGCGGCACCGGTGCAGGGGCGGGGCAGGACAAGGCCGCCAAGGAAGCTCCGCCGCGTGAGGTAGGTAGCGCGCCTGCCGGCATGCTCGAAAAGACCGGAAAGCTCGTGACTGAAGCGCCCGCCGTCGTCGGGAATGTGGCCTCCACCATCCTCGACCCGGCACGGAACGGGAAAACCGGGGCCAGCGATGCCGGCCCCGGTTCCATCTGGCTGAAGAAGTTCAACCGCTAATCAGTGTTTTGCTGCGGCGCCCCGTGTCAGGACAGGAGCTGCCGCCTGGAGGAGATCACCCCGGTGTCGAAGCCGGCCAGGTGCAGGCCGCCGTGGAACCGGGCGTGTTCGATCTTCACGCAGCGGTCCATCACCACGTTCAGGCCTGCCGCTTCGGCATCGGCAGCTACCGTCTCATGCCAGGAGCCGAGCTGCAGCCAGAGGGTCTTGGCGCCGGCCGCGATGGCTTCGTCCAGGACGCCCGGCAGGTCATCGTGCTTGCGGAACACGTCCACAATGTCCGGGCTCTCCGGGAGATCGGCCAGCGACGCGTACGTGGGCTGGCCCAGGATCTCCTTGACCACCGGATTAACAAAGTAGACCTTGTAGCGCGTGGACGACTGCAGGTAGGTGGCCACGAAGTAGCTGGCCCGGGACGGCTTGTCCGAGGCGCCCACAATCGCAATGGACTTGGCCGCGCGGAGCAGGTTCAGGCGCTCCGGTGCGGACGGGCCTTCCCAGGTGCGGGTTTCGATGCTCATGCGCGTGCTCCGATCGTGCAGGAATCAGCTTCCAGGAGTGAATCAGCCGCCTCGTCGGTGGCGGCCGCGAGTGAGGCCTCGGTCAGCGCCTGGTCCAGGTCCCACAGGATGTCGTCGATGTCCTCCAGGCCCACGGAAATGCGGACCAGGTCCTCGGGAACTCCGGCGGACTGGAGCTGTTCGGGGCTGAGCTGCTGGTGGGTGGTGGAACCGGGGTGGATCACCAAGGTCCGGGAATCGCCCACGTTGGCCAGGTGTGAGGCGAGCTGCAGGGACTCGATGAACTTCTGCCCGGCGGCCCGGCCTCCCTTCACACCGAAGGAGAACACCGAGCCGGGGCCCAGCGGCAGGTACTTCTTCGCCCGCTCGAAATGCGGGTGGGACGGGAGACCCGAGAAGTTCACGTAAGCCACACGCTCGTCCGCTTCAAGCCATTCGGCCACGGCCTGGGCGTTCTTCAGGTGCTCGTCGAGGCGCTGGGGCAGGGTTTCGACGCCCTGCAGCAGCTGGAAGGCCGATTGCGGGGAAAGCGCCGGACCGATGTCGCGGAGCTGCTCGCAGCGCAGCTTGGTCAGGAAGCCGTACTCGCCGAAGTTGCCCCACCAGGAGACGTTGCCGTAGGACGCTACAGGCTCGGTCATGGTGGGGAACTTGCCGTTGCCCCAGTTGAACCGGCCGCTCTCGACAATCACGCCGCCGAGGGTGGTGCCGTGGCCGCCAAGGAACTTGGTGGCCGAGTGGATCACAATGTCCGCCCCGTGCTCAAGCGGCCGCACGAGGTACGGCGTGCTCAAGGTGGCGTCGACCACCAGGGGGATGCCGGCGTCGTGCGCTACTTTAGCCAGCCCCTCAAGGTCCTGGACTTCCGACGACGGGTTGGCCACCACCTCGACGAAGATCGCCTTGGTGTTCTCCTGCACGGCCGCGGCGTAGTCCGCGGGATCGGTGCCGGGCACGAAGGTGGTGTCCACGCCGAAGCGGCGCAGCGTCACGTCCAGCTGGGTGACCGTGCCGCCGTACAGCTGGGAGGCTGCGACGATGTGGTCGCCGGCCTGGGTTAGCGCAGCGAAGGTGATGAATTCCGCGGCCATGCCCGACGACGTCGCCACAGCGCCGATGCCGCCCTCAAGGGAGGCGATGCGTTCTTCGAACGCGGCCACGGTGGGGTTCCCGATGCGGGAGTAGATGTTGCCGTACTTCTGCAGGGCGAAGAGGTTCGCCGCGTCCTGGGTGTCCTTGAACACGAAGGACGTGGTCTGGTAGATGGGCACCGCGCGGGCGCCGTGCTCGGCGTCGGGGGTGCCGCCGGCGTGCAGGGCGCGGGTGCGGAAACCGAAAGTACGCTCAGACATTACGCAGCCACCTCCAGCTTGACGGCCGGGGTTCCGGACAGATCCAGCTCCGTGCCGTTCTTGCGGGCCAGGTCTGCTTCCAACTCGCGCACGATCGGCAGGATGTCCCGGCCGAACGCGGCCACTTCCTCCTGGAAGTGCAGGTAGCCGGTGAGGAAGAGGTTCACGCCGATTTTCTTGTATTCGACGATCCGCTCGGCGATCTGCTCCGGCGTGCCGATCAGCTGGGTCTTGAAGCCGTCGTTGTACTGGACCAGGTCCTCGAAGCTTGAGTCGGCCCACATGCCCTTGCCGTCCTTGGTGGAGGCGCCGGCTTCCTGCACGGCGTCGCGGAAACCCTGCACTGCCGGCTTGTGCGCCTTCTCAACGATTTCGCGGAGGGTGTGGCGGGCTTCCTTCTCGGAGTCGCGGGCGATGACGAACCCGTTGAGGCCAAACCTCGGAGAGGGCAAAGCGCCGTCGGTGCCGCGCTTCGTCTCAGCGGCAGCGGCAACCACTCCGGCAATGTTTTCCTTGAAGCCCTCAAGGTCCTTGCCGTTGGAGAAGTACCAGTCAGCCACCCGGCCCGCGGTGGCCTGCGCCGCCGTGGAGTTGCCGCCGAAGAAGATCTCCGGGTGGGCGCGGCCGGGGACGTCTACCGGGGCTGGATTCAGCGTGAAATCGGTGATGTTGTAGTACTTGCCGGACTGGCTGTACTCCGTCTCGGTCCACAGGCCGCGGAGCACCTTGATGAACTCTTCGGTGCGGACGTAGCGTTCGTCGTGCTCCAGCCATTCCAGGCCGAAGTTGGTGAACTCGTTCTTGAGCCAGCCGGAGACGATGTTGACGGCGGCGCGGCCGTTGGAGATGTGGTCGGCCGTGATGATGTATTTGGCCAGCACGCCGGGGTGCCACATGCCGGGGTGGACCGCGGAGATGACCTTGAGGCGTTCGGTGGCGGCCAGCAGGGCCAGACTGAACGAGGTGGCCTCGTGCTGCTTGTCCGCACCGTAGGAGGCGGCGTAGCGGGTCTGGGTCAGGGCGTACTCGAAGCCGGAGTCCTCGGCGATCCGCGCCAGCTTCTTGTTGTAGTCAAAGTCCCAGCCGGTCCGCTGTTCGATGGTGGAGACCACCAGGCCGCCGGAGACGTTCGGCACCCAGTACGCGAACTTCAGCGGTTCGGAGAGACGGGCTACGTTGCTGATGTCTGTCATGAATTTTCCTTTGCTAGGGCCCGCTCGCGCAGGACGTCCTGGATTCCGGCAATGGCCGGTTCATTCTGGAGTGAGGTAGTGTCGCCCAGGGCGGTCCCCTCAAAGAGCTGGGTCAGCAGCCGGCGCATGATCTTGCCGCTGCGGGTTTTGGGAACGTCAGGAACCACGACGACGTCGCGAGGCTTGGCGATGGGCCCGATCTCCTTGGCAACGTGGTTGCGGAGGTCTGCAGCGCAATCCTGCGCAGCATCGTTGCGGAGGACCACAAATGCGACGATCGCGTGGCCGGTCTTCGGGTCCGCCACCGGACATACGCCGGCTTCCACCACGTCGGGGTGGGACACCAGCGCCGACTCGATCTCGATGGTGGAGAGCAGGTGGCCGGAGACGTTGAGGGTGTCATCCACCCGGCCCAGGATCCAGATGTCGCCGTCGGCGTCGTACTTGGCGCCGTCGCCGGCCAGGAACCAGCCCTGCTCGGCGTACTGCCGCCAGTAGGAGTCCAGGTAGCGCTGCGGGTTGCCCCAGACGGTCCGCGCAATGGAGGGCCCAAATGCGTCAACCACAATGAATCCCTGGACGCCCGCCGGGACTGTTGTGCCCGCGTCGTCCACGATCCTGGTACTCACGCCGGGCAGCGGGCGGGCCGCGCAGCCGGGCTTGAACTCGGTGTCCGTGGGGGCGGGGGAGAGGATGGTGGCGCCGGTCTCCGACTGCCACCACGTGTCCACTACGGGAGCGGTGCCGGCACCGACGTTCTGCCGCAGCCACCGCCACGCCTCCGGGTTGACGGCCTCGCCCACGGTGCCGAGCAGCCGGATGGAGGAGAGGTTGTACGTGTCCGGGACGCCGTCCGGGAACCAGCCCATCAGCGAGCGGACCAGTGTGGGGGCGGTGTAGTACTGCGTGACCCCGTAGCGCTCGATGATTTCGAAGTGCCGGCCCGGGTGCGGGGTGTTCGGTGTGCCTTCGAAGATCACCTGGGTGACGCCGTTGGAGAGCGGCCCGTAGATTTCGTAGGTGTGCGCGGTGACCCAGGCGAGGTCCGCGGTGCACCAGTGCACGTCCTGGTCGCGCAGGGCCGGGTCCGGGTTGCTGAACAGGTGCTCGAAGCTCCAGGACGCCTGCGTCAGGTAGCCGCCGGAGGTGTGCACCAGGCCCTTGGGCTTACCGGTGGTTCCGGAGGTGTACATGATGAACAGGGGAGTCTCGGCGTCGAACGCTTCGGGTTCGTGCACGTCCGCGGCGCTTCCGACGGCGTCATGCCACCAGATGTCGCGGCCTTCGGTCATGGGGACGCTGCCCAGGTCCTCGGCAGCGGTGGTGCGGTTGACCACCAGGACGTGCTCGATGGCGTTGTCCCCGGCGACGGCCGCGTCCGCGTTGTCCTTGACGGGCACGGCGACGCCGCGGCGAAACTGGCCGTCCGTGGTCACCAGGAGCTTGGCCTGGGTGTCCTCCACGCGGAACTTGAGCGCCTCGGCGGAGAAGCCGCCGAACACCAGGGAATGGATCGCGCCGATCCGTGCCACGGCGAGCGTGATGATGACGGTTTCGGGGATGACGGGCAGGTAGATGACCACACGGTCGCCCTTGGTGATGCCCAGGGCCAGGAGCGCGTTGGCGGCCTTGGCCACTTCACGCTGCAGTTCGGCATAGCTGATGGCGCGGCGGTCGCCCGGCTCGCCCTCAAAGTAAAGGGCCACCTTGCTGCCGCGGCCGGCATCCACGTGGCGGTCCACGCAGTTGTAGGCCACATTCAGTTTTCCGCCGGCGAACCATTCGATGCGGGGAATGGAGTATTCGGCTTCGTCGGCGGGAACCTCGGGGCCGCTGAGGCGCTGTGCTTTTTCAAAGGTGTGGGCTGTGTGCCACGGCTCGGCCCAGTCGAGGCGCCGGGCGGCGTCCTCCCAGAACGCCATACGCTCGGTTTCCGTGCCGGGATGTGTTGTTTCCAGGGTGCTCAGGCCCATCGTTTTACCGCCCATTTCTCTGCCAGGCCCGGGAGGGCGTCGGTCAGTTTTCCAATCAGTGCCGGCAGGACCGCCGGGACGACCAGGCCAAGGGGCAGACGCGCCCAGTTCCGTAAACGGACTCCGGCGGGAGACCATCCCGTTGCCGGAGCGGACGCCGTTGCGGCATCCAACTGGGCGGCGTCTGCCGATGTTGCGGCGGCGGCTGCAGCGCGCCCGTCCGCAACACTGTTGCCAGTGCGAAGGGTGGTTTCCAGGTGGGCTGACGGAGCAGCCTTCTTCACCGGCGGGTCATTAAAACAGGTGGTCGCGGCGGTGCCGTACGGGGCGGCGGCGCGCTCGGAAGACAGGACTGCAGGCATAGGATCACTCCATCGGTCCTGGCAGTAGCACCCTACGGAGTCAAGCCTGTTAGCGGAGTGGTCAGTTCCGGGTACCCAAGGCTTTTTCCTTGCTATCAGCGCGTGCCGTGGGGGGCCACACTGACCAGGGTTGCTGCGGCTTCATCGATCCAGGTCTCTCGGCCGCTCGGGATGGTCACTACCTACTAGACCCGACCTGAATCAAACAATCCAAATCGCCGCGTGGCCGCGCGTAATGTTCGTTCACATGTCAACCAGCAGCATCGGATCGGCCAAAAATTCGGCATTCGGCACTTTGTGAAAGCGGCGTAGGCTTGAGGCATGGGCCACACCAACGATCCTGCAGTCATCGAGCGCCTAATGCGAACCAAGGGGCGGTGGGCCATCGTGGGCCTGACCACCAATGAGTGGCGCGCGGCCTACGATACGTCACTCTTTATCCGGGACAGGCTGGGGATGGAGATCATCCCGGTCAACCTGCCGGGTGACCCGGTACACGGCGAAACCGGGTACCGCACCCTGCTGGACATCCCGGCGGAGAAGCAGCCCCTCGACGTCGTGGACTGCTTTGTGAATTCGCAGAAAGTCGGCGCGGTGGTTGATCAGGCGATCGCCGCCGGCGCGAAGGCGGTGTGGCTTCAGCTGGGCGTCATTGACGAGGCCGCCGCGGAGCGGGCGAAAGCCGCCGGACTGGACGTGGTGATGAACGTCTGCCCCGCCCAGCAGGCATGGAAGTACAACCTCTGACCGGACCCGGCTTGCGCAGTAACCGCGATCAGCGCTGCATCAGTTCCGGGTAGTGCCGCTCGGTCACGTCCGGGTGGGCCCGCATCCTGCCCTTGAGCATGTTCAAGCCGAACGAGGCGAGCATCGGGTTGTTCGGATCGTCCGAGAGCCCGCGTGCCTGGGCCTTCAGCTCGGGCGGCAGCGGCACGGGATCGATCACGGCGTCCAGCCGCGGGGACCAGAAAAACGGCACGGAATAACGGTCCACGCCGGGCGGCGGCGCCTTGACCCGGTGGATGGTGGCGGCCAGGTAGCCCTCGGTGGCCACCTCCAGCATCTCGCCAAGGTTTACCACGAGCGCTCCGGGAATGGGCTCAACTGTTGCCCATTCGGTGGTCCCCGGCGGGAGGACTTCCAGGCCGCCCACCTCATCCTGGAGCAGGAGGGTGACAAAGCCATAGTCGGCATGGGAGCCCACACCCTGGTCGCCGGCGGCTTCCACCACGCCGCCCACATAATGCACCAGCTTGCCCATCCAGGCCGGTTCGTCGCCGAAGGGCTCGTCAAAGTGGTCCTCGGGCAGGCCCAGCACCACTGCGATGCCGCGCAGGAGTTCCATACCGACGCCGGACATCAGGTCGGCCCAGGCCATGGCGGCTGTCTCCAGCTCCGGCATGGCGTCGTCCGGCCACAGGTTGTGGCCCTGCAGGAGCCAGTACGGCTGGTCTGCCGGGTAGTCGCGGACGGGTTCGCGCTCGGGGGAATAGTCGATCTGCTCGCGGGCGTCGGCCCTGCCCTGGGTGACTTCGGTGCCCATCCGGGTGTAACCACGGAAATGCGGGGAAAGTCTGTTGTCCAGCTTCATCCGCTCCTCAAGGGGCAGGTTGAAGAACCGCTTGAGGAGTTCCAACAACTCCTCAGCCTGTCCGGGCGCGGCACCGTAGCCGGTGATCTGGAAAAACCCCACATTATGTGCGGCATCCCGCAGCTGGTCGATAAATTCCGGGCTGAAGGAACCGTAGGGCTGGCGTGCGGTGCTCAGGTCCAGAACTGGGATGGTGGCCCGTTCAGGTGACATGTTCGCAGACTAGCACCGGCCGGCCTCCTGTGGGGACCCCAACGTTGAGCAAGGTTGCGCAGCCTTACATTGCATGACCTGCGATGTCGTTCTGGTTACCGCATGTGACGTGCGGCTTTTCTGCCGGGGCGGCGCTGTGCCAGATTCGTCGGGTAACCATCTCGAGCGGCTGAGAGACCTGGCTCCGTGACGCCGCAGCAACCCCCTTCAGTGGACGGTGCTACTGCCAGGACCGATGGAGAACCTTAAAGTTCCCGGTCTTGGGCGGCGCCTGCCGCCCGCACGGCCGCGCTGCGGGGTTTCCTCGGGTGAGCCCGGAGGAATTCATGAACGCACAGACAGGCAGCCGCGGGGCAGCCCCAGCAGGTGATCACCTGTGATCGAAATCCAGAACGTCACCACCTCGTTCGATTCGCCCACCGGCCGGTTCACAGCCGTTGACGATGTCAGCCTGCACATTGAACGCGGCACCATCCAGGGCATCATCGGGTTCTCCGGTGCCGGTAAATCCACCCTGCTTCGCAACATCAACCTCCTGGAGCGGCCCACGGCCGGCCGGGTCCTGGTGGATGGTGTGGATCTCCTGACGCTGTCCGATGCGGAGCTGCGCACCAAGCGCCACGACATCGGGATGATCTTCCAGCACTTCAACCTGCTCAACAACCTCACGGCGCAGGAGAACGTTGAGCTTTCGCTGAAGTTCGCGGGCGTGGGGAAGGCGGAGCGCCGCCGTCGTGCTGCTGAAACCCTGGAAATCGTGGACCTCAGTGATAAAGCCGGCACGTACCCTGCCAAGCTCTCCGGCGGCCAGAAGCAGCGGGTGGCCATCGCCAGGGCGCTTGCCACCGAACCCAAGGTCCTGCTCTGCGACGAGCCGACGTCGGCAGTCGACCCCCGCACAACAGCCTCGGTCCTGCAGTACCTGGCCGACGTCAATGCCGAATTCGGCATCACCATTGTGGTGGTCACCCACGAAATGAACGTCATCAAGGCCATTGCCGACAACGTTGCCGTGATGGAGGAGGGACGGGTGGTGGAGCAATTCGACCTGACCGAGCTGCAACGGCCCGGCTTCCACCCGGCCACACAGAGCGGCCGGTACCTCATCTCCGACGACATCCAGCTGGACCGTTCCGCCCACGCGAAAGCCGTCACGGAAGGCCTGCTCAATGTTTGACCGCATCCTCGAAGTCCTGCCCGAGATCGGCGTGGCCATGGGGCAGACCCTCACCATGCTGCTCGTGGCCATCCCGCTGGCGGTGCTCCTCGGCACCCCGCTGGGTGTCCTGCTCTACACGATCGGCCCCAACGGACTCAAACACCGGCCGAAGCTGCACCGCGTCCTGGACGGGCTGGTCAACCTGGTCCGGTCTTTTCCGTTCCTGATCCTCCTGATCGCCATCATCCCGGTCACCCGGTTCATTGTGGGCACCACCATCGGCACGGCCGCTGTGATTGTCCCGCTCACCATCAACGCCATCCCCTACTTCGCCCGCTTTGTGGAGCAGAATCTCAGCCAGCTCGGCAGCGGTGTAGTGGAGGCGGCACGGTCCATGGGGGCAAGCCGGCGCCAGATCGTCCGGGATGTCCTGATCGTGGAGGCCAAGCCGGGGCTGGTCAGTTCCATCACCATCATGACCGTCAGCTTCATCTCGTACTCCGCCATGGCCGGCCTGGTGGGCGGCGGCGGAATCGGCGACTTCGCCATCCGTTACGGCTACTACCGCTACGAAACCCCGCTGATGATCACCGCCATTGTGCTGATGATCCTGCTGGTCACCATCGTCCAGCTGGGCGGCTCGTACCTCGCGCGGCGCCTCGACAAGCGCCTCTAAGCCCCGCCGCCCCTTCCTACTTCTGGAGAGCACCCTTATGACTTCAACACCCAGTACCCGCTTCAACGGCCCCCGTCCCCGCCTGCTGATCAGCGCCTTCGTGATGAACACCACCAGCCACATCATGGGCGGCCAGTGGCGGCGCCCCGAGGCGCAGCAGCACCAGTTCAACGAACTCGCGCTGTGGACGGACCTGGCCCGCCAGCTCGAAGACGCCAAGTTTGACGCGATCTTTTTCGCCGACGTCGTAGGGCTCTACGGCGATTACGACGGCGGGTGGGCGTCGCTGCTGAAAAAGGGCCTGCAGGTGCCGTCCAACGACCCCCTGATCCTGCTGTCCGCGCTCGCGGTGGGAACGAAGGACATCGGACTGGCCGCCACGTCGTCGGTGATCCAGAGCCACCCCTTCCAGTTCGCCCGGCAGATGTCCACCCTGGACCACCTCAGCAACGGCCGCGTGGCCTGGAACATCGTCACCAGCGTGCTGGAAAACGCGCACCGGAACTTCAACGCCACCGAGCTGACGAAGCACGACGAACGGTACGACTGGGCCGACGAATACGTCGAGGCGGCCTACAAGCTGTGGGAAGGCTCGTGGGAGGACGACGCCCTGCTCCTGGACAAGGAAAACGGCGTCCATGCCGACCCGGAAAAGGTCAGCAAGATCTACCACCGCGGGCCCCGGTACTCCATTGACGGGCCGCACCTTTCAGCGCCGTCGCAGCAGCGCACGCCGGTGCTCTTCCAGGCCGGCAGCTCCGGGCGCGGCCAGCAGTTCTGCGCTGCCAACGCGGAGGCCACCTTCACGTTGGCGCCGAACACGGACGTCGCCGCGAAGTACACGGCAGCCGTCCGCGAACAGGCAGCCGCCGCAGGGCGCCACCCGGATGACGTGAAGTTCCTCCAGGGCATGCATTTCGTGGTTGGCGGTACCGAAGCGGAGGCTAACCGCAAGGCGGCCGAGCTGGAGGAGACTCTGGACATTGAAGCCCTGCTGGCCCACGTGGGCGGCGGCTTCGGCGTCGATCTCGGCGGACTCCCGCTGGACACCCCGCTCGGCGACCTCGCCACCGAAGGCAGCCAGGGCCATCTTGAGGCCATCCGTGCTTCGGTTCGCGGCGGCAACCCCACGCTCCGCGATATTGCCCTGTACCGCAGCCGCGCCAACCGGGTGGTGGGCACGCCCGAACAGATCGCCAACCGCATCGAGGAGTGGCAGGACGCCGGCATCGACGGCATCAACATCATCAACCAGACCATTCCGGGTTCATACACGGACTTCATCGAGGGCGTGCTCCCCGAACTGCGCAGCCGCGGCCTCGCCCAGACCGGGTACACGGCGGGAACCCTGCGCGAAAAGCTCTTCGGCGCAGGGCCGCGCCTCAACGACAGGCACCCCGCCGCAGCATTCCGCGGCGCCTTCACCGAATTCTCCGCAGCCGCGGAAAACAAGCCAGCCACCATCAGCGTTTAGCCCGCACTTTTCAAAGGACCACATCCATGCAGCGTAGAAGTTTCCTCAAGTATGCCCTCGCCGGTGCCGGCGCAGTTTCCGTTGCGGCGCTGACCGGCTGCGGCCTCGTCAATCCCGGCGGCGCCAGCGCGGCCGGCGGCGGCAAGACCATCAAGATCATCGTCACGGAATCCGCTCCGTACCAGGAACCCACCAAGATTGCCCAGAAACTGCTTGAAGCCAAGGGCTGGACCCTGGAACCCACCTACGTCACGGACATCATCCAGCCGAACCTGGCCGTGGCCAACGGTGAATTCGACGCCAACTTCTTCCAGCACAACGCGTACCTGAGGCAGTTCAACCAGGACAAGAACCTGGAGAACGTGGGGCTTTTCTACGTGTACAGCGCGCCGGGCGGCATCTGGTCCGATAAGTACAAGTCCCTTGCCGAACTCCCGGACGGTGCAAAGATCGGCATCCCCGTGGATCCGGCCAACAACGGCCGTGCACTGTTCATGCTGCGCGACGCCGGCCTGCTGGAACTCTCGGACGCCACGGTGATCCACACGTCGCAGAAGAACATCACGGCCAACCCGAAGAAGCTGCAGTTCGTCGAGGTGGACCAGCAGTCCCTCGCCAAGACGCTGCCGGATGTTGATGCCGGCTTCCTCGTGGCCCGGATGGCGGCAGACGCCAAGCACACCAAGGCGGACGCACTGGCCTTCGAATCGGACGCGGACCAGATTCCGTTCCGGATTGTGGTGGCCGGACGGAAGGACTTTGCCGGCTCGGAAAAGGCCAGCGCGCTCAAGGAAGCTTTCCAGTCCCCGGAGGTCAAGGCCTGGTTCGAGAGCTACCAGAACGGCATCCTGCCTACGCCGTGGGACCAGGACCCGGCCACCGACATCACCAAGCTCTAGTCCCGCGCGGGCCCGTACCAGGAAGAGGGGGAACACATGACCTACGCAGCAGGCACCACAGCGCCGGCGCAGGAATCGGCCGAGGCCAAGTACCAGGGGCTGGCCGAGCGGTTTCGGCCGGTCTTTGCCCGCATAGCCGAGGGCTCACTGGCCCGTGAGCAGGACAGGGTCCTGCCGTTCGAGCCGGTCCGCTGGCTCAACGAGGCAGGCTTCGGGCGGCTGCGCGTGCCCGTGGAGCATGGCGGTGACGGCATTGGGTTCGAACCGTTCTTCCGGCTCCTGGTTGAACTGGCCGAGGCTGATTCGTCCGTGGCCCACCTGTACCGCTCCCACTTCGCCTTCGTGGAGACAGTGGGCCTGGAACCCGAGGAATTCCAGAACCGTTGGTATCCCAAAGTGGTGGCGGGCCAGATCTTCGGAAACGCCGCCACGGAACGCTCCGGAAACGTCCTCGGCGCCACCGGCACCACGCTCACCAGGAACGGTGAGAACTGGCTGCTCAACGGCAAAAAGTTCTACACGACGGGCACCATCTTCGCCGAGTGGATCGCAGTGACGGCAAGCACCGAGGGCGTCGAGGGCCGGCAGTACGCGGTGGTCAGCACCACCCAGCCGGGCGTGGAGATCCTCGACGACTGGGACGGCTTCGGCCAGCAGCTCACGGGGACCGGCACCACCATCTTCCGCGACGCCGCCGTGCCGCAGGCCAACATCATTCAGCGCTCGGTGTCCACCACCCACGAGCCGGCGTTCTTCCAGCTGGTCCTGCTCGCCGTCCTCGCAGGGATCGGGCGGGCGGCGCTGGCCGATGCGCGGGCCTTGGTCCGCGACCGGAAGCGCACGTTCAACACCGGCTCCGGCGAGCTGTTCCGGCACGATCCGCTGATCCTCCAACTGGTCGGACACCTTTCCGCCAAGGTGTTCGCCGCCGAGTCCGTGGTACTTGCCGCCGCGCGGGAGCTGGACGCCGCGGCAGACCAGGCACTGGACCTCACCCCGGAGCAGCGGTACACGCGGGGCGAAGTGGCCGTGGAAAAGGCGCAGCTGCTGGTGCCGGAACTGGTGCAGTCGGCTGCCCAGCAGCTCTTCGACACCACCGGGGCCTCGTCCACATCCAAGTCGAAGTCGCTGGACCGGCACTGGCGGAATGCCCGCACCGTGTCCACCCACAACCCGGCGGTGTTCAAGGCCCGGATCGTGGGAGACCACGAGGTCAACGGCACCGTTCCCGAAGGCCTGCACAGCATCGGCGATGCACGCGCGGGAGCTTAGGGCCGCGGTTAGCCCATGCCGGTGAGGGAACGCAGATGAGCCGGAGGGCGGCGGACGGATAGGCTCGTGCCATGGACGCTGCTGCACTCCGGGAGATCTGCCTGGGTTTTCCCGGTGCTTACGAGGACTTTCCCTTCGGCCCGGAGACGTCAGTCTTCAAGGTCCGCGCCGCCGTCTCCGGCGGCGCGCGGCACGAAGCAAAAATGTTCGCGTCGGCCGCGCTGGATGCCCGTGACCTGTCGGTCAGCCTCAAATGCGAGCCTGCGCTGGCCGAACAGCTCCGTGCCGCCCACCCCGAAATTACCGGGGCCTGGCATATGAACAAGATCCATTGGAACGGCGTCCGGCTGGACGGTGCATTGCCGGATGACATGGTCCGGGACATGGTGGAGGACTCCTACGACCTCGTGGTTGCCACCCTGAGCCGTAAACAGCAGGAACAGCTCGGCTGGGCCCGGCTGTCCGGTTCCCGGGACAAATCCCTTGGCTGACAAGCGCCTGGCGGGCGGCCGGCTCGATTACCCCGGCGTGGGCGCCACCGAGGACGGCCGCCCGCCCGCCGGATTCCCTTGCCTGGTATCGCAGGCCTACCTCGGCGACGGAATGGAACTGTACCGCCGGGTGGCTCAGGGAATCCTCACGTGGGAACTGCAAAGGCGGGCGGGCCTGCGCGTCAGGGCCGAGTCCGCCGTCGTCATTCCGGGAACGCGCGTGGTGAGCGGGTTCGGTGCCGGACCGTTCCGGATCAACGCCCCGTGTGAAGTCGTGTGGGTCCGGCGTCCGCTGGCGGCAGACGGTCCACAGTCCGCGGGATTCGGCTACGGCACCCTGCCCGGGCACCCGGCGCGCGGCGAAGAAGCCTTCGAAGTGGAGATCGACGATACCGGCAGGGTGTTCCTGAAAATTACAGCTTTCAGCAGGCCGTCCAACTGGTTCTACCGCCTGGGCGGCGTGGTGACCAGGGCGGCGCAGAGGCACGTCACTTCGCGATACGTTGAAGGGGCACGCCAACTCGCCGCAGGTGAAAGCTGATCAGGAGAAGGTACATGCTGGACCAAGTGACCCTTGACCGACTATGGAAGTTCGGCGACCCCGGGCTGTCCGAACAGCGATTCCGGGACGCCCTCGCCGACCCCACCTACAACACCGACGAAAAAGCCGAACTTGCCACACAGCTGGGCCGCGCCATTGGCCTGCAGGGCCGCTACGAGGAAGCCGATGCCCTGCTGGACTCAATTGATGGCGAGGATGAGCCCACCGTCGGAGTCCGCATCCTGCTTGAACGCGGGCGGCTCCTGAACTCCAGCGGCCACGCGGCCATGGCGGTGCCGCTGTTTGAGCAGGCCGCCGAACTGGGGGACCACCTCGGTGACGAATTCCTCGCCGTGGACGCGCTGCACATGCTCGCCGTGGCCGACTCCGCGCACGCGGAAGCCTGGACCAGGAGTGCGCTCGAGTACGCCTCCACCGCCCATGACCCGCACACCCGGCGCTGGATGGCCGGGCTGCACAACAAATTAGGCTGGATGCTGCACGCTTCAGGCCGGTTCACTCAGGCGCTGGTGGAGTTCCAGCTGGCGGAGCAGTGGGCCGAGCAGGCCGGCACCCCGGCGGAACGGCAGAACGCACGCGAGGCCATCCTCGCCTGTGAACTCGACATGGCCGCGGCTGAGTAATTCACCCATCACCGAACGGAAGGAAAATCCCATGATCTTTATTGTGGTCAAGTTCAAGGTCAAGCCCGACTGGTCCGAGCGCTGGCTCGGCCTGGTGGACAGCTTCACGAAGGCTACCCGGGAGGAGCCAGGCAACCTGTGGTTTGACTGGTCCCGCAGCGTGGACGACCCCAACGAATTCGTGCTGGTTGAAGCCTTCAAGGACGATGCCGCCGGGGACCACGTCAACAGTGCCCACTTCAAGCAGGCCATGGCGGACATGCGCCCGGCGCTGGTGGCCACCCCGCGGATTGTCAGCCGCCAGATCGACGGCGACGGCTGGGACAGGATGGGAGAACTCACCATCTGATGTGGATCGGCTGGATCGAATTCGACATCCTCCTGGGCGACGTCCAGAGCCTGAAGGAGAAACGCTCGGTCATCAGGCCGCTGCTGGCCGAGGTCAAGCGCCGCTTCGAGGTCTCGGTTGCGGAGGTGGGGGACCACGACCAGTACCGGCGCTCGCAGGTGGGCGCCGGCCTGGTGTCAGCGGACCGGGCGCACCTCGTGGAGGTGCTCACCGCCGTCGAACGCTTTGTGGCCGCGCGGCCCGAGTTTGAGCTGCTCAGTGCCCGGCAGCGGGAGCTTCACAGCGAGGATTAAACCAACGCGGGGTCACTTAACGCCCATCCCAAAGGGATTATTGGGCGGTAAGTGACCCCACGTTGTATTTCGGAAGGGTTAGCCGAAGTACTTCGGCAGCGTGCCTTCGTGGGCTTCGCGGAGGGCATCGAGGGACAGGGCGTCCACGCCGTTGATCTCCAGCTGGCCGCTGGCTGCGTCCACCACGCCGATACGGGTGTGGGCGAAGCCGCGGGCAGTGCACATGTCCTGGAAGCGGACTTCCTCGGACCGGGGGACGCCCACGACGGCGCGGCCCTGGGTCTCGGAGAACAGCGCGGTGAACAGGTCAACGCCGTCGCGGTCCATCACGTCCTGCAGGGCGATCCGGGCACCCACGCCGTAGCGCAGGGAGGACTCCACGAGGGCTGCCGCGAGGCCGCCTTCGGAGAGGTCGTGCGCGGAGTCAACCATGCCGTCGCGGGAAGCGTTGATCAGGATCTCACCCAGTGCACGCTCCGTGGCCAGGTCAACCTTGGGCGGCTGCCCGCCGAGGTGGCCGCGCATGTTGGCCCACTCGGAACCGTCCAGCTCGGCAGCGGTGGTACCCAGCAGGTAGATGGCCTGGCCATCTTCACGCCAGCCCGACGGCGTGCGGCGGGCGACGTCGTCGAGCTTGCCCAGGACCGCCACCACGGGGGAGGGGTGGATGGGCGTGGTGCCCGTCTGGTTGTACAGCGATACGTTGCCGCCGGTGACCGGGATGCCCAGCTCCATGCAGGCGTCGGACAGGCCGCGGATGGCCTCGGCGAGCTGCCACATGACGTCCGGGTCCTCGGGGGAGCCGAAGTTCAGGCAGTCGCTGACGGCCATCGGCACAGCACCGGAGGTGGCCACGTTGCGGTACGCCTCGGCCAGGGCCAGCTGCGCACCGAAGTACGGGTCAAGATAGGTGTAACGGCCGTTGGCATCGGTGGCCAGGGCGACGCCCAGGCCGGTTTCCTCATCCACACGGACCACGCCGGCATCGTCCGGGAACGCCATGGCGGTGTTGCCGCCCACGTAGCGGTCGTACTGGTTGGTGATCCAGGCCTTGGAGCACATGTTCGGCGAGGCCACGAGTTCGGTCACGGCCGCGGCGAGCTCGGCCGGAGCGGCGGGGCGGCCGGCATCCTGCACCGAACCGGTGAAAGTATCGGCCTGGATCGAGTCCTGCCAGGACGGACGGGCGTACGGACGGTCGTAGACCGGGCCGTCGTGTGCCACGGTGCGCGGGTCAACGTCCACGATGACTTCGCCGTCCCAGGTGATGATCAGGCGGCCGGTGTCGGTAACTTCGCCGAGCCAGGAGTACTCCACGGCCCACTTGTCCATCACAGCTTCGAAAGCTGCAATGTTCTCCGGTGTGACCACGGCCATCATGCGTTCCTGCGACTCGGACATCAGGATCTCACCCGGGGTGAGCGTGGGGTCGCGCAGCAGGACGGAGGTCAGCTCAACCTGCATGCCGCCGTCGCCGTTGGAGGCCAACTCGGACGTGGCGCAGGAGATGCCCGCGGCGCCGAGGTCCTGGATGCCCTCAACCAAAGAGCCCTTGAAGAGCTCCAGACAGCACTCGATGAGGACCTTCTCCGCGAAGGGGTCGCCCACCTGGACGGCGGGGCGCTTGGACGGCTTGGTGTCGTCGAAGGACTCCGAGGCGAGCACCGAGGCGCCGCCGATGCCGTCACCACCGGTGCGGGCACCGAACAGGACTACCTTGTTGCCCTTGCCCGAGGCGTTGGCCAGGCGGATGTCCTCGTGGCGCATGACGCCCACGGCCAGCGCGTTCACCAGCGGGTTGCCCTGGTAGATGGAGTCGAACACCATTTCGCCGCCGATGTTCGGCAGGCCCAGTGAGTTGCCGTAGCCGCCGATGCCGGCAACGGCACCGTGCATCACGCGGGCGGTGTCCGGGTGGTCAATGGCGCCGAAGCGCAGCGGATCCATGACGGCCACGGGGCGGGCGCCCATGGAGATGATGTCGCGGACAATGCCGCCAATGCCGGTGGCAGCACCCTGGTAGGGCTCCACGAACGACGGCGAGTTGTGCGACTCGATCTTGAAGGTCACGGCCCAGCCGTCCCCAAGGTTGGTCACGCCGGCGTTTTCGCCAATGCCCACCAGCATGTCCTTCTTCATCTCCGGCGTCACCTTGTCGCCGAACTGGCGCAGGTGGTTCTTGGAGGACTTGTAGGAGCAGTGTTCGCTCCACATGACGGAGTACATGGCCAGCTCGGCGCCGGTGGGGCGGCGGCCCAGGACCTTCACGACCTCGTCGAACTCGTTCTGCTTCAGGCCCAGTTCGGCCCAGGGCAGTTCGGTGTCCGGGGTCTTGGCGGCGTTCTCGACGGTGTCGATGTTGAACTTCTTGCCGACAGTTTCAGCTGAGGTGGTCACTTGGAGCCTCCCACAATCGTGTTCAAAACGGAGGTAAAGAAGCCGAGGCCGTCGGTCTCGTTCCCGCCGGTTCCGGCGGAGCCGGCCCCAACAGCCTCTGGTCCGAAGCCAACTTCCACCGCGTGTTCCGGGTGCGGCATGAGACCCACCACGTTGCCGGCGGCGTTGGAGATGCCGGCGATGTCCCGGCGTGAGCCGTTCGGGTTGAAGCCCACGTAACGGAAGACCACGCGGCCCTCGGCCTCCAGGGCGTCCAGGACCTTCTCGTCGGCGATGTACTGGCCGTCCTGGTTCTTCAGCGGCACAGTGATTTCCTGGCCGGCCTCATAGTCAAGGGTCCAGGCCGTGTTGCTGTTTTCGACACGCAGCACCTGGTCGCGGCACATGAACTTCAGGTGGTCGTTCTTGATCATGGAACCGGGCAGCAGGTGCGATTCGGTCAGGATCTGGAAGCCGTTGCAGATACCCAGGACGGGCAGCTTGGCGTCGGAGTTGGCGGCGTCGATGATTTTGGACATCAGCGGCGCGAAGCGGGCAATGGCGCCGGCACGGAGGTAGTCACCGTACGAGAATCCGCCGGGAATCACGACGGCGTCAACGTCACCAAGGGTGGTGTCCGCATGCCAGAGCGGCACCGCGGTACCGCCGGCCAGCCGGACAGCACGCACGGCGTCGCGGTCGTCCAGGGTGCCGGGGAAGGTGACGACGCCGATTTTGGCACCCGCGAGCTCGCGGGCACCGGAAGCGTCAGCGGCCACGGCAGTGGCCTCGCCGATCAGGGGAAGCTCAGTCATCTCAGGCCTCGACGACCTCGACGTTAACAACGTCTTCGATCACGGGGTTGGACAGCAGGGTCTCGGCGGCTTCGCGGGCCTGGGCCAGGATTGCGTCGGTCACCTCGCCGTCAACCGTCAGTTCGAAGCGCTTGCCCTGGCGGACAGAGCTAAAGCCGGTGAAGCCCAGACGGGGGAGTGCACCCACGATGGCCTTCCCCTGCGGGTCCAGAATCTCGGGCTTGGGCATGACGTCAACAACGATCCGGGGCATCCGGCAACTCCTGTGCGTGAGCTTGGGTAAGGGCGCAGCGGAGTGGTGCCGTCTTACGCCGTTCCGGAATACTGCATTAACTGCTTGTGGACAGTGTCTTTGAAACAGTGGGGGACGGGCGCTCCGCGAGCTTGCAAGCCCATTCTACCGGCCGGAGCGCATGACCAAGTATTCGGTGGGCTCCGTCACTTTCGCGGGATTGGGGCGCGGCTTCCGTCGGGGGCTTAAGGACAAAGCGGACGACGGCGGCTCTGGCCCTCCGGAGGCAGCGTCACTAGGATGGCGGAATGGGTGAGAAATCGAAATCCGTGCTGTTGCCGGTGATGGCTGTTGCGGTCTTTGCCGGGCTGGGCCGCATGGTGATGCAAAAGATCAAGGCCGACCGCGCCGCCCGTGAAACGCACGTGACGGGGCCCGTGGATGAAAAGACGCGGCAGTGGATCAGCGACGTGGTCCGGACGCCCAGACAGTAGGCCGCTAACCCTGCACGACACGTCGGGCATCCCACCGGGGTGCCCGTTTTTGTTGCCATCCGCCTGCTTCGGGACAGGGCAGTGCGCCGCCGCCCGGTCCCGGCGCCCTGAATCGCCGTTGAAGAGTCCTAGCAATGTGACGCCCTACACACTACGGTTGTAGGACGTCGTATGTGGCAGGTGGAATCACCCGCGCCCACTACGGCCGAATTCTCCCAATCCGCCGCCCCGCGGCGCCTTGAAAGGATCTGAATTTGCACACTCATACCCCACAGAGCAGACGCCTCCGCTCAGCCCGTTCCGCCGGAGCGGGACTGATGGCGCTGGCGCTGCTGGCCGGGACCGGCGCGGCTGCCCAGGCCGCACCCATCCCGCCCGCCAACCCGGCTGCAGCCCCCGGCAGCTTCACCGAAACCAACATCGGCGCCGACCGTACGGCAGCGAACTTCTTCTACCGCATCCCGGCCCTGACCTATCTGGGCAACAAGGTGGTCCTCGCCGCGTGGGACGGACGCCCGGGAAGCGCGGCGGATGCCCCCAACGCCAACTCCATCGTGCAGCGCCGCAGCACCGACGGCGGCCAGACCTGGGGACCCGTTCAGGTCATCGCGGCCGGACACGTCGGCGATGCCAGTTCGGCGAAGTACGGGTACAGCGACCCCTCCTACATCTATGACGCCGAGGCCGGCAAAGTCTTCGCGTTCTTCGTCTACTCCAAGGACCAAGGCTTTGGCGGCAGCCAGTTCGGCAATGACGACGCCGACCGCTCCGTGATTTCCTCGGCCGTCATCGAGTCGTCGGACGGCGGTGCCACGTGGAGCCAGCCGCGGCTCATCACCAACGTGACCAAGCCCGGCACCAGCAAGACCGCCCCGGTGGCCGGTGATGTCCGCTCCAACTTCGCGTCCTCCGGTGAAGGCATCCAGCTCAAGTACGGGCAGTACAAGGGACGGCTCATCCAGCAGTACGCCGGCGATGTGCGCCAGGCAGACGGCACCAACAGGATCCAGGCCTACAGCGTCTACTCGGACGATCACGGAGCCACGTGGCACAAGGGCGCCAACGTGGGTGACCGGATGGACGAGAACAAAACCGTTGTACTTTCCGACGGCCGCGTCCTGCTGAACTCGAGGGACAACGCCAACCAGGGCTACCGCAAGGTGGCCATCTCCACCGACGGCGGCGCCACCTACGGACCGGTCAGCCAGGACACCGAGCTGCCGGACCCTGCCAACAACGGCGCCATCGCCCGGATGTTCCCCGACGCGGCGCAGGGCTCAGCCGACGCCAAAAAGCTCATCTTCACCAACGCCAATTCCAAGACCGGCCGCGAAAACGTCTCGGCCAGGGTCTCCTGCGACGACGGCGCCACATGGCCCGGCGTGCGCACCATCCGCTCCGGCTTTTCCGCCTACTCCACGGTTTCCCGGCTGGCGGACGGAACGTTCGGTGTGCTGTACGAGGGCAACTACACGGACAACATGGCGTTCGCGAAGTTCGACGACGCGTGGCTGAACTACGCCTGCGCGCCGCTCTCCGTCCCGGCGGTTACCACGGCCCCGGCTGCGACCCAGCAGGTGCCGGTCACGATCACCAACCAGGAGGCCGCAACCCTCACGGGGGCCACCGCGACCATCTACACCCCCACGGGCTGGACGGCCACCACGGTGCCCGTTCCCGACGTCGCACCCGGTGCCTCAACCACCGTCACCGTCGCGCTGACGGCACCGGCGAACGCGAGCGGCCGCAGAACCTCAACGCCGCATTCACGACGGCGGATGGCCGGGTTTCGCAGTTCACGTTCACCGCCACGGTTCCGGTGGCACCGCAGGTAGGCCTCACCATTTCGGGCGCGGCTCCCGCGCGTGACGTGGTGGCCAGCCCCTACCAGGCAGGCGACGTCCTGAGCTACACCTTCACGGTCAAGAGCACGTCCAACGTCACGGCCAACTCCGTGCCGGTTTCCGGCACCTTCGACGCGGGGTTCCTGCCACCCGCCCCGGGGGCACCCAGCAGCCCTAACTGCAGGTTCAACAACCTTGCGGCCGGCGCCAGCTACAACTGCACCACCGCCAAGCACACCCTGACAGCCCAGGACATCGACCGGGGATACTTCGTTCCGGAGGCAAGCTTCAGCATCACCGCCAGCGCGACGCCGTCACTCACCAAGACAGTCCCGTTCGCCGGCGCTGCGGTGGCCCTGCGGGACGGACTGCTGGCTGCTGACATCAGCGGCACGCGCTCCGACGTCGGCCGTGATCTGGCCACCCAGCCCTACGCCGCGGGTGAACTTGTTCCGTACAGCTTCAACGTCGCCAACACGGGCCCGCTCCTGGAGAAGGTGGTCCCCACCGCAGGCAACTTCAGCCCGTTCGTCCCGGACGGCCCGGGGAACTGCCGCTACAGCGCCCTGCCGGCCGGACAGGACTACACCTGCGCCACGCCGCGCCACACCGTAACTGCCGAAGAAGCCGACCAGGGCTTCTTTATTCCGAAGACCACGTGGGAAGTCAGCGCCGCAGGCCAAACCACCAGGACCTATGAGGTTGATGGCGGTGAAATGGACCTGAAGGTCCGCGATGTCCAACTCGCCGGCACCGTCACCGCCGCGTGGAAAGACGCCGACGGCGACCGTTTCGCCAGCGCGGGCGATATCGCCCTGTACACGTTCACCGTGGGCAACGCGGGCAACGTCGCGCTCACCGGTCTCTCCGCCCCGGACGCCGGCATCAGCCAGGACATCCTGGCAGCCGGCGGCACGGTGACCGCAACGCGCGAATACGTCCTCACGGCAGCGGATATCGCGGCAGGAAAGCTGGAGGCTGTTTCGTTCGAGGCCGGCGCTTCCAACGGTGCCAAGCCGGTCGCCGCAACGGTGGCAGGGGGCGAGCTGGTGCTCAACCTCCAGCCGGCACAACCCGCAACCGAACCGGCCCTGACAGCCCAGGACCTTGGGGAGCAGGCAGCGCCCTTCGACATGGGCACGCTGGACAAGTACCGCAACGGGCAAAAGGTCACGCTGAAGGGCCTCGATTACGGCCAGTGGTACTACGTCTACCTGAACAAAAACAGCTACCGTATCGGCTGGCTCTTCCCCACCACGGACAACACGGTTGAGTTCATCCTGCCGTCGGGGGTCAAGAACGGCCGCGACGACGTGGTGGTGCTGGACCGGGAGGGCAAGCAGGTTTCCTTTGACCGGCTGCAGGTGACGCCCAAGGGCTGAACCGTCCCCGTTCCTTAGCTCTTGGAAGGCCCCCGTGTTGACCCCGCCAGGCGTCGGCGCGGGGGCCTTCTTCCGTGGCAACTCATGGCAACTCCTTGACCGGCTAGTTCCTCATGGTGGTGGCCTTGGCTTTGACACCGCTCCCCAGCTGGTCCTGCCGACGCGCCTCATAGTCCGGGGATCGACTGCTGTCCCGGCCGGTCTTCCGGCATCCGCTTGAAAGATGGATGATTGACCTCAAAACACGCCTGTGATCTATGTCATATTCAACTCTCAGTCTGTACTGTTTGTAACAGCTGGTCACAGTATTACAAGATCTGTAATGCGATTTGCCGTTGCCAGCAGTTCCAGACCGGCAAATGTGGCCGGCCGTTCCTCGTGAAAGGTGTAGTCGCTCGTGAAATCAACTTCAAAACGCCCCGTCCGGGGCAGGGGACTTCGGAGAGCGACGGCCTTTGCCGTGGGTTTGCCGCTGCTCCTTGCCTCGATGGCGATGAGCCCCGCTACCGCGGCGCCCGCCGGGCTGAATACGGCAACAGCCGCACAAAAATCTGCGGTGAGTGACTTCAAAGATGGCCGCTACATTGTGGTCCTGGCGGCCAAGGCCGCGGCCGCCTATGAAGGGGAAACCCCGGGCCTGCTGGCTACCAAACCGCAGAACGGGCAGAAGCTTGACACCGGCAGCCCTAATTACAAGGCCTACGACGCACACCTTCGCAAGACGCAGCAGGACGTGGCCTCCCAGCAGGGAGTGACGCCGTCGAAACAGTTCACGGCGGCCCTTAACGGATTCACGGCAGAGCTGACGTCCGCCCAGGCTGGCGAACTGTCCAAGGACGCCAGAGTGCTGGCGGTCAAGCCCGACGTCGAAAACCACCCCGACTACACCACCGGCGATTTCCTGAACCTCACGGGCAAGGAAGGCGCCTGGGCCACCCAGTTCGGCGGCCAGGCGAACGCGGGCAAAGGTGTTGTGGTGGGTGTTATCGACTCCGGCTATGCCCCGGACAACCCCTTTCTCCAGGGCGAGCCGGTCCAGCCACTGAGTGGTCCCGCCCAGATGGGCGTGCCCTACCGGACCCCCGAAGGCCGGATTGCCATGCTCAAGGCTGATGGCAGCACCTTCGTGGGCGACTGCCAGAAAGGTGTGGGTACCGGGGCCGGGTTCGACGGCACGCTATGCAATTCCAAGGTCCTCAGCGCCCGCTACTTCGCCGACGCCTACCTGCAGTCCGTAAAGCCGGAAAACCGGGCCCCGCAGGAGTTGATCTCCCCGGTGGACGTCGGCAGCCACGGCACGCACACGGCCACCACTGCGGCCGGCAACGCCAACGTCGAGCAGGTGCTGGACGGCATGAGCTTTGGCAAGAGCTCCGGCGTCGCACCCGCCGCAAAGATCTCGGTCTACAAGATCTGCTGGGAAGATGACAACCCGGCCACCGGCGGCTGCTACACCTCGTCATCGGTCGAAGCCATTGATGCCGCCACCAAAGACGGCGTTGATGTCCTGAACTACTCCATCTCAGGCAACACGGACAGCACCACCGATCCCGTGGCCCTCGCTTTTCTGAATGCTGCCGCGGCCGGTGTGTTCATCGCCGCCTCCGCCGGTAACTCCGGGCCGGCAGCGTCCACGGTCAACCATGCGTCGCCGTGGCTGACCACCGTGGCGGCCTCGACCTTCCCCAGCGACCTGCTCGGAACCGTGAAGGTTTCCGATGGCTCCCTATACCGCGGGGCCTCCATCATGAAGACCGAAGTCACGGACAAACCCGTCGTTGTCGCCGCGGACGCTGCCGCAGCAGGTGCGGCCAATCCCAACCTGTGCGGCCCCGGCACCCTCGACCCGGCCAAGGTGACCGGCAAGGTTGTGGTCTGCGACCGTGGAGTGGTGGACCGGACGGCCAAGAGCCTTGAGGTCCAGGCCAAGGGCGGCGTAGGCATGATCCTCGTCAACCTCACCAACAGTTCGGAAGACGCCGATAACCACGTCATCCCCACGGTCCACGTCAATGCCCCCGAGAGCCTCGAGCTGAAGTCCAAGCTGGCCGGCAACACCGCGCTGACGGTCAGCCTCGTCAAGGGCGACCTCACCGGAGAGCCGCTGCCTCCCGCACCGCAGGTGGCCGGATTCTCGTCCCGCGGTCCCACCCTGGCTTCCGGCGGAGACCTCCTCAAGCCGGACATCTCCGCCCCCGGCGTCAACGTCCTTGCCGGGGTTTCCACCATCGGCAACAAGGGCGCCCAGTTCGGCTTCATGTCAGGCACGTCCATGGCAGCACCGCACATCGCCGGGTTTGGCGCGCTGGTGCTCAGCCAGGAACCGCAGTGGAGCCCTGCCACTGTCAAATCAGCCATGATTACCACCGCCTACCCGCTGGTCAATGCCGACGGCACTCCCAACCGGAACCCGTTCGACGGCGGCGCCGGCCAGATCGACTCCTTGCGGGTGCTCGATCCGGGCCTGGTCTACGACTCGGGCATCTCTGACTGGCTGGGGTTCCTGAACGGACAAGGGATAGACACAGGGGCACCCCAGGCCGGCACCATCGCCGCCCAGGACCTCAACCTGCCATCGATTGCCCTCGGCAGCCTGGTGGGCGAGGTGCAGGTCAAACGCCGGCTGACAGCCCTCGTGCCCGGCATGTACCGGCCTGAGGTGAAGATGCCCGGCGTCAACGTGACGGTTGAACCGAAGGCGCTGAACTTCGCCAAAGCCGGGCAAACCCGCGAAGTGACTCTCACCATCCGCAACGAAAGTGCTCCCGTCGGCCAGTTCGCCACCGGCACACTGACCTGGAAAGGTCCGAGGACGGTCACCTCACCCATGGCCGTGCGGCCCGTCGATGCGCGGATCGCGCCGTCGTTCTCCTTCAGTTCCGCCACCGGAACCGGCAGCGGAACCATGGACCTCGTGTCAGGCTCCGACGCTCCGCTCGCCGTGGCAGTGGAGGGTCTGGCACCGATGAGCCAGGCCGCCGTTACCAAGACGCCGGGTACCTACGCACCCACCAATGATGCGCACAACGCCTTGGTGGCCGTGACCATCCCGGCAGGCGCAACCTTCGCCCGCCTCGGAGTGCAGGCGGAAACGAACGACGTCGACTGGGACATGGTGGTTTACGCGCCGAACGGTGCGGGCGGGTTAGTGCCAACCCAGGTGGCCACGGCTTCGGCGAGTGAGTTCCTCGAGCTCGAATCGCCGCTGGCCGGCACCTACTACATCGCGGCCAACCTCTACTCCACACCGGACAAGGGTGCCGCCAAAGCAACGATCCAGGCAGCCGCCCTCTCGGGTGATGCCGGGAACCTGACCGTCACACCGAATCCGATCGAGGCGCCAAACGGCACGGCCACGACGGCAACGCTGAACTGGAACGGGCTCGCGGACGGTTCCTATCTTTCCCGCCTCAAGCTGGGGGACAACGGAATCAGGACCCTCGTCAACGTCCGTGTGGGCGCGGGGGCCGCGACGGCTCCGGCCGGTGCCCCGCTGATGGCACCGTTGGACAGGATCCCGGCCGGCTAGGCCTCCAGGCCGAAAGCACCATCCGAAGCGTCCCGGTCAGCCCTCGCTGGCCGGGACGCTTCGCGTCCGTAGTGCTTCACGTCCGTAGTGCTTCACGTCCGTACTGCTTCACGTCTGTACTGCTTCACGTCCGGGACGATCCGAAGGTCCCGGACCTCCCCGTGTCGGGGGTCCCGCCCAGCAGCGTGGACAGGGAGTTCCAGCGGGCGATCTCGCAGCCGTCCGTCCGCCGGAAGACCGCCCGCACCGGGCGTCCGTGAAAGGTGCCGGTGACTTCGGCCACCTGCGGACCGCCATACTGCTGGGTACAGAGGCGCGGCGGTCCCGGTTTGGGGAAGAAGATGTCCTCGCCGAACCGCTCCACAGCCTCCAGGGCGGCGCCGGGTGCCGGGAGGGTGGAGCCCTCCAGGACCCTGCCGCCGGCCGCCACCAGCCGGAACACATACTCGCCGGCGTCAGGCTCCTCCCGGAGCGTGATGGCCAGGTCCACCCGGTCAACCGGTTCCGGAACCGCCGGGGCGGTCATGCTGTTGCCGCCACACTGAGCGGTGCCAGCGCTTGTGCCAGGCGCCCGCGGAGTACAGCGGCCTCGGACGCGAAGGCCCGCTGGTGTTCCACATAAGCGGCTTTGCCCGCCGGTGTTTCGATCGCGATGGGCGGGTAGCCCCACTCTGCCAGGTCATAGGGCGAGGCCTGCATGTCCATGGTCCGGATCCGCCAGGAGAGCTCGAAGCAGTCCATGACCAGCTCACTGGGCAGCGCGGGCAGCAGTTTGTAGGCCCACTTGTAGAGGTCCATGTTGGCGTGCAGGCAGCCGGGCTGCTCCATGTGCCGCTGGTTTTCGCGGCTGGGCGTCAGTTCGTTGAGCCCGAGGGCATCGGGGGTATAGAAGCGGAAGGCGTCAAAGTGTGAGCACCGGATCCGGTTGTCCTCCACCACTTTGTCCGTACCCTCGGGACCCAGCCTCAGTTGCAGGTACTCGTGCCGCAGGTCGAATTTGTCCTGGCGGTAGACCATGGCCCACTCGTGCAGCCCAAAGCAGCCGAACTGGGCCGGCCGGGCCGCGGTTCCGCGGAGAATGATTTCCGCGAACGCCACAGCTTCCCGCCGGTCGGCCAAAAAGGCAGCGCGGTCAAAAGTGACCGCCACGCTCCCTGGGGGCAGCCCCGCAGCGGCGAGTTCGCCGTCGTCGAGCATTTTGTAGTGCTTCCACCCTGCGCGCGCGGCCGCACCTTCGCCGGTGAGTACGACGCCGGCGCCCGGGTGCCAGCGCAGCAGCTGGCCGGGTTTCTGGGTGTAGTAGGTGAAGAGGAAATCCTCCACAGGGTGCTTCCGCCCCGCCGACCGGCGGGCAAGGTAGGGATCGGAGTAACGGCGGACGCGTTGCTGGTGCGCCTCCTCTCGGACACGCCAGGCCTCCGCCGTCAACAGGCTAAAGTGCTCCACCGGTGGCACCCAGGACATCCTCGGCTGCTTTCCAGGCGCTAATTTCGCAGCCGTTGGTCAGGGCGAAGGACGTATCCACGGGGGTGTCGTCCACGATGCCGGTCACCGTGGCCGTCTGCGGGCCGCCGTACTGTTCGGTGCACGCCCGGTCTTTCGGTTTTGGAGCAGGGGTGAGGAGCGCGGCGTTGTTTTTGAGCGCGGCGCAGGCAGCATCAGCTTTGGGGTGTTTGCTTTCCGCGGTGGGGACTCCGTCCCGGCAGACGAGCGTGTAGTTCACGGCCGGTTCGGTGGCGGACGGCTTCACCATGATGGCAAGTTCTGCATTCCCGGCGCCGGGGCCCGCCGTCGGGGCCAGGGGTGCTGAAGGGGACGGCGCCGGAACGGTAGTCTCAGTGTCCGGAGCCGGGGTGCTTGAGCCGCCCTGGCTGGCGGAGGAACTGGCAGTCGGGCCACCGGATGATGGAGCGGGGTTGTTGGGCGTGGCGGTGCACGCGGCGAGCCCGGCCACGGCGAGAATCGCCAAGAACGGCCGTACTGTTCGCAAAGGCATGAACCCTCCTAGGTTGTTGCCATTTTACGCGCTGCCGGCGTCCGCGTGGTCTGTCCCCGTGGCGGCGATGAGCGCCATCATCGAGCCGTGCAGTTCACGTACCTGTTCGCGGGTCAGACCCAACCGGTTCATCATGGTGCCCGGGACGGCCAGTGCCTGTTGCCGCAACTCGGCGCCCGCAGGGGTCAGCCCCACGGCCAGGCTGCGTTCATTTCCGTCCACCCGCTGGCGTGTGACGAAACCGGCTTCCTCCAGCCGCCGAAGAAGTGGCGAAATGGTGGCTGGCGCCTGGGCCAGGGCCTCGCTGATGTTCCGCAGCGTCCGGGGCGCCGACTCCCACAGGCAGAGCATCACGAGATACTGCGGGTGGGTCAGGCCCAATTTGTCCAGGACCGGTTTGTAGGCGCCTACGACGCTCCTGGATGCCACGGTGAGGGCAAAGCAGAGTTGCTGCTCCAGCAGAAGATCGTTGTCCTGATGGTGCGTGGCGTCAGAAATTGCCGTCATCACAATCCTCCAATAGTTAGTGCACTAATTATTAGCGTACACTGAACTGAGAAATTGGTTCTATCGAAGGGTTCACTTCCATGGGCAAAGGCAAGTCAGCGGACAAGGGCAACGCGTCCCAGCGGTTTATGCGGGCCACCGGCAAGCTCAGGGTCATTTTTGGCCCCGCCAACCGCAGCTCCCTGGTCCACGACATGACCGAAGAGAACCGGGCTCTCCTGGTCCAGCGTGAGCGGGAAACCCAGCAGTGGGAAACGGTCACCCGCCCGGACGGCAGCACCTATGTTGTGCCCCGGAACCCGGGCGACCAGTCCCTGCGCTGAGAACCCTGCCGGGGCCTTTTCCGGGCTGCGGGCGTAAAATGGGGGCACTGACTCCAGGAGGAGCCAGTTGCTCTTCGCCCGCACAGTGGGAAGGGGGTGGAAACAATGGGACATGCTCTCACCGGTTTTATGAATACCACCGATCGGCTCCGGTTCTTCTTTGGACCGGCAACACGCCTTGACTCTGATACGCCAGTAGTGCACGCGCATGATGAGTTCGAGCAGGCCTCCGAAGAGGACCTTTCCCACTTCGTGGTGGAAACCGATTCCGCGGGACACCACTACGCAGTGCGCCGCGACGACCTCGACAAGCAAACCTGATCCAACCAAAAAGCAACGCGGGGTCATTTCCGGCTCAATAACTCGTCGTTATTGAGCCGGAAATGACCCCGCGTTGTTCTTAAAACCAGGGGCGGCTAGCGGCCCGTGCCGCCGTAGACGGTTGCCTCGTCCTCGCTGTCCAGGTCGAAGGCCTTGTGGATGGCCCGGACGGCGTCATCGAGGAGATCGGCGTGCGTGACCACCGAGATCCGGATCTCGGACGTGGAGATCATGTTGATGTTGATCCCGGCGTCGGACAGGGCCTTGAAGAACGTCGCGGAGACGCCGGGGTGGGAACGCATGCCGGCGCCGATGAGCGACAGCTTGCCGATCTTTTCGTTGTACTCGATGTTCTCGAAGCCGATGTCCGGCTGGGCAGCCTTAAGGGCCGCGAGCGCTTCGGCGCCTTCGATGATGGGCAGCGTGAAGGAGATGTCCGTCCGGCCGCGGCCGTGCGTTGAGACGTTCTGCACGATCATGTCGATGTTGGAGTGGGCATCGGCGATGACCTGGAAAATCGCGGCGGCCTTGCCGGGGATGTCCGGCACACCCACCACGGTGACCTTGGCTTCGGAACGGTCGTGCGCGACGCCGGAGATGATTGGCTGCTCCAAGGCAACTCCCTCTTGAGTGGTGATCTTGTCTTCGGCGCTGGGGATGACCCAGGTGCCTTCGTTCTGGCTGAATGAGGACCGGACATGCAGGGGGACGCCGAACCGGCGGGCGTACTCGACGCAGCGCAGGTGGAGGATCTTGGCGCCGGACGCGGCGAGTTCGAGCATTTCCTCGCTGGAGATGGTGTCGATCTTCTGGGCGGACGGAACCACGCGGGGATCTGCGGTGTAGATTCCGTCGACGTCGGTGTAGATCTCGCAGACGTCCGCTTCCAGGGCAGCCGCCAGGGCGACGGCGGTGGTATCCGAGCCGCCACGGCCGAGGGTGGTGATTTCGTGGGTGGTGCGGCTCATGCCCTGGAACCCGGCGACGATGGCAATGTGCCCCTTGTCCAGGGACGTGCGGATGCGGTGCGGGTCGACGTCGATGATGCGCGCCTTGCCGTGGATGCCGTCCGTGATCATGCCGGCCTGGGAACCGGTGAAGGACTGGGCCGACGCGCCCAGCTTGTTGATGGCCATGGCCAGCAGCGCCATGGAAATGCGTTCGCCGGCGGACAGCAGCATGTCCATCTCGCGGGCGGGGGCGGAATCGGTGACCTGGCCGGCGAGGTCCAGCAGTTCGTCGGTGGTGTCACCCATCGCGGAGACAACCACCACCACTTCGTTGCCGGCACGCTGTGCGTCAACCACACGCTTGGCGACGCGCTTGACGCCGTCGGCATCCGACACGGACGAACCGCCGAACTTCTGCACGATCAGCTGTTTGGTGACGGCAGCAGGGCCGGGCAGCGTGTGCTGCTGCGTGGCTGCGTGCACTTCGGAAGTGGGCGTACTCATGCGCGTACCTTCACTGGATCAATCGGGGGAGGTCAGGCACGGCCATTGCGGTTGGACGGCGTGACGTGTTCAGGCCAGTTTATCGCTGCAGGCCGCCGGGGCAGAATTGTGACCGAATCTCAGCCATACGGCGCACACTGCCACAGCGGCTCCGGGCGTAGGCTCAGACGCGTATGCATGCAACGGTTGGGGGACAGGTGCTCGGGGAATGACAGCAAACCAGGACAAAATGGATCTGCCCGCGCGGCCCGGGGACCCTGGCGGCGACGGGATTACTGCGGTGGGGGTGAGCCGCAGCTTCGGGCAGGTGCGCGCCGTCGAGCATATGGATTTCCATGCGCCGGCCGGCAAAGTTACCGCCCTGATCGGGCCCAACGGGGCCGGCAAAACGACGCTGTTGCTGATGCTGGCCTCCCTGCTGGCGCCGGATGCCGGGACGATCACGGTGGCGGGGCTTGATCCTCAGCACCACCGTGCCGAGGTGCGCCGACGGATCGGTTGGATGCCGGACACGCTGGGCGTGTGGGAGTCACTGACGGCCCGGGAGATCCTCACGCAGATGGCACGCTTCTACCAGCTGCCCAAGGACGGGATAGCCGGGCGCGTCGCGGAGATGCTGGACCGCGTCCGGCTGGCCGAGCTCGCCGACCAGCCGGCCCGGGTGCTCTCCCGGGGCCAGCAGCAGCGGCTGAGCCTGGCGCGCGCCCTGATCCATGACCCGTCCGTCCTGCTCCTCGATGAGCCGGCGTCCGGCCTGGACCCGGGATCGCGGGTGGAACTGCGCGTGATGCTGCGGCAGCTTGCGGCGGAAGGAAAGTCCGTGGTGGTCTCCTCCCACGTGCTCAGTGAGCTTGACGAAATTGCCGACGCCGCCGTGTTCGTCAACCGCGGACGGACCATCCGGCACCAGTCCACCGACGAGGCGGCCGCCGCCGGCCGGCGCTATGCCATCTCCGCCACGGACGGCGCGCCGCTCGCCGCCAAGCTCACCGAACTGGGCCTGGCCTTCCGGGTGGAGGACGGCCGCCGCCCTGCCGTCAGCCTGATGCTGATGAACGACGACGACGCCGCGCGGCTGTTGCGCGACCTGGTGCTGGGTGGGGTGTCGGTCAGGTCCTTCGCTCCCGCTTCGGGTGCCCTGGAAGAGACGTACATGAACCTCGAGGGGGAGCAGCGATGAGCCAGCTGACCGAAACAACCCAGCACCCGCCCACGCACGGCCGTGGCGCCGGTTACCTCGGTGGTATCCGGGACGTGGTGGTCCTTGAGCTCAAGCAGCGGCTCCGTTCACGCGGCTGGTACATCATGCTGGGCATCTGGTTCGTCCTGACCGGCCTGGTGACCTGGCTGACGTGGGCCGCCTGGAATGCCCAGAATGAAGCGCAGCGGTCCTACTCAAACTTCATGCCGGCCCAGACGGGGCCGGGGTCCATGATCTTCGAAGTGGTGCTGGCCTTCGTCCTCCTTTTCGCTTTGCTGGTGGCGCCGGCGCTCTCCGCCAACGCCGTCAACGGCGACCGCGCCGGCGGCACCCTTGCCATCCTGCAGGTGACCCTGCTCAAGCCCGGCCAGATCCTGTGGGGGAAGTTCTTCGCCGCGTGGGCGGCCGCCCTGGCGTTCCTGGTTGCCAGCACACCCTTCCTGATCATCGGCGTCGCCCTGGGCGGCATGACTCCCGGGCACGTTCTGGTGGCCCTGCTGATGCTGGCTGTGGAGGTGGGCGTGGTGTGTTCCATCGGCGTCGGGATATCCGCACTGGCGGGGCGGCCGCTGTTCTCCATTGTGGTCACCTACCTTGCTGTGGCCGGGCTCGTTTTCGGCTCACTTATTGCCTTCGGCCTGGGTACCGGGCTCTCGCAGGGCACCATCATGGCCAATCAGGCCCAGTACCGCGGCTATGCACCGTATGAGCCGCTGCAGGAGCAGCCCGCGCCCACTGAACCCGAATACACGTGCTCCGGACCGCTGCTGCCACAGCCGGCAGTGCACACTGAACGGGTGGCGTGGATGCTGGCCATGAACCCCTACGTGGTGGTGGCCGATGCCATCCCTTACCCGGTACGGACCTCGACTGCGTACGGTATGTCGTCACCCGTGGGCGCCATTGAAACCATCAGCCAGGGTGCCCGCTACGCCATGGCGGGGCCGGATGGCACCTACCCGTGCGCAAACGGGGAAGCCAAGCCCCGCTATCTGGCGCAGAGCACCCCTCTGTGGCCGCTGGGGCTGGGCCTGCAGCTTGTGGTCGCGGGGCTGCTGATGTGGCTGGGATGGCGCTCGCTGCGCACCCCCGCGCACAGGCTGGCGCGGGGTACGCGAATCGCCTGAGCCGGCCTAGGTCAGGGCGTTACGGCGGCCTTCGAAGGCGCGTCCGAGGGTGACCTCGTCGGCGTACTCAAGGTCGCCGCCCACGGGCAGGCCCGAGGCGAGCCGGGTGACGGCGATGCCGATGGTCTTCAGCATCCGGGCAAGGTAGGTCGCCGTCGCTTCACCCTCGAGGTTGGGGTCGGTGGCGATGATCACTTCCTGGATGGCGCCGTCGTTCAGCCGAGTCAGGAGTTCACGGATCCGCAACTGCTCCGGTCCCACCCCCGCGATGGGGTTTATGGCACCGCCGAGTACGTGATACCGGCCACGGAAGGAGCGGGTGCGTTCCACCGCGAGCACGTCCTTGGATTCCTCCACCACACAGATGACGGACGGGTCGCGCCGCGGATCCCGGCAGATGTTGCACAGGTCCTGCTCGGTGACGTTGCCGCACACGGTGCAGAATTTGACCCGCTCCTTCACCGTGGTGATGGCTTCGACGAGCCGTTTCATATCCTGGGGATCGGCTTCGAGGATGTGGAAGGCAAGCCGTTGGGCGGACTTGGGACCGACTCCGGGAAGGCGTCCGAGCTCGTCGATCAGCTCTTGGACTGCGCCTTCGTACACGTTTTCCTCTTTTGGCTTGGTTTGGATGGTGAATGCAACGGCGGCTGCGGCTGCGGCGCGCGGCTAGAAACGGGGAACGATCGGGGTTCCGTCCGGGGAGCGCTCCTCGATCAGTTTCCCGCCCAGAATACGCTCGACGGCGGCACGTCCGAAGACCCCCGATTCCTCGATCGTTTCATCGTCCGCACTCGGGATGTCCTGAACATACGTCGCGGTTTCCGCGCGGGCAGGGGCTTTGGCGCGCCCGGCCTCGGCCTCAGGACTGTTAGAAAGCCGCTGGTACAGACTTTGCCGTGCCTGGGCCGCCGAAGCGGACGTTGCCCGGGCGGGTTGCAGGGGTGCCGGAGCCACGGCGGCCGCCACAGGTTGTACCGGCGCCGACGACGCCATGGCATACTCGCGGACCTCGGCCCGGCCATGGCCGGCAGCGTCCGGGACCGGCGCTGCAGGGTGGCTTGCCGGCCCACCGGGTTCGCGTGCGGCACCGGCGGGGTCGCCCAAGGGACGGCTGGGCGCTGCCGGCGGCAGGCCCCAGCTGGCGTCGGCTGCAGACTGCGTGCTGACCGCGGCCGGGGGAACCTGGGCGGTGGCAGGCTCGTAGTCAGGTGCCGGCGCGGCAACGGTTTCCTCCGCACCGGATGTCGCCGGCCTTTTCCCAACGTTTGGTTCTGTGCCTATGACCCAAACGCCGGGAGCCTGCTCGACGGCGCGACCCCAGGGATCGTGCGACGTGTCTGCCGGTGGAGTGACTGCGGCAGCGCCGGCGACGGGTGGCGTGCTGACGGCGGCCTGCGGCCGGGCACCCTTGGCGGCGGGCTGTTTGCCGGTCCGGTGCGCGGCGGCCCCGGGCTGGACGCCTGCCGGCACCGACTTCGCCGCCGTGCGCCGTGGTTCGGCCGGAGCCGATGGATCCCAATCCATGGGCGGTTCCTCCTCCAGCGGAGGAGCGTCCTCGTCCCGGGGGGGACCCCAGCCGTCGTCGGAGTAGGCGTAGGAGCCGGCATCGGGCTCGGTGGGACGTGGCTGAACCTGCGGGCCCGGCACCTGTTCACGGCGGGGCTCTTCGGCAAGGGCGTTGTCGACTGGCTTGTGCGAAGCCGGCCCCACACTTGGTGGGGCCGCCTGTGTCGCGGCAGGGGCTGCGGTTGGAGGAGCGTACGCAACAGGGGCCGCTTCGGTGACCGGAGCGGTGTCGGCGGAAGGGGCCGCTTCGGCGGGCGCGGCCACGTGGGTAGGGGGCGCAGTATAGGCAGGCGGGGCCGCAGCGCTCGCCGCCGGTGCCAGTCCCCAGGCTACGTCCGCCGAGCTGGGCGTGGAGTGCGGGGGCTGTGGGCTAGCGGGTGCTTTTGGGTTTGGCTCAGAGCTCGCTGAACTGTTGGCGGCACCGGCGACGGCGGTGATCTGGCAGTCGATGCCCACTGTTTTGTGGATCGCCTGACGGAGGTTCTCCGAGTGGTCAGCCCGGCCGAAAGCGCCCGCCAAACCTGATGTGGTGAAAGCGAGCGTCAGGACCTGGCCATCGAAGGCGCCTACCTGGGCGTTCGGTTCCACCAGGGCCCAGGTGCTGCGCTTGATCTTGGACAGCGTCTGAAGGACCTCGGGCCAGGCACGGCGCAGGACCTCAACGTCGCCTGTCGCGGCGGGGCCGGCGGGGCCGACGGGGCCAGCGGGGCTGGCCGGGCCAGCCGGAACGGAGGGCGCCGAAGGGGCAGGCCGCTGCTGCGGGGCTGCCGGGGGACGGGTGCCGGCGGACTCGTCCACCGGCCAGTCGTTGGTGCTGACCCGCGGCGGCGTGAGCGGTGTCCGGCCATCGTTGGCCCCTGCTGCGTGCTGCCCTGCAAGGCCGGAACCGGGCTGGGCTGCCGGCGGGGAGGCAGGCGCTGAGGACTCCGGTGCGGACAGTATTGAGGAAGCGGCGGCCGCAGGAACCGGAGACGCCTGAGCCGCTGCTGCCTGAGCGGGCACTTCAGGGGCGGAGGCCGCCGGAGCAGAGGTCGCCGACGGCCGTGCCGCTGGCGCCGGACTTGCCGGCACCTCTGGAGCCGGTGCCGGGACGGCCTGATCGGGAGCGGCCGAAACGGGAGCAGCCTGAACAGGGGCGGCCGGGACGGCCGTGCCTGCCGGGGTGGCAGCCCCGGCGTCGGCGTTCCCGCCGTAGTTCAGCCGGCGCTCCACGCGGTCGATCCGGGCAGCGATCCCGCGTTCGGTCTGTTCCGAACTGGGGAGCAGGATGCGGGCGCAAAGGAGTTCCAGGTGGAGCCGGGGCGACGTGGCACCGGTCATTTCCGTCAGTGCCGTGTTGGTGACGTCTGCGGCGCGGGACAATTCAGCGGCGCCCAGGTTGTGCGCCTGGTTCTGAAGCCTGGCGATCTGGTCCGCCGGCATGCCGCGGAGGATCACCTGTGCGCTTTCGGGCATCGCCTGGACAATGATGAGGTCGCGGAAGCGTTCCAGCAGGTCCTCGACGAACCGGCGGGGGTCGTGGCCGGTCTGGATGACGCGGTCCACCGCCTTGAAGACGGTGCCGGCATCGGAGGCAGCGACGGCCTCCACCACGTCATCGAGCAGTGACGCGTGCGTGTAGCCGAGGAGGGCCACGGCAAGCTCGTAGTCCAGGCCGTTGGCGCCGGCGCCGGCCATCAGCTGGTCCAGTACGGACAGGGAATCGCGGACCGATCCGCCGCCGGCCCTGACCACCAGGGACAGCACGCCCGGGGCAACGGGAACGTTTTCCCGGTTGCACAGCAGTTCCAGGTACGCCATCAGCGGCTCGGGCGGTACCAGCCGGAACGGGTAGTGGTGGGTGCGGGAGCGGATGGTGCCGATGACTTTGTCCGGCTCCGTGGTGGCGAAGATGAACTTGATGTGCTCCGGCGGCTCTTCGACGATCTTGAGGAGGGCGTTGAAGCCGGCCGGCGTGACCATGTGGGCCTCATCGATGATGAAGATCTTGTAGCGGTCACGCACAGGGGCGTAGGTTGCGCGTTCGCGAAGGTCGCGGGCGTCGTCCACGCCGCCGTGGCTGGCGGCGTCGATCTCGATGACGTCAAGGGATCCGGAACCGCCGCGCGCAAGTTCAACGCAGCTGGGGCAGGTTCCGCAGGGAGTGTCCGTGGGGCCCTGGGCGCAGTTCAGGCAGCGGGCCAGGATCCTGGCGGACGTGGTCTTGCCGCAGCCGCGGGGACCGGAGAAAAGGTAGGCGTGATTGACGCGGTTTTTACGCAGTGCCGTCATGAGCGGCTCCGTGACATGTTCCTGCCCAATAACGTCAGCGAAGGAGTCCGGACGGTATCTGCGGTACAGGGCGGTGGTTGTAACAGTCACGGAAAAACCCTACCAATCCGGGCCGACATTCAGTCCCTCGCGGGCGGTCGCCCTGTGGGCAATAGTAAAGACCCCCCATGCACCCGCCAGAGCCCGTTTACCCTTGCTACCTTCCGGTCCTGGGGGAGTTCAACAGGATGACGCCACATGAGGGGCCGCAGATAACTTTACCCGAACTTTTGGTGTGGCTCGAACCGGCCCCGGCGGGTGGCCGGTTTGCCGGGCTCTCCCCCTGAGGGTGGCCAGTTCACCCGGGCCCGGGCCCGGGTACGGTGCACGCGTCACTGTCGCCAGCCGTTGACGGGCCAGGTCATAAAGGCAGGTTCCTCGTAGGGGTGGGCGGCGCGCAGGGCCAGCACCACGCCGTCGAGCATCCCTTCCTCCACAACGCACTCGATCCGCAGCTCCGGCACCCGTTCGCCCGACCCAACCTTACCGACGAAGGGCTCGGCGCCCGGCAGCGGGGTAAACCGGCCGGTTCCCGGGGCCACAAAAGAGCAATGGGAGTAGTTTCCTAACCTGCCCGCGCCGGCATCGCCGATGGCCCGGAGCAGCGCCTCAGCGTGGGCCTCCGGTACGTACACCACCAGGGCGTGCAGCTGTGTCATGGCTTCATCCTGCCAGCGCCAGCGGAAATGAGGGCAATTTTCGTTGCTTATCCGGCGGACAAGGCCGATCATGGGTATGTACACCGATTGGGGCAATCTCAAGATTGTGAGCTGCGGGGCCTGGCTGGAGGGCCGGACCCGGCAGCTCAACGGTGTTCCGTAGGAATGGGCGCATTGGGGGCGTCCATTTTGACGTTAACGGACGCTCGCGGAGGCCGGCCGGGCCCGATTGGGAGATGCTGGAATGTTCAGGTAGTCTAGTACCTGCTTTTGATTCAGAAGCAGCTGGAGAATTCGCCTAGCGGCCTATGGCGCACGCCTGGAACGCGTGTTGGGTTAACGCCCTCGGGGGTTCAAATCCCCCATTCTCCGCCAACCGAAAACCCGGTTCTGACCCAGTCAGGACCGGGTTTTCGTTTTCCCTTTCGGTCAGCTGTCCAGGTATCCGAGCCGGCGGAGCCGCGACCGGGCAGCCTGCTCGCTGGGTCCGGGGCCGCGACCCAGGGCAAAATGTACGACGCCGAGAGTCACCTTCGTCGCCAGCCTCACCGGGAGCGGGAAGGGCCCCAGCCGCGGAATCTTCAGTCCCAGCATCTGGCGGTAGTGCGGTTCCAGGCTATAGACGGCGCCGGCGAAGACGATCCGGTAGCCTGGCCGCAGTAAGGGGTGCAGGGGCGGGTTGCGGATGAAACCGACGGTCTCGGCGACCCGGCTATCCGCCAGCAAATCGCCGTTACGGTAGTAGTTGTCCAGTTGCCGCCGCATCTCCGCAACGGTGAGGGGCGGATCCAGCACTCCCATCAGTCGTCCGGCCTGGGCCCATTCCCGCACATACGCATCAGGTCCGCCCGGGATGCTGCCGCCCCAGATCTCATGGGAGGTGACGAACGCGTCAACGAACGCAAGGTGAACCCACCGTGCCAGTTCGGGATCGTTGGCCGAGTAGGAATGCACGGAGCCGTCCCGGTCGCTGTAAATGCCCTGGACCGGCGCGTGCAGGCGCCGCACCCGCGCCGATGCTTCTTCGGCCGCGGCAGTCGAGCCGTACGTGACAGTGAAGATCCACTGGATGGTCCGGGCCAGCCTCCGGAGCGGATCTGCCCGGAAGTCGGAGTGCTCATGGACGCCGGCCAGGGCGGCGGGGTGCAGCGACTGCATAAGCAGCGCCCGGATGCCGGCCACAATGGGGGTCATTGACCCGTGCACTGCCCAGACAGCTGACCCCGGAAGGTGATAGCCGGCGTCGTTCCCCTCCGCCAACCGGGGTACCCACTCGGGCAGGGCGTCCGCACTTCCGGTGAAGACGCGCTTCAGTTCGCCCTGCCATTCCCTGAGGAAATTGCGCATGAAACCATTCTTGCCCATGGCCGGGCGGAGAGGGGTTGCCGCAGAATCCACAAGTATTCCTCAAGGTCTGGGCAAGGGGTTCACAGCCCGGGGGTTGTGTGGTCCCATGGGATGGAAAGCTCGTCCGGATTGGGGTCTGACGGGCCAACCGGGAGTCAGCGAGTGGGAAATCATTGGGGTTCCGGCCGGGACAAGAAGTCTCCAGGCGCCTGCGCGACGGCGGCGCGCGCCCTGGCAGCCGGCGCGGCCATCGTTGCGGCTGCTTTTGCACTTGGAATGCCTGCCGTCCCGGCACTGCAAACCGGCAGCGCTGCGGCGCATACCGTCACCGACCAGGTGGGCGGCTCCGCCCTGAATCCCGCCATCCTCACAGACGGCAGGTCCCTGGTCCCGTTCGGCCGCACCTTGGTCAGGACCATCGCAAAGGACGGCAAGGCTCCGCTGAATGTGGCCTCCGCCCAGCTGAAGCGGCCGCCTGAAGGCTCCCTGATGGCGCCCCTTGAAGCACTCACGGCGAGCTCGCCCTTCGGGTTCCGCGTCAGTCCCATCACGGGCCAAACGGGGGACTTCCACCTGGGCCAGGACTTTGCCGCGGCTTGCGGCACCAGGGTCTATGCCGCCGACAGCGGCGTGGTTCGGGCCGCCGGATGGCATCCCTGGGGCGGTGGCAACCGCGTGGAAATTGACCACGGCAACGGGCTGATCACCACTTACAACCACCTGGAGGCCATCGCCGTCCGGACAGGGGACTCGGTGCAGGTGGGCCAGGTCATCGCACGGGTGGGAACCACCGGGTGGTCCACGGGATGCCACCTGCATTTTGAGACCATCCTCGACGGCGTACACACCAATCCACTGGACTGGACGCTCCTGCCGATCCATCAGGTGGACACGCTGGCGGACATCCCCATGATCAGTTACGAGGGCAAGGCCGCGGACGGGGCCACAGCCCAGCGCTGGGCCATCCCGGTTGCCACGGACAACAGCCACACCGTCCTCCATGGGGAAGACGAACTGCCGGCACCCCCTGCCGGGACGCCCAGCGTCCCGGCGACGGGAACCGCCACGCCAACGCCAACGCCGTCTCCGTCGACCACCGCCCCGGCGACGGGATCCGCGACAGGTTCGGCACCGCCGACGTCGTCGGGTACCGCACCGCCGACTAGTACGCCCTCTGGCACTGCCACGCCGTCTGGCTCCCCGTCGGGTACTGCCACGCCGACTGGTTCGCCGACGGGTACTGCCACGCCGACTGGTTCCCCGACAGGTTCGGCGCCGCCGACATCGTCGGGTACCGCACCTGCGACTGGGACGCCGTCGACGGGAACCACCGCGCCGGCCACTGGTACAGCACCACCGGCCACTACAGCGCCGCCCCCGCCTGCCACGACGGCAGCGCCTGCACCGCCGCCTCCTGCCACGACGGCAGCGCCTGCACCGCCGCCTCCTGCCACGACGGCAGCGCCTGCACCGCCGCCTCCTGCCACGACGGCAGCGCCTGCACCGCCGCCTCCTGCCACGACGCCAGCGCCCGCACCGCCGCCTCCTGCCACGACGGCAGCGCCCGCACCGCCGCCTGCCACGACTGTGGCACCCGCGCCCGCAACACCGGCGGCGCCAACGCCCGCCGCTCCGACCGGCACAACAACAACCCCGGAGCCCGCCCCAAGGAAACCCTGACAGAAAACTCTCAGCGTGAGCCCGTACTCTTGATGGTTGGCAACGAATCACCTGCATGACCAACCTCTCGAAGGACGGCGCTGTGACCTCTCTGTACACCATCCCGCTGACGCTCAACGACGGCACCCGGACCGACTTCGGCCGGTTCAAGGGAGACGTGGTGATGGTGGTCAATGTGGCGTCGCAATGCGGACTGACGCCGCAATACGCCGGGCTCGAAACCCTCTTTGAGAAATTCCGGGACCGCGGTTTCCAGATCCTCGGGGTGCCGTGCAACCAGTTCGCCGGCCAGGAGCCCGGCACTGACAGCGAGATCGCGGAGTTCTGCGAGCGGAACTTCGGTGTTTCCTTCCCGCTGACGGCCAAGGCCAACGTGCGGGGCAAGGACCAGCATCCGCTCTACGGAGAGCTGACCAAATTCAAGACCAGCGTGCTGCCCGGCCTGGTGAAGTGGAACTTTGAAAAGTTCCTGATTAGCCGTGCGGGCGAGGTGGTGGCACGCTTCGCCCCCACCGTCGAGCCCGACTCCGCCGAAGTCCTTCAGGCCATTGAGCAGGCCCTGGCCGAATTAAATGAACCGAAGTCACCCCACGTCATTCCGTAGCGGAAATCTTCTGCTTTTTTCCAACTTGCCCGCGCAAATTTACCCAAACTTTCCCCAATATCTGGTTTGATAAAGGTTACTGAAGGGTAGAAGGGAAACGCCGTTTCCCACCAACCACAGAGGCAGCAATGAAGCACATCGAGGCCGAACATCCCCGGCCACGCCACTTCCTTCTCCACCTGAGCGACCCCCACCTGATGGGAGGTCCAGATCCCCTTTACGGCGCAGTTGACAGCGAATCCAAGCTCATTCAGCTTTTCGATGAGGTCCGGGCCTCAGGGGCACGGCCCGAGGCCGTGATCTTCACCGGTGACCTGGCGGATGAAGGCCACCCGGAGGCCTACGCCAAGCTGCGGGCCATTGTCGATCCGGCCTGCGAAGACCTGGGCGCCCAGGTCATCTGGGCCATGGGAAACCACGACAACCGGGCCAACTTCCGGACCGGTCTACTGGACCAGCCCGCCAGCGATGCACCCGTGGACCACAGCTACTTCATCAACGGCCTGCGCGTGATCACACTGGACACCACGGTGCCTGGCTACCACCACGGCGAGCTGAGCGACTCGCAGCTGGAGTGGCTGGCCCGTGAGCTGGAGACACCTGCCCCCGACGGCACCATCCTCGCGCTCCACCATCCGCCGGTCCCGTCCGTCCTGGACCTCGCCGTCCTGGTGGAACTGCGCGACCAGGCAAGCCTTGCCGCCGTGGTCCGCAACTCGGATGTCCGGACCATTCTGGCCGGGCACCTGCATTACTCAACCACCGCCACCTTCGCCGGGATTCCCGTGTCCGTGGCATCAGCCACGTGCTACACCCAGGATCTCAACGTTGCAGTGGGGGGCACCCGTGGCCGGGATGGCGGGCAGGCATTCAACCTGGTGCACGTCTACGAACACACCATCGTCCACTCCGTGGTGCCGTTGGGCAGCGCGCCCACTGTGGGCGAGCATGTGACCGCCGAAATGACCGCGCAGCGCCTCGCAGCGGCCGGCATTAGCATCCCGGAGAAAGCAAAGGGCGCATCGCCCGCCAAGGTTCCCCTGGGCTTCGCTACCTAGAGGCAGCCCGGGGCTGGGGTGCGGCCGTGATTCCAGAGCCACGGTTCCGGTGTCAGAGTTCCCAGGGCGCCTTGATCGGGTAGTACTTCTCCAGGAAGTCGGTCACCAGGTGGGCCCGCTCGTCCGCCGGGACTTCCGGGAAGCTGCCGTCGTTGAGGCAGAAGAAATCCATGTTCCGTTTGGACAGCAGCTTGGGCAGATAGTTCAGCCCGGCCCGCATGGTGGTGTCCACATAGCGCACCTTGGCAGCGGTCTGGGTGACTGCCCGGCCGGTGAGCAGCGCGTAGTAGTGGTAGAAGGAATTGGTCACCGAGATGTTGTCTGCGGCGCGGAACCTGCTGGCCGCTGTCTTCCGGAACTCCTCGGGGAACTCCTGCTCCATGGTGGCCACCACGCTGCGCCGCAGGGGAGCGGCCGTGTGCTCCAGGTGCCGGGTGGTGATCCGTCCAAAACGGTCCCAGAGCAGCTTTCGGTTCACACGTGCGGCGTTTTCGAAGCCGCTTCGCTCGGCGTCATTATCGCCCAGCCCGATCCGGGTCTCAGCCTCGATGAATTTGGTGATGCCGCCCGGTGTGAAGAACATGTCCGGGCCCACGGCGCGGCCGAAGAACATGTCATCGTTGGAGTAAAGGAAGTGCTCGGAGAGCCCCTCAATGTTGTGGAGCTGGCATTCCACAGCCTGCGAGTTGTGCGTCGGCAGGACTGACGGGTCCGCGAAGAACTCCTCGCTGCGCACGATGGTCACCGACGGGTGCTCTGCCAGCCACTCCGGGGCGGGGGAGTCCGTGGCAATGAAGATGCGGCGGATCCAGGGCGCAAACATGTAGACGGAACGCAGCGCGTATTTGAGTTCGTTGATCTGCCGGAAGCGGGCTTCATGATCGTCGCCTTCGCCAAGGACAACACCCTGCTGCTGGGCGCGGCGGGCGGCAATGTATTCCGGTGAGCTGCCGTCCACCCAGGAGAACACGAGATCGATGTCGAAGCTGATGTCGCTGGCATGGTCAGCGAACATGTTTTCAATGGTGGGCCACGTGTTGCCGTACCGCTCCACGGTTCCGCGGACGGCGTCCTGGGCGAGCATGGTCCGCCGGGTGAGGGAATTCTCGATGGGCAGGATGATCTGGTTGCCCTCGAAGCTCCAGAGTTCGATCTGGACGCCCGCGGACGAGCCGAACTCGAAGCCGCCGTCCGGTTCGACCCGAGGCCGGTACAAACGGAAGATGCGGGCCTGCCGGTTGGGGGAGAGCTCGCCGTCGGCCACCAGTACGGAGGACTTCTTCTTGGCGTCAACCGTCATGGAGTAGACGGGCTCGTTGCGGCAGGCTTCCACCAGGGCAGTCCGGAGTTTCTTGCGGTTCGCCCAGTCCAGGGCGATAACCGGGCGGTCGTTGTTTCCACGCACCAGCAGGTAGTCCAGGCCGGCGCCGGACAGCACGTTGCGCAGGAACATCAGGTCCTCAACCATGGCCTGGTACGGCGTCCGGTTGTGGTTGATCAGGGCATAGCGGCCCTTGTGTCGGACCACGTCCTCGCGGTGCTTGAGCCGGGCCTCGGCAGCCGGAGACGTCACCTCCGCATGTGCGCGCGGTTCTACGGATGCCTGGCCGCCGTAGTAGATCTCTTCCTGGACAGGTGCTTCTGTAATGGTTGTCTCCGTCGCGGCTAATGGTAAGCGTTCTTATCTGAATAATAGCGCGGCGCCCAAAATTGCCCGCCGCGACTGAGGGGCGCATAGGTCGGACGGCCGCACGGCCCGGCAGCGGCTCAGTTTTCCACGGCCTCCCGCCAGCTGCGAAGGAAAGCCGCACCGGCGTCGTCGTGGATTACCTCGTTGCCAAGCCCCAGGTCCGCTGCGGTGAGGACCTCATAGGGTTTAACCGGAACACCGTCCGCCGGCCGGACATCAACGTGCTTCACGGGATGGTCGTTGTGGTGCAACCAATCGGCCATGGCGTAGTCCGTGCGGGAATCGCCCATGGTCCGCCAGGCCTGCGGCGTGATGCCCTGGGCTGCCAACAGTTCCACCGCCCTGCCGGCTCCCAGGTCCTTGCCCAGCCGCACCGACTCAATATCGGTGGAAATGATGGTGGGGTCAACGCGGTAGTCCACGGAGTCGTCGGAATTCGGAGCGTGATGGTCCAGACGGACCACCCCCAGGCCATGGCGGGCCATCAGGTCCACGGCGTCCGTGTCAAAGAGCTGCTGCTCGGCGAGGTAGTCCGCGGACGGGACCTTGATGTGCTGCTCCACGGACACCATGGCCCGCTTGGTCTCGTCAAAGAACATATGGGCCGAGTAGTCCTCCGCTACCAGCCTGCGGACGTCATCACCGTATGCCTTGGGCACGGCCAGCTCGTGGTCAACGTGGATGGGGCCGGGGCCGGCGGCGGTGTAGCTGAACCAGACGGCGCCCTTTTCGCAGATGGCGTGGATGACGGTTCCGGACGGCATGCCGGCGGCGATCATGGGTTCCATGACCTGTTCGCGAATGAAGGCATCGGAGCGGCCGGTGTTGAAAATGACAGGAATTCCGGCAGCAGCCAGGGCCACCATGTCCGTTATGATCCCGGGCTGAACGTCCCGGGTGACCGGGCTCGCCACGGGGCCGTCCACGTCGAGCAGGAGGGCCAGCGGCGGTGACGACAGCTGGCGGACACCGGACATGGAAGCGGCAGGAATTTCGGGTGCAGTCATGGCTCCATTGTGTCAGCCGGAGGCGTGTGACGGATGGTCACTGTTTGGCTACAACCTTGGAACGGCGCGGGCCGGACTCTTCTCTTGGACCGCCAAGGTGCCTAGTGTTGCAGGGTGATCTTCAAAGCTGTGGGCGAGGGACGCCCGTACCCCGACCATGGTTACAGCACGCCCAAACAGTGGGCGTCGCTGCCGCCGCGCCCCGTCCGGCTGGACGAACTGGTGACCACTAAACGGACCCTGGACCTGGAGGCGCTCCTGGCGGAGGACTCCACGTTTTTCGGCGACCTTTTCCCCCATGTGGTGCAGTACCAGGGGACCCTGTACCTCGAGGACGGTCTGCACCGCGCCGTCCGGACAGCGCTGCACCAGCGCACCGCCATCCACGCCCGCGTGCTGGTGATAGATGGCTAGGACGCCCAAGGACGCCCGGGTGCTGCACGGCCACCGTGTCATCACCGGCCCGGAACTGCGGGCCACCTTTGAAGCCGCCGGGGATTCCGACGATCCGGTCCGTCTCCGCCGCAGGGTGGTGCACGGAGTGGTGCTGGTGCTCCTGCTGGGCCTCATCGCCGGTGCCATCATCACGGCGCTGGCGATCATCAACGGCCATTTGAAGCTTCCGACGCCGGCGGCCAGCGAAGAGCCCCGGGTCACCTGTCCCGCCGCCACCTTCGACTACACCCCCAACGGCCAGGTCAACCTCAACGTCTACAACTCCACCAGCAGGCCCGGGCTGGCGCGCGCGGTGGCGGACGAACTCGTGGCCCGGAAATTCGTGGTGGGCGCCGTGGCCAACACCGGAGCCGGCTACCGCGGCGTTGCGGCAGTGGTTTCGGGGGCGGCCGGGCAGTCGGCGGCCTTCACCGTCCAGCGAAACGTACCGGGGTCGGACTATTTCCAGGACAGCAGGACGGACGCGAGCGTGGACCTGATCCTTGCCGGCGACTATAAGGAGCTGGTGGCGGCAGACCGGGTGGACCAGACACCCGGAACGCTCAGCTGTCCGCGGGACAGCCGCCGGATCGCCGACGACGCCAAGTGGCCCGTTATTCCGACGGCGACACCCACACCCTAGCTGCGCCGCCCCCGCCTGGAGCAGGCCCGGTTAGCCCACCCGCACGGGCGCGCCGCCGTCGTCGAATCTTGCACCGGCACCCAGCTGGATAAAACGCACCGTCCGGGCGATGCGCGCCTCAAGCTCGGCGGGTTCGTTGCTGCCGCGCGCGGCGCTGGAGGACAGGGTTCCGTGGATCAGTTGCGCCTGCTGGCCGATATCCGCTTCCGGCAGGTAGCCCTGCGACATGCCGTCGCGCAGGATGCCTTGCAGCATAACGCTGAGCTCACCCACGTGGTCCGCGAGTTTGGCAAAGGACGACGGCGACAGCACCGCCGCCATGGCGGGTCCAGGCGGGAGATGGCGGCGGCTGAGGTCCTCCACCTGGGTGCGGACGTACAGCGCGAGCCGCTCGACCGGGTTGTCCACTGCGGCCAGTGCGTCACGCAGCTCAGCAAGGAACCGCTCGGTCTCGTCCAGGGCGTAGGAGATGAGCAGCTCTTCGATATCGGCGTAGTAGTTGTACACCGCGGTGCGTCCCACGCCGGCGTGCCGCGCGACGTCCGTCATGGTAAGTCCGGGCAGGCCATGGGTGAAAAGGAGTTCACCAAAGGCCGTCAGGATCCGGCGCTGCGTGTCGGCTCGTTGCGCGGCATTGGTGGCCGCCGAAATCCTGGGCATACAGACACTTTATCGCGATGTGTCAGTAAATTTGGCTGCGGCGCAGATCAGGGGGTGCAGCCGTCCGGGCCGCAGGCTTCGCCGTCCGGGCCGCAGGCTTCGCCGTCCGGGGCGTTGACGAGCACCAGCGGGTTGGTCTCCTGCCAGGCCTGGTTCAGCGCCGCCGTGAACGTTTCGGCGGGCTGCGCGCCGGACAGGCCATACTTGCGGTCGATCACAAAGAACGGGACGCCGGTGATGCCCAGCGCCCGGGCTTCCTCGAAGTCCAAGCGGACGTCGTCGGCGTACTTGTCAGTGGTGAACAGTTCGGCCACTTCGCCGGCATCGATCCCGAGGGAGAGCCCAAGTTCGGTGAGGTATTCGGCGCTGCCGATGTCCTTGCCGTTTTCGAAGTGGTCACTGAGCAGCCGTTCCTTGGCCGCGTCCTGCTTTCCGTGCCGGGCGGCAAGGTGGATCAGGCGGTGTGCCGTGAAACTGTTGGCCACCACCACCTCATCAAAGCGGTAGTTGAGTCCTTCGCCGCTGGCCTGGGCGGAGACGTGCTCAAACATCTGGGCGACCTGTGCCTGCGGCATCCCCTTGATCCGGCTGAGGTATTCGAGTTCACTACCGTCGTAGTGCTCGGGAAGGCTGGGATCGAGCTGGTAGCTGCGCCACGTGACGTCCACCGATTCGCGGTGCGGGAAGTCGGCAAGGGCGGACTCGAACCGGCGCTTTCCGATGTAGCACCAGGGACACGCGACGTCTGACCAGATCTCAATCTTCATAATTCCCACAACCTGCCCGGCACTGCCGCCATTCCCCGCGGCGGTGTCGGATTTGTCACACTGGGGGATTGCCAGCCGGGGTCCGGCTGCGCAATAGTCGGAACAACGGGTTAAGCAAAGGCCTTGTGGAACACATCACTCGCCAGGTCTGGGGGCGTGGCATGTGATCCTCACGGAGGAAAGCATGCGGATAGGACTTATTTCAGCGCCCTGGATTCCCATCCCACCGGTTGGATACGGCGGCATAGAGCGCGTTATTGATTCCCTGGCCCGGGGGTTTCTTGCCGCCGGCCACGAGGTGCTGCTGGCCGCGGCCTCGGACAGCACATGCCCTGCACCGCTGGTGCCCGGGATGCGCCCGGCAGAACCTGAACAGCTCGGCTTCTCCCTCTCGGAGCTTAGCCATGTGATCAGGGCCTACGCGGGCCTGCACAACGTTGACGTCATCCATGACCACACACTGGCCGGGCCGCTCGTGGGCCGCCGGACGTCCCGTGCCCCGGTGGTGACCACCATTCACGGCCCCCTCATCCCGGCGTCGGCCGATTTGTACCGCGCCATGGCCGGTGATACGGCCATCATTGGAATCTCCCGCGACCAGGCCTCCCGGGTGCCGGACGTGCCCATCACCAGGGTGATCCACCATGGCATGGATGTTGCGGCTGTGCCGGAGGGCTCAGGGGACGGCGGGTATGCGTGCTTCGTTGGGCGCATGTGCCCGGACAAGGGCGTTGTGGAAGCGATCCAGATCGCGCGCCGCGCCGGAATCCCGCTGCGGATCGCAGCCAAGATGCGCGAACCCGAGGAGATCGAATTCTTCCGCTCCGCCGTCGAACCCCTGCTGGGAACCAATGAGGAGTTCCTTGGCGAACTCGGCGATGCGGACAAGTTCGCACTGATGGGCGACGCCATGGCGTTCCTGAACCCCATCCAGTGGTCGGAGCCTTTCGGCCTGGTCATGATCGAGTCCCTGGCCACCGGAACTCCCGTGGTGGGAACACCCATCGGGTCGGCGCCGGAAATCGTGGACCACGGCCGGACCGGCTTCCTGGCGCCGACCGAAGAACTGCACAACTTCCTGCCACTTGCCGCGGCCCTGGACCGGGCGCACTGCCGGGACCGGGCCCTCAAACTGTTCAGCACCGAGCGGATGGTGGCCAACCACCTTGACCTGTATTCCAACCTGGTGGAAAAGAGCCGGGCAGGGGTTCCCGTTGGTTCCTCCTTGCTCCAGAATCGGATGGGGGGAGCAGTGGTTCGGGGAGCGGAAACGGGCCCGGTATCCATCCGGCGGACTTGAGGAAGGAGCGTTCCCATGACTGCTTGGAACGCTGACACGGAAGCGGACAGCGGCGGGGCGGACGCCGTAACCCTGGTGGAAGGCTCGTCCTTCTGCATCTCTTCCCACAGCGGCGACATCAGCCCTGAAGGGGGAACCAACGGGGCGTTCTACCGCGACACCCGGGTGGTGTCGCGGTCCGTCCTGCGAATCAACGGCGAGCTCCGGGAGCCGCTGGTGGCCCAACGGCCCGACGCGTTCGAAGCCACCTTCGTGGGCCGCGCCCGCTGGCCCGACGGCCGGTTCGACAGCCCCCTGGTTGTCCGCCAGGAACGCCACGTCGGACCGGGCTTGCAGGATGACATCACGCTGGAAAACTACTCTTCCGAAGCCGTGGACTGCGAGATCGAACTGCTGGTGGACGCGGACCAGGCTGATTTGTTTGACGTCAAGGGCGGCCGTGCCATCAATCAGGACAGCCTGAGCAGGACCGTCAAGGGAGCGGAACTGGTGATTGAGGCCGTCCGCAACGGGCAGCGGCGCGGCAGCGCGATCCGCGCGGCAGGGGCCGACGTCACCACAGACGCGCTTCGGTTCAAGGCGCACATCCCGGCACGGGGCAAGTGGTCCACCAGCGTCATCGTGGTCCCCCTGATTAACGGCGAGGCGCCGCGTGATCCGTTTACCGAATCGGGCCTGCCCCGGCACCGGTCCGGCGTTCAGCGGCACCTGGCGTGGGAGGAAACCGTTCCCCGCATCACCGTGGGGGATGGCAACATCGAGGCCACCCTGCGGCGCAGCCAGTCCGACCTTGGCTCGTTGCGGATCTTCGACGCCCAGCACCCTGACCGGGCGGCGGTGGCAGCGGGCGCGCCATGGTTCATGGCGTTGTTCGGCCGGGACTCGCTGCTCTCGTCCTACATGAGCCTCATGATCGATCCGCAGTTGGCCGCAGGTACGCTCCAGACGCTGGCGGGGCTCCAGGGAGAGAAGGTCGACCCGGACTCGGAGGAGGAACCGGGGCGCATCCCGCACGAGGTCAGGCTGGGGGTTACCGCCGGGCTCTCGCTGGGCGGCACGGCCTACTACGGCACTGCCGATGCCACACCGCTGTTTGTGGCGGTGCTGGGCGAGCTCAGCAGGTGGGGCCTGTCCCGGGAAATCATCCACCCGCTGCTGCCGCATGCGGACAGGGCCCTGGACTGGATTGAGAAGTACGGGGACCGTGACGGGGACGGCTTTGTGGAGTACCTCCGGCCCAACGATCACGGCCTGGTCAACCAAGGCTGGAAAGATTCCTGGGACGGCATCAACTTCGCCGACGGCACCATCGCCCAAGCACCCATAGCCCTATGCGAGGTGCAGGCGTACGTCTACTCCGCGTACATTGGCCGGTCCCTGCTGGCGCGCTGGGACGGCGACGTGGCCTTGGAACACCAGTGGGCTGACCGGGCTGCGGCCCTGAAAGAGAAGTTCAACGAGCGGTTCTGGCTTCCGGATAAAGGCTACTTTGCGGTTGCCCTGGACAAGGACAAGCGCCCGGTGGATGCCTGCACGTCCAACATGGGCCACTGCCTGTGGACGGGCATTGTGGATGAGGACAAGGCCGTGTCCGTGGCGGAACACCTGATGTCACCGCAGATGTTCACGGGCTGGGGGATCCGGACCCTGGCCTCGGACATGGGCGCTTACAACCCGGTGAGCTACCACAACGGCTCGGTCTGGCCCCATGACACCGCCCTGGTGGCCACCGGCCTGATGCGGTACGGCTTCGTGGACGAGGCGCGGCAGATTGCCACCGGAATCTTCGAAGCGGCGCGGCACTTTGACGGCCGGCTGCCCGAACTGTTCTGCGGGTTTGACCGCGGCGAGTTTCCCGGGCCGGTGCCGTACCCCACGGCCTGCTCGCCGCAGGCCTGGGCGGCTGCGGCGCCGGTGCAACTGACCCGAGCCATGCTCCGCTTCGACCCCGTGTACACCCGCGGCGTGGTGCACCTGGCACCGATCCTGCCGTTGGACATCGGCGAGTTCCGGGCGGAGAACGTGCTGCTGGACACATCCCGGATCATTATTAAGGCCCACGGCACGGATGGCCGGATCGACGGGCTGCCGCCCAGCCTGAAGTTCCTGGCCGAGCCGCGCCCGCCGCTGGCCTACCCGCCCAACGACGCCTGACGCCGGGGACCTGACGCCCGGGACGGTCAGGGGACGGCGCCGGTCAGGGGACGGCGCGCTCCATCACGAAGTCGTGTTCCACGGTGGCGCCCAGCCGGAAGGACTTCGAGCCCACCTTACGGAAACCGGCCTTCTCGTAGAACCGGATGGCCCGGGCGTTCTGGTTGTTGACGCCCAGCCAGACGCCCGCCGCGCCTGCGGCCGCCGAGGTTTCGAGGCTGGCGTGCATCAGTTCGGCTGCCGCGCCCAGCCCATGGTGGTCCGGGTGGACATAGCATTTGCTCAGTTCGGTGGACGGCAGGACGGTGAGGACTGCGGCCACATCAGGGTCCGCCGCCGGCCGGTTCACCAGGAGGCTGTAGCCTCGGAGCCCGCCGTCGTCCTCGATCACCAGAATGGTGACATCCGCGTCTGCGAGGTAACCCTCGAAGTGGCTTTCGCTGAGGGTGTTGGCCAGGTGCGCCGCGATATCCTCCGGCGACGACTGCGGCGGGCACGCCAGCGGGAAGGTGACGGCTGCCAGCTCTGCCAGCGCGCCGGCGTCGTCCGTTGTTGCTTTGCGGATGGTGTGCGTCATGGCAAAAATCCTAGTGCTGCGGGGCATCGGCGGCGTAACTGAGGCCGATCTGGCGGCGGATCCCGTCCATGGCCGCCATGACCCCGACGGACGCGCGTGGGGTTGTACCAGGTGGCGTCCAGCTCGATCCACCCTTCCGTGCCAATGACGACGGCGCGGTTGGGCCCGGCCGCATCCAGTTCGCAGTCGATGATGGCCTGCTGCCCGTCCGCATATTCGAAGACCGCCGCCGTCTGCCGGTCCACGCCCGTCGCCGTCATGGAGGCGCTGGCCCGGATGGTTTCCGGCGTGCCCAGGATGTCAAGGGCGAACGAGACCGGGTAGACGCCGAGGTCAAGCGGCGCACCGCCGCCCAGGGCGGGGTCGTTCAGGCGGTGGGCAGGATCCTTGGGCAGGTTTTGGTTGTGGCTTGCAATGACTTTCCGGACCTCGCCGATTGCGCCCTCCCGGATCACCTCGCGCAGGCGCACCATGTTTTCGCGTGGTGGAACGGGTGGGGCGTGGCAATGTAGACGACGTCCACCTCGGGGTCCGCCGCCAGCGCCTCGTAGCTGCCGTGGGCGGTGGGAATGCCGTGCTTAGCCCTTCGTTGGGTCGGTGGTGGCGCGTGGGTAGGCGACGTACGCAAAGCTTGCCGAATCGGGGGACCAGCTGTTGACGTTGAGCGTCCCTTGCCCGCCGAAGAGCGGCCAGGTGTGGAGCGGGGTGGACCAGTCAGCAGTGGAAACGAGCACGACGTCGACCGGCCGGTCCGCGGGAGCGCTGGCCTTACTGCTTGAAGGCGGCGTCGAAGGACGTGTTCGACGCCGGGAAGTCGAACTTCTTGAGCGCGGCCAGGGCCTCGGGGGCGCCATGGAGGCGGTCCATGCCGGCGTCCTCCCACTCCACGGAAATGGGGCCGCTGTAGCCGATCGCGGTGAGAGCCCGGAAAGACGCTTCCCAGGGGACGTCGCCGCGTCCTGCGGAAACGAAGTCCCAGCCGCGGCGCGGGTCGCCCCAGGCCAGGTGGGAACCCAGGACGGTGTTCCGGCCGGTCTGGCGGAGCTTGGTGTCCTTGCAGTCCACGTGGTAGATCCGGTCCTTGAAGTCCCAGATGAAGGAGACCGGATCCATGCCCTGCCACATCATGTGCGACGGGTCCCAGTTCAGGCCGAACGCTTCGCGGTGGCCGATCGCTTCGAGGGTGCGGACGGTGGTCCAGTAGTCGTAGGCGATTTCGGACGGGTGGACCTCGTGGGCAAAGCGGACGCCGCATTCGTCGAAGACGTCCAGGATGGGGTTCCAGCGGTCGGCGAAGTCCTGGTAGCCGGCCTCGATCACCTTCTCCGGGACGGGCGGGAACATGGCCACGTACTGCCAGATCGAGGATCCGGTGAACCCGACGACGGTGTCCACCCCGAGTGCCTTGGCGAGCCGTGCGGTGTGCTTCATTTCCTCGGCAGCGCGCTGGCGGACGCCCTCGGGGTCGCCGTCGCCCCAGACCTTGGCGCCCACGATCGCTTCGTGGCGGAAGTCGATGGGGTCATCGCACACGGCCTGGCCCTTGAGGTGGTTGGAGATGGCCCAGACCTTCAGGTTGTACTTCTCCAGGATGGCGAGCTTGGATTCGACGTAGCCGGGCTCGTCCCAGCGCCACGCGTCCAGGTGGTCACCGGAGACGGCGATCTCCAGGCCGTCGTAGCCCCAGCCCGAAGCGAGTTTTGCGACTTCTTCGAAGGGGAGGTCGGCCCACTGGCCGGTGAACAGGGTGTACGGGCGGGGCATGTCAGGCTCCTTCAGGTGCCGCGGCCGGAACCAGGGCGGCAGCGTGGGTGGTCAGTTGGATAAGGGTGCTTTTCGCCGCAGAGCTTTCCTCCACGGCGGCCAGGATCCGCTGGACGGCGAGGCCGTCGCCGAACGACGGCGCGGGGTCGGTTCCGTCCTTGATCGCCGTGAGGAAATCACGGATCTCGTGCGTGAACGTATGCTCCCAGCCGATGACGTGGCCCTGCGGCCACCAGGCATCCATGTAGGGGTGCTCGGGTTCGTTGACCAGGATCCGGCGGAACCCCTGCTCCCGCACGGGAAGCGTGGCGTCCAGGAATCCCAGTTCGTTCAGGTTTTCCAGGTCGAACAGGATGGAGCCCTTGTCGCCGTAGATCTCCAGTTTCAGCGAGTTCTTCTGCCCCGTGGCAACCCGGGAGACCTCGACTGAGGCGACTGCCCCGGAGGCGAGCGTCAGCGTTGCCCAGGCGGCGTCGTCGACCGTTACATCCTCCAGGCCCCGCGGCCCGGGGCGCCGGGTGGTGAAGGTGTGCGTGCGGCCGGAGACCTCGGTGACCTGGCCGTCCAGCAGGAACAGCACCTGGTCGATCGTGTGGGAGGCGATGTCTCCGAGCGCACCGGAGCCCGCGGCCTCCTTGTTCAGCCGCCACGTCATGGGCGATTCCGGGTCCACAAGCCAGTCCTGCAGGTACGCGGCGCGGACGTGCCGGACGGTGCCGAGGCGTCCCTCCGCGATCAGTTCCCGGGCCAGCGCCAGGGCAGGGACACGGCGGTAGTTGAAGCCCACCATGGACCGCACGCCCTTCTCCCGTGCGGTCCTGGCGGCTGCCGCCATGGCCTCGGCCTCAGCCAAAGTGTTCGCCAGCGGTTTCTCCACCAGGACGTGCTTGCCGGCTTCCAGGGCGGCGATGGCGATTTCGGCGTGCATCCAGCCCGGCGCGCAGATATCCACAATGTCCACGTCATCGCGGGCGATCACCGCGCGCCAGTCCGTGGCGGACTCCGCCCAGCCGTACTTCTTCGCCGCGGCGGCAACCCCCTCACTGTCACGTCCCACCAGGACGCGCTGCTCGAAGGCCGGGACGTCGAAGTAGCTGGCCACATTCCGCCACGCGTTCGAGTGGGCCTTGCCCATAAACGCGTAGCCGATCATCGCAACACCGAGCGGCGTGGGGTGCGGGGTGGTGCCGTCCGTGCTTTCGGGGGAGTTCATGGCCTGTTTCCTAAAGGGTGGAAGCGGTGGGGTCCCAGTCCTCGGGGAGGGCGGGGGACTCGGGAGCGGAGCTTTCAACGTTCACAAAGGTGCCGGATTCCACTGATTCCGAAATGGAAACCATGGTGTCCAGCACGTGGTAGGCAAGGTTGCCGGTAGCCCGGTGGGGCACCCCGGCCCGGAGGGAGCGGGCCATGTCCAGCACGCCCATGCCGCGGCCGTTGGCCGGGCCGGTTGCCGGGACAACGGTCCAGTCCTCGTCGCCGGCGCGCCAGAGCTTGATGTCGCCGGTGAAATAGTTGGGGTCCGGCAGGGAGATGGTGGCTTCTGTCCCGGTGATCTCCACAAAGCCCATCCGCTGGCGCGGCGACTCGAAGGAGAAGACGCTGTGCGAGGACTGGCCGCCCTCGAACTGGGCCATGGCGCTGACGTGGGTGGGCACGTCCACGGTGAATTCTTCGCCCAGCTTGGGGCCGGATCCGATCACCCGGACCTCCTTGGCCTTGGAGCCGATGGCGGCCACCTTCCGCACCGAGCCGAAGGTCTGGACCAGGGCGGTCAGATAGTACGGGCCCATGTCGAACAGCGGCCCTGCGCCGTACTGGAAGAGGAACGCCGGGTTGGGGTGCCAGGATTCCGGGCCGGGCGTCTGGAACGTGGTCATGGCGGTCAAGGGAGTGCCGATGTCGCCGCGTTCAATCAGCCGGCGCGCGGTCTGCAGGCCGGCGCCGAGGAAGGTGTCCGGGGCGGTGCCCAGGCGGATGCCGGCGGCGTCTGCGGTCTTCAGCAGGCCCAGCCCCGAGTCGCGGTCCAGGGAGAACGGCTTTTCGGTCCAGACGTGCTTGCCGGCGTTGACCGCGGCCGTGGCCACTTCGACGTGCGCTGCAGGGATGGTCAGGTTGACGATGATTTCGACGTCGGGATGGTTGAGGGCCTTCTCCACCCCGCCCCACTCGGGGATGCCGTATTCCTTTGCCCGGGCGGCTGCCGCGTCCTCAAAAAGATCGGCAATGACCAGCACCTTCAGGTCCGGGAAGACCGTGAGGTTGTCCAGGTACTGCTTGCTGATGTTGCCGGCGCCAATGACGGCGACGCCCACCGGACCCTTGCCGCGGGCCGTGCCACTGGCCGTTTCCGGGGCGTTCTGGGCTGCGGGGACGCTCATGCGTTGGCTCCTTCGGCTGCGGTGTTGCTGTCCAGGAAGGCCAGGCTCTGCGCGATGCCATCGAAGATGTCGCCGGAGTAGTCATCGAATTCCACCACGCCCACCTCAAGGGACTTTGCGGCGGCGATCACGTCCATGACCGGGACCTTGCCCTGGCCGGCCGGTTGCTGTGCCTTGTTGTCCCTGTTCAGGGGGCCGTCCTTGATGTGGATGAACTTCACCCGGTCGCCGAGCTTGGTGAGGATGTCCACCGGGTCCTGGCCGCCCACGGCCACCCAGTAGGTGTCCACTTCCAGCACCAGTTCGGGGTCCAGGAGGGATTCGAAGTACTCCAGCGCGGTCTGCCCGTCGATGATGGACTCCAGCTCCCAGGCGTGGTTGTGGTAGCCCACCCGGATGCCGTACCCGGCACCCTTCTTCGCTGCGGCATTGAGCTTGGCGGCAGTGGCCTGGATGTCCTCGGCGTTCTGCCAGTGCTCGGCCGGCAGGAAGGGATCGATCACGGTGCTGATGCCCAGGTCCTTGGCGGCGGTGAAGATCTCGTCCTGGTCCTGGCTCAGCAGCGGCGCGTGCCCGGACGGGGCGGTGAGGCCGTTCTCCTTCAGAGCTGCACCGAGTTCCTTCGCGGTGGCCACAAAATTGTACGGCTCAACCTGGGTGAAGCCGATCTCTGCCACCTTCTTGATGGTTCCGGGCAGGTCTTCCTGGATGGCGTTGCGGAGGGTGTACAGCTGCAGGGAGTAAGACATGGTGTTCCTTTGCGGGAGTTCGTTTCGGAAAAATTGGTCGGGGCGGGCCAGTGGCCGGCTAGCGGCCGGCGAGGGATCCGCCGATGCCGCCAACGCTGAAGTACCTGTTCAGGGTGGCGAAGACAATGACTGGCGGGAGCATCATCACCACGGCGAGGGCCATGACGGAGGTCCAGTCGGTGGCGTTTTGCTGGAAGAAGGACTGCACGCCCATCGGAAGGGTGAAGATTTCGTTGGAGCGCAGGAACACGATGGCCACCAGGTAGTCGTTCCAGGCCAGGAGGAACGCGAAGATCGCGGTGGACAGGATGCCCGGGAGGGAGTTGCGCAGCACCACTTTGGTGAAGGAACCGAAGACGGAGCAGCCGTCAATCCAGGATGCTTCCTCCAGGCTGATGGGGATGGAGTCGAAGTAGGCGGCCATCATCCAGGTGGCCACGGTCATGGTGGAGCCGACGTAGATGATGGTCAGGCCCAGCAGGTTGTCCACGAGCCCCATGCCGGCGAACAGAATGAACAGCGGCACCACCGAGGTGATGATGGGCAGTGACTGCATCACGAACAGCAGCAGCGAGTAACCGGAGACGGCTTTGCTGCGGCCGCGTGACAGGACATAACCGGCTGGTGCTGCCACCGCCACCGACACCACCACGGTGGAGAGAGTGGTGATCAGGCTGTTCTGCAGCCAGGTGGCGGCCAGTGTCTTGGAGAACACGTTGGTGAGGTTTTCGAAGGTCAGGCCGGTGGCGGTGCTGTTAGGGCCGGGGGTGAACGCCAGGACCACGGTGACCAGGATGGGAATCAGGACGACGGCGGTGATGGCCAGGATCAGGACGAACCGCCACCAGCGGCCGCGCATGCCTGCTTCGGAGAGGACCTTGCGGGGTTTGGCGGCGTCGACGCCGAGTGCGGGGCCGGATTCCGGGTGGGCGTGGAGTACTGTGCTCATTATTCGACGCTCGACTTTCGGATCTGGCGGTACAGGATAACCGAGATGACCACGAGGGTCATGGTCATGAGGAAGGCGATGGCGACGCCGGGGCCGGTGGCGAAGTCCTGGAACACGGTGCGGTACGCCAGGACCACCAGGGAGGTGGTGGCGCTGACCGGGCCGCCGCCGGTGAGCAGGTAGATCGTCGGGAAGTCGTTGACGCAGAAGATGGTCATCAGGATCCAGCTGATGTAGGTGGACCGGGCGATCAGCGGCAGGGTGATCTGGCTGAATTGCTGCCAGCGGGTGGCGCCGTCCATGCTCGCGGCCTCGTACACGGTGCTGTCCACCGAGGCCAGCGCCGCGGAGATCATCATCATCATGAACGGGAAGCTGACCCAGACCTTGAAGGCCATGACCGTGATGGAGGCCAGGGTGGGGTCTGCGAGGAAGAGCGGGGTACCCAGGCCAAGGTTGCGGAAGAGCGCAGGGATCAGGCTGTCCGGAGTGGCCACCAGCCAGTTCCAGGCGGTGGAGGACACCACGATCGGCACCACCCACGGCAAGAGCAGCAGGACCTTGAAGGTATTGCCTGCGGGAATCTTGGTCCGCAGCAGCAGGGCCAGGCCCAGGCCCACCAGCCAGGAGCCGAATACGCCAACAATGGTGAACCAGAGCGTGAACTGGGCGGCTTTCCAGAACGCCGGTGAGGACAGGACGGTGGCGAAGTTCTCGCCGCCCACGAAGTTACCGGTCTGGAGCAGGTTCCCGTCGTGGGTGGCCTGGACTGCCGCGTAGATCAGCGGGTAGCCGTGGATCAGGACGAGCAGGACCACCGAGGGGAGCAGCAGCCAGAAGAACGTCCTGGTGGCCTGGGCGGAGAGTTTGCTCTTGCGCTTGCCGGGGGTGGCCCCGGACCCGCCGGGGGCGACTCCCCGGCGGGCCCGGGCCAGGCCGGACTGTGCTGTGGTGCTGGACATTTCTACTTCTTCAGGACGGACTCGAGGCCGGACTGGAAGGCCTGCAGCGCGGTCTTGGCATCGGATTTTCCGGTGATGATGGTCTGGCTGAACTGGTTCAGCGCCTGGCCGCCGTCCAGGGCTGCGAGGTTCGCGTTCAGGGTGTTGCCCTGCGAAGCGAAGGTCTTGGCAATGGGCTGCCAGTCCTTGACGATCTTGACGTTGTTGGGGTCGCTGGCAAACTCGGGAATTTCGGTGATGGACTTGAAGACGGGCAGGGCGGACATCAGCTTCTTCTGCCACAGCTGCTTGATCTGGCCCAGGTAGTACATCAGGAACTCCTCGGACGCGTCCTGCGACGGGGTGTTGGTGTACATCATGATGTTGTTGGGGAACACGATGGTGGCCTTGTCCCCGTGCGGGCCCTTGATGGGGTCCGCCACCAGCAGGTCGCCGGACGTGTCACCAACGCGCTGCGGGACGTTCACCTGGAACAGGCCGTAGCCGGCCTTGCCGTCCTTCCACTGGGCGGACATGTTATCCGTGGTGTAGCTGACCGCGGCAGGATCCACGATGCCGTTGGAGACCAGCTCCAGGACGAACTCCATGGCTTCGACGTTGCGGTCGTTGAGCAGGTCCAGCTCGCCGTCCTTGTTGAACACGCCGCCGCCGTTGTTGACCATCATCATGATCATGGAGTGGTTGGCGTAGTTGTTGCCGGTTCCGGCGCCGGTGGTGAAGCCGAAGGCCCCGACCTTCTTCAGTGCCTTGCCGGCCTCCAGCAGGGAGGGCCAGTCGGTGGGCAGCGCAACGTTTGCCTTCTCGAACAGCGACTTCCGGTACCAGAAGACGCGCATGTCCAGCTGCCACGGCACAGCCACATAGCCCTTGGCCGATTTGAATGGATCCAGGACGCCCGGAAGGAAGTCGTCGTACATGCCGTTGGACTTCATCTTGTCGATGACCTTGTCCGCGTAGGCGATCTGGCCCTGCTGCTCAAACTGGAAGGCCTGGAAGCCGCCGCCCGTGGACACGGCCGGGCCGGTCTTGGACGCGATGGCCGACGAGAAGGTCTGGTAGAAGTTGGCCCACTGGATGATCTGGTAGGAGGCCTTGCTGCCGTTGGCCCCGGAGAACCCCTCAGCGAGGCCCTTGGCGGCATCGTTGTACGCGGGGGTTGCCCATGGCATGTCCCAGAACTTGACGGTTCCGCCTGCCCCGCCACCGCCGCCCTGCGAAGCGGAGCCGCCACCGCAGGCGGCGAGGAGCGGGACCGAAGCCGCGGCGGCGGCGAGGCCCAGGAATCCCCGCCGGGAGACGGCGGACGATGCGAAGGAGGAGTTGGTAGACACGATGGTTTCCTTTCAGGGCCCGGAGTGACTGAATGCCCGGGCCCCTCTCGACAATGAGTGGATGAGCTGGATTGCGGAACTGCGGTGGGGCGGACTAGCTGTTGAGTTGGCTCAGGAGGGACAGGACGGTGCTGAATTGCGCCAGATCGTCAGCCTGGGTACCGGCGGACAGGTGCGCGTGAACCCTGGACCAGCTGGTCCGGTGGGAGGATTCGTACACTGTGGGAAGCGTCGTCGCCCCTTCCGCGGTGACGGCGCGGACCTCGGCGGGCCACGCCGCTGCCGGGTCCGGCAGTACGACGTCGGCCCGGCCGGCGGAGGTGAGGATGGTGAGGCTTGCGGTGGCGGGGAGCGCGGAGGTCAGGATGCCCTGAAGCGCTACGGGGATGCCATCAGCGAGGACGCCGGCCACTGTGTAGCCGTTCCCGTTCCGCTGGACCATCCGCACGTCGCGGACTTCTATCCCGCACTGCACCAGCACGGCGAACTGCTCCGCCAGGAGGTGCAGGGGATCAGCACCCGGCGCGGCCATGGCTACCGAGTCCAGGAGCACCGCATCATCGAGGGCCGCGCCGACGATGCTGTGCACCGCGTCATTGGCAGTGTCCAGTACCACGTTTCCGGCCCACGGCCGGTCCAGCACCACTACCGTTCCGGCGGCGTGTGCCGCGGCGCTGAGCCCGGCCGGGTCCTCAGCGACGGGACCGGAAACCACAACGCCTTTGGCGCCGTCGCGGATCGCGTCGGCGGCCCGGCTGGTCCAACCGGCATGGCCGGCAACGGCGACGACGTCGGGCGCCCCGGCTGCGGGGCCGAAGGACACGGGAAGGGAGGCGACGACGGCGGACACGGCACCGGCTGCGTCAGCCTCCGGATCCGCTGATACGGACAGTTGCATGGTCATGCGCTGACCTCCTGCTCCTCATTGAGCGGTTCTGAATCGTTGTCTGTCCCGACGCGGCCTGCGGCCGCTTCGGCGATGGCCAGTGCGAACTCAAGGTCGTGAATCAGTGTCTCGGCGGCAGGCGGTGTGCCGGTGCCGGCGGCCAGCCCGGCAAGGTGGCGCCACTCTCCCTCGTAGCCGTTATGGCCGAACGGACCCAGGACGGTGGTCTTCCCGGCTGTCCTGATCCGGGCTGTTGCGGAGCCGGCCTGGACATAGGACGGTGTGAAATCAATTCCCAGGGCGGCGTCGTCGCCGATGGCTTCAAACGCCCAGGACGGTTCCCACGTGCTGTTCATCGCGGCGCGGAGTTCGATGGTGACGTTCCCGGCCCGCAGCGAGATGACGTAGCCGAAGGGGCGGACGATTTCGGCGTGCAGGACCTCGACGTCGGCGAAATCGGGGGTGAAGCGGCGCACCAGGGGCAGGTCGTGGATGGCCAGGCCCATGACACCGCCGGTGAGCATGGCCTTGATGACCTCCGGATCGTTGGAGTCGCGGGCCGGCGCGGCTGCGCGGCCCACAATTTCGGTGGCGAAGTCTTCGAAGCGGGGGTTGGGCGGCAGGACGGTGGAGGACCGGACGGTGTGGACCTGCCCGGGCAACTCGCCCCAGGCCTGCTCCGCCGCGAGCCAGCCCGGATCGAAGGTGTGCATGGCGCCTACGATGATCGGAACGCCGGTTTCGGCGGAAACCGCGGCGATGGCTGCAGCCTCGGCGCCGTTCATCGCGAACGGCTTCTCGCAGAGGACGGCCTTTTTTCCGGCCCGGCAGGCCGCGATGACCTGGGTTGCGTGGAACTGATGGGGGCTGCAGACAGCCACGATGTCCACGGCCGGGTCCGCGAGGAGTTCGTCCATGCTGGTGCTGAAGCGGGCTCCGACCCTGCCCGCCACCGACTCGGCCACGGCGGGGTCGAGGTCCATGATGTGGCGGACTTCGAGGATGTTTCCCAGCCGTGCGAGGGACGGGAGGTGGATGGCCTGGGTGACAGGCCCGGCCCCCAGGAAACCGACGCCCAGGAGACCGGCGCCCAGGAGACCGGCGCCCGGATCGGCGCCCGGAGTGTCTACACCCGGTACGGCCGGTGACGCCTCTGCTTGGCTGGGCAAGTTGCTTACCTCTTCGTAGTAGCTGGGCGGTGGATAGCGCCGGGTTTCAGTGACGCTGCTCACATCAAGCTAGGACTACTTTTGCCGGACGTCAAGCAAAAGTTGAAAAGTATCCGGCATGCTTTGGTCGGCGTGACAGGCATAAGCGCTTCGTGCTATCACTGATCCATGAAGCCCACGCCCGCAATGTCCGGCCCCGAAGCCGGCGCAGACGCCGCCCCCGATGGTGGGGGAAGCCTTTCCCGGGCCGGTGACCTCTTCCAGCTCCTCCGCGACGGCAAGGCCCGCACCCGCGCCGAACTGGCCCTGACCACAGGCCTGGCACGGTCCACCGTGGCCTCACGCATTGACGCGCTGATCTCCTCCGGGCTGGTGGGGCCGGCAGGCGAGGCGACTTCCAGCGGCGGCAGACCGCCGTCGCGCTTTGCCTTCAACCCTGCCGCCCGCGCGGTTCTGGCGGTCGACGTCGGCGCGACGCACGTGATCGTCGCTGTCACGGACTTGGGCGGGAACGTCCTGTCCGAGCGGAGGCTGGCGCAGGACGTGGCTGCCGGCCCGGAAACGGTGCTGGACACTGTCGTGTCCGAAGCGCTGGCGTCCCTGGCTCGGGCAGGCCGGACGCTCAAGGACCTGGCCGGAGTGGGAATCGGACTGCCGGGCCCGGTGGAGCACGCCACCGGCCGGCCCGTTAAGCCCCCCATCATGCCCGGGTGGGACGGGTTCGACGTGGTCCGGTATGTCCAGCGCTCGCTGCCTGTGCCCGTGCTGGTGGATAACGACGTCAACATCATGGCGCTCGGCGAAAGAACGGCCTTCTGGCCCGAGCACGAGAACTTCCTGTTCATCAAAGTGGCAACGGGCATCGGTGCCGGCATTATCAGCAGCGGTGAACTCCAGCGCGGTGCCAACGGAACAGCAGGCGACCTGGGACACGTCCGCGTGCCCCGCGGCGATGACGTGCTGTGCCGGTGCGGGAACTACGGGTGCCTGGAGGCGCTCGCTTCCGGGCCGGCCGTAGCCGCGGAACTGGAACGCCAGGGTGTGCCGGCCCGCAAGGGCAGCGACGTCCTGAGGCTGGTCAGCGACGGCAACCTGCTAGCCATCCAGGCGCTCCGCCAGGCCGGCCGCGACGTAGGGGATGTGGTTGCCATGGTGGTAAACCTGCTCAACCCGTCCGTCATTGTGATCGGCGGCAGCCTGGGCCAGGCCGGTGAACACCTTATGGCCGGAGTCCGGGAAGTGGTCTACCGGCGCTCGCTGCCGCTGGCCACAACCCATCTCCGCATTGCGCTTTCCGTGGCCGGAGACCGGGCGGCCATCTTCGGGGCGAGCCAGCTGGTAACCCAGCACGTGTTGTCGCCGGCCGCAATCGAGGCAACGCTTCAGGCAGCCGGTTAGGCGGATTCAGGGGCAGTTCACGATGCGGTGATCACCCGCACCGGTGCACCGTCGAGCCAGGCTTTGACGTCCTCAAAGGCGCCCCCGTAGAACTGCCGGTAGCTCTCCTGGGTGACGTATCCGAGGTGCGGAGACAGTACCGTGTTGGGCGTGCTGAGGAGCGGATGGGCCGGCTGGATCGGCTCAATGTCGAACACATCCAAGGCTGCGCCCCGGATCCAGCCGTCTTTCAATGCCCGCACCAGGGCGTCCTGCTCAACCAGGGGACCGCGGGACGTGTTCACCAACAGCCCTTCAGGGCCCAGGAGCCGCAGTTCCCGCTCGCCCACTATCCCCTCGGAACGGGGAGAGAGCCGCAGATGGAGGGTGGCGACGTCGGAATTCCTGAAAAGGTCCTCTTTGCTGACCTTCCGGGCCCCGGCGTCGGCGGCGGTCTCCTCGGTCAGGTTCTGGCTCCAGGCGAGCACCTCCATGCCGAAGGCCTGCCCGAACGCGGCGATCCGGCGGCCGATCTTGCCCAGTCCCACCACGCCCAGGGTCTTGCCCGACAGTTCCATCCCCACCGACGTTTGCCACGTGCCGGCTCGTAGCGAGTGCTCCTCGGCCGGCAGGTTCCGGGCCAGCGCCAGCAGCAGCGCCCAGGTCAGTTCGGGGGCAGCGGTGGGGGAGCCGGGCGTCCCGCAGACCGTGATGCCAAGGTCGTCTGCCGCCGCAACGTCGATGGCAGCGTTGGCCATGCCGGTGGTCACCAGGAGTTTCAGGCCGGGCAGCCGTTCCAGCACCGAGCGCGGGAAGGGCGTCCGCTCCCGCATGGCCACCACGATCTGGAAGCCAGCCAGCGCCGACGCAAGCGAGTCCTCCGACTGGAACGGCTCCCGGAACACGGAGGTGGCGACGCCGGAATCTTGCAGGGAGGACCAGTCGGCGAAACCGTGCGCCACGTCCTGGTAGTCGTCAATGATGGCAAGCCGTTGCTGCATGTGAAGTTCCTTCGTCCGGAGAAGCGGGCTGCGCGTGTTCGGTCCAGATAATGCCAGGTCCCGTCATTCTAGGGCGCATTATCCGGCCAGGAACTCCGCGCGGACGAGTCGTGATAGCAATGGGAGGTGAAGAAATCATTTTTATACCCCGCGGTCGCCTCGTGAGCGGACAGTTCCTGGCCAAGATTCCCAGGGGATGGATCCTGCTCGCCTGCATCGGCCTCCTGGCGCTGAACCTGCGCGGACCCTTCGTGGCCGTCCCGCCGGTGGTGGACGTGATCCAGGCGGAACTCGGTTTCTCACCCGTCGTCCTGGGATTGCTGACCAGTATCCCGGTGCTGTGTTTCGCCGTGGCCGCCTCACTCGCCTCCCTGACCGCCCGGAAACTGGGTGCGGAGTTCGCCGTATCCCTGACCATCCTCGGCGTGCTGGCTGGCGTGATTGTCCGTTCAGCCGGCGGCGCGGCGCTGGTGATCGCCGGAACGGTCATCATCGGCCTTGCCATCACGGTGGGTAACATCGCCGTGCCCCTGATCGTCCGCCGGGACTTCTCGCCGATGCGGCAGGGCACGGCCATGGGCGTCTATACGGCAGCGCTGAACATCGGTTCATTCCTGACGTCGATGGTGACGGCGCCGCTCGCCGAGCTGGCAGGGTGGCGGGTGGCCCTTGCCTCTGTGGGCATCCTGGCCGTGGTGGCCATCGTTTTCTGGGCCTTGGCGGTGGGTCCGCGCGCGGCCTTCGTCCCCGCAGCCGCCACCGTAAACGGCGGTCAAGTGCATCCGGCAGTCAAAGGGTCCGGCTGGATCACCGCCGGCCTGACAGCAGGCTTCACCGGGCAGGCGTTCTCCTACTACGCGATAACAGCGTGGCTGCCGAGCTACCTCAACGACGAGCTGGGCATGTCCCCCTCCGCCGCCGGCGCGGGATCGTCACTGTTCCAGATTTTCGCCATCGTTGGCGGCCTGGGCGTTCCCTTCGCCGCCAAATACTTCAGTACGACGACGGCGGCAGTCACCTTGGGCGTCATGTGGACGGCGGTGCCCGCCGGGCTGATGCTGGCCCCGGACCTGTGGTGGCTGTGGTCCGTTTCCGGTGGCATTGCGCAGGGCGGCGGCATCACCCTGATCTTCATCGCCATCATCAAACTGGCGAAGGACCAGGCTTCGGCCGGCCGCATGTCGGCCACGGTTCAGGGCCTCGGTTACTGCTTTGCTGCAGTGGCGCCGCCCCTGGTGGGATTCGTCCACGACTCCACGGGATCCTGGACGGCGGCACTGCTGCTGGTGCTGGCGTCCACGCTGATGTTCTTCGTTTGCACCACTGCTTCCGTGCGCCTGGTGCCGAAGGGGCGCTGACGCGCCGCCCCGCCGTGTCGGCCCTTGCCGCTGGTGGGAGTTGCCTGCGAATCGCGGGTGATCCGCAGCACATCAGCCTGTGGCGGATTGCTATGGTATTGCCATGAGCATCACCGTGCGCCTCACAAACCTTGTCCCGCGGGGTTCCGCATGAGTTCGGAACCGGTCGTCCGTCCCCGGATATTGCTGGTCAAGACACGGGGACGCACCGCTACGGACCGGGGGGAACGACTCCGGCTGGAACAGAGCGGCGACGAACCGCGGAGCCTGCTTCTCGAAGAGGTTTTGGCCTGTGACGTCCTGGACGAGGGCGCGATCGAATCGACGGAAGGTTGGCGTGGACGGCTCTACAGGCGCCTTCCTCTCTTTGTATCCCAAGCGATAGAAGCAGCCCGGCTCAGCTCCTCGTATGACGTTGTTGTGACCTGGTCTGAACGTCATACTGTTGCGGTTGCCGCGCTGTTTGCCGTTTTGCGCGTGCCGACACCCCACCTCGCCCTCATGTTTTGGATGTCCAAACCCTCCGTCCGCTGGCCACTGAGGGTATTCCGCTCCGGTGTGGACCGTATCGTTACCTGGAGCACCATTCAACGAGACGTAGCCGTGAACCGTATCGGCTTCCGAGGGGAGGCCGTGGTACTTGTCCGCCACCCGGTGGATCAGGTGTTCTTCCGACCGGAAAACAACGAGCGGCGCATCTTGTTCTCAGCAGGATCCACCCAGCGGGACTTTGGGATCTTAGTGGAAGCCGCGAGGGGTCTATCGATCCCTGTTCGGATAGCTGCCTCCCTGGTGGTGGCACTAAAGGGCGTCAAAGTCTCAACCGTTGATGTGCGCGAGTCATTGAAACGGGAGGAAAACGTGCAGGTGGATGCCCTAAACTCCTCCGCGCTTAGGGATGCCTACTCCCAGGCCTTGGTGGTGGTGGTCCCCCTGCTTCAAACCGACATTGATGCAGGAGTAAACGTAATACTGGAGGCCATGGCCATGGGGCGCCCGGTTATTTCCACCCGTACGAAGGGGCAGATCGATGTCATTGAGGACGGCAAGACAGGCGTCTTCGTCCCACCCGGCGACGCCGTGGCTCTCCGGGCCAGCATCGATTCGCTGCTGCAGAATCCGCAGGTCGCAGAGGACATGGGAAAACGTGCTCGGGCCTACGTAGAGGCTCATCACCGGCTGGAGGACTTCGTGGAGCATATCCGGGTTCACTCGTTCGAGCTGGCCGGGATGTACTCAAAGCGCTGGCTTCGACTGCCCCGGGAAATGCCGCTCCACACAAAGTAGTCCGTCGTTGCTTATCAGGTAAGGAGAGGACGAATGGGCGGCGACTGGTGCCGAAGTGCGCCCCCGGGCCGCAGCCGTCGTCAGTCCGCCGCGCTGCCCATCGCCACCCAATCTAAGAACGCTCTATTACTCGATGCGGTTCAACGACTGACGCTCTCTCACTTTCCTAAAGAGAGTGTGGGAGTCGCAGGTTGTCAAGCTTGTGGAATCACTGGATTGGTGGTTTGGGTGTTTTTGCTCACAAACAGCCTGACGTAGAGGGACCGTCGGCGGTTTTTCTGCATTAACTGAGAGAGCGTTCCATTCCGTCGCCGGGTGTGGTGGGCCGACGACGGACCTGTTCGAGGGGTGTTCCGTCGCCGGGCCGGCTCCCCGGATCTCGGGGTGCCTGTTGCGAAGGGCGTGCCTGCCCGGCGGACGGAAATCTGTGGAGCGTTTACGCTGCGGCGAGCTCCTCGGCTGTTGCCTTTTCGCGTGCCTCGGTGAGGTAGCGGGCGTAGGCGGGGAGCGTCAGGAAGGACGGGAAGTCCTGGCTGAGCGTGACCTCTTCGAAGATGTCACGGGCGTCTTCGAAGCGGTCGCCGTCGAAGCGTTCCAGACGGGCGAACTCTTCGTCGAGCAGTTCCTCGATCCAGTGGTGGGTGATGATTTCGCCGTGGTCGGTGATGGCCGAGGCGAACATCCACTGCCACAGCTGGGAGCGGGAGATTTCCGCGGTGGCGGCGTCCTCCATGAGGTTGTGGATGGCGACGGCACCGTTCCCGCGCAGCCAGGATTCGATGTAGCGGATACCCACCTCGATGTTGTTCCGGATGCCCTGCTCGGTGATGGTCCCTTCGGTGGCGGCCACGTTGATGAGGGCGCGGTCATCGGGGGTGACGTCCTCGCGGGTGCGGTCCAGCTGGTTGGGGCCTTCGCCGAGGATCGAGTCGAACACCTCGCGGCAGACCGGCACCAGGTCGGGGTGGGCCACCCAGGAACCGTCGAAGCCGTCGTTGGCCTCGCGAGTCTTGTCCGCGCGGACCTTCTCGAAGGCGTTGGTGTTGGCGGCTTCGTCCTTGCGGTTGGGGACGGCTGCTGCCATGCCCCCGATGGCCATGGCGCCGCGCTTGTGGCAGGCCCGGACCAGCTGTTCGGTGTAGGCACGCATGAACGGCTGCGTCATGGTCACCTGGGCGCGGTCCGGCAGGACGAAGCGGGGGCCGCGGGTGCGGAAGTTCTTGATCAGGGAGAAGATGTAGTCCCAGCGGCCGGCGTTCAGGCCGGCGGCGTGGTCGCGCAGTTCGTAGAGGATCTCCTCCATTTCGAACGCGGCCGTGATGGTTTCGATCAGGACGGTGGCGCGGATGGTGCCCTGGGGGATGCCGAGCAGGTCCTGGGCGAGGATGAAGATGTCGTTCCAGAGCCGTGCTTCGAGGTGGTTCTCGATCTTGGGCAGGTAGAAGTACGGGCCTTTGCCCTGGGCCAGGAGGCGGCGGGCGTTGTGGAAGAAGTACAGGCCGAAGTCAACAATGCCGCCGGCGATGGGGGCGCCGTCGATGATCATGTGCTTCTCGGGCAGGTGCCAGCCGCGGGGGCGGACCACGATGGTGGGCAGTTCGCCGGCGGGGCGGAGCTTGTATTCCTTGCCCTCGGGGCTGGTGAAGTCGATCCGGCGTTCAAGGGCGTCGGTGAGGTTCAGCTGGCCCTTGATGACGTTGCGCCAGGTGGGCGTGGAGGAGTCTTCCATGTCCGCGAGCCAGACCTTCGCGCCGGAGTTCAGGGCGTTGATGGTCATTTTCTGGTCCACCGGGCCGGTGATCTCCACCCGCCGGTCCTCCAGACCCGGCGCCGGGGGAGCAACCCGCCAGGACGGGTCGTTGCGGATGTCCTCGGTCTCCCGGAGGAACCGGGGGTCCTGGCCGGCGGCGATCTCGGCCCGGCGGGTCCGGCGTGCCTGCAGCAGTTCCTGCCGGCGTTCAGCCGTGGCCCGGTGCAGCTTTGCGACAAACTCCAAAGCATCCGGAGTAAGAACCTCGTCCTGCCGGCAAATGGGCTGCGCGGTGAGTGTAATTCCGTTGATCGTGAAGCTGTCGGTAAAGGTGTTCATGAGAATTCTCCTTGAATACCCTGTTGCTCTATCAGTTGTGGTCGTCAAAAGGACCCAATGGGGACCAGGACTGATAGAGCAACGGGGGGGAATGGCTGAAGTTAGTGGAACTGGCCCTCTTCGGTCGATCCGACCAGGGCGAGGGTGGATGCGTTCGGGTTGAGCGCAGTGGCGATGTCGTCGAAGTAGCCGGTGCCGACTTCGCGCTGGTGCTTGGTTGCGGTGTAGCCGCGGGATTCGGAGGCGAATTCCTTTTCCTGGAGTTCGACGTAGGCGCTCATGCCTTCCCGGGCGTAGCCGTGGGCGAGGTCGAACATCGAGTAGTTAAGGGCGTGGAAGCCGGCCAAGGTGATGAACTGGAACGTGAAGCCCATGGCGCCGAGCTCGCGCTGGAACTTGGCGATGGTGGCGTCGTCCAGGTGCTTGCGCCAGTTGAACGACGGCGAGCAGTTGTAGGAGAGCATCTGGTCCGGGAACTCGGCCTTGACGGCTTCGGCGAACTTCTTGGCCAGTTCGAGGTCCGGGGTGCCCGTTTCCATCCAGATCAGGTCGGAGTACGGGGCGTAGGCCTTGGCGCGGGCGATGCAGGGTTCGATGCCGTTGCGGACCTTGTAGAAGCCTTCGGCCGTACGGACCGGCTGGCCCCCTTCGCGGAGGATGAATTCCTGGTCGCGTTCGTCGACGTCGGAGGTGATCAGGGTGGCTGCCTCGGCGTCGGTGCGGGCGATGACGACCGTGGGGGTGCCGGCGACGTCGGCCGCCAGGCGGGCAGCGTTCAGGGTGCGGACGTGCTGCTGGGTGGGGATCAGGACCTTGCCGCCGAGGTGGCCGCACTTCTTTTCCGAGGCGAGCTGGTCCTCCCAGTGCACGCCCGAGGCGCCGGCCTGGATCATGGACTTCATGAGTTCGTAGGCGTTCAGCGGGCCACCGAAGCCGGCCTCGGCGTCGGCGACGATCGGGACCATCCAGTCCTCAACGGTCTGGACGCCTTCGGAGAATTCGATCTGGTCGGCACGGAGCAGGGCGTTGTTGATGCGGCGGACCACGGTGGGAACCGAGTTGGCCGGGTACAGCGACTGGTCCGGGTAGGTGTGGCCGGAGTTGTTGGCGTCGGCGGCCACCTGCCAGCCCGAGAGGTAGATGGCGCGGAGCCCGGCCTTGACCTGCTGGACAGCCTGGTTGCCGGTCAGGGCGCCCAGTGCGTTGGTGTAACCGCCGGTCTTGTGCTCTTCGGTGAGCTGCTTCCAGAGCTTCTCCGAACCGCGGCGGGCCAGGGTGTGTTCTTCGGAGACCCGGCCGCGGAGCTTGACGACGTCGGAAGCTGAGTAATCACGGGTCACACCTTCCCAGCGGGGGTTGGCGGCCCACTCGAGCTCCAGGGCGGCGGCCTGCGATGTTGCGTCCTGGCCGGACGGCTGGGTGGGCTCAAATGCTGCAGTCATCGTTGATCTCCTTGGTTGAGCTCCGGATGGAGTAGGTGGGAACCGCGTCGTTGAGGTTCCCACCGGCTTTCCGGTGCGGTGTTTCTTTCCGTGATCACTACTTTTCAGCACTTCCAAGAGGGTTTCTAGATGAAAACTATGGAAAGAAATGCACTTCTTCGCGTATTCTCAAGAAATGCCTCCTGGAAGCTGGAACCGCGAAGCCGCGCCCCCGCCGTCGTCCACCGCGTCCCCGGAATTGGACGTCATCAGCCTCGGCCGCCGCGTACGCCACCTGCGCAAGCAAGCCAGCCTTACCCTCGATGACCTGAGTGCCGCCGTCGGGACTGCGCCGAGCCAGCTGAGCCTGATCGAAAACGGCAAGCGGGAGCCCAAGCTGAGCCTGCTGCAGGGGCTGGCGGCGGCCCTCAACGTCAGCATCGACCAGCTCCTCGGTGCCGAACCGCCCAGCCGTCGCGCAGCCCTCGAGATTGAGCTGGAACGTTACCAGCGCGGTCCCCTCTACGACTCGCTGCACCTGCCCAAAATCCGCATCAGCTCGCGGCTTCCGCTGGATGTCCTCGAAGCGCAGGTCGGGCTGCTGCATGAGCTGGAGCGGAAGCTTAACGAGCAGGTGGCGACGCCGGAGGAAGCCCGCCGCGCGAACGGTGAACTGCGTGCCATGATGCGTGAGCGCGGGAACTATTTTCCGGAGTACGAGGCGGAGGCGCAGAAGGTGCTCGGTCTGGTCGGATACACCTCCGGGCCGCTCAGCCAACACGTGATCGCGGACATCGCCGAGAAGCTCGGCTTCACCCTCCATCACGTGGGTGACCTGCCGCACTCCACCCGGTCAGTGACCGATTTGAAGAACCGCAGAATTTACCTGACACAGAGCCAGCGCCAGGACCACGACCCCCGGTCGGTCCTGCTGCAAGCCTTGGGCCACTACGTCCTGGGGCATGAGACGCCGCGCAATTACGGTGACTTTTTGGCCCAGCGCGTGGCCACCAACTACTTTGCGGCCGCGCTGTTGTTGCCCGAGCAGGCCACGGTGGACTTCCTGCAGAAGGCGAAGGCGGCCAAGGAGATCGCCGTTGAGGATATCCGGGATGCCTTCGCGGTGTCCTACGAAACCGCTGCACACCGCTTCACCAACCTGGCCACCCGGCATCTGGGCATCACCACCCATTTCCAGAAGACCCACCAGAGCGGCATCATCTATAAGGCCTACGAGAACGACGGCGTGACGTTCCCGATGGACCATACCGGCGCCATCGAGGGTCAGCCGTCGTGCAAGTCGTGGACGTCGCGGGCGGTGTTCGATGTGCCGGACAAGTTCAGCGCGTACAGCCAGTACACGGACACCCCGTCCGGTACGTTCTGGTGCACGGCCCGTACGGAGCGCTCGGCCAACGGCGAATTCTCGCTGTCGATTGGGGTGCCTTATCAGCATGTGAAGTGGTTCCGCGGCCGCGAAACCACTGCCCGCGAAAAGTCGACTTGCCCGGACCCGAACTGCTGCAAGCGGCCGCCGGCGGCGTTGGCGTCCGAATGGGCCGGCAACGCGTGGCCGTCGGCCCGCGCGCATTCGCACCTTTTGGCCGCCATGCCGCCGGGCGCCTTCCCCGGCGTGGACGAGACCGAGGTATACAGCTTCCTGCAGGCCCACTCAGGCGCCTGACCCCACCCCCCGACGCTCTCTCAGTTAACGCCGGTTTTCCTTGGACGCTCTCTCACTTTCTTGAAGAAAGCGATAGAGCGTGGCCGGTTTTTCTGCGTTAAGTGAGAGAGCGTCCGCGGTTGGACGGGGGTGGGGGCGGATTACCCGTGCAGGTCGCGGTACGCCGCGCTCGCGGCGGGGTGCAACGGCAGTCCCGGGGTGTTGATGAGCGACTCCGGGCTGAGGAACTGCACCCCCAGGCTGGAGCGCGGAACCAGCTCTTCCGCGTGGTCCACCAGGATCTCCACGGTCTTCCGGACCATCCGCGCGTCCGCATCCGCCCGGCAGAGCAGAAGATTCGCCACACCCACCGTCCAGACCGGCGGGATGCCCGGGTAGGCGCCCTCCGGAATCAGCACACGGTCGTAGAAGAGGCCGTATTTGGCCCGCAGCGCCGGCAGCAGCGGCGAGAGGTCCAGGAGTGCCAGGCCGGCGTTCGTGTGGGCGGCGGCGATGGCAGCGGTGGGAACGCCGCCGGACCAGAACAGCGCGTCCACCGACCCGGCCTGCAGGGCCGCGATGCCCTCGTTGAGCCCAAGATTCAGGACAGTGACGGTTCCGCTGGCTGCCTCCGCGGTGTGGCCAGCCGCGGCGCTGGAGAGCAGCCCCGCCGCCTCCAGCAGGCGGGGCGTGGTCAGGGAGGTCCCGGACCCGGGCTCCCCAACGGCAACGGTACGGCCCGCAAGCCCGGCAATGTCCCGGATGCCGCTGTCCTGCCGCACCACGCAGTGGACGTAATTTTCGTAGACCTTCCCGACGGCAGTGATTCCGACGGCGGTGTCGCCACCTTCCGCGGCGCGCAGGGCAGCCGAATCGGACAGTGCCACCGCTAACGTGGCCTTGCCCGAGAGCAGATCCTCCAGGTTGTCGAGGCTTCCGCCGGTGGTCAGTGCGGTGGCCCGGCGTGCCACGCCGTGACGCTGGAGGGCCTCCGCCAGAAGGCCCGCAAACTCCAGGTAGAAGCCGCCCGGCTCACCTCCGGCCACTGTGACGGAATCCTGCACGCCATCCGTCGTACACCCGTTGAGGGCCGGCACCAGCAGCCCGGCGAGCCCGACGGCGAATCCAGCCTTGAGCGCTGTGCGGCGCGGAAAGGTTCCGGCTGGGTCAGTCATCCGCGGCCTCCGGACCCGTGGAACCCGCGCCTTGCCCGGGTCCGGCGACGGGAAATTCGAGGCGGGCCACCAGGCCGTGCGGGGAAGCCGCTGACAGACGCAGCCGGCCGCCGTTGGCACCCGCGAGCTTGTCCACGATGGTCATGCCCAGGCCGTTGCCGCGGATGCCGAGGGGATTCGGTGCGCGCCAGAACCTCCGGGTCGCCGCAGCCCGCTCTTCGGCGGAAAGCCCGGGGCCGTCGTCGGAGACTTCGACGGTGACAGTGCCCCCGCGACGGTACGCGCCGACGGAGATGCGGGCTCCCGGCGCGTATTTGACCGCGTTGTTCACCAGTTCGGCCACCATCTGGGCCAGCTCGGCGGGATTGCAGGCAACCTGCAGGGCCGGCTCGGGTGCAGGGCCCAGGTGGATGGATGCGCCGGCCCGGCGGGCAGCCGGTTCTACACGTTCGGCTTCCTCCTGCAGGACGGGGTACGGGTCGGCGGGGGCCGGCGCGCCACCCGGGCGGCCGTCCGTGGTGCTGCCGGCAGAGTCTTCACTGGCCCGGTGTTCGGCCGCGGCCAGCCTCAGGACGCCTTCCAGGATGTCTTCCACATGCTCGAGTTCCGTCAGGACCCCGGCCGCGGCCTCTTGCTGCGCGGCGGTCTGCAGTTGCAGTTGGAGCAGGTCGATCCGGAGCCGCAGGGCGCCCACTGGATTGCGGAGCTCGTGCGATGTGTCAGCGATCAGCTGCCGCTGGGATTCCAGGCTGCTGCTGACCGTCCGTGCCATCGCAGTGAATGACCGGCTCAGCTCGCGCAGTTCGGGCGGCCCCTCCTCGGGGAGTTGGCCCGTGCGGCCGGTGGCCTCGAGTTCGGTAACCGCAGAGTTCAGCCGATGGACCGGCCGCAGCACCCAGCCTGTCACCCGGGCTGCAGCAAGCAGGAGCACCGCGGCGAGGGCAACCGCCGCCAGCCCCACGAGCAGCCACCGTTCGCGCAGCTTCTGCCGCGCCGGCTCAAGGTTCACCTCCAGGACCACCTCGCCGAGGACTTGGCTGGCACTGCCAAATGACCGGGACATGACCTCGGAGCCTGCCCCGAAGGGCTGCAACGGTTCCAGAGCGGTGTCGCTGAGGCTGAGGTTTGCCCGCGCAAGTGCTGCCTGGACGTCCGGCCTGTCAGCGTCGAGGCTGCCCGAATGCAGGGTGCCCTCCTGGAGTCGGATCAGTACACCCTCGCCATAGGTTTCGGAGTACCTGTCCATTTCGGTCTGCAGCCGTGCCGACTCGCCGGCGGTCTCGGCGTCGAGGGCCACCTGGGCGAACCGGTTGAGCGCTGCCACCCGCTTGATCTGCAGTTCCTGGGTCAGTTCGCGGCTTACGGAGGCCAGGATGGCGGTGGATCCGAAGATCACCAGCAGGACGGAGAGAACGCTGAGGATGCCCAGGACGCGCAGCTTCACGCCGGGTCCGCCTCGATCCGGTAGCCCACGCCGCGGACGTTGATGATGAAGCCCGGCCGCTGGAGTTTGGCCCGCAGCCCGGTAAGGTGCACGTCCAAAGCCCGCGAAGACGTGACGAAGGCATCTCCCCACAACGCGTCAAGGATCTGTTCCCGGGTCACCACGGATCCGGCGTGGCCGGCCAGAAGGGCCAGAAGATCGAACTCGGTGGCGGTCAGGGGGAGTTCGCCGGCGCCGCGGGTGGCAACCCGCCGTTCGAGGTCGATCTCCAGATCGCCCAGCACGATGTTCCTCTGCGGCGCGGCGGAGAAACGGCCTGCCCGCCGGGTGACCGCTTCGATGCGCGCCAGCAGCTCAACGAGTTTCACCGGCTTCACAAGGTAATCATCCGCTCCGGACCGCAGCCCGAGCACCACGCTGCGTTCGTCGTCGCGCGCTGTCAGGATCAGGATGGGCACCGGGGTGACCTGCCGCAGCTTCCGCAGCACCTCCAGTCCGTCCATGTCCGGCAGCCCCAGGTCCAGCAGGATCACACCGAATTTCCGGTGCACCAGCAGCGCATCAGCACCCCGCGCCACCCGGGTGGGATTGTGGCCGGCCGTGACCACGGAAGCGGCCAGCGCGGAAGCCATGGCGTCGTCGTCCTCGACGATCAGCAGTTCCATGGCACGGTTCCTTTTCGACTGGTGGGCACCCGAAATCGGCCCGCTTTGGAGATTACCCCCAAGCCCCGGGTGAAACCTAAGGAAGTGTTAGGAAATGGCTGCCCGCGTTGGTTGTGCCGTGGCTCACGCATAGCGTGGATGGGGCCCTCGGCGTGTGCGGGGGACCGTCAATGTCGAGGAGGAACCATGCGCAAAGTTGCCGTGGACAGCAGGAACGCACGCCGCGAAGCCGTGGCGCCGCAGCCAAGGAAGGTTCAGCGATGAGCACCCAGCAAACCGAAGTCCCGAGCGAGGCAGCCCAGACCCGCCGGGCAGTGAGCAACATCCTGAAGGGCTCGGCCGGCAACCTCGTGGAGTGGTACGACCTCTACGTCTACACCGTCTTCGCTGCCTACTTCCAGTCCCACTTCTTCAACTCCAAGGACGATCTGCAGGCCGGCCTGGAAGCCATGGCTGTCTTCTCCACATCGTTCCTGATGCGTCCCATTGGTGCCTGGTTCTTCGGCCGCTATGCCGACCGGAAGGGCCGCAAGGCGGCGCTGACCCTCAGCGTGACGCTCATGTCGGCCGGCTCCTTCGCCATCGCCATCCTGCCCACCACCCAGCAGGTGGGTGTCTGGGCCCTGGTGCTGCTGATCCTGATCCGCCTGGTCCAGGGCTTCTCCGTGGGCGGCGAATACGGCACCAGCGCCACCTACATGTCCGAGGCCGCCACGTCCAAGCGCCGCGGCTTTTTCTCCAGCTTCCAGTACGTCACCCTCATTGGCGGCCAGATGCTGGCTCTGTTAGTGCTGGTGATCCTGCAGAACGTCATGCCCAAGGGCGACCTCACCGAGTGGGGCTGGCGTATCCCGTTCGCCATCGGCGGCGTGGCGGCCCTGATTGTCCTGTGGCTGCGCCGCTCGATGGAGGAGACCGTTTCCGAAGAGCAGGTCCTCGCCGCCAAGGCCCCGGTTGCGGCCGGCGAAGCGCAGCCCGGCACCATGCGCCTTCTGCTTACGAGCTACTGGAAGCCGCTGCTGATCTGCATCGGCGTCACCCTCGGCGGCACCGTGGCGTTCTATACCTACACCAACTTCATCCTGAAGTTCATGAACGATACGTCCGGCATCGCCAAGACCGACACCTCCGTGATCAACTTCTGGGCACTGTTCATCTTTATGCTGCTCCAGCCCGTCTACGGCATCATCTCGGACAAGGTGGGCCGCAAGCCGCTCCTGCTCTGGTTCGGCATCACCGGTGTGCTGTTCACCTGGCCGCTGCTCTCCACCCTGTCCGGCACCAAGGACCCGTTCACCGCGTTCCTGCTGATGCTCGGCGGACTGCTCATCGTGGGCGGCTACACCTCCATCAACGCCCTCGTAAAGGCTGAACTGTTCCCCGCATCCATCCGTGCCCTCGGTGTCGGGCTGGGCTACGCCATCGCCAACTCACTCTTCGGCGGCACCGTTCCGCTGATTGGCGCGGCGTTCCAGAAGGCCGAGCGCGTGGACCTGTTCTTCACCTACGTCACCATCGCCATCGCCATCTCGCTGGTGGTCTACATCTTCGCGCTGAAGAACAAAAAGGCTACGCACCTGGACCACGAACAGGGCCACGCCTGGTCCGGTCCTGCCAAGGGTGACGGCAAGGACAAGGACCTCCTCGACGCGTAGGGCGCTGACTCAGGTGGGCGAAAGTTTCAAGTGACGTACGACGGCGGCTGCCCACCCGCCGTCGTACGTCACCCCACCTGCAACGCTCTCTTAGATCATGCAGAAAAAAACCCGGACGCTCGGTCACTCTCTTCAGGAATGTGACAAAGGGCCCGGGTTTTCGTGCAGATACTGAGAGCGCATTGCGGGCTGTGCGTGGCCGGGAGCCCCGGTGTCCGGCGGGTGCCCACCTGCCAGTGTTCAGGCGGCGGGACTATATTGGCGAGGACAGCTCATCAACAGTCAGCCAACCTGATCGCGGGAGTGTGCACGCATGGCCAAGGAACTCGCCACCCAGCTCATTGAACAACTCCAGGCTGCCGGAGTGCAGCGGATCTACGGGATCGTGGGGGACAGCCTCAATCCGATCGTGGACGCCGTCCGCCAGACGTGCGGCTCGGCCAAAGGCGGGATCGACTGGGTCCACGTCCGGCACGAGGAGGCCGCGGCGTTCGCAGCCTCGGCCGAAGCCCAGCTCACCGGCAAGCTGGCCGTCTGCGCCGGATCCTGCGGGCCCGGCAACCTGCACCTGATCAACGGCCTGTACGACGCCAACCGTTCCGGCGCCCCCGTCCTCGCCATCGCCTCGCACATCCCCAGCAAGCAGATCGGCAGCAGCTACTTCCAGGAAACCCACCCGGACCGGCTGTTCAACGAATGTTCCGTCTATTCCGAGCTCGTGAGCACCGCTGAACAGGCGCCGCGCGTGATGCACAGCGCCATCCAGCACGCCATCGGGCTCCGCGGCGTCGCCGTGCTCACCCTGCCGGGCGACATCGCCGGGCTGGAAGCCACAGGGCCGACGCCGGCGCCCGCCACGTTCCGTCCGGCCGCTTTGGTGCCGGACCCCGGCAGCGTCCGGGAACTGGCCGAAGCCATCAACGCGGCGGACAAGGTGGCAATCTTCGGGGGCATCGGCGTCGAAGGGGCGCACGATGAGGTGATTGCGCTCGCCGAACTGATCGGTGCACCCATCGGACATTCCCTCCGCGGCAAGGACTTCCTGCAGTACAACAACCCGTTCGACATCGGCATGACCGGGCTGCTGGGCTACGGTGCCGCCGCCGAAGGCATCGAGGATGCGGACCTGCTCATCCTCCTGGGCACGGACTTCCCGTACGACCAGTTCCTGCCCGGCACCCGCACCGCCCAGGTGGACCGGGCCGCGCACCGGCTGGGGCGCCGGACCGACGTCGACATAGCCGTCCACGGTGACGTGCTGCCCACCCTCACCGCGCTGCTGCCCCAGGTCAAGGCGAAAAAGAACCGGAAATTCCTGAACCAGATGCTGAAGAAGCACGACAGGCTCATGAACAAAGCCGTGGGCGCCTACACCCGCAAAGTGGAGACCAAGGTCCCCATCCACCCGGAATACGCCGCCTCGCTGCTGGACCAGGTGGCCGCCGAGGACGCGGTGTTCACGGCGGACACCGGCATGTGCAACGTCTGGACGGCACGGTACATCAACCCGCTGGGTACCCGCCGGCTGCTGGGCTCCTTCCTGCACGGCTCCATGGCGAACGCCCTGCCGCACGCCATCGGGGCGCAGGTCGCGGCGCCCGGCCGGCAGGTCATCTCCGTGTCCGGCGACGGCGGGCTGTCCATGCTCCTGGGCGAGCTCATCACCGTGGCCGCCCACCGGCTCCCCGTCAAGGTGGTGGTGTTCAACAACTCGACACTGGGCATGGTCAAGCTCGAGATGCTGGTGGACGGACTGCCCGACTTCGGCGTGGACGTGCCCGACGCCAACTACGCCGCCGTGGCCAAGGCCCTGGGCTTCCACGCCGTGCGGGTCACGGACCCGGCACAGATCGAGGGGGCATACCGTGCCGCCTTCGCGCACCCCGGGCCGGCGCTGGTGGAACTCATCACCGACCCCAAGGCGCTGTCCATCCCGCCGAAGATTTCAGGGTCGCAGGTGCTGGGTTTCGCCACGGCCATGTCCAAGGTGGTCCTGAACCGGGGCGCAGGCGAGGCCGTCAGCATGGCCCGCAGCAACCTCCGGAACATCCCGCGCCGCTAAGCCCCAGCCGCCCGGGCTGGCCGGACGCTCTCTCACTTGCTGCAGAAAAAGCCCAAACGCTCGCTCACTTCCCTGAAGAAAGTGAGCGAGCGTTTGGGAAAAACCTGCGTTAAGTGAGAGAGCGTCCTGCTTTGGGGGTGGGCGTTGCCGCACTCAGGATGCGGGGTGCGTTAGCGCGGGCCGCCTTGCCAGAGGGCGTCGAACGGGGCGCCTGAGGCCACCCGGTTGCGGATCCCGGCGGTCACAAATTTCTTGGCCGTGCGGGCAGCCTGCAGCGGAGTGGCGCCCTTCGCGAGTTCCGCCGTTACTGCTGCGGCCAGCGAGCAGCCGGCGCCGGATACGGCCACGTCGCCCACCTTGGGAGCGCTAAGGACCTCGAGAGTCCCGCCGTCGTAGTAGACGTCGACGGCGTCCGGACCGTCCAGCCGCACCCCGCCTTTGGCGAGGACGGCGGCGCCGCTGAGCTCGTGGATGCGGATCGCCGCGGCCTTGAGGGATTCGACGTCGGTGATCTCCAGGCCGGACAGCGATTCGGCTTCGAAGTGGTTGGGGGTGACGAACGTGGCCAGCGGCAGGATCTGCGCCTTCAGTGCCTGGTCCGTGTCCAGCGCGTGGCCGGGCTCCTGGCCTTTGCAGATCAGCACCGGGTCCAGCACCACGTTGCGGAACGCGCCAGATTCCAGAGCAGCGGCAACGGTGGCGATGGTAGCCGGGCTGCCCAGCATGCCGATCTTCACGGTGTCCAGGACGGGCCTGCCCCGCTCACTTTCCGTGCCGGAACGCGCCTTCGACGCCGTGCCGTACGCCGCCGTCGTGGCCTCCAGCTGATCCGCGATGACCTGCTGGTCCACCGGCACGAAACGGTGGTTCCAGCTGTCGTTCGGATCGAAGGACACGATGCAGGTGAGGTTGGCGATGCCGAAGACGCCCAGCTCCTGGAACGTCTTCAGGTCGGCCTGGGCGCCCGCGCCGCCAGTAGCTTCGGATCCTGCAATCGTCAGGACGACAGCTGGCGCGGCAGCGGCGATAACGCCGAGATCGGCTGGGGACGGGGCGGCAGTTGAAGCAAAAGTCATGGTTCTATCCTGCCATCCCGGCCCCAGCCGGCTCAGCGCCGCTTCCGTTTTGATCGCCGGTCCTCCTCCCGCTCTGACCTTGTACGCTCTGCAGACCGTTGGGAAATTCCTCCGCCTATCACCTTTTGGTGCCACTCGCGGTAGTAGGCCCGGCTCGCCGCCGCATCGTTGCGCCGGGCCAGCGCGGCAATTTCGCGCTGGAGTTTCCGGTAGTTGTTCCAGCGGCGGTCCTCGAGCGTGCCCTCAGCGATGGCGGCCTGCACGGCGCAGCCGGGTTCCTGCTGATGCGCGCAATCGGAAAACCGGCAGCGGCCGGCGAGCTCCTCCACATCGCCGAACATCTGTTCCATCCCGTCATCGGCGTCGAAAAGCCCGAACCCGCGGACGCCCGGGGTGTCCATGAGGACGGTGCCGTCCGCCAGCGGGACAAGTTCCCGGGAGGTTGTGGTGTGTTTGCCCTTGAAATCGCCGGTACGGACTTGGCCTGTGTGCTGTACGTTATGGCCAACCATGGCGTTGATCAGGGTGGATTTACCGGCGCCGGATGGGCCCAGCAGGACGAGCGTGCTGCGCTCGGGCAGATGAGCCAGCAGGCCATCGATCCCGTCCCCGTTCTCCGCGGAGGTGGTGACCACGTCAACACCTGCCGCCTGCAGGATGACCTCCCCGACGACGTCGTCCGCCACGGAGGCCAGGTCCGCTTTGGTGATAATCACCAGGGGCACCGCGCCTGAATCCCAGGCTGCGACCAGCGTCCGTTCGAGACGGTTGTGCGTGAGCGGCCGGTCAACGGGAACCACTATGCCGATCAGGTCCATGTTGGCAGCCAGGACCTGGGCAGCTGAGGAGTCCTCGAACGCACGTTTCCTGCTGAGTTCCGACCGCCGGGGGAGTACGCCGACAATCTGCCGGTCACCCGCGCGGTTCGGGCCTATCCAAACCCAGTCACCCGTGACTGGCACGCCGCCATCAAGCGGGTAGGGAAGGTGCAGGAGCTCCGCACCCACAGCCACCAGGACCAGGCTGCGGTCAACCCGGACCACGCGGCCGGGCTCACAGGGAGTGTTGCCGGGTAGTGGATTTTCATCGAAATGCCGTGCGACGGCGGCGTTGTATCCATAGAGGGGTGGGCCGGCCAGGGACGCAGCAAGGCTGTCATGACCGGTATTGAAAGAATTGTTCACTCTGATTACCTCGGGAAAAGTCCCCTGGCGCTTGCAGCCGCCGGGCAAAGCCCAAGTGCGCGGAATTCCGCGTGCTTTATGCGGTACGGAAGCTGGAGACGGGGGTGGCTATTTTGATGGTTTGGGGGCGCCGAGGGCGCACGGCAAAAGCAATCATCAAAAACACCTCCTCCCGCTCTGGTCCGTCCAAGTGAACACCGGACCGGCTTCCACTGTAGCTTCCGCCCGAGGGTTTCGCTACGGGTTGGGGTGGGCTGCCGGCAAGGCCACCCGCGGCGCCCGTTTCACGGCTTTCCCTTGGCAATCGCGAGCAGCGCGCGGCCCAGTTCCGGCTGCCGGTAGATGAAGCCTGCGTCGATCAGCTTTGCCGGCTGGACCCAGCGGCTCTTCAGCACCAGCTCCGTCTCGGTTCGGATCAGTACGGCCCCGAGCCGCAGCAGCCAGGCCGGAGTAGGGATGCCCAGCCGGGCACCGTAGGCCCGCCTGACGAGTTGCATCAGCTCCCGGTTATCCACCACGTCCGGGGACGCAATGTTGACCGGACCGGAGATGTCGGTGCGTGCGTGCAGGAAGCGCACGGCCCGGTACAGGTCCTCCACATGGATCCAGCTGAACTGCTGGGTGCCCACGCCCATGTGGCCGCCCAGCCCCAACCGCGCCAGCGTGGCAAAGGGGCGCAGCGCACCGCCTCCCGGGCCGAGGACGATGGCAATTCGCAGCGCGACTTTCCTGGTCCGCGGGGTGTCAGTGGCCTCGAGGGCGGACTCCCAGGCACGTGCCACGTCCACGGAGAACCCGGCGCCGAGCTCGCCGTCCTCTTCGGACTGCGGCCGGTCGCGGGCGTCCCGGTAGATGGTTCCGGTGCTGGAATTGAGCCATACCGACGGCGGTTCCTGGCAGCGTGCGATCGCCCGGCCCAGTGCCTCGGTGGTGCGCACGCGGGAGGCGAGGATGGCCGCCTTGTTCCGCGCGTTGTAGCGGCAGTGGACCGACCGTCCGGCGAGGTTCACGAGGAGGTCGGCGCCGTCCAGCACCCGTGTGAGCGCGCCGTCGTCGTCCCAGCTCGCAGACTGCCCCGGAGCGCCGCCAGCTGCCCGGCGCCCGATAGTGCGGACGGTCCAGTCATCGTGCTCGAAACGTGCCCTGAAGTAGGAGCCGATGAAGCCGGACGCTCCGGCCAGCACTACGGTTTTTGGTTTATTCATTTCTTTCCCCGTGTTTCCTAATCCCGGATGCTGCGGCTGAGGCTGAGGACGTCGTCCAGGACTTTGCTGACGCCGGGAATCCTTGCGAGGGAAAGTCCCCGGGCGATCAGCGGGACGGCCCCGTCCACCAGTTTCCGGGTGCGGCGCTGCCCCTCGGACGTGTCATACACCCAGAACAGGGCAATCCCCATGTAGCCAAGCCACAGCAGTTCGGGCAGATCCGCACGGAGTTTCTTCGGTGCGGCCGGACGGGCACCTTCCACCGCTGCGCGGAAGATGCCGAGTGAAGCTTCCCGTGCGGCCGTTGACTGCCCGGCAAAGGGATTCACGGGCGACGTCGGCCGGATGGCGGTGGCCACGAAATCGGCACCGAAGCGGTGGTAGGGGGCCATCACGTCCAGCCCTGCGTGCAGGGCGGCCTTGAGACGGCCCGCCAGGTCCGTGAGTCCGGCCAGCGCCTGCTCCGCTTTGGCGGCGTGCTCGGCCTGGACCTGGCTGTAAAGTTCCTGGACCAGATCGTCCTTGGACGCGAAATAGTAGTAGGCGTTGCCCACGGAGACGCCTGCCTCGGCGGCGATGGCGCGCATGGTGGTCTGCTCGAATCCGATCTCACGGAACATCCGCAAGGCGATGTCCGCCAGGCGCTGGCGGGTCTGCTCACTCTTGACAGCCACGGCCTCCCCCTTTTTTGAACGTGTTCAGAAGCAAGTATGGCACGGAATTGAACGTGTTCAAAAAGAGAATGTCCTTGCCGGATGGGACAATGGCGTGACAGTGCTAATACAGCCGGCGCCCCGGTGCAGTCCCTCTGACTGCCAGTGGCCCGAGCGAACCACTTTGAACGGACACCCCTATGCCTTCCCCCTCTGCTCCTGATGCGTCGCCCGTCGCCGCCCCGGCACCCACGGCCGCGAAATTCGCCTCCATCGGCTCGCCCTACTTCGGCATCATGCTGGCGTTTATGGCCGTGGTGCTCATCCTTTCCAACATCGGCGCGTCCAAGGGCGTGGCGATCGGCCCGATCATCACCGACGGGGGCTTCTTCCTCTTCCCGCTGGCCTACATCCTGGGCGACGTCATCAGCGAGGTGTACGGCTTCAAGGTGGCGCGCAAAGCCATCTTCACCACGTTCGCCCTGTCCGTGTTCGCGTCCGTCTGCTACTGGGTGATTATTGCGCTGCCCGGCTTCGATGATGAGTTCGGAGTCGCCAAGCAGTCAGCCCTCGAGGGTGCACTGGGCCCGGTTCCGCAGATCGTCCTCGCGTCCCTGCTGGCCTTCCTGGCCGGGCAGACCATCAACTCGTGGATCCTGGTTAAGATGAAGGCCCGCTCGGGCGAGAAGTCCCTGTGGGCACGCCTGATGGGCTCCTCAGGCGCGGGCGAATTCGTGGACACCCTGATCTTCTGCAGCATTGCGGCCTCTGTCATCGGCATCGCGGACTTCGGCATGTTCGTGAACTACGTGGTGGTGGGCTTTGTCTACAAAACCCTGGTGGAGTTCCTGTTTGTGCCCGTGACGTCCTTGGTGATCGCCTGGATCAAGAAGCGCGAACCCAGCTACGGCGCCCCGACGGCGGCAGCGGTGACGACGGCGGACCGCGCCTAACGCCCTGCCTTAGCCCTTCAGCGTCGCGTCCAGGAGGGCGCGGAGTTCGGTGAAGTGCCGCTCGGTGGCATCGGCGTGGAACATCGAGGTGTCGGCCATTGTGTAGCCGTGCGGGGCGCCGGTGTAAACCTCATTAGAGGCCTTGAGCCCGGCCGCATCCAACGCTGAACCCAGCCGTGCAACGGCGTCGGCATCCATGCTCTGATCGTGGTCCGCGTGGCCGAAGACAAACCGGGCCCGGGCGTTGCCGAGTCCCAGATGCGGGCTGTCCGCGCCGTCGGTCGCGAGCCCGCCGCCGTGGAAGCCGCCGCAGGCAGCCACCACCTCGGGGTGGGCTGTTGCGGTGCGGACGGCCAGGCGGGCGCCCATGCAGTAACCGAACGTGCCGATGGGACCGGGCGCGACGCCGTCGAGCGTTTCCAAAGCCGCAACCCACGCGTCGATGTCCGGCAGCGCCTTATCGGCGGTGAGGTGCCCGACCCGCGGGAACGCAGCGTTGCCCGCGGCGGCGCGGCCCTCCGGGGTGGTCATGTCCACTGTCGGGGCCAGCTCCGCGGCGGACCCGTCCCGGTAGAAGACGTTCGGCGCCAGGACCACGTAGCCCCAGTCGGCGATCCGCTGTGCCATTTCCTCGATGCGCGGACGCAGACCGAAGGCGTCCATGTACAGGATGACGCCCGGGAACGGGCCTTCGCCCGTTCCCGGGCGGACAACGAGGGCTTCTGCAGGGCCTGCTGCGGCCTGGATCTCAATGAGCATTTGGTCAGGATAGCGGAGCCAACCGGGAGTGACGCTCAGGAGTAGTAGTGTGCCAGCGTTTCTGCCTTGAACTCGAAGAAGGTGCCGGACTCGATGGCCAGCCGGGCGTCATCCACCATCTTCACCACAAAGCGTTCGTTGTGGATGGAGATCAGCGTGGCGGAGAGCATCTCCTTGGACTTGAACAGGTGGTGGATGTAGGCACGTGAATAGTTCAGGCACGCGTAGCAGTCGCAGCCCTCCTGCAGGGGCCCGAAGTCGCGCTTGTACTTGGCCCCGGACAGGTTGTAGCGGCCGGTGGGATGGTAGAACGCCGAGTTGCGGGCCACCCGGGTGGGGGAGACGCAGTCAAAGGTGTCCGCGCCGTTCTCGATCGCGGTGAAGATGTCGTCCGGTTCGGAGATGCCCAACAGGTGCCGGGGCTTGTTCTCCGGCAGCTCCTCATTGCACCAGCGCACGATCGTGCCCAGGTTCTCCTTCTCCAGCGCCCCGCCGATGCCGAAGCCGTCGAAGTTCATGGCGCCGAGATCCCGGCAGGCCTTGCGGCGCAGGTCCTCGTACTGGGCGCCCTGGATCACGCCGAACAGCGCCTGGTACGGCTTTCCCTCCCGGGACGCGGTCAGCCGGAAGTGCTCGTCGAGGCAACGCAGGGCCCACAGCCGGGTGCGCTCCAGCGACTCTTCCTGGTAGCCGCGGGAGTTCTGCAGGGTTGTCAGCTCATCGAACGCGAACATGATGTCCGCGCCGATCTGGTGCTGGACCTGCATGGAAATTTCGGGCGAGAAGCGGTGCCGGTCCCCGTTCAGGTGGCTCTTGAACCACACGCCGTCGTCGTCGATGTGGGCGAGGCGTTCCTTGCCGGGGGCCACGGCGTCGTCGGGACCAGACGTATCCACGGACTTCATGTCGATGACCTTCTTGAACCCGGATCCGAGGCTCATCACCTGGAATCCGCCGGAGTCCGTGAACGTGGGCCCGGACCAGTTCATAAATGCGCCCAGGCCACCGGCTTCGTCCAGGACGTCGGCGCCCGGCTGGAGGTACAGATGGTAGGCGTTGGCCAGCACCGCCTGCGCACCCAGGTCGGCGACGGCTTCGGGCAGCACCGCCTTGACGGTGGCTTTGGTTCCGACGGCGATGAAGGCCGGCGTCTGGATCTCACCGTGCGGGGTGGTGATGGTGCCGGTGCGGCCCAGGAACCTGCCGCCGTTCTCAGCGAGCTGGCTGGCCGACGGCGAACAGCTGTTTGCCAGGCGGGTGCCCACGGTGAAGGAGAACTGGGACTGCGCCGCATGGGAAGACACAGGCGCCGTGGAAGGGGACTCTGCGGGCAGGGCGGAGGCGGGGTTTGCTGGCACCGTTCCAGTCTGCCAGCAAACAGCGCCCAACCCTCAGCGGGCCGCCTTCTCTGTGGGGTAGTTCTCAGTCCGCCAGCCGTCCCAGGAGGAGCGGATCGCGTCCAGTGTGTGGGCACCCAAGTCATACGTCGAGGCGATCACTATGGCGCCGCCGTCGGGCCTGACGTCCTTGATAACCGGCTGGTCCGCGACGATCAACAGCCCGTCCCCGTGTTCGGCATAGCCGTGGACGGTGAGGCCCACCTGGTGGTTGCTGCGGTACCAGACCTTGCCGGAAATCTCTTCACCGGTGGCCAGCGTGAGCTGGTACGGTTCGCCGGGCTTGGGCACGTCGGACAGCCCCAGCCGCTCGATGGCTGACCCGGATCCGCCTGGCAATTCGAAGAACAGCGTGCGCCGGGTGCCGTGCGGGTGGTGCTCCAGCGCGAACCGGAGCTGCTGGAGGAACGTCAGCCATCCCTGGGTGATGTCCTCGTCCCACGCCGCCCATTCGGAATTATGGTCCAGGGCCGCACGGGTGATGCTGACCTGGGTTCCGCCGGACACAGGCTTCAGGTCGAAGACGTCCCCGCCGTTGGCTGTCAGGCTGGTATGGTCCGGGGCCTCGACGACGTCCTTGCCAAAGTAGATCCGGTTGATTTCGTCCGTGAGTTCGTCGGTTTCCCAGCCGTGCCACTGGGCCACCTTGGCGGGTTCGCGCAGCATGATCCAGACCTGCGGCGCATCAGCATTAATGACCACGCTCAGATTGTTCGTCATAGGGCGAATCTACAGGCCCTGCGCAGCGCCGGGTAGGGGGCATTCGGGTCAGGCGCGGACGGCCTCGAGTTCGTTGCTGATGCGGCGCTGCAGCTCACCGAGGCCAATCGTCTCAGACCCGCCGTGGGCCCGCAGGAATAGCAACGACTCCAGCCGCAGCAGCCGCCACTCCCGCTCGGCCTCATGGTTGGAGTTGTCGATCGACCGGAAGATCTCTTTGTCGTACAGGTTGGGCTCGTTCAGGGACCGCTGGCGGACCTTGGCGTTCATGCGTGCCTTGAAGGGGTCCGTTTCCTGGTTCTCCGGGGTGCGCAGCAGCTTTTCGTAAACCTCGGCGCGTTCTTCCTGCCCGTCCTGGCGGCAAATGTAGCTGGACAGCGCCAGCGACGCTTCCACCGAGGCCCAGCGGCCCGGGTTGCCGTCGAACGGCAGGACGTTGAGCAGGTCCGCCACCGTCAGCGCGCCGTCGGCGTCCTTCAGCGTGACGAACAGTTCGTGGGCGAGGTCGCTGAGGTCTTTCAGGCAGCTGCCGGATTTGAAGTTGATGCCTTTCGCCAGCTTGTCTGCCAGCAGCAGCACCCCCACGGCATCCGGGTGGGCTTCGGCGGCGGCTTCCACCACAGCTTCGGGTGTGCCCTGCGGGGCAGGAATCCGGGCAAGCTCGTCTTCGGACGGGCCACTCACCGCGGGCGGGATGGCAGGCAGGGGAGGAACGACGACGGCGGGAGCCGCCGGTGCCTGCTCCCCGGGCGCCGGTGACTGGTTTCCGGAGCCGTGGTCGCCGCGCGTTGTTGCGTCAGGTGCATCAGCACCGGCCGCCGCCCATCCGGGCGCTCCCACCTGCGGCTCGTCCCCCTCCGCCGCAGCCTCGGAACTGTGGGGTGCAGCCGGAAGCCGCGTGACGCCGTCGGACGCTTCTTCTGTGACAGTGCTGCCGGCAGAGGAATCCAGAATTCGGACCGTGGAGCCGGCCGCGATGCGGATGGTGCCGCCGCCGGTGAGGTTGGCCAGGACTACCGCCGGGGTCCCGAAATCGTCGGACTCAAGCTCGACGCGCTGGATTTCGGCGGTCCGCCAGCCATCGGGCAGAAGGAGGTGATCGCCGGAAGTCAGAGATCCAGCCTGCTGTTCGCTGTAGTGCCGGGCGGCTGGGGTTTCGGTCATGGGGATCCTTAAATTCTCTTGCGGTCCGCCCTACAGTCTACAAAGCAGGGCACGGCAAATCCGGGACGCCGGGGAATCCGCGGGCGTCAGAAACCCACTCCGGCGAAGGCCAGCGCCTGGCGGACCAGCGCGCCGCGGCCGCCGCTGAATTCGAGCTGGACGCCGGGGCTAAGCACTTCTTCGGGGGTCATCCACGTCAGTTCCAGGGCGTCCTGGCGGGGCTCGCATTCGCCGGTGACCGGGATGACGTAGGCCAGCGACACGGCGTGTTGGCGGTCGTCGGTGAAGCCGGTGTGCGACGGGGCCGGAAAGTATTCGGCCACCGTGAACGGCACCGGGCTGATGGGGAGCTGGGGAAACGCCAGCGGGCCCAGATCCTTCTCCATGTGGCGCAGCAGCGCGCCGCGGATGGTCTCCCGGTAGATGACCCGGCCGGACACCAGCGACCGGATCATGTTGCCGTCCTCATCGGCCTGCAGCAGCGTGCCAACCTCGTTCACGAACCCCAGCGGATCCAGCCTGACCGGAACAGCCTCCACATAGATCATGGGAAGCCTCCCACGGGCCTCGAAGAGGTCTTCCTCGGAGAGCCAGCCGGGATTGGGGTCAGGAGTGCGAACATTCATGGTTAAGTTCTACCCCATCCGGCAGAGACAGGCGTCGAAGGGTGAGCTCTCAGCGTAAAGCGGCCCTTTTAGCGCCGGGATGTCACCACTCATCGGGATGTCACGGCCCAGCGGGATGTCACCGCTCGGCCGGCCGGTGGGAGATCCAGATGCTGGGCGGGACATGCTGGGCAGAGTCCGGGCCCGGGGCGGTGGTTGCTGGGCCGGCCGCTTGCGGGGTGGCTGCGTCCGGGTTGGCCACGTGCAGGGTCCGGCCGAAGGCTTCCTCCGTTTCCGTGACCTCCAGGCCGGCTGCCGCGAGCCGCGCGCGCAGGGCGCCCAGATCGCCGTCGTACTCAAATCCCAGGCCGGAGCGCGGGCCGCCCGACGCCGGGCGCACCATCAGCACGCCGCCGTTTTTGGCGGTAAAGTCAGCGGTTTCGTCGGCGTCGGGGACGGGCCGGAACCGGGCCCCGATGTCCTGCAGCGTCATGGCGGCGGCCCCGGGATCTGCGGTGAACCAGACGCCGACGACGGTCAGGGTAGTGTCAGCGTCAGCGCGGGTTGCGTCGTGGGCGGCTTTGTCCGCCAGGAAGCTGAAGCCGTCGGCGCCGGTGACGCGGCACGACTCGCCGTGGTCCGCTGTGATGAGTTCAGCGGTGGTCTTTCCGGATGCCTCCGCGGCCAGGCCGGTGCGCCGGGCGAACTCGGCCAGGTCGCCCACCTCCACGCCCAGGGCCGTGGTGCCGTCGCCGTCCTGCCCCTCCGCGGTGGTGTGCAGGGCGAGCCGGCCGGCGCCGGCGTCGAACTCCCGCCACGGGCCCTGATCAACAGTCTTGACCAGCCCTAAGGCAACCAGGAGCTCCTCCCACTTTTCCGGGCGGGAAGTGAAGTGGACGGGCCTGACACGCAGCATGGGTTTCTCCTCGGATCCGGGACAGCGGAACTACGGCCATCATGCCACCTCTTGAAACCGCTGGCACCGTGCAGAATAGGGCCATGGCCATTGAACTTGAGGAATTGCTGGTCCCGGATGCGGCCGCGTGGCGGTCGTGGCTGGAAGCCAATCACCGCGACAGCCCGGGCGTCTGGCTGGTCCTGCACAAAAAGGGCGGGAACGTCACGGAACTGAACTACGACGCGGCGCTGGATGAGGCGCTGTGCTTCGGGTGGATTGATGGCCAGATCGTCAAGCGCGACGCCGAGAGCTACTGCCAGCGGATGACCCGCCGGGGCCCCAAGAGCGTCTGGTCGGCCCGGAACGTGGGGCATGTTGCCCGGTTGGAGGCCGCCGGCAGGATGACCGCCGCCGGGCGCGCCGCCGTCGAAAGCGCCAAGGCTGACGGCCGTTGGGAGATCGCCTACGGCGGGCAGGCAACCGCAGAGGTTCCGCCCGACCTGGCCGCGGCCATCGCGGCCGTCCCCGAGGCCCAGGCCATGTTCGATGTCCTCACATCCGTGAACCGGTACGCCCTGATCTACCGGACCAATTCGGTGAAACAGGCAGCCACGCGGGAACGCAAGATCGCCGGGTTTGTGGAAATGCTGGCCCGCGGCGAGGCGCCGTACCCGCAGAAGAAAAAGCCCGCCTGAGGACGCCGCCC
>NZ_JANFCZ010000015.1 GCF_024391045.1 Pseudarthrobacter sulfonivorans
CCGGTGCCGGCGCGGGATTGGCCAACATCTCGGCCTTTTCCATGCTCAGCTTGGACTCGGCATCCGCGGTGGACAGTTGCCGGGTGTCGCTGGCTGCTGTCATTGTGTTGGACTCTGATGCCTGGCCGGCTGCACCCAGCCCGACCAGAAGGGCGCAGGCCGTGCCGATCACGGCGGCGCGCTGTCCCAGCGACGGAATTCGCTTGTGAAGTTTGTGCGCCCCGCGCTGCGGGCGTGTTTGTACCTTGAATTCAGACATGATGGATCGCCTCTCACACCTGCGGAGTTAGCTGTCGGGTTCGGATGAGGGCATCCGGCCACACGGAACATCACGTGCTGGCTTCACCCCAAGGGCAAATAAAAAAGCCCGGGACTCTGGGTCCCCCGCCTCTGCCTGGTCTGAGCGGAATCCGGGAAGCGGCAGAGCTTGGCGTCATCCGGATATGTGGCCCGAACGGGAACCACACCATATCGACGGTACAGGAGCTCACCGCTTAAGTCACATTTTGGTAACGAGCATCACGACGACGGCGTGTTGCCTTGTGCGGATTGCAAATCGTCATCTGCGTGATTGGATGGTCGTGGTTGGCTTCCGTTTTGTGATGTCCGGCGCGCGCAGACCGTACCTTTTCTACCCGGCCAGGGCGTATACCGTGGTGCCGCCGATGGTCTGCGACGGGAAGTTGGCCGCCACCCACTCGGCTATCAGGGCTGGCGCGTCCGAACCGGTGCCGGAGGGCATATTCCCGCCGGCAATAAAGTAATGGATCCTACCCTGCGTCACCAGGTCCTGGAATTGGGCAACGGTGGGGGAGGGGTCCGTTCCGTTGAAACCGCCCACGGCCATGACCGGCAATTCCGTGGCCAGCTGGTAACCCGCAGCGTTGTTGGAACCCACGACGGCGGCCGCCCACGTGTAGCCGGAAGCGCCACTTTTCAATGCGGCAACAAGTTCAGGAGACGGTGTGGTTGCTCCGAGGAGTCCGCCCATCCCGCCGGCCTGCCGGTTACCGCCGGCGGTGCTGCCCTGTGACCCCGGCCGCTGGAAGCCCTGGGACGTGCTGCCCTGTCCGGTATTACCCTGTCCGGTGCCACCCTGCGCGGTATTACCGTCGCCGGTGCTGCCCTGTCCGGTATTACCCTGTCCGGGGCCGAAACCGTTGCGGGTCCCGCCCGGGCCGCCGATGCCGCCGGCCGCAGCGCCGCCCGGACGGAAACCGCCGGTGGTCGTCGCCGGTCCGGCACTGACGATCGCTCCGCTATGGGCCACGGCCGCCGTGGACAGCGAGAAGGCCAGCGGTCCGGCGAGGGAGGCAGCGACGGCGAGGACCGCCGTCGTGCGCTGCACAAAACCGATCCTCAGGTACCTGCCGAACAGCACCCCCGCGGCGCCGGCAAGCCCGCCAGCCAGAACCAGCCAGCGGAGCCACGGACCGTATGCGGAGGTGGTACCCAACAGGGCGAAGGCCATGAATGCCGCCGCTGCCACGGCGGCGGAGAGCAGCAAAGCCGCGACAGCCTGCCGCCGGTGCTGCCAGAGAAGGACACTGCCCAGCCCGGCCAGCCCGGCGATGCCGGGCGCCAGCGCCACCGCGTAGTACGGGTGGATGATGCCCGCCATGAAACTGAACACCAGCCCGGTCACCAGCACCCACGAGCCCCACACCATAACCGAGGCGCGGACGGCGTCCGTGCGCGGTGCGTGCCGGCCCACCCACAACAGGCCCGCGGCTAGGAGCAGGGCGGAGGGCAGCAGCCACGCAATCTGGCCGCCGAATTCGCTGTTGAACATCCGCAGCAGGCCGGGCACGCCCCACCCGTTGCCGCCGCCCACGCTCCCGGTTTCGTCGCCGGTCAGGCGGCCCAAACCGTTGTAGCCGAGCGTGAGCTCAAGGATCGAGTTGTTCTGCGAACCGCCGATATAGGGCCGCAGGTCCGCGGGCGTCAGCTCCACCGCGAGGAGCCACCAGCCGGCCGCGACCAGCATGGCTCCGCCCGCCGCCGCCAGGTGGAGCAGACGCCGGCCGAATCCTCGCGGCGCCGCCACAGCGTAGGCCACCGCAAAACCGGGCAGCACCAGGAGTACCTGAAGCTGCTTGGCCAGAAAGCCGAAGCCCAGGAACACACCGGCCAGCATCAGCCAGCGCAGCCTGCCGTCCTGGACGGACCGTAGCGTGGCGTATCCGGAGGCCGTCATGAGCAGGACCAGCAGGGCGTCGGGATTGTTGAACCGGAACATCAGCGTGGCCACCGGCGTGACGGCCAGGACCACTGCCGCCAGCAGGCCGGCCCGGTGCGCCAGCCGGGAATCACCGGTGGCCGGCGCCGCCGCACGTCGCACCGCGAGATACAGCAGCCAGGCCGTGGCTACCCCCATGATCGCTTCAGGGACCAGGATGCTCCATGAGCTTAGGCCGAAGAGGCGGACCGACAGGCCCATGATCCACAGCGAGGCCGGAGGCTTGTCAACCGTGATGGAATTGGCGGCGTCTGAGGAACCGAAGAACCAGGCGGTCCAGTCCTGCGATCCGGCTTGGGCCGCCGCGGAATAGAACGCATTGGCCCAGCCGGAGGCTCCGAGGTTCCAGAGGTACAGCACCGCCGTGGCCACCAAAACCACCGCCAACTCCACATGCTCCCGGAGACGTCGGGGGCGGGCGGCGTTCAGGCCCGTTGCCTCCTGGCGCTCGCCGGCGGCCTGGTGGGAAAAGTGGATGGCCATGGCGTACTACTTCGTCAGCGCGTACACGGTTGAGTTGCCCACGGTCTGGGCCTGGAAGTTGGCCTGCACCCACGCAGCCACCTCGGAGTTGCCGCCGCGGCCGCCTATGGCCCCGCCGCCCATGCCACCGCCGCCCATTCCGCCGCCTGCGATGAAGTAGCCGATCTGTCCCTTGGACACCAAGTCCTGGAACTGCGCGAGCGTCGGGTACGGATCGCCGCCGTTCCAGCCGCCGAGGGCAATGACGCTGGTGTTGGTTGCGAGTTCCAGGCTGGCCGCTTGGGTGGCGCCGGAGACGATCGCCGACCACTTGGTGGTGGTGGCGGAGAGCAACGCCGTCACTGCGGAGTCCGCCGAACCTTCCCCGCCGGGACCGGCTGCACCGCCAGGGCCACCAGCCCCGCCGGAACCTGCCGCAGCGCCGGGGTCAGTGCGGCCAGGACCTGCCGCTGCACCGTCGGTGGCAGCTCCGGTGCCGCTCCGGTCACCCCGGAAAGCACCGTCCGGGAAACCGGCGGCCCGGTTCCCGAAGCCGCCCGCCGAGGAGCCCGCGGGGCCCGACGTCGGGATGGAGCCCGAGTGCGCGGCGGCAGCAGTCGCCAGCGTCCAGGCACCGGTGCCTGCGCCTCCCGCAAGGAGGGACACAACGACGACGGCGGCGGCACCCGCGTGCCGGAACCTGCCTGCGGTGCCAAGGGAGTCGAGCCGAAGGACAATCGCCGCAGCGGCCAGGACGCCGAGGACAACCGTCACGATGCCCAGCCAAGGGAGCCAGGACGCATCGCGGCCCAGCAGCACCATGGACCAGATGGAGCTGCCAAGGATGACCCCAGCCAGGACGATCCGGGCCGGCCAGTAGGCGCGGCCACGCCACAGCTCCGCGGACCCGATGCCCACCAGGGCCGCGATTGCCGGCGCCAGTGCCACGGCGTAGTAGGGATGGACGATGCCGCTCATGAAACTGAAGACGCCGGCGGTGACCAGGAGCCAGCCGCCCCACAGAATCAGTGCAGCCCGCGTACGGGACGTGCGGACTTCCCTGCGGGTGAACCACAGGCCTGCTGCCAGCAGGACCAGCGCCGCCGGCAACAGCCAGGAAACTTCGCCGCCGAAGCTGGTGCCGAACATGCGCAGCAAGCCGGCGGCCCCGCCGAACCCGCCGTTTCCGCCGCCAAAGCCGCCTGCAACACCGCCCGCCCCGGGGGCATCGGCGACGCCGCCCGGCATTCCCTCTCCGGAGCCGGTGATGCGGGACAAGCCGTTATAGCCGAAGGTCAGTTCCAGGAAACTGTTGGTGGTTGAGCCTGCCATATAGGGCCGCGCGGACGCAGGCGTCAGCTGGAACAGCGCCACATAGCTGCCGGCCACTACAACGATGCCGCCCAGCGCGCCGAGCAGGTGCAAGAGCCGCCGGCCCAAAGTGGTGGGCGCCGCCCACAGATAGGCCACACCCAGGGCAGGGACAATGAGGAATCCCTGCAGCATCTTGGTGAGAAAGGCAAGACCCACCACTGCGCCGGCGGCCACGAGCCACTTCCAGCCCGCCCGCTCAATGGCCCGCGTGGTGAAGTACGCGGCGAGGACCAGGCAAAGGGTGAGCATGGCGTCCGGGTTGTTGAACTTGAACATCAGCGCCGCCACGGGCGTCAGCGCCAGAGCGCCGCCCGCCAGCAGGCCGGCCCCCGGTCCGGAGATGCGCTTGACCGTCAGATACAGGATGCCGACGGCGGCCACCCCCATGAGTGCCTCGGGGACCAGCATGCTCAGCGACGAGAAGCCGAAGATTCTGCCCGCGAGTGCAGGGATCCACAGTGCGGCCGGGGGTTTGTCCACCGTAATGGCGTTACCGGCGTCGAGGGAACCGAAGAGGAACGCCGTCCAGTCTTTCGTTCCGGCCTGGATGGCCGCGGCGTAGAAGGAGTTGCCGTATCCGGTGGCCGCGAGGTTCCACAGGTACAGGACGGCCGTGGCCACCAGGAGGCCCGCCGCCGAAGGCCGGACCCAGCGCGGCTGGCTCCCGAAGGCGTACCGGGTCCACCGGCTTTGGGGACCCGCGGCGCCGGGAACGGAACTGCCGGAAGGGGCATGCCCGGATTGTGCATGCCCGGGAGAGGCATGCCCGGAGTGCACCTGTCCGGAAAGTGCAGCGGTGTCCTGCCCTGAAGGGGCATTCGGCGGCGCAACCGCGGCCGAGCCAGCGTCTGTAGGCGTGAAGGTGGAAGTCATGATGCTGCCGTTTCTTTCGAAGTGGACGGGGCCGCGGCTGCTGGAACCGCGGGCTGCGCTGCAGGCCCGGGCGCACCGTTTGCAGGCGCCCCGGGCGAAGGGGTCGATGCGGGAGACGCAGGCGCTGCCGGGCCGCGGAAAACCCAGAGCCGGAACAGCAGGAACCTGATGGCGGTAGCGGCGAGGTTCGCACCCACCACGGTGAGGACTTCCACCCAACGGTCGGGCGTCGTCGTACTGTGCACCAGCGCGAGGGCACCGGAGGTGAGCAGCAGGCCGATGCCGAAGACGATCAGTCCCTCGAAATGGTGCCGCACCGGATTGCCGCCCTGGATGCCGAAGGTGAAACGCCGGTTCGCGGCCGTGTTGGCCACTGCGGTGATGAGCAGGGCCACAAAGTTGGCCAGCTGGGGGTCCATGAATCCGCGGCCGAACAGGAAGATGGCCAGATAGGCAAGGGTGGACGCTGCGCCGATGAATCCGAACCTCACCAGCTGGCCAAAGAGGCTGCCCACCCGCGTCTGCTCGACAGCCCGGGAAGATGCGGGCAGCGGACCGCGGGCGAGGGCGGCGCGTAGTTCCGGCACTGGGATCCGGCCGGAGACCAGGTCCCGGGTCAGGCGGGCCATGCCGCGCATGTCGGCCACGGCGGTGCGCACCACATCGACGCTCGAATCCGGATCGTCGATCCAGTCAACCGGGACCTCATGGACGCGCAGGCCGCAGCGTTCGGCGAGGACCAGGAGCTCCGTATCGAAGAACCACGAGTTGTCCAGGGTGTAGGGCAGGATCCGCTGTGCCACGTCGGCCCGGATGGCTTTGAAGCCGCACTGCGCGTCACTGAACTTCGCACCCATGAACGAGTGGAGCATGAGGTTGTAGCTGCGCGAGATGATTTCCCGCTTTGGCCCCCGGACAACCCTCGAATTGCGGGTCAGCCGCGTCCCGATCGCGAGGTCGGAATGCCCCGAGATCAGCGGAGCGAGGAGGGGCGCCAGCGCGGCGAGATCGGTGGACAAGTCCACGTCCATGTAGGCGAGGACCGGCGACGGCGACGCCAGCCACACTTTCCGCAGCGCATTGCCGCGTCCCTTTTCGCCGAGGTGGACCACCACGAGTTCCGGAAGCTCCCTGGCCAGGCGTTCGGCGATCTTCAGGGTTCCGTCCGTGCTGGCGTTGTCCGCCACTGTAATACGGAAGTTGTGCGGGAAGGACTGCTGAAGGTGGGTGTGGAGCCGGTGGAGGCACTCCGCCAGGTCACGCTCTTCGTTGAAGACGGGGATGGTGACATCGAGGACCGGGACGGCGGTGCGCGTGTCCACGGCGGCGCGCCGTCCGGCGGGCCGCGGGGATGGCAGCCCCTGCAGCGCCACTGCGGCGTCCGGCAGTGTTCCTGAAGTGGAGTCGGTGAGCGTCATAAATCAACAGTGACGCCGGCTCATTTGAGGGCTTTAGGCGCAACCTGTGACGTGCCTGTGTAAGTCGCCTGGGGCTAGTCCGCGGGGTTTATCACCCGCCGCCTGGACTCAGGCCGCCGGATTCAGGCTGCGGCAACCTTGGATCCGGGCAACCGGATGGCGAACTCCGTCCGGCCCGGCCGTGAGGTCAGTTCAACACTCCCGCCGTGGGCCTCGACTATTGACTCCACGATGGAGAGACCCAGCCCGGACGAGCCCTCCGAGCCGGAGCGGGCGGCGTCCGCGCGGGCGAACCGCGAGAAGATCCTGCCCTGGAACTCGGCCGGTATGCCCGGGCCGTCATCGGTGACTGTGACCACGATGCTGCCATCGGCTGAGCGCATCACGCCCGCGGCCACCGTGGTGCCGGCCGGTGTGTGTTTGCGTGCGTTGGAGAGCAGGTTGGCCAAGACCTGGTGGAGCTGGGTGTTGTCGCCCCGGACGGTGATGGGTTCGGCAGGGAGCTTCAGCTGCCAGACGTGGTCCGGGGCCATCACTTTTTCGTCGCTGACGGTCTCAACCACCAGTTGGGTAAGGTCCACATCGGTGGTCTCGGGAGCCCTGCCTTCGTCCAGCCGGGCCAGCAGCAGCAGGTCCTCCACCAGTGTGGTCATGCGCTCGGACTGGCTCTGGACCCGCCCCAGCGATTTGCGGCCGTCCTCGGTGAACGTCTCCGTCATCCGCAAAAGCTCTGTGTAGCCGCGGATGGCTGTCAGCGGGGTGCGCAGCTCGTGGGATGCGTCAGCCACGAACTGGCGCACCTTCGTCTCGCTGCGTTGGCGCGCTTCCAGCGCGCTGGAGACGTTATCCAGCATGAGGTTCAGTGCGTGTCCAACGCTGCCCACCTCCGTGCTGGGATGGGCGGCCGACGGCGGCACCCGGACTGCGAGGGCCACCTCACCGGCGTCGAGTGGCAGCTTGGAAACCTTCGTGGCGACGTCGGAAAGCTTCTCCAGCGGGCGCATGGTGCGGCGGATCAGCGCTGTCCCCGCGAGTCCGATCACGAGAAGCCCGCCCAGCGATACCAGCACCATCGTCAGCACCAGCGAGGCTTCGGTGCTTTGTTTTGTCGCCAGCGGCAGGCCGGTGATGACGACGTCGCCGAAGGGGGTCGAGGTGGCCAGCAGCCGATAGTCTCCGTTGGAGAGCTCCCGGTCCACCGGGCCGCCGGTGTGGGGCAGCGCCTGCAGGACGGCGACGTCATGGGACGTCAACGGCGTGCGGGTCGCGTCCGATGACAGGAAACCTGCTTCTTTGCTGACCTGCCCGCTCACGACCCGTGCGTTGAGGGTTCCCACACTCTGCCCGCGGGCATCGAGCGGGTCGGGACGCCCCGACGGGTTGCCTTCCGGTGGGCGGCCGCGGGACGCCAGCATCAGCTGCGCGTCCAGCTGGTTGGTCAGCACCACGTCCATGGACGCGTAGCTGACCACGCCGATGGCGCCGGAGATGGCCACCAGCAGGGCCATTGAAAGCAGAATAAGGCGCGTGCGAAGGTGCCAGGTGGAGGGGTTCAGCCAGTATCGGCCGGATTGCCGGGGAACACCGGAAAGAGCGGACATGCGGTCCCCGGCTAATCGGCAGGCTTGATGACGTAGCCGGCGCCGCGCACGGTGTGGATCATCGGCGGGTGGTTGGCCTCGATCTTCTTGCGCAGGTAGGAGATGTACAGCTCCACGATGTTGGCCTGCCCGCCGAAATCGTAGTCCCACACCTGGTCCAGGATCTGGGCTTTGCTGACCACGCGCCGGGGGTTCTCCATCAGGTAGCGCAAGAGTTCAAACTGCGTTGCCGTCAGCTGGATCCCGTCGCCGGCCCGGGTGACTTCCCGGGTGTCCACGTTCAGGGTCAGGTCGCCCACCACCAGTTCCGCGGTGTCCATGGCGGCCACACCGGAGCGCTGCACCAGGCGGTGCAGGCGCAGCAGGACCTCCTCCATGCTGAAAGGTTTGGTGACGTAGTCGTCGCCGCCGGCGGCCAGCCCGACGATCCGGTCCTGGACATCGTCCTTGGCGGTGAGGAAAAGCGCCGGTACCTCCGGCGCAAAGGCGCGGATTCTGCCCAGCAGCTCCACGCCGTCGAACCCCGGCAGCATCACATCCAGCACCAGGACGTCCGGGTGGAAGTCTTTGGCGGCCTTGACGGCAGCCGGGCCGTCCGCGGCGATGGCCACTGACCAGCCGGCCATGCGCAGGCCCATGCTCATGAGCTCGGACAGGCTGGGTTCGTCGTCCACCACGAGGGCACGGATCGGCGAGCCGTCCGGGTGCGTGAGCTGCGGAAGGTTGTTGGTCATGGAGTGCGGGGATGCCATGGGACAACTCTCTGATCTGCCGGTGTGTCGGTGCTTTGCGGTTCCTGTGTGCGTGCTGTGAGTTCCAGCGTAGCCACCTGCCCGGAGTGGCGGTACGCAGCGGGCGCCGTAACCGGCCCATGTCACCGGTCCAGGTCACAGGTCCAACTCACAGGTCCAGGTCACAGGCAGGTTGGCCCTGCCGCACAGCAGGAGCACAGCAAAGCGGCGGACGCTGGTCGGACAATCGCAACCAGCAACATCAACTTCCTTTGGAGACAAGCCATGGATCAGCAGAATAACCGGCCCGTCCCCGTCCCCGGTGCCGCGGCCGGCGACGGACAGCCACAGCGACGGGAGGAGGACGGCCACAGCCAGCCTGCCCCGGTCTGGGAAGGCACCCCCGCCGCGGTCTCGGAGGGGACGCCTGCCGCCAGGTGGGAAGGAACGCCGGAGGAGACCGCGCCCCACGCGGGGACTCCGGGCTGGGACGGCCAGCCTGTTGCGCCGCAAAACCAGCCGGGCCAAGGTTGGGGTGCTCCGGAACCGTCCGCTCCTGCCCAGTCCGCTCCGTCCCAGTCTGCGCCGGCCTGGGGCACGACGCCGGAAGCTCGCCAGGGCGGGAACATCGGGACCGGTTGGGGCGCGCCCCGGCAGTCCGCGCCGCAGGCTCCCTCGGGAACCCGAGGAAACAGGACCTGGACAGCCAGGAAGGGCGTCGTTGTCGGAGGCGTGGCGGTGGTTGTTGCTGCCGCAGCAGGCGCCGGCGCCTATGCGGCCGGGAACAGTTCGAGCGCGGCAGCAGCTGCCGACGGCCAGGGCGCGGCCGGCAGCCAGGGCGCTGCGGGCAGCCCAGGTGCCGGCCAGGGCCAGTTTGGTCCGGGTAGCCAGAACGGCATGACCGGTCCCGGAGGTGCCGCCGGGGGAATGGACGGCGGCCCCGGCGGTCTGGGCATGGGAATGGGCGGCCTCACGGCCGCCATCCATTCGGAGTACGTCATCCTCCAGGGCTCCAACTACGTCTCCATGGCAGGCCAGACGGGAACCGTCACCAGCGTCTCGGGGAGTTCCCTGACCGTCAAAAGCGACGACGGCTTCACCCGTACCTACGCTGTCGGCGCCAGCGTCCAGGTGTCGGCGGGAATGCGGCAGCGCGGGAACGCGGCTGGCAGCACCCTCAGCCTCTCTGACGTCGCCGCCGGCGCCAGCGTCCGCGTGACGGCCGTGAAGGATGTCGATACCTACACGGCTGAATCCATCCAGCTGGCCACGTCCGGCACATCCACCACCCCGAATTCGGGAACCAGCCCGAACTCCGGCACGTCCACCACGCCCAACTCCACCACCCCGAATTCGGAAACTACCACGAACTAGGGCCGGCGGGACCTTCCCGCCGGCCGGGAGGGCGAAGCGGCGCTCCGAATGGTGCCGGCGTGCCGGAAATCCTGTCGGGGATTGGACAAGAGCGGCTCGCGATGCTGCGATTTTACGTCAAGCGCGTGAAGTTTCGATGGATTCTAAGAAGGAACCCATCATCGAATTAAATTCGTCCATGAGCGGCTTGTAGGCCGCCGGGCGCAAATTTGGATAATTAGAAGCCTGCTTGCCGAATTGTGATACGACGCACATTATTGTCCATTCGTCTCACGATGCGGACAAGCAGCCCCTTTGTTACTTGCAAGTTTTCATTGTTACGTTGCACACTTTGAATTGTGAACAAGAACTCAACAGCAACTGCAGCCGCAGAATATTGGCCCAGCACATCCGCTGCTGCCGACATGCGCTGTTGTCGAATGCACGCCTGACCTTCAAACCCACGAAGTTCTTAGGCATTCGCCTCCCCAGTCCAGAGACGGGCGCCCATCCAGATTTTTATTGCGGGCAACCAAGCATTCGAGCCGCAATGACGGCCATTCACATTTGAGGTAAGCATTCATGTCAGTTGCATCCGGATACGTCCACATCTCCGTCCGTAACGCAGGTAAGCCCAGCCAGGCTTCCGGGCTCCGGCAAGGTTTTGGTACCCGCCAGGCGTTCGCACCGGGCGCTGCCGGAACCAGTTTCCCCGCTCCCGGGTACGTGCCCCAGGGCTACAACCCCAACTCCTACGGCCAGCTCCGCGCCGTGCAGCCCAACGACGCTGCGCCGCTCACCGCGCCGACGCCGGTTGTAGCAGGGAACAACGCGGCCCGCCCCACCGCGAACGACAACGTCGCCCGGGGGTTTGTTCTCTACATGGGCATCGACGAGGAGACCGCGGCGGCTGCCGGCACCTCCATCGCCAAGCTGGCCCAGGAAATCCGGGCCTACGCGCAGTCCCTCGTGACCGGTGCTGAAAGCTACGCTGCAGTGGCCATGGCCCCGGCCGGCACCCCCGGTTCCGCGCTCGACGTCGTCCGTTCCACCTTCGGCGACCCCACCGTCAATGCCCAGAAGCGCACTGAAACTGCACGGCTGCAGCAGGCCGCGGAGCCCCGCCCCTCCGGCGTCCTCATCGACCTGGCCCGCCGCGAAGTCCACCTCGACGGCGAATCCCTGAACCTGACCTTCAAGGAATTCGAACTCCTCAACTACCTCGTCGAGAACGGCACCCGCACCGTCGGCCGCGATGAACTGCTCGAAGGCCTGTGGCGCAACGCCGAGGAAGTACCCAACGAGCGCACCATCGACGTCCACATCCGCCGGCTCCGCTCCAAGCTCGGCCGCCTGGCCAACACCGTGCGCACCGTCCGCGGCCAGGGATACCGCTTCTACGAGCACCCCGAAGTAGTGGTCTGGGCCGCTCCGGAATACTCGATCTAGCCTTCTGCCACGCGCGAAAGCGGCATCTCGCCGTGCCTTAGACACCTCCTTCGTTCCTCAGTCGGCGATGCGGCACTACGCGAGATGCATCTTTCGCGCGTAAGGGCCAGTGAGCATTGGTCTCCGCGGCTGTTGGTTGGGGACGACGGCGGCGGGCTGGGTTCTGCTGGCGTTAGGCTTGGGGCATGAGTGACCACCACATCAAACGCCTGGTGATCATGCGCCATGCCAAGGCTGACTGGCCCGGCGGCGTCGCGGACCATGAGCGGCCGTTGGAGGAGCGCGGGCACCGCGAGGCGCCGCTGGCCGGGAAATGGCTGGTTAAGCACAGCATCTTCCCGGACTTCATCCTCTGCTCCAGCGCCCTGCGCACCCGGCAGACCTGCACATGGGTGTGCGCCGAGCTGGGGGATAAGGCCCCGACGCCGAAACTTGAGGACGGTCTCTACGCCGCCTCCGCGCTGCGCATGCTCACCGTGGTCAACCATGTGCCGGACACCGTCACCACGCTGATGCTCATCTCGCACATGCCCGGAGTCCAGGACCTTGCCATGCACCTGGCGTCACGGGACTCGAACCACGATGCCTACATGGACGCCGCCACACGCTACCCCACCAGCGCCCTCACGGTGCTGGAAACGGAAAAAACCTGGGCCGAACTCGACGGCCAGGACGCCCGGATCACCAAATTCAAGGTTCCCCGCGCGCACTAACGCACGGCAGTCTGTCAGAGTTGAACGGTGAACCTTAGACACTCCCTTCTGGCCCTGCTGGTCGCCGTCCTCTGGGGCGTTAACTTCGTCGCCATCGACCTGGGCCTGCACCCGGACGGCGAGGACGTCCCGCCGCTGCTGTTCGTCGCCATGCGGTTTGTCCTGGTGGTCTTTCCCCTGATCTTTTTCGTCCGGAAGCCGGACGTGGGCTGGGAGACGATCGCCGGCGTCGGACTCTTTATGAGCGCCGGCCAGTTCGGCCTCCTGTACCTGGCCATGGCGCTGGGCATGCCGGCCGGACTGGCCTCGCTGGTGCTCCAGGCGCAGGTGCTGCTGACGGTGCTCCTAGCGGCCGGGTTCCTGAAGGAGCGGCCCAGCCGCAGCCAGCTGTTCGGGGTTGGCCTGGGCGTCGCCGGGCTGGGAGTGGTGGCCGCGGGCCGCAGCGCCGTGGCGCCCCTGCTGCCGCTGATCATTGTGCTGGGCGCAGCGCTGTCCTGGGCCGCAGGCAACGTGATCGTCCGCCGGGCCAAGGCGGCGTCGGGGCTGGGACTGGTGGTCTGGTCCGGCGCTGTTGTTCCGCTGCCACTCGCCGGGCTTTCGCTCCTGGTGGATGGACCCGATGCGGTGCTCGGCACGCTGGCCCACCTGCAGCCGGTCACCATCGCCAGCGCACTGTACACGGCGATCTTCGGATCAATGGTGGGGTATGGAATCTGGAACCGGCTGCTGGCCCGCTACCCGTCGTCGGCCGTTGTTCCCTTCACTCTTCTGGTCCCCGTGGTGGGAATGAGCGCTGCGTGGCTCATTCTGGCCGAGGTCCCGACGCCGGCGGAACTGGCCGGCGGCGCACTGCTCCTGGGCGGGGTGGCGACGGCGGTGCTCACCGGAGGAGGCAGGCCGCGTCAGCGCCGGGACGTCGTTTTTGCGCCGGACTTGGGTGCCGCCGGGGGCACGGGTTTGGGGTCCGGCTTACGTGCCGGGGAAGCGGACGACGGCGGCCGCTTGGCTGCCGCCGCCGGCAACCTGGCCGGCGCACGGGAGCCGGAGGCACGCTGAGCGCTTGCCCCGGGGCTGCGGACAGCCGTGTTCCGGGTTGCGGGCCTGCGCCCGGCCGGCGTGGCCCGCGCCGAAGGGCCGCCCATTGAGGGCGTGCGCCTGCGGCTGCTGCCGGCAACCGGACGGCGCCCGGCCCCCAGCCGGTGCCCTGGCGGCCAGACTGCCCCCAGGAACAGCACCACCATGGTGGCGCCGGCCGAGGCGGCGGCCCAGAAGAAGTAATTATCGGGATCATCAGTGGGAAGTGGCGTGCCGATGATGGTCGACTGATTCACGAAAGCCAGCTCCCACGTACTGAGGAAGGCCAGCGAAAAAGCAACCGTCAGGCTGCTGCCCACCCCGGTGGCCACCAGGGCAACATGGCGGCGCCGCACCAGGAGTTCGGCCACCGCGGCCACATACGAAACTGCCGCGAGCCCCAAAAAGGTGACCGCAACAGCTTCCTCCAGCGTGATGGCGGTCAGCACCAGCACGCCCAGGGCGGCGACGGCCGTAATGAGGGCGAACTTTCCGCTGAAACCCATGTGGCGCATGGGATCAATCATCCCCGAGGGCGGGCTTACTTGAGCACGTAGCCGCGCATGATTGCCATGATTGCTGCAACGCTTTGGTCACGGCTGCGCTCCGGGTTGTAGGTCACCCGGTCCAGGCCCACCACGAAGCAGGCACCGAAAATTGCCGTCTCCAGGCTCCCGCGCGAGATGCCGCCGTCAACGGGATGAACGGCGGCCACGGCCTCGATGGCGTCACCGATCACGGCCAGGAGTTCGGTCCTGAGCACGGCAAACGTATCCTGCCACACGCTGGGGGTGCGCCAGTTTTCACTGACCCAGAGCCTCGCGAAGGACGGATAGTCGGCCATGAAGTCCATGGCCTGCCCGATCATCGCCTCCATGGCCAGCAGGGGGTCGGCGGCGGGGGCGGCAGCCGCACTGAGCAGGCGTGCCTTGAGGATATCCACACCATGCCGCAGCAGCTGGGCGATCAGATCGGACTTGCTGCCGAAGTTGTAATAGACAGTGCCTTTGGAGACGCCGGCCGCCGCAGCAATCTCGTCCACGGTCACGCCGGCGGCACCCCGTTCGCCGATCAGTTCCATCGAGGCGTCGAACAGCTTTTGCCGGGTGGCGTTGGTCCGGGCCGGCCGGAGCTTCTTCTCAGCCGCAGCAGGGTCCGGCAGCACGGTGCTCATACGGCAATCTCGGGTTTGAGGGTCTTGAGCGTCCAGTACTTGTGCTTACGCACCGCGAAGGTGGACATTGCGGCGCCCAGCAAGGTGTAGCCGAGGAGCCCCAGCACAATGGGCACAATCATGGACAAGTCCGCGCCGTAAATGAGGTGCCGCATGCCCGTGACCACGTAGCCCATGGGAAGGACCTCGTGGACCACGTGCAGCGGTTGCGGGGTGGTCTGCCAGGGAAACGTTCCTCCCGAGGAGACCAGTTGCAGCACCAGCAGGATCAGCACCACCAGCTTGCCGGGGGACCCCAGCAAAGCCACCACACCCTGGATGATGGCGCTGAACGCCATCGCCGCGGCCAGCATGAACAACCACATGAGGACCGGATGCGCAGGGTTCAGTCCCAGCGCCAGGTTGACCACCAGGGTCAGCAGGGTGGCCTGGACTGCTGAAACGGCCAGGAACGGAAGCCAGCCGCCGACGGCGATTTTCCAGGCCGGGGCGTTCGACGCCAGGGCCCGCTGGGTAATGGGCCGCATGGCCTGGACCAGCATAAAGATGCCGATCCACAGGGCAAGGGTCATAAAGAAGGGCGCCAGCCCCGCGCCGTACGAGTCTGCTTTGGCCTGGGAGACGTTGCTGACGGCGACAGGATCGGCCATCACCTGTGACAGGCTGTTCTTCTGCGAATCGTCGGGGTTGGGTACCTGGCCCGCGCCCCGGGCGATCTCGGTGGCGAGCGTCCGCGACCCGTCAGCGGCGGTAACAGCGCCGGCCTCAAGCTGCCCCGCACCGGCGTCCACCGTCTTGGCCCCTTCCGCAAGCCGGCCCGCTCCGTCGAGGGCAGCCTGCTCGCCGGTGGCCAGCGTGGCGGCGCCGGTGTGAAGCTGGTCCGCGCCGCCCGAAGCCTGCGCCACGGCGTTTTTCAAGGCAGGCGTGGCCGAGGCAAGCTGGGCGGCGCCCACACTCACGGCCGTGGCGCCGTCTGAGAGTTGCTGGATCTGGGCGGCGTCGCCCTGAAGGGTGGCCTTCGCGGCGGCCACCGGGCTGGAGGCTGCCGTGGAGTCGAACGCGTTCATCAGCTTTGTCGCTTCCTCAGGGGTCAAACTTGAGAGGGCGGCGGTTTCAACGCGTGCGCGGAGCCCCTTATCCGCGGCGTCGAGCTGGGTGGCAACGTTCTGGACCTTGGTATTCAACTGGGCGTTCCCGGCAGCCACGCTTGCGGCCCCGTTGGCCAGTGTCTGGGTGTCCGTGGGGAGTGTTGCGGTCTTGTCCTTCAGGAGGGTGAGGCCGCTGCTGAGTTGCCCGGCGCCGTCGGTCAGCTGGTTCGCCCCATCGCGCAGCTTCAGTTGTCCGGCGTAGAGCGCCGCGGCACCATTGCTGAGTTCGGTGGTCCCCGCGTGGAGTGTGCCGGCTCCGTCGCGGAGGGTGGCGACGCCGTCGGCCAGCTGGCCGGCACCGTCTCCCGCCTTGAGCATTTGGGCGTGGATGGTGCCAAAGCCGGTCAGGAGCTGATTTGCAGTCTCTTCACCCACCTCCTTGGCAACGGTGGTGTGAACCGAGGTGGTCAGCTTGTCCACGATGGTGCTCAGCAGGTAGTTGTTGGCATCGTTGGTGGTGACGTTCAGCATGGCCTGGCTCGCGGAATCGAAGCTGCCCGGTGAGACGAGGTTGGCGGAGAAGTCCTGGGGGATCTTCAGCGCAAACGCGTACTGGCCGCTGCTGACGCCGGCGTCGGCCTCCGCGGTGGTGGCCACCGGCTTCCAGTTGAAGACATGGCCGCTGATCAGCCCGTCTGCCACCTTAGTGCCGGCATGGAGTTCGGTGCCGTCAGCCGCCGTGGCCCCGGAGTCTTCCACCACCAGGGCGGCATCGATCTGGTTCAGGTTCCCGTAGGGGTTCCAGTTGGCGTAGAGGTACACGGCGCCATACAGCAACGGCACCATGGCCAGCGCCAGGATGGTCAGTTTTGGCAGCAAACCGCCGGTCATCCGCTTGAGTTCGGAGCGGGCCAGCCGCAGCACAGTCACTTGGCATCCTCGGTTTCGAGTAGGAGGGTTTCCGGTTCGTAAGCCGGGTCAGGTTCGTTGATCGATGCAGGCCGGGCCGGTGCCGACTGAGCCGGTGCAGATTCCGGGGCGGCTTCCGGGGTGGCGGCTGGTTCCTCCGCCGCCCGGACCTCGTTGCCGATCACGGCGGCCGGTCCGGTCCACGAGTCCGGGAGGGCAGTGACGGTAGCGACGACGGCGAGTGGCCGGCCGCCGTCGTACGCCAGCTCCTGGAGCCGCGGCAGCCAGTCCGCAACATTGGCGCTGTGCCTGTCGGGGGAGTCCACCACCAAAAGATCGGCGTTGGGGTTGGCCAGCGCCAAGGCCGTCAGCAGCTCCATCCGCTTGCCGGCGGCCAGCTGTTCGGTCCAGAGGTCCGCGATGTCTTCAAACCTGTTGACCTTGAGCCAGGGTTTGCTGAGAAGCGCGCCGCGGTAGCGCCGGGGGACCAGGGCGAGGTCCTCGGTCACGAGGTCGCGGACGCTGAGGTGCTGCTCCGGCTCGTTCACCCCCGGGGAGTCAACCAGCGCGCTCGCGAGCCGAAGGGCTTTGATGCGCGAATGGCCGCCCCAGGTGACCTGCCCGCCGGTCGGTTTCATGCGCCCGCTGATGGTCAGGGCGAGGGCGGTCCGCTGGTCCTGTCGGTCGGCTGCCACCAGGAGCAGCTCGCCCCGGCTGACGCGCAGTGAGGTGGGGGGAAGCAGGTCGTCACGCCGGCCCCTGACATGGAGCTGCTGGACAAATAGCAAGGATGGCCTTCCGCCGAGGTATGTCTCTGCCACCATCCTAACCGAACTGACTGGTCAGTTCAAATAGACTACAGGCCGTACTTTTCCAGGAGCCGCAGCCACACCTCGCTGATGGTCGGAAACGACGGCACCGCATGCCACAGCCGGTCCAGCGGGACCTCGCCCACCACCGCGATCGTGGCGGCGTGGAGCAGCTCACCCACGTCCGGTCCGGCGAAGGTGGCTCCCAGCAGGACCTTGCGGTCCTCATCGACCACCAGCTGCGCCCAGCCCGCGTAGTGCTCGGCGTGCAGCGATGAACCTGCTACCTCGATGGCCAACTCCACGGACGAGGCGTTGTAGCCGTCCGTCCTGGCTTGCTCCACCGTGCGTCCCACGGAAGCCAGCTCAGGATCGGTGAACACCACGCTGGGCACTGCGTGCTCGTTGGCCGTCTGGGCGTAGCGGCTCCAGGCCTCCGGGGCGCCTTTCAGTTCCCCCTTGGCCCGGGCGGCGATGGCGTCACCGGTGGCCCGTGCCTCGTACTTGCCCTGGTGTGTGAAGTAGTTCTTGCCGGCGGCGTCACCCACTGCATATAGCCAGGGCTCATCGCCCGGCGCGTCCTGGACTAGGCCAGTGGAGTCGGTGCGGAGCCGGAGCGGGCGCCCTTCTTCCGCCTCGAGGCCAACGCTGTCCAAGCCAAGGCCGTCCAGGGCCGGATGCCTGCCGGTGGAGACCAGGACCTTGTCCGCCATCACGGTGCTTGGTTCGCCGGCGGTCCGGTCGCGCAGGGCCAGGGTGAACGTGCCGTCGTCGTTCTGGCGGATGCTTTCCGTGGATGCGCCGAGGCAGACCTTCACTCCGTCCGCCCGAAGAGCCGCCGCCACGAGGCTTCCGGCCTCGGCGGGGAAGGCCCCCAGGAGGCCGCTCCGGGCCACGAGCGTCACGTCCGAGCCCAGGCGGGCAAACGCCTGGGCCAGTTCGGTGCCGGCCACCCCGCCCCCCAGGACGGCAAGCCGCTCCGGAATTTCCTGTGCCGAGGTAGCTTCGCGCGTGCCCCAGACCTTGAGTTCCGCCAGACCGTCGATAGGCGGCCGGTTGGGCGTGGACCCGGTGGCCAGTACGACGGCGTGCCGCGCCTTGAGCTGGTAGGTGTTGCCGTCCAGCCCGGCTACTTCCACAGCGCGGGGCCCGGTGAGCCGGCCGCGTCCGCGGATGAGATTGATCCCGGCGCCGTCAAGCCACTTCACCGCGCCGTCGTCCTGCCAGTTGGCGGTGAAATAGTCGCGGCGCTTGAGCACTGCCGCGGCGTCCAGTGTCCGGGTCACCGCCTCTTCGGCGCCCGGCACGGTCTGCGCACCGTGGAGGGCCGTGCCGGGGCGGAGCAGCGCCTTGGACGGCATGCAGGCCCAGTAGGAACATTCGCCGCCCACCAGTTCTGCCTCGACCACTACAACGGTGAGTCCGCCCTGCACTGCCCGGTCCGCAACATTTTCGCCCACCGCCCCGGCGCCGATGATTACGACATCAAATTCGCGGTCCACGGTTTGGGGCGTCATTTCTCCAGCCTACGCCCGGCCCTGCGGCGGCGGGGAGGACCGCCGCCCCGGGGTTAGCCCCGCCTGGCTGGCTCCCGGGCGAGGCCGCGCCGGGATTTACACACGTTTTGTCCTATAACCCCTAACCCGCGACGCGGCCTGGCGGTTAAAGCAAAAGGTCCGCACCGGCGAACCGGTGCGGACCTTCATTCTGTGCGCCCAAAGGGATTCGAACCCCTGACCTTCTGTTCCGTAGACAGACGCTCTATCCAGCTGAGCTATGGGCGCATATTCTGTTTCGCGGAGTATCTCGCTCCCCGAACCTCGAATTACTTTACGCGAGGGTGGGCCCTCGTGCCAAATCGAGGGGCATGTAATATAGCTGACTAGACCGGTCTAGGTGACCTTCATCACTTAAATTAGGCGATTTCAGTAAAGTTTCCTTGAATTTGCGCGGTTTACGTCCCTAACGATCACAAACGTGCATTGCCGGTGCCTCATGGGACCCCCGGGTGGCCAATAACATTTAGGACACACCGATGAACCCGAGGAAGGGAACCGTAATGGGCGATCTGGCGCAGAAACCGCTGCTCGAAAAAGCACCCACCACGCATGCCGCACTGTTGGCATGGGTCGAAGAGGTTGCAGAACTTACGCAGCCGGACCGCATCCACTGGGTTGACGGATCTGAGGAAGAGTACACCCGTCTCACCGACGAACTTGTCGCAGCCGGCACGCTGACGCGGCTGAACCCGGAGACGTTCCCCAACTCCTTCGCGGCCTTCTCCGATCCTGCCGACGTAGCGCGGGTCGAGGAGCAGACCTACATCTGCTCCGAAAAAGAGCGCGACGCCGGCTTTACCAACAATTGGATGGCTCCGGCTGAGATGAAGCAGAAGCTGCGCGGCCTGTTCGCCGGCTCCATGCGCGGCCGCACCATGTACGTCATCCCGTTCGTGATGGGCCACCTCGACGCCGAGGATCCCAAGTTCGGCGTGGAAATCACCGACAGCGCCTACGTGGTCGCCTCCATGCGCATCATGGCCAACATCGGCACCGAAGTGCTGGACAAAATTACGGCGACGAACGCATTCTTCGTGCCTGCCCTGCACTCCTTGGGCGCGCCGCTCGAAGCCGGCCAGGCCGACGTGCCGTGGCCGTGCAACCCCGACAAGTGGATTGTCCACTTCCCCGAGGAACGCTCCATCTGGTCCTTCGGCTCCGGCTACGGCGGAAACGCCCTGTTGGGCAAGAAGTGCTACGCCCTGCGTATCGCCTCCGTGATGGCCCGCGACGAAGGCTGGCTGGCCGAGCACATGCTCATCCTCAAGCTCACCTCGCCGGAGAAGAAGAACTACTACATCTCCGCGGCCTTCCCCTCCGCCTGCGGCAAGACCAACCTCGCCCTGCTGGATCCCACCATCGACGGTTGGGAAGTCGAAACCCTCGGCGACGACATCACCTGGATGCGGATCGGCAAGGAAGGCGAGCTGCGCGCCACCAACCCGGAGGCAGGCCTGTTCGGCGTAGCCCCGGGCACCGGCTGGGGGACCAACCCCAACGCCATGCGCGCCATCGCCAAGGGCCACAGCATCTTCACCAACGTCGCACTCACGGACGACGGCGGCGTGTGGTGGGAAGGCATGACCGACGAGGTCCCCGCGCACCTGACGGACTGGCAGGGTAACTCCTGGACGCCGGATTCGGACAAGCCGGCCGCGCACCCGAACTCCCGCTTCTGCACGCCGATCTCGCAGATCGACATGCTGGCTGAGGAGTACTACAGCCCCGAAGGCGTAGAGCTCTCGGCCATCCTGTTCGGCGGCCGCCGCAAGACGACGGTTCCCCTGGTCACTCAGGCCCGCAGCTGGACCAACGGCATCTTCATGGGCTCCACGCTCTCCTCGGAAACCACGGCGGCTGCCGCCGGCCAGGTCGGCGTGCTCCGCCGCGACCCGATGGCCATGCTGCCCTTCATCGGCTACGACGCCGGCGACTACCTGAAGCACTGGATCAGTGTCTCGGGCAAGGCCAACCCGGAGCGGCTCCCGCACATCTTTCTGGTCAACTGGTTCCGACGCACTGCCGACGGCGGGTTCGCATGGCCGGGCTTCGGCGACAACGCCCGTGTCCTCAAATGGGCCATTGAGCGTCTCGAAGGCAAGGCTGACGCCGTCGAAACGCCCATCGGATTCGTCCCGGCGGGCCACTCGCTGGACCTTACCGGCCTGGACCTCACCCACGCCCACGTCGAAGACGCGGTACGCGTTGACCGCGAGGAGTGGGAGGCCGAGCTGGCCTCGATCGAGGAGTGGTACGCGAAATTCGGTGACTCCCTGCCGGAGGCTTTGCGCGCCGAGCTCGACGCCCTGAAGGAGCGCATGGCGGACCACAGCTAGTCAGCTGGGTAGAAACAGACATTACGACGGCGGCCCCGCACCTTTCTCGAAAAGGTGCGGGGCCGCCGTCGTACTTTTTTGGGGACCTAGCTGGCGAGCCAGATGTCCGGGCCGAAGACCTCATAGTGGATGGATGTGGCCGGGATGCCCGCGTTGATGGCCTCATTGCGGATGTTTTTCATGAACGGCAGCGGGCCGCACAGGTACAGCGACGCGTCGGCCGGGAGATCCACCTCGCGCAGGGACATGAAGCCTTCCTTGGTGCCTTCGACCGGCTGCTCCAGCCACAGCTGCAGCTCGGCACCGTCCAGGCGTTCGACGTCGTCCGTCATCTGGCTGCGCAGCGCCCAGCTGTCGAGGGTGCTCTCGGCGTGCAGCACCAGCACCTGCCGGTCGGAGCCGGCTTCGGCGAGGGAGCGGAGAATCGACGCTGTGGGCGTGCAGCCAATGCCGGCGGAGGCGAGGACCACGGGGCCGTCGCCCTCCTTCAGGGTGATTTCGCCGTACGGGTTGGAGATATCGAGCACGTCGCCCACCTGCACGTTGTTATGCAGGACGGGGGAGACCTCGCCGCCGTCGTCGAGCTTGGTGGTGAAGCTGCGGCTGGTGCCGGCTTCCCCGGAGAGCGAGTACTGGCGGACCTGCCGCAGGCCTTCGGGCAGGGTCACCTTGACGCTGACATACTGGCCGGGCAGTGCGGGCGTGATGGGAGTGTCGTCTGCCGGTTCCAGGGTGAAGGTCATGGAGCCGAGGCCGGCGGGAGTCTTCGCCGCGACGCGCCACGGAGCCCACATCTTGCCATTGGCCTGTGCTGCGTAGAGGCCCTTTTCGAGTTTGATCAGGGCATCGGCCATCAGCCAGTACACCTCGGTCCAGGCCTCGGCGATTTCGGGGGTGATGACCTCGGCGAGGTCATCGGCGATGGCGGCGAAGAGGTGCTCGTAAACCACCTTGTACTGCGGTTCGGTGATTCCCAGTGAGGCGTGGCGGTGTGCAATCCGGGAGAGGACCGTTTCGGGGAGGGTGCCGGGGTTGCTGACCAGATGGCTGGCGAAAGCGGCGATGCTTCCTGCCAGCGCCTGCTGCTGATCGCCCGAGCGCTGGTTGGAGCGGCTGAACAGGCCGTCCAGGAGTTCCGGGTGCGCGGCGAAGAGGCGGGCGTAAAACTTGGGGGTGATGGCGCCGATCCGCGAGCCGACCAGCGGCAGGGTGGCCTCAATGACAGGGCGGGATTTGTCCGAGAGCATGCTGACTCCTGAGGTAGGTGACCGGGGCCTTCGTCCGGTCGGATAATACATGCATTTGAAATGCATGTATTGATACCTCAAGTTCTACACCCTGTAGAAATATGAAATCAAATCGAGTGTGTCATGTGGCGTTCGACGGCCGGACAGCCCGGCTGCGGGTGGGGCTACGGAGCCTTCAGGACCTCAGGCTGGAGGCCCGTAGGGTGGAGTCCCTCAAGCTGGAGGCCAGCAGGCTGGAGTCCCTCGGGCCGGAGGACCTCGGGCTGGAGGCCGGGGCGCAGGCCGATCATTTGAAAGACCGGCGTCATCTGCTTCGAGCCGGGCAGTTCGGCCACCACGACGTCGTCCAGTTCCCGGTAGAAGGCCTCACGGGCGCGGCCCAGGGCGGCGCGGAGCTTGCACTCGTTGATCAGCGGGCAGTTACCTGCCGGGGAAACACAGTCGGCGGCATCGGTGCGGGTGTTCAGCGCCCGCAGGACCTGGCCCACCGTGACCAGGCGGCCGGCTGAGCTGAGGCGCGAACCGCCGCTCCTGCCCCGTTCAACATCAATCAGGCCCAGGCCCCGCAGCTTGGCCATCGCCTTGCTGACATGGTTGTACGGCGTGGCCACGGCATCCGCAATGTTCTGGGTAGTGAGGAGCGTGGCCTCCGGGGCGGCAGCCAGGACCATTAGGGCCCGGAGGCTGACGTCGGCGAAAGCGTTGATTTTCATGACCATCGGCCGCGGTCTAGCCCACCCAGATGGCGGGCTCGTTGGTATCAGCCGCCAGCGGGCCGAAGTCCCATTCGCGGGTGGTCTGGTTGGCAGAGTACGGGAGGACGGCCGCGAAGACGGACCCGTCGCGGTGCTCGGCGGCCACGTGGATGGCATCCGAATCTTCCTCGACCAGCGTGATGTCGCAGACCACTGCGGCGGCCCGGAAATCATCCCGGTTTTGACGCAGGAGTTCGGTGAGGTCGCTGATCATGGCCTCGGCGTCGAAGTCACCGTCGGAGCCTTCCGTAGCATCCGCCGGAGTAACGGCCATGAGCCGGACCTCGCCGTCGTTCTGCACCACCAGCGCGAAAGGCAGGAACCCGCCGTTGCGCTGGAGCTGTTCCTGGGCGGCGCCAAGTCCGGTGCCCATCAGGTTCTCCAGATCCGCGGCGCTGGCCTCCGGAACGGAATCCCGCCAGGACGGCCCAGCCTGGCCGGCCGCGGCGTCGCTTGCCGGGCCGTGCTGTGCCTGGGGCTTAGCGCCGGACATTGGCCAGCACGCGGTCACGCACGCGTTCCATCAGCAGCCGGTCCGTGGCCTCCACATTAAGCCGGAGGAACGGCTCCGTGTTGGACGGGCGCAGGTTGAACCAGTAGCTTCCGTCGTTGGCCGTGAACGTGCTTCCGTCCATGGTGTCCACGATGATGTCTTCAGCGGCGAAATCTGCCTTGACCCGGTCCACAGCTCCGGCCTTGTCCTCGATTTCGGAGTTGATTTCACCGGAGGAGACATAGGGTTCGTACTCACGGCCGAGCTCGGACAGCGGACCGTCCTGCTCGCCGAGTGCGGCCAGGACGTGCATTGCGGCGAGCATTCCCGTGTCCGCGTTCCAGAAATCGCGGAAGTAGAAGTGCGCGGAGTGCTCACCGCCGAAGACGGCACCTTCTTCGGCCATGACTGCCTTGATGAAGGAGTGGCCAACGCGGGTGCGGACTGCGCGTCCGCCGTCGTTCGCCACCAATTCCGGCACCGCACGTGAGGTGAGCAGGTTGTGGATGATGGTGGGTGTCGCCTCGCCCTGTCCCTGCGCACGGGCGATTTCGCGGCGCGCCACCATGCCGGTGATGGCCGACGGCGAGACGGGCTCGCCCTTTTCATCGATCACGAAGCAACGGTCGGCGTCGCCGTCGAAGGCCAGCCCGATATCGGCACCGTGTTTGATAACGGCGGCCTGCAGGTCGCGCAGGTTCTCCGGCTCGAGCGGGTTCGCCGGGTGGTTGGGGAAGGAACCGTCGAGCTCGAAGTAGAGGGGGATGATCTCGAACGGCAGCTTCGGCAGGAGGGCGTCGCCGAGGACCGCGGGGGTGGTCAGGCCGGCCATGCCGTTGCCTGCATCGACGACAACCTTGAGCGGACGGGACCCGGAGAGGTCCACCAGTTCGCGGAGATACTCCGAGTAGTCCTTCAGGACGTCGTGGACGCCGATCTGGCCACGCTTCGGGGCGGCCGGGATGTGGCCGGTGTTCAGGTATTCCTCAGCCAGCGCCTGGATCTCCTTGAGCCCCGATTCGGAGGAGATGGGCTGTGCGCCGGCCTTGGCCATCTTGATGCCGTTGTATTCGGCGGGGTTGTGGCTGGCGGTGAATGTGGCGCCGGCTGCGTTGAGGGAGCCGCACGCGTAGTAGAGCTCATCGGTGGAGATGAGGTCAAGGAGCTGGACGTTGGCGCCGCGGGTGGCTGCGCCGTCGGCAAAGGCCTTGGCGAACTCGGGTGAGGAGGGGCGCATGTCGCCGCCTACCAGGACGGTTTTGCCTTCGAGTTCCAGGACATCGACGAACGCGGCGCCTACGGCTTCGACGATTTCGGCGGTGATGGAATCGCCCACGATGCCCCGGACGTCGTAGGCCTTGAAGGATGCCGAGAGGTCAAAAGTCTTTGTCTGTTCGCTAGTCACGGGTCTTATCTTACGTGGAAGTGCACGGCAGCCTGTTGAGGGGGAGTGGGCGCCAGGCCATGTGACGGAGGGTTCCTTTCCTTGTGTGCCGGCATATGGGGTTGTCCACATAGGGACCTTCGGGGAACCGGTGTCGATGGGGGCTGGGATACTGAATCAATGGTCGATACCCAGAACGCCGCCCTTCTTTCCGCTTCCCCTGATGCTCCGTCCACCACAAAGGTCCAGGCGCTGGAGGTCCTCCGGGAACTCGTGGGCCATCCGGAAGCCGCATTCCATGACGGGCAGTTCGAAGCGATTGAGGCACTGGTCGACGCCGGCCGGCGGGCGTTGGTGGTCCAGCGCACCGGTTGGGGAAAATCGGCCGTGTATTTCGTGGCTTCACTTCTGCTTCGGCGCCGCGGCGCCGGGCCAACGTTGATCGTCTCGCCCCTGCTGGCCCTGATGCGGGACCAGGTGGCCGCCGCCGCCCGCGCGGGCGTGCGTGCCGTGGCCATCAACTCGGCGAACCAGCTGGAATGGGACACCGTGCGGGAACAGCTGGCCGCGGACGAGGTGGACGTCCTACTGGTATCGCCGGAAAGGCTCACGAATCCGTCGTTCCGTGAGAACCAACTGCCGGAGCTGATCCGGCGAACCGGACTGCTGGTTATTGACGAGGCCCACTGCATCTCCGACTGGGGCCACGACTTCCGGCCGGATTACCGGCGCATAGCGGACCTGATCACCCAGCTGCCGGACTCGGTTCCCGTTCTGGCCACCACCGCCACGGCAAACTCCCGCGTGGTCCACGACATCGAGGAACAGCTCGGGGCCGGTGTCCTGACCATCCGCGGCACCCTGGGCCGTGATTCCCTGCGGCTGGGCGTCCTCTCCCTCCCTGATTCGCGCCAACGCCTGGGGTGGCTCCTGACCCACCTCGGCGATCTCCCCGGCAGCGGGATCATTTACACCCTGACCGTTTCAGCCGCGGAGGACACTGCGCGTCTGCTCGCCGAAGCGGGCCATGAGGTGCTGGCGTACACCGGCCGCACCGATCCCGCCGACCGCGAACGCGCCGAGCAGCTGCTTAAGGACAACCAGGTCAAGGCACTTGTGGCAACGTCCGCGCTCGGCATGGGCTTCGACAAACCTGATCTCGGCTTTGTGGTGCATCTGGGCGCGCCGTCCTCACCGGTGGCCTATTACCAGCAGGTTGGCCGTGCGGGCCGTGGTGCGGCAAACGCCGATGTGCTGCTGCTGCCGGGTTCCGAGGACCGTGACATTTGGCAGTACTTCGCTACTGCATCCATGCCTTCCGAGGAGAAAGCCACGGCGGTGCTGACTGCCCTGGCCGAGGCCGGTTCCGCGGTGTCCACGGTTGCCCTGGAAGCACGCGTTGACCTCCGCCGCACGCCGCTGGAGCTGCTGCTCAAAGTGCTGGCGGTGGACGGTGCCGTGGAGCGGGTCGGCGGCGGCTGGCGTTCGACGGGCGTGCCGTGGGTCTATGACGCCGAACGCTACCGCCGGATCGCCGAGGCCAGGGTGGACGAGCAGGACTCCATGGTCATCTACCAGGACACCGCCGGGTGCCGGATGGAGTACATCACCTCGGTTCTTGACGACGAAACAGCGCATGCCTGCGGGCGGTGCGACAACTGCGCCGGCCGCTGGTTCCCGGCTGACATTGCAGCCGACGCCACGGCAGCCGCAGGCCAGACCCTCAGCCGGGCCGGCGGGGTCCTGGAGGCCAGGCTGCAGTGGCCAAGCGGAATGGACCGCCTGGGCGTACCAGTGAAGGGCAAGATTAAGCCCGATGAGGGAGTGGCCAACGGCCGCATTCTGGCAAGGCTCACGGACCTTGGGTGGGGCGGTGCACTGCGGGAACTTTTTGCGGCCGGAGCAGCCGACCGGCCGGTGGACCCCGCAATGCTTCAGGCCTGTGTCCAGGTCCTGCATGAATGGGCAACGGGTGATGGCCGGACCCCGGGCTGGAGCGGCGCCGGAAGGCCGGCGGCAATCGTCAGCATGCCTTCACGGAGCAAGCCCGAACTTGTCCGCTCCCTGGCGCAGGGGATCTCGGAAATCGGCCGGATGCCCTACCTTGGCGAACTGTCTATGGGCCACGGCGGACCGACGGGAAGCAGGGGCGGCAACAGTGCCTACCGGCTGGCGGGGGTCTGGGACCGTTTGGTCGTGGGACCTGAACTCGAGGCAGCCGTGGCGTCACTGCGCGGGCAGGGCGTAATGCTGATAGACGATCTGGTGGATAGCCGGTGGAGCCTTACGGTCGCCGGACGTGCCCTGCGGCAGGCCGGGGCGGGTGCTGTCCTTCCGCTGGTGCTTGGGCAGGCGGGCTGACGGCCGGGCTGCTTGAATCCGGGCTGTTTGAATCGGGGCTGCTGGAATCCGGACTGTTTGAATCGGGGCTGCTGGAATCCGGACTGTTTGAATCCTGTCGGCTGGAATCCGGACTGCTGGCTGCCGGGCTTTTGGAATCCAGACCGGCGACTTCCGGTCCCGCAGGGCGGCTGACTTCTGCGCCGGCGTGCCGGTGCAGGGACAGGCTGTCCGCGGTGCTGAAGAGCATCAGGACCGCCATGGTGAAAAAAGCGCCACGGAACGGGCCCGCCGCATCCGCGTCGAAGACCGCCACGCCGTCAAAGACACGGATGAGCAGCGCGCCGACGGCAATGCCGGAGCCGGCCGCGAGCTGAACCAGCGTCGCGGATACTGAGTTGGCTGAGGTGAGCTGGGCGGGCACGATGTCCGCGTACTGAACTGAGGCGTATGCAGAAAATCCGATGGAGCGGAAAGCCCCGCTGCAGACCAGCAAGGCGAAGATCAAGGCCTGCGGGGTGTCCGGAGTGAGCAGGGCGCACAGCGCGAAGGTGACCGCGGACGCCAGGGAGCCAAGGACCAGCATGGCGCGGAAACCGAAGCGGCGGATCAGCGGCGTGGTGGCCGGTTTGATGCCGATGTTGCCGATGAACACAGCAGCCACCATGATGCCGGCATGCAGTGGAGTCCAGCCGAAGCCGGTCTGAAACATCAGCGGCAGCAGGAAAGGCACGGAGCTGATGGTCAGGCGGTACACAAAGCCGCCGGTGGCCATTGCCCGGAAGGTCCGGGTGCGGAATACCGAAAGATCAAAGAGCGGGTGTTTCGCGCGCCGCATCCACAGCACGGCGCACGTCAGGGCAACCAGCCCAGCCACAGCGGAGATCGCGGCCCACGGCCCGTCGGGATGGGCCGTGGCCAGCTCCAGGCCAACAACCAGGGAGCCCACTCCCGCGGTGGTCAGGGCCAGCCCCAGCCAGTCCAGCCTCCGCTCCGGATCGCCCGCGACGGCAGGAACAATCTTCAGCGCCGTGATGAACGCGGCTGCCCCCAGCGGCAGGTTGATGAGGAAGATCCAGTGCCAGGACAGATAGGTGGTCAGTGCGCCGCCCACAAGCGGAGCGAGCACCGGTGCGAGCAGCGCCGGCCACACCAGGAACGCCGTTGCCCGCAGCAGTTCCGATTTGGGTGTGCCGCGAAGCACCAGGAGCGTGCCCACCGGAACCATCATGGCTCCGCCGGCGCCCTGCACGATCCGGCTGACAGTCAACACCGTCAGGTCAGGGCTCAGCGCGCAGGCCAGGGACGCGAGCGTGAAAAGGGTGATCGCCAGGCAGAAGACCTTCCGGGCACCGACGCGTTCGGCGAGCCAACCGCTTAAGGGGATTCCCATCGCCACGGTCATGAGGTAGGCGGTCATGGTGATGTTCACATCGGCGGCGGGCACACCAAAGTCGCCGGCGATGTTGGGGATGGCGGTGGTGAGGATGGTGCCATCGAGGAATTCCATAAAGAATGTGGCGGCCACCAACAGTGCCAGACGAGGATTCCACGCCGGGCTTGTGCCGGTTTCGCTGTTCGGGGTGCTGCGTGCGGGCATTGCACCATCCTGCCACCGTCGGTCCGCACGCCCCCATGTAGGTCGCAGTTGATGTCGTTATGACGCTTCATAAGAGCATCTGCTGCTACTTAGTTGGGGGGAGGAGCGGGGGAGCCGGAGCCAGGAGGCCGGGTCCGGGTACGCAAAAGGCCCCGGTGCAGGACCGGGGCCAAACGCGGAGACGGGGGGATTTGAACCCCCGGTGGAGTTGTGCCCCACACTTCATTAGCAGTGAAGCCCATTCGGCCGCTCTGGCACGTCTCCAATTGCTATTCCTAGCCCACCAAGGATACGCAGAACCGGGCACCGATCGCAAAACGACCAACGCGGGGTCACTTCGCGCCAATAAAAGGCTCGTTATCGGGCGTGGAGCGACCCCGCGTTGGTCTGTGTGGGACGTACCATCCTGAGTTCGCGGAGGTTTTCCCAGTCAGTGATGTTGTCCTCGGCGCCGTCGGCTGCGAAGCCGAGCCGGCGGTAGAAACCGATGGCCCGGGCGTTGTCGGCGGCGACCCACAGGCTGGCGGGTGCAGTGCCCAAGGCCGCCTCGAGAAGCCGGCGGCCCAGACCCAGGCCCTGGTGGGACTCCAGCAGGTACATGCCCCAGAGCTCCAGGTCACCGGACGACGGCGGCGGGTGGCCCTCCGGCGAGCCGGGAGCGGGCAGCCGGCGGGCGCCGGCAAACCCGATCACCATGCCGTCGTCGCACGCCACCCACACTTCCGCCGGTTCCGGCCGGTCCAGGAGTTGCTTCCACAGCGCCAGCCGGCCGGCGGGATCCACCGCTGCCAGGAAAGCGTCGGACAGCATGCCGCGGTACGTTTCCTGCCAGCAGCGGACATGGACCTCGGCCAGCCGTTCCATATCAAATGGAACCGCCCGGCGCACCGACAACCCGGACATCAGCCGCCGGCCAGGGCACGCCACAGGAAGTGCTGGCTCCGGGCCTGGAGCGCGGCGGCCTGCCGGTTGTCCGAAGCGCCGGCGTGGCCGCCCTCCAGTGATTCGTGGAACCACACGTTCCTGATGCCCATGGCCTCCATGCGGGCAGCCATCTTCCGGGCCTGGACCGGGCCAACCCGGTCATCCGACGTGGCAGTCCAGATGAACGTTTCGGGGTACTCCACACCGTCCTTGAGCAGGTGGTACGGCGAGAACGTTTTGATGTACTCCCATTCGGCCGGCACATCCGGGTCACCGTATTCGGCAATCCATGAGTGCCCGGCGGAAAGCTTGGTGTAGCGCCTCATGTCCAACAGTGGAACGCCGCATGAGATGGCGCCAAACAGTTCCGGGTAGCTGGTGAGCATGTTCCCCACCAGAAGCCCGCCGTTGGACCCGCCTACACAGCCGAGCCGTTCGCGCGAGGTCACGCCGCGGGATACGAGGTGCCGGGCCACGGCTGCGAAGTCCTCGAACGCCCGGTGCCGGCTCTCCTTCAACGCGGCCCGATGCCAGGCCGGCCCGTATTCGCCGCCGCCGCGGATGTTCGCCACCACGTACACGCCGCCGCGGGAGTGCTGTGCCTCGCCTGCGGCGCCGGTTGCGGCCGTCCGCCGCTCCAGCCACGCCCTGCCCACTGTTCCGCTGTACGCGGGGGTGCGCGAGACCTCGAATCCGCCGTAGCCGGACAGTTGCGTGGGGTTCTGGCCGTCCAGGACGAGGTCCCGCGAGGCAACCTGGAAGTACGGCACCCGGGTGCCGTCCGCGGATACGGCGAAGTGCTGCTGCACTTCGTAATCGCCGTCGTTAAAGAACGACGGCGATGCCTTCACTTCCGCGTGGCGGCTCACCACGCGGGTGCTTGGGTAAGGAGTGTCCGCGTCAGCTGTGCCCGCGTCAGGAGTGCCCGCGGCCGCGTCGCCGCGTCCCTCCGACGCAGCCCGTTCCAGCCTTTCCCGTTCCAGTGTTCCCCGCATCAGCGTGCTGGGCGTGGTGAAGCTGGTGGCGACCAGCCAGAAATCGTCGCCCGCACCGCCGTCGTCTGGGCCTTCATCCTCATCGTCCACGGCGTAGGCGTTGACGTCATGCAGCGGCGGGCACGCATCCAGCAGCGACGAGGCCCAGGCCCCGGAAGCAGGGTTGGCAGAGGGCGCAGCCGGATCCAGCACCCGGATTTCGGAAGAGACGTCGCGGAGGAGGTTCAGCAAGAGGAAGTTCCGCGTCCAGCTCCAGGACTGCAGCGACGTGTGGGCGTCGGGGGTGAACAGCACCAACAGGTCCCGCGAGCCGGCAACGTAGTCGTCGAACCTGGCAGCAAGGAGGGACCCGGCGGGGTAGGTTTTGCCTTCGAGGGCCCAGTCCTGCTGCGGCCTGAACAGGAGCCATTCACGGTGGGCGCTGAGGTTCACGTCGGTGGGTGCTTCGAGCTCCACCCAGGAGTCCCCGGACCGGACAAACGTGCTGCGGTTGTGGAAATCGATGTAGTCCACCGCGAAGGTGCGCTCGAAGCCGGGTGTGGAGTCATGCGCCACCACCGCCAGCATGTGGTCCTCGGGAATCTCGAACAGCCGGGGAGCCGCAGGAAGGGCCTCGCCGCGGCGCAGGGTGACGGCCGTGCGGGCGTACCCGGACGCTGTCGTCGGCTGTCCCTCCGCCGTGGAGGCGACCAGCAGCGTGTCCGCGTCCAGCCACGAGAGGTTCCCCTTCGCCGTCGGCAGGTCAAAGCCACCGGCGGTCGGGTCAACGAAGGCGCGGGTGCCGACGTCGAACTCGCGGTAGCGGTTGGCGTCGCCGCCGTCGGGGGACAGCGCCACCAGCGCCAGACGGTACGGTTCCCCGTCGGCAGGGCGCAGGAACGTGGCCCCGTGGAACACCCACTCAACCCCCTCGGCGGCGGCCAGCGCGTCCACATCCAGCAGGACATGCCACTCGGGGGAGTCGGTGAGGTAGCTCTCCCACGTGGTGCGGCGCCACAGCCCCTTCGGGTTCGCCTGGTCCTTCCAGAAGTTGTAGTACCAGTCGCCGCGTTTACCCACCATGGCAATCCGGTCCGTGGAGTCCAGCACTTCCAGGATGCTTCCTTCCAGGGCCGCGTAGTCGGCGTCCTCCAGGAGGTCCTCCGTGCGGGCATTCTGCTCCCGGACCCAGGCCAGCGGCTCCTCGCCGTAGGTTTCCTCCAGCCAGACGTTCTCATCCGGGGGCTCCGGCGCAACCCCCGCGGGGACAGTGCCAAGGGGCGTAGGGGTGGAAGTGGACGATGAACCGGGCGCTGAATCAGCTGCAGTGGTGGTCATGCGCCCCATCCAAACAACAGATTCGCCCGGCAAGCAAGTCAAGGCCCTCCGGCCCGGGCGGATACTCTGGATGCCGTGGGTAAATCGACGAGCATCCGGGTAGCCATCATCGGCGCAGGTCCCCGGGGTACCAGCGTCCTGGAGCGCCTGCTCGCCCATGCTGCGACCCGGGACGGGTCCGTGGCCGTCCACATCGACGTCATCGACCCTTACCCGGCGGGCCCGGGGCACGTCTGGCAGCCCGGCCAGTCCCGGCTGTACCTCATGAACACCCAGTCCTTTTATCCCACGGTCATTCCCGAGGACCCCCGGCTCGCCGCGCCCCTGGCCGGTACAACATTCGACCAGTGGCGTGCCCGCCAGCAGGATGACCCCTCGCCTGCCCTGACGCCGGACGAACACGAGGAACTGGCCACCCTGGAAGCCCGTGACTTCCCCAGCCGCGCACTGTACGGCCGCTACCTTCGCTGCACCGTGGAGGAGCTCCTTGAGAGGCTGCCCGACGGCGTTACCGTCGTCTTCCATGAGACGGAGGCGTTGTCAGTGCGCAGGGCAGGGGACGCGTTCGACGTCGGACTCGTCACCGGCGGGTCGCTCACGGCCGACTCCGTGGTCCTCGCGCTCGGCCACATCCCTGCCAGGCTGAGCCCCGAGCAGCGCGAACTCCAATCGTCAGCCGGGCAGCTGGGCCTGCGCTACCTCCCGCCCGCCGTGCCCGCCGATGTGGACTGGTCCGCCATTCCGGCCGGTGAACCAGTCCTGGTCCGCGGCATGGGCCTGAACTTCTTCGACGCCATGGGCCAGCTCACCGAAGGCCGGGGCGGCAAGTTCATCGACGCCGGCGCCCGGCTGGAGTACCAGCCCTCGGGCCGGGAACCGCTGATCATCGCCGCCTCCCGCCGCGGGACCCCCTACCGTGCGAAGGCCGCGCTGGACGGCTACTACGCGTCGTCGGTCACGCTGCGCTACCTCACGGACGCCGCGCTGGAGCGGTTCGCGGCCGCCGGCATCCTCCCGGGGTTCGACCACGACCTCTGGCCCCTCCTGCACCGCGACACCCTCTGGGCGTATTACTCCACCCTGGTGCGCTCGCAGCCCGGTGCCGTCCCGGATGTGCCGGTGTTTCTGGCGGCCCTGGATGAGGCGATGCGGCCACACGCCCACAGCTCAACCCGCTGGGAGGACGCCGTGGAGAGTGTGCTGGCCGTGCACGTCGGGCCGCGGCACCGGCTGGACCTGCTGGGCCTTGCGTCCCCGCTGGCGGGCCGTTCGTTCGCCTCCCGCGCGGAACTGGATGCCGCCGTCGTCGATTACCTCCTCGATGATGCACGCCGCTCCGCGCTCGGGGAACTGGACCCGGTCAAGATGGCCATCGGGGCGCTGCACCGCGGGCGTGCGGTGCTGAAGACGGCAGTGGCCGACGGCGGCATCACCGATGAGTCCTGGGTCGCCGGCCTCCGGGGCTGGTTTGAGTCCTTCGTGGAGGGCCTGGCCAGCGGGCCGCCTGCCCTGCGGGCCGAGCAGCTGGCCGCGCTGGCCCGTGCTGGAGTGGTCAGCTTCGTGGGGCCGGACCCCCGGTTCAGCGTGGACCGCCGGGCAGGCCGGTTCAGCGCCGTGTCTCCGTGGGTGGACAGTCCGCCGGTGACGGCCAAAACGATGGTCGAGGCCCTGGCACCCGCCAACCGCGTTGCTGCGAATGACTCACCGCTCCTGCAGCAGCTCCTCGACGACGGCATGGTGCGGCCCCGGCTGATGATGACGGCGGAAGGCGCGCCGGTGGCGGCGACAGGCCTGGACGTCAGGCCGCATCCCTACCGTCCCGTTGCGGCCAACGGCTCCGTGACTGACGGGCTGTACGTCCTGGGCCTGCAGCTTTCCGCCACGCAGTGGGGTACCGCCATCGCGGCGGAAGCGGCCCAGTCCGGCGGCCCCGCCTACGCCAGCGGGCAGCGGACCTTGCGCGATGCCGACGAAATCGCGCAGGCCATCCTGGGAGGGTAGGACTTAAACCGCGGCTAGATCTTAAACCAACGCGGGGTCACTTCACGCCCGATTTCCTTCCCGGAAAGGACGCGAAGTGACCCCGCGTTGGTTTGTCGTGCGAAGTGGCTAGCCCTTCGCGTCCTTCAGGCAGTGGCGGTAGGCAGCCATCGCCTGGCCGTAGTTCAGCTGGCCCACGAGGTCGCCGGGCCGCTGGGGCTTGACCGGCGCCGTGCAGACCGGCTGGGCCGGGACGGTGACAGCAACCGTGACATCAGTCCTGACCGCGGTGCCGGATTCGACGGCGGTGAGCACCAGGGTGCCCGTTCCCGCAGCCGCGCCGGCCGGGACGGCAAGGTTGACGGTGGCCGCACCGGCGGTCACCGGCACGCTGCCCAGCTGGGTCACCGTGCCCGCTGCGTCGGTGAACTCGGCGTGCAGGGAGGTGTTGACCGGGCTGCCCAGCGATGTGAGGTCCAGCTTGGAAACCGCCAGGGTGATGGCGTCCCCGGCCTTGACCTCGGCGGCGGTGGTGTTGACCACGGCAACGGAACGGCGGGCGAAGTCCGGGGAAACCGGGCTGTGCGCCTGCAGGTACTTGATCCACGCGTCACGGTCGATCAGTCCGGAGTCCTTGGTGTTGGCGCCTTCCTGGAAGATCCGGAAGTTGTCACCACCCTGGGCCAGGAAGCTGAACGTGCCAACACGGTAGGACTTCGCGGGATCGATCGGAGCGCCGCCTACAAGGATCGAGGTGATCCGGTCACCGGCGGCGCGGGAGGCGTCGTAGGTGTAGTTGACGTTCTTTGACAGGCCCAGCTGCAGGTAGGCGCGGCTGGGAACCGTACCGTCAGCGTTGGTCTGCCACTGCTGCTCCAGCAGGACCTTGAACTGCGCACCGGTCAGGGACGTGGTCCACAGGTTGTTCACGAACGGCAGGACTGCATTCGCCTCGGCGTAAGTGATGGTGCCGTCCGGGGCGTAGTACAGCTCATTGCGGAGGCCGCCGGCGTTGACGACGCCGATTTCGGCGCCTCCGAGGTTGGTGTCCTTGAGCGTGTCCACCAGCGAGTCGGCCACGAGGTTGCCCAGCGTGGATTCGCTGCCTCGGTCATCGCGCTTGGCCGGACCGCCCGCGGGATCGGGAGTGAACGCCGTGGTGATGTCCTTGGTGACAGAGCCGACGGGCTGGTTGCCCACCTCGGCTGCGGCCGCCAGGGCCTTCTGCACGATGGAATCGACTGCCGCCACCCGGGGGTAGACGTTCTTCAATTCACTCGCCGCAACTTTCGTGCGCATGACGTTGGCGGCGGTGTGGGCCGTGACCTGCTTGCTGGCGGTATCCACCGTGAGCTTGATCTGTCCGATGTTCTCGCCGTAGTTGCCGGTCTGGACGATCGGACGGGTCTTGCCTGCCTGGCCCGGAACCGGGGCGTCCCAGGCGTATTCCTTGTGGGTGTGCCCGGTGAAGATGGCATCCACGTCGGCGGAGGTTTCGTTGACCAGCTTGGCGAAGGGGCCGCCGGCTGCGAGTTCCTGCTCCAGGGTGGCACCATCCGGGGTACCGGAACCGGCGCCGTCGTGGTTTTCCGCAATGATCACGTCAGCGAGGTTCTCCGCGGTGATCTTGGCGGCCGCACGGTTGATGGCCTCGACCGGGTCACCAAAGTCCAGGTCGGCGATTCCGCCGGGGCTCACCAGGGCGGGCACCTCCTGGGTGACGGTGCCGATGACGGCCACCTTGACGCCGTTCATGTCCAGAACCGTGAACTCGGGCAGGGCCGGTTCGGTGGTTCCCTTCTTGTAGACGTTCGCACCCAGGTACGGGAACTTGGCGTTGGTGCCGCCCGCAGTGACGCGGTCGCGCAGGTCTGCCCAGCCGCCGTCGAACTCGTGGTTGCCCACGGCGGACGCTTTCAGTTCCAGGGCGTTGAGGACGTCGATGGTGGGCTGGTCCTTGGCAACTGCCGAAGCGAACAGCGAAGCGCCGATGTTGTCCCCTGCGGACAGGAGGGCCGTCGCACCCGGGGAGGCCTGGGCGCGCAGCTGCTCAATGGTGCCCGCGAACTGGACGGTGTTGGCATCGATGCGGCCGTGGAAGTCGTTGATGCCCAGGAAGTTCAGGTCAACGGTGGCCGGTGTGGCGGGAAGGTCCAGCCCAACCACCACGGGGTCGTGGTCGCTGGCGCGGAACTGGTCCGGTGCGTAGTAGTTGGTGACGTTGTTGTTGTAGCGGCTGTACTCGAGCGCCACGGATTCGACCGAGTTGATGTTCCAGATGTCCGCGCCCGTGACGACGGCGTTGGCGGCCGGCGAGGCGAGGATGTGGTCCAGGGAGCCCACCAGGCCGCCGAAGAGGTAGGATTGCTTCGCGGATCCGTCGGCGTTTTTGGCTTTCTCGTCCTGGTTGACGTAGCCGGCGGCCCGGAAGACGTTCATCGGGTCTTCGTGGGCGTAGGAGTTGAAGTCACCGATCAGGAACACCTTGTCGGTGCCCTTGGATTTCTGCAGTTCGGCCGAGAAGGCCAGCAGGGACTGCGCCTGGGCGGTGCGGGCGAGGTTTGAGGCGCCCTGGCCCTGGTCGGTGTCAGCCGGAGTTGCTGCCGAGCCCTTGGACTTGAAGTGGTTGGCGATGGCGATGAACTTCTTGTCATCGGCGGCACCGGCCGGCTTGAACACCTGGGCGAGGGGTTTACGTGCACTGGCGAAGGCGGTGGTGTCGTTCAGGATGATTGACTCGCCCACCGGCTCTGCGCTGGCTTTCTTGAAAATGAAGGCGGTGCGGATCATGTCCTCGTCGGCCAGCGGGGGAGCGTTGGCGGGTGTGCGCACGTAGTCCCAGATGCCGGGGGTTTCAACGTTGAGGGCGTCCACCAGTTTGGCGAGGGCGTCGTCGCGGTTCTTGCCGAACTGCGCGGAGTTTTCGACCTCCATCAGGGACACGAGGTCGGCGCCGGACTTGGAGATGGCGGCAACGATTTTGTCCTGCTGGCGCTTGAAGTTCTCGGCGTTGGCGGCGCCGCGGACATCGCAGCCGCCGCTGACCGTGATGGGGTTGCCCGCGCGGTCGGTGTAGAACTTGCAGCCTGCCAGCGTGTCGCCGGTGGTGGGGAAGTAGTTCAGCACGTTGAAGGACGCGATCTTCAGGTTGCCGCCCACGTTGGCCGGAGCGTCGGTGCGGGTGGCGCCGAAGCCGGCCGGCTGGACGGTGTCCTTGTTGTCCTCGGTGAGGTGGGTCAGCGGCTGGAGCTTCCAGGCGTTGTTGGCGTAGCCGAGCACCACGTTGGTCTTAAACGTCACCGGAGAACCGACGCGGACGGGGTCCGTGGCAGTCAGGTACGGGAGCACCTGGGCTTTGGTGGTGGCGTCCTTGAGGAAGTTGGTGCTGGATCCGTCGTCGAGCTTGATGCCGCGATCGGCGTTGTCCGCCACGGCGGCCTTGTACTCGGCCGAACCGTAGGGCGCGACGGCGGTGGGCTGGACCAGGGTGGTGGTCCCGCCGGCCAGGCCGATCTCACCGTACTGGTTCAGGCTGTAGTTGTCCGTGACGGTGAGCGGTCCCTGCGGTGCCAGCAGCATACCTTCGAGGGATTCCCGGAAGGTCTCGTTGGCCGGCAGCACGAAGGTGGTGGGCTTGACCTCGGGGGCAGCTTCGGTGAGCTGGGTGAGTCCCGCGGCGGCGACGTTGAGCTGCGTCATGCCGAAGTACTCACTGACGGTGCCCGTGACCTGAACGTAGTCGCCGGACTGGACTGCCGCAGCAGTGGCGGGCGAGTAGACAAAAATGCCTTCCGAGGCCGCGTGGTTGGTGATCGTGAGGTCACCGCCGGTGCCCGCGGTCTGGATGTAGTAGCCGTTGAGGCCGCCGGTGGGGAAGACTGCGGTGACCTTGCCCGTCGTGGTGACGGTGGCTCCGGTCAGCGGGCTTTCGGCGCCGGTGCCTTGGATCTCTGCGATGGTCTTCAGCACGGGGGTGCCCGGGTCCACGGGGGGATCCACCGGCGGAGTTGCCGGGCCGGAACCCTGCGGGGTGATGGCGGCGCTGAGGGTGAAGTCGGCGGAGTTGTCATTGCTGTCCGCGAAATTGGTGCGGTTGAGGCTCTTGACGTCCGTGTTGCCCGACGGCGGTGTGGCGGCTTTGGTCTCGAAGGTGTTCGAGGTGCCGTACCCCAGCAGGTCGGCGATGCCGGCCGCCTCGATGACGGAGCCGGTGGCGAGCCCGGTCAGGGCGGTGGCCTGCTTGGCCAGGACAATGGTGCCGTCGGTGCCGGACGGATTGAAGTTGCTGGCATCGACGTCGGCCGCTGGCAGTTCCGGCGCCGTTGAGGTGGGGCTGTTCGTGCCGCCCTTGACCAGGAAGTGGCCCTTCGCGGGAATGGAACCGGCCAGCGGGGATACGCCGGTGGGTGCCCCCGTGCCGGTGCGGGAACGGTACTGGACCGACCAGCCGTCCAGCGAGACCGGCGCATCAGAGGTGTTGTACAGTTCCACGAACTTGTTCTTGTAGGCCGCTCCGGCGCTGCCGCCGCTGAGGTAGGCCTCGTTGATCACTACGGGCGAGGTGCCGGCAGCAGGCGAGACCTCTGCTGCCGCGGGCAAGGTTGCCAGCGGGGCTGCGATGAGCCCCACGGACAACGCTGTGCCCAGCGCTAATTTCCAAGGTGAGTTTTGCATCCGCTCTTACTTTCATAGGGGTGTCCCCGGATGGGGGGACCCGATGGAATGTGCCCGGTTTGTACCTACGGGCAGGGAACCGGACTCCGCTCCTGGTCAAAGTGGGTCCGGCACATCAAAACAGCGCTGGGTAAACGCAGGGTGGATTCCCCGTGTAGCACTGTTTGCTGTGTTGGGTTGCAGGGTTGAGCAGTGACCGATCACCCCCAGGTGACGGTCATCACAAAGAATACCGGCCGGTAGCTTCCAGGAAGCTACCGGCCGGTATTTTGTCGAAGAAATTTACTTAATCGATGATCCTGAACGTCGCCCCGGTGGGGTCAGCCAGTGCTGCCACGCGCCCAAACGGCGAGTCCGCAGGGCCGTCGAGGACCGTGGCGCCGAGGGCCACGGCTTTTTCGATCGAGGCGTCAGTGTTTTCCACATTGAAGTAAACCTGCCAGTTGGACGGGACCTCGGCCGGGAGAAAGCCGGAAGCATCCATGATGCCCGCCTTGGCGGCATCTCCGGCGCCCAGGGTGGTGTAGCGGAAGTCCGGGGTATCGCTCATGACATCCGTTTCCCACCCGAAGACGTCTTGGTAGAACTTCACTGCGGCATCGTAGTCCTTGCTTTGAAGCTCATGCCACGCAGCAGCGCCAGGCTCGGCAACCACTTCGTAACCCCGCATTTCGCGGGGCTGCCAGACGCCGACGGCTGCGCCCGAGGCGTCGCCGAAGACGGCCATGTGACCCTGTTCCGGAACATCCATGGGCGGCATGTAAACCTGGCCGCCATTGGCCGTGACTGCGGCTGCAGTGGCTTCGGCGTCATCGGAGCGGAGGTACGTAGACCACATGTCCGGCATGCCGGCCTGGGACTCATCTTTCTGCATGAGCCCGGCCACCATCTTGCCGTTCTTCCGGGCGGTGGTGTAGCCGCCGTACTTCTCCTCATCTCCGGTCTCGTATTCCCAGCCGAAGAGCTCGCCGTAGAACTGGCGGGCTTTGGCGATGTCGGAGGTCATCAGGTCAATCCAGCAAGGTGCTCCGGGGCTGATCTCGGGTGCAGGCATAGTGGCTCTTTCTGTGGAGGAACGGCAACAGGAATGACCCTATGCGGGGGCACCGACACTTTCAATGGGTTGGCCTGGTCCGGTGGTGCGCCGCTTGGGCTGCCGTCCGGGCCATCGCGTGCGCCGGAAACGACGGAACCCCGGCCTGCCATCGCTGGCAAACCGGGGTTCCTATCGCGGAAGGTAAGAGATTCGAACTCTTGGTACGGGGTTACCGCACACTAGTTTTCAAGACTAGCTCCTTCGGCCGCTCGGACAACCTTCCCTAACGAGTAGTGTTTCATAGGCAGTTGGCTGCAACAAAACAGAGTCTGCCGGCCGTCCGGTGCAGACTGGTTCCGGGGCACGAATCAGCTAGAAAACGGGAGTTGTCATGAAAGCCGTCTTTATTGCCGAACCTGGTGGTCCGGAGGTGCTGGAAGTCCGTGAAGTGGACGCCCCGGTTCCCGGTCACGGCGAGGTGCTGATCGACGTCGTCGCTGCCGGCCTGAACCGCGCGGATGTGCAGCAGCGCCGGGGCCTTTACCCGCCGCCGCCCGGTGCGTCCGAAATTCCGGGCCTGGAAGTTTCCGGCCGGATTGCGGGGTTCGGCCCCGGCGTCACCAAGGCATTCTCCGTGGGGGACAAGGTGGTGGCGCTGCTTGCCGGCGGTGGCTACGCGCAGAAGGTTGCCGTGCCCGCGGAGCAGGTCCTCAGGGTCCCCGACGGGGTGGACCTGGTCACTGCCGCGTCCCTGCCGGAGGTCGCTGCCACGGTGTATTCGAACCTGGTCATGACGGCACAGCTGCAGGCGGGGGAGACAGTCCTGATCCACGGCGCCACCGGCGGGATCGGGACCATGGCCATCCAGCTGGCCAAGGCGCTGGGCGCAAAGGTTGCCACCACTGCGGGGAGCGATGAGAAAGTGGGCACCGCCAAGGCCTTCCTCGGGGCGGACATCGCCATTAACTACAGGGAAGAAGACTTCCCGGACAGCCTGCGCCGGCAGAACGGCGGCAAGGGCGCCGACGTCATCCTCGATGTGGTGGGCGCAAAATACCTGGCGCAGAATGTGGATGCCCTGGCTGACTATGGCCGGCTCGTGGTGATCGGGCTCGTGGGCGGGGTGAAGGGCGAACTCGATCTCGGCCAGCTCCTGCGGAAGCGCGCTGCCATCGTGGCCACGTCCCTGCGGCCGCGTCCGGTGGAGGAGAAGGGCGCCATCATGAGTGCGGTGCGCGAGTCCGTCTGGCCGCTGATCGCCGATGGCAGGATTCGCCCGCTGGTGGCCAAAACCTTCCCGCTGGACCAGGTGGCCGCCGCGCACGAGTACTTCGACACCGGCGACCATGTGGGCAAGATCCTGCTGCTGATGTAGCAGCAGGCCGGAGGCTCCGGGTCACCGGGGGAAATCAGTAGATACTGAGTATTGCGTTGCCGGATCCGCTGGGCTAGTCTCGAGCCATACGCGGTATGCACGGATTTGGGGGTCCGTGCAGACCGGACGCCGAAGCCCCCGCCGGGAGACAAATGTCCATCCGCCACAGCCTCCTCGCCCTGCTGCAGGACCAGCCGCGATACGGCTATCAGCTTCGGGTCGAGTTCGAGAACCGCACAGGGGCCACCTGGCCCCTGAACATCGGGCAGGTGTACACCACGCTGGATCGGCTGGAGCGTGACGGCATGGTCAGCAATGACGGGGGCGACGGCGAAGGCCACGTGGTCTACAGCATCACCGAGGCCGGGAAAGCCGAGGTGCGGGGCTGGTTTGCCGCCCCCGTGGAACGCACCAACCCGCCTCGCAACGAACTCGCCATCAAGCTCGCGCTCGCGGTGACCCTTCCGGGGGTGGATGTGCAGGCCGTCATCCAGGCCCAGCGGGTGGCTTCGATCCGGGCCCTGCAGGACTACACCAAGTCCCGGCGGGACACGGCCGCCAACCAAAAGCCCGCGGACACTGCCTGGCTTCTTGTCCTCGACTCGCTCATCTTCCAGACGGAAGCCGAGGTCCGCTGGCTGGACCTGTGCGAAGCGCGGATGGTGCAGCAGGCCGCCGGCCAGGGTGCCACGGGCCAGGGAACTGCACGCAAAACGTCCACCGGGGTCACCACGGAAGAGGCTGCCCCGCTCCCCGCGGAGACGCGCCGATGAGCGTCCGGGGGCCGCAGCAGGTCCTGGAACTCGCCAAAGTCAGCAGGACGTTCGGTGAAGGGGCGACGGCGGTGGCCGCGCTGCGCGAGGTTGACCTCACCATCGCCGCGGGCGAGTTCGTCGCGGTCATGGGACCGTCCGGTTCCGGAAAATCCTCCCTCCTTGCGCTGGCCGGGGGACTGGACCGGCCGACGTCGGGCGGTGTCTTTGTGGAGTCCACGCCCCTCGGCGCGCTGGGACTGAACGAACTCGCCCGGTTGCGCCGCCGCGCCGTCGGCTATGTCTTCCAGGACTTCAACCTGGTGCCCACCCTGACGGCCGCGGAAAACGTGGCGCTCCCGCTGGAACTGGACGGGACGGCGGCGAAGAAGGCCCGGCGCCAGGCGCTGGACGCGCTGCGGCAGGTGGGGATTCCGGAACTCGCAGACCGGTTCATGGACCAAATGTCCGGCGGCCAGCAGCAGCGGGTGGCCATTGCCCGGGCCATCGTGGGCGACCGGCGGCTGATCCTGGCCGACGAACCCACCGGCGCCCTGGATTCCACCACCGGCCACGGCGTGATGGAGGTGCTCCGCGGCCGCGCGGATGCGGGTGCGGCGGTCATGTTGGTGACCCACGAGGCCCGGCATGCCGCCTGGGCAGACAGAGTGGTCTTCCTCAGGGACGGCAGGATCGTGGACCAGGCGACGGCCCTGCACGATCCCGCCGTGCTGCTTGCGCAGGTCGGCTCCTGACGTGGGGCTCAGTCTTGCGCCGGCCCCCGGCGGGCGCCGGCACGCTTTCCGTATCGCCCTGCGGATGGCGCGCCGCGATATCCGCCGGCACAAAGGGCGTTCACTGCTGATCATCCTGCTCATCATGCTGCCGGTAGCCGCCATGACCGGGGCGCTCACACTGTTCGAGAGCACCCAGGAGACGGCAGCAGAACGGGTGGAGTACCAGCTGGGCACCACGCAGGCGCGGTTCCGGGCCATGGCGGCGCCCAACAGTTCCATGGTCCAGGATCCCGTTGACGAGACCCGGTTTGATTCCGCGAACTGGGACAGCGACCCCGCGTTCACGCCCCGGGATCCCCGGGAGATGATTCCCGCGGGCTACACCGTGCTCACGGAATCCGAGGTGGAACTGTCGGCGGAGGCTGGTGCTGCCGATGTGCCATTGCTCGGCCGGGCGGTGGACGCGCTGGATCCTGCTTTCACCGGAAAGTACACCCTGCTCCAGGGGAGGGCGCCCGCGAACGACACCGAAATTCTGGTCTCGCCCGGCCTGCTGGACCGGTTCGGGCTGGACCTGGGCGAAGACCTGACGACGTCGGCGGGGACGTTCGTTGCGGCTGGCACCCTGCGTGACGCAGGCTATTCCGACAACAACTCCATCGCGTACCTCAGGCCGGGGCAGGGCGCTTCGTCCAGCCGGGACGCGGCACCGCCCGCGGCTGGTACCGCGGCCGCAACCCTTCGATCCACGTTCTATTACGTGGTGGGCCCGGAACCGGTGACGTGGAACCAGATCCGGGCGGCCAACGCGGCGGGAGTGGCGGTGCTGTCCAGGTCAGTGGCGCTTGACCCGCCCCTGCCCGACCAGCGCCCGCCAGCCAGCCAGGGTGCGCAGTCCGCCGCGGCCGCCCCACTCGCAGCGTATGCAGGCGGCGCCCTCCTCGGCGCGCTGGCGCTCCTGGAGGTTGGCCTCCTGGCCGGTGCCTCGTTCGCCGTCGGTGCCAAGGGGCAGGTCCGGGACCTGGCGCTGCTGGCCGCGACGGGCGCCGAACCCCCCACTATCCGCTCGGTGGTGATGGCTGCCGGCCTGTGGCTCGGCGGCATAGGGGTTGCCGCCGGCGCGGTCCTGGGACTGGCCGCGGCCGCCGTGGTGGTCGGCGTCTTTCGCCTGAACGGGTCGGTCCGGTTTCCGGGGTTCCATCCCGACGCGCCGCTGACTGTGCTGGTCATGGCCATGGGTTTTGCCGCCTGCCTGCTGGCCGCGCTTGCTCCGGCATGGCAGGTGGCGCGCCAGGCTGTGCTTGGCGCCCTTAAGTCCGGTCGTGCCCCGGCCCCTGCGGCCAAAGCTTCCACGGTGCTGGGCAGTATCCTCCTTGGCGTGGCCGCTGCGGCGCTCGCAGCGGGCACGTGGCTTGCCGTCAGCAGCGGGGACCCTGACGTATTCGCCGCCAGGACGCCCGTCATCGCCTGGCTGCTGCTGGGCGGGGCGGTACTGGGTGTTACGTCGCTGGTCCTGCTCACCGGCACCGTGGTGCGCATCCTGGCCCGGCTGGCAGGGCGGCTTCCGCTGGCGGGCCGGATGGCCGCCCGTGACGCGTCGCGGAACCGGAGCCGGACCGTGCCGGCGGTCGCCGCCGTCCTTGCGGCCGCCACCCTCGCCAGCGCCGGAATGGTCATGGCGTCCAGCCAGCAGGCGAACGAAGAACAGAACCACCAATGGTCCGGATTGCGGAACCAGGCCGTCCTGCCGTTGTTTGCCGGTCAGCCCGCGCTGGCTGACGGCACAGTGCCGGAACCGGTGCCGGTGGATCCTGCCACGCTGGTGTCAGCCCTGAAGGGGGTCCTGGACACCGTCGAATGGACCCACGTCCTGCGCACCCCCGCCATCAGGAACTGTGAGACCCGCCCGGAACGTATGGATGGGACACCCGCCCAGACGGCCACGTCCAGTTGCCTGCAATACTCGCTGGCAACCCCGGCGGGCAACGAGTGCCCGGTGACCGCGGGCCAGCGTGTCCTCGATCCTGACGACTGGCGCTGCCGGGGAGCGATGCGCCCGCACGCCTCTCAAGGAAGCGTCGACTCCATGGTGGTCGGAACAGCGGAAGACGTCGAAAGGCTGTTTGGAAAGACTCCCACGGCGGAAGCACGCGACGTGCTGGCTGCCGGTGGCATGGTGGTGACCAACCCGGCCTTCGTGCGCAACGGGCACGCGTCCTTGGTGGCGCATGACGTGCGCACGCCCCAGCCGTCGGTTCCCGGTTCGGATGCCTTCCAGGGATTCAGGGAGGCAGGGCGGACGGAAGTGGCCGCAGCGGTCCTGGAGCCGGCCGTCAGTATGCACTACTACGGAGTGATATCCCCGGCAGCTGCCGCGGCGGCCGGCATGCGGGTGGAAAGCGACGCCCTGCTGGTTCAGCTCAGCGCCTACCCTGATGCCGCCCAAATGGACAAAGTCACGTCCGCATTCGCCGGAGTCTATAAGCACCGGTACGCGTCCATGTACGTGGAGCGCGGAGCCGAGCGGGATGCCTCCCTGGTTCTCTGGTCCATCGTTGGCCTGGGTGCGCTGATCACCCTCAGCGCCGCAGGCATCACCACGGGGCTGTCCATGGCGGACTCGCGGAAAGACCATGTGACGCTGGCCGGCGTCGGTGCCGCCCCGCGGTTGCGCAAAGCGCTCGCGGGTTCGCAGGCGCTGATGACGGCAGGCCTCGGAACCGTGCTGGGAAGTGTTGCCGGGACTATCCCGGCGCTCCTGCTGGTGACTTCCACCGGGATGGCGCGTACCGCCGTCGTGCCCTGGCTTCAACTGGTGGCACTGCTGGTGGCGGTACCGTTGACCGGCGCCGCCCTGGCCTGGCTGTTTACGAGGGCGAAGCTGCCGGTGTCGCGCCGCGAGGTGGGGACCTGACCGGCCCCGACGCGGGGGAGCGGCCGCACTCCGTTACGGAGTCGGGTCTTTTCCAACGGCAGGGGCAGGCCTACGGTAAGAGGCAGGAGTTCTGTCACTGAGCGCCTCAAGCCTGCCGTTCACCGCATGGACTCACGACGTTGGCGAGGGGCCGAGTTTGCGGTCATGCCGCGTTGGTAGGGTGCCTTGGAGCAACCGATGGAAGCAGCAATTCTCGAGGAGGAGACATGGCCAACAGGCCTGACGAACCGGCAGGTTCAGCGAAACGGGGCGGCCCGCTGACCGCCAACCCGGAACTCCCGCCCACAGCGGTGGATGCGGCAGTTGCCGAGGCCGAAGAGAAGAAATGGACGCCGGCGAAGATCGCGCTGTGGGCGGCCATCGCCCTGCTCGGCGGTGTGGCCTGGTTTATGGTGGCCATCATCCGGGGCGAGACCGTCAACGCCATCTGGTTCGTGTTCGCCTCGGTCTGCACCTATCTGATCGGTTACCGCTTCTACTCCAAAGTGATCGAGCGGTACATCACCAAACCCGATGACCGCCGCGCCACACCGGCCGAGTACAAGGCCGACGGAAAGGACTATGTCCGGACCGACCGGAACGTCCTGTTCGGCCACCATTTTGCCGCTATTGCAGGCGCCGGCCCCCTGGTCGGACCAATCCTCGCCGCCCAGATGGGTTACCTTCCCGGAACGATCTGGATCATCCTTGGCGTGGTCCTGGCCGGCGCAGTTCAGGACTACGTGGTGCTGTTCTTCTCCATGCGCCGCGGCGGCCGTTCCCTGGGCCAGATGGCCCGCGAAGAACTCGGCGTCATCGGCGGCACGGCTGCGCTGATAGCCACACTGCTGATCATGGTCATCATCGTGGCGATCCTGGCACTCGTGGTGGTCAACGCCCTGGCGGAAAGCCCCTGGGGCGTCTTCTCGGTGGGCATGACCATTCCGATTGCCCTGTTCATGGGTGTCTACCTCCGTTTCCTCCGCCCCGGCAAGATCATGGAAGTCTCCCTGATCGGCTTCGTGCTGCTGATGGCTGCCATCATCGGCGGCGGCCTGGTGGCCAATACCGAGTGGGGTGCCGCGTCCTTCACCCTGGACAAGGTCACCATCGCCTGGGGCCTCATCGTGTACGGATTCATCGCCGCCATCCTTCCCGTCTGGCTGCTGCTGGCACCGCGTGACTACCTGTCCACGTTCATGAAAATCGGCGTGATCGTCATGCTGGCGCTGGCCATTATTGTGGTCCGCCCGGAGATCACGGTTCCGGCCTTCAGCGAGTTCGCAAGCCGGGACAACGGGCCGGTCTTCCCCGGCGCGTTGTTCCCGTTCCTGTTTGTCACCATCGCCTGCGGCGCCTTGTCGGGGTTCCACGCGCTGATCTCGTCCGGGACCACGCCCAAGCTGGTGGAGAAGGAACGTCAGACGCGCTACATCGGTTACGGCGGCATGCTCATGGAGTCCTTTGTGGCCATCATGGCGCTGGTTGCGGCCATCTCCATTGACCGCGGGCTTTACTTCGCCATGAACTCGCCGGCCGCCCTGACCGGGGGAACCATTGAAACGGCAGCCACGTGGGTCAACAGCCTCGGCCTTTCCGGGGTCAACCTCAGCCCGGACCTGCTGTCGGAGACCGCGCGTAACGTCGGCGAGGAAAGCATCGTGTCCCGCACCGGCGGCGCACCCACCCTCGCGGTGGGGCTCGCCCACATCATGCAGCAGTTCGTCGGCGGGACGGCCATGATGGCGTTCTGGTACCACTTCGCCATCATGTTTGAGGCCCTGTTCATTCTGACCGCGGTCGACGCCGGCACGCGTGTGGCGCGCTTTATGCTGCAGGATTCCATCGGGAACTTTGTCCCGAAGTTCAAGGAGCATTCCTGGCGGCCCGGGGCATGGCTCTGCACCGCCGTCATGGTGGCCGCGTGGGGGCTGGTGCTCCTGATGGGCGTGACGGATCCGCTGGGCGGCATCAACACGCTGTTCCCGCTGTTCGGCATCGCCAACCAGCTGCTGGCGGCCATTGCGCTGTCCGTGTGCCTGGCCATTGTGGCCAAACGGGGGAGCTTCAAGTACCTGTGGATCGTCGCGGTGCCGCTGGCGTTTGCGGCCGTGGTGACCATCACCGCGAGCTACCAGAAGATCTTCTCGTCCACGCCCGCCGTCGGCTATTTTGCCAACAACGCGGCGTTCAGCAAGGCGCTCGCCGACGGCAAAACCGAGTTCGGCACGGCCAAGAGCGTTGCGGCCATGGAAGCCGTGGTGCGCAACACTGCCATCCAGGGCTGGCTGTCAGTGATCTTCGTGGTGCTGAGCATCATCGTGATCGCCATGGCCGTCGTGGCAACAGTGCGCGCCTTCCGGAACCAGCAGGCGGGGATCCCCAACGAGGACAACGAGGACCCGGCCCGTCCGTCCCGTGTCTTCGCTCCGGCCGGGCTGGTTGCCACACCGGCCGAGAAGGAACTGCTGGCCGAGTGGAACAAGCTGCCGGCCGAGCTGCGGTTTGAAAGGGCGGGTCACAACTGATGAGCGCCGGCCTTGCCGCATTGGCCACAGGCTTCCGGGGTTTCGCCCGGTACTTCGGCGGCGTCATGGGGGCTGATGCATATGCCAAGTACCTCGAGCACTACCAGACGGCCGGTCACCAGGAGCCGCCGCTGACGGAGCGGGAGTTCTGGCGGGACCACACGGACCGGCAGGACGCCAACCCGCAGGGCCGATGCTGCTGAACGTGCCGTGCAGTGTCATCGACTGGACCCGGCGTAGCCGGCGCGTGAGAGTATGAACGCATGAGCGATCCGAACGACACTCAGCCTGACGACATTCCAGTGGAGGGCACCACCCTCGACAACGGCGGACCGGCCGAGCCGGGCGCGGCCGGGCCCGTCCCAACGGGTCCGGCTGCTGCCGGGGCGGCCGCCGGCAAGGACAAGCGCAGCAGCCTGCAGGACCTGGTGGACGAGCCTGCGAAAGTCATGCGGATCGGCACCATGATCCGGCAACTCCTGGAAGAAGTTAAGTCGGCTCCGCTGGACGAAGCCGCCCGCGGACGCCTGGCCGAGATCCACGAGCGTTCCATCAAGGAGCTGGAGGACGGGCTGGCCCCGGAGCTCGTGGCGGAACTGGAACGCATCAGCCTGCCTTTCCCGGACAACGCCACGCCGTCGGACGCGGAGCTCCGGATCGCCCAGGCGCAGCTGGTGGGGTGGCTTGAGGGTCTCTTCCACGGCATCCAAACAGCCATCGCTGCCCAGCACGCCGCCCGGGAGCATGCCGTCGCCCAGATGCAGCTGAAGCAGTTGCCGCCGGGGACCATGATTGCCCCGGGCGTAGTCATCGGGGAGAACGGGGAACCGCAGCGGGCCACTGCAGGGCAGCGCCCCGGTGCAGGGACGCCAGGCCGGCCGGAGGACCCGGACCACGGCCCCGGCCAGTACCTCTAGGTTTTCGTGGGGTTCTTTACCGCCGCCCGCCAGGGGCGCAAGGATGACGCCGAGCTCGGCAAGGGTCTGTGGCGCCGCGCCCACGATCGGTTCCACCGGGGTTTGGACCGCTATCACCAGGTGCTTGAGGGTGTGGAAGACGATCAGCTCTACGCCGAACTGGTGGAGATCGCCAATGAGCTGACCGGGCTCCTGGAACGTGTCCGCACCATCTGCGTTGAGGCTCAGCGGCGCTCACCCAGCGACGGGCTCGACATTCCCGGAGCGTTGGCCGGTGTGCACAGGTCCCTGTCCAAGGCGGGTAACTCGCTGGCCACCACGGCCGAGGCTGCCGCCATGCTGCGGCTCGCCGTCGGACCGGTCCCGGTAGGGGCGGCCTCGGTGCGCCGCCGCGCGGAATCGGTGTTTGAGCAGGTGGCCGACGCCGAGCGACGCCTCGCAGAGGATGCCGCCGGCGGGCCGTCGGAGTCGCACGCCGGCTGAGGCACACTCCGACTGCGGGGGCACTCCGGCTTCGGGGCCGGCCGGGAAGCCTCAGGCGGCGAGACGTGCCTGTTCCGTGGCGATTTCGTCAATGACGGCCCAGGCTTCCTCGCCCGTGCACTGCCGGGTGGCGAACCGCTCGGCTTCCAGCCGGGAGTCGAAAGTTTCGTAGCGGATCCGGCCACAGTCAGTGTCGAAGTACGTGACGTGGTATTCGTGAGCGACGTTGTTTTCCATAAATCCAGTCTGCAACCGGGGTCTGACATTCACCGGTCATCAGTCCCGCGTGTTGCCCAGCCTAAGTACCCGCTCCTGCGCGAGCACGGCTGAACGCTGGGCTTTTTCGGCTGCCCTTGCCGCCTGCTTTGCTTCGGCCGCGGCCGTGGACAGTCCCTTCCGGGCAGTGTCCAGCTGTTCCTCGGCGCTCTTCAGCCGTACCCGAAGGCCGAGGGTTTCGCGGGTCAGCGCGGCCACCTCTTCCTCCGTTTCCGCCAGTTGATCCCGCCGTTCCGTCGCCAGCGCGGCAGCCTCCTCCTCCGCTGCCTTGGCGTCGGCCAGGACGGCCTTGGCCTTCTCCAAAGCGGTAGGGGACGTCCGCCGGGGAGTCTCCCGGACAGCCTTGAGGCGCGGCTGGTCTGACGGCGGGCGGATGGTGACTGCCGCCGTCGGACGCTGTTTCTGTGCGTGCTCCGGTCCCGACTCAGGTTCGGCGCGCGGTACAGAGTCGGCGCGCGGTTCGGCCACAGCCCCGGGAACCGGCACAGCCCCGGGAACTGCCACGGCGCCGTCGAGATCCACCGTATCCACGCCGTCGGCTGACAGTGTCCTGACCAGGAGCCCGCTGCGGACGGCGGCCGCCGCTCCCTCGTCCGCGATGAGCGCCCCCAGCGTCCGCTCGACGTCGGCGGCGATAGGAGCGCTGATGGCGCGTCCGTGGCGCTCCGCGACTGAGCGGGCGGTATCGACGGCGTCACCTAGCAGGGCGCGGCGCTCCCGTACCAGTTCACGGAGGGCGCCGGCGTTGAAGGAAGACTGTGCGGCGCGCATCCGCTGCCCGAGGTCGGCGAGGCGCGCGAGGACCGAAGGCTCATGCGCCGCCATCATGTTGACGGCCCAAGCCGCCACGGAGGGCTTCGGCAGGGCCTTGACGGCGGCGGGGAGTTCCTTTCCGGACCCGGTGGCGGCTTTGGCCGCGGCTGTCCTGGCCGCCATGAACCCGTCAAATGGCACGGCATACAGTTCCAACGCGATGGCCGTGAGCGCCGTATCCTCCATGGAGGCCATCATAGGCGGAGCCCACGGCGCCTTTCAGGGGCGCGCCGGCACCCGTCGAGGGCCCCTGCGGCGTATTTTCAGTCTTCCGGGGCCTCGGGGCTCTTTCCTTCGCCCGGCGCCGTGAGCGCTCCTGCGCGGTGCTCTCAGCCCTGCCCGCCGTTCCGAGCGGCCCAGGAGGCTCAGCATGCTAATGATGATGCCCATCCAAAGCACTGCAGCACCCAGGACAATACAGATCAAGACCAAAGTCTGCATATGGCGCCCTTCGAAGCTAGCCCGTAACCGGGTGCGGTCCGCTCCCGGCCCGCACCCGGTGCAGTTGGCGGCACAAACACAAAGTCGGGTCGCCGGTTTACGCGACGTATTTCTGCAGCAGATCTGTAGTCTGCCGGCCGCATTTGGTGATCCGTGCAATGTTGGCGGCGGCCAGCTGTGGCAGCAGCCGGGCCGGTTCGGCGTGGTGGGTGTCAACCCGCAGGGAGTGCTCCAGATCGGTCGCAAACTCTGCAAGGCGTTCCGCGCCCACCATCTGGCTGGAGGACTTCAAGCTGAGGACCGCATCCAGGGCGCCCCTCAAATCTCCTGTGGTCAGGGTGAGGCGCACTTTTTCGGCCCTGTCGGGCAGCATCGCAATGAAGTTCAGGACGAAGTGCTTGCAGACATCTTCGTCGTCGAGGCCGTCCCGCAGCTTCTGCAGAACTGTCCGATCCAGCAACGGTAAAGCATTGGCGTCCATAATCTTCCCCGAGCGTCGACACACCTATCAACGTCCCCCAGGACATGTAATGGACGCTACTGGCTGGCATTGGCGAACGCACGAGTACGTGGTACTCGATTTTGCGCGCGCCGACACCCGAATGGCGCGTCATTCGGGTGTCGGGTAAGTGCCCGGGGTGGCAGGCGCTGGTCTCCGGTGAACTCACGCCTCCCGTGAACCCGCGCCGCCGGTGAAATCCGCGTTGGATCAGTCCAGGACGTCCGCCATATGGTCAAAGACCAGGTAGTCTCCGTCCGCCGGCTGGAAGCCAAACTCCTCCCAGTACTGGCGCAGTGCGGCCTTGGCCGCCTCGTGCTCCGGTGTGCCCTCCTCCGGCGCGCCATCGGCGGGAACAGGGGAGGCCTCCATGATGACTTGGACGGCGGAGCGGCCGATGGTGCAGAGAACCGCTTTCAGGACGGCGTGGCCGAGTTTATTGCCGCGGAACCGGGGCTGGATGCACAGGGAGGAGACGATGAGCAGGTCACCACCCAGTGCCATGTCCTGGATCAGGTCCGGGCGTTTGAGGCTGAGCATTGCACCGACACCGGCCACGTCCTGGTTCGCGGCGTCCAGGGTGAGCAAGAGGTCGATGATGCCGGCATCGGGCACCAAATACAGTTGGGCTTTCCCGACAGGAACCTCCATGCCGTCCGCGCCGTCGTCGTCCTCATCCCAGACAGTTCCGGTGACGGTGACGGTCCACGGCACCGGATAGTCCTCCGGGTCGTGATGCGCTCCGGGAATCCCCCGGAAATGGCAGCGGTAATCGAAGGTCAGATACTCGGGAACCAAGCCGGCCATGACACTCCTTCGGTACAACAGATGAGGCGGGAATGCTCTCGGATGCAGTCTACGGTCCTGCGCAAATGCCCGTCACGGTTCTGGCCCAGCTCAAGAAGGTTGATGTCGACGTTGCCGCTGCCTGGTTCAGGGAAGCCGCGGCGCTTGCGCAGTTGCGTGGCCTTGTACTCGTCACGGGCGAGGTTGAACGTGTGGGCCGTCATGAGTCCAGCAAAGCCGATCAGCCACAGGGCGCCCCAATCCGGCGGCACACCTTCCCACCGGGGACGCTGGAAAAGCCACAGGCCGGCGATCGTGCCGATCATCATGATGACCAGGATGATGCCCATGCCCCACCAGGTGCTGACCTGGGCATGTCCGCCTCCGGGCGTGAACCCGATCTCGTCGGCCGGGAAGCTGTACAGCTCGCCGGCTTTTGTCTTGCGCAGGACGCGCTTCTCACCGGCGGCGACAGCCTTCTTGTGCTCGGCGTAGACGGCGTCCTCGCGGTCGAACCGCTCCCGGTCATAAACCATCGGTGCTCGCTTCTCTCGGCTGGGCAGGTTGGTCGGGTCCGCCCCGTCAACCTGGGCGGACTGACGTTTCCGGAGGAGCCGTAAACAGTGGTTGGTCCGATGTCTCGAGGCTTCCTCGCGCACGAACCGTCGACCTTCATGGCGAAGCCCGTTGTGGAAACCATCGCGACAAAGGTCTGTGGGTGTGATTTCCTTGCCGGCATTCCATCTGCGGTAAATGCTTGGGCACGGATTGGTGTCAAAGCAGAGATAACGGACCGGCCGGACGACGTCTTTCTCCTGGGTCCAGCCTGGCGGAACTGAAAACCGGCTCACTCGGGATAATAGGTTCTCGGTATCTCTGCCCTCGGCCATCCGGACGAGGACCAGGCCGGCAGCGACAGTCAAGACCGCAGCGATCAGACGATGGTTTTCTTCTTCACTGTTCCTCAAGCAGCAGCGGCACCATTCCCCGGAGCTCTGAGGCCAGGCGCTATTGGAATGCATCGTATCCTCATGCGGCATCTTTGTCTGCGAAATTGCCAAGCCCGGCCCGTAGCGTTCGCGCCGGCTGGACCCTATCGGTCGCCGGCTGCAGAAACGATCCCGACAAGAGCGAATGCCTCAGACTTGGCGCCCTTGTCGTGCTGGCCAAACCCAGACACTGGAGCTATCTGGAAGGAGTTCAAAGTGTGCCCCGCCGCAATTGGGCAAGTCGGGTTAACCAGCGAAAAACCCCGGAAACCCCTAAAACAAGGGGCTGTCCGGGGTTTATCCCGAGCTTCCTATCAGAATCGAACTGATGACCTTTTCATTACGAGAAGTAGTGCTTCCTCATGTAGGAGTAGGGATAAACCGCAGAAGGGTGACGACAAAGTGACGGCCTAGTTCCAAGCCAGGTTCGCGAGCGCCCCGTTCAGGCGCTCGGCGCTGTCATGAAGGTCGTGGTCGAAGAGCCCAGCGTAAGTGTCTAGGGTCATCGTTGCACTCGCATGCCCCGCAATTCGCTGTACGACTTTCACGTTGGCTCCGTGACTGATTGCGAGGCTAACCGCAGTGTGGCGCAAGTCGTGGAATGTGGGCCTTGGAAAGGCCGGATGGGCCGCCATGACTCTGGCAATCGCGGGAGCATAGTGACGCTTTGTCCAAGTGTTATTGCGTAGGACAGAACCACGGCCACCTGTAAACATTCTCCCGTTCACGGTAGCTGTGCTAGCCAACTGCTCACATCTATGAGCGATCAGTCGGGGGAGTGGCACGACGCGGCTTTCCCCTCCCTTTGTCGGTCCAAGCACTAGCTTTCCGCTGACCTCCGAAAATGCCCGACGAACGGCGACAGAGGGCGTATCGCCAAATTCGAAGTCATCGGAGGACAGCGCTGTTATCTCACCCCAACGGAGGCCGCCGGTTCCTGCCAGCATCACGAATAGCTCGAAGCCCTCACACTCACGGGCCAGCAACGTGAGTTGTGGCATGGTGAGGTACACATGCTCCCGCTGCTTCTCCTTGGCGGGTATGTAGTCCGTCTGGCCAAGCGGATCCTTGGCCGGGTTGTTGGGCAGCAGGCGTTTCTTAACGGCATGCCCCATGAGCCTGCCGAAGTACAACCCAACCTCACGGCGAGTAGTCACGCCTGCTGGAAGACCGTCCTGTCCCTTGAGAGTTGTAATCCAAGCGGCCACGTCGTCGTACCTTACGTTGCCAACGGGCGTGTGCGCCCAGCGAGGGGCAACGTAGTTCTCATAACAACGGCGGTAGTTATCCACCGTCTTCGGACTGGCAGGTTTTCTCCCGTTCGCGCCTACCTGCGCGATCCTCTCGATCCACTCAGCGTAGAGCTGGGAGACGGTGACTTTGCTGGCAGTGCGGGGATCAATGAATGTCCCACCACGTATTGCCCGCACGGTAGTGTGCAGAAAATCTTCTGCCTCCCGCTTGGTTGCGAACCTCTTACGTTGGCGGACGCCGTCTGCCGTTGTCCAATCTGCCTGCCAGCGCTTGACGCCGCTGGCCAGCTTGTTAATTGCCATCGCTCTCTTCCTTTTGTGTACGTATGCGGGTGAGTATGTCGTTCGCCACAGCTTGATATGCCGGTGCAATTCGGGCGTCGCGTCCCTTGCCCACGAGTACGCCTCTTGATCTAGCCCTGCGAAGTCGTGCCGACCAAGTGTCGGGACTTTCCATGCTCCATTCCGTGAGCCTCTTGATTGGTTCGACGGATACCTGAACGAGTGAGACGTATGCCTGAGCGACGTGTACGTAGTCCTCGTCGCCTTCTACGCGGGAGGGAAGGGGCGTTACTTCTTCACGAACACCCGCTACTGCAAGCTGTTCGTACTGGTCACGCATCAGCGCCCTGGCGTGCGCCATGGGGATGGACCTCAGTAGAGAAGTTGTAATGCCATCGAAGGCCTCGGGCCTTTCGTCTTCGCCCGTCTCTTCAAGTTCCTGGGCGTAAGCAAGCGAATCAAAGTCGATAGTCAGTTTGTTCGGTTCTCGGAAGCTGCCCATCAAGTGGCCTACGACCCAACTAATAGTGACTGTCAGGCTGTGAATCCGATACACCGCTGTCAGCATCGGGAAAGTAATGCCTCCATCCTCGTATTCGCGCAGTGTCGGACCGTTCGGGGTCAGGCACTTAACGCCGTCAGGGAGGGGCGGTAGTTGCGTGGTGGTATCCATGATTCACAGATTAGCACAGTTGGCTTGTCAGTCAGACTGTGTCCGACACGTTTGCTTTGCCAAGCAACCTGTATTAGCATTTCTTCTCGACACAGTTTGATTGGCAATGTGACTGTGTATCAACTACGAGATTGGAGTGCTTTTGCACAAGCAGTACCGTGTCGGCCATGCCGATACACCCCATGCGGCCGGCCAACCCTCGCCGTTCATGACGCGGCGGGAGACCGCCGCTTTCCTCAAAGTGTCTGAGAAGTGGTTGGCCCAATCAGGCAAGGCCATTGGACCCGACTTCCATAAGTTCGGGAACCACTGTCGGTATCACGTCGACGACGTGGTTCGCTGGGCGCGACAGCAGCAGGTGCGGCGATGAAACAAGGGAGATCACCTATGCTCGCTACTGATGCTGTCCTTCTCCGGGAGCTGGAAGACCAGGTGACGGCCCATGGGGCCTCTACATTGTCTATCCGGCAATTGGCGGAGCGGACTGGCGTAACTCATAAGACGGTCAACCGATCCCTCGGCCGTCTGGCGGCCGCTGGGCGGATAGTTAGGGCCCGGCAGTCTTATGGCAATCGCCCAACTGCATGGCAACTATCCAAGCAGCTAGATACCGCTGACCAGCCAAAACGTTCGGAGCGGATGACCCCAAGGGATGGGGGAGGGATGCCGGACCTATTTCGGCGGCGGGACCTAAGTGGGCCGGGGGCTTTCTATGACGAGCTTCCGGATCAGGGGCTGTTCAGTGCCGAAGAGGCTCTTTTGCTGTCATCCCTTACAGCCAACGTCCGTACCGTCGAGTGGTGGCTATTGGTGCTTGCATCTCAGCTTTGGCCTTTGGTGGAAGAAGTGACGACCGACGACGGGCGAGTACTCTGGCGCAAGCTCCGCCTTAGCGATGAACACTTCACGGCCAATGCAGACCACTTGCAGAGGCATGCCGAAGCTACGGGGAAAAGGCCACTGAAGACCAGGGCCCAGTTGCAAAGGCAACATCAGCGCGAACGTCTGGTTATGACTCTTCGTTCGGCGGTGCCTCGTGGCAACTAAGGAACAACAGAAACTTTGTCGTGCGCGTGGTTGTCGTACCAAGTGGCGGCTCGCTTCGACCCAGCTCTGTCACAAGCATCGCAACCATGACTTGGTGAATGTGCGGCTACCGAGAAAGCCCCGACGCTGCACGGTGCCGGACTGTACAAATGACGTCCTGGCATCGGGACGTTGTAGTAGTCATCAGTACGCCCTGTATGAGCAGTTGACCGAAGAGACATTGCTGGAACTGGAGCTAATCCTTACTTCGTGGATCATCCCGGACCCTGACGGGTGCTGGATCTGGCACGGCAACACCAAGGACGGCTACGCGCAGACGATCGTGAACGGAAGGTGGATCACTGTCCATCGGTGGCTGTACATGCACCTTGTTGGTCCAATCCCCAACGCTCACGAGATGCACCACGAGTGTCAGAAGCCAAGGTGCGTGCGTCCGGGCCACCTAACTCCGCTCAGTCAGGATGCGCACCAGGACATAACTGCTTTCTCAAAGATGCTGTTTGGTATGGCTCCGTCTGCCATCCTCGCCATTGACAACTTCAGCAGAACGGATCGGGAGAGGATGTTCGCTCGGGCGTATGGGCTGCCCTCTGACATGGATGGGGTTCCTGTTGGCGAGATCCAATTCGCCTGAGAAACTTCTAACCCGTACGCAATAAGAGGTGCTAACACCACCGGGGGGTGAACAGATCCGCTCCGGGGTACTACCCCCACCCCTTTCCGGATGGCTTCTTCGGGTGGTCCTGGTCGACACGGGACCACTCGAAGAGGCACACGATAATGTCAGTTATCATGTGCGTATGAAACCTGCACCAGTCAGCACCCTCTCAGGGAATGAACAACGGCACGGCCACGTCATTGCGGCGTGGAAGCTGGCGCAGAGTTCGCCCCACACGCTCCGTGCCTACAACCGGAGCATGGCTGACTTCTGTTCCTGGCTGGACGCCAGGGGAATGGACCTGCTGACGGTGAAGCGCCCGATCGTTGACGGCTACCGGCACACACTGGCAGGCCTGTCACCTGCCACGGTGGCGGCCAGGCTGGCAGCGCTCTCGAGCTTTTACCGCTACGCGGTATCCGCTGATGCCATCAGGGGCGGCAATCCGGTGGAGCTGGTGAAGCGTCCGAAGGTGGATGCTGACCACTCGAGCACTGAGGGCATGACAAGGGACCAGGCAAAAGCTCTGCTGGAAGCGGCACGGGCTGACGGCCCGCGCTCCCACGCCCTCGTTTCTCTGTTGCTGTTCACAGGGATCCGGCTCAGTGAGGCGCTGAATGCCAGCACCACTGACTACGGCCACGATACCGGCCACCGGACGCTGAGCATCCGGCGCAAGGGTGGCAAGGATGGGAAGGTGGCAGTGCCGGCCCCGGCTGTGGAAGCCCTGAATGCCTACCTGGAGACGAGCGGCCGAGAACTCCTGGCAGGCGCGGCAGTTTCTGGCTTCCCGCTGTTTACGACCGCAAAGGGCCGGCGGTGGGCATCCTCGGAGGCCTTTAGGACTGTCCAGCGTCTTGCTCGCGCTGCTGGTATCGAAGGAAAGATCAGCCCTCACTCTCTACGGCACACGTTCGCCACACTCGCACTGGGCGCGGGAGTTGCTCTGCACGATCTGCAAGACAGCATGGGCCATGCTGACCCTCGCACCACCCGGCGCTATGACAGGGCAAGGGGCAGTTTGGCGAAGGCCGCAGGTTATGACGTCGCAAAGTCGTTGGCCTGACACCCCAGTAAGGTCTTTGCCGCTGACGCGCCTCACTTACCCGTAGGTATGAACCCTGAAGTGGGATCCCAGCGCCTTCCGAAGGGAAGAATTTGATCCGAGGCTGCCACTACTCCACGGAGGGGTGGGTGTTTCTCCTGACCTAAAATTTCCGGGGCTGCCGTCTCGATAGTCGAGTGACCTTCTTGGAAATGGCACTCTGGGGCAGGCGGGTCCGGCCAACGCTGACCTTAGTAGTGGCCGACACGTCAGGAATCACCAGGGTCTTCCTTTGCCCAGGTTTGATTACGCCGACGCCCTCTGGCGTCTTCTGCACGACGTTGACTTCCATGGCCCTACTTTACGCCTTTCTTGGCGTTGTTGCTCGGACGAGCATTGGGTCTGTTGCGAACGCTTTCAAAGGCCATCGACATAATTTCCGCAACTACTTCTACTAGATACTTGTCGCCCTCCGTCAAGGAATTCGCCTCGGGAGCGTCAATTGTGACCATCCCGTACGCTCCTTGATTAGTCCAGATTGGACATGATGCAAACGTCTTGTAGGAAGTCCTTTCAGGGTCGTACCATTCAGGACTTTCCGAGTCCAAATTCTCGTAGATAACAGGGCGCCCGCCACGAACAAAGCTAAGTGCTGCGTCGCCTTTTTTAGTGCCAGCCGTGAAGTTTCCCGGCTTTTCCCCCCGGCCCGTGTATGCCATCCAAGTCATTTGCTGAAGCTCGACGTCGAGATCGTAGACCGTTGCCCGAACACCGGGCGAGCGCTCGGAGACGAGCGCGAAGAGCGCCACCGTCGCGGCTTTGGCGGGCAGCCTCATGTGAGTTAGGCGCTGTGAGGGCATCAAGGCGGGAATTTCAGCGATGTGACCTGCGAGTGGTACTAGGGTATCCCTGAGAGATTTCCGAAGGTGCTCGCCAGCCTGCTCCACGGAAGCGGTGCGTCGTGATTCCGCCATAGCTCGCCGCACCTGGAGGACGATCGCGGTGATTAAAGCGACTGCAGCTGCGATAAGGAAGGGAATCTCCCAGCCTGGAAATGTTGCTCGGAGCGCGACTAGGGGACCAACTAAACCGGCGAGCAGTAGCGGCAGCCCAAAGGTCACCCATGCTCTGGGCTTTCTCTGCGGCTTTGGCTTTTCGTCTCCGTTATCGCGCACAAGTGAAATTGTACGGCGGAAGGAAGCTGTGACCCCGGCTTATTGCCGGTATGCAACATCATTACGCCCGTCTGCATCGTACAAAACGGTACGGGAAAACAGCGCCACCCAACATAGGGCTAGAGTCCCCGAATATCGGCATGACTTCAGCGTCAGATGAAGGCCTGGCGCAGGGGAGGCTACGACCGCGCACCGTACCCTCGGAAGGCGTCCGATATGGCGTCGCCAAGGCGCTGAGCTAAAGCGCAGTAGTGGCCCAACACTGCCCTTTCGCTCCGCGCATGCCCTCTTCGCTCCGCCGCTACTTGGGTTCTGCTCTTTCCGAGGGCTGGGGAACCGGGAGTACGTCGGCGGTAATCAAACTGCCTGCGACGACGCGCTGTAATAACTGATCTTGGACTGATGCTAGACGAACAGTGTGGGTCAGGACCTTCACGAGGTCCAGAAGTTCTCCATTCCAATCATCGTTCCAAGCCTCCGGGCGAACTACGTCCAGCGGCTGTGGTTTGGTCGCAGCGAGGCCGGAACCCTTGCGTGTTCTGAATGCAAGCCATTTCTTGAGCACCTGCCATCTTCCGACGGAGAACTCCCACACCTCAGGGGCGACTCCCGCCAAGCGTCCGGTCCCAACAGTCAAAGTCTGTGCTTCCTTGTCGTAAGAAACTTGACTCAAATCTTCGGGCACGTCCTCTATGTCGCAGTCCCATTGAAGACCAGGGACAGCAGGTAGCGTCGAAGTCCGGGCTGCTGAGTCATCCTGGAATCGCTCCGCGTAAGTCTGAAGCCAAAGCAACTTCTTGCCGACCTGAACCACTTCCCCGAAAAGTGCTGGGTCGGCGGTGATTGGAACTCTGGCTCCGGCGGTTACCAGCTCTTCCTCGAAGAACTTGCGATATCCCGCGTGCGCCAGTAGTGCAAATGAATAGGCGGCCAAATCTTCAGGCTCCAGAGGGATGCCGAGCTTGTCGCCAAGTACATCGAGCAGCCCCTGGGTGACATTGGGCATCGTCGCTGATCCGTCCCTGTATAGCGGCATTATGTCTTTGCCGCCCCGCCCATTGAAGAAATGCAGATCAGGTACATCGGCGGTAACCGTAAGCGCTGGACCATCACCCAAAGGCGTCGTGAACGAACTTGCGATGAAGATCTGCTTGTCCGATCGACTTCTCCAGAGTGACGGGCTATCAGTCTTTGCTAGACGGCGATCCTCTAGCGCCCACTGTCGGTCAAAACTGCGGAAGCCGTAACGCGCAATCGGCTCAGGCCGACTTCCGGGTAGGAGTTCGGACAGCTTCTTGGTATACCCGGCTACCTTTGTGTGTATATTCCTGCCGCTTGTGCCGGTGACGAAGTAGGCTGCGCGTTCAGACTCATCGGTCTTAGACAACAACAGCGCCCAGCGCTTCTCTATCAATTCGGGCTCAGGAGCGATTGGCCATGTTCGACCGTACTTTGAACCCGGTTGCTGCCATGGAAATAAGTCGGTCATCAGCGGCAACGCCAACCATGCGTCACCACTAAACGCGGGGATCAGCGAGCTGCCCTGCGAATCATCATGGGTAGACCAACCATCCGGGTCCTCTAAAGGATTCTTGGTAGACAAGACTTGGGTCAGCTTCTCCGCCCTGGTCCCTGCAATCTTTCGGTACTTGACGACAGCTGGGGTAGCCGTCGTGCCGCCTCTGCGGAAGAGCGTAACGATAGCTACTGGAGTCTGGATGGCAAATACATTTTCATCTTCATTTGCGCCTCGCCCTTCACCGCCGAGGTCCACGATCCACATTTCATCGGCGTACTTCCGTGCGAGATCCCTAAGTCCAACAAAGGCCGGACCGTTCAGCCAGGAAGACGCCGTTATGAAGCTGACAACAGCCGGTTCGTCTGGACGTTGCTCAAATGCCTTCCAAATGGCCCACCGCCAGAAGTACACATAGTCGTTGTACAGGCTAGCTTGAGCGGAAAATATGATGCCGGCCCGCTGGGCTGGCTCTATCACATCGAGAAAAAGAGACCTGCCCTTGCCGGGGTTGACGACCCATTTGCCGTCTGCAGCGGTGCCCCGGAAGTACGGCGGGTTTCCGAGGCAGACCGTGACCGGTTGGTCACTCTTTACTGTTCTTGCCCGTTCTCGTTCCTGCGCCAGCACTTCCATGTCGCCCCACAGAGTTGCAGGTGCCGGGACACCGGCCGGGTCGTCGAGCGTGTCGGTTAGGTATACGCGGACGTTACCCTCGGGCAGCATCGCTCCGCTTAGCTCGGCAAGGCGTTGTCCGATTCGCAAGTGAGCCACGGCGTACGGACCAGGCAAAAGTTCGAAGGCCAGCAGGTTACTGACTAAATGCTTGGAAGCTTGACGGGGGCCAGCCGGTCCCCGCTCTGCCAGGGCCACCTCGGCAGCGCGATCAATCACAGCCAGCGGGTACGTCCCTGAACCCGTAGCCGGATCGAGAGTAACAACGTTTTTGTCAGCGAAGCCAGGGCGTTTTTTTAGAACATTTCGGAGGATGTAGTCGACATGGTCGACTTGCATTCGAACTACTGCTGTGGGCGTGTAGTACACACCAGCTTGCTGCCTTGCCGCCGGATCGTACTTTGCGAGGAAGTCCTCGTAGAACCAAAGCCAGGGCTCACCACGACTGTCTTTGCTCTTTGCGATCGTCCGATTATCGACCACTGATACAAGGCGTTCGATGGCCCCAATTTCGGCTGCTACTGCGGCGTAGAGCCCTTTGACTTCCAGTACCGGGCCGAGCGAAGCCGCAAGTACGGCGTTGCTACTCTTCAGCGCGTCGCGCGCTTCCTCAAGTGAGATGCGGTTGTCTCGGTTCTTGTCCGCTCCGCCGCGCAACGCAGCGATGGCGAGACTGTAAGAAACCACTTGGGCGAGGTCGCTGGCAAACTGGGCGTCGTCTGCATTCTCATGCACATGGGCCGACCAGACTTTCTTGGCCTGCATAATGGCGGCATTGGCGGAACCTGGAGCGAGCCCCGCGCTAAGCCTTTGTCGGAGCATTCGCGCCAATGGAGCGAGACGATCAGCGAGCTGAGCGACTTTGGTGATGACGGGAGGCCGCATTGAAACGAATTTGCGCAGCAAATCGGACAGTCCCTGTGAGTCCCACTCACTTGTAGGTTCGGTCGGTAGGTCCGCTGTATCGATGATCTCGCCGAGTTGGTACAGATAGGCCTTTTCACCGTTCGTAACAATCAGGGAGTCTAGCTCCGAGAGCCGCTGCCACTGCGTCCGCTCCCGTCCTCGCCACTGGCTGCCGTCCAAAGAATGGCCTGGTGCCTTTAGCTCGATCCAGCCGCAAGCAGACTTGTTCACGAGTGCGGCAAAGTCAGGTCGGACGCCGGAAAGTTGAGCCTCACGTAACAGCTCAAGGCTGCCCATATTCTGACTCTGTGCCACGGAAACGAAGAGATCATGAACAGGAACTGTTAGTTGCGCCTCGGGCTCTGCTGCCACACCGGCCGCCATGGCGGCAGCTATGGACTGAACGTACTTCGATGCGGCATCCCCAAGAGTCATGGGAATACTCTGCCACACCTGGAGAACGCGACTTCACACGGGACGTGGGCGCATTGAGAAGGCAGCTTGAGTCAGTATCGAGGTGACGAAAAAATGACGAACACCTCGGGAAACGAAAGGAAAAGCGGGGAACGCATAAGGTTCCCCGCTTGTCAATAAGCCAGCGAAAAACCCCCTAGAAACCTTGATTTCTAGGGGGTTTGTCCCGAGCTTCCTATCAGAATCGAACTGATGACCTTTTCATTACGAGTGAAACGCTCTACCGACTGAGCTAAGGAAGCACCGCATGGAATCTCCCGGCGTAACCGGGCGGTTCATGCAAGAGTCAACTGTAATAGAGTCCCGCCGTCCGGGTCAAAATGAGACCCGGCAGTGGGTCAGCAGACGGTGTTGTCGGCGGGAACCTTGCCGCTCACGAGGTAACTGTCCACGGCGTCCTCAAGGCAGCTGTTGGCCCGACCGTACGCGGTGTGGCCCTCACCCTGCCAGGTCAGCAACGAGGCATTGCCTAGCTGCTTGCGGAGGGACGCTGCCCATTCCACCGGGGTGGCCGGGTCGCCGGTGGTCCCGATGACAACGATCGGGGACTCGCCGGTGTATTGGACCGGGGCCGGTGTGCGCACATTCTTGTACGGCCAGTCCACGCAGTTGGTGCCGCCGTAGGCAAAGAAGTAACCCAGCGTGGGGGAGGCCTGCTGCAGACGCTGGTCTTCGGCCCGCATGGACGCCGTGTCGGACACCATGGGGTAGTCCAGGCAGTTGATGGCATTGAAGGCGAAGGCGGAATTGGAAGTGTACTGCCCGTTGGAACCGCGGTCTGCGCCAAGGTCCGCCAGCCGGAGCATGAGGCTCACGTCCCCGGTCGCAGCGGCGGCCAGGGCCTGGGTCAGGGCCGGCCAGCTCTGGTCGTTATAGAGGGGTGTGATGAGGCCGCTGACAAACATGGTGGCGTTGACCGTGCGGCCGTCCTTCGCAACGCGCGGATTGTCCTGGACGGAGTTGATGAGGCCCCGGATCTGCTGGACCCCGCTGTCCACGCCGCCGGTGAGCGGGCAACCCTCTTTTTGCTGGCAATCGGCCACGTAAGACCTGATGGCTTTCTCGAAGGCAACGGCCTGGCCCATCGTCAGGTCCTCATTGCTGATCGACGGGTCCAGGGCGCCGTCCAGGACCATCTTGCCCACGTTGTTCGGAAACAGCGAGGCGTAGGTGGAGCCCAGGAACGTGCCGTATGAGTAGCCCAGGTAATTGAGCTTGGTGTCGTTCACCACGGCACGGAGGATGTCCAGGTCCTTGGCCGCGCTGACGGTGTCGATGTGGCCGAGGGACGGCCCGGTCTGTGCCGCGCACTGCTCGGCGATGGCTTTGTTGTCCGCCAGCACGGCAGCCAAACCGGCGTCGGTTTCCAGGTTGTAAATCTTGGCCCTCGCCGCGTCCCGTTCCGCATCCGTCATGCAGTTCACCGGGGCGGAGCGTTTCACGCCGCGCGGATCAAAGCCCACAAGATCGTAATTCGCCCGGACGGACTGGGAAAAGTGGGTCGTGGCGGCATCCTTGACGAAGTCGTACCCGGAGCCGCCGGGGCCGCCGGGGTTGACCAGCAGGCTGCCGGACTTCTTGCCCGTGCTGGGAGCCCGCAGGGCGGCGAGCTGAATCTTGTCCCCGCCGGGATTCGCGTAGTCCATGGGTACCGTCACCTTGGCGCACTGGAAGCCGTTTTCGCAGGGTTCCCACACCACTTCCTGCGAATAGAAAGAATCGAGACCGGCGGGCGCGGACGCCACGATGGAGGGATCAGCCTTGCCCGTGGCGGGCGCTTCGTCCGCCTTGTTGCCGCCAAGGAGGCTACATGAGGCCAGTGTCAGGGCCAGGACCAGGGCGCCGGCAGCCCGCAGTCCACTCCCCAGGGACCGGGGGCGTGCGGGCAGGGGGCGAGCAGTCATTCGAGAGGTCTCCTTGGAATGCTAAATCAGGCTGGCTGCCATGGACTCAATGGTCAACAGCGGAGCAACGTTGGTGGTGGTGATGCGTTGGCGGGCTTTGTTGATGGCGTCCATGCGGGCAAGCGTGGTCTCCGGGGCGGACCGGCCGGCAAATTCCTCCAGCTCACCCCTGAGTTCAACGTTCACCAGCTCCACACTGTTCCCCAGCTGGATAATGAGCACGTCCCGGTAAAAGGAAAGCAGGTCCGTGAGGGTCCGGTCCAGCGAATCGGTAATGGACCGCTTCGCCCGGCGTTTCTGGTCCTCTTCCAGTTGCCTGATCTGGCTGCGCATGGCCGGCGGCAGCGTCCCCGACTCGGGGGCACCCAGGGTGGCGAGCAGCGCGGCCTTCTCGGCGGCGTCGCGCTCTTCATTGGAACTGTTGGCTTCCGCTGTGGCGATCTTCACGAGCTTGTCCGCCATCATGACCGCGGCGGTGACCCCGCGCAGCCCCAACGGGAACCGCACTGTTTCCAGCCTGCGTTCCCTCGCCTCCGGATCGCGCGCCAGGCGGCGGGCAATCCCCACGTGGCTCTGCGCGGCGCGGGCCGCACGTTCGGCGAGGGCCGGTTCCACGCCGTCGCGCTTCACCAGCAACGCCGCGACGTCGGCAGCCGGGGGCAGTCGCAGGGCCACGGCACGGCAGCGGGAACGGATGGTCACCAGCACGTCCGCGGGCGACGGCGCGCACAGCATCCAGATGGTCCGCGGGGTGGGCTCCTCGATGGCTTTCAGCAGGACGTTGGTGGTGCGTTCGGCCATGCGGTCGGCGTCTTCCACCACAATGATCCGCCACCGCCCCGACGACGGCCGGTTGCCCGCGGCGGACACCAGGTCGCGTGCCTCGTCGATGGTGATGGTGACCTTCTCGGTCCGTACAAACGTCACGTCCGAATGCGTCTCGCCGAGGATGGTCAGGCAGGCGTGGCACTCGCCGCAGCCGCGCCGGGTCACGTCCTCCTGATCGCAGTTGAGGGCCGCCGCGAAAGCCTTCGCAGCGTTGGAACGCCCGGACCCGGGCGGGCCCGTGAACAGCCAGGCGTGGGTCAGACCCTCGCCGAGCGTTGCCTGCCGCAACTGTTCGACGACGGCGGGCTGGCCCTGGAGGTCGTCCCACACCGTCACGCGGCACCCCGCGAAGCCGCGAGCAGGGTATCGATGGAGGCCAGGATCCGCGCCGCGAGGTCGGGGACAGGCAGGTGGGCGGGCAGCACCAGATAGGTGTCGGGGCGGGCGTCGGCCAGGTCCAGGAAAGCCTGCCGGATGGTGGTGTGGAATTCGTCCGCTTCGGACTCCAGCCGGTCCTCGGCGGCGTCGCCGGCAGTCCGCCGGCGTCGGCCGTCGGCCGGGTCCACGTCCAACAGCACCGTGAGGTCGGGCTGGAGGCCCGACGTGGCCCATTCATTGAGCGAACGCACTGCATCAGCGCCAAGATCGCGCCCGGCCCCTTGGTACGCCACGGAGGAATCGATGTAGCGGTCTGTCAGCACAACGTCACCGCGCTCCAGTGCCGGCCGGATGACCTGGCTGGCGTGGGCAGCGCGCGAAGCTGCAAATATCAGTGCCTCCGTATGGGCATCGATATGGCCGTGACCGTGGTCCAGGACCAGCGAACGCAGCTTTTCGCCGATGGGTGTTCCGCCTGGTTCCCGGGTCCGCAGGACCGTCAGTCCGCGGGATTCCAGGGCCTCGGCGAGCAGGGCCGCCTGCGTGGATTTCCCGGCGCCGTCACCGCCTTCAAAGGCGATGAAAAGTCCAGGGCTGTTGGTGGTGGTCACCGCTCAAGCCTACCGACTTCGGCGGTCCGCGCGCGTCAAAGTACGCTTTCACCATGAGTCTCACGGAACAGCACGCAGCGTCCCTGTCCGCCGAAACCGTGGTGGTTGCCGCCGGCAGGCCCCCGCGCGAGCATGACGAACCTGTCAACGTCCCCGTTGTGCTGTCCTCGACGTATTTCGGCACCGGGGCCCTGGGGGACGGCGACCGCGGCTACGGGCGGTACGCCAATCCCACCTGGGATCCCTTTGAAGAGGCCCTGGGTCAGCTGGAAGGGTCCGAATTGCCCGGCCTGCTCTACGCGTCGGGGCTCGCGGCCGTGAGCTCAGCGCTGTCCCTGCTGCCCGCCGGCGGAGTCCTGGTGATGCCCTCCCACAGCTACGCGGGCTCCCTGGTGATGGCCAGCGAGATGGCACAGAAAGGGTTCCTGGAGCTCCGGACCGTGGACATTGCGGACACGGACGCGGTCAAGGACCAGCTGGCGCCACAGGGGCCGGGAGCCAAGGCCGCCAGGATGCTGTGGCTGGAAAGCCCCACCAACCCCATGCTGGGAATCGCCGATATCCGCGAGCTGACCGCCGCAGCACACGCCGTCGGCGCCATCGTGGTCACGGACAACACCTTTTCCACTCCCTTGGTCCAGCAGCCGTTGGCCCTCGGCTCGGACGTGGTGTTGCATTCGGTGACGAAATACCTTGCCGGCCATTCCGACGTCGTCCTCGGTGCCCTGGTGACCTCGAACAAGGACATCCGGGCCGCGCTGCTGCATAACCGGACCATCCACGGCGGCATTGCGGGCCCGTTCGAGGCCTGGCTGGCGCTGCGCGGACTCCGGACCCTGGCATTGCGGGTGGAACGGTCGCAGGCGTCGGCGGCAGTCCTGGCCGAACGCCTCAACCAACATCCCCTGGTCGAAAGCATCCGGTTCCCCGGTCTTCCCACCGATCCGGGCCACGAACGCGCCAAGTCCCAGATGAAGGGCTTCGGCTCGATTGTGTGCGTGCAGATCGCGCCGGTGGCCGGGCTGAACGGAGCGGACGCCGCGGACAAACTGGTCCGCGCCCTCCAGCTCTGGCTGCCCGCCACCTCATTGGGCGGTGTCGAGTCCCTCATCGAACGGCGACGCCGGCACACCGCCGAGCCGCTCAGCGTTCCGGAGAACCTGGTGCGGCTGAGCGTCGGCATCGAGAACGTTGAGGACCTCTGGGCCGATTTGAAGCAGGCGCTGGACTCGCTGGGCCGTTAGGCTTGGACGGTGGACGGTGAACTGATTATTCGGCCTGTAGAGCAGGCAGTGTTTTTTATCCTTGCCCTGGTGGCACTGGCACTTGAGGCGTGGGCGCTGCTGGACTGCATCCGCCACAAGTCCGCCGCCTTCGAAGCCACCGGCAAGCGGACCAAAACGTTCTGGCTGGCGCTGACCGGCGGTGCCACGTTCATCGGGGCCATTTCCCTCTTCAGCAGCGGCGGCATCTTCGGCACCCTCGGCCTGTTCGGGCTTGCGGCCGTAGTGGCCGCGTCCGTCTACTTGGCAGACGTCCGTCCCGCCGTCAAGGATGCGGGCCGGGGCGGCAACCGCCCTTACGGCTGGTGACCGGGCGCCACTGAGTTCGGCGCCACCGCTTCCCAGCTGACCGTCAGTTCACCCAGGCGCCACCGCGACGGTCCGTCCTGAACGGGCCACCCGCCGTCGCGCAGTGCCTTGCACATCGCCTGCCAGCGTTGCCGGCTGCCGAACGATGCCAGCGGCGCTGACTCCAGCCACGCGCGGTCCATCGCCTGCATCAGACGGTGCACCGGTTCCCCGGGGACGTTGCGATGGATGAGGGCCTTCGGCAGACGCTCGGCAAGGTCCGAGGGCAGGTCAAAGCTGCCGAACCGGACGGCCATGCTCAGGGACAACGGCCGTTCAGCGTCGAGGGCAACCCACGTGACGCGGCGGCCGATCTCATCGCACGTCCCGTCAATAAATATCCCGCCGGGGGATAGCCGGCCCTGGACCAGGCGCCAGATTGCTGCCACGTCAGCCTCTTCGTACTGCCGCAGGACGTTGAAGGCACGCACCAGCACCGGCCGCCCAGGCACCGGCAGTTCGAAGCCGCCCACCTGGAAGCTCAGCCCCGGCCGTTCCAGCGCCTTCGCCGCACGGACGCGTTCCGGCTCAATCTCGATCCCCACCACGCGCACGTCCGGCCGGGAGGCGCGGAGGCGGTCAAAAAGTTCGACGGCGGTGGCGGGCGTTGCGCCGTAGCCCAGGTCCACCACCAGCGGGTCCGTGGCCCCGCGGAGGCGCCAGGCCTGGGGCCCGGTGAGCCAGCGGTCCACACGGCGCATGCGGTTCGGGTTGGTGGTGCCGCGGGTAACGTTTCCCACCGGCTTGCCGCTGCGGGAATGGGGCGCGTTCACCCGCTCAGCCTTTTGCACCACGGCCCAACTTTATCCCCGTAACGCAGGGCAGGCTGCAGCGTGCCCTCCGCTAGGATGAAAATCATGACTTACAAGCTGATTCTGCTGCGCCACGGCCACAGCGAATGGAACGCCAAGAACCTGTTCACCGGCTGGGTGGACGTTGACCTCAACGATCAGGGCCGCGAGGAAGCAGCCCGTGGTGGTGAGCTCCTGGTGGAGAACAACATCCTCCCCGACGTCCTGTACACGTCACTTCTCAGGCGCGCCATCAACACCGCCAACATCACCCTGGACAAGGCTGATCGCGGCTGGATCCCCGTCAAGCGTGACTGGCGGCTGAACGAACGCCACTACGGCGCCCTGCAGGGCAAGGACAAGGCCCAGACCCTGGCCGAATTCGGCGAAGAGCAGTTCATGGAATGGCGCCGCAGCTACGACACCCCGCCGCCGCCCCTCTCGGATGACAGCGAGTTCTCCCAGGCCCACGATCCCCGTTACGCGGACCTCGGCGACGCCCTGCCGCGCACCGAGTGCCTCAAGGACGTCCTGATGCGCCTGCTGCCCTACTGGGAATCGGACATCAAGGAAGACCTGAAGGCCGGCAAGACCGTCCTGGTCACCGCCCACGGCAACTCCCTTCGCGCACTGGTCAAGCACCTGGACGGCATCAGCGACGACGCCATCGCCAGCCTGAACATCCCCACCGGAATCCCGCTGGTCTACGACCTCGACGAGGACTTCCAGCCCATCAAGCCGGGCGGCACCTACCTGGACCCCGAGGCCGCTGCCGAGGCCATCCTGGCAGTTGCCAACCAGGGCAAGAAATAAAGCAAAGCAGCCATCACGACGGCGGGCCGGTCACCTGAGGTGACCGGCCCGCCGTCGTACGCGGTGCAGTTCGGGGCTAGAAGCCCTGGGGCTGCCATTCGCCGGTCACCAGGTAGGTGACCTTGCGTGCCACGGAGACGCCGTGGTCGGCGAACCGTTCGAAGTAGCGGCTCGCCAGGGCAACGTCCACGGTGGTGGCGGGGGACTCGGCCCAATCGGGCGAAGCGATGGCCTTGAAGACGCTCAGGTGAAGATCGTCAATGGTGCTGTTGGCCTTGAGGATGTCGCGGGCCACTTCGAGATCCCGGGATTCCAGGAGCACGGTGAGTTTGTCCGCGATCAGCTGGTCGAGCTCAGCCATCTGCTTGAACGTGTCCGTCATGGAGGCGGGGATCACGTTGGAGGGGAAGCGCAGCCGGGCCAGCTGGGCGACGTGCCGGGCAAGGTCGCCCATGCGCTCCAGCGACGCGCTCATCCGCAGTGAGCCGACGATCATGCGCAGATCGCTGGCTACCGGGCCCTGCAGGGCGAGGATGTCGATGGCGCGCTCATCCAGGCTGTTCTGCAGGAAATCGATGCGGGCGTCAGCTGCAATGACGTCTTCGGCCAGGTCAACGTCCGCAACCTGGAATGAGGTGGTGGCCTTCTCCATGGCCTCGCTGACCAACTTGGAGATCTCAACCAGCTGCTCACCGACCTGAGCCAGCTCTTCCTGAAAAACCTTACGCACGGGGGCGTCCTTTCTCTGGAATTCCGGCCCCCGAAGGCAGACGGAATTCATGTCGCCGTTCGGCACTCCAACCCGTAACTCTGCCAGCGTGCGGTGAACGAACACTCTCTTGTAGATGAACGTTAGCTGAACCGTCTGTGCAATGGTCCCGGACGCACCGGCAGGCCACTAACCACAGCATAAGCTGGAGTCGTGGATCCTATGCTCATCGGTGTCATCGCCGGCCTCGTCGGCCTGGCGCTCGGCACCTTTGGCGTGCTCGCCTTCAGGGTCAGTGAAAAGCAGCGCCAACTTGCCGACGTCGACGAGGATGAGCTCGCCCTGCCGAAGGGCGCCGCGGAGGTACTGGCCGTGGTTGGCCGGGCCTTCGTGGTGGTGGACGCCATTGATGGAGTGGTGCGGGCCAGTCCCGCAGCGTACGCCTACGGCCTGGTCCGCGGACACACTGTGGTCCACAAAGAGCTCCTGGACATGACAGCCGGGGTTCGCCGCGACGGCGTGATCCTGGAGAAAAAGCTCGAACTCCCGCGCGGCCCGCTGGGCCAGGGCACCATCATTGTGCAGGTGCGTGCTGCCATGCTGGGCGAGGAATACATCCTCCTGCTGGCCGACGACCGCACAGAGATCACCCGGACGGAAGAGATCCGCAACGACTTCGTGGCCAACGTCTCCCACGAGTTGAAGACCCCGGTGGGGGCGATTTCCCTGCTGGCGGAGGCGCTGGAATCTTCGGCAGATGACGAACAGGCTGTCCGCCGGTTCGCCAAACGCATGCACAAGGAATCAGGCCGGCTTGCTGCCCTGGTCCAGGACATCATCGAGCTCTCCCGGCTCCAAGGCGCCAACGTGTCCCAGGGGGGCAGCGCAGTGGATATCAACGCCGTCATCGCCGAAGCGGTGGACCGCTCCCAGCTGCCCGCTGAAAGCAAGAAGATCAAGATCGTGGTCGGTGAACACGCAGACGCCAGAGTTTATGGGGACCGGGACCTGCTCGTTACTGCGCTGCGGAACCTGATCGATAACGCCATCCGCTATTCGCCGGAAAACACCAAAGTGGGCGTGGGCGTCCGGGTCAAGGACGGACTCATCGCCGTGTCCGTCACGGACCAGGGCGAAGGGATGACCCCGGAGGACCAGGAACGCGTCTTTGAGCGCTTCTACCGCGTGGACGCAGCACGGTCCCGCCACACCGGCGGCACGGGCCTGGGCCTGAGCATCGTCAAGCACGTTGCATCGAACCATGGCGGTGAGGTGACGTTGTGGTCCCGGCCCGGACAGGGGTCCACCTTCACCCTGAGGCTCCCCGAGATGGAGAGCCAGGACGAAGCCGATACTCCAGTTGTCAAAGATCGAGCCGTACCCGAGCGTGTTACAGAGCGCGGCGTACATGAGCAAGGAGCCAGCGCTTGAGCAGGATTTTGATTGTCGAGGACGAGGAGTCGTTCAGCGACCCGTTGTCCTATTTGCTGGGCAAGGAAGGATTCGAGGTCGAAGTCGTGGACAACGGCCTCGACGCGATCACCGAGTTTGACCGGAACGGGGCGGACCTTGTCCTCCTGGACCTGCAACTGCCCGGCCTGCCCGGAACCGAAGTTTGCCGCCAGTTGCGCCAGCGGTCCGGTGTTCCGGTCATCATGCTGACGGCCAAGGACTCGGAGATCGACAAGGTGGTGGGCCTCGAGTTGGGGGCCGATGACTATGTCACCAAGCCTTATTCCTCGCGTGAACTGGTGGCCCGGGTGCGGGCCGTGCTCCGCCGTCAGGGTGAGCCTGAAGAGCTGATCTCCGCCACGGTGCAGGCAGGGCCTGTCCGCATGGACATCGAGCGGCACGTGGTCAGCGTGGACGGCGAGCAGGTCCTCCTGCCGTTGAAGGAATTCGAGCTACTGGAAATGCTGCTGCGGAATTCCGGCCGGGTGCTGACCCGCGGCCAGCTAATCGACAGGGTCTGGGGCTCCGACTACGTGGGGGACACCAAAACCCTCGATGTGCACGTCAAACGGCTCCGCGGGAAGATCGAGCCGGACCCGTCGGCACCGCGCTACCTGGTGACGGTCCGCGGTCTGGGCTACAAGTTCGAGCCGTAGAGCGCAGGCCTTAGGCCGACGGCCTACGGCCTGCGCCTCCGCCTAAGCCTGACGCTGGCGCCTCAACCCGCGCTGGCGCGGCAACCCGCGTTGGCACGGCAAAAAGGAGGGGCTCCCCTGGGAGCCCCTCCTTTTTGCGTTTGCCTGGTTGCTGTGCCGGCCTAGTGCGCTGCCGCTGAGGCAGTTGCCGAGGCGGTTGCCGAGGCCGACGGCGACGGCGTGGGTGAGGCGGATCCGGTCGGTTCGCTGCCTGCCGGGAGGTACTCCTTGTACTCGGGCAGCGTGGCGTCCAGGACGGGCATCTCTACAGTCTTTGTGACGTTGGTGCCGTCTTCGGCAACCTTGATGTTCACGAGGGATCCGGGAATGCCGCCGCTCGTGCTGAGGATGGCCGCGTCCGTGGACTGGTTGAGCAGGGTGTAGGAGTTTGCCTTCACCGGCACCTGCGTCTGGGAGCCCTTGGCGCCGTTGACCGTGAGCTTGACGTCCTGCGAAGACGAGTTGTACACGGCACCAATCAGGCGGCCCGGCTTGTCCGCGCCGGCCGAGACGATCAGCATGTTCCGCAGCTGCAGGGGTCCAAGATCCGCGCGGATGCCGTCGGAGGAGGAGTACTGGTGAGTGGTCTGCTGGGGGGTGATGTAGCCGCAGCCGGTCATCGTCGCCAAGCCCAGGGCCAGGGCTCCTGCCGCCAGTGCCAGTTTGCCGCTCTGGGCCCGGTTCATCGCAGTGAAACGCACGTCACGTACTCCTTGGGAATGTGGAAACATTATTCAGCCATAGCCTAGCGGCAATCGGCCTCAAACGAGGATTCCGGGGAGTCACATCGTCCTTGGCACGGGGCCCGGCATGCACTATTATCCGCATCCGTCAAGGGGCTGGAGGGGGTCGATTCGGCCCATTTTCCGCGTATTTACGGGGTTCCGGGGCCCGTTCCGGGCCAGTCATATGCCTGAATCGTGATAAACTGGTCTGCGGGAAAGGGGAATGTTTACATGGTATTTGAGGTCGGCGAGACAGTAGTTTACCCTCACCACGGTGCAGCAAAAATTGAAGAAATCAAGATGCGCACCGTCAAGGGCGAAGAGAAGATGTATCTCAAGCTCAAGGTGGCTCAGGGTGATCTGACCATTGAAGTTCCAGCAGAGAACGTTGACCTGGTTGGGGTCCGTGACGTAGTGGGCAAGGAAGGCCTGGAGCACGTATTCGACGTACTCCGTGCCGAGTTCACTGAAGAGCCCACCAACTGGTCACGCAGATACAAGGCAAATCTGGAGAAGCTTGCTTCCGGTGACGTCATCAAGGTAGCAGAGGTTGTCCGCGACCTCTGGCGCCGGGATCACGATCGGGGCCTTTCCGCAGGTGAGAAGCGCATGCTGGCCAAGGCCCGGCAGATTCTGATTTCAGAACTCGCTTTGGCTGAAAAGACCGACGAAGAGAAGGCGGCAAGCGTTCTCGACGAGGTCCTGGCTTCCTAAGAATTGAACCCCGGGGGTGCGAAAGCACCTCCGGGGTTTCTTTTTGCCCGTTTCCGGGCCGGTACCATCCTGCGCCGGCTCGAATCCTGCAGCCGGGTTCAGCCGGACGGGCCGGGTGGGACGTAGGCTAGACGCCATGAACAACGGACTGCCCCGCCCCGTCACCGCCGTCATCCTTGTGGCCGCCGGTTCCGGCGAAAGACTGGGCTACGGAATGCCGAAAGCCGCCGTGCCGCTTGGCGGCGAACCCATCCTGATGCACGCACTTCGCGGCGTCGTGGCATCAGGGGTCAGCAGCCAGGTGTGCATAGTCCTGCCGGCGGACGCGGCCAGCCTCCATGCCTCCCTGGAAGAATTCAGGCAGGAATTGGCCGACGGCGGCCCCATCCTCACCCTGGTGGACGGCGGCGCCACGCGCGCGGATTCAGTCCGGGCCGGTCTCGCCGGCCTGATCGATGGCGTTGAAGCGGTTCTGGTACATGACGCCGCCCGCGCGCTGGCTCCCGAATATGTCTTCCACCGGGTGGTGGATGCCCTGGCCGCCGGTGCCGTCGCCGTCATTCCGGCCGTCCCTGTGGTGGACACCGTCAAGACCGTCACCCGGACGAGCGGGGATGACAGCGCCATCGCACCGGAACTCGTCACCGGGACCGCCCGCCGGGAGGAACTGCGTTCCGTCCAGACGCCCCAGGGCTTCCGGCTGTCCACGTTGCAGCAGGCTCACCAGGCGGCCGCCCGGTTTGATGAAGCCCAGGCTGCCGCGGTGACCGACGACGCCATGCTCGTGGAACTCCTGGGCGTCCCCGTCCATGCCGTCCATGGCTCTACCCAGTCACTGAAAATCACCACACCCTTGGACCTGATCATTGCCGAAGGTCTGCTGGAAGGCCCGCTCGGGATCCGCTGGGTGGAAGGCTGAGCATGGAGGGCACGCAGATGATCCTGCCGCGCACCGGCATCGGACTCGACGTCCACGCCTACGCCTCCGGCGAAAGCCCCCGTCCGCTGTGGCTGGGCGGGTTGCTGTGGGAAGGCGAACGCGGGCTCGCCGGGCACTCGGACGGTGACCCCGTGGCCCACGCGGCAGCCGATGCACTGTTCTCGGCCGCCGGCATCGGGGACCTGGGGACCCATTTCGGCACCGACCGGCCGGAGTTCGCCGGCGCGTCCGGAGTGACCCTCCTGGCCGAAGCAGCCAGGATTGTCCGGGCGGCCGGATTTGAAATCGGCAATGTGGCGGTCCAGTTTGTGGCCAACAGGCCGAAGTTCGGTCCGCGCCGGCTGGAGTCGCAGGACGTCCTGAGTGCGGCGGCACGCGCTCCCGTCAGCGTCACGGCCACCACCAGCGACGGGCTGGGTTTCACCGGCCGGGCTGAAGGCATTTCCGCCATTGCCACCGCCCTGGTGTATCCCAGGCAACCGGGCCGCATCGGCTAATCTGGAGCGGTGACCCTCCGTTTTTACGACACCGCATCCGCCGAAGTCCGCGACTTCGTTCCCCTCGTCCCGGGAAAGGTGAGCCTGTACTACTGCGGAGCCACCGTGCAGGGCATGCCTCACGTGGGCCACATCCGGTCGGCCATCGCCTTCGACCAGCTCACCCGCTGGCTTGAGTACCGGGGCCTGCGCGTCACAGCCGTCCGCAATGTCACGGACATTGACGACAAAATCCTTGCCAAATCCGCCGAGTCCTTCGAACCCGGCTTCGAGCAGGGCCCGGACACTGTCCGCGAGGAGGAATGGTGGGCGCTGGCCTACCGCTACGAGCAGGAGTTTCTGAAGGCCTACGACACACTGGGCGTGTCCCGCCCCACGTACGAACCCCGCGCCACGGGCCACATCCCGGAGATGCACGCGCTGGTGCAGCAGCTGATCGACCGCGGGCACGCCTACCCGGCCCTGGACGGCTCCGGCGATGTCTACTTCGACGTGCGGTCCTGGGAAAAGTACGGCTCGCTCACCCGCCAGAACATTGATGACATGCAGGGCGCGCCCGACGCCGATCCCCGCGGCAAGAAGGATCCCCGGGACTTCGCGCTGTGGAAGGGGTACAAAGAAGGAGAGCCGACGACGGCGAGCTGGGCTTCGCCGTGGGGTGCCGGCCGTCCGGGCTGGCATCTGGAATGCTCCGCCATGGTCACGAAATACCTCGGCACCGAGTTTGATATCCACGGCGGCGGCCTCGATCTGCGCTTCCCGCACCACGAAAACGAAATGGCCCAGTCCCAGGCGGCGGGCCACGGCTTCGCCAACTTCTGGATGCACAACGGCATGGTCACCTACCAGGGTGAAAAAATGTCCAAGTCCATCGGCAACACCATCAGCCCCGCCGAGATGCTGGAGCTCGCGTCGCCCCGGGTGGTGCGTTACTACCTCGGACAGGCCCAGTACCGGTCAGTGCTGGACTACCGTCCCACGTCGCTGGAGGAGGCTGCTGCCGCCGTCGAACGCATTGACGGTTTCATCACCCGTGCCGTTCGGGCCTTGTCTGCGGGCACACCGTCCGATGCAAGCAACTACGCGTTCTTCACCTACGGCAAGGTGCCCGAGGCGTTCGAGCGTGCCATGGATGACGACCTCAACGTCCCGCAGGCACTCGCGGTGCTGCACGAAACCGTGCGGTCCGGCAACACGGCCCTGACGGAAGGGCGGCTGGACGATGCCCGGCAGGCCCTGCACGACGTCCACGACATGCTCCGCGTTCTTGGCCTGAACGCGGTGGCCACCGGCGCGGCAGCGGACTCCCGCGAAACGGCTGCCCTTGAGGTACTGGTCGAGGCCCAGCTGGCCGCACGTGCCCAGGCCCGGGCAACCAAGGACTGGGCCGCCTCGGACGCCATCCGGGACACGCTGAAGGCGGCCGGCGTCGCCGTCGAGGACGGCCCCGAGGGCGCTACCTGGAGCCTCCAGCGGGACTGAACGGGCGATTTTACTTGATTCAGTAGACTGGTAAGCAGACTCAGTCAAACAATCAAGGGTGGAACTCTCATGGCCAATAACGGTCGCCGGTCGGTCAAAGCAAAGAAGGGGCCAACCATCGGAACCGGTGGCCACGGCCGCAAAGCCCTCGAAGGCAAGGGTCCCACGCCTAAGGCGGAAGACCGTACTTACCACAAGGCACACAAGAATAAGCAGCTCGCGGAGCGCTCCGCTGCCAAGCGCGGTACGGGTGCCCGCAGCGCCGGCGCAGCCCGGTCGGGCCCCAAGGGGCGTGCCACCGAGGAAGTGGTAACCGGCCGCAACTCAGTGGTCGAGGCACTCCGGGCCGGCATCCCCGCGAAGGCCCTGCACATCGCCATCCGGATCGAAATGGACGACCGTGTCAAGGAGTCCCTGAAGATCGCTGCCGAGCGCGGCATCCCGCTGCTCGAGACCGGCAAGCCCGAACTGGACCGCATGACCGACGACGCCGTCCACCAGGGCCTCGTCCTGCAGATCCCGCCGTACGAATACCAGGACGCCTATGACCTGGCTGAGGAAACGGTGGACCGCTGGAAGAAGGGCCACGTTTCGAACGCGCCGCTGTTCGTGGCGCTGGACGGCATCACGGACCCCCGCAACCTGGGCGCGATCATCCGCTCCGTCTCGGCCTTCAGCGGCCACGGCGTCATTGTGCCGGAACGCCGTTCCGTGGGCGTCACCGCCTCGGCCTGGAAGACCAGCGCCGGCGCGGCCGTGCGCGTCCCGGTGGCACGCGCTGCCAACCTCAACAGCGCGCTGAAGCAGTTCAAGAACATGGGCATCTTCGTTCTGGGTCTCGACGGCGACGGCGACGTCTCCCTGCCGGACCTGACACTCGCCACGGAACCGGTCTGCATCGTGGTCGGCTCCGAGGGCAAGGGCCTGAGCCGGCTGGTCCGCGAAAACTGCGACCAGATTGTCTCCATCCCCATCGACTCCGCCATGGAATCGCTCAACGCCTCCATGGCCGTGGGGATCTCGCTGTACGAAATCTCCAGGCAGCGCGCCGCCAAGTAACTCGTTGCGGGCCGGCGGCTGGGTCACCCTCCCGTGGTCGAGCCTGTCGAGACCCTCCTGCCCAGCCACGGCCGGAGGGTCTTGCTTTGGTTAAAACTCCCGGCGGTTGGCCAGGACCGGAAGCTTTTGGCGGGCTTCCCTGACCACGGCGGCGTCCAGGTCTGCGAACAGCAGCCCGGGGGCGCCGTCGAGCTCTTCCACTACCTCCCCAAAGGGTGAGACCACGGCGGAATACCCCACGCCCGTCGGAGCCGAGTTCTTGGCGTGCACACCCTGGGTGAGGGGATCGCCCTGCCCGCAGGCCAGGACGAAGGTGGTGGCGTCCAGCGCCCGGGCCCGCGCCAGGAGCCGCCATTGGTCCACCTTGCCGGGACCCGCGCCCCAGGAAGCGCAGATGATGTTCGCGTCCGCACCCCGCTCGGCGTTGGCCGTAAACAAGGCCGGAAAACGGATGTCGTAGCAGGTGGTCAGCCCGAAGGTCAGGCCACCCGCGGAGAACGTCACCGGCTCCGTTCCCGGGTCCACGGTGTCGGATTCCAGGAAGCCGAACGCGTCAAAAAGGTGGACCTTGTCGTAGCTGGTTTCCACGCCCGGGCCGGTTGCGAGCAGGGTGTTGCGTACTTTCCCCGCAGTGCCCGGCGTGAACATCCCTGCCACCACCACCATCTCCAACGCGGCCGCCACGCTGCGCACCCGGGTGGCCCACGGCCCGTCCAAGGGTTCGGCAATGTCCAGCAGCGAGTTTCCGAACGCCCGCATGGCAGCTTCCGGAAACACCACCATGTCCGCGCCGCCGGCCTTGGCCCGGTGCGCCTGCTCTTCCAGAAGGGACAGGTTGGCGGCCAGGTCCCGGCCGCTGATGATTTGAGCCAGCGCAACCCGCACCAAGCACCTCCACGTCGACGTTTCCTTCCAGTATGCAACCCGCCGCCGACTCCGGGCGCACCGGACAGTGGTTGGCCGCGCGGCGTCACAAACGCCGGGGTGCGGCTGAACAGGCGCTGGCGGCTACCATTGTCGGTGATGGTTATGCCGCTATTTGACACCGCCTCCACCATGGACGCCTCTTCAGCGCGCCCCCTGGGTGTTAGCGTGCCGCGCCCCGGGGCCGGGCCGGACCCCGCAGATCCGTCCAACGCCAACGTGGCCGTCTACGCTCCCGGCGTTGCGAACCTCGAGATTGTCTACAAGGCCTCAAGCAGCGAGTGGCGCCGGCAGCTCCTGCGCAATGTCACCCACGGCGTCCACCACGGTATTGTGCAGGATTTCCCGTACGGATCGCGTTATGGGTTCCGCGCGGCGCCTACTTCGGAGGCTTTGCCGCTGTCCTTCCCCATGCTGGATCTGGTTGGCGACGCCGGACAGCCGCTGCTGCTCGATCCTTACGGCCGTGCGGTGGATGAGAGTGAAGGTTTCCTGACCAGTGTGCGGATGGCCGCCGATTTTGACTGGGGAGCGGACCAGCGGCCACGGCTGCACTGGCGGAACACCATCATTTACGAGGCCCACGTCCGCGGCCAGACGATGTTGCATCCTGATGTTCCCGAGGAATTGCGGGGGACCTATGCCGGCATGGCCCACCCGGCCATCATCGAGCATTTCAAAAGCCTCGGCATTACCTCCGTCCAGCTGCTCCCGGTGCACTTCCACCTTGATGAGCTGCACTTGCAGGACCTCGGCCTGACCAACTATTGGGGCTACAACACCGCGGCCTTCTTCGCGCCGCATCCGGGCTACGCCACCAGGGCCGCCCGGGAAGCAGGCCCGCAGGCAGTCCAGGATGAATTCAAGGGAATGGTCAAGCTGCTCCACGCGGCAGGACTGGAAGTAATCCTTGACGTGGTCTACAACCACACTGCCGAGGGCGGCCCCGACGGGCCCGCCACGAGCTTCCGCGGCCTTGGTGAAGAGACGTATTACCGCACTGACGGCCACGGGAAGTATGTGGACACTACCGGCTGCGGGAACAGCCTGAATTTTGGCCAGCCCCGGGTGGTCCAGCTGGTCCTGGATTCCCTTCGGTACTGGGTGGACGAGTTCCATATCGATGGTTTCCGCTTTGACCTGGCCGTGACGCTCTGCCGTAATGCGGACAATGAGTTTGATCCTCGGCACCCGTTCCTGGTCGCCGTGGCAGCCGACCCCGTCCTGTCGGACGTGAAACTGATTTCCGAACCGTGGGATGTCGGGTACGGCGGCTGGCAGACGGGCCGGTTCCCAGGCGGCTGGGTGGACTGGAACGACCACTTCCGGGACGGCGTCCGGTCCTTCTGGCTCGCGGACCGCGCGGCCATTGAATCGGGCGGGCAGGGCGGCTCCGTGGCCCGGCTGGCCGACGCCCTGTCCGGGTCGGCCGGGCTGTTTGAAGCGTCCGGCCGTTCCAGGCTGGCGTCGCTGAACTTCGTCACCTCCCACGACGGCTTCACCCTCCACGACCTCGTTTCCTTTGACCGCAAGCACAATGAGGACAACGGGGAACAGAACCGGGACGGCCACGGCGACAACCGCAGCTACAACCACGGGTTCGAAGGTCCCACCGAGGATGAAGACATCCTGGCCCAGCGGGCCCAGTCCCGGCGCAACCTCATGGCGTCGATGATGATTTCCTTTGGCGTTCCCATGATCACCGGCGGTGACGAGCTGGCCCGCACCCAACAGGGAAACAACAACGCCTACTGCCAGGACAACGCCATCACCTGGATTGACTGGACGCGCACGCCGGAATCCCACGAAATGCTCCGCAGCACCAAGCGTTTCATCCGGCTCCGAAAAGAGTTCCTGGCCGGACAGCCGCACGATTTCCCGGCACGGGACGAACAGTCCTATCTCTATTGGTTCGACCACACCGGGCAGCCCATGTCCATGGACCGGTGGAATGACCCGCGGCACCGGGTGATGCAGCTCCTGCTCGGCTCCGACGACGGCACACTGGCAGGCCTTGTGGTGATCAACGGCGGCACGTCCGACGTCAAGATCACTCTCCCCGAGGTGACCAACGACGACGGCACGCCGCACCGCATGTTCGAACTCCGGCTGACCACGTCGCCCCTCCATGAGATCCGCCAGGGCGGCCGGGTAGCATCCGGCGAGACGGACCTTGTTGAGGCAAACTCGATCAACATCTACCGCACGTAGCTGCGGACGGGACAAGAATGCGCAACCGCTCCATCGTTGCCCTGCTCCTGACCGGGCTGGTGGTGGCCGCCCTGGCCATCTTCGGCGGCATCGGGTTCCTCGAGTCCCTGACGGGAAGTACGACGCCGGCAGCCAGTTCCAGCGCGGCCCCTGTTCCGGAGGCTCCCGCCACCGGGCCGGCGCATGTTCCGGCGCCCGCAGCGGTTCCCACAAACCCCTCCGCCCTGCCGGCGATCCGCGAGTCCGCGCTCCCGGCCGAAGCACGCAAAACCCTCGCGCTCATCCGCAAAGGCGGCCCCTACTCCTACAGCCAGGATGACCAGGCCTTCGGCAACTTTGAACGCGTCCTGCCCCGGCAGGCTTCGGGCTACTACCGGGAGTACACCGTGCCCACCCCGGGAGAATCGGACCGTGGCGCCCGCCGGATCGTTGCCGGCGCCGGGGGAGAAAAGTATTACACCCAGGACCACTACGACTCATTCAAATTCATAGCAGAAGGCAGCTGAAACCCAGTATGAAGATCTACTCCGCCGAAACGTGGACCATGGAGGAACTGCAGGAACAGACGGCCGACGCCGGCCGCCGCAGCCTGGTGGTGCCCGCCGCGGACAGCAAACGGACGGTCCTGGAAACGTTTGGTGAAGTCCTGTCCTTCCCCGAGCACTACGGGGTGAACCTGGACGCCCTCAACGATTCACTCCACGATTTTGCGGACAGCATCAGCGAAAACGGCAACGCCCCGGTCACCATCCTCTGGCAGGTCGCCGCGGCCTTCCGCGGCGACCGTTCCTTCGGGGTCATCTGCGAGATCCTCCAGGATGCCGAGAACTACGCCGGCAGCGACCTGAGGGTCACTGCCGTCCTCCTGTAGACAACGTCGCCAACCGCTGAGCGTCGAAGCGGTGCCGGCGCATTAGGTGTATTGACCTGAGAGGTTAGTGACACGGCTGGCCGGTGGCTGACCTTTGAGTGAGGTGTGGCCTCGGTGGACTCTTCTATGTCTGTCAAGCCCCGCTCAATGTTTCGGATGAGGCATTGAGCGTCCGATAGATGCGGCGGGCCATGTAGCGTTTGATGCACCGCCGGATTTCTTTGTCGGTACGACCTTCCGCGCGTCGTTTTTCCACGTACTCGCGGGTTTCGGCATCATGTGTCATCCTCGTTACCGCGACCATGTGAAGTGCGCTGTTCAGCGCCCTGTCGCCGCCCCGGTTTAGCCGATGCCTGACGGTGTTCCCGGAAGAGGCTGGGATGGGGTTCACCCCGGCCAGGGAGGCGAATGCCGCCTCGTTGCGAACCCTGCCTTCGTGGGACCACGCGGTGAGACACTTCGCGGCGCTGATCGCCCCGAACCCTTTCTCTTCTAGCAAGGGTGCGGCCTCGCTGACCTTGACCAGCTCGTCCAGCTGCTTCTCATTGGCCATGAGCTGTTCGTCCAGTTCGAGGATATGTTTAGCCAGGCGAATGGCCTCGGTCCGGGCGACGGACAAGGATAGTTCTTCCTGGCGGGGCCGCCACCGCGAGATGTCCGAGGTCTGTGAGGCGGTGAGGGACTTGCGGGCATCGACCCCCAGGTTGTTGCTGCGTACCAGAGCGTTGAGCGCGTTGACCGACCGTGTGCGGTCGGCGCTCATGGCGCCGCGGGCGGTGGTCAAGATACGTACCGCTTGGCGGATCCCGTCGTTGAGCCGGGGGCGGCGCAGCTTTTCCATGGGCAGCGGCAGAGTTGCGGCCGCGATCTGGTGGGCGTCCAGGGCGTCGGTTTTCCCCACGCCGCGGCGTTTCTTGGCATCCATGCGTGGTGCCTCGGCCACCGGATAACCATGCGAGGCCACTGTGCCGGCCAGGATCGCCCCGTAGGTCGCGGCACCTTCGATGACCCAGAGGGTGTCGGCATCCGCGCCGGTGCGGCGGGCCACCCACGTGATGGCGCGGTTGATTCCAGCCGCGTTGGTGGGAAATGCCCGGGTTTCAAGTAGGGCACCGGTAGGAGCGGCGAGGATCGCATAGACATGGTTGCGAGCGTGCGTGTCGACACCCACGACAAATGGGTGGGCATGAGCGACGATGGACATGGTGATCACGGCACCTTTCCAAGAGTGATGGACATGGTTCAACGGCCGTCGCAGGCCGGTATCAGCCGGTCGGAGTCACGTCGGAACAGCACTGTGATGGGTCACGCCCGCCATGGGGTGGACAATCTTCTGATCAAGCTACCGATGTGGGCCGGACGGTTACCGGCCGCCCACCCCGAAAGATGGACAAGTCCACTGCAAGACACTCAAACGTCAATGATTGTATGAGCCACATCTTCGGGGGCGGGGCGGCTAGTAGCCATCCTGCCAGCCAGTCCCGGACCAGCCATGATCAAGACTCACAATGATTGTAGTGATGGAGCCAGTCGGCGAATGCGGCAACACGCTCGGCCTCTGACGTATATGACTTCGCGTAGGCCCATTCATCGAGCATGGTGCGGTTGTATCGCTCGACTTTGCCGTTGGTCTGCGGCCTGTACGGGCGTGTGCGTTTGTGCTTGATTTCCGTGCCCAGCGCGTCTTTGAAGGCGTGGGAGCGGTAGCAGGATCCGTTGTCGGTCAAGACCCGTTTGACGGTGATTCCGCAGGATTCGAAGTAGGCGTTGGCACGTTCCCAGAAGCCGGCCGCGGTGTCCTTCTTCTCATCGCACAGGATCTCGGTATAAGCGAGCCGGGAATGGTCATCGACGGCGTTGTGGAGGAAAGCATAGCCCGGTCGCCGGTTCGCCGTGGTGCCGGTCTTGTTTCGGTTTCCGGCGGCCCTGCCGAGGCTTCGGTGTCCGCCGCCGTCAGGGATGCGTCCGAGTTTCTTGATGTCGACATGGACCAGGTCGCCAGGGCTTTGGTGCTCGTGGCGGCGGATCACTCTTCCGGTGGCACGGTCCAGCCACGACAGCCGGGCCAGCCCGAACCTGGACAGGACCCGGTGCACCGTGGACGGATGGATGCCCAGCAGAAAGCCGATCCTGGCCGGCCCCCAACGGCGGTTGACCCTGATCGCGATGATCCGCCGCTCCCGCCGTACAGGCGTCCGCCGCGGGGAGCTGACAGGCCGGCTGGAACGGTCCTGCATCCCGTCCTCACCAAGGGCCCGGTAGCGGGCGGCCCAGCGCGCCGCCGTCGTAACCGACACCTGGAACCGTTCAGCCGCCCGGCGTAGCGCCCACCCGTCCTCGACAACGCACCGGGCCAGCCGGAGCCTGCCCTTCGGCGTCAGGAGCGCGTTAGCATGGGACATTGAAGACCTCCTTGTGGATCGGACTCTTAGACAAGCCCCACTCCACTCGGAGGTCTTCTTTTTGTCACCTATCCACGCCGAGCGTTCCTAACGTCCGTGGTCAAGACAATTAGGCGTTGACGATCAGCCCCAGTTCGGCTTTTGACGCCAGCGCCTCGTGCCGGGGCAGGACCCGGACGGTGTAACCGAACGGGCCGGAACGGTCGATCACCAGGGAGCCGCTGAACAGGTAGCGGCCACCGCCCAGGTCTTCCTTCGGCTGCAGCTCCATCAGGGTCACGTCCGCCAGGTTGTCGCTTTCCTCGGCGCGCCCGTAGGCGACCTCCACAGAGACATCGTCCGGTGTCAGGGTGGTCAACGCAACGTAGGCGTTCACCTGCATCGTGTCGCCGATCTGCGGATCCTCGGATACGCCGACGGAGTCGACGTGCTCCACGTGCAGCATCGGCCAGGCTGCCCTGACCTGGGCAGTCCATGCAGCCAGTGACCGGGCCTGCGAGTAAGAGTCGGCCACGGCCTTGCGACCGGCCTCGGCGGCGGGGCGGTACAGAATGTTGACGTAGTCGTGCAGCATCCGGTCCGCCGAGACGGCCGGGCCGAGGTGGGACAGCGTGTGCTTGATCATGGACACCCAGTGCGTCGGCACCTTCTCGGCCCCGGTGCTGGACGGCCCGGCTGCGCCGGCGCTTTCCGACACGGTGCTGCCGTAGAAGCGCGGCGCCACCTGGGTTTCCAGGAGCTCGTACAGGGCTGCAGCCTCAATGTCGTCGCGTTCTTCGGGGGACGCGTCGTTGTTGGCCGTCGGGATTGCCCAGCCGTTTTCGCCGTCGTACATCTCGTCCCACCAGCCGTCCATCACCGAAAGGTTCAGCGAACCGTTGATGGCGGCCTTCATGCCGGAGGTGCCGCAGGCCTCCAGGGGACGCAGCGGGTTGTTGAGCCAGACGTCGCAGCCGGGGAACAGCGTCCTGGCCATGGCGATGTCGTAGTTCGGGAGGAAGGCAATCCGGTGCCGGACTTCGGGATCGTCGGTAAACCGGACGAGGTCCTGGATCATCTTCTTGCCGGCGTCGTCCGCGGGGTGTGACTTGCCGGCGATCACCAGCTGGATGGGGTGTTCCGGATGCAGCAGCAGTGCCTTCAGGCGGTCCGGTTCGCGCAGCATCAGGGTGAGCCTTTTGTACGTCGGGACGCGGCGGGCGAAGCCGATGGTCAGCACGTCAGGGTCCAGCACGCTGTCGGTCCAGCGGAGTTCCGCGTCGGCCGCGCCGCGCTTTTTCCACGCAGCCCGGAGGCGGCGGCGGACGTCGTCCACCAGGGCCGAGCGCATTTCGCGGCGCAGGGCCCAGACGTCGGCGTCGCTGACGTTGTACGCCAGGTCCCAGCGGCCCTGGGTTTCGGCCTCGGGGCCGAACTGTTTCCGGGCGAGCTGGGAAATCCGGCTGTCCACCCAGGTGGGGACGTGGACGCCGTTGGTGACGGACGTGATGGGCACCTCGGAGTGGTCAAAGCCCGGCCAGAGTGCCGAGAACATCCCGCGGGAGACTTCGCCGTGCAGTTTGGCGACGCCGTTGGCCCGCTGGGCGAGCCGCAAACCCATGACCGCCATGTTGAACACTGCCGGGTTGCCGTCGGCGTAGTTTTCGCGCCCAAGTTCCAGGATCCTGTCCACGGGCACTGCGGGCGCCAGCCCGGCCTGGAAGAAGTGCTGGATCTGGGCAATTTCGAAGCGGTCGATGCCGGCAGGCACAGGCGTGTGGGTGGTGAACACCGTGGAGGCGCGGCCTGCGGCCAGTGCTTCGTCGAACGTCAGGGCGGCGTCACCGGACATCAGTTCCTGGATCCGCTCGATGCCCAGGAACCCGGCATGGCCCTCGTTGGTGTGGAACACTTCGGGCGCCGGCGTGCCGGTGAGCTGCTGGTAGGCGCGCAGTGCCTTGACGCCGCCCATGCCCAGCAGGAGCTCCTGCTGGAGCCGGTGGTCCCCGCCGCCGCCATAAAGCCGATCGGTGACGCCGCGCGCGGCGTCGTCGTTCCCCGGCACGTTGGAGTCCAGGAGCAGCAACGGAACACGCCCGACGTCGGCACGCCAGATGTGTGCCAGCAGTCGCCTGCCGTTGGGCAGCGGCAGTGTGATCTGCAGCGGCCGGCCGTTGCCGTCGCTGGACGGTTCGCGCAGCAGGGTCAGGGGCAGCCCGTCCGGGTCCAGGACAGGATAGGTTTCCTGCTGCCAGGCGTCGCGGGACAGGGACTGCTTGAAGTAGCCGGCCTGGTACAGGAGTCCCACACCGATGAGGGGCACACCAAGGTCGGAAGCTGCTTTGAGATGGTCGCCGGCCAGGATGCCCAGGCCGCCGGAGTACTGCGGCAGTACCTCGGTGATGCCAAACTCGGGGGAGAAATAGGCAATGGCGGCGGGAGCGTTGGCGCCCAGGCCCTGGTACCAGCGCGGTTCGTCAAGGTAGCGGTCGAGGTCCTCAGCGGCGGCGCGGACGCGTTCCACCACGGACTGGTCAGCGGCCAAGGCCTGGAATTCCTCTCGGCTGACACGGCCAAGGAAGCTGACGGGATCCTGCTCGCTTTCCTCCCATTTCCGCGGGTTCAGGCTGGCGAAAAGTTCCCGCGTGGGCCGGTGCCAGGACCAGCGCAAGTTGGTCGCTAGCCGGACCAACGGCCGGATTGGCTCGGGGAGGACGGTTCTGACGGTAAATCTCCGGATTGCCTTCACCTGCGCCACACTAACCGACAACCTCAACAGCGGGAACTGCTTTGGCTTTCTTTTAGGTAAATGACAGTTGACGCCGTGGATAAGACGAATCGCCGCGACAAAAAACCTCGCAGGCTTAGCTATCTGGATCATTTCTCGCTAACGTCGAGCATGTGACGACTAACTCAGGAACCACCGCCGCCAGCAAGAAAAAGCCGAAAGGCAAGATCACCGACGGTCTCAGTTTTGGCCGTTTTCCAATCACCGCCGTACAGCCTGTGGTTGAGGGTGGAAAATACCCCGCCAAGGCCCTGCCGGGCGAGGGAATCGTGGTCGGGGCCACTGCTTTCCGGGAAGGCCATGACCAACTCGGGGTCAGCGCCGTCCTCCTGGATCCGCGCGGGAAGGAACGCCAGCGCGTCCGCCTGGCTCCGCCCAGGGGGGAACGCGGCATGGGCACCGATCGCTGGGAAGGTGTCCTCACGCCGTCGGCCGTTGGCAACTGGACGTTCTTCATTGAGGCCTGGCACGACCGCTACGGAACATGGCACCACAACGCCGAAGTCAAGGTGGCCGCGGGCATCGACGTGGAGCTGATGCTCGCCGAAGGCGAAGCACTCCTGTCAGAAGCGGCCGACGACGTCTCCCGCACCGCCTCGGACCGCCGCACCCTGCGCATGGCTGCTTCTGTCCTGGGCAACCCTTCCCTCACAGAAGAGGAACGCCTCGCCGGCGGCTTCAGCGCCGACGTCGCCGCCGTCGTGGACCGCCAGCCAATCCGTGAACTGGTCACGGTATCGGAGCAGTACCCGCTGCTGGTTGAGCGGGACCTTGCCGGTCGCGGCGCGTGGTACGAATTCTTCCCCCGGTCCGAGGGTGCAGTCCGGGACAACAACACGGGAGCCTGGACCTCTGGCAACTTCCGGACCGCAGCACAGCGGCTCGACGCTGTAGCGGCCATGGGTTTCGACGTGATCTACATGCCCCCGATCCACCCGATCGGCGTCCAGCACCGCAAGGGCCCCAACAACACGCTCATCGCCGGCCCGCACGACCCCGGCTCGCCGTGGGCCATCGGCGCCAAGGAGGGCGGACACGACGCCATCCACCCGGACCTTGGCACGTTCGAGGACTTCGACGCCTTCGTGGCCCGGGCCAACGAACTGGGACTGGAAGTTGCGCTGGACCTGGCCCTGCAGGCCGCGCCGGACCATCCCTGGGTGGAATCCCATCCGGAGTGGTTCACCACCCGGGTGGACGGCAGCATTGCCTACGCCGAGAATCCGCCCAAGAAGTACCAGGACATCTTCCCGCTCAACTTCGACAACGATCCCGAAGGGCTCGCCAAGGAGATCCTGCGGGTGGTGCAGCTGTGGGTCAGCCACGGCGTCAGGATCTTCCGGGTGGACAACCCGCACACCAAGCCCGTGTGGTTCTGGGAGTGGCTCATCGCCCAGGTCAACAAAAAGACACCCGGCGTGGTGTTCCTGGCGGAGGCATTTACGCGCCCCGCAATGATGCACGCCCTGGGCCGGGCCGGATTCCAGCAGTCCTACACTTACTTCACCTGGCGGAACACCAAGAAGGAACTGGAGACCTACTTCAGCGAGGTCAGCCACGAGTCGGCCGCGTTCTTCCGGCCCAACTTCTTCGTCAACACCCCGGACATCCTCACCGAATACCTGCAGTTCGGCGGTCCGGCGGCGTTCAAGATCCGTGCGGCGCTGGCTTCCACCGCCAGCCCCCTCTGGGGCGTTTACGCCGGCTACGAACTCTATGAGCACGTGGCGCGTCCGGGCGCCGAGGAGTACATCGACAACGAAAAATTCGAGTACAAGGCCCGCGACTGGGAGGCCGCTGCTGAATCGGGCCGTACGCTCGCACCGTACCTGACCAGGCTCAACAGCATCCGGCATGCCCATCCTGCGCTCCAGGACCTGCAGAACCTGACGGTCCACCAGAGCACCGATGACGCCACCGTGGTGTACTCCAAGCACAAGACCCTGCCGGACGGCACGAAGGACACCATCATCGTGGTGGTCAACGTGGATCCGCATGGCACCAGGGAAAGCACTGTGTCGCTGGACCTGGCCGCTTTGGAGCTCGACCCCGAGGACCTGTCGCCCAACGGCGGGTTCCGGGTGGAGGATCTCATTTCCGGCGAAACCTGGGAATGGGGCGAATACAATTACGTCCGCCTGGACGCGCACGTCGAACCCGCACACATTCTGAGCGTGAGGAGATCGAATCAGTGAGTTTTAACCCGCAGAGTTCCAGCCAGCATTTCACCCCCAAAAGCACGTTTGAATTAAACGCCCCGGGCCTGGCCCACGATCCTCTGTGGTATCGGAAGGCCGTATTTTACGAAGTGCTTGTGCGGGCGTTTGCGGATGCCAACGGGGACGGTTCCGGTGATTTTTCCGGCCTGATTGACCGGTTGGACTACCTGCAGTGGCTCGGCGTGGACTGTCTGTGGCTTCCGCCCTTCTTCCAGTCGCCGCTGCGGGACGGCGGCTATGACATCTCGGACTACAACTCCGTGCTGGACGAGTTCGGCACCATCAGCGACTTCAAGCGACTGGTGGCCGAGGCCCATGCCCGCGGCGTCCGGGTCATCATCGACCTGCCGCTGAACCACACCTCGGACCAGCACCCCTGGTTCCAGGAATCGCGCAAGGACCCTGACGGACCGTTCGGTGACTTCTACGTGTGGAGCGATACCGACGAGAAATACCAGGACGCCCGCATTATTTTCGTGGACACCGAAGAGTCCAACTGGACCTTCGATCCCATCCGCCGGCAGTTCTTCTGGCACCGCTTCTTCAGCCACCAGCCCGACCTGAACTTCGAGAACCCCCGGGTCATCGAAGCCCTCTTCGACGTGGTGCGGTTCTGGCTGGACCAAGGCATTGACGGCTTCCGGGCCGACGCGATCCCCTACCTCTTCGAGGAAGAGGGGACCAACTGCGAAAACCTGCCGGCAACCCACGATTTCCTGCGCAAGCTGCGCGCCATGGTGGATGAAAGCTATCCCGGGCGCGTCATCATCGCTGAGGCCAACCAGCCGCCCAACGAGGTGGTGGAGTACTTCGGCACGGCCGAGGAACCCGAATGCCACATGGCCTTTCACTTCCCGATCATGCCCCGGCTCTACTACGCCCTGCGCGACCAGAAAGCCGCGCCCATCATCGAAACCATGCATGACACCCCCGAGATTCCCGAGGGTGCCCAATGGGGGACGTTCCTGCGGAACCACGATGAACTGACCTTGGAGATGGTCACCGCCGACGAACGCGCCGCCATGCTGGGCTGGTACGCGCCGGACCCTAGGATGCGGGCCAACATCGGCATCCGCCGCCGGCTGGCTCCGCTGCTGGACAACTCCCGGGCGGAAATCGAACTCATCAATGCCCTGCTTCTGTCCCTGCCGGGCAGCCCGTTCCTGTACTACGGTGACGAAATCGGCATGGGGGACAACATCTGGCTTGATGACCGTGACGCCGTGCGCACGCCCATGCAGTGGAATCCGGACCGGAACGCAGGGTTTTCCCATGCTGACCCGGGGAAGCTGTACCTGCCCGTCATCCAGTCCCTGGTTTACAACTACAACATGGCCAATGTGGAAGCCGAGGCCGCCCACTCGGGGTCGCTGCTCCGCTGGACCCGGCAGATCCTCAGCGTCCGAAAGAACCATCCGGCGTTCGGCCTCGGCGCCTTCAAACACGTCGAAGCCGACCATGACGCCGTGGTGTCCTACCTGCGGGAACTCGGGGACGACAACGCCGCAGGGGAGCCCGGGGAAGTCATTCTGTGCGCGTTCAACCTTTCCCAGCACCCGGTCGCGGCGAATCTGCGGCTTCCGCAGTATGCCGGCCGCGGACTGCGCGACGTTTTCGGCGGCCAGCCCTTCCCCGGAATCGATGAAAACGGATCGTTGACCCTGACGCTGGGAAGCCACGACTTCTTCTGGCTGCGGGTCCGCTCGGCGGCGTCGAATCCGTCCTCGCCGCAGACCCAGGCGCTCCCGATTCTGTCCATCGAGAACTGATATGACCCAGCCGAAGCTCACAGCCGCACTGGCCGCAATCCTGCAGGAATGGCTCCCGCGCCAGCGTTGGTTCCCGATAAAATCAGCCGAATTCTCGCTGGAACAGGCAGGCAGCCTGGGCCTGGAGGACCCAGCAGGAAAGGTCCGACTGGAGGTCTTCCTGCTTGCCGTGACCTCCCGGACAGCCGACGGGGGACAACGCACGGACGTGGTCCAGGTACCCCTGAGCTATCGCGACGTCCCGCTTGCCGGCGGTGAAAACGCCGTGGTGGGCCAGGATCCGGAGGCCGGGATGGCGTGGATTTACGATGCCGTGCATGATCCGTCCTTCGTGTCCGCCTGGCTGGAACTGATCCGCTCGCAGTCCGCGCCGGCGGCAGGGGCGGCGACCGGCCACCGGACGTCCGCCAACTACCGCCTGCCCACCGCCCACGGCATGGTCAAGGTCCTTTCCGGGGAGCAGTCCAACAGTTCCGTGATCGTGGACGACGGCGACTCCGCGGCCATCGTAAAGTTCTTCCGGGTGCTCTCCGAGGGTAAAAACCCGGAAGTCGAGGTGGGTGCGGCGCTGACCGCCGAAGGGACCTCCGAGGTCCCCGCCACCCTGGGCTGGGTGCGGGGTGAGTGGCAGGCTCCTGTGCAAGTGGCTGCGTCCCAACCGGCGGGGGAGACCGGCCCCGGTCCCCGGCAGGCGCAGGGCGAACTGGCTGTTGCGCATGAATTCCTTGCCGGCGGCCGCGACGCCTGGCGCCTCGCCGTGGATGCCGCCCGTACCGGAGCCGACTTCACGGCGGAGGCGCGGGCCCTCGGGGCCGCCACTGCCACCGTCCACCGCCGCTTGGCGGCTGCCTTTGGAACCTCGGGTGAGGCAGTCCCCGGGCAGGTGATTGCGCCCGGAGTAGCCCAGCGCGTGCGGCAGGCATGGACGGAAGCCGCTGCCGCCGTCGGACCCTACGACCAAGAGCTGCAGGCGCTGCTGGGCGGCCTCGACGGAGTGGAAGCCGGGCCCCTTCAGCGGATCCACGGCGATCTCCACCTCGGGCAGATCCTGCAGGTACCCGGCCACGCCGGCGAACCCGGCCGCTGGGCCATCCTCGACTTCGAAGGAGAGCCCCTCCGGCCCATTTCGGAACGCAATTTCCCCGACGTCCCGCTCCGGGACGTGGTGGGGATGCTGCGCTCCTTCGACTACGCGGCCGGTGCGGCTGAACGTGAGTACCAGGGTGCCCGCGTTCCGGCATCCTGGGTGGACGACTGCGCCAACGCATTCGTCGCCGGCTATGCCGCCGTCACGCCGGGAATCATCGACCGTACTTCGCCGCTCTTTGTGGCATTGTGGCTGGACAAGGCGCTTTACGAAGTTGTTTATGAATTGCGGAACAGACCTGACTGGCTGGCCATTCCCACGAATGCGTCCAGGCGGCTCCTCAGCGTTCAAGGCTCCGGCGATCATGCCGGGGCAGCATCGGAAGGTAACAACATGACAGGTTCAGCACCCACAGACAGGCCGAGTGCACCGCTTCAGGTGGACGAGGCTACCCTGGGCCAGGTGGCCAACGGTGAGCACCACGCACCGCACTCGGTGCTCGGCGCCCACCTGGACAGCCACGGTCACGTCACGGTCAGGACGGTCAAGCACCTGGCGGAGTCCGTGAGCGTGGTGACGGCCGCCGGTTCGGTCCCCATGACCCACGAGAAGTTTGGGGTGTGGGTCGCCGTCATGGAGCCGCTCCAGGCAGGCCACGTGCCGGACTACCGGCTGGAAGTTACCTACCCCGGGGCCGAACCCGTCACGGTGGACGAGCCCTACCGCTACCTGCCCACTGTCGGGGAAGTGGACCTGCACCTCATCGGTGAGGGACGGCACGAGAAGCTCTGGGAAGTCCTTGGCGCCCACGTCCAGCACTACAAGTCCTCGCTCGGCGACGTGGACGGTGTTTCCTTCGCCGTCTGGGCACCGAATGCACAGGCCGTCCGCCTGAAGGGCGACTTCAACTCGTGGGACGGCCGAGAACACGCACTCCGTTCGCTGGGGTCTTCCGGCGTCTGGGAAGTCTTCATTCCCGGCGTCTTAGCAGGGGCGTGCTACAAGTTCGAGATTAGGACCAAACACGGCAACTGGGTCGAAAAGGCCGATCCACTGGCGTTCGGTACTGAGGTCCCGCCGCTGACGGCTTCCCGGGTGGTTGAGCCCTCCTACGCGTTCAAGGACGCCGAGTGGATGGAAGCACGCGCGCAGCGCGACCCGCACAATTCCCCGATGAGCGTCTACGAAGTCCACCTCGGCTCGTGGCGCCTTGGCCTGGGCTACCGCGAGCTCGCCACGGAACTGGTGGAGTACGTCAAGTGGCTTGGTTTCACGCACGTGGAATTCATGCCGGTGGCCGAGCACCCCTTCGGCGGCTCCTGGGGCTACCAGGTGACGTCCTACTTTGCCCCCACCTCGCGGTTCGGGCATCCGGACGAATTCCGGTTCCTGGTTGATTCACTGCACCAGGCCGGCATCGGTGTCCTGCTGGACTGGGTACCGGCGCACTTCCCCAAGGATTCCTGGGCCCTGGCACAGTTTGACGGTGAAGCGCTGTACGAACACGCCGATCCGAACCTGGGCGAACACCCCGACTGGGGAACGCTGATCTTCGACTTCGGGCGGACCGAGGTGCGAAACTTCCTGGTGGCCAACGCGCTGTACTGGCTCGATGAGTTCCACATTGACGGACTCCGAGTGGATGCGGTGGCCTCCATGCTGTACCTGGATTACTCCCGGGAAGACGGGCAGTGGTCACCCAACCGTTTCGGCGGCCGGGAGAACCTCGAAGCCATCTCCTTCCTGCAGGAAGTCAACGCCACTGTCTACAAGACCCACCCGGGCGCGGTGATGATCGCCGAGGAGTCCACAGCGTTCCCCGGCGTGACCGCCCCGACAAGCCACGGCGGCCTGGGCTTCGGCCTGAAATGGAACATGGGCTGGATGCACGACTCCCTCAAGTACGCCTCCGAGGATCCGGTCAACCGCAAGTGGCACCACGGGACAGTTACGTTCTCCATGGTGTATGCGTTCACGGAGAACTTCCTGCTCCCCATCAGCCACGACGAAGTTGTGCACGGCAAAGGATCCATGCTGCGGAAGATGCCAGGGGACCGCTGGCAGCAGCTGGCCAACCTTCGCGCATTCCTGGCGTACCAGTGGGCCCACCCCGGCAAGCAGCTCATCTTCATGGGCACCGAGTTTGGCCAGGAGGCTGAGTGGTCCGAACAGCACGGCCTCGACTGGTACCTTGCCGACATTCCGGCGCACCGCGGCATGCAGCTCCTCACCAAGGAACTCAACGAGCTGTACAGCACAACACCGTCGCTGTACGCCCGGGACAACGAACCCGGCGGATTCCAGTGGATCAACGGCGGTGACGCTGACCGCAACGTCCTGACGTTCATCCGTTGGGACAAGGACGGCAACCCGCTGGTCTGTGCCATCAACTTCTCCGGTGGTCCGCACGTGGGCTACGCGATCGGCGTTCCCGCAACGGGAGCCTGGGTTGAGGTCCTCAACACCGATGCTGAGTCCTACGGGGGATCGGGTGTTCTTAATGCCGGTCCCCTGACTGCCACGGACGCGGGACTGGATGGTCAGCCGGCCACACTGACCGTAACGCTGCCGCCGCTGGGCGCAGCGTACTTCAAACCCGGCACGCAGACGCTGGCCGGGCAGCCCTCCTCTGCACCGAAGGCTGTGAAGCCGCTCTCTTAAATCCGAAGGAAGAAGCCCGGAATCCCTTGAGATTCCGGGCTTTTTCGTTGGACGAAGGAGCTGCGGCGGGAGGCCGTTCCGGGGTCGGGTGGTCATCCCGGACAAGTGGTGGTAGAGTTTATTTCCGCGCTGCTCCACGGAGTCAGACGGAAAAATCGACACGAAAGCCTTACGGCAATGAGGGTCGCGGACGCCGGTTTGACAAGGGTGAGACCAGCCGGTATGTTTGGAAGGTTGCTCCGGAGCGATCCATGATGGTTTTTTTGTTGTGGTGGTGCCGGG
>NZ_JANFCZ010000016.1 GCF_024391045.1 Pseudarthrobacter sulfonivorans
GGCGGCGGCTTTTGCGGCGGCGACTTCGGTGGAGGCGACTCCGGCAGTTTCTAGCCCCAAGAGGCTGGTCGTCGGGGCTTCCTCCGGCGACGGACATCAGCGGTACAACAACTGTTCACTGAATTCAGTGGCCACCATTGAGCAGGACGAAAGGTAACAACCATGGTTAAGCAGTCCATTTTCGGCCGCATCGCGCAGCTCGCAAAGGCGAACATCAACTCCTTGCTGGACAACGCCGAGGATCCGCAGAAGATGCTGGACCAGATGGTCCGGGACTACACGAACAACATCGCCGAGGCTGAGTCGGCAGTTGCCCAGACCATCGGAAACCTCCGGATGCTCGAGGACGATTACCGCGAGGACATCAAGAACGCGCAGGACTGGGGTAACAAGGCCCTGGCGGCCTCACGCAAGGCCGATGAGTACCGGGCCGGCGGCGACACCGCCGACGCCGAGAAGTTCGACAACCTCGCCAAAGTGGCGCTGCAGCGCCAGATGTCCGCCGAGAATGAGGCCAAGTCAGCGGAGCCCAGCATCTCCTCGCAGCGCGAAGTGGTGGACAAGCTCAAGACCGGGCTGGACCAGATGAAGGGCAAGCTCAACGAGCTGACCAGCAAGCGCAACGAACTGGTGGCCCGCTCCAAGACTGCCGCAGCGCAGTCCCAGGTGCACGACGCCATCAAGAGCATCGATTTCATGGATCCCACCAGCGAGGTCGGCCGCTTCGAAGAGAAGATCCGCCGCGAAGAGGCCAAGGTGCGCGGCCAGCAGGAACTTGCTGCGTCGAGCCTGGACGCCCAGTTCAACCAGCTCGAGGACCTCGGCGAGCAGACGGAGATCGAGGCCCGCCTCGCCGCCCTGAAGTCCGGTGGCGCCAAGCCGGCGCTCGGCGCGTCGGGTGCTTCAGTCCCGTCCGGGTCAACCGTTGACGAAGCTGATTTCGACAAGCTGTAGCCAGTAGACGCCGCCCCTTGGGCGGGTCCTGCAGGGGCCGGAGTTCGCGCTGAACTCCGGCCCCTGCTGTTTTGGCAGCCCGGCGGCGCTCTCCGCGGCGGCACGCTGAGGTGTGTAGCGTGGAAGGCATGGCCTCCCCCAGTGCATCCACCATCGTCTGGCTCCGTGATGACCTCCGGCTGGACGATAATCCCGCCCTGTTGCACGCCGTCGACATCGGCCGGCCGCTCACCGTGGTCTACATTCTCGATGAGGAATCACCGGGCGTCCGGCCCTTGGGCGGTGCGGTCAGATGGTGGCTGCACCACTCCCTGGTTTCGCTCGATGCGGCCCTGGCCAAAGCCGGGTCAACGCTGGTGCTCCGGCGGGGGCCGGCAGGCGACGTGATCCGCCGGCTGGCGAAGGAAACCGGAGCGCAGCACCTGTTATGGAACCGCCGCTATGGCGGGCCCGAGCGGGCCGTGGACGCAGGCATTAAGGCCTGGGCGGCGGAGAACGGCATCGAGGCCCAAAGTTTCCAGGCCAACCTGCTCCACGAGCCGTGGACCATCACCACCGGAAGCGGAGGTCCGTACAAGGTCTTCACGCCCTTCTGGCGCGCCTGCACGGCGGCCGGCGAACCCCGCACGCCTTTGGACGCACCGGGCCGCCTCCCCTCCCCCGGCAGCCATGCCGGAACAGGCCCGGGGCAGGTGGACAGTGACGCCCTGGCAGACTGGGCCCTGCTCCCTGTGTCGCCGGACTGGAGCGGCGGCCTGGCCCGGACCTGGCAACCCGGTGAGGCCGGGGCCCACAGCCGCCTGGACGATTTCCTGGCCGGTCCGCTGGAGGACTACGGCACCGGCCGGGACGTTCCCGGGGTGGAAGGCACCAGCAGGTTGTCCCCGCACCTGCGCTTCGGCGAAATCAGTCCGTTCCGGGTCTGGCACGAGATTCGCCTCCGGTATCCGCGTGAGGCAACGCCCGACGTCGGAATCTTCCGGTCCGAGCTTGGCTGGCGGGAATTCTGCTGGCAGCTTCTTTATGCCAACCCGCAGCTGGCCACCCGCAACTACCGCCCCGAGTTTGACCGTTTCGACTGGCAGGAACCCACCGCTGCGGAACTCGAGGCGTGGCAGCAGGGCAGCACAGGGTATCCGCTGGTGGACGCCGGGATGCGGCAGCTGTGGCAGACGGGCTGGATGCACAACAGGGTGCGGATGGCGGCGGCGTCGTTCCTGGTCAAGAACCTCCTTGCCGACTGGCGGCTTGGCGAGGCATGGTTCTGGGACACCCTCGTGGACGCCGATTCGGCCAGTAATCCGGCGAACTGGCAATGGGTGGCGGGCTCAGGAGCCGATGCCTCTCCCTATTTCAGGATCTTCAACCCCGTCACCCAGAGCAAGAAGTTCGATGCCGAAGGCCGGTACCTCCGTGAGTTTGTGCCGGAACTGGCCGGGCTGGACGGCAAAGCGATCCACGAACCTTGGAAAGACCATGACATGAAGGACTATCCGGCACCCATGGTGGGGCTCCCCGAGTCCCGCGAACGGGCGCTTGCCACCTATCAGAAGCTCAAGGACCAGCTGGACAGCTGAGGGACCTGCAGGCGGCGGAGGCGGGCCGTCAGCGGCTGACTTTGCCCATCAGGGAGGCAATGGGCCGCAGGAAGAGCGGACGCGCCAGGAACCACGCCGCAACCATCGCGGCGACCGACGCAACGAAGACCCAGAAACCGAACCAGCCGGCGTCGTCACTGCCACCGTACATGTGGTTCAGGTTCCGCAGGGCACCCGTAGCAAGAACCAGGAAGACGTGCACCACAATGAAGGCCACGAAATAGATCATGACCGGGAAGTGGATGGCGCGGGCCAGTTCCATGGGGTAGGCCTTGTTGAGGCCCGCTGCCTTCTTGGGCCAGGCGGAAGACGTCCGGATACCGGAAATGAAGGCAAGCGGCGCGGCGATGAACACGGTGGTGAAGTAAGCCAGCAGCTGCAGCGCGTTGTAGTTGACCCAGCCGTCCTCCGTGGGCCAGTTGAGCGAGGCGTACTGCAGTGCCGCCGAGAGCGCGTTGGGAATGACATCCCAGCTGGTGGGGACAATCCGCATCCACTGGCCCGAGGCGAACAGCAGGATCACGAACACCACACCGTTCAGGACCCAGAGCGCGTCCAGGGTCAGGTGCAGCCACAGCTCCAAGGTGATCTTGGTGGGCGCGTTCCTGGTCTTGAGCAGGCCCTTGTTGTTGCGCGTCCAGTGCCCGCTGGGGCGGGTGGTGGTCCGTACCTGCCAGCCTGTCCTGATGATCAGCAGCAGGAAGAAACCGTTCAGGAAGTGCTGCCAGGCCAGCCAGGCCGGAAAGCCCACAGGCGCACCGTCAGGGAGCTCCGAGCGACCCGGGTAGTCCGCGAGGAACGAGGCCACCGCAGGGAGCCCCGTCATCCACTTGGCAAGCAGCACCACCAGCACCAGCGCAACAAGAACAGCCGGGACACCCCAGTAGAGCCTGGACCGCTTGCCCGTCCCGGAGGCAGGCTTCTTCGTGGGTGTGGACATCGAAAAACATTCCTCTCGAGAATGACTGACCAGCGCTCAAACGGCTCTGCGAACGAGAATACTAGGAACCACCACTAATCGGGCAAAAAAAGACCCCGGCCGGCGTAACTCCCGGTCGGGGTCTTTCATATGGTTGCGGGGACAGGATTTGAACCTGTGACCTCTGGGTTATGAGCCCAGCGAGCTACCGAACTGCTCCACCCCGCGTCGCAAGATCAACTCTACCCTACTTTGGAGCAGAGAATTACCACCGTGCCCACGCCCCCTGCGACTGCGCTAAACGAGTCTGTTAAACAGGAAAGTCCGGATCCTGTTTCCAGAATCCGGACTTTCCGCCAGTTGCGGGGACAGGATTTGAACCTGTGACCTCTGGGTTATGAGCCCAGCGAGCTACCGAACTGCTCCACCCCGCGTCGCAAGATCAACTCTACCGTTCGGTGAACGGGAGGCCAAATCCTGGTGGCGTGATGTGTGTCTCGCTGGGCCGCCGTTACTTACTTGGTGACGGCGAGGGCGTGGCTGACGGTGTGGCTTCCGGCGCCGGGGTAGGTGCCGGCACCGGAATCTTCCCCTCGGCGTCGAGCGCCTTCTGCAGTGCGGCTGCCAGCTTCTTCTGTTCTTCCCCGTAGGCGGCAAAGTCGCCGCCGGCCAAGGCTGCCTGGCCTGCCTTGATGGCGGCGTTCGCTGCATCCAGGGCGTCCTTGAGATCAGCTTGGGCGCCAGCGCTGGCAGGAGGAGTCTCTCCCGGCGTCGGGGGCGTCTGACCCGTGTTGGCGGAGTCACCGGCAGCCGCACCGGAGTCGCCGCCGAAGAGCTGCTTCAGCGCGCCGTCGAGCGTTGGCGCGAAGCCCACCTTGTCACCGAAGGCCACCAGCACGCGCTGCAGCGTCGGGTACGACGTCTCGCCTGTGGACTTCAGGTAAACAGGCTGCACGTACAGGATGCCGCCACCGACGGGCAACGTCAGCAGGTTGCCGTTGAGGACTTCCGACGCACCCTGGCGCAGGAGGTTCAACGCCTGGGACACGGTGGGGTCCGAGTTGAACTTGTTCTGCGCCTGACCCGGCCCGGGGACCTGGATCTCCGGCGGAATCTGGAGCAGCCTGAGCTTGCCGTAGCTGTCGGCCTTCACGCCCTTCTGGTTACCGGCGTCAGAGTCGGCCGCGAGGAAGCCGTACAGGACGTTCCGGGCTGTGTTGTTCACGATCTGCGGAATGTAGGAGGACGTCAGCTGGAATGCTGGTTCCTTCTGGTCGGGCATCTGCAGCGACATGTAGAACGGTGGCTGCTTCACATCCGTGGACACGGTGGGATCGTTGGGAACGCTCCAGACGTCCTTGGACTGGTAGAAGCTGCCCGGATCGGTGACGTGGTAGCGGCCCAGGAGTTCACGCTGGACCTTGAAGAGGTCCTCAGGGTAACGGACGTGGCTCATGACATCGCCGGACATCTCCGAATACGGCTTCAGGGACGTGGGATAAACCTTCTGCCATGCCTTCAGGACCGGGTCCTGGTCATCCCACGCGTACAGGGTCACCGAACCGTCGTAGGCGTCGACGGTGGCTTTGACGGAGTTCCTGATGTAGTTCACGGAGCTGTTGGGCAGCGCCACCGACCGCCCCGCGGAGGTCTGCGAGTCTGCAGTCGCCGCCGAGAGCTGTTCCTGCTGCGAGTACGGGTAGTACTGGCTGGTGGTGTATCCGTCCACGATCCACTTGACCCGGCCGTCCACAACAGCAGGGTAGGCGTTGCCGTCAACGGTCAGGTAGGGCGCAACCTTTTCGACACGATCCCGGGGGTTGCGGTCATAGAGGATCTGGGACTCGGCATTGACGCCATCGGACAACAGCAGGTCCGAGGACTGGAACTTGATCGAGTAGAGGATCTTGTTGAAGAAACTGCCCACATTCGGGCCGCCGTTGCCTTCGAAGGTGTACTGGTTGTCTGCCTCGCCTTCCTTGCCCGAGGGCCTGTCCTGCTCGCGGGGGGTGGCGCCGGCGGGCGCACCAACAATGGAGTACTCCGGGGAATTTTCGCCGAAGTAGATCCGCGGCTGGTAGGTCGAGTCGTCGCCGAGCACACCGGTGGACGGAATGCCGGACTGGAGGAACTCGGGCTTGCCGTCAACGGTGAACTTGTTTCCCTTGGCTGCGACCACGCCATAACCGTGGGTATAGACGACGTGCTGGTTGAGCCAGCCCTGCTGGTTTGTGGCGACGTTGACCGGGTTCAGCTCGCGTACTGCAATCACCGTGTCCTGGATCTTGCCGTTCACCTCGTAGCGGTCAACATTCAGCGATGCGGGGAACTGGTAGTACGGCCGGTACTGTTCCAGCTGGGCAAACGCATCAGAGATCAGGTTGGGGTCCAGGAGTCTGATGTTGGCGGTGGTCTGAGCGTCCGGGGCAAGCGCTCCGGCATTGGGCGTGTTCGTCGCGTTGTAGCGGTCCACCTGGATCTGGTCCAGGCCGTACGCAGCCCGGGTCATCTTGATGTTCCGGTCGATGTAGTCCTTTTCCAGCGTCTGCTCGGAAGGCCGGACCTGGAATTGCTGGATGACCCACGGGTACACGCCGCCGGCGAGGATCGAGGTGATGACCAGCATGGCGGTCCCGATGACGGGCAGTCGCCAGCGGCCGATGATGGCGGCGACGATGAAAAGGATGGCCACCAGTACGGCAGCGACGGCGAGGATGGCCTTGGTGGGAATGACGGCATTGACATCGGTGTACAGGGCGCCGGCCCAGCGACCGCCGTTACTCTGGAGCGCAGAGTAACGGTCCAGCCAGAAATTGGCGCCGAGCAGGATCAGGAAGCTCGCACCCGTAACGGCGAGATGGATTTGCGCCGCCCTGCTGGTGAACACGCCGCGTTCCATCAGGCGGATGCTGCCATAGAGGTAGTGGGTGAGGATTCCGGCGATGCCGGCCACCACCACCACGCTGATGAGGAAGCCCGTGATGAAGCCCAGGAACGGCAACGTCATCACGTAGAAGCTGATGTCCAGGTTGAAGAGCGGGTCTGTCTGGCCGAACGGCACCTGGTTGAAGAAGAGCAGCACCTTCTGCCACTGACTTGCGGCCGCGCTGCCGGCGAAGAGGCCAAAAAGGATGGGAAGGCCCACCATCACGACCCGGCGGACCGGTTCAAGCTGTGCCTGGTACCGGTTGAGGTTGTCACGCATCTCGGAGTCCGGCGCGTACACGGGCCTGGCCCGGTACGCGATCCGGATGGCAAAAAAGACCGCCGCGAACATCAGCGCGAAGCCGACAAGGAAGATCAGGATCCGGGAGAGGTTCTCGGTGAGGAACACTTCGAAGTAACCGAGCTGCCGGTACCACAGGACATCAGTCCACACATTGGCGAAGAAGATGAAGCCCACTACTACCAGGGCAACGACTATCAGGGTGGGTGTCAGGGCCCCGCGTCGTGATGGGGGTCTTCCGGGCGGGATGGGGCTGCTGGGACGGGACAAACTCGGTACCTCATAGCTAATCGTCAGATTTACATTAGGAGAGCGCGTGCGGTTGACGTCCGGCACCGGTCAAGCGTGTGGCGCCGTCCGTCATATCTGCCACGAGTGGCGGTAAAGCTTAGTTCCTGGCCTCAGTCTAGTTGTTGGCGCAGGACGGAAGGCCGGCCGTGTCCTGGCCGGATCCGGCGAGCTCCACGGCGGATCGTGCCTGGTCAAGGTTCTGTACCTTCACCACCTGCATTCCTGCCGGCACGTTGCCCGTTACCTCATCGCAGTTATCGGCCGGGGCAAGGAACAGCGTGGCTCCGCCCGCGCGCGCCCCCAGCATCTTCTGCCGGATCCCGCCGATGGGACCCACACTCCCGTCGGGAGAGATGGTTCCGGTACCGGCGATGTGTTTGCCGCCGGTCATGTCGCCCGGCGTGAGGGTGTCGATGATCCCCAGCGAGAACATCAGCCCGGCGCTGGGACCGCCCACCTTGTCCAGCGAAATCTTCACATCGAAGGGAAACGAAAAGAGCGATTTCAGCATGATTCCGAGGATGTAACGGCCGGACCCGTTGTCCTTGGGGGTGATGGTCTGGGTGACGGATTGCCCTCCCCGCTGCACCACGAGAGTTACGGGAGCGCCCTTGCCTGCGGCAAGTTCGTCCTGCACTACGGCCAGGGACGTGATGGGCTTTCCGTTGATGGTTTCGAAGATGTCATCGTTCTCGATCTTGCCGGCCGACGGCGACCCGGAGGAGAGCCCGGCGGCCTGCAGTTGCTGGCCAAAGGGAATGTTGAGCTCCTTGAGTGCCGACGCGACGGCGTTCTCCTGGGAGGTGGTCATGGCCACGGAGCTTTGTTCTTCCGCCTGCTCCTTGGTGGTACCGGTGGGGTAGATCTGCTCCTGCGGGTACACCGACTTGGACCCGTCCAGCCACGCTCCCAGGGCACCAAAGATGCTGACCGGGCTGGTGGGGCCGCCTTCGACATAAACAGTGGTCAGGTCCAGGTTGCCTTTCGCCGGGTAGGTCTCGTGTCCCGTGACGGTGATGACGGGGGTGTCTCCGGACCTGTCGAGCGTGTTGAACGTGGGGCCTGCCCTTTCCACTACATAGGGCACCGGAATGGTGGCAGCCGCTATCCCCAGCCCCACAGCCAATGCTCCGGAGAGCATCATGACGGACACCCGCTTGTCCCCCTGCCCCGGGGGCCGGGGGGCAAAATGCCCGGCAGGGGCGACGCTGCCTGAATGCCCTCCCGGAGGATCCGAGGGCACGTTAGCGCCGACGTCGGGCTTGCGGGTGTGGTCCTCGTGTGGGTGTTCGCCACGGGTTGTAGTCACTGAAACAACACTACGCGGTGGCGCCTGCCTGCCCGCTCTTTGCCTAGAGCGAACGACCACCCCGTCCGGCAGACAGCCGCCCCGGCCCGGGGTACCGTGAAGTGAACGCTCAAACTGACGATCGGCGGGACCATGACCTCCAACCCACTCAATCCGTCCGATGGCGATGACACGCCAAAGGATCCATTGACCGAGATGCTGCAGAACCTGATGGGCGGCAAGGGTATGGAAAACTTCGACCCCGCCGAACTGGCGAAAGCTGCCGGCCTGCCGGATGACCCCAACCTGCTGGCCCAGATGTTCTCCCAGGTCCAGGCCATGATGAGCGCCCCCTCGGAAGGGCCTGTCAACTGGCAGCTCGCCCACGAAAATGCGCGGCGCGTCGCAGCCGGCAGCGCGGACCCGTCCGTCACGTCCCAGCAAAGCCGGGAAGTGGACGAAGCCTTGCGCCTTGCCGAACTCTGGCTCGATCCGGTCACGGACCTTCCTGCCACGGGCCTGATCGGCCGGGCCTGGTCCCGGGCCGAGTGGGTGGAAGCCACGCTCGGGACATGGAAGCGGCTGACCGAACCCGTCGCCAACAGCATCGCGAACGCCCTCTCCAGTGCCATGACCGAACAAATGCCCGAAGAGATGAAGTCCATGATGGGCGGGGCATCGTCCATGCTGCAGAACATGGGCGGAGCAATATTCGGGATGCAGCTGGGCCAGGCCATCGGCGCCCTCTCGGCCGACGTCGTCAGTTCAACGGATATCGGCGTGCCGCTGGCGGACCTCGAAATGGCCCTCCTGCCGGCCAATGTTGCGTCCTTCGGCGAAGGGCTTGGCCTGCCTGCGAACGACATCCGCTTGTTCCTCGCCGTGCGCGAAGCGGCCCACGCACGCCTGTTTGTCCAGGTGCCCTGGCTGCGTGGCCACCTGCTCGGCGCCATCGAGGCCTACGCCCGCGGCATCCACATTGACACCTCCCGCATCGAGGAACTGGCCCGGGACCTGGATCCCAGCAACCCCGAAGGGATCCAGGAAGCACTGTCCCAGGGCGTCTTTATGCCGCAGCGGACACCTGCCCAGGAGCAGGCACTCGAAAAACTGGAAACTGCGCTTGCCCTCGTCGAAGGCTGGGTGGACGAGCTCACGGCTTCCGCCACCGAGAAGATGCTGCCCTCCGCTGCCGCCCTCCGTGAGACGGTCCGGCGGCGCCGAGCCACCGGCGGTCCGGCCGAACATGCCTTCGCTTCCCTGGTGGGGCTGGAGCTGCGCCCCCGCCGGCTGCGGGACGCAGCCACATTGTGGGCCGCCCTCAAGGAGGAACGCGGCATTGCCGGGCGCGACGCCATCTGGCAGCACCCGGACCTGCTTCCGACGGCAGAGGACCTCGATGACCCCAAGGGCTTCGGAGGCCGCCGCAAGCTGGCCGAAGCCAGCGACAGCGAAGTGGACGACGCGCTGCAGAAGCTCCTCAGCGGCGGCTTCGATGACGGCCCCCAGGACTCCACGGGTTCCGACGGCGCTGACGCGGGCTCCGCCGACGCGGGCTCCGGCGATAATGGCTCCGCTGACGCCGGTCCCGATGATGCCACCACGGGAGGCACCGGCGGGGAATCCGACGACGACGGTAAGGACCAGCCCAAAGAAGGCTAGGGCCTAGTCGGCGTCCCCGTGGCTGCCGCCGGTTCCGGCGGCAGCCACGGGGTTCCCGTCCGGCCCGGCTCCCCCGGCGCCCAGCCCCGGGAAGTGGCGAATGAGACGCCCTCCAGGAACGCCTTGGCGCGCAGGGTGTCCGGATAGGCTTCCAACAGCTTCCAGAACGCCGCGTTGTGGCCAGCCACGAGCAGGTGGGCGAGCTCGTGCAGCAGCACGTAGTCAACGACCCATTGCGGCATCGCCCGGAGCTTGTCGGAGAGCCGGATGGTTCCTTCCGAAGGCGTCGCCGAACCCCAGCGTGAGTTCTGGTTACTGACCCAGCGGACCGACGTCGGCACTGCCCTGCCACCGAAGTACTGGGCCGACAGGTGCGCGGCGTGGGCCGCCAGGGCAGCGTCCGTGGCAGGCTGCCTGCGTCCCTTGTCTGCGCGCCGCTCCCCCTGCCGGTGCAATTTCTCGAGCATCCGGTGGACCCATTCGGACTCCTGGGCGGCCGTAAAACGGGCCGGGATGGCCACCACAGCGGTTCCGTTTTCCCAGAAGGCGGCCACGGTCCGGGTGCGCCGGGCCGACCGCCGGACCTCCACCGGCGCCCCGTTGGCAGTTGTCAGGACTGCCTGCCGGCTGCGCTTGCCGGGCGTCACAGGACGGTGCTCTCGACAAGCACCCGCAGGACGTCTTCGCCGTAGCGCTCCAGCTTGGCCGGACCCACGCCGGCCAAGGCAGCCAGTTCCTCCAATGAGGACGGCTTGGCCTCGGCGATGGCCGTCAGCGTCGCGTCTGTGAAGACCACGAAAGCCGGGACTTCGGCGGCCAGAGCGATCTCCTTGCGCCACTGCCGCAATGCCTCAAAGGTCTGTTCCTGGTAGCTGGGCGGGCAGTCGTTGCAGCGGCCCACCTTGCGTTCTGCGCCGCTGGCCAGCATGCTCCCGCAGACCCTGCAGGTAGCGGGGGCTGCAGCTTTGCGGCGGGCGGCAGGCCCCTTGCCGCGCGCAGTAGAGCTGGCTACCGAGTTGGGCCGTAGCCCGTCAAGGAAGCGTGAAGGTTTCCGGTTGGCCCGGCCGCCTGGTGTCCGCGCCGTGGACCACGACAGGGCGAGGTGCTCGCGCGCCCGGGTGATTCCCACGTACAGGAGTCGCCGCTCCTCATCCACGGCCTCGGGAGTGTCGGCGAAGGAGATGGGCATCAGGCCTTCGCTGAGGCCGACGAGGAAGACAGCGTCCCACTCCAGGCCCTTCGCGGCATGCAGGGAAGCAAGGGTCACGCCCTGGACGGTGGGGGCGTGCTGCGCCAGGGACCGTTCCTGGAGTTCGTTGACAAAGTCCGCCAGCCCGAAGTGCTCGCCCCTGACCTGGGCCAGTTCGTCGGCAAGCGCGACCAGCGCCGCCAGGGATTCCCAGCGTTCGCGGAGGGCGCCGCCGTTGTGGGGCGGGGCTTCCGTGTAGCCGAGGGACGCCACAATGTCGCGGACCAGCTGGCCCACCGGTTCAGGCGTGGCTGATTCGGCCACAGCGCGGGTGGCGGCGCGCAACTGCAGGATGGCGTCGCGCACTTCCTTACGGGCGAAGAACCTCTCACCGCCCCGGAGCTGGTAGCCGATACCGGCGGCCGCGAGGGCCTGTTCATAGGCTTCGGACTGCCCGTTGGTGCGGAAAAGGACGGCGATCTGGCTGGCGGGTGTGCCGGCGTCGAGCAGTTCCCGGATCTTGACCGCCGCTGTGGCAGCTTCGGCTTCATCGTCCGAGCATTCGGTGAACTGGGGCACCGGCCCGGCCGGGCGCTGGGCCACGAGCTGGAGCGGGGTTGCCCAGGCCGCGTCGGCGGCGGGGCCTCCGCTTCGCCGGCCTGCCAGGAGGTCGTTGGCCAGTTTCACCACCTGCGGCGTGGACCGGTAGTCGCGGATCAGCTTCACCACATTGGCCTCAGGGTACTGGGCCTTGAACCCCAGCAGGTGCTTGGGGGAAGCGCCGGTGAAGGAGTAAATGGTCTGGCTGGCATCGCCCACCACGCACAGCTCATCCCGGCCGCCGAGCCACAGCTCCAGGAGGCGCTGCTGCAGCGGGGAAACGTCCTGGTATTCATCCACAACAAAATGGCGGTACTGCTCACGGACGGTGGCGGCAACCTTCTGGTCCTCCTGCAGGATGCCGACCGTGATCAGCAGGACGTCCTCGAAGTCGATGACGTTGCGGTCCGTCTTGACGTCTTCGTAGGACTGGAAAACCCGGGCGACGGCGGTCAGGTCAAACCCGCCGGGCGTTCCCCGGCCCTGAGCGTTCTCCAGGTAGTTGGCCGGAGTCAGCATGGAAACCTTGGCCCACTCGATCTCCGAGGCGAGGTCACGGATGGAAGCGCGGTCCGTGCTCAGCCTGAGGCGCCGGGATGCTTCGGCGATCATCTGGGCTTTGTGGTCCAGCAGGTTGGGCAGTGTGCCGCCCACAGCCTGGGGCCAGAAAAACTGCAGCTGCCTCAGGGCGGCGGCGTGGAACGTGCGGGCCTGCACGTTGCCTACACCCAGGTCCCGGAGCCGGCTGCGCATCTCCGCCGCGGCCCTGGCAGTAAACGTGACGGCCAGAAGCCGCTGCGGACTGTAGACACCGGAGTGCACGCCATAGGCGATCCGGTGGGTAATGGCACGGGTCTTTCCGGTCCCCGCGCCGGCCAGGACGCACAACGGGCCGTTCAGGGTACTGGCGACCTCCCGCTGCTCGGCATCGAGTCCCCCGAGGATGCGTTCCTCGAGGGACTGTGCACTGTCAAAATTCTCTGTGGTCACTTCTGCTGCTCTGTCGTTGGGACTGCCAATGTTGGGACTGCCGTGCGGGACTGCGGTGCGGGACGCCTACTCTGCCGGCGGCGGGCAAGGCATGCCTCCCTGTCAGGGTGGTCAGGTGTCGGCGCGGTCCATGATCCGGCCGCCATACCAATGTTCGATCAGGGAGCGGGCGATGGACAGCCGGCTGGATATGGTGATCTCTCCGGCGAGCACGGCAGCCTGCAGTTCTGCCCGGCTGAACCAGCGTGCCCTGGTGACCTCCACGCCGTCGGGCGTTGCCACGGTGTCCTCGGTGATGGCGGAGAACCCAAGCATCAGGGAGGCCGGGAACGGCCAGGACTGTGAGCCCAGGTACTGGCAACGGGTGATCTTGACGCCCACTTCCTCGTGGATTTCCCGAATCACGGCCTGCTCGAGGGATTCGCCGGGCTCCACGAATCCGGCAAGCGTGGAGTAATTCTTGGCGTCCAGAGGGCCGCCGCCGCCCAGGAGGAGGCGCCCGTCGGGTCCCATCACCGTCACGATGATGGCGGGGTCCGTCCGGGGGTAGTGCTCGGAGTTGTCCTCCGGGCAGCGGCGCACCCAGCCACCGGACTCCACCACCGTGGGGACACCGCAGCGGGGGCAGTGCGTGTGGGTGGCGTGCCAGTTGGCGATGGCGCTGGCTTCAACAAACAACGCTGTGTCTGTGGGGTTCAGGACTGCGGCGATGTCCCGGAATCCGGCCCACTCGGCGTCCGAGGGAATTCCTGCTGCGCCCGGCTCCACGGTCCCGGGCAGGATGATCAGGACAATTTCCGTGCCGGCGGGCAGATCCGACTCCGGCACCGCGGCGCCGAGGTAAATGACGTGGTCGGCGGCGGTCCCCAGCTCCCGGAGCCGTTCCAGCAGTCCGTGTGCCGCCGGCATGAACAGCTGGTTGGACTGTATTAGGGCCTGCCGTCCGGCCAAGACGAGCGCGAGCGTTTCCTTATTGGCCAGCAGGTCCTCGACCATGCCCGGGCGGGCGCGTTCAACGGAGCCGCGGTCCACCGCCGCCGGCCGCACCGGCAATACAGTGTCGAACAGGTGGTTGGCCGGCAGCCGGGCTGCCTGCGCCTGTTCGGACTGCGCTTGGTCGGACTGCGCCTGTTCGGACTGTGCTTGGTAGGCCGGTGTAGCGGACTCCGCGTAACTCATGCTTCCACCGTACTGACTCGGACCGACAATTTACATTTGGCCGGGCAAATCGGCAGCACATGTGGGCAGAACCTCAGGGCCGGGCGAATGGGTCGACATTTGCATGGTATCTGGAGACTCGCCGCGGTACATCGTTGTGTTGGACGCCAGCCAATCTACCGTGGAACGGTGAGAAGAAAACCGATCGAACTGGCAGCCGTTGCAACCGCAGCAGTCCCCGGCCTGACACCCACCGCCGTGAGCTCCGCTGCGGACGATCCCGCCGATTTCGATTCCGCCCTGCTCCTTGATTCCGAGGGGAAGCACTGGCGCGTGAGGTCGCCGCGGCATGCGGAAGCCAGCGCCAGGCTCGAAACGGAATTCCTTGTACTCCGCGCGTTCGCACCGGCCATCCGGGCCGAGCTGCCCTTCCTCATGCCGACTGTTGCCGGCAGTGTCCGCCTCGGCAGCCTGAGCACGTTTGTGTACTCGCACCTCGGCGGCAGCACCCGCAGCGTGGAGGAACTGACCGCCGGCCCCGAAGCGCTTGCCCGCGAAATCGGAACGGCCCTGGCCGCCATCCACGATCTTCCGCACGCCCTGGTCAGCAACGCCGACCTGCCCAGCTACACCCCCAACGAGTTCCGCCAGCGGCGTCTCAATGAGCTCGATCAGGCCGCCACCACCGGCAAAATTCCCGCCTCGCTCCTGCGCCGCTGGGAACACGCCATGGAAGACGTCTCGCTCTGGCGGTTCAACCCCAGCGTTGTCCACGGCGACCTGCATGAGGACAATCTGCTGGTGGAAGGCACACGCGTCACAGCGGTGACGGGCTGGACCGATCTGCGGATCGGCGACCCCGCCGATGACTTTGCCTGGCTGGTTGCCTCCAACGAGCAGGACTTCATCGAAGCTGTTTTGGCCGGCTACACGTTCAGCCGCCGGGACGCCCCCGACCAGCACCTGCTGCGGCGGGCCGCTCTCTCCGCGGAGTTCGCTTTGGCGCAATACCTCGTCAAGGGCATCGCCGCCGGTGACGCCGGCATGGTGGCCGAGGCTGAAGGCATGCTGGAAACCCTGGCAGCCGACGTCGAGGAGTACGGTGGCCAGGCGATCAGCCTTGAGCCACTGCAGGGCCAGGCCCCTCCCGCAGCTGTTGCCTCCCCCGGGCTGCCTGCCGCGGGCGGTGTAACGGCCGACGGCGTTGCGTCACCGGTGCTGCCAGGGTCGCCTGCTCCGGCCGTTTCCGTCAGCCCGGCACCGTCCGTCACGGTTGCTGCGGTTCCCGCGGTGACGGTAAGCCCCGTTCCGGCCGTGACGGTCATTCCGGTTCCGGATACATCTGCGCCCGGGGTGCCCGGCGTCGCACCCCTCCCCGGCGCGGCGCCAGCAGATCGCGAGGCGGCGGATCAGGCGCCGGCGGATGAGGCCGCCAATGAGCCCCCTGCTGATGGGGCGTCCAACGGCAACGCAGCGGAACCCGCGGGACGTGACGTTGAGGCGCCCGCGGAGCAGTCGGCCGAAGACACCTCAACCGCGGCAATCAGCATCGTGGACGTCAGGAAGCACTAGCTCCCAGCGCCGCTGCCACAATCTGCTCCAGCTCGGCGGCGGAACCCAGGTCGTGCGGCCGTACCACCTGGTTGTCCGCCACATAGAAGAACGCAGCCCGGACTTCCTCGACCGGGACCCCTTTCAGCCTTGCCCAGGCGAGACGGTAGGCCGCGAGCTGGACGGACTTTGCCCGCAGCTGGGACGCGGAGGGCCGGCGGCCGGTCTTCCAGTCCACCAGGTCCCAGCGGCCGTCGGCATCACGGAAGACGGCGTCGATACGGCCGCGTACCACCACCTCACCGACGCGGGTTTCCACCGGGACTTCCACAAACGCGGGCGACCGGTCACTCCATTCCGAGGCCTTGAACGTCGCGACCATGGCGTCCAGGTCATAGGCGGCGTCAATATGATCATCCGAACCGGGGGCCTCACCCAGGTCCAGCATTCCGGCAGTGCCGAAGTACTCCTCCACCCATGCGTGGAATGCGGTGCCCTTCCGTGCCGACATGCCAGGCTCACGGGGAACGGGACGCCGGAGCCGGCCGACAACCCCGTCGGGATCCTCACCCAGGTCCACCAGTGTGGACGCGGAGATGTGGCCCGGCAGGTGCACGTCCTGTCCGCCTGCCCGCCTGGACCGGCGTTCCAGCAACAGGGCAGCCTCACGGGCCCACTCGGCCGCGCTGCCCCGGAGTCTCTGGCGGTTCTCCCCGGCGGAGCCGGAACCGTCACCGGAAGCATCCCCGCCGCCGGCGGCGACCAACGCCGCCCGGACACGCTCCGCGGCACGGTCCATGGCCAACCGCCTGCCGGCAACCAGTCGTCGTCGTTCGCCTGTACGGGGATCCACCGGACCTTCGAGCGGGTCATACGGCCAGGTGGCCAGTTCGGTTTCGGTGGTTAACGGGCTCTTCTCCGGCAGAGAGTCCTCCTCCACCGACAACGGGTGGACCACCGCACCGGCAGTATCGAGCATCTGTTCTGTGCCGGTGGTGAGTTGCTCCAGCTCAGCCAGGAAGGGCGACATTTCCGCGCGGCCTGCCCGGGATCCGACCCAGGCTGCGCTGGAAACCCAGAGGACGTGCTTGGCCCTGGTGTAGGCCACGTATGCCAGGCGCCGTTCTTCACCCTCTCCGTGGACCTGGACTGCCGATTTGAAATCCTTCTCGGCATCCAGCCACCCTTTTTGGTCGGGCTGATCGGTGTCCCACTGGGGCAGATCCGACCGGTCCCCGCGCAGCGGCCAGGGCAGTGCGGCCGCACCGCTGCTCCACCGGGAATCCTTGTTGCTCGGGAAGGCTCCCGCATTCAGCCCCGGGACAAAAACGACATCCCATTCGAGGCCCTTGGACGCGTGGACGGTCAGCAGTTGGACCGCCTCACGGTTGATGTCCGGCGGCGGTGCCTCCAAACCGTTCTCTTCGGCCGCGGCTGCCTCCAGCCAGGCGAGGAAAGCAAGGATGTCCACCCGTTGGGAAGTCCGCAGGAATCCCGCTGCCGCGTCCTGGAACGCGTCCAGGTTCCGGCGCGCCTGATGAATGGTGATGCCGGGCCGCGCCGCTACTTCAATGTCCAGCAGCATGGCGCGTTCCACCTCACCGAGCAGGGTGGTGAGGTCGTCGCCGAGGTATCCGCGCAACTGCCGGAGCTCTGCAGAGAGCCTGCCGAGCCGTTCACGTGCCGCACCTGTGAGTGCCCGGCCATGGGCGGAGACCCAGTCTTCGCGCGGCAGCCAGTCCAGCGCTTCGACGAGACTGGAACCGTCAGTCAGGTCGCTTTCAATGACGGCCTCGGCCTGAGTCTCCCCGGCGTCGGCCGATACAGCATCCGCATCCGCAAATGGTGCCCCGGCCCGGTGTCCGCGGCGGCGCGCGAGCTGGCTGGACCAGTCGCGGAAGGCCATCAGGTCCGCCGGGCCGATCCGCCACCGCGCCCCGGCGAGGAGGCGCATCAATGAGTCCGAACGCCCCGGATCGGCCAACACCCGCAGGGTTGCCACGAGGTCCACGATCTCCGGGGTGTCAAGCAGCCCGCCGAGCCCCACGATTTCGTACGGAATCCCGCGCGACTCGAACTCGCGGCGGATGGTCTCCATCTGGGCCCGGCGGCGGCAGAGCACCGCCAGCGCCGGCGGCACCGGCGTGCCGTCGGCTTCAATTTCGAAGTCCGTGACCCGGTACTTCTGGATGTCGGCGGCCAAAGCCGAGGCTTCCTCGACGTCAGTCCCAAAGCGGCCCAACACCACCTGGCCTTGCACGGCAAAGGGGCTGGGCTGCAGCGGAGGCACCGCCGCCGCGTCCGGGGTGGTGCCGGCCGGAGCCTTGTGCGCCTCGGCCCGGCCGAGGGCCTCGGACATGATGTTGGCCGCGGACAGAATGGCCCGGCCGTTGCGCCAGGCGGTGGTGAGATAGGACGTGGGCGCCGGCTGGTACGTTGCCGGGCCGTCGCCGATGTTGTCTCCACCGCGATCGGAATCTTGCTCCGCATCGCGGTCCAAGCGGACCGGGAATTCGCGGACAAAGTGGAACAGCTGTCCTGCGGAGGCGCCCCGGAATCCGTAGATGGACTGGTTGGGATCTCCCACCGCCGTGACCGCGTGTCCCTCACCGAAGAGCCGGGAAAAGAGCACCAGCTGGGCGTAGGACGTGTCCTGGAACTCGTCCAGGAGCACCACCTTATAGCGCTGGCGTTCCAGTTCCGCGGCCAGCGGCACCTCCCGGGACACGCGGGCAGCGAGCGCCACGAGGTCGCCGAAGTCCAGCGCCCCCCGTGCCCGCTTGGCGTCCGTGTACCGGCCAACCATATCGGCGACGCTGGCCCGTGTGCGCAACATGGCAGCGAGGTCGGCCGCGGCCTGCGGGGCGTTTTTCGCGACACCGGCAAGGTAAGGGAGCGCCTCGAATTCGCCCAGCCGCGCCATCAGCCAGGCTTCGACGTCGGCCGGCTCCTGCAGGTGCTCGGCGCACTCCCCCGCCAGTTGGATGACCGCCTTGATAAGCGTGGACTTGGCGGCCTTGAAGTGGCGATAGTCGCCGTCGAATGCTTCCACCACTTCACTGGCCAGTTGAAAGGCCTGGGCACCGCCGAGCAGCACCACGTCCCGTTCCACCCCGAGCCGCAGCCCGTAATCGGAGACGATTCCGCTCGCGAAGGAATGATACGTGGACACTTTGGGTTCAAGGGCGTCGCTGCTGAGCAGGCCTTCCGGGAACACGGCATGCCCGGTGTCCTGCGCCGCGATCCGCTGCAAAGCGGCCAGCTTGGCCCGGATCCTGGTGGCCAGCTCGCCAGCAGCCTTCCTGGTGAACGTGACACCAAGGACTTCCTCGGGCCTGACCCACCCGTTGGCGACAAGCCAGACCACGCGGTCGGCCATGGTGGCGGTCTTGCCGGAACCTGCACCGGCAATCACCAGCCGGGGGGCCAGAGGGGACGAGATAATGGGCGACTGTTCCGGCGTGGGGGTGTTCTTTTCGCCCAGGAGCGCGGACAGCTGTTCCGGGGTGAAGAGGGGCTCGGGAGATCGCTGCCGGCTCATTCGGTGACCTGCTTTCCGCGGACGCAGAGCGGACAGACTTCCGGGAGCCGGCAGCCGTGCCCGCCGTGGCTGCCCTTCGACGGATCATGCCTTGCTTCGAAGCTGTTCCCGGACATCAGTACGGCCGCCTCAGAAACCATGTCCAACGCCCAGTTCTCCTGCGGATCCAGCGGTTCCTGCTGCTGAATTCCGGGGCTCTTGGTGGTGGTGCCCAACTGGGCCAGCACCGCCCCGCCCGGAACGGCTGCTCCCGAATCGGGGGGACCGGCCATACCCGGTGCGGCCGCGAAACCGCCGGCAAGAATGGCTGCCTGGTAGGCCCCCAGCTGTGGATGGCGGGACACCTCTGCTTTGCCGGGTTGCCGCTTTCCGGTCTTAAGGTCCACAACCACCAGCCTTCCCTCATTGTCGACCTCCAGGCGGTCCACTTGGCCGCGGAGGACCGCGGCCCGCGACCCGCTGATACCTGCCTGTGGGTCGGGGCCGGCCGGGTCCGGGCCGGCAGTCTCGGGGCCGCCGGCGAGGCTGTGGCCATCCCCGCTGTCCGACTGGAGCGGCGGAAGGTCCGGCAGCCGAACCTCGAAGTCCTGTTCGACGCCCAAGAGGCTCCGGCCCTCGCTGCGCATGACCAGAACGTACTGGGCGAGCTTGCGGACCATGGTTTCTGCCCTCTGGAAGTCGAGTTTGCCCTCCCAGTTGTCCTTCATGCCCAGCGTGGGCCACCGGCGCAACAGTTCTTCGACGTACTGCCCTCCGGACGCCTCCGGCATGTCCTGCGCGATCGCGTGGACCAGGGTTCCCAGGCTACGGGCGAAATCGGTGGCGGCTTCGCCTCCGGCGGCCTGCACAAACCAGTCGAGCGGGGACTTCTGCACCGACTCGACCTTCGACGGCGAGACGTATACCGTCCCGCCGGGCGGGACCACCGGCTCCGACGTGCTCAGCGGCAACAAACCCCACCAGCTGTCCGGGTGGGCGCCGGGCACGGGCGGTTCCGCGGTTGCCAGTCCGGCGAGGACCCTGGCAGCCTCCGCGGCCTCCGGCTCAAACCTTCCTTCCAGCTGGGCATACTGGCGCAACTCGGCAACCAATGCCCTTAGCGTCATGGGCCGCTCCACCTGCGTGAATCCCCTGCCCTCCCGGCCCGGTTCGAGGGGCGCCACGTAGTCCAGGAAGGACGAGGGCTGATCGTCCTCAGAGGAGACCGCCGTGCAGATCAGGAGCTGCCCGGCCCGCGAAACCGCGGTGGAAAAGCTCCTCAGTTCGTCGTAGCGGATTTCCCGCAGCCGGCTCAGCGGATCCAACTGCAGGGCGTAACTGACCCCGTGTTCCACTGCGTCAGCGAACAGGCTGCTGCCCAGCAGCTCGCCGCGAAGCCTGGTGTTGGGCCAGACGCCCTCCTGCAGCCCCGCCACGATGACCACCGGCCATTGGCGTCCCGCCGCACTGGCAGGGGTCATCAGTTCGACGGCGTCGTCCACTTGTGCCCGTGCGGCGAGCGTGTCCATGGGCAGCTCTTGGTTCAGCAGGTATTCGAGGAACTGCTCGGGGCCGGCGCCGGGCATCTGGTCCACATAGCGCTCTGCTGTGTGGAACAGGGCCATCATGGCGTCCAGGTCGCGGTCTGCCCGTGCGCCGTGGGAGCCGCCGGACAGGGCGGATTCCGTCCAGGAGTTGGCCAGCCCGGTGGAGTGCCAAAGAGCCCAGAGGACAGACTCGGCATTGGCTCCGGGACGGGATGCAGCGGTTTGCCCCGCCTGGATCATGCGGGCCGTCCGGCGCGCGGACCTGCCCTCCACACCCAGGGTCAGCAGCGCCCCCGGTTCCAGCAGGGCCTCGACCAGCAGGGCGTCACTGGTCCGCCCGCCGCCGCCCTGCAGTTCCTCGCGCCGGAGGGATTGCCGGAGCCGGCGCAGTTCGATCGAGGTGGCGCCCCCGATCCGGGAGGTCAGCAGCGCGACCGCCGCTTCCGGAGTCAGCAGGGAGGGGTCCAGTGCGATGGCATAGGCGTCGAGCAGCGGGCGCACCGCCACTTCGTCGCGTACCGCGGACTCGGCCACCGGCACGCGGACCGGGATACCCTGCCCCGACAGGTACCGCTGCAGCTCGCTGAGCTGGCCGCCGTTTCGCACGATCACGGCAACCTCGGCGAGGTCCCGGCCATGGTTAACGTGCTGGTCCAGGATGCGCTGGGCGACATAGCGCAGCTCGTGCACGGGGGACGGGACGAGGTGCGCTTCCACTGTTCCCGTGGGCGCTCCGTGGGAGTCGTCGACGGCAGTCCCTGCGCCCGCAGAGACTGCCGCGGGTGCGGGCTGCTCAAGCCGCCGGGCCAGCTGCCCTCCGGCGCGTTGTGAGATCCGGGCGGCTACGCCGAGCCACGCCTGGGCGATGGCGGGCGCGTGCCGGTGGGTGTGCCACAACGGGCGCTCGAGGACGCCGGACCCGGCTGCCAGCAGCCGCGGAAGGTCGGCCACAAGATCCGGCCTGGCCCCGCGGAAGCCCTGCACCACAGTGTCCGGGGAGAAGGCGACGTAGCAGTCCTTTCCCGCGGCAATGTCCGCAAGCAGTTCGTAGACGGCGGGGTTCGCTTCCTGGACGTCGTCCACCAGCACCAACTGCAGCCTTTCGCGTTCAGCGGCGAGGAAGCCGGGCTCGTCCTGGAAGATCTGCCGTGCGGTGGTGATGATGCCGGCGGGGTCGAACGCCTCGGGCATGCGCAGGTCCAGGACATCCCGGTACTCGGAGTATAGGGATGCGGCCGCGACCCAGTCCGGCCGGCCGCATTGGCGCCCGAGGTCCGCGAGGTCGGCTGCTGTGCGGCCGGATTCGATGATGCGGTCAAAAAGCAGGCGGACCTCGTGCCGGAAACCGCGGGTCTCCAGGGCGGCCTCCAGGTCCGGCGGCCAGGGCAGGTCCAGCCCGGGCAGTCGGTGGCCCTCCAGCAGTTCCCGGATGATCAGGTCCTGTTCCGGGCCGGACAGGAGCCTCGGTGCCCGCGGGAGCGGAAGGATTCCTTCGGCTTTCGCCCGGCGGATCAGGTCAAAAGCATAGGAAGCCCAGGTCCGTGCGGGTGTGGTGCTCAGGCTGCGGTCCAGCCGTGCGGTAAACCGGTCCCGGAGCGAGTCTGCCGCCAGGCGTCCCGGGGCCAGGATCAGGATCCTTTCCGGATCCACGCCGTCCTGCAGCGCACGGCGGACGGCAGCTTCGATCAGGACCGTGGATTTGCCGGTTCCCGGGGCGCCGGGCACCAGCACGGGTCCGGAGCCATGCGGCACCTCCACTGCCTCCCGCTGGTCCGTCGAAAGCACGGGAACTTCCGCGTGGACCTGGCGCGGCGGGAGCAGCCTGAGGCCCGTTCCGCCGGATTCTCCATATGCGGAAGCCGGGCTGTCCGCTGCACCGGAGTGCTCGGCGGGATCAAGATCGGGAATTGTTAGGGTCACACAGACATTCCATCATCAGCCACTGACAATCTGTGCAGCCGCAGCTCGAGGCGCTCGGCGATCACGTCGATCCGGTCGAAATCGTCCTCGCCCGGTGACCAGCGTGCTGCGGTCAGGTCAACACGCCAGCGGCCTTCGCCGGTGCGGAGAAATTCCTCTGGACGGCCAAGCAGCGGAGTCCCCTCCTGGAGGTATTGCCGGAGGGCTTCGGTTTCGTGGCCGTCGGGACCGTGCCCGCTGGATTTGAGGATGCGCCACCAGGGGACGGAACTGCCGTAGTGGCTCATGACCCGGCCAACCTGCCGGGGACCGCCGGAGCCCAGGAGTTCGGCAACGTCACCGTAGGCCAGAGCCGTGCCGGGTGGAACCAGCTCAACTACGGCCAGCACCGCCTCAACGTACTCAATCCGCATGGATCCAGACTAGCCGCAGTGGCGTTGCCGGATCCTGTCGGTGCCTGCCGGTAGCGTTGTACCATGACCACCTGGAACACCCTCCCCCGCGCCGCCTTCGACCTCGAAACCACTGGCCGCAACTCACGTGCGGCCCGCATCGTCACGGCTTCGGTCACGGTGGTGGACCACAAGGGGGACGTGATCAAGGAGCACGAGTGGCTGGCAGACCCGGGCGTGGAGATACCCGCCGAGGCGAGTGAGGTCCACGGCATTACCACGGAGAAGGCACGCAGCGAGGGCCGCCCCGCGCACGAGGTCACCGGCGAACTCGCCACCGTTCTGCAGGAACTGTTCGACGCCGGCGTCCCCGTCATTGCCTTTAACGCCAGTTACGATTTCACCGTCCTGGCCGCGGAATCCGCCCGCTACGGCGTGCGGCAGCTCACCCGGTTCCCGGTCCTGGACCCGTACATTATGAACAAGCAGGTTGACCGCTACCGCAAGGGCAAACGCACGCTCACCGCGCTTTGCGAGGAGTACGGAATCAACCTGGACAACGCCCACACCTCGGCTGCGGACGCCCTGGCCACGCTTCGGATGCTGGACGCCATGGCCATCAAGTTCCCCAAGCTGAAGATGCCGGCCAGCCAGCTTCACGAACTCCAGAAGGACTGGGCCGTGAGCCAGGCAGCCGACTTCCAGAATTACTTGCGCAAAACCAAGCCCACCGCCGTCATCGAAGGTGAATGGCCCGTCCTGCCGCCGGAGGACGCCAGCCGCGGCGACTTCTAGCGAGACCTAACTCACTTTCCCCCGGGGGCCGCTGAGCAGCCGCCCCCGAATTTCCTGATTCGGCACCGTCAACAACTACCGTTCACCGAACGTTAAGCCAATGCGAAGAGCCGCCGGAAATTCGGCATATTACGCATAATTCCATGCCATTGTTCGAGGGAATTGTCGGAAGGCCGGTAATGAGATGATTAAGTTCTGCGGTAAACCCGTCCCGGCCGGCCGGCAGTCTGGGAGCAAGGCTCCAGACGCCCCCCGCGCAGCCATTTCGGCCCGGTTGAACTTATGACTCAGATGAAAGTGACTAGCTCATGAAGACTAAAGCCATGAAGTGGCTCACCAGCGTTCCAGTGGCCCTCGCCCTGGCCGTTTCGCTGGCCGCCTGCGGCTCGGGCACAGCCCAGCCCAGCGGTACCCCCACTGACGCCCTGGCAGGCAGCGACCAGCAGACGCTGGACAAGTACACCACCGCCGACGTCACGCCGCTGGACAAGATCGACAAGACCAAGCTCGGCCTCATCACCGACGGCACCCTCCGTGTTGGCACGCTTTCGGACGCGCCTCCCAACATCTTCATTGATCCGTCCGGCAAGTTCACCGGCTATGACAACGAGCTCCTGCGGGCCATTGGCGACAAGCTTGGACTCAAGGTCGAATTCGCCTCCACGGACTTCTCCGCGCTGCTCTCGCAGGTCAAGAACAAACAGTTCGACGTCGGATCCTCATCGATCTCCACCACGGACAAGCGCCGCGAGACTGTTGGCTTCACCAACGGCTACGACTTCGGCTACATGGCCGTGGTCACCAAGAGCGATGCCAAGGTCAAGGGTTTCGCTGACCTCAAAGATGGCGTCCGCATCGGCGTTGTCCAGGGCACCGTGCAGGACGACTACGTCACCAACACGCTCAAGCTCGAGCCGGTTCGCTTCCCGGACTACAACACTGTGTACGCCAACGTGAAGAGCGGCCAGGTGGACGCCTGGGTGGCGCCCTCGCAGCAGGCCACCGGCCAGGTCAAGGACGGCGACAACACCAAGATCGCCGAAAAGGTCGTCAACACGCAGAACTTCACCGCGTATGCCGTCAACAAGGACAACCAGCCGCTGATGGATGCCCTGAACGCCGGCCTCGACGCCGTGATCGCTGACGGTACCTGGACCAAGCTCACGGCCCAGTGGTACACGGACCGGCCGACGCCTGCCGAGCAGACACCGCAGGGCTGGAAGCCGGGCAGCAAGGCCGTCCAGGTTCCCGCCAAGTAAGCCGGCGCGTTCCGTGGATATCCTCAAACTGCTCTCTGATACCTTCCTGGATTGGAAGGCGATCGGCGAAGTCCTGCCCAAGATGTTTGCCGTCGGGCTGCCGAACACGCTGGTTTTGGCCGTCACCTCGGGCGTCATCGGGACTGTACTCGGCATGGTGCTTGCCCTCATGGGGATCTCCCGGAACGCCGCCGCCCGCTGGATTGCGCGCATCTACACCGATGTCCTGCGTGGACTGCCGCCCATCCTGACCATCCTGGTGATCGGGCTGGGCTTCGGACCGATCTTCCGTCAGGTCACCGGATCCAGCAGCCCGTATCCGATGGCCATCGCGGCCCTGTCGCTGATGTCGGCCGCCTACATCGGCGAGATTTTCCGCTCCGGCATCCAGAGTGTGGACAAGGGACAGCTCGAGGCCAGCCGCGCGCTGGGCTTCGGCTACGGCCCCGCCATGCGCCTGGTGGTCGTACCCCAGGGTGTTCGCCGGGTGCTTCCCGCCCTGGTCAATCAGTTCATTGCCCTGATCAAGGAATCCTCGCTGGTCTTCATGCTTGGCCTTCTCGCCGCGGAACGCGAAATCTTCCAGATCGGCAAGGACGCGGCGTCCAACAGCGGAAATCTTTCCCCCTATGTTGCCGCTGCTGTTTTCTACCTGGCGCTTACTGTTCCGTTGACGCATGTCGTGAACTGGATTGACCGCAGGCTGCGCTCCGGACGGCCGGAGAAGAAGGAACCGGACGAGGCAGCCGCCGTCGTCGGAAAGGGAGCCCAAGCATGAGCGAATTCGCTTCCGGAACATTGACGGCGAAGAACATCCATCTGGCGTTCGGGTCGAACCAGGTCCTGCGCGGCATCGACCTGCACGTCGAGAAGGGAACCACGGCTTCGGTCATCGGCCCCTCGGGCTCGGGAAAGTCAACGCTCCTTCGGGTGATGAACCGGCTCATCGAACCGGATCAGGGCGACATCCTGCTGGACGGCCGTTCGGTGCTGAAGGACAACCCGGATGAACTGCGGCGGCGGATCGGCATGGTATTCCAGCAGTTCAACCTCTTCCCGCACAAGACCGTGGTGGAGAACGTCTCCCTGGCGCTGCGGAAGCTGCGCGGTATGCCCAAGGACCAGGCCCGGGAAGAAGCGCTCGGCCAACTGGACCTGGTGGGCCTCAAGCACAAGGCCGATGTGCGTCCGGCGAACCTGTCCGGTGGCCAGATGCAGCGCGTGGCCATCGCCCGCGCGCTGGCCATGAAGCCCGAGGTGATGTTCTTCGACGAGGCCACCTCTGCTCTGGACCCTGAGCTGGTCAAGGGCGTCCTGGCGCTCATGACCGATCTCGCCAAGGGCGGCATGACCATGGTGGTGGTGACCCATGAGATGGGCTTCTCCCGCAACGTTTCAGACACTGTGACGTTCATGGATGCGGGCGTCGTGGTGGAGTCCGGCCCGCCGGAGCAGCTGTTCACGGCTCCCCGGACCGACCGCCTGAGAGGCTTCCTCTCCGACGTCCTCTAGCCCGACGCAGAAAATCCCCGCTTCCCGGACATTTCCCCCTCGCAATACGAGGGGATTTGTCCGGGAGGCGGGGATTTTCGGTTAAGCCAGTCAGTCAAGCCAGCAAGCAGCGCACGACGGCGGCACCCGCCGTCGTGCCGGAAGCTAGGCTGTGCCGGAGCTAGGCTTTGCCGGGGCTAGGCTTTCGCCGCGGCTGCGGCTTTTGCGGCGGCGGGGAGCGCGTCGAAGATCCGGTTCATGGCGGCGTCGTCGTGGGCTGCGGACAGGAACCAGGCTTCGAAGACGGAGGGCGGCAGGTACACCCCGGAGTCCAGCATGGAGTGGAAGAAGGGTGCGTACCGGAAGGTTTCCTGGGCCTGGGCATCGGCGTAGTTGTGCACGCCGTTTGCCGAGGTCCCGAAGGCCACGGAGAACAGGTTTCCGGCGAACTGGATGGAGTGGTCAACGCCTGCTCCGTCCAGCGCCTCGGACAAAGCCGAGGACAGCTCCAGCGAACGGGCGTCCACGAACTCGTAGACGCCGCGGGTGGCGTGCGTCAGTGTGGCGACGCCGGCTGCCATGGCCACGGGGTTCCCGGAAAGGGTGCCGGCCTGGTAGACCGGGCCAAGCGGTGCGAGGTAGTCCATCACGTCCGCACGGCCGGCGAGGGCCGCCGTCGGCATTCCCCCGCCGATGACCTTGCCGAAGGTAAGAAGGTCCGGGGTCCACGGCTCGGCCGCATCCGCGGCACCGCCGGTCAGGCCCCAATATCCTGAGTAGCCGGTGCGGAAGCCGGTCAGGACCTCGTCGACGATCAGCAGGGCGCCGTGCTCGCGGGTGATGCGCGACAGCCCGAGGTTGAAGCCCTCCCCCGGGGTGACAACGCCCATGTTGGCCGGAGCGGCCTCGGTGATGACGGCCGCAATGTTGGGCCCGTGGGCGGCGAAGGCGGCCTCCACGGCGGCGAGGTCGTTGTAGGGCAGGACGAGTGTCTCGGCCGCGGTGGCCGCGGTGACGCCGGCCGAACCGGGCAGTGCCAGGGTGGCTACACCGGAGCCGGCGGCGGCCAGCAGGCCGTCGAGGTGGCCGTGGTAGCAGCCGGCAAACTTGATGATCAGGTTCCGGCCCGTGAAGCCGCGCGCCAGGCGGACCGCCGTCATGGTGGCCTCGGTGCCCGTTGAAACCATCCGGACCCGTTCCGCAGCAGGCACACGTTCCTGGACGATGGCCGCAAGGTTCGCTTCGTCAGGGGTCGAGGCGCCGAAGGACAGGCCCCGGTCCACGGCCGCATGGACGGCCTCGAGCACTGCCGGGTGGGCGTGGCCCAGGAGGGCCGGGCCCCAGGAGCAGACCAGGTCCACGTACTCGGTGCCGTCGGCGTCCGTGAGGTAGGGCCCCTTGGCGGACACCATGAACCGCGGCGTCCCGCCTACTGATCCAAAAGCGCGGACGGGCGAGTTGACGCCGCCGGGCATCAGGGTCTGGGCACGGGCGAAGAGGGCATCGGAACGAGTCATGCCCCTATTCTCCCATCCCGCCCGCACCCACCGGAGCCCACGCCACGCGCGGGCCCCGGTTCCAGGTTCGGGTTCAGCCTCGGGTCCGGCTTCAGCTTCGAAAACAAGCCTTAGCTGCCAGCGAGCATGTCCGCGACGCGCGGGGCCACCTTCGTGCCGAAGAGTTCGATCGAGTGCATCATTTGGGCGTGGGGCAATGTGCCGCTGCTGTACTTCATCTCGAAGCGGTCCGCGCCGAGCGTAGCCTTGAGCCGGACCACCTTCGCGGCCACTGTTTCCGGAGAGCCGATAAACAAGGCACCGTCTTCGTCGGCAGCGGCTTCGAACTCGCCGCGTCCGGCCGGGCCCCAGCCGCGTTCCGCGCCAATCCTGTTCCTGCTGGCGAGCCAGTGCGGGTAGTACTCCTCAAGGGCCTGCTCGTCGGTGTCCGCCACGTACCCGGGCGAGTGCACGGAGAGCGCCTGCGGTTCCTTGCCGGTCTCGGCCAGGGTGCGCCGGAACAGGTCGGCATAGGGACGGAAGCGCTCCGGTTCGCCGCCGATGATCGCCAGCACCAACGGGTAGCCGTAGGAGGCTGTGCGGACCACGGACTGAGGAGAGCCGCCCACGCCGATCCAGGTGGGCAGCAGCCTGCCTTCCACGTGGGGGTAGACCATCTGGCCGTGGAGGCTTGCCCGGGTGCGGCCGTCCCAGTTCACCGGGTTCTGCGAGCGGACCCGGTCGTAAAGATCCAGTTTCTCCTCGAACAGCATGTCGTAATCGGCAAGATCCTGGCCGAACAGCGGGAAGGATTCCGTGAAGGAACCCCGGCCCAGGATCACTTCGGCACGGCCGTTGGAGACGGCGTCGAGCGTGGCGAAGCGCTGGAACACGCGGATGGGATCGTCCGAGCTCAGGACCGTCACGGCGCTGCCCAGCCGGATGTTTTCCGTGGCCGTGGCGATGGCGGCCAGCACCACGTCCGGCGCGCTGACGGCAAAGTCCTTGCGGTGGTGCTCCCCCACACCAAAGGAGTGGAGGCCGACGGCGTCTGCCACCTTGGCCTGTTCCACCACCTGCCGCAGCACCTGGGCGTGGTGCTTGGGGGTGCCGTCGGCGGTGAGGTCCACGTCGCCGAAGGTGCTGACACCAAGCAACATGGTGTCTCCCCCTACGGGGGCGGTGGGGTTGGCCTGGGTAGAAGGACTGGTTCCGGAAGCTGCGCTGTTTTCATGCATACGCATTCAAACGTGCGGGCTGCCGGAATCATTCCCGCGCCGGGAGAATTCCCGCGGGTCAGGACTCCTTGAGCCAGCCGGCAAGCTCGGCGGCCCAGTAGGTCAGGACGGTGTTGGCGCCGGCACGTTTGATGCTGAGGACGGACTCCATGATCGCACCCCGCCGGTCGATCCAGCCGTTCGCGGCGGCGGCCTCAATCATGGCGTACTCCCCCGAGACCTGGTAGGCCGAGACAGGTACCGGGCTCATTCCGGCAACGTCCGCCAGTATGTCCAGGTAGCTCATGGCCGGTTTGACCATGACCATGTCGGCGCCTTCTTCAAGGTCCAGTTCCACCTCAAGGATGGCTTCACGGCGGTTGGCTGAGTCCATTTGGTAGGTGCGCCGGTCGCCGGTGAGCTGCGAGTCCACAGCCTCCCGGAAGGGTCCATAGAAGGGTGAAGCGTACTTTGCCGCGTACGCCAGGATGGCGGTGTTCTTGTGGCCGGCGTCCTCCAAGGCCTGGCGGATGACAGCCACCTGGCCATCCATCATGCCTGAGGGGCCCACGATGTGCGCCCCCGCCTCGGCCTGGGCCACACCCATCTGGCCGTAGATTTCCAAGGTGGCGTCGTTGTCCACGTAGCCGTCGGCGTCGAGGACCCCGCAATGGCCGTGGTCGGTGAATTCGTCCAGGCACAGGTCGCTCATGATGACCAAGTCATCGCCCACCTCGGCACGGATGTCGCGGATGCCCTGGTTGAGGACTCCGTCCGGATCCAGGGACGCGGTGCCGCGGGCATCCCGCACGGCAGGTACGCCGAAGAGCATGATTCCGCCGATGCCAAGTTCCACAGCTTCGGCGGCCGCCCGCTTCAGCGAATCGGTGGTGTGCTGGACCACGCCGGGCATCGAAGTGATGGGGCTGGGCTCGCTGATGCCTTCGCGGATGAACGCCGGCAGGATCAGGTCCGCCGGGGCCAGCCGGTTCTCGGCGGTCAGCCGGCGCATGGCGGGCGTGGTGCGCAGACGGCGGGGGCGGTGGTTCGGAAAGCTCATCGGGTGTTCCCTTCGTTGGCGAATACGGTCTCCAGGGCGGCGACTATTCCGTCCGGGGTGGGTACTTTGGCGGTGGCGGCCACCGGGATGCCGAGCGCAATGGCCTGGTCCGCCGTCGGACGCCCGATGGCGATGAAGCGGCAGCCGTTCAATGGCATTAATGCTGCGGCGATGCGGCGGGCGGCACTCGGTGAGGCGGCCACGACGGCGTCAATGGTGCCGTCATCGAGCTCGCTCCGGACCTGCGGCGGGCTCAGCTCGGGCGCTGCCGCGTGGGTGGAACGGCCGACGTCGGCGGGCAGTTCCGCTGTCAGGCGGAGTTCCGCCCGGGCCGGGAAATCCACGGTGTGGTACGCAACGACGGAGGTGACGTCGGCGCCCGCGGCGGCAAGTCCATCGCGCAAACCCGGCGCGGCGATGTCTGCCTGCGGCAGCAGCACACTTTCCCGGGCTCCGCTCCAGAGCGCCACCAGGCCCTCGGCGGACTGGTTGTCCTCCGGGGCGAGCGCCACCGGAATGCCCACGGCCTCAAGGGCCTGCCGGGAGGACGGCCCGATAGTGGCCACCCTCGTTCCGGCGGGCACCAGGGCAGCCGGCGTGGTACCGCGTCCGGCCGCCTTTTCGATGAGCATGCGCACCGTCGTGATGCTGCTGATGACAAGCCAGTCGAAGGCTCCGGCCGCTAAATCATCCAGGGCGGCGTCCAGCGCAGCCTGGTCCGTGGCCCGTTCAAAATCGATCAGCGGCAGGACAACCGGTTCGGCGCCCAGGCTTCTGAGCAGCGACGCCAACGGCCGGGCACGGTCGGCGCTCCGGGTGATCAGGACCCGCCTGCCACCCAAAGCGCCGGCCATGGCAAAGTCGTCAGGACGCGGCAAGGTCCGCGATCTCCGCGGCGCCGGCAGCGAGCAGCAGTTCGGCCACCTCAATGCCAAGCAGGGTGGCGCCAACTTCGGTCAGGCCGTCGGTCGCCTTCTTTTCGCGCACGATTTTGGTACCGTCCACGGCGCACACCGCCGCCTCGAGGTACAGCATGCTGCCCCTGCGGGAAGCGAAGGCCCCCACCGGGGCGGCGCAGCCGGCCTCCAGGCGCGCCAGCACGGCACGTTCAGCGGTCACAGCGAGGCGAGTGTCCTCGTCGTTGAGCGCGGCCAGGGCCTGGGCAAGGACACCCTGGGACCCTTCGGTGGAGCCAGCCTTGCGCGGGCCATCGGCTGTCCTGCACTCGATGGCCAGCGAGCCCTGCCCGGGTGCGGGGAGCATAACGTCCGTCTCGAAGAACTCGCTGACGGCGTCCAGGCGGCCGATGCGTTCCAGTCCGGCTGCTGCCAGGACGACGGCGTCGAGGTCGCCCGGCGCGGTTTCAGCGTTGCCGGGCAGGCCGGGCACGCGGCCCAGGCGCGTATCCACGTTGCCGCGGATGTCCTGCACATCAAGATCCGGACGGGCAGCCCGAAGCTGGGCGGCGCGGCGCGGTGAGCCGGTGCCCACCTTGGCCCCCTGGGGCAGGTCGGCCAGCTTGAGTCCGTCGCGCGCGCACAGGGCGTCCCGCACATCCACCCGCTTGGGCGTAGCTGCGATGGTCAGGCCAAGGGCCGCGCCCGTGGGGAGATCCTTGAGCGAGTGAACGGCGACATCGCAGGTTTCCTGCAGCAGTGCATCGCGGAGCGCGGCCACAAACACGCCGGTGCCACCCATCTGGGACAGCGAGCCCGTCTTGACATCGCCCTCGGTGGTGATGTGCACCAGTTCCACCGGGAAGCCGCCCACGGCGGCCAGCTGGTCAGCCATTTGTTGGGTCTGGGTCAGGGCAAGTTTGCTGGCCCGTGTTCCGATCCGTACGGTCACGATGCGCCTTCTCCCCCGGCGGCGCCTGCGCTGCCTGCCGGGTACTCGTCATGTCCGGTTCCAACGGTGGTGTCGGCTCCGGCGATGGTCGGCTTTTCGCCGCGGAAGTTGGCACAGCAGCCGGGGCGGCAGACGTCGTACCACGGGCCCAGGGCCGTCATGGCAGGCCGGTCGCTGATGTTGTTGGCGCGGGTGCGTTCCGAAATGAGGTCCACGATGCCGTTCACAAACTTCCGGTGGGTACCCGGTGTCGGAACGCGCGTCGCGGCGAGGCCCAGGTTGCGGCAGGTCTCCATGGCTTCGGTGTCCAGGTCCCACACAACTTCCATGTGGTCGCTGACGAAGCCGAGCGGGACGATGACGATGCCCTTGATCCCCTGGGCCGCCAACTCCTCGATGGCATCGTTGATGTCCGGTTCCAGCCACGGCACGTGCGGGGCGCCGGAGCGGGACTGGTAGACCAGGGACCACGGCGCAGTCAGGCCGGACTCAGCCTGGACCCTGTCGATAACCGCCGTGGCTGTCGCCAGGTGCTGGGCCACGTAGGCCGAGCCTTCCTCAAACTCGCGCGGCTCGCCCTCGGACCGACCGGCCGCTTCGGCGTCACGGGTGGGAATGGAGTGGGTGGCGAAGAGGATGTGGACCGGGGCTTCCGGCGTGCCGGCGGCGGCCAGCTGGGAGCGGACGTCCGCAAGCCCAGCCGCCGTTCCTTCAATGAACGGTTCCACGAAGCCGGGGTGGTCGAAGTACTGCCGGACCTTGTCAACTTCCAGCCGGCCATCCAGCCCGGTCTCCGTCAGGGCCACGCCGATGTCCTCGCGGTACTGGCGGCAGCTGGAGTAACAGGAGTAGGCACTCGTGGTGACCATCAGGAGTTTGCGGTGTCCGGCGTCGTACGCGTCCTGCAGGGTCTGCGGAAGGTACGGGTCCCAGTTGCGGTTGCCCCAGAGCACCGGAAGGCTGATGCCGCGCGCCGCAAACTCTGCCTCGAGGGAAGCTTTCAGTTCGCGGTTCTGCTGGTTGATGGGGCTGATGCCGCCGTTGGCCCGGTAGTGGTGGGACACCTCTTCAAGGCGCTCGTCCGGGATGCCGCGGCCGCGGGTGACGTTGCGCAAGAACGGAAGGACATCGTCCTGGCCCTCGGGTCCGCCGAACGACGCGAGGAGGACTGCGTCGTAGTCTTTGGGCGCCATGCGGCCGGCTTCTGTGACCGCGTTGAGTGCGGTGACCGAGGTGGCCGCCTGGGGATCGGACCCGGTCATGCGAGGACCTCTGCGACCTCGGTCGAGGTGACGCGGCGGCCGGTGTAGAAGGGAATTTCCTCGCGCACATGGTTGCGTGCCTCGGTGGAACGCAGGTGGCGCATCAGGTCCACAAGGTCAACGAGCTCCGGTGCCTCGAGGCCCAGGATCCACTCCCAGTCACCCAACGCGAAGGAGGACACAGTGTTGGAGATGACCTGCGGGAAGTCCCGGCCCAGCATGCCGTGGTCGCGGAGCATCTTGCCGCGTTCCGCCTCGGGGAGGATGTACCACTCGTAGGACCGCACGAAGGGGTAGACGCACAGCCACTCGGCCGGGGCCACGCCACGGGAGTAGGCCGGGGTGTGGTTTTTGGCGAATTCGGCTTCGCGGTGCACGCCCATGGCCGACCAGACGATCTCGGTGCCCGCGAAGAGCTTGCTGCGGCGGATGTCGCGGATGGCCTTCTGGAGGTCCTCGGGTTTGGGGCCGTGGAGCCACACCATGACGTCGGCGTCGGCGCGCATGGCGGAGACGTCATAGCTGCCGCGGTGGGTCACCCCGCCGTCGGCCAGGCGGGAGAGCAGGGCATCGAAGTCGGCGGCAGCGTCAACGCTGCGCACCACCTGCTCGGAGCGTTTGAAGACCGTCCAGAGAGTGAAGAACTGCTCGGCTGATTCTTCGGTTTTAGTGACAGATTCGGCAGAAGTGTGGCTCATGCTTACCAGTTTGCCCGTTACCTACCCCCAAGTCGAAACCGGCGAGTTCTACAAGACGTAGAAGTGAGTAATTTCACACGTGTTGGGGCGTAGGTGATCCGGCGGTCTGTGGAGCCTCCGCTGGCTGACAGGTCCTTTTGACCAGGCTCAGAACTTGCGGATCCGGGCAAACACGAGGCCGGCTGCTCCGGCTGAACCGACCAGGCCGACGCCGAGCCACACCTTGGTGGTCTCCGGCGCGGGTCCGCCGTCGGTCATCTCGTGGTGGGCGGAGGGCGCGGCAGCGGCAGTGGGATGACCGGCGGCAACGGCGGCGCCGGCCGTGGTTTCGTCAGCAGTGGGGGCCGGGCTCTGGGAGGCGACGGATTGCGGGCCCTGTTCCCCGGGCTCCTGCCGGGCCGTTTCTGCGCCCCGTCCTGTTCTTGCCCCGGGTCGCGCTCCAGCGGACCGGTCCAGCCCCATTCCGTCCGCCGCTGAACCGTTGGGTGTGTTTGTGGGCGTGGCGGCCGCCGATGGTGCCGCGGCACCTTGGGTCGCTGTGCCCGGGGAAGGCGATCCCTGGGTGGGGACGTCCTGCGGCGCTGTTGCCGGTGCGGTGGGCGAGGCGGGTGACGTGGGCGACGCCGGCGCAGGGGCCACAGGAGTGGGAGTGGGCGTGGCGGGATCCGAGGGCCGGGCCGGGGTGGTCGGATCCGGGTCCGAAGGCCGGGACGGACGGGACGAGGCCGCGCTGGCAGGTGCCGCGCTGGCAGACGCCGGGGCCGGTTCCGAGGGCGCCGTGCCGGCATTGGAACGGCTGGCCGAACCGTTCTGGAGACCCCGCAGCACCCCACCGATGACGGAGTCGTCCAGACTGACCTGGACGTGGGCCGGCCTGCCGGGCGTGTCATTTCCTTCGACAGCGTGGGACGCCGGAACGCCTGCAGAAAGCACCAGGGCCACTCCGAGGGCCGCTGCCGCCCCACCGCGTCGAAGTCCCCCCTGGACGTTGGTTTGGGCACGGGAAGGCTCGGACCTGTGAATAACCATAGTCATCGACCCTAGCCACAGGCTCGGACGGATTGGAAACGGGAATCCCGGCCGTTGCGGAGCACGGGCCAGGACGATCTTCCGCTGAACAGGAGCGATGCTTAACCGAGCAGGGCGCGGATTTCCTTGCGTGTGTCGAACACAACAGCGGCCAGTCCGTTGCCGGCAACCCAGCCGCCCACAATCCTGAGGCCTTCTTCGGCCGAGCAGATAGTCCGTATTTCGGCCACCCGCGCTTTGTGGCCCACTGCTGCGAAGGGGAGGGCGCCTTGCCACCTGACGACGTCCCAGCCAACCACGTCCTTGTCCTGCACCGGCACCTCCAAGAGAGCGGAAGCGTCCCGCAGGGCTGCGGCCAGCAGATCCCGGTCTGCAACAGGCGTCGCATCACCGGGTCTGGAGACCGGCGAGCCATCGCCGCCCGCGGCGGCTGGATGGGCTGCGTCGGCAGCTTCCAGGCGTCCGTAGGAGAGCCGAAGCACGTGCGTCCCGGGCCCGGCGGCTGCTGCCAGCCAGTCCCACTTTGCGGTGGCATGGGTAAGTGCTTTTGCTTCGATGCCAGGTGTCTGCGGTGCCACCAGGACGCCGGTGCCGCGTGGCCTGCGGTCGAGTTCAGGCACGTCCACCACCAACGTGACGAGGCGGACGTCGGGCCCGTGCCCCGGGCTCCTGCCCGCCAGTGCGGGGACCGCATCCTCAAGCAGCCCGACTGCGGCGGGGCCCGGAAGCGCAACTACCAGCAGACCGCCGTCGTACGTTCCCTCACCCGTGGTGACGCGCCATCCGTCCGCGGTCCGCTCCACAGCACTCGCCGCAGCGCCGCTGCGCAGCGCAACGCCGCGCACCCGGAGATCGTCCACCAGTGCGGCAACGAGGGTGTGCATGCCGTTTTCGAGACCCGCGACGGCGGAACCTGCCTTCGCCGCCGATCCGCCGACGCTGCGACGCTGCGCAGCCACAGCGGCCGCCAGGGATCCGTGCGCTCTGATTCCGGCGCGCAGCCCGGGGGCCACCATGTCCACGTCGAGGAGCCCGGGGTCAGCGGAATGCACCCCGCCCACCACGGGGGCAACGAGCCGTTCCAGCACACGGCGGCCCATCCGCGCCCGCACCAGGGCCGAGACGCTGGTAACTTCCGCGGACGCACCGACGCGGGCCGGGAGGTATTTGTCCAGGGACGCCCGCAGCGAGCCGGCAAGGCCAAGGGAACGTCGGACCTCCGGATCCCATGGATTGGCGGGAATGCCCAGGACCCCGGTCTTGGGCAGTTCGCGGGGTCCGTCCGGGAGCTGCACCCAGGCACCGCCCGGGCGCGGGGCAACAATCCTGCCGGCAAGCCCAAGCTCGGCGGCGAGGTCTGCCACCGCGGTGGAGCGGGTGGCGAAGGACTCCGCGCCGCTGTCCAGGGTGAGGCCGGCCACCACGTGGCTGCCCACGCAGCCGCCCCAGGCGGCTGTGGCTTCCAGGACGGTCACCGCGTGGCCCGCCGCAGCCAGTTCCCGTGCCGCCAGGAGGCCGGAGACGCCGCCGCCCAGAACGATCGCGGTCCGGGACGGCGTCGCGGTGCTGCCCATGCGCTTTACTCCGGGGAGATGGAGTGGATGAGTTCAACGACCCTGGTCAGGACCGTGGGGTCCGTTTCGGGCGGCACTCCGTGGCCAAGGTTGAGGACGTGTCCGGGGGCCGAGGACCCTGCAGCAATGACTTCGCGAACGTGCGCCTCCAGGACCTCCCACGGGGCGGACAGCAGGGCGGGGTCGATGTTGCCCTGCAGCGGGACGCTTCCGCCCAGGCGGCGGTTGGCTTCGTCCAGCGGCAGTCGATAGTCGACACCCACCACGTCCACGCCGACGTCCCGCATGGCAACCAGGAGTTCCGAGGTACCGGTGCCGAAGTGGATCAGCGGCGCGCCGAGGTGGCGGACGTGGTCCAGGGCCCTGGCGGAGGCCGGTGCAACGTGTTTGGTGTAGTCGGCCAGGCCCAGCGACCCCGCCCAGGAGTCAAAGAGCTGGCCGGCGGAGGCGCCTGCCTCGAGCTGGGCGCGGAGGAACAATCCGGACGCGTCGGCGGCCCAGTTGGCCAGCGCTGCCCAGGTCTCCGGGTCCGCGTGCATCATGGTGCGCGGGCCCAGGTGGTCCCGGGAGGGCCTGCCTTCAACCATGTAGGCGGCAAGCGTGAACGGCGCGCCGGCGAACCCGATCAACGGAGTCTTTCCCAGCTCAGCCACTGTCAGCCGGACGGCTTCGCGGATGGGCTCCAGCGCCTCCCAGGTCAGCTGGGGCAGGGCCGCCACGTCCGCCGCAGTGCGGACGGGTTTGTCCAGAACGGGTCCCACGCCGGGAACAATGTCCACTCCAACACCGGCGAGCTTCAACGGGATCACAATGTCGGAGAAGAAGATTGCCGCGTCAACATCATGGCGACGCACGGGCTGCAGGGTGATCTCGGAAGCGAGCTCCGGCCGCAGGCACGAATCGAGCATGGCCACGCCTTCTCGGACCTTCAGGTACTCGGGCAGGGACCGGCCGGCCTGGCGCATGAACCACACCGGCCGCCGCGACGGCTTGCCGCCGCGGTAGGCGGTGATCAGCGGGGAATCGGCGGTGCGGCCGTCCATCAGCGGGTGGCTGGCGGCAAGGGCGCCGTCGTTAGACGGGGCGTTGGACGCGGTGTTGGACGCGACGGAGCTGGAAGTCATGCCTCTGATTGTGCCCAAAAACGGATCCAAAAGATAACGCACAGCCTTCCACGTACAGCGTGGTTGGGCCCGGGGTGGCACGAATCACGGGCCCAACACCCGGGAACTGCGCTCCGGGGTTGTTCTACGGCGCCACGAAAAAGCTATGATGTACGTGCTGTGGTTCTTTTCTCATTGGTGGCTACACACGCCGACATCGATCTAGAGACCGTCGCTCAACTGAGCAACGGTGCTTCAGAGATCGCTACGTCCGCTCTCTCCGGATCGCCGGCAGTGACGGGCGCCGTTGTGCTGGCCACTTGCAACCGCTACGAAATCTACGGCGAAGCCCCCCATGTTGACGACGTCGAGGCGGCCCGCGCGGCCCTGGTTTCCGAGATCAGCGGACTGAGCGGGCTCAACGAGCAGCTTGTATCCCGTGCCTTCAGTACGCGCACCGGACCGGAAGTCAGCCAGCACCTTTTCGCCGTGAGTTCCGGACTCGACTCCGCCGTGGTGGGTGAACGCGAAATTGCCGGACAGGTCCGCCGGGCCCTGATCAACGCCCAGCACGAGGGCACTGCCAGTGCCGGCCTGGTCCGCCTGTTCCAGGCCGCGTCCAAGACGGCCAAGGAGGTTGGCGCCCAGACCGCACTCGGATCGCGTGGCCTGTCCATCGTCTCGGTGGCTCTGGACCTTGCCACTGATCTGTCCGAGAATCCCGACTGGTCCGGCAAGAAAGTTGTCCTGTTCGGCACCGGCGCCTACGCAGGCGCCACCATGGCGCTGCTGCGCGACCGCGGCTGCACGGACATCTCGGTCTTCTCCTCGTCAGGCCGCGCTGAAGCCTTCGTCGCCAGCCGCGGCGGAACCGCGCTGGACGCCGAAACCCTCTCGCCCGCGGTGGCCGCGGCCGACGTAATGATTGGCTGCAGCGGTTCAGACACCCGCGTTGAAGCCGATGAACTTGCCCAGGTCCGCGCTGGATCCCCCCAGCCGCTGATTGCCATCGACCTGGCCCTGACGCATGACTTTGACCCCGAAGTGGGCCAGCTCGACGGCGTTGAGCTGCTGACGCTGGAATCCGTTCGACTGGCGGCCCCGCAGGAACAGGCAGAGTCCCTGGCCCAGGCCAGTGGCATCGTCTCCGGAGCCGCGCAGGCTTTTGAGCAGGAGCGGGAAGCCCGCTCTGTGGACTCCGCCATCGTTGCGCTGCGCCGCCACACCATGAGTGTCCTGGACGCCGAGATGGAGCGTGTCCGTGCCCGGCACGGCTGCACCGCTGCCGCCGAGGAAGTGGAGTTCGCGCTCCGCCGGATGGTCAAGCAGCTCCTGCACGTGCCCACGGTCCGCGCTCGCGAGCTCGCAGCAAACGGCCAGCAGGACGACTACGTTTCGGCGCTCGAAACGCTTTACGGAATCACCGTGGAGCAGCCCGCCGCTGCCCCGCAGGCTGAATGCCCCGTCCCCGCCGCCGGGCGCCGCGGAACCGCAACCGCCTGACCTCCTCCGGCGCCGGGCCACTCCCCGGTTGCTCTATCACTTCTGGCTCTCAACCGTGCCTTTTGACGACCAAAAGTGATAGAGCAAAGGTGTCAGTAGACCGGCTTCTGGGGCTCCACGTCGCGCACCCAGGCCAGGATCCCGCCGTCGAGATGGCTGACGCGCTCATACCCGGCCTTCCGCACGGCCTCGAGGACGTTCGCTGACCGGGTCCCCGCCTTGCAGTGGAACACAATGTCCTTGTCCTGCGGCAGGTCCGCCCAGGCTTCGCCGGCCAGAATCCTGCCCTGCGGAATCAGCACCGAGCCGTCGATGCTGACGATGTCGTGCTCGCCGGTCTCACGGACGTCCACCAGTTCAAAGTCCTTCAGGCCGGCCTTGCGCGACGCGAGCATTGTGGCCAGCTGCGTCGCCGTGACCGTGTGCTCCGTGTCCGGGGAGACGGCGGGAGTGATACCGCAGAAGGCCTCATAGTCGGTCAGTTCCGTGATGGGCGCCGTGGCCGGGTCCCTGGACACGCGGATCTCGCGCCAGCTGCCGCCGAGCGCATCGAAGAGTGCCACCCTGCCCAGGAGGGAACGCCCGACGCCGGTGATCAGCTTGACTGCCTCCGTCACCATGAGTGAGCCCACCGCAGCGCAGAGCATGCCAAAGACACCGCCCTCGCCGCAGGACGGAACGGAGCCGGCCGGCGGGGCTTCGGGGTACAGATCACGGTAGGTGGGGCCGTGCTTTTCCCAAAAGACGCTCACCTGGCCGTCGAAACGGAAGATCGACCCCCAGACGTACGGTTTGCCCAGGATGGCGGCGGCGTCGTTGACCAGATAGCGGGTAGCGAAGTTGTCCGCCCCGTCGAGGATCAGGTCGTAGTCCGCGAACAGATCCAATGCGTTGGACGCGTCGAGCCTGACGTTATGCAGCCGGACGTCCACCAGCGGGTTCAGCGCCGTGATGGCGTCCCGGGCGGATTCGATCTTCGGGCGGCCGACATCGGCCACGCCGTGGATAACCTGACGTTGCAGGTTGCTCAGGTCAACGGCGTCGTCGTCGATAATTCCCAAGGTCCCCACCCCGGCGGCCGCCAGGTAAAGCAGGGCCGGTGAGCCCAGGCCGCCGGCGCCGATGACCAGCACCTTGGCGTTTTTCAGCCGCCGCTGCCCCACCGTACCGATTTCCGGAATGATGAGGTGCCGCGAGTAGCGCTCAACTTCGGCCGGTGTGAGCTCGGCGGCGGGCTCTACAAGGGGCTTAAGCGAGACGGGGGAATCATTTACGGTCAAAGTCGAAGCCATACTTCAATGTAGGCCCCGAGATACCGCCCGGTCATATTACCGCGCAGTATTGTGTATATAACGGCAAGTGAAAGTAGGGCAATACTGTGGCGCATGAAACACGGGCTGACCGGGCGTCCGACGCGGAACCGCCCGCACCTCAACGCAGCGGGGGCCAGCGGTCCGGACGGCTGCCACGGGACGAACGGCGCGCGCAGCTTCTGGCGGCTGCCCATGAGGTGTTTGTTGCCAACGGGTACCACGGTGCCGCCATGGACGAGATCGCCGAGACGGCCCATGTGAGCAAACCCGTGCTTTACCAGCATTTCCCGTCCAAACGCGAGCTTTACCTTGCCCTGCTGGACAGCCACCTGACGTCCCTGACCGAGCTGATGCTGGGCGCCCTGAATTCGACGTCGGACAATGACGAACGGGTCCAGGCCGTAATGCGTGCGTACTTCCGCTACATCGCCAGCGAAGACCAGGCCCACCGGTTGGTCTTCGAATCTGACCTCATCAACGATCCCGATGTCAGTTCCAGGCTGGAAACCTTCAATAAGACCTTTGCCGACGCCGTTGCCCACGTCATTGCCGAGGACACCAAGCTTCCACATCTGGAGGCGCAGCTGCTGGGACGCGGGCTGGCCGGGATGGCGCAGGTCAGCGCACGTTACTGGCTGGAAACGGACGGGAACCTGGACCTCGACGTTGCCAGCGACCTCATTTACCGTTTAGCTTGGCGCGGAATCTCGCGCTTTCCCAAAGAGTCCTAGACTACAAATAGAGAACCTGAACAAACGTTGATTGGCTGGGAGGCCCCCTTTTGGAAATTAAAATCGGCATTCAGAACATTGGCCGCGAAATCGTACTGGAATCGGCTGAGGATGCTGACGCCGTAGCCACGATCGTTGAAGAAGCCATCACCAAGGGCACCGAACTGCGGCTCAAGGATGACAAGGGACGCATCATCATTGTTCCCGGCAACGCCTTGGGCTACGTGGAAATCGGTGCCGAAGAAGCCCGCAAGGTTGGTTTCGGCCAGTTCTAAGCCCGGAGCTGTAAGACACAAGCAGGGGCCCACCGCCAACTGGCGGTGGCCCTCTGCATTCCAAGGGAGATTCCATGCTTTCGCTGACCATCGTTGTCCTGGTCACCGCCGCTGCAGGCTTTATTGTCTGGGCAAATGACAGGCGCCATACCAGGTACGGCATGGTGCTGCCCGCCGGTGTAGCCGTCGCGGTGGGTGCGCTCAGCTGGATCATTGCCATGACGGCAGGCTTTGGCTACCTGCCCGGCCTGACCTGGATCCCCTGGATCCTCCCAATGGTCCTGGGCACGGCGGCAGCCATCGGCGCCGTCATCTACCTGGGCCGGGTCCGCGAACGCCACGACGTCCAGCGGCTCACCCAGGCCCTGAAGCTGTAGCCCGCCGGGCACCAGCCCTCACGGTACCGGCCCAGTCATTGTCCGGACGCTGCCTCAGGCCGGTGGCCCGCCTCGGTGCAGATGCACAGCCGGTTTCCCTGCGCGTCCGTGACCACCACCCAGTCGGGCGCATGGTCATGGTTCATCAAGGCCCCTGTTGCAGTAACTTTCGCGAGGGCGGCCTCCGATTCGGCAAGGCTCCAGTGGACGTCAACGTGCAGTCTGCTGCTGTTGGGTGTCGCTGTTTCCTGGAACCAGATGCCCGGTCCGCGGCCGTAGGGATCCACCAGGTCACCGCCCGGGCCTTCCTTATAGCCCAGCGCCACCCGCCACACCTCCGCGATTGCCGCCGGGTCCGCCGTATCAATGCCCACCTCCACTGTCCTGAACAGGCCAGGCTGGGCAGTCGCCCCAACCTCGGCCGCCGCTGCGGTTGCCGCAGCGGCAGCCGCGGTGTCCCGCTCAGTGACCTCTCCGCCCGCATCGTGGGAGGTGTAGCGAATGAACACCCGGTTGTATCGCCAGTCGAGGTCTGGATGGTGGTTCTGTTCTTCCGCAAAACGCCCGACGGCGGCAATCAGCTCAAGCGCCGCGGCCGCCGTCGGCGTTTTGTAGACGGTGACAAGCCCGCCCGGCCGGTACCGCCAGTCCGGCAGCACGGCCAGGGCGGCGTCGAGCTGTTCGCGGGTAAGGACATCTTGCGTGCCGGCCACAGCGGACTCCTCGGTTTGTTCCCTGAGCAGTCGTGGCGGCCGGCAGCTGGTACCGGCCTAGAGGAACTCAGCCCGGTTTTCCATCGCCGATGACGCCAAGGCATGCTCGCGGCGCGGTATCCTGCCGGCCGCTCTCGCCAGCCTACCGGCGATGACGGCGTGCTTGAAGGCTTCACCCATCAGCGCTGGATTCTGCGCGCGAGTCACGGCGGTGGCCAGCAGGACGGCATCGCAGCCCAACTCCATGGCCAGGGCCGCATCCGACGCCGTGCCGATGCCGGCATCCAGTACCACTGGAACTGAAGCGCGCGACACAATCAGTTCGATGTTGTGCGGGTTCAGGATCCCCAGACCGGTACCGATCGGCGCCCCCAGTGGCATTACCGCCGCGGCACCCAGGTTCTCCAGCCGCAGGGCCAGCACGGGGTCGTCGTTGGTGTAAGCGAACACTTTGAAGCCCCGGTTCACGAGCTGTTCCGTGGCGTCAACGAGCTCGACGGCGTCCGGAAGCAGCGTTTGCTCATCGGCAATGACTTCCAGCTTGACCCAGTCCGTCTCCAGGGCTTCCCGGGCCAGTTCGGCCGTCATAACGGCGTCCCGTGCAGTGAAGCAGCCGGCAGTGTTGGGCAGCACGCGGATGCCATGGTCCACCAGGAGCTGGAAGAGCGAGCCGGACTCGGCGGGCGAGTACCGCCGCATCGCCACGGTGGTGAGTTCCGTTCCGGAGGCCAGCAGCGCTGCCCCGAGCCCGTCGAGGCTGGGAGCGCCCCCGGTGCCCATGATGAGGCGGGAGCCGAGTTCCACGCCGTCGATGACAAGCGCGTCCATGGCAGGGATGCCGGCGACAGGCGCGTCGGCCGAAAGCACTTCGGTCTTCGCCGGGGTGGTCCCGGTGCCAGAGCTGTTTATGACGGTCATGGTTCAGCCTCCCTGCACTGCTGTGACGAGTTCAATGGTGTCGCCATCGGCGAGCGCCGTGGCGAACCACTGGCTGCGCGGTACAACTTCCGAGTTGCGGGCGACGGCGACACCGAGTTTCTGCCCGTCGGCGGCCTGGCCGTTGGCGGCGAGGGGACGACCGGTGATTTGGACCACCAGGGTGGTGATGGACGCGTCGCCGGGCACGGCATGTGGCGAGCCATTAAGGGTGATGTTCATGCTGTTTCCTTCCTGAAGTGAAACGTGGCTTGAGGCTGGCCGGAAAACCTGTCCGGATTGAGGGCCTGCCACCGCGGGTCTTCCCGGCCGTCCAGCAGGTCGCGGCAGATGGCTGCCGCTGCCGGGGCCAGCAGCACGCCGTGGCGGTAGAAACCGGTGGCAATGATCAGCCCCGAAATGTGTCCCGGCCCCGGACCCGGGACGCGGCCCAGCAACGGTGCGTTGTCCGGCGTGGCGGGACGGGCCCTCGCGGTGCATTCGAGGAGCTCCAGCTCGGCAACGGCCGGCACGAGGACCTGGGCGTCACGCAGCAACTGGTACACGCCGCCCGCCGAGACGGCAGCGGTTGCGTCCCCCCTTGCGGGCAGGTCGTCTTCGCGCTGGGTTGCGCCGATCACCACCGTGCCGTCCTGCCGGGGGACGATGTAGACCGGCACGCCGCGGACCAGGCCCCGTACGGTGGACGTCAGCAACGGGCGCAAGTGCCGGGGAACGTTGAGGCGCAGGATGTCGCCGTAGACGGGCCTCAAGGGCAGCCGCATCCGGTCCGGCAGGCTCCCCAGGGCCGCGGCCTGGAGGCCGTTGGCCACGATGGTCTCCCCCGCCAGGATGGTGCAGCCGCCGGCCAGTTCAACCCCGCTGACCCGGTCATTCTCCCAGCGAAGTGCGGTGGCGCAATCCTCAACGGCGAACCCGTCACGGGCGCCGGTCACGGCGGTCCCGGTGCCCGGTTGGTGGATGGCGAGGACGTGACGCAAGGCTGCTACCAGCCTGCGGGGGTCCACCTGGTGGTCCGCCGGAATGTCCAGGGCACAGGAGATGGCCGGGCTCAGCATCGGTTCCCTGGCTCTCGCTTCCCGGACCGTCAGCGGCTCCACGACCAGGCCGTTTGCCTGCTGCACGGCCCGCAGGTCCATCAGCGCGCGGCGGTCCGCTGCGTCGGCACCCACGGCGAGGGTCGGCGTCGTCAGGTAGCCAAAATCCCCTGCTCCGGCTTGGTCGAGGCCGGCCGCGAATGCGGGCCAAAGGTGAGAGGACTCGAGCATCAGCTCCAGGAGGTCTTCCTCCTGGTAGTGCAGCTCGCTGACGGGGGCGAGCATGCCGGCGGCCGCCCAGCTGGCCCCCGAACCCGGTTTGTCGTCGATCACTGCCACGGAGCGGCCGGAGCGCCGCGCTTCCCAGGCGATGCAGTGGCCGACGACGCCGCCACCGATCACCGCAACGTCGGCGTGCAGGACGGTGGGGCTGTTCATTTCGCTGCCCGCGGCAGTCGCAGGTGTGCTGGCGGACGCGCCGCCGGATGGAGGGACCATGTGTTTCCTTCCCTACGCCGGTACTAGCCGGATCAGGTCAAGCGGTCGGCTCTGACGCCCTCTCAGCCCGGCCGCTTTGTGACGGCTGCAACGGGCTCCCGCAGTACTCGCCCAGTTTAGGGGAACTATGGTGGTTTCCATGAACGTGTCTTCCAGCCCCAGCATCCTCCCCAGCCCCACCGCCCAAGAGCCCGCCGGCGGCCTGCCCCGAAACGCCAGGCTGTACCTGTGCACTGATGCACGCCGCGACCGCGGGGACTTTGCTGAGTTTGTGGATGCGGCGTTTGCCGGCGGCGTGGACATCATCCAACTCCGTGACAAGGACATCGAGGCCGCCGAAGAGCTGGAGCTGCTGACTGTCCTGCAGGCGGCCGCCGCCCGCCACGGACGGCTGTGGGCCGTCAACGACCGGGCTGACATTGCCATGCTGTCCGGTGCGCCGGTCTTCCACATCGGCCAGAAGGACCTGCCCGTGGCCTCCGCCCGCACGCTGCTGGGCGCCGGCGCCGTGGTGGGGCTTTCCACCCACACCGCCGAACAGGTGGAAGGAGCCATCCGGTTGTCGTCCCCGGTAACCGCCGACGGCGGCCTCGACTATTTCTGTGTGGGACCGGTGTGGGCCACCCCCACCAAACCGGGCCGGGCCGCCGTCGGCCTTGACCTCGTGCGGTATGCAGCGGATGCCGTTGCTGCCGCCCCCGGCGCCGATGCCCAAAGCGCCGTGCCCTGGTTTGCCATCGGCGGGATCGACCTGGACAACGTCGAGCAGGTGGTGGCGGCGGGTGCCAGCCGGATTGTTGTGGTGCGGGCCATCACGGAAGCCGCCGATCCCGCCGCAGCGGCCCAGGCCCTCCTGGCCGCCTTGGATGCCGGCGCGGCCTAGGAATCCGGCCCGCGGCGGGGCGGGGCGTGCGCGATCCCGGGGAATCGGGCTAACCTGACTTTTGTGTCCCATCATCGGTTGGCCCCTAACGTCCACGAGAAGACGAACGCTCTCGAGGCAGCCCTGAGCGCACTGCGGACCGAGCTGGAACTGCCCGGACCCTACCCCGCTGAGGCGGTCCGTGACGCAGAGGCCGCGGTGGCCGCCCATCAGCTGCCCGCCACGGACCTCACGGACGTGGAGTTCCTGACCATCGATCCGGCGTCGTCCACGGACCTTGACCAGGCGCTGTTCATCGAGCGTTCCGACGCCGGCTACCGGGTGCTGTACGCCATCGCGGACGTGCCCTCCTTTGTCCGTCCCGGCGGCAGCCTGGACGCCGAAACCCGCAGGCGCGGCCAGACGTTCTACGCCCCGGACGGCCGGATCCCGCTGCACCCCGAGGTGATCAGCGAGGGCGCCGGCAGCTTGCTGGCCGACCAGCTGTGTGCCGCGTTTGTTTGGGAATTCGGGCTCGACGACGCCGCCCACGTAAGCAGTGTGTCCGTTCGGCGCGCCACCATCCGCAGCCGGTCAAAGCTGGACTACAAGGGTGTTCAGGCGCAGATCGATGCCGGAACGGCCAACCCCGTGCTGCAACTCCTGAAGGAAGTGGGGCTCAAGCGCGTTGAACTGGAACGCCAGCGCGGCGGTGCCAGCCTGAACATGCCGGAGCAGGAAATCGTCCAGCTGCCCGACGGCGGCTACCGGATTGCCGCCGCGCCCCAGCTCCCGGTGGAGGACTGGAATGCCCAGATTTCCCTGATGACCGGAATGGCGGCCGCGGACATGATGCTGGCGGGGAAGGTGGGCATCCTGCGCACCATGCCCGCCCCGGACGAGCGCTCGCTCCGGCATTTCCGGCTCCAGACCGTGGCCCTCGGCAAGCCATGGGACGGGAAGATCAGCTACGGCGAGTACCTTCGCAGCCTCGATCCCACCGAACCCCGGCAACTGGCCATCCTGCACTCCGCCGGCATGCTGTTCCGCGGAGCCAGCTACACCGCCTTTGACGGTACCGTTCCTGACGACGCCATCCAGTCGGCCATCGGGGCCGCCTATGCCCACACCACGGCACCCCTCCGTCGGCTGATCGACAGGTTTGTCCTGGTGATCTGCGAAGCCCTCAGCAACGGCAAGCCGGTCCCTGACTGGGCACGGGAAGCTCTGCCCACCCTCCCGGAAATCATGGCCGCCTCCGATCAGCTGGCAAGCCGCATGGAACGCATGGCACTGGACACGGTGGAGGCCGCCCTCCTGGTCAACCACATCGGCCAGGAGTTTGATGCCATTGTCATTTCGGGGTCCAAGCCGCAGAAGGAGAACGGCAACGGCGCCAAAAACGGCAACGGTGCGAAGAACGGCAATGGCAAGAACGGCAGCGGTCCTTCGGGGATTGTCCAGATCGCCGAGCCGGCCGTGACGGCCCGGTGCGCCGGCGACCTCGAATCCGGTACCCAGGTCCGCGTTCGCCTGATCTCCTCCGATATCGCCGCCCGAGAGGTCCACTTCGAGCTCCTGCCCTGAGCCGGCTGCCCCTGCTTCGAGGGCCAAAAGCCGGGATTCGGGATCCGTACGGCTAGACTGAAGATGTAGAAATGGATGCCCGGTCGTTGATTTCCTTGATTTTGAATTCAACAAGCCCGCCCCTACGCGATCTTGAGATACACCCGCTGGTCACCAGTGCCAGCATTTAGATAGCCCGCGATCGGCTTCCACTGGATTAGCTTGTGCGCCTGAGCATGCTCCGGAGCGGCCGCGTTGGCCGGCCCGTTGAGCAGGCAGCGCCAATGCCCAAATGAATAAGGAAACTCACCTGTGAGTGAATTGCATACCCACCAGCTCCTAATGGACGATTCCGGCGTCGAAACGATCGAACCTGAAGAAACCATCATCTCCGACGAGAAGCCGCACGAAATCGCGGAAAAGTCCTTCGCCGACTACAACGTCCGCGCCGACATCGTCGAGTCCCTGGCAGACGCCGGGATCACGCACCCGTTCCCCATCCAGTCCATGACCCTGCCGGTGGCCCTGGCGGGCCACGACATCATCGGCCAGGCCAAGACCGGCACCGGCAAGACCCTCGGTTTCGGCATCCCCGCGCTTCAGCGCGTGGTGGGCCGGGACGATGCCGGCTTCGATAAGCTCGCCGTTCCGGGCGCGCCGCAGGCCCTGGTGATCGTGCCCACCCGCGAGCTGGCGGTCCAGGTGGCCAACGACCTCCAGACTGCCTCACTCAAGCGCAACGCCCGTATCGCCACCATCTACGGTGGCCGTGCCTACGAGCCGCAGGTCGAGGCCCTGCAGAAGGGCGTCGAGATTGTGGTGGGCACCCCCGGCCGCCTCATTGACCTGTACAAGCAGAAGCACCTGAGCCTGAAGAACGTCAAGATCGTCATCCTCGACGAGGCTGACGAAATGCTGGACCTCGGCTTCCTGCCGGACGTGGAAACGTTGATCGCCGGCACCCCCGCCGTCCGCCAGACGCTCCTGTTCTCCGCCACCATGCCCGGCCCCGTTATTGCCATGGCCCGCCGCTACATGACCCAGCCCACCCACATCCGCGCGGCCGATCCCCAGGACGAGGGCCTCACCAAGCGCGATATCCGCCAGCTCATCTACCGTGCCCACAGCATGGACAAGGTTGAAGTTGTTGCCCGCATCCTGCAGGCACGGGGTCGCGGCCGCACCATCATCTTCACCAAGACCAAGCGGACCGCCGCGAAGGTGGCCGAGGAACTGGTGGACCGCGGCTTCGCGGCCGCCGCCATCCACGGCGACCTCGGCCAGGGTGCCCGCGAGCAGGCGCTCCGCGCCTTCCGCAACAACAAAGTGGACGTCCTGGTGGCCACCGACGTCGCCGCCCGCGGCATCGATGTGGACGACGTGACGCACGTGATCAACTACCAGTGCGTTGAGGACGAGAAGATCTACCTGCACCGTGTGGGCCGCACCGGCCGCGCCGGCAACAAGGGCACCGCCGTGACCTTCGTTGACTGGGACGATATGCCACGCTGGGGCCTGATCAACAAAGCGCTTGGCCTGAGCGTTCCGGAGCCGGTGGAAACCTACTCCTCCTCGCCCCACCTCTACGAAGAGCTGGACATCCCCGAGGGCACCAAAGGCCGTCTCCCCCGCAACAAGCGCACCCTCGCCGGTGTTGACGCCGAAGTCCTCGAGGACCTGGGCGAAACCGGCAAGAAGAACTCCCGCGCCAGCGGAAAAAACGGCGGGCATGAGCGCGGACGCGACGCCGGCCGTTCAGGCGGGCGCGAAGGAAGCCGCCGCGGCGGCTCAGAAGGTGGCCGCTCAGGTGAGGGCAGCCGCTCAGGCGAGCGTCGCCGTCGTACGTCTGATGCGGCGACGGCCGGCACCGGGCCGGCCGCCGAATCCGCGGCTCCGGCTGCGACCGCCGGCGAAGTGGACCCCCGCGCCCGGCGCAGCCGGACCCGCACCCGCCGCCGCAACGGCGAAGTGGTGGCCGGCGCCGACAAAGGCACGCAGCCCGGCAGCACAGAGGCCTAACAGCCTCGATGACTGACACCGTCTGGGCGCCGGACGGCAGCAACCTGGTGGTTCACGCGGACAACGCGGAGTACCTCCCCTCGCTGCCGGACGGCGCCTTCACACTCATTTACGTGGACCCGCCGTTCAACACCGGCCGGGCCCAGACCCGCCAGGAAACCCGGATGGTGCTCAACACTGACGGTGACGGCGACCGCGTGGGCTTCAAGGGCCGCTCCTACGACACCATCAAGGGGGCATTGCACCGTTACGATGACGCCTTCAGCGATTACTGGGCCTTCTTGGAACCCCGGCTCGTGGAGGCCTGGCGGCTGCTGGCTGATGACGGCACGCTCTACCTCCACCTGGATTACCGGGAAGTCCATTACGCCAAGGTGATGCTGGACGCGATCTTCGGCCGCGAGTGCTTCCTGAACGAGATCATCTGGGCGTACGACTACGGTGCACGCGCCAAATACCGCTGGCCCACCAAACACGACAACATCCTCGTCTACGTCAAAAACCCGTCGAAATACCACTTCGACAGCGCCGAGGTTGACCGCGAGCCCTACATGGCCCCCGGCCTGGTCACGCCTGCCAAACGGGAACTCGGGAAACTGCCCACCGACGTGTGGTGGCACACCATCGTCTCCCCCACCGGCAAGGAAAAAACCGGCTACCCCACGCAGAAGCCCGAGGGCCTCATCCGGCGGGTGGTGGCCGCCTCAAGCAGGCCCGGTGACTGGTGCCTGGACTTCTTCGCCGGCTCCGGCACGCTCGGTGCGGTGGCGGCCAAGCTCGGCCGGAAGTTTGTCTGCGTGGACCAGAACCAGCCCGCCATCGACGTCATGGCCAAGCGGTTGGGTGCCCACGCGACCTTTACGTCCTTCCCGCCCAAGTAGGTCGCTGGTTAAGGCCGGACGACGACGGTTCCCGTGCCGAGTGCCTCGATCCGGTCGAGTACCGCCGGCGCGGTGAGGTTCTCCCCCAGCAGATTGGGCTTGCCGGTGCCGTGGTAGTCGGAGGATCCCGTGATCAGGAGCCCGTGTTCGGCGGCCAGGCGGCGCAGGAACTCGCGCCCTTCTTCCGGGTTGTCGCGATGGTTGATCTCCAGTCCCACCAAGCCGGCGTCGATCATCTCCCGGTAGGTGCGCTCCCCCACGATCCGTCCGCGAGAGGACGCCACGGGGTGCGCGAAGACGGGGACGCCGCCTGCCGCGCGGACAAGTTCGACGGCGGCGGCCGGGTCGGGTGCGTAGTGCTGGACAAAGTAGCGCGAACGGGAGGTAAGGATGGACCTGAACGCTTCCGACCGGTCCGAAACAACGCCCGCCGCCACCAGGGCATCGGCGATGTGCGGGCGCCCCAGCGTGGCGCCCGGGGCGACGTGGTGGATGACGTCGTCCCAGGTCAGGGGGTAGTCCTCGGCCAGGAGCGTCACCATGCGTTCGGCCCGGGTCAGGCGTGCGTCCTTGGACTTGGTAATCTCCTCAAGCAGTCCAGGGTGCGCCGGATCGTGCAGGTAGCTCAGCAGGTGCACGCTGATCCCCTGGTCCGTCCGGCAGGAGACTTCCATCCCCGGGACGAGGGCTACGCCTTCTTCCAGCGCGGCGGGGGAGGCCTCTGCCCAGCCGTCCGTCGAGTCGTGATCCGTCAGCGCGATGACATCCAGGCCCGCCCGGGCAGCTGAAGCCATGACGTCGGCGGGTGTTTCCGTACCGTCGGAAACGTTGGAGTGGGCATGCAGGTCAATCTTCACCTGCCCAGCCTAGTTGACCGTGCCTGCCCGGTATTGGCTCCGTTGTCGCGCATGCCCGGCCGCTGGTGAGACGATGGTGCCGTGAACGATGCCGAAAACACCCAAAACTCTGCTTCCCAGCCCCTCGACGAGCGCGTCAACAACCGCTCGCAGCGGCCAAGTTCCGATGCCTTCAAGGCCTTTATGGCCAGCAACTGGGCGCCCACCGGCCAGGCGATGCCGGCCCGCGACGCGGTGGCCGGTTATGCTGCGGCCCGGCGCAAGGCTATCTCGGACCAGTTCAAAGGCGAACGGCTGGTCATCCCCGCAGGCCCGCTGAAGGTCCGGTCCAACGACTGCGATTACCGCTTCCGCCCCCACTCCGCCTTCGCCCACCTCACCGGCCTCGGCCTCGACCACGAGCCGGATGCGGTCCTCATCCTGGAACCGGCAGGGGAAGGAACGGGCGACGACGGCGGGAACCACCGCGCCACCCTGTACTTCCGTCCCCTGGCCGGCCGGGACACGGAACAGTTCTATGCGGACTCCAGGTCCGGCGAATTCTGGATCGGTGCCCGCCCCACGCTTGAGGAGTTCGAGACCCGCCTGGGCCTGCCCACCGCGCACATCGATGAGCTGGAAACCGCCATCACCAAGAACGTGGGCGCTCCCGAGATTGGCGGCATCTCCATCCGGCTGGTCCGCAAGGTGGACGAGAACATCGACGCCCTGGTGGACACTGCCCGCTACAACACGGCCAAGGATCCGGAGAACCTGGACCTTGCCGTCCTGGATGCCCTCGACGAGAAACTGTCCGAATCCCTGTCCGAACTCCGGCTCCTCAAGGACGACTGGGAAGTCGAACAGATGAAGACGGCCGTGGCAGCCACGGCCGAAGGGTTTGTGGAAGTAGTCAAGTCCCTTCCACGGGCACTGACCCACGCCCGCGGCGAACGCGTGGTGGAAGGTGCCTTCTTTGCACGGGCCCGCGAAGTGGGCAACGAACTCGGCTACGACACCATCGCGGCCGCAGGGAACAATGCCACGGTGCTGCACTGGACCCGAAACACCGGCCAGGTCAACGCCGGCGAACTCCTCCTCCTGGACGCTGGCGTAGAGGCCGACTCGCTGTACACGGCCGACGTCACCCGGACCTTGCCCGTCAACGGCACGTTCAGCGATGTCCAGCGGAAGATCTATGAAGCCGTCCTGGATGCGGCGGACGCCGGATTCGCCGCCGCGCAGCCCGGCACCAAGTTCCGCGACATCCACACTGCCGCCACAACCGTGCTGGCCGAACGGCTTGCCGAATGGGGCCTGCTGCCTGTCAGCGTGGAGGAAGCCATCAGCCCGGAGGGCCAGCAGCACCGGCGCTGGATGCCGCACGGCACCAGCCACCACCTGGGCCTCGACGTCCATGACTGCGCCCAGGCCAAGCGTGAGCTCTACCTCGATGGCATCCTGACTCCGGGCATGGTCTTCACCATCGAGCCCGGCCTCTACTTCAAGAACGAAGACCTGGCCATCCCGGCCGAGTACCGCGGGATCGGTGTGCGGATCGAGGACGACATCCTCATGACGGCCGACGGTCCGGTCAACCTCAGCGCCGAACTCCCCCGTAAGGCTGCCGACGTCGAAGCGTGGATGGCGGGAATCTACGCCGAGGTGGAGCACACAGCCACCCACGGGGGTGCCGTCTAACGGGAGGTGGCCGTCCCGCCTCCCCGACAGGGAACTCCTGCCGGGGAACGCCTGCCCATGATGAAGCTCCGGTAACAGTTTTTGGCAATCGCTTGCCAGAGTTTGACTCCGGTGAATACGCTAGCCGCGGAGAATGAAAACCATAGACTGTGATCTAAGTCTCGGGTCTCTGCCGCAACGTATGCCTTCAAAGGAGAAGTCTCATGGGTATGTCCAAACCACGTCGCCTGGGTGCTGTTGCCGCCGCGACAATTTCCGTCCTGCTGCTCGCCGCGTGCGGCGGTTCGGGCGGGTCCGGCGGCACCAGCACTGGTGGCACGGGCGGCAAGGTGGATGGCGCCGGTAAAACGCTCAACGTCCTGATGAACGTGACCGCGCAGTATCCCCAGGAGCAGCAGGCCTGGTTCAAGGAGATGAGCACCAAGTTCAAGGCGGAAACGGGAGCCGACATCCAATGGGAGACGTTCGCCACCGCCAACGACGAGATGACCCGGATCCAGACCTCCGTGGTGTCCGGCCAGGGCCCTGACGTCTACGGGCTGGGCACCACGTTCACCCCCACGGCTTACTCCACCGGGGCTTTCGTGAAGCTCGGTGACAACGAGTGGAACCAGCTTGGCGGCAAGGACAAGTTCGTTCCCGCCGCCCTGGGCATTTCCGGCCCGGACAAGGACAACCAGATCGGCATCCCCTTCGTGAGCCGGCCCTTCGTGATGGCCTACAACACCGAACTGCTGGCCGCGGCCGGCATCGATAAGCCGGCCACCACATGGGACGAATTCACCGAACAGGCCAAGAAGCTCACCAAGGGCGACCAGTACGGCGTCGCGGTGGCCTACAAGGACAACTTCGATCCGTGGAAGTACATCTGGGGAATGTCCATCCAGGCCGGCAACCCCCTCATCGACGGGGACAAGGTCCGCCTGGACGATCCCATCACCAAAAAGGCCTACGAAACCTACTTCGGTTGGGTGACCAAGGACAAGGTGGTTGACCCTGCCTCGGTTGGCTGGGCCAACCCGCAGGCCCTGGCCGCTTTCGCGGCCGGCAAGGCAGCCTACTTCCCCATGACCTCCCCGCTGTCCATACCCGCGCTGGACGCCTCGGCAGTCAAGGGCAAGTACAAGTACGCCCTGATGCCCACCGTTCCGCCGGGCGCCACCTCCAACCCGTCCGGTGGGAAGCCCGCGTCAAGCATTCTTTCCGGTGACAACCTGGTGGTTGCGGACTACTCGAAGCAGAAGGATCTCGCTTTCGCGTTCATCAAGATGATCACTGACAAGGATGTCCAGCTCAACTACTTCAAGGTCTTCGGCCAGCTTCCCGCCAACGCGGACGCTGCCAAGGAGCTCGCCAGCAATGAAGTGATCGCGCCTGCCCTTGACTCCGGTGCAAAATCCGTCGCCACGCCGTTCAGCGGTGCCTGGGGCGATGTCCAGTTGTCGCTGACCAACGTGGTGGTCCAGTCCATTCCGGACCTTTCCGCCGGCGCGGTCAGCGATGCCAGCCTCTCCCAGCGGCTGAAGGACGAACAGGCGAAGTCGCAGACTGCCCTGGACCGGGCCAAGAAGTAAGACCTGCCGGACAACCGCGGAAGGTTACGGAACATGGCAAGTAGCGTTACCGAGCCCCGGCCGTCGGACAGCAGTCCGGCGGCCGGGGCGCCCGCCGGATCCGGCGGGCCCATGCCGGGCGATAAGCGCCGAAAGGGGCTAAGCGAAAAGAACCGGCCTCTGTGGCTGCTCATTCCCGGCGGCTTCCTGATGACGGTGGTCATCCTCATCCCGCTGGCCATGGGCATCTGGATGTCCGTGATAGACCTGGACCAGTACTCCCTGCGCCGGTGGGTCAGTGCCGAATTCATCGGTATCCACAACTACATCGAAGCGGCAACGAGCAGCGACCTGCTCCGGTCGATCTGGCTGTCCGTGTCCTTCGCGGTGATCTCCACGGTGGTGACCATCCCGCTGGGCGTGGCGGCCGCCGTCGTCACCCAGAACGCCTACCGCGGCCGCGCCCTGGTGCGTTCGGTCTTCCTTATCCCCTACGTCCTGCCGTCATTCGTGGTGGCCAGCGTGTGGCGGACCATGCTGCAGCCGGACGGCATCGTGAACGTGACGCTGACCAATATGGGCATGAACGGCGGTTTGTGGCTCAACGGCCCCAGCTCGTACTGGACGCTGGTCTGGGTTGAAATCTGGGCGGCCTGGCCGTTCATCTACCTGCTTGCCCTCTCCGGCCTGCAGGCAGTTGACCATGAAGTCCACGAGGCATCAGCCTTGGACGGTGCCCTGTGGTGGAACAAGCTGCGCTACGTGATCTTTCCCTATTTGAAGGGACCGGTCTCGCTCGCCTTCCTGCTCGCCACACTGAACCACATCAACAACTTCACGCTCCCGTATGTCCTGTTCGGCGCACCGGCGCCGTCGGACGTGAACGTGCTGCCCATCCTGGTTTACGTCACCAGCTTCCAGAGCTTCCGGTTCGGGCTGAGTGCCGCGATGGCTGTCGTTTCACTGGTCCTGATCGCCATTCCGCTCTTCATCTACCTGCGTGCGGTACGGCTTGACGTGCACGAGGGAGGAAAGAAATGACCATCGACGCAGCGAACCCGATCGAGCGGCAGGCTAAACAGCCCATCCGGCGTGATGCCGCCCTGGAAGTCACGCGCCTGATGCCGAGGCCGCTGCTGGCCATCATCACGGTCCTGCTGTGCGCCCTGGTGCTGATCCCCATCCTCTACATCTTCCTGGCCTCGTTGAACACGGACGTGGGTGTGGCCAGCGGCGAGTTCTGGCCGAGCAGCTTCTCCCTGGACAGCTACACCAAGATTTGGGACTCGGTGGGCCTGGCGAAGGCCATCGGGAACAGCCTGATCGTGTCCGGTGCCACGGCGATTGTTTCTGCCCTGATGGCCATCGGAACGGCCTACGTGCTGGTCCGGTTTGAATTCCGGAGCCGCCTGACCGTGTTGCGTGGCCTGCTGGGACTCCAGTCCATCCCCGGAACCCTGATGCTCCTCCCCGTCTTCGTGCTGTTTTCATCTGCGGGAACCTACCTGGGTGTGACAGTCATTGGAACCCTCTGGGGCCTGTTCATCGCCTACCTGACCTTCGCGCTCCCGTTCTCCACCTGGGTCATGGTCACCTACCTCCGGGGCCTGCCACGGGAACTGGAGGAGGCGGCCCGCATCGACGGCGCCTCCAACCTCGGAATCCTGTTCAAGATCATCATTCCGCTGAGCTGGCCCGGAATCATCGTTTCCGCGATCTTTGCGTTCCTACTCGGCTGGAACGACGTCCTGTTCGCGTCGGTCTTCACCCGCCCGGACACCCACACCGCGGCCGTGGCCCTGCAGGTCTTCGCATCGGCGGTTGAAGGCGGCGCAATCCCCGTGTATTCGCAGATGATGGCGGCATCGCTGGTGTGTGCCGTACCCGTGGTGGTGCTCTACTTCATGTTCCAGAAGTACCTCGTCGGCGGCCTGACAGCGGGCAGCGTCAAATAAGGAGCGTCAAATAAGCGGCGGTCACATAAGCAGTGTCAATTAAACAGGCGGGAACGTCCCAGCAGGCAAAAAGAACTCCGTCCGAACCGGCGACAGCCAGGTTCGGACGGAGTTCTTTTGCGTGGGCACTGCCGTGGCGCCGGTTCGTGAACCGGTTCCCGCAGCATCCCCGCTTAGGGTGTAGCCGACTACGGTGTAGGTTCTCCGGCGTTGTCCGCGGAGTCGTTACGCGCCTGGTGCTCGGCTGAAGCAGGCTGCCCCTGGGCGGCAGTTCCCGCGGCTGGCTGCTCGCTGACGCGGACCCCGTACTGGGGCCGGCCGTCCGGAAGGTCGGGGTAGCGGACCGCCGACACGGGCGTCTTGGCCGTCTGCTGCGCACCCTCCGGCTGCATGCCCTGCCCGGGCTCTGCGGCGTGGCCGGAAGGCTGTCCCTGGGTGCCTGGTGCCGGAGCGGCGCCCTGCTGGCCGTAGGGATCGTTCCATCCCGCGGGGCGTGCCGGTGCCTGCCCGGGCTGCTGGCCCGGCTGACCGTGCTGGCCCGGCTGGCCGTAGTGCTGGTTCTGGTAACCCTGCGGTCCGTAGGGAGCTCCGGCTGCGTCGGATCGGGTCATGGGCAGTTGCTGGAGCAGCCGGCGGGCCTCATGGGCCGCCTCCACCGAAACAATGACGTCGTAGTTGGTGGCCACCACCTGGCTGGTTGAGGTGAAGTCCCGCTTCCCGCGCTGCATGGCGTAAGTGACGATGCCGAACAGCATAAAGAATGCCGCGCCCATCAGTACCGACGCCAGGATCGAGAAGTAGCCGGGCGAGGGTGCAAAGAAGGACAGCATGACGCCGACAAACAAGCCGAACCACATACCGCTGAGCGCACCGGACAGTGCCACCCGCGGATAGCTGAGGCGACCGGTTACCCGCTCCACCATTTTGAGTTCGTTGCCCACGATGGAAACCATCTGGACCGGGAACTGCTGGTCAGCGAGGTAGTCCACCGCCTTCTGGGCATCCAGATAGGAGGTGTACGAGCCGACGGTGTCACCGGACGGAACCATGCGGGCGTCGTCCGGCCCGTTGGGGCTGCCAGCCTTAGGGGCACCAAAAATGTTTGACATACACCCATTGTTGCCCATCAGCATGTGTGCCGCCTGAAATTCAGCTAAAAGAGAGCAGACTCGGTAGCCTGTAGGCGTGAGCACAAATCTTTCGCGCGTCTTTGTGGCCCGCCTTCTGGGTCTTGATGTCTTCGACCCCTTGGGCGACCGCCTGGGGCGGCTTCGTGATGTTGTGGTGCTCTCCCGCGGTAGCCGGGGTGCCCCGCACGTGGTGGGCATCGTCGTCGAAGTTCCCGGCAAGAAGCGCGTTTTTGTGCCGATGACCCGCATCACCTCGATCGACCAGACGCAGATCATCTGTACCGGACTGGTTAACCTTCGCCGCTTTGAGCAGCGCGGCGCGGAGACGTTGGTGGTCGCGGAAATGTTTGACCGTCGCGTCACCCTCCGGGACGGCAGCGGCGACGCCACCATCGAGGACATCGCCATGGACCAGCACCGCTCCCGCGACTGGTTCGTGAGCAAGCTGTTTGTCCGCCGCGGCCATTCGCTTTCCCCGCTGAGCCGTTTGCGGCGCAACGAGACCATGATCATCGACTGGGCCGACGCCCTGCAGGGCGCACGGACTGAGCCGCAGGCCGCCACCCAGTTCGTGGCCAACCATGAGGACCTCAAGCCTGCGGACTTCGCCGACGCCCTGCAGGAAATGAGCGACAAACGGCGTTTTGAGGTGGCCAGCGAACTCCAGGACGAGCGGCTCGCGGACGTGCTGCAGGAGCTCCCGGAGGATGACCAGGTGGAAATCCTGTCCGCCCTGGACGTCCAGCGCGCGGCCGACGTCCTGGAAGAGATGGATCCGGACGACGCCGCCGACCTCCTCGGCGAGCTGCCCTCCGCCCAGGCGGAGCAGCTGCTGCAGCTGATGGAACCTGAGGGCGCAGAGGACGTCCGGCGGCTGCTCGAGTACGACGAAGACACCGCCGGCGGCCTGATGACTCCGGTTCCGGTCATACTGCCGCCGGAGGCGACCGTCGCGGAAGCCCTGGCCCATGTCCGCCGCGAGGAGCTGTCCCCCGCGCTGGCCTCCTCCATCTTCGTCGCCCGGCCGCCCCTGGAAACCCCCACCGGCCGCTTCCTGGGCGTGGTCCACATCCAGCAACTGCTGCGGTTCCCGCCGTTCGAGCCCCTGGGCAACCTGGTGGATAAGAACCTGGAGCCGCTGTCTGACCAGGCCCATATCAGTGAAGTGGCGCGCACGCTTGCCACCTACAACCTGAATTCGCTTCCCGTGGTCAGCGATGACGGCCGGCTTGTGGGGGCGGTGACTGTTGATGACGTTTTGGATCATATGTTGCCCGACGACTGGCGAGCCAATGATGGCGAAGTTCCGATAAGAAAACTGGGAGGCCGCATTGGCTGAGACCGGCCCCTCCAAGAATTCCGTTCAGCCCAAGGGTGTCGGACAGCCCAAAGGTGCCCAACGCGGGGCTGCCAAACCACCGGTCAAAGGCGGCCTCGACACACCCCTGAGCGGCCGCCAGCGGATGCTGCCGAAGTTCTCCCCCAACCCTGACGCGTTCGGCCACGCCACCGAGGGCTTTGCCCGGTTTATGGGCACGCCGCAGTTCCTGGTTTACATGACGGTGTTCTGCGTCTTCTGGCTGGTATGGAACACCTTCGCTCCGGAGCAGTGGCAGTTCGACTCGCAGGCGCTGGGCTACACGCTGCTCACGCTCATGTTGTCCCTCCAGGCCTCCTATGCGGCCCCGCTGCTGCTGCTCGCCCAGAACAGACAGGACGACCGCGACCGCGTCTCACTCCAGCAGGACCGGCAGCGGGCCGAACGCAACCTTTCCGACACCGAATACCTCACCCGGGAGCTGGCGTCGCTGCGGATTGCCCTGCGCGAAGTGGCCACCCGCGATTACGTCCGGGCGGAACTGCGCTCACTCCTGGAAGACATGCTCGAAGCGCAGGAGGAATTGCGCACGCATGACCCCGCCGGGTCCGGCAGCCACGAGTCACCCCGCGACAAGGTCAAGGAAAGACTCAAGGAAAAGCGCGACAAACAGCGGGGCCCCCGCACGCAGCAGATACCGAAAGTGAAGCCAAGCCACGTCGCCACAGGCCCCGCCACGGGCGGGGCCAAGGAACCCACCGCCCCGAAACACATCCCTACCTCCGAAAGCTGAGCACTGCCCGAATGAGCGCCACCCTGGAGCAGGCAGTCCACGCTGCGCTGGCTACCGTCATCGATCCTGAACTGCGCCGCCCCATTACGGAACTGGGCATGGTGGAGTCGGTGGACATCACGAGTGACGGAACAGTCCGGCTGGCCGTCCTCCTCACCATCGCCGGTTGTCCCCTACGGGGCACCATCACAGCCGACTCCGAACGTGCCCTGTCCGCCGTTCCCGGAGTGGCCGCCGTCGAGGTTGAACTGAAGGTGATGAACCAGGCCCAGCGGGATGCCCTGAAGGAGCAACTGCGGGGGCCCGGGGGCCAGCGCGGCATTCCTTTCAACGAGCCCGGGTCGCTGACCAAGGTGTACGCGGTTGCCAGCGGCAAGGGCGGCGTGGGGAAGTCCTCCCTCACGGTCAACCTGGCCTGCGCCCTCGCCGCGCAAGGGCTCCGCGTGGGGATCGTGGACGCTGACGTCCATGGCTTCTCGGTTCCTGCCCTGATGGGCATTACGCAGGCGCCCACCCGGGTGGACGACATGATCCTCCCGCCGGTGGCATACGGCGTCAAGGTGATCTCGATCGGCATGTTTGTCACCGGCAACCAGCCTGTTGCCTGGCGTGGCCCGATGCTCCACCGAGCCTTGGAGCAGTTCCTGACCGACGTCTACTTCGGTGATCTTGACGCCCTTTTCCTCGACCTTCCGCCGGGCACCGGGGACATCGCGATTTCCGTCGCGCAGCTGCTGCCCAAGGCACAGATCCTGGTGGTCACCACCCCGCAGGCCGCGGCAGCCGACGTCGCCGAACGCGCCGGTGCCATCGCCACCCAAACGGGGCAGTCCCTGGCCGGCGTCATCGAAAACATGTCCTATCTGGAAATGCCCGACGGCGGGCGGATGGAACTGTTCGGCAGCGGCGGCGGGGCTGTCCTCGCCGAGCGGCTCACGGCGACGGTGGGCGCCGATGTTCCCTTGCTGGGGCAGATCCCGCTGGACATCCTGTTGCGCGAGGGAGGCGACGCCGGTACTCCCATTGTGCTTGGCCGGCCGGAAACACCGGCCGCCATTGCCCTGAACGGGATCGCCGGAAAACTTGCGGCCAAGCCACGCGGCCTGGCGGGCCTGAAACTGGGACTGCAGCCCCGCTGAGGCGGCGGCCGCGGTCCGCTAGGTGGCCTCGGTGTCGAACGGAGCCGGCACGCCCGGCGGCAGGGACTGAACCACCCGTTCGGGCCGGGCCGGAGCTCCTGGCGTGCTGCCGGCGGCAGCGGCGCCTGCGACGGCGGCCACAGCGGCGGGCGCCCCGGGGCTGACCGGCTTGGTGTCGTCGTCCAGGAGGGCTTCCCGGATAATGCGGCGGGGGTCGTACTGCCGGGGATCATACTTCTTCCAGTCGACATCCTCGATGTCGATCCCGACTTCTTCCTTGATCTGCTCCCGCGCACCGGAAGCCATCCGGCGGACTTCCTTGACCAGGTTCGCCAGTTTCTGGGTGTATTCGGGCAGCCTCTTGGGACCGATCACCAAGATGCCAATGATCAGGAGCAGGAAGAACTCGGGGCCGTTGATTCCAAACACTTTAGGAAGATTACCCTCTCCGAAGCCGCTCTGACGATTCGGGCCTGGCGGGCTGAAAACCTGCCGTCATTGCCCTGCCAGCATCTCCCCGATTTTGTGTATTCCGCGTTCCATCCGCGCCGCCGGCGATTCGTCCGCGGCCGTTGCGGGGCCGGTGCCGGACGCTGCACTGGCGCCTGCGTCGATGCCCTCAGCGGCGACGGAACTCAGCTGCCGGAGCACCGGGAGCGTGTCGTCCGCCTGGTCGGCGGGGAGGTCGGACTCCACGGTAAACGTGGCTGCGGCCGTGGCATAAGTGGCCGTCCAGGGCGCGAGGCTGCTGACCACCGCGTTTCCGGTCCCGGGCCCCGCCGCGGCATGATGCTGTTCCACCACCGTTGCGTAATGCTGCCCGTCGGAGAGGTGCAGCTCCACGGCCGGCAAGCCGTTGACGGTGACGGCGTTGGCGCTCCGGATCTGAAAGCCAAGTGACTCGAAGCCCGGGCACACCCATCCCTCCGTGCGGAGCGCCGACAGCTGCCCGAGAGTGAGCGCACTGCCGTCCGCGGGCAGCTGGGCTGCGTGCTGCATCAGGTTACCGTTCATGGCAGCCCCTGCCGCCGGAAGCGCGTCCCCGCCCAGCGCGAAGGCGCTGACTGCAAGCATTCCGGCTGCGGCGGCCGTGCCGCCGGCCGTGAGTGCAAGTGCCCGCACGCCGGGGTGCGGCCTCGGGGCTGGCTCCGGAGTGGCGGCCAGGAGCTCGGTCCTGGCCAGGAGGCGGGCCGTCAGGTCGTCGCTGGCCGGCGGCACGGCTGCCTCGCGGAGCCGCTCGATGTACTGGCGTTCGCGCTTTACGGCCGCCGCGCACTCGGGGCAGCCTTGGAGGTGTTCAGAGCCGCGGTTGTGCCGGCGGCCAAAGGGGTTCTGGATCGTCATGGTGCCGATCAGAGGATGCCGGCGATACGCGGCAGCGACAGCTTTGGCTTCCGGCCTTGCTGCGGGCGGGGGTCACGGTGTGCCAGCTTCTCGCGCAGCATGGTGCGGCCCCGGTGGATCCGCGAACGCACCGTGCCAAGTTTCACTCCCAGCGCGGCGGCCACTTCGTCGTAGGACAGGCCTTCCAGGTCGCAGAGCACGACGGCGGCGCGGAAGTCCGGCGGCAGTTCCTCGAGGGCGGCCTGGACGTCCAGGTCGAGGTTGTTTAGCTCGAAACTCTGTTCAGGACCTGGCTCGCGCCCGGGGATCCGGGATTCCGCGTCTTCGCCCAGCGCGTCGAAGCGTATGCGGCTCTTCCGCCGCGCCTGGTCCAGGAACAGGTTGGTGGTGATCCGGTGCAGCCAGCCGTCGAGGGTTCCGGGCTTGAAGTTTTCCAGGGAACGGAAGACCCGCACGAAGACTTCCTGGGTGAGGTCCTCGGCGTCGAACTTGTTTCCGGTCAGGCGGTACGCGAGGCGGTACACCTTGGCGGAGTGGTTGGACACCACTTCTTCCCAGGTGGGCCGGACCCATGCGGCGGCGGAAAGTTCTGTTGCAGGGACAGGTGCCACATCTGATGACATCGTCCACTCCCCTCGTGGATTGCTATCGCCCGGATACTGTTGACATCTCTGGTTCGGCGCCGACCACCTCGCGGATGAGCGGATCTCCATCATTTCAAATTTGGCTGGGAATTTCCTGATCGGCGGGGCCCTTCAGCCGACGGCGCAACGGATTCCTTCCGCGGCTGGCACCACCGGACACAGTAGGCTGTACTAGACACTCCCCTGCCGCCCAGAAAGCGAATTCCCCATGAGCGCCGACAAGTCCACGAGCTGGTCCTATGCAGAAGATCTGCCCGCCGAGGACGAGGTCATGCTGCGTGCCCGGGAGCGTTCCTTCGAACTGGGTGTTACCCCCATCGGGACGGGCGTTGGCGCGGTCCTGACCGTGCTCGCTGCCGGGTCCAAGGCCCAGACCGCGGTGGAGATCGGAACGGGGGCCGGCGTCTCCGGGGTCTGCATCCTGCGCGGCCTTGGTCCGCACGCGGTACTCACCACCATCGACGTGGATGTGGAGCACCTGAAGGCCGCACGGGAGGCGTTTTCGGAGGCCGGCAGCCCGGCCAACCGTACCCGGACCATCTCCGGCCGTGCGGGCGATGTCCTGCCGCGCCTCACCGATGCCGCCTATGACCTGGTGTTTATCGACGCCGACAAGCCCGGCCTGCCCGGTTACGTGGAGCAGGCCACCCGGCTCCTGAAGGCCGGCGGACTGCTGATCATCAACGACGCCCTGGACAAGGACCGGGTGGCCAACCCTGCCGCCCGGGATGCCAATACGGTGGTGTTGCGCCAGGTGGGGAAGGCAATTCGCGACGACGACAGGCTCGCCTCAGCGATGCTGCCCACCGGAAGCGGCCTGCTGGTCGCCGTCAAGAAATAGGACAGGGCCCGCAGCCTGTAGCCGCGCACCCTGTCCCACTGGATTTTCCGGTCCCGAAGTTATTCGGTAACGCCCACGAGGCATTCCTTAAGGTTGGCCGCCTCCGCAGCGTTCAGTTCCACCACAAGCCGTCCGCCGCCTTCGAGCGGTACGCGCATGATCAGGCTGCGGCCCTCCTTGGTGACTTCCATAGGGCCGTCGCCCGTGCGTGGTTTCATAGCCGCCATGAGGAATTTCCCCTCCATTTAGTCCCAGGACATAGCAGCCCGGGCGGGCTGTGTCCGCATGGTCAAATCAAGCCGCCGTGGCGGCCCGTACTGATGCCGCCATTGCTGAACATTTTGAATCCTGTTGTCCCTGCTTACTCCCTATTATCCTGTAATTACCCGCACGTAGCTAATCGATGGACATTTGCGGCCGCGTCGGATTCCCTGAGCTGCGGGCCCGGTGCAGTGGACCGTCACGGCGGATAATCGCCGCCGCCCGGAAGCTGCGCCCACGCCCACAGCCAGACGATCCACACGACCTGGAGCAGGACAAACATCACCACGACTGTGCCGCGGAACGCCCGCGAGCGGGACACCAGCGCTGCCCCGAGCGCCAGCGGAAACAACGGAAGGAGCATCCGGAAGGTGCTGGTCTGCGGGTGCAGGAACAGCAGCAGGTACCCCATGTAGCAGGCGCACCACAGGCGCAGCTCCGGGCCAAGCCGCACCACCGGTTTGGTGAACAGCAGGAGCGCAAAGAGGCCCGCGAAGAGGAACGGGGCCAGGATGCCCAGGACCGGGCCGAAAAGGTCCACGCCGGTGTCAAACCACGGCTTGAAGGGCACCAGGTCCTGCCCCCGCCACACCGTTTCGGTCTTGGTGTAGGCCGCGATGTCGCCGGTGGAAATCCAGGCCGCCACCGGCCACGACAAGGCGGCGGCGCTGCACACGGCGGTGAGGCCGGCCAGGGAAACCAGTTCGCGAACGCTATGGGATCCTGCCGCCCCGGTTCGGACCCGGTGCGCCGCCCTGGCGATCAGGAGGATTCCCAGCATGGCTGCCAACGGGACGCCCACCGGGCGGGAAAGGCACAGGAGCACCACTGCCGGCATGGCCCACAGATAGTGCTGCCGGAGCACCAGCAACAGTGTGGTGGCCAGCAGGAAGATGGTGAGGGGTTCGGCATAGGGGACCTGCAAGATGGCCGAGACGGGAAAAGTCGCGAAAAACGCCGTTCCCCACATCGCCGTAGCGTGCGGTGCCTTGTGCCTGAACAGGCAATACACGGCCAGGGCGGCACCAAGTCCGGACACCATGGCCACCACCGTCAGCGCCGCGGCCGGGCTGGCTCCCGTCAGGCCTGCCAGCCCGCGGCCGAGGGCAGGGAAGAGCGGGTAGAAGGCCCATCCGTTTTCCTGCACGTTGCCCGCGCCGTCCGTGGGCAGGGTGGAGGGGTATCCGTTAGTGATGATCCGGGCGTACCAGCGGGCATCCCAGATGTTGATGAAGTTCCAGTAATCAGGGTTGGGGGGAAACCAGGGATTTGGTCCCTGGTGCCGGGCGGCGGCGATAAAGATGCAGGCACTGACCAGGCGGGCCGCGATGTAAAGGGCTGCTACCTGCAGCCACCACGGCCAGCCGCGGACGGCACCCGTGGCGCGGGCGCCAAGGGCGGTGAGGGACGCCGTCGGGCCTGTCCTGTCACCGGTTCGAGTGCTCAAGTGCCGGTCTCCGGCGGCGCCGCCCGTTCGGCTTCCAGCAGCCTGGTCCGGAGCTCTCCCAGTTCCGCGTCTTTGGCTGCCAGTTGGTCGCGCAGTTCGTCGAGGACCTGGTCCACCTGGTCCATCCGGTAGCCGCGGAGACCCAGGGAGAACCTGATGTGATCGACGTCCGCCGGTGCGGCTTCCGCCGGCAACAACACCGGCGGAAGGTTGGCCGGGGGCTGGGCGAACCCGGCGTAGAGCAGTCCCGCCGCCGGAGAGTCTTCGTCCGCGGGGGCGGCGGCGGAATTGATGCCACGGCCCGGGTTACGGCGGACACGGCTCAGGATGCCGCGGGAACCACCGGTGCCGGCCCACAGGGCGGCGCCGATGAGCACAACGGCGAGGAAGACGAGGAAAAAACTCACAGCACCCATCGTGCCAGATCCGGGCGACCCGGCTATTCGGGCCGCTGGTCCCCGTTGGTTGAGGGCGCCCGGACCGTGCCGTGCAGCACACGCTCCACAGCCTCGGCGGGATCGTCCACCACCTGGATCAGGTCCAGGTCCTTTTCGGAAACCATCCCTTCAGCTACCAGCGTGCCGCGGATCCATTCGATCATCGGCCCCCAGAAGTCAACGCCCAGGAGCACGATCGGGAACGACGTCACTTTCCGGGTCTGGACCAGGACCATCGCCTCAAACAGTTCGTCCAGGGTTCCCAGTCCGCCGGGGAGGACAATAAAGCCTTGGGCGTATTTGACGAACATGGTCTTCCGCGCAAAGAAATAGCGGAAGTTGATGCCGAGGTCCACCCACTGGTTCAGGCCCTGTTCGAAGGGCAGTTCGATGCCCAAGCCAACAGAGACGCCGTTTCCTTCCACGGTGCCGCGGTTGGCGGCTTCCATGGAGCCCGGCCCGCCGCCGGTAATGACCGCCACGCCGGCGGTTGCGAGGTGCCGCCCCACCGCCATGCCCATTTCGTAGAACGGGCTCCCCGGTTTGGTGCGCGCAGACCCGAACACGCTCACGGCCGGCCCCAGGTCAGCGAGCGCTCCGAAACCCTCGACGAATTCGCTTTGGATCCGCAGCACCCGCCACGGATCAGAATGGACGAACTGCCCGGCGCCCTTGGTATCGAGCAGATGCTGATCGGACATTTCCACAGCTGCCTGCTTGCGGCGTAGTTCGAGGGGACCCTTACGGCGCGGCTGAGTGGATTTTGCCGGATCTGCGTTGATGCTCATCCCCCTAGGCTAGTGCCCCCGTGCCGTGCCGGCGGCAGGTATCTCTTGAATCACGATTCAGCGGGAACATGGCGTGATTCCCGTCATAGGCGGTCTTTGTTCGCTAGATTCTTCTTATGACTACTCATGTGCCCGGCGACGCGCTCGTCTCCCTGAACGGTGTGAATAAGCATTATGGTCAGCTGCACGTTCTGAAGGACATCAATCTCCAGGTCAAGAAGGGCGAAGTGGTTGTTGTCATCGGGCCCTCAGGCTCGGGCAAGTCCACGCTGTGCCGTGCCATCAACCGGCTGGAAACGATTGAAGGCGGCACCATCAGCATTGACGGCAAGGTGCTCCCGGACGAAGGCAAGGAGCTTGCCAGGCTGCGGGCCGACGTCGGCATGGTGTTTCAGTCCTTTAATCTGTTCGCCCACAAGACAATCCTTGAGAACGTCACCTTGGGACTGATCAAGGTCAGGGGCACGCCGAAGGCGCAGGCGGACAAAGAGGCCATGGCGTTGTTGGAACGTGTCGGGGTTGGCGCGCAGGCTCCCAAACTGCCGGCACAGCTTTCCGGCGGCCAGCAGCAGCGCGTGGCCATTGCCCGCGCCCTGGCCATGAAACCCAAGGTCATGCTCTTCGACGAGCCCACGTCTGCCTTGGACCCCGAGATGATCAATGAAGTCTTGGACGTCATGGTCCAGTTGGCCAAGGAAGGCATGACCATGGTTGTGGTCACCCACGAAATGGGCTTCGCCCGGAAGGCTGCTGACCGTGTGGTCTTCATGGCGGACGGTCAGATCGTGGAGGACGCCAAGCCCGAGGAGTTCTTCACCAATCCCCAAAGCAACCGGGCCAAAGACTTCCTGTCCAAGCTCCTCACCCACTGACAGCTTCACCCACGCACCCGGCCGCTTACCGGCGGCCACCAATGAAAGGTACCTGATGAAGACATTTTCACTCCGGAAGAGGCCGATGCTGCTGGCAGCAACTGCGGCTTTGGCGCTCGGACTCAGCGCCTGTGGCGGAACCGGCGGCGGTACTTCCCCCTCGGGCGCGGACGAAGCTCCCTACAAGGTCGCCGACAACGTCTCAATCACCGGCAGCCCGACGTTTGACACCATTAAGTCCAGCGGCAAGGTACGCATCGGCGTCAAGCAGGACCAGCCCGGGCTGGGCTTCAAGGACGCAGCAACCGGCGAATACTCCGGATTCGATATTGAAATCGCGCAGTGGATCGCAGCCTCCCTCGGACTCGCCAAGGACAAGATCGAGTTCAAGCCGATTCCCTCGGCAAACCGCGAGTCTGCCATCACCAACGGTGACATCGACTACTACGTCGGCACGTACTCCATCACTGACAAGCGCAAACAGTTGATCGACTTCGCCGGGCCGTACTTTGTCACCGGGCAGGGTCTCCTGGTCAAGAAGGACAACTCAACCATCAAGACCGAAAAGGATCTCTCAGGCAAGAACGTTTGTTCTGCCACGGGATCCACGCCCATTCAGAACATCAAGGCGAACTTCCCGGACACGAAGACCACTGAGTTTGACACTTACTCGCAGTGCGTCGAGGCCCTCAAGAGCGGCCAGGTTGACGCGGTCACCACGGACCAGGCCATCCTGCTCGGCTACGCCGCCCAGGAACCTGACAACCTGAAGGTAGTGGGCGAACCGTTCACCACCGAAAAGTACGGTGTGGGACTCAAGAAGGGCGATACCGCCCTTCGCCAGTTCATCAATAAGACGCTCACCGACGGCGGTTCGGTCTGGCAGAAGATCTACGACAAGACCCTCGGCCAGTCGGGCACCAAAGTCCAGCAGCCCGCAGTAGATAACTACTAAACCAACGTTGTGGGGCGGCCATTGCGCCGCCCCACAACACCTGCTGAAAGCGACGATTCTGTGAATACGCTGCTGAATAACTCTGATCTCTTCATCACGGGGTTTCGGAATACGCTCATACTGTTTTTCTTCTCGGCGATCTTTGCCATGATTCTCGGCACCATTGTGGCCAGCCTCCGGGTCTCGCCGGTTCCGGCCATGCGGGCCGTGGCCACCGCGTACGTCAACATCGTGCGCAATACCCCGTTGACTCTGGTGCTCTTCTTCTTCGCCCTCGGCTACCCCAAGCTCGGACTCGTCCCCATCGACTTCACGACGGCGGCCATCATCGGCTTGAGCCTCTACACAGCCACCTACGTGGCAGAAGCAGTCCGGTCCGGAATCAACACCGTGCCGGTGGGTCAGGCCGAGGCCGCCCGCGCCATCGGGCTCCCCTTCACTCAGACCCTGACCCTGGTGATCCTGCCCCAGGCGTTCCGGGCAGTGATTCCGCCGATGTTCAGTGTCTTCATCGCGCTGCTCAAGAACACCACCGTCGCTGCAGGTTTTTCGGTCTTTGAAGCGGGCGCCATCCGGGCGAATCTTTCAGAACGCGGAGAGCCTGCCCTGACCGGGCTGCTCTGGGTCGCCTTGGTCTTTATCATCCTCGTATTCATGCTTTCCGCGCTTCAGCGAAAACTTGAACAGAAGTGGAAGGTCACCCGATGAGCTCCGTTCTCTTCGACGCCCCCGGCCCGAAAGCCCGGACACGCTACCGGCTGCTCGGTGTTCTCACTGCGTTGGTGATCCTGCTGATAATCGGCTTCGTGATCCTGCGCTTCGCCGAAAGCGGCCAGTTTGACGCCAAGAAGTGGCAAATATTTACGTTCCCGCTGGTGCAGCAGACCATCGCCCAGTCCGTGGGTGCCACGTTGTCCGCGTTCGCCACCGCAGCTGTTCTGAGCCTGGTCCTCGGCATTCTGCTGGCTTTCGGGCGCCTGTCGGACCGCAAATGGATCAGCCTGCCCTGTTACGGGTTTACGGAGCTGTTCCGCGCGGTGCCGCTACTGATCCTGATGATGATTTTCTATTACGGCCTGCCCACAGTGGGCGTCCAGGGGATCACACCATTTACCGCTGTAGTGGCCGGTCTGGTCCTCTACAACGGCTCCGTCCTGGCCGAGGTATTCCGCGCGGGCATTGAGTCACTGCCGCGAGGGCAGAGCGAAGCTGGCTATGCCATCGGTCTCCCCAAGAGCGCTGTCATGACCAGCATCCTGCTCCCACAGGCCGTCCGGGCCATGCTCCCAGTGATCATCTCGCAGTTGGTGGTCATCCTTAAGGACACGGCTTTGGGCTTCATCGTTACCTACAACGAGATCCTGTTCCAGGCGAAATACTTCGGCAGCCAGATCCAGTACGGCTCGCCGATCATCCCGGCCGCCATTGTCGCCGCCGTACTGTATGTGGGCATGTGCCTGATACTGGCCGCCTTTGCCAAATGGCTCGAGAAGCGGCTGTCGCGCAAACCCGGCGCGGCCGTTATTCCGGCGGCGGCTGTCCCGCAGGAGGTCTAGGGGCTGGAGTACAGAAGCAAAGGGCGCGGATCCTCAGGATCCGCGCCCTTTGCTTGCCCGTGCTTAGTTTGCGAGCCAGCTCCGGAGCGCCCGCAGGCATTCGCGAATGGCGTCGGCGTCGACGTGCTCTTCATCCTTGTGGGCCAGCAGCGGATCGCCGGGGCCGAAGTTGACCGCCGGGATACCCAGTTCGCTGAAACGCGCGACGTCGGTCCAACCGTATTTGGGTTTGGGCTCAGCGCCGACGGCGGCCACGAAGGACGCGGCGGCGGGGTGGTTAAGTCCGGGACGCGCGCCGGCGGCGGCGTCGGTGCGCACTACCTCGAAGCCCGCCAGAAGCTCGCGGACTACTGCCTCTGCCTGGTCGGGAGACTTGTCCGGAGCGAAGCGGTAATTTATTTCCACCACGCACCGGTCCGGAATGACGTTTCCCGCGGTGCCGCCGTTGATCTTCACGGCATTGAGGCTCTCGCGGTAGTCGAGCCCGTCAACGTTGATGGTCTGCGGTTCGTAGGCGGCCAGCCGGGCGAGGATGGGCGCGGCGGCGTGGATGGCGTTGCTGCCCATCCAGGCCCGGGCGGAATGGGCGGCCTCCCCCACGGTGGTGGCCTCAAAGCGGCTGGTCCCGTTACAACCGCCCTCTACGGTGCCGTGTGTCGGTTCCAGGAGAATGGCAAAATCGCCGTCCAGGAGGTCGCCGTGGTTGCGGACCAGGCGGCCCAGTCCGCTCTTGACCGCTTCCACTTCTTCATGGTCATAGAAGACAAAGGTGACATCCCGCTTCGGCGAGGCACCGCCGTCGAACATTGTGGCCGCGAGCGCAAGCTGCACCGCGACTCCGCCCTTCATGTCGGTCGCTCCGCGCCCATAGAGGACGCCTTCCCCCGGGATGCCGGATTCCCACATCGAAGGGACGGTGCCCCGGGCACCATCGGTGGCGGGCAAAGGCACGGTGTCCAGGTGCCCGGCCAGGATGACACGTTCCGTCCGTCCCAGTTCGGTGCGGGCGATGATGGAGTCACCGTCGCGGACCACGCGAAGCTGAGGAATCGCACGCAGGGCCACGTCGACGGCGTCGGCCAGTTCCCCCTCATTCCCGGACACACTGTTGATGTCCATCAGGGTGGCGGTGAGCACCGCGACATCCTGGCGGAGGTCCAAAGGATCGGTGGTCGGTTCTGGAGCGGTCTCGGCAGTCACGTTGCCAGTCTAGTTCGAACCGCGCGCCCGCCTCTCGCTAGACTGGGGGGCATGACTGACACCGCTACCTCCGCCGCGCCCGAAGACCAGAACACAACCTCCGACGACCGCTCCGCGTACGGCTTCGGGTTGGCCACCATCACCACCGGCACCGCCGATGCCACGGTGCTGGACGTATGGTTCCCGGCACCGGCCCTGGGCATCGCGGCCGACAGCCTGCGTGCCGTGGAAAACGCCGACGCCGCCCTGGTCCAGCTCGCCGAGGACGGCATCGACCAGGACCGCGGCACTGAGCAGAAAGTGGTCTTCGTCCAGATCAACCTCGATGAAGCCCCGGCCGACACGGCAGACGCCTACCTTCGCCTGCACCTGCTCTCCCACCGGTTGGTGCAGCCCAACACCATCAACCTGGACGGCATCTTCGGCAAGCTCCCGAACGTTGTCTGGACCAACTTCGGCCCGGCCGCCGTGGAAGGCTTCGAGCTGACCCGGGCCCGGCTGCGCCGCCGCGGCGCCGTCACCGTGTACGGGATCGACAAGTTCCCGCGCATGGTGGACTACGTTGTACCCTCCGGTGTCCGGATTGCCGACGCCGACCGCGTCCGCCTCGGCGCCCACCTCGCCGAAGGCACCACCGTGATGCACGAAGGCTTCGTGAACTTCAACGCCGGCACACTCGGAACCTCCATGGTGGAAGGCCGCATCTCCGCCGGTGTGGTCACCGGCGACGGCAGCGACGTCGGCGGCGGTGCCTCCATCATGGGTACCCTCTCGGGCGGCGGCAAGGAGCGGATCGCCGTAGGCGAGCGCGTCCTGCTGGGCGCAAACTCCGGCGTAGGCATCAGCATCGGCGATGACTCCGTGGTGGAGGCCGGCCTCTACGTGACTGCCGGCACCCGCGTTCGCGTTCCCGGACCCAAGGACGAAGTGGGCGAGGACACCACCAAGATCGTCAAGGCGGCTGAGCTGTCCGGCGTTCCCAATCTCCTCTTCCGCCGCAACTCCACCACCGGCGCCGTCGAAGCCTTGCCCCGCAAGGGTCAGACGGTGGAACTGAACGACGCCCTCCACGCCAACTGACGCGGTGGCGCCGAGGGGACGTGGCTTCCGGCGTGCCACAGTGCTTCTGCTTGCCCTGGCACTGATAGCGGGCGGCGTCTACACGGTGGTGGCCATCGTGCAGCGTTCCGAAACACTGGTTTCGGAACGCTGCACGGCCGACACCGGCGCACAGTCAGCGGAGCTTGCCACCGATCAGGCTGCCAATGCCGCCCTAATTACGGCAGTGGCGGTCCGGCGGGGGCTCCCTGCGCGGGCAGCCAGCATCGCGGTGGCCACTGCGATGCAGGAATCGAAATTGCGCAACATCGGCCGCGGGGACCAGGCGGGACCTGACTCCCGCGGGCTGTTTCAACAGCGTCCGTCCCAGGGGTGGGGAACCCAGGAGCAGATTATGGATCCGTACTTTGCCGCCAATGCGTTCTACGACGCCCTGGTCAAAATACCAGGCTACGAATCCCTGGACATCACGGACGCCGCCCAGCGCGTCCAACGCTCCGCCTTTCCCGCCGCTTATGCGCAGCACGAGGTGATGGCCCGGTCGTTCGCGTCGGCTTTGTCCGGCCAGAGCACGGCTGCCCTGCAGTGTACGCTGCGTGCTCCCGACGCGGCCGGCCAGCCGGATACGGTGGACGTGGAGCTGTCACTGGCCTATGGAGAGCTCACCACGGCTGTGGAGGGCGGGTCCCTGGTGGTGGAGGCCGGCGGCAGCCAGGCATGGTCTGTGGCCCAGTGGGCTGTGGCCAACGCCAAGGACCTGGCTGTAGTACAGGTCGATGTCGCCGGGCACCGCTGGCTCCGCAAGAACCAGGCCGGCTGGGAGGAATCGGACGCGCCGGACGGACAGGTCCGGATCACCGTGGCGCCTGCGCCCTAGAGCGAGGTCAGGCCCGAGGGGCAGGGATGAGGGACTGGATGAGTCCTTCGATCCGGCCCTTGATCTCGTCACGGATGGGGCGGACGGATTCCAGGCCCTGGCCCGCAGGATCCTCCAGGACCCAGTCCTCGTAACGCTTTCCGGGGAAGTAGGGGCATTCATCGCCGCAGCCCATGGTGATCACGACGTCCGATTCCTGCACAGCTTCGGTGGTCAGAACCTTGGGGATCTCAGCAGACATGTCGATGCCCAGTTCCGCCATGGCCTCGACGGCGGCCGGGTTGACCTTGCCGGCGGGCCGGGACCCGGCGGAGCGGACCTCAATGTCGCCCTTGGCCATGGTCGTAAGGAAGGCCGCGGCCATCTGCGAACGGCCGGCATTGTGGACGCAGACAAACAAAACGGAGGGCTTCCTGGCGGTCTCGGTGCTCACGTGGTTTCTCCTTCTCGATAGATGGTGGCGGATGAGGGCTCAGGCGGCGTGCAGCCTGGGCGCGAGGTCGCTGATGCGGCCGGCAATGTCGGCGTAGGCGCCCTCGAAGGCCGCGTCAGTGTTGAGCCTGAGGGGATCGGGGACGGACCAGTGGATCCGGCCCAGGTCCGGGAGTTCCTCATGGGCGTTGTCGCACACGGTCACCACGAAGTCTTCAGCGCGGGCCACGTCGCCGAGCCGGCGCGGGGGCACGTCCGCGAGCTCGACGCCGTGGCGGCCTGCAACGCTGATGGCACCGGGGGCGATGCGGTCTGCGGGATGCGTCCCCGCGGACGCTGCCGGAATGTGGCTCATCTGCTGCCAGAGCGCGGTGGCCAGCTGCGACCTCGCGCTGTTGTGGGTGCAGACGAACAGGACGCGGCGGGCTGCATGGTCGCGGCCAGGCACCAGCCCGTCCAACGCACCCGGGGCAAGCCGGATGTAGGTGCGGCGCTTATCCGCCTCCGAACGGTGGCGCCTGCAGAGTCCTGCGCCCTCCAAGGTGCGCAGATGATGGGACAGCAGGTTTGAGGCCATGCCCAGCTCGGCCTGCAGCTCCGTGGGCGAAGAGTCTCCCAGCGTCAGGAGGTCCACGATGCGAAGGCGCGCCGGATCGGCGAGGGCCGCATGTTTGGCCACCCGCGCACGAAAGGCTGCATCAGTCTCCATTGCCTCAATTTTGACTGAGCTAATTCTGTCCGTCAAGCTGTTTGCATGACTTCTCACCAACCACCGCTGTGGCGCCGCGCCGGGGCCGAATTGCTCGGCACCGGCGTGCTGGTAATGATCGTTGTAGGTTCCGGGATCGCCGCCCAGCAGCTCTCCCCCAATGATGTAGGCCTGCAGCTGCTGCAAAACAGCACCGCCACCGTATTTGGTCTGACGGTGCTGATTCTCGTTCTGGGGCCAGTCAGTGGGGCTCACTTCAACCCCGTGGTGTCCCTTGCAGACTGGATCCTGCACCGGCGAAACGGGACGGGCCTGAGCCTGCCGGAGCTGGGAACCTACGTCCTTGCCCAGACCGTGGGCGGGATCAGCGGCAGTGTGGTCGCGAACGCGATGTTCGAGGTCGGCACGTCCATCTCAGCCAAAGACCGGGCCGGTACGGGGCACCTCATCGGAGAGATCGTGGCCACCGCGGGGCTCGTCCTGCTGATCTTCGCCTTGGCAGCCACCCGGCGGAGCGCCCTCGCAGCCCCCGCCGTGGGCGCTTATATCGGTGCAGCGTACTGGTTTACCTCGTCGACGTCGTTCGCCAACCCCGCCGTAACGGTTGGCCGCATCTTCAGCGACACGTTCGCCGGCATCGCGCCCGCATCGGTTCCCGGCTTCGTGATCGCCCAGCTGGTGGGTGCAGCCGTTGGCACCGGGCTGCTGCTGGCCCTGTTCCCGGCTGCTGACCGCGTCCATCCTGACGTGGTTGCGCCGCAGGGAACGCAAGCGGCCCGCTCGTAGCCCGCTCCCCCTAGGCGAGGATTTCCACCACCGGCTGGACGTAGCTGCGGAAGAGTTCCGGCTGCGACATGAGGTTGTGGCTCATGATGATTTTGTCCGGTTCCAAGTACCAGGCACGCTGTTCGTTCAACGGCAATTCGATGATCGTCAGGTTGAAGTCCCGTGCCTCCCGGCCCACCTCCATCAGGCGGTCATCCACCATGTCGCCTAACAGCTGGTCCGACCCGCTGGCTATCCGTTCCGCCTCCAGCCGGGCGTATTCGCTCCGGCGTTCCCGCGCCCAGACCAGGGCTGAGCCGAAGTGCGCCTGCAGCACGCGCTGGAGCGCCGGGGAGTTGCCGAAGGCCTCAAAATCCGGCGGCGAGAGTTCCGGCGCGGTCTGCGGATGCGATTTGAGCAATTGTTCCCACCAAGCTTCCCACTCGGTTTTGAGGGCGCTCATACCGCCCACGTCGGCGGTGAGATGCTGGTGGTCGGCGTGGCGAACCTTGGGCGCTGCGTGTGAGACTGCCGGGTGGCCCGCGCCGTCCAGGCCTGCCGCATCACGGACGAAGAGCGCGATCATCAGGGGCCCGGACGTGTCCGTCGTGATCTGCCAACCAGAACCACCTGTCTGCTGCATCCCAATTCCTCCTCTGGCCTGCCGTTTCCGGCGTCCGGCCGCTCTGCTTCCCCGAATCCCAGTCTATTCCCGATGCCAGCGGACGGTAATGTCAGCCGGCCAAGCTCCTCACGTGCCGGTCCAGGACGTCACGGCACATCTGCGCAGTCATCCAGCCGGGCTGAAGGAGGGCGTGCATGCAGAGCCCGTCGAGCATCGCCAGGAGCCTCTCTGCCTCGACAATCAGCGACTGCTGACCGTCGACGTCGTCGCTGACCAGGGCCGTGATCACCTGCCCGACAACGGCGGCCACCTCCCGGTGGCTGCGGTCACCTTCCGCGGCAAGGTAGGGCCGGATCCTGGCGGCATTTTTGAAGGCCATCCAGACGCAGGCCTCCACGGCCCGCTCCTCGTCCAGCGGCAGGAATTCACCCAGCAGGGTTAAAACGGCCTCGTGCCGCGCGGCCGTGCCGCGCCCGCTGGCCCCGATCGCCGGAAGGGCCGCCGTGAGCCGGACCACGATCCGGTCCACGACGGTGGCAAACGCAAACCGGAGCATCGCCTCACTGCCAGCGAAGTAGTGCCGGACCGAACCGACGGCCAGCCCGGCCTCGTCGGCCACCTCGCGCAGGGACGCGCGCTCCAGCCCGTCCACCGCGATAATCCGGAAGACGGCGTCGACAATTTCCGCGCGCCGGGCTTCGGCGTCAACAATTTTAGGCACCCTTATTATTTAGCACACCCGTGCTTAAATCCGCGAACCGGACGACTTGGGATAGCGTTGGACCCATGAAAATTCTGGTCACCGGTGGCACCGGTTACATCGGCTCCCACACTGTTTTGTCCCTGCAGGAAGCCGGCCATGAGGTGGTGGTGATCGACAACCTGGTGAACTCCAGCGAGGAGTCCCTGCGCCGCGTCGCCGAACTTAGCGGCAAGGCCGCGGAATTCCACCACGTGGACCTCGTGGACGAAGCCGCCGTGGACGCCGTCTTCGCCGGCAGCGGGATCGAGGCGGTGATCCACTTCGCCGGACTCAAGGCGGTGGGCGAATCCGTCCGCGAGCCGCTCAAGTACTACTACAACAACCTCGTGGGCACACTGAACCTGATCCGGGTCATGGACCGCCATGACGTGCGCTCCATCGTCTTCAGTTCGTCCGCCACCGTCTACGGCGAGCACAACCCCATCCCTTACGTGGAAAAAATGGAAATCGGCGCCAACAACCCCTACGGACGCACCAAGGAACAGATCGAGGACATCCTCGCGGACCTCGGCGCCGCGGACAGCCGCTGGCACATCGCCCTGCTGCGCTACTTCAATCCGGTGGGCGCCCACCCGTCGGGCCGGATCGGCGAGGATCCCCAGGGCATCCCCAACAACCTGGTCCCGTTCATCGCCCAGGTGGCCGTGGGCCGCCGTGAGAAGCTCATGATCTTCGGCGGCGACTACGGCACCCCTGACGGCACCTGCCTGCGCGACTACATCCACGTGGTGGATCTCGCCCAAGGCCACGTGGCCGCCCTGAACCACGTCGCCGACCGCACGGGCGTCTTCCGCTGGAACCTCGGCTCCGGAAAGGGCTCCTCCGTCCTGGAGGTCCTGCGCTCCTTCGAGAAGGCCGTGGGCCAGCCCATTCCGTACGAGATCACCGAGCGCCGGGCGGGCGACCTCCCCGCGTTCTGGGCCGACGCCACCTCCGCCCTGGCCGACCTCAGCTGGTCCACCACCAAAACCGTGGACGAGATGTGCGAAGACCACTGGCGCTGGCAGAAGAACAACCCCCAGGGCTACGCCTCCTGACCCTGCCTTCCCCATCGATTGCTCCGTAACTGCCCTTTGAGCCCCCAAAAGGGCAGTTACTCAGCAATGGATGGTGGTTAACGCGAAACGGCCGCTCACCTGTGAAAGGTGAGCGGCCGCCGTCGTAATTCAGTCAGTCCACGCGCGGAGGTTAGCGGACCGGGTAGTCGCGCTCCGGCTCGCCGATGTACAGCTGGCGCGGGCGGCCGATCTTGGTGTTGGGGTCGGTGATCATTTCACGCCACTGGGCGATCCAGCCAGGCAGGCGGCCGATCGCGAACAGGACAGTGAACATCTTCTCCGGGAAGCCCATGGCCTTGTAGATCAGGCCGGTGTAGAAGTCCACGTTCGGGTAGAGCTTGCGCTGGATGAAGTAGTCATCATTCAGCGCCTTCTCTTCGAGGCGCAGGGCGATCTCCAGCAGTTCGTCGTTGCCGCCGAGCTTGCTGAGGATCTCGTGTGCCGTGGCTTTGACGATCTTGGCACGCGGATCGTAGTTCTTGTAGACACGGTGTCCGAAGCCCATGAGGCGGACGCCGTCTTCTTTGTTCTTGACCTTCTCCATGTAGTCCTCGGGCTTGGTGCCGTCGGCCTGGATCTGGCGGAGCATTTTGAGCACGGCCTCGTTGGCGCCGCCGTGGGCGGGGCCGAAGAGGGCGTTGATGCCGGCCGACACCGAAGCGAAGAGGTTGGCGTTCGAGGAGCCAACCAGGCGCACGGTGGAGGTGGAGCAGTTCTGCTCGTGGTCCGCGTGCAGGATCAGCAGCAGGTCCAGCGCCTTGGCAATGACCGGGTCCACTTCATACTGCTCGGCCGGCAGGCCGAAGCTCAGTCGCATGAAGTTCTCCACGAGGTTGTGGGAGTTGTCCGGGTACAGCATGGGCTGCCCGATGGACTTCTTGTGCGCGTAGGCGGCGATGACCGGCATCTTGGCCATGAGGCGGATGGTGGACAGCTCCACCTGCTCGGCGTTGAACGGGTCCAGGGAGTCCTGGTAGAACGTCGACAGCGCGGAGACGGCCGAGGACAGCACGGGCATCGGGTGGGCGTCGCGCGGGAAGCCACTGAAGAAACCCTTGAGTTCTTCGTGCAGCAGGGTGTGGCGGCGGATCTTCTGGTCAAAGGCTTCCAGCTCGGTGGCGCTGGGCAGGTTGCCGTAGATCAGGAGGTAGGAAACCTCGAGGAAGCTGGAGTGCTGCGCCAGCTGCTCGATGGGGTATCCGCGGTAACGCAGGATGCCCGCATCGCCATCGATGTAGGTGATGGCGGAGGTGGTTGCTGCAGTGTTCATGAAGCCGGGGTCAAAGGTGACTGCGCCCGTCTGCTTGAGCAGCTTGGAAACGTCGTATCCTTCGTTTCCTTCAACAACCTTGATGCGCGGGAGCTTGAGCTCGCCTCCTGCATGGTGCAGGGTTGCGCTGTTGGTCTCAGTCATGGAGTCCCCTTCATGAGGCGCTTGGGCCTCTGTCGAAAGCTTGATCCAACCGGTGAGCCGTGGCACTGTCCCTGTTCATCCAGGAAATCCAACACCCGGGCTGCCTTCTTGTAGAAAGCCACCATTGATAGTCACTTAAAAAGTACCGCCCGATGGACTGGTGGCACTAATCGGCGGCTGCCGAAATCCCCCCAAAACGCCACCTTTGTGGCGCGAGTCATAAGATTGTTACGGAGCGGAGGTCAGCCGGGCTACCGCGGCGTCGATGCGCTCGTCGGTTCCGGTGAGTGCCACCCGCACGAAACCGTTGCCGGCGTCGCCGTAAAACACGCCCGGACCCACCACGATGCCCAAGCCGGCAAGTCGCGCCACGGTTTCCCAGGTGCCCTCCCCCGCGGTGGACCACAGATACAGTCCGGCGTCGGATTCCTTGATCTCGAGCCCGAAGTGCTGCAGTGCGGGCACCAGGCGTTCCCGCCGTCCGCGGTAGAGATCCTTCTGGGCCAGGACGTGGGTGTCGTCGCCCAGCGCCACCCGCATGGCTTCCTGCACCGGGTAGGGCACGATCATGCCTGCATGCTTGCGGCTGTTGACGAGGTTGGCCATGATGGCCGGATCGCCGGCCACGAAGGCGGCCCGGTAGCCGGCAACGTTGGATTGCTTGCTGAGGGAGTAGACGGCCAGGAGCCCGTCATGGGACCCGCCGGCAACGCGGGGATCCAGGATGCTGGGGACCGGTTCGCCGCCGCGCTGGGCATCCCAGGCGCCCCAGCCCAGCTCCGCATAGCATTCGTCCGAGGCCACCACAGCGCCCAGTTCGCGCGCCTGGGCCACCAGCGCCTTCAGCGACTCGACGTCCCGCACGCTTCCGGTGGGGTTCCCCGGGGAGTTGACCCAGATGAGGCGCACCCGGGCGAGGGTGGCGGCGTCGAGCTCGTCCAGGTGGTCCGTCGCCACTGAGGTGACCCCGGCAAGGGTAGCGCCAATGTCGTAGGTGGGGTACGCGACCTTGGGGCGGACGACGACGTCGCCGGGCTTGAGTCCGAGCAGGAGCGGCAGCCACGCCACCAGTTCCTTGGAACCAACTGTAGGCATGACGTTTTTGGGGTCGAGTCCCGCAACGCCGCGGCGGCGGTCGAACCACGTCGCGATGGCTTCGCGCAGCCCGGCGGTACCGTGCACGGTGGGGTAACCGGGGGCGTCAGCGGCGGCCCTGAGGGCCTCCTGGATCAGGACCGGCGTCGGGTCCACGGGGGTGCCGATGGAGAGGTTGATGGCCCCACCGGGATGCTCCGACGCCTTGGCGAGATACGGTGCCATGGCCTCCCACGGGTAATCGGGCAGGCTCAGGCCAAAAGTGTTCACCGCTGATGTCACCGGGGCGTCCGGCTCAGTGGTCTTGGTTCTGGGGCGGCAGGGCGGCGATCATCGGGTGGTCCTTGCCCGTGTTGCCGATCTTCGCGGCACCGCCGGGTGAGCCCAGGTCATCGAAGAACTCGACGTTTGCCTTGTAGTAGTCGGCCCATTCCTCAGGGGTGTCATCCTCGTAGTAGATGGCCTCCACGGGGCACACGGGCTCGCAGGCACCACAGTCGACACACTCATCGGGGTGGATGTACAGCGAACGCTCACCCTCATAGATGCAGTCGACCGGGCACTCCTCAATACATGCCTTGTCCTTGACATCTACACACGGCTGCGCGATTACGTACGTCACGTCCCTTGCCTCTCCACGTTGTTTCCGGCGACCGCCGGCACTTGAATCCGGCGCAATATCCGGACTATTGACTACTGAGCTTATTATCTCCCAGCCCGTTCCCGCGAACCTAGCGGGCCGCCTTAGTATGAACTGGTGAGTCCCGCCCAGCCTACGCCCCGTGAATTCCTGGCCGCGGCCACGCCCGGAACCAGGGTGGTGGTGCGGTACCGGATCGACGGCGGCCTGACGGACGCGCTGGGGCACCTGGTGACCACGGACGACGGCGAGTGCACAGTCAGGACGCGGAAGGCCGACGTCGTGATCCCCCTGCACCTCGTGGTCGCCGCGAAAGCGGTCCCGCCCGCCCCGCCGCGGCGCACGGCCGCGCGCTAAGGGCAGCTTTCACAGCGCCGGGGCCGCCCGTACGATCTGAAGACACGGCGATCGGCGCCCCTGCCGGTACAACGCAGAATGCCACCGGGAGGGAGCCGGTGGCATTCTGTTGGGCTGTGCGGCCTGTTGTTAGACCTTGGCGCGGGCGCGGTTGGCCTTGGCACGCTCGTTGGTGTCCAGGATGACCTTGCGGATGCGGATGGAATCCGGGGTCACCTCGACGCATTCGTCCTCGCGGGCGAATTCGAGCGACTCTTCAAGGGTCAGGTCGCGCGGCGGCGTCAGGTTCTCGAAGGTATCGGAGGAGGCTGCACGCATGTTGGTGAGCTTCTTTTCCTTGGTGATGTTGACGTCCATGTCGTCCGCGCGGGAGTTCTCGCCGACGATCATGCCCTCGTAGACCTCGGAGGTGGGTTTGACGAAGAAGGAGCCGCGTTCCTGCAGGTTGATCATGGCGAACGGCGTCACAACACCTGCGCGGTCGGCGATCATCGAACCGTTGGTGCGGTATTCGATCGGGCCGGCCCAGGGCTCGTAGCCCTCGGCGATGGACGCTGCGATGCCGGCGCCACGCGTGTCCGTGAGGAACTTGGTGCGGAAACCGATCAGGCCGCGGGCCGGGACGATGAATTCCATCCGGCACCAGCCGGTGCCGTGGTTGGCCATGTTGGTCATGCGGCCCTTGCGGGCTGCCATCAGCTGGGTGACGGCGCCGAGGTACTCTTCGGGCACGTCGATGGTCATGTGTTCCATCGGCTCGTGGATCTTGCCGTCGATGGTCTTGGTGACCACCTGGGGCTTGCCGACGGTCAGTTCAAAGCCTTCGCGGCGCATCTGCTCAACCAGAATGGCCAGTGCGAGCTCACCACGGCCCTGGACTTCCCAGGCGTCAGGACGCTCGGTGGGCAGGACTTTGAGGGAGACGTTACCGATCAGTTCCTTGTCCAGGCGGTCCTTCACCTGGCGGGCCGTGACCTTGGCGCCCTTGACCTTGCCGGCCAGCGGCGAGGTGTTGATGCCGATGGTCATGGAGATCGCGGGATCGTCCACGGTGATCAGCGGCAGCGGCTGCGGGTTCTCGACGTCGGTGAGGGTCTCACCGATGGTGATTTCCTCAATGCCGGCGACGGCGACGATCTCACCGGGTCCGGCTGATTCGGCCGGAACGCGGTCGAGGGCCTTGGTGGCGAGCAGTTCGGTGATTTTCACGGTCTTGAGCTCGCCGTTGGCGCGCGCCCAGGCAACCTGCTGGCCCTTGCGGAGGGTGCCGTTGTAGATGCGGAGGAGGGCGAGACGGCCCAGGAAGGGCGAGGCGTCCAGGTTGGTCACGTGGGCCTGGAGGACGCCGTTGGGGTTGTACGTGGGCGCGGGGATGTGGTCGATGATGGTCTTGAACAGCGGCTCGAGGTCTTCGTTGTCCGGGGCGGAGCCGTCGGCGGGCTGGTCCAAGGATGCGCGGCCGACCTTGGCGGCGGCGTAGACCACGGGGACGTTGAGGATCTTGTCCAGGTCCAGGTCCGGAACTTCGTCGGCGAGGTCCGAGGCGAGGCCCAGGAGCAGGTCCATGGACTCGTGGACAACTTCTTCGATGCGTGCGTCGGGGCGGTCAGTCTTGTTGACCAGCAGGATGACCGGCAGGTGCGCGGCGAGAGCCTTACGCAGCACAAAGCGGGTCTGGGGCAGCGGGCCCTCGGACGCGTCAACCAGGAGGACAACGCCGTCCACCATGGACAGTCCGCGCTCCACCTCGCCGCCGAAGTCGGCGTGGCCGGGGGTGTCGATGACGTTGATGGTGATGGTTTCACCGTGGGAGGACGGTCCGTTGTAGGCCACGGTGGTGTTCTTGGCCAGGATGGTGATGCCCTTTTCGCGCTCCAGGTCACCGGAGTCCATCACACGGTCTTCGAGGTGGTTGTGTTCGGCAAAGGAGTTGGTCTGCTTGAGCATGGCATCGACCAGGGTGGTCTTGCCGTGGTCAACGTGGGCCACGATCGCGACGTTACGCAGGTCACTGCGTGATGCAGTGGCTACCGCAGTGTTGGTGGTGGTTTCAGACATGCGTTATTGCTCGATTCAGTGTGAGTCAGCTGTTGTTTCGCCGCATTTCCAACCGGAGTCCACGACGGATTGGCCCATTAACACAGGGCGCCTTCCATTATTCTAAACGCTGCGGCCTAAGGCGCCTAAAAATCGACCAAGGGCCAAGACGCGGCAATCCCGGCGAATCACTCACCGGCGCTCCTGCGCCGTGGGCAAAGTCACTGGATTTTCATGACTTGATGCTTCATTATTGCTGTGATACTTCAAGCCCGGAGAGCCCCTGATGCGAAACGCCTCGGCCATGTCCCGCTTAGTCGCATCGGGAATCGCTGCCGGCGTCCTCCTCTGCGGCTGCGGGCAGCCAACTGCACCCCCTGCCGGGTCCCCCGCGTCCGCCACGCAAGCAGCGGGTGCTGCTGCCGCGGGCGCGCCTGCAGCGGCAGGTCCGGGGGCGGCGGGTGGTGCTGCGGGCCGCTACATTGAGCGCGGCGCTGATCCGGAAAGCCTGCCGGCCGGTTCCGTTGTCCGTAATCCCGCCAATGGCCGCGACGAAGTGGTCGTCCCGGACATCAGGCATACCGCGCTGCTGATCGGCGATTCACAGTCCGAACCCGCCGACGGCTGGCCGCGTCTTGGCCTCGCCGCCGTCGGCTACAAAGTCCACTTCTGCGGCCTCGGCGGAACCGGCTTTGTGGCGTCCAACGGAAAGACAGGCAACTACATCGACGCCCTGCAGCGGGGCGACTGGAAGCTGCCCTACGGGACGCCGGCCCTGATTGTCATCCAGGGCGGCGGCAACGATGCAGCCCAGGGTGCTTCGGACGCGCAAATCGTGGCCAACGCCGAGCGACTGATCAGTGCCCTCAGGGAGCGCTATCCGGCCACCCGGCTCGCGATGATCGGAACGCTGGCCCGCGGTGCCAACTACGGGGGCGGCCGCAGGACGCAGGTGGATGCGCTGCTGGGGAACCTGGCGGCCCGGAACGGCATACCGTTTGTTGGGGTGGGTGACTGGCTGACCAAGTACAACCTCGCCAGGAACCTGGCCGATGCCGTCCACATGAACACAGCAGGCCGCAAAACACTGGGCGGGCTGCTCGGGGACAACCTTCGGAAACTCAACCTTCAGTTGTAGGGCGTTAAGCGCAGGAGCCGGCGCCCTTCCGGGCACCGGCTCCGCTCACTCCCTGTGCTTCTCAGGCCACTTCCGGCGGAAGCATGAGCTTCGCCCCGGGAATGGCGTTGAGCAGGGCCTTGGTGTAATCCTGCTGGGGGGATTCGAAAACGTCATCCGTGGACCCCGTTTCCACCAGCTTCCCCTTCTCCATCACGCACACATGGTCGGCAATCTGCCGGACCACCGCAAGGTCATGGGTGATAAAGAGGTAGGTCAGCCCCAGGTTGGCCTGCAGGTCTGCCAGGAGATTGAGCACCTGGGCCTGAACCAGCACGTCCAAGGCGGACACGGCCTCATCGCAAATGATTACTTCCGGATCCAACGCGAGTGCCCGGGCAATGGCAATACGCTGACGCTGCCCGCCCGACAGTTCATTCGGGTACCGCTGCATGGTGGACTGGGGCAGCGCCACCTGATCCAGGAGTTCGCGGACCTTCTTTTCGCGGCTGGCAGGGTCGCCAATCTTGTGAACCCGCAAGGGCTCCTCGATGGTCCGGAAGATGTTGTACATCGGGTCCAGCGAACCGTACGGGTCCTGGAAGATGGGCTGCACCCGGCGGCGGAACTTGAAGAGCTCCTTGGGCTTGAGCAGTGACGTGTCGACGCCGTCGAAGAGAATCCTGCCTTCGGTCGGCTTCTCGAGCTGCAGGACCATTTTGGCGACAGTTGACTTGCCCGAACCGGACTCCCCCACAATCGCGGTGGTGGTCCCGCGCCTGACGTCGAAGCTCACACCGTCGACGGCCGCAAAGTCCGTGGCCTTTCCCAATCCGCTGCGCAGTTTGTAGACCCTGCGCAGGTCCTGGATCTGCAGGACGTTGTCCGCGGCAGCCACCTCGGCGGCGGGCGCCAACAGGTCCGATGCTTCCACGCCCTGTTCCTTGGCGACCTGGATACGCCGGCTCGCCAACGATGGCGCAGATTCGACCAGGCGCTTGGTGTACGGGTGCTGCGGGTTCCGCAACAGCTCAAGCGAGGGACCTGCTTCCACCACCTGGCCCCGGTACATCACCACCACTTTGTCTGCCCGCTCGGCAGCCAGACCCAGATCGTGAGTGATGAGCAGCACGGAGGTGCCGAGCTCTGCGGTCATGGTTTCCAGGTGATCGAGGATCTGCCGCTGGACGGTGACATCCAGGGCCGACGTCGGCTCATCCGCGATCAGCAGCCGCGGCTTGCAGGACAGCCCGATCGCGATCAGCGCACGCTGCCGCATACCACCGGAGAACTCATGCGGGTACTGGCCGGCGCGACGGTGGGCGTCCGGGAGGCCCGCCTCGGACAGCACCTTGGCGATGTCATCCGGACCGCTGGGCTGCCCGTTGGCCCGCAAGGTCTCTTTGACCTGGTAACCGATCTTCCACACGGGATTGAGGTTGGACATGGGGTCCTGCGGAACCATACCAATGGTATTGCCGCGCAGTTCGATCATCCGCTTTTCCGTGGCGTGGGCTATGTCCTCCCCGTCGAGGAGGATCTGCCCGCCGGACACCGCACCGTTGTTGGGCAGGAGTCCGATGGCGGCAAGGGCCGTGGTGGATTTTCCGGAGCCTGATTCGCCCACAATGGCCACGGTCTCACCGGGCATGATGGTCAGGTGCGCATTGCGGACCGCCTGGACATCACCGCCGCCGGTCTTGAAGGTAATGGCCAGATCGCGGATTTCCAGCAGGGGCTTCACGCCCGCACGTCCCGCCTCGTCGATGTGGATTTCTGGGGTCATCATCTCTTTGTCTCTCATCGCTGACGGCTCTTCGGATCAAGCGCGTCCCGGACGGCATCGCCGAGCATGATGAAGCTCAGCACGGTGATGGACAGCGCGGCTGCCGGGTAGAGCATGATCTGGGGATGTGTGCGGATGGATGCCTGGGCACCCGCAATGTCGTTGCCCCAGGACATGATGCCCTGCGGCAGGCCAATGCCCAGGAAGGACAAGGTAGCTTCCGCCACGATGAAGACACCCAGTTCCAAGGTGGCCAGGACAATGATCGGGGCCAGCGCGTTCGGCAGGACGTGACGGACCAGGGCGCCGAACCTCGAAACGCCCAACGAGCGGGCCGCCGTCACGAAGTCCGCATTGCGCACCTCGATGACCGCGCCACGGGTGATGCGCGCCATTTGGGGCCATGCCAGCAGGGAGATGACAAAAACCACCGTCCAGACGCTCCGGTTTTCCCGGAACAGCGGAAGCTGGGTGATGACCAGGGCGCCAAGGATCAAAGGCAGGGCGAAGAAAATGTCACCCAGGCGGGCAAGCACAGAGTCGACCCAGCCGCCGTAGTAGCCGGCGATGGCGCCGATCGTCACACCGATAACAAGCACGCACAGCACGGAAAGCACACCCACGGAAAGGGACGCCTGCGTGCCATGAATGACGCGGGAGTAGATGTCACAGCCCTGGAATGTGAAGCCGAACGGGTGGCCCGCGGAGGGACCGCCTTCGGAGTTGGACAGTTCGCAACCGTCATTCGGTGCAACGGACGAAAAGAGGCCGGGGAACAGCGCCACGACCAGGAGCGCAAGGATCAGCAGCGCGGAAATGATGAACAGCGGCCGACGGCGGAGCTTGCGCCACGCATCCGACCACAGGCTCACGGGCGCATGGTCGGTTTTGACGGCATCCGTTGCAAGCAGCGGTGTCTCGTCGATGGGCGCCACGAAGTGGCTGTTATTACTGGTCATAACGGATCCTCGGGTCTAGCCAGGCATACAGGAGATCAACGAGCAGGTTGGCCACCACGAAGACCAGCACCAGGACGCTGACGATGGAGACGATGGTTGGCCCTTCGCTGCGCAGCACCGCTTGATAGAGCTTGTTGCCGACGCCGGGAACGTTGAAGATGCCCTCCGTCACGATGGCACCACCCATCAGCCCGCCGAGGTTGGCGCCGAGGTAGGTCACCACCGGGATCAGGGAGTTGCGCAGGATGTGTGCAATCACGACCCGCGGCCGGGACAGGCCCTTTGCGGTGGCGGTCCGCACATAGTCTGCGTTCATGTTTTCGCTCACCGAAGCACGGGTCAGGCGGAGAACGTAGGCAAATGACACGAGGCCCAGGACCACTGCGGGCAGCAGCAGGCTGCCCCAGTCGGCATTGGCGCCGACCGTGGGTTTGGCCCAGCCCAGCTGGACACCGAAAACCAGCTGGAAGACGAAGCCGAGGACGAAGGTGGGCACGGCGATGACCACGAGTGAGGCCACCAGGACTGTGGAGTCAAACCATCCGCCGCGGCGGAGGCCGGCGAAAACGCCAAAGGCGACGCCGAAGATGGCCTGGATGGCCAGCGCTTCAACGGCAAGCATGGCCGTTACGGGAAAGACGCGCGCCAGGCTGGCTGCGATGGGCTGCCCGGTGAAGTCGTTACCGAGGTTGAAGGTGAAGAGGTTCTGCAGGAACAGTCCGTACTGGACCCAGAAGGGCTGGTCGAGGTGGTACTGGCTGCGGAGGGTGTCAATGACGGCCTGCGGGGGCTGGCGGTCACCGAAGAGGGCTGCGATGGGGTCGCCGGGTAGGGCGAAGACCATGTAGTAGACCAAAAGCGTGGTGCCGATGAAGACAGGGATCACCTGGAGGAGTCGACGCAGAATAAAGCGGACCACCGGATCACCAGCTTTCGGGGAACGAAGAGGGGGATTTCATGTGTGCCTTCCTGCCGTACAGGACAATGGGGGCCCGGCTGACGCCGGACCCCCAATCTGCCTGACGGCAAGTTTAGATCCTGGAGACTACTTGGCGGTGATGTTGTAGTAGAGAATTCCGCCATTCCAGCCGGTCTCGGCCTTCGTAACGTTGTTGCTCCACACGATCGGCCGTGCCTGGTCCCACAGCGGCAGACCCGGAAGGTCCTGGAAGAGGACTTCCTGTGCCTGGTTGAACTTTGCGTTCGCCTCTTCGGTGGTCTTGGCAGCCAGACCCTCCTTGAGCAGCTTGTCGAACTCCGGGTTCGAGTACTTCTCGTAGTTGGAGGATGCGCCGGTTGCCCAGACGGGTCCGAGGAAGTTGTACAGCGACGGGTAATCGCCCTGCCAGCCCGCGCGGGTCAGGCCGGGGAGCTGCTGGGACTTGCGCAGGTTCAGGACTTCGGCAAACTTGGCGAACGGCTGGATTTCAGCCTGGATGCCGAGGTTGTTCTTGAAACCGTTGGCTACAGCGTCGATCCATTCCTTGTTGCCGCCGTCAGTGTTGGAGGCAATCTGGAGCGGCTTGGAGCTGTCGTACGGCTTGATCTTGTCAGCCTGGGCCCACAGGTCCTTGGCCTTGGCGGCGTCAAACTTGAGGACTTCGCTGCCCTTGAGGTCGGCCTTGAAACCATCGATGACCGGCGGTGCGAAGGCCTTGGCCGGGGTACGGGTACCGTTGAAGACCACCTTGGCGATTTCTTCGCGGTTGATGGCGTAGGACAGTGCCTGGCGGCGCAGCTTGCCGGCTTCACCCTGGAAATTCGGGTTGTAGCCCGGGATGTTGAGCGTGGAGTCGGTGGCAACGGCCTTGGTGGAGTTACGGTCCGGGAAGTCCGTGGTGTAAGTCTTCAGGGCATTGGACGGAAGAACATCCGTGACGTCCAGGTTGTCGGACTGCAGGTCCGTGTACGCGGGGCCCGGATCGGTGTAGAACTTGAAGGTTACGCCGCCGTTCTTGGAAGCGCGGGGACCATCGTAGTCAGCGTTCTTCACGAGCGAAATGGACTGGTCGTGAACCCACGCACCGGCCTTTTCCAGCTTGTAAGGACCGTTGCCCACCGGGTTCTCGCCGTAGGTCTTCGGGTCCGTCAGTGCTGCGGAGGGCAGCGGGTAGAAGGCAGAGTAGCCCAGGCGCAGCGACCAGTCGGCTTCAGGCTGAGCCAGCTTGACCGTGATGGTGGAGTCGTCGGTGGCCTTCAGGCCGGACATGGTGTCGGCGGTCGGAGCGGGCGTGGTGGTGGTCTTGCCGTCCGCAGCCTTCTCCGTGGTTACAGCCGAGACATCCTCGTAGCCCGCGATGGACTCGAAGAAGAAGCCGTTGTTCTGCAGGTTCTTGGAGTTCGCAGCGAAGTTCCAGGAATCAACGAAGGTCTTGGCCGTGATGGCTTCACCGTTGGTGAACTTGTGGCCCTGCTTGACCTTGATGGTCCAGTTCTGGGCGTCAGTGGACTCAATGGAGTCTGCCAGTGCGTTGACCGGCTTGCCGTCGGCATCGTAGCTGCGGAGGCCTTCGAACAGCAGTTCAACGACGCGGCCGCCGTAAACTTCGTTAGTGTTTGCCGGCAGCAGCGGGTTCTGAGGCTCGTTGCTGTAAGCGGTGATGACCTTGTTGGGGTCACCGGCAGATTGGCTGGCACCGTCATTGCTGCCGCCTCCAGCGCCGCAGCCGGTCAGGGCAAGGGCGGCGATCGCCACCATGCCGAGTGCTTTGGAAGTGCGCGTGAAACGCATTCCGCCTCCTATGAGTTGTGGGAGATGTTCGGGGAAATCGTTTTGCTCCCCGGCAGCCGCATCGCAGAATTACACTGTGACGCAGCCCATGATGAGTAGCCTAACTGCACAAAGTCCAAATACTGGTACACCGTTGCCAAACCGTAATCAGTTAACGGCCAATAACTAGCTTGTCCCGGAAAGTTGCGCAAGTCACATGCTACTCGCTGGTAGGACTGAGCGTGAAATCGGCCCTGCCGGGCTCCCCCGGCTTTCGTGTTGGCCGCTGCCCCGCCTATTTGAGGCGCCACTCCCACACGTTCCACCACACGCCCAGCGGACCGGAGCTTGGCACAATTCCGGTCACTCGGTGGCTGTATGCGACCGTTCCGGTGGTTTGGTAGAGCGGGAGGCCGTAGGCGCTTTGCCAGATCCGCTTGTCCACGCTGGCCAGCAGTTCGTCCTGTTTTCCCAGGTCCGTGGTGCTTGCCAGGTCATCCATTGCCTTGTCCGCTTCGTTGTCGGAGAACCCGTTGAAGTTGCTTCCGGCGCCGGTCTTGAAGATCTGGGGAACACGGCTGACACCCACGCTGGGGCCGATCCATCCGAGGATTGCGGCATCGTAGCCACCCTTGTTCAGTGCCGCCGCCCAGTCGGCATTGCCCAGGCCTGCGTCCTCAACGGTGAAGCCGGCGGCGCGGGCCGAGTCCCGGATGAGGGAGAACGCCCGGGCCCGGTTGGGGTTGTCTTTGTTGTACAGGATCCGGATTGTCGGGCTCGCGCCGCGCAGCTGCGAAACTGCGGCCTGGATATCGACCTTTATAAAGTCAGCGGATCCATTGTTCTTGACGGTGTCCGCATATTTGGGATGCGACGGGAGGAAGACGTATGAATCCAGCGGTTTCGCGTCAGCCACCGGGCCCCCCACCACGTCGTTGACGATCTCCTGCCGTGGAACGGTCTTGAGGAACGCCTGACGGACATCCTTCTCAGCGAAGGGGCCGGAGAACTTCAGATCCAGATGGTCATAGCCGGACTGGTTGTACCGTTCCACGGTGTTTCCCTGCGCCGCCAGCCCGTCAAACAGGGCCTCGGTTCCGGCGCTCGGCTGCGGCGCAATAATGTCTGCCTGCCCCGCGCGGAGTGCCTCTGCGGCGGCCCCGGCAGAACCGGTGAAGCGAACGGTGACCTGGTCAAGATAGGGCTCGGCTCCCCACACGTAGTCCTTGTTCCGGACGAGCGTGATGGACGCGTCCGGAACAATATCCCGGACGATGTAGGGACCGCTGGAGAGGTACATCGCCGGGTCCTGCGGCAGTGATTTGGTGTCGAAGCCGGTGTTCCAGAAATCGCCGACGCGTTTCAATGCGGCATTCGCCGCGGGGCGGTCCGGGTCACCGCGCGGCGAGTCCTTGAGCAACTCGATGAGGTCGCCTTCGTCGTTCAGGCCGCTTTTGGCGGCGACCACATGGGCCGGAAGGCCGACGTCGAACGCTACTTCCCAATCCGCGTACGGTGACAGGTATTCAAGGGTGATCGAACGGCCGTCGCTCCCGATTTCCGGGAGCGCGGTGGCAGCCAGGCCGGTCCTGTCGGAAGCGGCAGAAAAGTACCTGGTGCCCGTCCCGGACTTGGCGTTCGCGTCGTCAAAATAGCCAGAGCCGGCCGCCCATGCCAGGAGGAGGTCCCCGGCGTCTATGGGGGCGCCGTCGGACCATTTCACACCCTCGTTGACGGTGTATTTCACTTTCAACGGCCTGTCGGACACCTTCTCAAAGCGGCCGAACTTCTCGTTGCGGACCACCTTTTCGGTGTTGTCAATGTAGTAGAACCCGGAATGGGTGATCTGGCCGATCTTGGTGTTGATGTCCGTGTTGCCCGCGGCACTGAACGGGTTGAATGAGGTGAAGGCGTTCACCTCGGCCACAGTGACGCTGCCGCCGCGTTTCGTCTCGCCCACCACCACAGGCGCGGTTCCCCCCGGACCGGAGCATCCCGACATGACAAGGGCCGCGGCCACAGCAGCGGTAATGACCTGAATCAGACGCCTCAGCGGCACGCAGTCTCCTTTGCCAGTTCCGGATCAGACGTTGACGCGGAACATACTTCTTCAACCCACACGCCGTTGAGTCTCGTTGTTTTCATTGAATTCTAACGGCTCAGGGAATTGCCCCGGCGGCAACGTAATGGCACCTGGATATCATGAGGATCAGCCCCACACCGACCCGAAGGAAGCCCATGCCCCAGTCTCCACAACCTTTGCGCAAGCTTGGCTTCCTCACCATTGGCCTGTTCGATCCGGCGGATCCGGCCAAGGGGCACGAATCGACGTTGCAGGTCATCGAACTCGGCGAACGTCTTGGGTTCGACAGCGCCTGGCTGCGCCACCGCCACCTGCAGTTCGGGATCTCCTCCCCCATTGCGGTTATGGCCGCGGCCAGCCAGCGCACCTCCCGGATTGAGCTTGGAACTGCCGTGACCCCGATGGGCTGGGAAAACCCGCTGCGTCTGGCGGAGGATCTGGCCACCGTTGATCTGCTGGCTGGCGGGCGCATCAATCCGGGCCTGAGCGTGGGTGAACCAATGCATTACGAGACCGTAAAGCACGAGTTGTACCCGGATACCGCCGAACTGGAGGACTTCAGCTACGCACGGGTCAATCGTCTGGCGCGGTTGATTGCGGGCGAACCGGTCCGCGAGTTCTCCGGCAAGCAGGGGGTGGTCGAGGAATTCTCCAACCGCGTCGAACCGCACTCGTCCGGGCTGCGTGGACGGCTCTGGTATGGGGCAGCCAGCATGAAATCGGCGGTGTGGGCAGGGGCGAACGGATTCAACCTGCTCTCCAGCAGCGTGATCTTCCCGGATGCGGACCAGGAGCCCGTGTTTGGCCGGATCCAGCAGGCACAGATCCGCGCCTACCGCGAGGCGGCCGCCGCGGCAGCCCAGCCGCACGGACCGGCCAGGGCCTCGCAGGGCCTGGTGGTGATCCCGACCGATTCGGCGTCATCGAAACAACGGGAAAAATACCAGCGGTACGTCGATGAACGCACGCCCCGGACCCACGCGCCGCAGGGGCCCCGGGGCATGCTGTTCGCCCCTGACCTCCTGGGCACCAGCGATCAGATTGCGGAACAGCTGTACGCGCACGCAGGGTTTCAGGAGGTCGACGAAGTGGCGTTCGCGCTGCCCTTCAGCTTCGAGCATGAGGATTATGTCCAGATCCTCACCGACATCGCCACCAAACTGGGGCCGGCCCTGGGATGGAGTCCGGCAGGGCACTGAGCTGGTTCTGAGTACGAAAATCGCGCCCCGGGCTGTGCCGGGGCGCGATTCTCGAAGCCGTGGCTAGACGTTGAAGCGAAACTCCACCACGTTCCGTAGCTGAATAACCTTTGGAGTAGATGGTTCCGAGGCGACAGGGCTGAGCACGGACGTATGCTTTGCTGCCTAGATCGTCCGACTGACAACCGCGTTGGGGGTACGGCGCTCGGGCCTCTCCGATGCACCTGTCACCTGCGAGGAGGCCGTGTCGGTCGCGTCACTGGAACCGGAGCTCGCGACTCGCCGCTTCTGTCGTTCCACACTACGGCCGGCCCTCCAGCCCGCCCCCCATGGAATTAGTCCGGACTCTCTTTTCGCACGTTGCCACTCGAGCTTGAGCATCTCGTGGAAGTGCTCAACTAACTCACGTCCAGCCTCGGGGGTCGGTGTCAGGACGTATTTGTTGAGCAGGCAGACCGCTTTCTGATCCTTGTAGGGGTTCAGTCGTAGGACGATCGCGTTGCGCATGCGCTCGCGCTCTCGCATGTCTTCCTGGCC
>NZ_JANFCZ010000017.1 GCF_024391045.1 Pseudarthrobacter sulfonivorans
GTGGTCAATCCGGAACACCGCGTCCGGCGGGAACACCGACTCAACAATCTCATTCAACGCCCGGGCGGACTCCAGGTCATGCCCGAACGGCTTCTCGATCACCACCCGCCGCCACTTCTGCCCGTCAGCCTGCGCCAGACCATGCTTGGAGAGCTGCCGGCAGACCTGCTCAAACGCCTTCGGCGGGATCGAAAGATAAAACGCGTGATTCCCCCGCGTCCCGCGGTGCTCATCCAACTCCGCGATCGTGTCACCCAGACGCTCAAACGCGTCATCATCATCGAACTCGCCCCGCACAAAACGGATCCCCTCCGCGAGCTGGTTCCACACCGCCTCATCAAACGGCGTCCGCGCCGACGCCTGAACTGCGGCCTTCACCTGCGCGGCGAACTCCGCATCATCCCACTCACGCCGGCCGAACCCGACCAACGCGAAACTCGGCGGCAACAACCCCCGGTTCGCCAAGTCATACACCGCCGGCATCAACTTCTTGCGGGCAAGGTCGCCGGTTACTCCGAAGAGGACCAGCGACGATGGCCCGGCAATCCGGTTGAGGCGGCGGTCCCGCGGGTCCCGAAGCGGGTTTCGCCCCGATTTTCCGGACGGCGCGGCTGAATTCCTGCCGTTTTCAGTTTCTGGCATGGTAGCTGTGGAACCTTAGCTGTCGGAGACGGATGCAGACTGGGCGGCAAGGGCAGTGATGATTTCCTGCAGCTGTGCAACGCCCGCGGTGCGGTCGGTGAGGTGCAGGCGCAGGACCGGCCGGCCGTGGCCGGCGAGGACCTGGGCGTCCCCGGCGGCCTGGGCGGCAATCAGTTCCCCGAAGGTGAACGGCCGGTCCGGGATGGCCAGATCCTCGGCCGGAGCGGCCGTGACCTGCAAGAACACGCCGATCGCGGGTCCGCCCTTGTGGAACTGCCCGGTGGAGTGCAGGAACCGCGGTCCCCAGCCGAACGTGACGGGCCGGCCGCTGGTGCCCGCGAGCTGGTCACGGATGCCTTCCAAATCAGCGAACGCGAGCCGGTCGAAGTACGCCTGGACGCTGAGGTAGCTCTCGTCATCGAGCGTTCCCAGCAGGGCGCCGACGGCTTCCTCCGCCGTGTGGGCACCGCGGAGCCAGTCACCGCCGCGGACCTCGATCGCACCGTCGACAAACGCGGCCGGGGTGGGCTCGGGCTGGGCGTCCAGCAGGCCGCGCGCAGCCACCTTTGCGGCCTCGACGTCCGGCTGATCGAAGGGGTTGATCCCCAGCAGGCGGCCGGCAACGGCGGTGGCGAATTCCCACACCATCATCTGGGTGGCGAGTCCGCCGGCGATGGCCACTTCGTTTTCACCAAGTTCGACGTCGGCATCCGCGGCCACCAGCCGCACTACCAGGACGTCCGCCGCACCGGAGCTGACCTCCGGTGAGTTGGGTCCGGCCACCACCGGCAGCACCCCCGTGCCGAGCTTGCCCGTGGATTCGGCGATGAGCTGTTCGGCCCAGTCGGCGAACCCCACAATCCCGGACCCGTCCTCGGCGATCACGATCTTGTTCCGCAGCGGGTTGGTTCCGCCCAGCGCCGTGCCCAGCGCGAGGCCGATGTTTTCCGGAGCGTCCTCGTTGAGGATCTCGGCAGCTTCCTCGGCCTCGTCCAGGAACGCCTGGATATCCACACCGGCCAGACCCGAGGGCACCAGACCAAACGCGGTCAGGGCCGAGTAGCGGCCGCCGACGTTCGGGTCCGCGTTGAACACCGCACGGTACCCGGCCTCACGCGAGGCCTTATCCAACGGCGACCCCGGATCGGTCACAACAACAATCCGGCTCTTCGCATCAATACCCGCCTCCGTGAAGGCGTGCTCAAAGATCCGGCGCTGGGAATCGGTTTCCAGGGTCGAACCGGACTTGGACGACACCACAATCGCGGTCTCGGCCAGCCGGTCCGCCAACGCGGCCCGGACCTGGTCCGGGTCCGTGCTGTCCAGCACAGTCAGCTCAACGCCAGCGGTACCCGCAATGACCTCAGGAGCCAGCGAGGACCCGCCCATGCCACACAACACAATGCGGGAAACGCCGTCGGCCTTGAAAGCATCACGGAGCTCCAGGATGCCCGGCACCAGGGCCCGGGAAACGGTAGCCGCCTCCACCCAGCCGAGCCGGACAGCGGACTCGGACTCGGCATCGGGACCCCACAAGGTGCGATCCTTCGCGAAAATCCGGGTAGCGATGCGGTCCGCCACAAGGGCAGGAAGGTGCTGTTCAAGTGCCTGCCGCGCGGCACCGGTGGCGTCGTAGCTGAGAGTGCTCATAGTGGGTTAGGAAGCCTTCCGTGCAGAAGCGAGGGCGCCTTCGACGTCGGCCAGCAGTTCCTTCCAGCTGGCCACGAACTTGTCGAGGCCTTCGGACTCGAGGAGGGCTACCACCTCGTTGTAGGAGATGCCCAGGGCGTCGAGTGCGTCGAGGGTGGCGTTGGCTTCGGCGTAGGTGCCGGAAACGGTGTCGCCCGTGACCACGCCGTGGTCGAACGTGGCGTCGAGGGTCTTCTCCGGCATGGTGTTGACCACGCCGGGCGCCACGAGCTCCGTTACGTACAGGGTGTCGGGGTAGGCCGGGTCCTTGACGCCGGTGGAGGCCCACAGCGGACGCTGGGGGAGGGCGCCGGCTTCGGCAAGGAGTGCCCAGCGCTCGGTGGAGAAGAGCTCCTCGTAGACCTGGTAGGCGAGGCGTGCGTTGGCGACGCCGGCCTTGCCCTTGAGTGCCTTGGCTTCGTCGGTGCCGATGGCGTCGAGGCGCTTGTCGATCTCGGTGTCCACGCGGGATACGAAGAACGAGGCCACCGAGTGGATCTTGGCGAGGTCATGCCCGTTTTCCTTGGCCTGCTCGAGGCCGGACTGGAAGGCGTTGATGACGGCGCGGTACCGCTCCAGGGAGAAGATCAGGGTCACGTTGACGCTGATGCCCTCGGCGAGGGTGGCGGTGATGGCTTCGAGGCCTTCAAGGGTTGCCGGGATCTTGATGTGGACGTTGTCCTTGTTGACCTTCTTGTACAGGTGCTTGGCCTCGGCGATGGTGGCCGCCGTGTCCCAGGCAAGGCGCGGGTCAACTTCGATGGACACGCGGCCGTCGACGCCCTTCGTCGCTGCCGCGACAGGGGCGAACAGGTCGCAGGCGTCGGCGACGTCGGTGGTGGTGATCTCGAAGATGGTCTCTTCGACGCTGGCGCCGGCTGCTGCCTGGGCCGCGATGGTGGCGTCGTAGTCGGTGCCGGCCGTGATGGCAGCGTGGAAGATGGACGGGTTGGTGGTCACACCAACCACGTTCTTCTCTTCGATGAGCTTGCGCAGCGTGCCGGTCTCCAGGCGGCTGCGGGAGAGGTCATCAAGCCAGATGGATACTCCGGCGTCGGAGAGCTGCTGGGTGGGGGTAGTCATGGTGTTATCTCCTGGAATCTGTGTTAGGCCTGCAGGCCGGCGAGGGAGTCTTTGGCGGCGGCGGCGACAGCCTCCGCGGTGATGCCGAACTCCTTGAAGAGGCGCTTGTAGTCAGCGGAAGCGCCGTAGTGTTCGAGGCTGATGGAACGGCCGGCGTCGCCAACGAATTCACGCCAGCCCAGGGCCAGGCCGGCCTCGACGGAGACACGTGCCTTGACGCCGGCGGGCAGCACGGACTCGCGGTAGGCCGCGTCCTGCTTGGTGAACCACTCGACGCACGGCATGGACACGACGCGGGCGGCGATGCCTTCGGCCTGGAGGGCTTCGCGGGCCTGGACGGCCAGCTGGACCTCGGACCCGGTGCCGATCAGGATCACGTCGGCCGGTACGGTGGCGCCGTCCTTGGACGCTTCGGCCAGGACGTAGCCGCCCTTGGCGACGCCTGCAACGGAACCGAACGTGTCGCCGTCGGCCGCTCCTGCACCACGCGCATAGGTGGGGATGTTCTGGCGGGTGAGGACGATGCCTGCCGGGTTGGAGTGGTTCTCCAGCATGGTCTTCCAGGCCACGGCGACTTCGTTGGCGTCGCCGGGGCGGACCACGTCAAGACCGACGATGGCGCGCAGTGACGCGAGCTGCTCCACCGGCTGATGGGTGGGTCCGTCCTCGCCCAGGCCGATGGAGTCGTGCGTCCACACGTAGATGGACGGCACACCCATGAGGGCGCCGAGGCGGATGGCCGGGCGCTGGTAGTCGCTGAAGATCAGGAACGTGCCGGAGAATGCGCGGGTGTTGCCGTGCAGTGAAATGCCGTTCACAATCGACGCGGCAGCGTGCTCACGGATGCCGAAGTGCAGGACGCGGCCGTAGGGGTTGCCCTTCCAGGCGTCGGTCTGCTTGGACGCAGGGATGAACGACGGCGAACCTTCGATGGTGGTGTTGTTGGACTCGGCGAGGTCGGCCGAACCGCCCCACAGTTCCGGCATGACCGGGCCCAGCGCGTTCAGGACCTTGCCGGATGCGGCGCGGGTGGAGACGTCCTTGCCGGCCTCAAACACGGGCAGTGCCGCGTCCAGGCCCCCGGGCAGTTCCTGCGCCTCGACGCGCTGCAGGAGCGCAGCGCCTTCGGGGTTGGCTGCCTGCCAGGCGTTGAAGGATTCTTCCCATTCCTTGCGGGCGGAGGCGCCGCGGTCAACCACGCTGCGGGCGTGGGCCAGGACTTCCTGGTCAACCTCGAAGGACTTGGCGGGGTCGAAGCCCAGGACCTCCTTCAACGCGGCGACTTCCACGGCACCGAGTGCGGAGCCGTGGATCTTGCCGGTGTTCTGCTTCTTCGGTGCCGGGTAGCCGATGATGGTGCGCAGCGAGATGATGGACGGCTTGGACGTCTCGGCCTTCGCCGCGAGCAGGGCCGAGTACAGCTCCTGGACGTCTTCGACGTATTCGCCCGTCTTGGTCCAGTCCACGCGCTGGGTGTGCCAGCCGTAGGCCTCGTAGCGCTTGAGGACATCCTCGGTGAAGGAGATGTCGGTGTCGTCCTCGATGGAGATGTGGTTCTCGTCGTAGACCACCACGAGGTTACCCAGTTCCTGGTGGCCGGCCAGCGAGGAAGCCTCGGACGTGACGCCTTCCTGGAGATCGCCGTCGGAGGCGATCACCCAGATGGTGTGGTCGAACGGGCTTTCGCCGGCGGCAGCATCGGCGTCGAACAGGCCGCGCATCCGGCGCTGCGAGTAGGCGAAGCCCACGGAGGAGGCCAGGCCCTGGCCCAGCGGGCCGGTGGTGATTTCCACACCGGCGGTGTGCTTGTACTCCGGGTGGCCGGGGGTCAGCGAACCCCAGGTGCGCAACGCCTCAAGGTCCTTCAGTTCCAGGCCGTAGCCGGAGAGGAACAGCTGGATGTAGAGGGTCAGCGAAGTGTGGCCGGGGGACAGGATGAAACGGTCGCGTCCCAGCCAGGCCGGGTTCTGGGGATCGTGGCGCATCAGTTTCTGGAAAAGAAGGTAGGCGGCCGGGGCCAGGCTCATGGCCGTGCCGGGGTGGCCGTTACCGACCTTCTCCACAGCGTCCGCGGCCAGAACACGGATGGTATCCACCGCGCGCTGGTCCAAGCTGGTCCATGACAGTTCTTGCTCTTCCAAATGTGGCACGAAAACCGGGCCCCTCTCTGTGCTGACGGCGACACGGCGGTTACGGTCCGCGGCACGCTGAGGCGCCGCTGCGGTGTACCAGCCGTTCACCATCGAAACGTGGATCTCTAACTCAGACACAGACCAATGGGAATGCGGTTTCCGCCGCTTTCCCAGTGCGTGCTGATCTGGTGACAGCTTAGCTCCATTCCACGCTTCGGGCGGCTCAAATCTCATGTTTTGGACGCAATTTCGCTTTATGTGAATGAGTGTTCCGTGCGGTTGAGTTAATCTGCTCGAATTGGCCTGCGAGCAATCATCAGGGCCTATTGAGCGGGGATCTGTCGCAAATGCGCACGGTATGATATTTGGAGGCCGACGCCGGATGGCCGTGCCCTTCGGGGTCTGCGGGCCAGCGGTACTGCGGGCGCCCTTGACCGATGACAATGGCGGGTGCCCGGGCAAACGGCCGCGAGATCCAGCTGCACTGACAGACAGAACTGCCAAACAAGAACGGGTGACTGCCACCGTGAGCACAACCGATACGCCGCTAAATGCTGCCCCCGCCCGAGGGAGGGCCGGGCTGGCCCGAAAGGCCAAGGCGTATTTCGCCCTCACCAAACCACGCGTCATCGAGCTGCTCCTCGTCAGTACGTTGCCCACCATGATTTTTGCCCAGCGCGGTTTCCCCTCGATCGGACTGATCCTGGCCACGCTGATCGGTGGCGCGTTTGCGGCCGGCAGTGCCGGTGCGTTCAACTGCTATTTCGACCGCGACATCGACAAGTTGATGCACCGCACCGAAAACCGGCCGCTCGTCACCGGGGAAGTGACCCCGCGCGAGGCCCTGATCTTCTCCTGGCTGCTCGGTGCGGCCGCCATCGCCATCCTCTGGTTCGGGGCCAACGCCCTCGCTGCATGGCTCGGAGTGGCTGCCATTTTCTTCTACGTGGTCATCTACACCCTGATCCTCAAACGCCGCACCGCACAGAACATCGTGTGGGGAGGGGCCGCGGGCTGTTTCCCGGTGGTGATCGGGTGGGCTGCCGTGACCGACCGCGTGGAGTGGCCCGCCATCATCCTCTTTATGGTGATCTTCCTTTGGACCCCGCCGCATTACTGGCCGCTCTCCATGCGTTACGGCGAGGATTACCGCAACGCCAACGTCCCCATGCTCGGCGCCATCGCCGGAGCAAAGGTGGTTTCCGTTCAGGTTGTCCTTTACGCCTGGGCCATGGTGGCCTGTTCCCTGCTGCTGGTCCCGGCCGGCGGCGCGGGCTGGGTCTACACCGTGACCGCGGTCCTGGCCGGGGCCTGGTTCCTCTACGAATCCCATGCACTTTACAACCGGGCCCAGCGCGAGGATATCCCGGACAAGAAGGCCATGAAGGTCTTCCACGGCTCCATCAGCTACCTGACCCTGCTGTTTATCGCACTGGCAGTGGATCCGTTTATCGGGTCCGCCATCATCGGCTGACCCTCCCACCCGACCCTCTGTCACTTCCTGCACGTACTAGGGCAACCCTCTCGCACTCCAAAGTGCGGGAGGGTTGCTTGGTTTCGTGGGAGGTGTGGTTCGGGCCATCGGGGCGCAGCACAACCCCTGCCACGAAGGCGCGAATCAGTCGCCCTGAAGCAGTCAGACGGAACCGCTTCAGCACAAGCGCGCGGCGGCGCACCTTAGTAAAAGCGCAGGTACCGCAAGAGGGTCCGCCGATTTCCGGTAGGTACTGCGAGAGCGTTCGGAAAAATGCCACAATAAGGGAGAGAGCGTCGTTAAAGGGAAGTGCCACGGTTCCGTTGGAACCGTGGCACTTCTGCGTTGCGGGCTAAAGAATTGCGGCTACTTCGTTGGGCTGGAATGCGCGACGTCGGCCGCGTTGGTGGCGGCGCCCATCAACAGTGCCGCACCCAACATGTGGGCGCCCACCAGCAGGGCAGGGATCCCGTTGTAGTACTGCGTGAAGCCGATGACCGCCTGAAGCAGCGTGACGGCCAGCAGCAGGACCGTCGCCGTCCTGAACGGGCCCGTGATCCGGCGGGTAAACACCAGCACCAGCGCGAACAGGGTTCCGGCCGTCACCAGATAGGCCGGCACGGCGTGGATGTGCGAGAAAAGGTCCCAGTCCAGCCCGTTGCGCGGTGCGTCGGCATCCCCGGCATGCGGACCTGCCCCGGTCACCACAACGCCGAGCATGACCGCCAGAGCCGAGAACAGTGCGACGGCGGCGGTCACCGGGCGCAGTACGCCCGGCAACGCAGGCCGTGACATGGTGGCAAGCCGGCCGGTGCGCCCGTAGGCCCGGTTCACCAGCAGGGTGGCGATAACCACCAGCGCCATCGACACCAGGAAGTGGAGGCCCACCACCCAGGGATTGAGGTTGGTGAGGACGGTGATGCCGCCGATCACCGCCTGTGCCGGGATGCTGGCCAGGAGGCCCAGTGCCAGCAGGAACAGGTCGCGGCGTTCCTTTCGCAGGTTCCACAGGTACACCAGCATCAGCACCGCGACTGCGGCCAGGGCGAAGGTCAGGAGCCTGTTGCCGAACTCGATGAACCCATGGATTCCCATCTCGGCGGTGTTGACCAAGGAGGTGTCGGTACAGCGCGGCCACGTCGGGCAGCCCAGTCCGGACGCGGTCAGCCGGACCGCGCCGCCGGTGACCACCAGCAGGGTCTGGCCAATAAGGGAGGCCACGGCAAGGCGGCGCACCCGGGCGTCGACGGTACGGGGAAGCCGCGCTGTCAGGCGGCCGGCAAACTCGGGAAGGCGTGAAGCCGTGCTCACGGATATCTCAATTCCACTTGAACCAACGGATGGCTGCTGCGCCGGCAAGGACTGTCCAGAACAGCAGTATGAGGGCGGCACCGAAATTAACGGTGCCGGAGAGGAAGGCCTCGCGCAAGGCGGCGCCCAATGCGCCCGAGGGCAGATAGTGCACGATTCCCTGGACGAGCGCAGGCAGCCGATCGGCGGGAATCACGATGCCGCCGAGGGCTCCGAGCAGGATCCACAACAGGTTGGTGATCGCCAGTGTGGCCTCAGGCCGGACGGTGCCGGCCACCAGCAGCCCCAGCGCAGTGAACGCCGCGGCGCCCAGGACCAGCAGCGCCAGGCCGGGCAGCCACGCCGCTGCCGGCGGGGTCCAGCCGAGGAACAGCGCAACCACCGAGACAACCACTACCTGCAGCGCAAGGACGGTCAGGACCGCCAACACCTTTCCGGCGATGAGTCCGGGACGGCCCAGGGGCGTGGTGGAGAGGAACCGAAGGACCCCGTACCTGCGGTCGAAGCCGGTGGCGATTCCCTGGCCGGTAAAGGCTGTGGACAGCGCGCAGAGCGCCAGGATGCCGGGCACAGCTATGTTGACGCGGCTGCCACCGAGGCCGTCCAGGAGCGGTGTGACGGTCAGGCCTATCAGCGCGAGCAGCGGCAGGACCACTGCGAGGATGAGCTGCTCGCCGTTCCTGAGCATGGCAACTGCTTCGTATTTGCCTTGGAGGAGGATGCGGCGGACGAGGGTCGCGGGGGCTTGACGTGCAGCGGCGTCCGGCATGGCGGTCATCGGATTTCCTTTCCCGAAACGTCGAGGAACACGTCTTCGAGGCTTCGCGCCGCAAGGTTGAGCGAGGTGGGCATCACTCCGTGGGCGGCCCACCAGGAGGCCAGCGCGGCTAGGTCGTGGGGCGTGAGCGGCCCAGTGGCAACATAGCTGCCGGCACGTGTTTCGCTGACGGTGATGGTCTCGGGAAGGACTCCGGAGAGGTTGAGCCTGGCATCGGCTTCAAAGAGGAGGGTGCGGATATGCTCGCCGGATTCGACGGCGGGCTCCCGCTGGAGAAGCTGTGCAACGGTGCCTTCCGCGACGTTCCGGCCGGCGTCGATGATGTAGACGTAATCCGCCAGGCGCTGTGCGTCATCCATGAGGTGGGTGGTGAGGATGATTCCCATTCCGGCGTCCCGCAGCTCGGCAATAAGCTCAAAAACCAACTGCCGGGACTGCGGGTCCAACCCTGCGCTCGGCTCATCCAGGAAGAGGACCTCCGGATTGCCGATGAGCGCCGCGGCAAGGGCCAGCCGCTGTTTCTGTCCGCCGGAGAGCCGGCGAACAGTGGTCCGGGCAAAGGAATCGATGCCGAGCCGGTCCACCAGTTCGTCAACGGACCGCGGCCGGGCGTACATCCCGGCAATGTGGCGCAGCAAGGGAATGGGCCGGGCCGACGGCGGGAGGCCACCGTCCTGCAGCATCACACCCACTCGGGAGCGCAACTCAGCCCCCGCGCGGCCGGGATCCTGCCCCAGCAGCGAAATGGATCCACCGCTGCGCGTCTGCAGTCCCTGCGCGCATTCGATGGTGGTCGTCTTCCCGGCGCCGTTGGCCCCGAGCAGCGCGGTCACCTGGCCGCGTTCGGCGTGGAGCGAGACGCCGCTCACCACCCGGAGCATCTTTCCATCCAGACTGGCCAGCGGACCAACATCCTTAATTAACCCGCTGATGGACAGAACCGGGGATTCGGGGGATCGCACCCCAGCATTCTACGCGATGTAGTACAGGCCGGGGTTGCTGCCGCCAGCACCCGGCCTGGCGCAGGTCAGCCTCGCCTTACTGGAACGGGGGACTAAATTACGACATGATTGTGTTGTGTATTCCATGACCAACGCTACTGCTGTGCCCCTTGGCGGGCACGGAGCGCCGCGCACCACCCCGGATCGCGGCCACGTCGCCGTTTCTCCGGCGGCGGACCCTGACGAGCGTACGCGCGACCGTGTGCTCAGCGCAGTCCTGGAGCATGGTCCCGTCAGCGCCGCGGAACTTGGCGACATGCTGGGCTTCACGCCCGCGGCAGTCCGGCGCCACCTCGACCAGCTGCACCGCAGTGGCGTGATTGAAGTCAAGCGCGTGGCCAAAGCCGGTGCCGGCGCGGGACGCCCCGCACGGCGCTACGTCTTGAGCTCACAGGGCCAGTCCACCCTTGGCAACGACTACCTCGACATCGCCACCCTGGCGCTCAAGCAGCTCCAGGAGATGGCGGGCGTACAGGCAGTCCGCGCGTTCGCCGTCGAGCGTTTCAGCGATATGGAACGCCGCTATGCACCGGAAATCGAGCAGGCCGGGCCGGACATCACGGCACGTGCCCGGGTGCTGGCCGAGGCCCTCACCCGCGACGGGTTCGTGGCGTCAGCGGCATCCATCGAGGCCAAAGCCCCGCTTCCGGCGGCGCTGTCCAGCGTCCAGCTGTGCCAGGGGCACTGCCCCATCCAGCAGCTCGCCGCCCACTTTCCTGTCTTCTGCGACGTGGAGACCGAAGTGTTCTCCCGCCTGGTCGGCGTAGATGTGCGCCGCCTGTCCACCCTGGCGCGCGGCGGCCACGTCTGCACCACCCACATACCCACAGGCCGGCTGGCTGCAGGGGGACCCCACGTCCCGCAGGCAGCCCCCGCCAGCCTGAATGAAGTAACCAACCATCAGCAAGAAAGGCCGTGATGACGGACCAACTATCAGAGAAAGCGGTAGCCGAAGACACTGTGATCTCGGAGATTCTGGAAAAGAATCCCGAGCTCCACGGCATCGGCACGTACGAGTACGGCTGGTCCGACAAGAACGACGTCGGCGCCAACGCCCGCCGCGGCATCAATGACGAAGTCGTCCGTGACATCTCGGACAAAAAGAGCGAACCCGAGTGGATGCTCGACCTTCGCCTCAAGGGCCTGAAGTACTTCGACCGCAAGCCCATGCCCACCTGGGGTGCAGACCTCTCCGGCATCGACTTCGACAACATCAAGTACTTCGTGCGCTCCACCGAGAAGCAGGCCGCCTCGTGGGAGGACCTGCCCGAGGACATCCGGAACACCTACGAGAAGCTGGGCATCCCGGAAGCTGAGCGCAGCCGCCTCGTGTCCGGCGTGGCAGCACAGTACGAGTCCGAGGTGGTCTACCACCAGATCCGCGAGGACCTCGAGGCCCAGGGCGTCATCTTCCTGGACACCGACACCGCACTGCGCGAACACCCGGAGATCTTCCAGGAATACTTCGGCACCGTCATTCCCGTGGGCGACAACAAATTCGCGTCCCTGAACACGGCTGTCTGGTCCGGCGGCTCCTTTGTCTACGTCCCCAAGGGCGTCCACGTGGACATCCCGCTGCAGGCATACTTCCGCATCAACACGGAAAACATGGGCCAGTTCGAGCGGACCCTGATCATCGCCGACGAGGACTCCTACGTCCACTACATCGAAGGCTGCACCGCGCCGATCTACACCTCGGACTCGCTGCACTCCGCCGTCGTCGAAATCATCGTGAAGAAGGGCGCCCGCGTCCGGTACACCACCATCCAGAACTGGTCCACCAACGTGTACAACCTGGTGACCAAGCGCGCCATCTGCGAAGAGGGCGCCACCATGGAGTGGGTTGATGGCAACATCGGCTCGAAGGTGACCATGAAGTACCCGGCCGTCTACCTGGTGGGCGAGCACGCCAAGGGCGAGACCCTGTCCATCGCGTTCGCCGGTGCCGGCCAGCACCAGGACACGGGCTCCAAGATGGTGCACATCGCACCGAACACCAAGAGCTCCATCATCTCCAAGTCAGTGGCCCGCGGCGGCGGCCGTTCGGCCTACCGCGGCCTGGTCCAGGTCCGGGAAGGTGCCAAGCACTCAGCCAACACCGTCCGCTGTGACGCGCTCCTGGTGGACACCATTAGCCGTTCGGACACCTACCCGTACATCGACATCCGCGAGGATGACGTGGTGATGGGCCACGAAGCAACCGTTTCCCGGGTCAGCGAAGAGCAGCTCTTCTACCTGATGTCCCGCGGCATGCGCGAAGACGAGGCCATGGCGATGATCGTCCGCGGCTTCATCGAGCCCATTGCCCGCGAACTCCCGATGGAGTACGCACTTGAGCTGAACCGCCTGATTGAACTGCAGATGGAAGGGTCCGTCGGATAACGATGACTGAAATCACTACTGAAAAGGCCCGCATCGGCGCGCCCTCGGCCCAGCCGTTTATTGACGGCTTCACGGAGGAAGGCGAAAGCCTTTCTCCGATCAACGCGGCCAACTCCAAGGCACCGCTTGCCGGCGAAGCTGTCAAGAGCCACTCCCACGGCGGCGGCGTCGGTATCCCGGACAGCTCACGCGCCGGCCGGCTGACCTCCTATAACCTGGCGGACTTCAAGCCGCTGACCGGGCTCGAAGAGGACTGGCGGTTCACCCCGCTCAAGCGCCTCCGGGGCTTGCACAGCGACGTCCTGGCCGGGGCTGCCCCCACGGTCACCGTCAGCGGCCCTGACCGGATCACGGTGGAAACCGTGGCCCGCGATGACAAGCGCATCGGTACCGCCGGCATCCCGGAGGACCGCGTGTCCGCCAACGCCTGGGAGAACTTCAGTGAAGCCACCGTCCTCACCGTCCCGGCTGAATTCGAGGCCGACACCGAAATCACCGTCGTCATCGAAGGCACCTCAACGGATGCAGCCGCCCAGCACCTGGTGATCGTTGCGGAGAAGTTCTCCAAGTCCGTTGTGGTCCTGGAGCACCAGGGATCGGCCGTCGTGTCCGAAAACATCGAAATCGTTGTTGAAGACGGCGCCGACCTCACCGTTGTTTCGCTCCAGGAATGGAACGGGGACGCCGTGCACGCCTCCTCGCAGCAGGCAAAGATCGGCCGTGACGCCAAGCTCAAGCACGTGGTTGTCAGCCTCGGCGGCGACCTGGTCCGCGTCACGCCGTCGGCCCGTTTCACCGCTCCCGGCGGCGAAGCGGAAATGTTCGGCCTGTACTTCGCCGACGCCGGCCAGCACCTTGAGCAGCGCCTGTACGTTGACCACGCGGTGGCCAACTGCACCTCCAACGTCCTGTACAAGGGCGCGCTGCAGGGCCGCGATGCCCACGCAGTGTGGGTGGGCGACGTGCTGATCCGCAAGGAAGCCGAAGGCACCGACAGCTATGAGGCCAACCGCAACCTGCTCCTGACGGACGGCGCCCGCGCCGACTCGGTTCCCAACCTGGAAATCGAAACCGGCCTGATCAAGGGAGCCGGCCACGCCAGCGCCACCGGCCGCCTCGACGACGAACACCTGTTCTACCTGATGGCCCGCGGCATCCCCGAAGACGCCGCCCGTCGCCTGGTGGTCCGCGGCTTCCTGCACGAGATCATCCAGCAGATCAAGGTCCCGGCCCTCGAAGAGCGGCTGACCGAGGCTGTTGAGCGCGAGCTCGCAGTTACGAACAACTAGACGGCGCGGACAACAGATGACTGACCAGCCAAAGGGCGAGCTTGTTTGCAAGGTGGACGAAATCCAGCTCAAGCAGGCACTCCGGATCCTGATCGATGACTACCCTGTAGCCATCGTCAAGGACTCCATGGGGGAAATCCACGCCATCGGGGACACCTGCTCGCACGCGGACATTTCCTTGTCCGAGGGCGAAGTGGAAGGGTGCAAGATCGAATGCTGGGGCCACGGCTCCCAGTTCGACCTGCGCAGCGGCGAGCCGCTCCAACTGCCCGCTTACGACCCCGTCCCGGTGTTCGCCGTCGAGATCCATGGGGATGAGGTCTACGTGGACTTCACCAACGTCCTCAACGGCGCGCAAGCCCCGAACTTCAGCTAGCACAGTCTTTACCCAGCAACAGAACCAAACTTCCAGACACAGACCGCACCGGAGCCGACGAGCCCGGTGCAGAGGAGAACAAGACGTATGTCTACTCTTGAGATCAAGGACCTGCACGTCAGCATTGACACGGAGCAGGGCACCAAGAAGATCCTGAAGGGCGTCAGCCTGACCATCAAGACCGGCCAGACCCACGCCATCATGGGCCCCAACGGTTCCGGCAAATCCACCCTGGCGTCCACCATCGCCGGCCACCCGCGCTACAACGTCACCAGCGGCACTATCACGCTCGACGGCGAGGACGTCCTCACGATGAGTGTTGACCAGCGCGCCCGCGCCGGCGTCTTCCTGGCCATGCAGTACCCCGTCGAGGTCCCCGGCGTGTCCATGACCAACTTCCTGCGGACCGCCAAGACCGCTATTGACGGCGAAGCACCCAAACTGCGTACGTGGACCAAGGAAGTCAAGGACGCGATGGCCCAGCTCCGCATTGACGCCGACTTCGCCCAGCGCAACGTCAACGAAGGCTTCTCGGGCGGCGAGAAGAAGCGTGTGGAGATCCTCCAGTTGGAGCTCTTCAAGCCGAAGTTCGCCATCCTGGACGAAACCGACTCCGGCCTGGACGTCGACGCCCTGAAGGTTGTCTCCGAAGGCGTCAACCGCGCCCACGCCGAGGGCAACATGGGCACGCTGCTCATCACGCACTACACGCGCATCCTCCGTTACATCAAGCCTGACTTCGTCCACGTGTTCGTTGACGGCCAGGTTGTCGAAGAGGGCGGCCCTGAGCTCGCGGACCGCCTCGAAGAAGAAGGCTACGACCGTTACGCCACGGGCGCCGGCGCAGCCGCCATCGCTGCAGTACAGGCCTAGTTAGGACTAAACGCCATGACCGAAATCAAAGCGGCCCAAACGGGCCTCGAGGATATCGAAGAGGCACTGAAGGACGTTATTGACCCGGAGCTCGGCGTAAACATCGTTGACCTTGGGCTGCTCTACGGCCTGAAGTACTCCGAGGACGACGGCGCACTGCTGATCGACATGACCCTCACCACGGCCGCCTGCCCGCTCACCGATGTGATCGAGGAGCAGGTGGGCCAGGCCCTGGACGGGGTAGTCGATGAGTGGCGCCTGAACTGGGTATGGATGCCGCCGTGGGGTCCGGAACGGATCACGGACGACGGCAAGGACCAGATGCGGGCCCTCGGCTTCAACATCTGATCCGCGCCGCGTCTCTTGCGGCGCGGGCCCTGTTCTGGAAGACGTACGACGACGGCCGGTCACCTTCTGCGCGAAGGTAACCGGCCGTCGTCGTTCGTCGTCCCCAGCGGCCCCTAAGCTCGGCCAGGGAACCCCGCCGTCGTCGTCCCCACCCAATCGATGCGTCAGAGGCTGGGCGCCGAGAACGTGTCGCACTTGTTGATGTCGCCACTCTGGTAGCCCGTGTAGAACCACTTCTGCCGCTGTTCGCTGGAACCGTGCGTCCAGGATTCAGGGGACACCCGCGCGGTGGCCGCCTTCTGGATCCGGTCATCTCCCACCGCCGAAGCTGCGGAGAGGGCGTCGTTGAGGTCCTGCTGGGTCAACGCCTCCAGGAGCGGCTGGCCGGACTTGGGGTCCGGCTGGCTGCTTGCGTAGCGGGCCCACAGACCGGCGTAGCAGTCAGCCTGGAGTTCCACCCGCACGCCTCCGGACTCCGGTCCCTGCGGATCCTGCTGGGCGCGGTCCAGGTACCCGAGCACGTTTTGGATGTGGTGACCGAACTCGTGCGCCACCACATACTCCTGCGCGAGCGGGCCGCCGGAGGAACCGAACCGGTCAACCAACTCCTGGAAGAAACCGGGGTCGAAGTACGCGGTGGTGTCGTTGGGGCAATAGAACGGGCCCACTTCACTGGTGGCCGCACCGCAGCCGGTATTCGTGCCGCCGGTGAAGATGACCGTCTTCGGTTGCGGGTACTGTACGCCGTAGTCCTTCAGGTACGCCGGCCAGAACGCGTTGAGGCTGTTGACGGTGCCGGTGATCCGGCAGTCCAGCCGGGCGTCGGCGTCGGCGCCGGTCTTGCATGCCGGCGCCGTGCCTTGGGTCTGGTCGGGAGTGCCGGCCCCGCCGGTCAAACCCTCGAGCAGTGCCGGGTTGACGCCAAGCAGGGCTGCGATGAGCAGGATGAGCCCGCCACCGATGCCGCCGCCGACCTTGACGCCGCGGCCCATGCCGCGACGGTCCTGCACCTGGGAGGGGTCCAGCTGGGCGTTGTCATTGAAGCTCATGAAGTCACAATAGTCCTTGCCGGAGCCGCTGAAGCGGGTGCCGCCGGTAAAGTTGGGGAATGCCTTTTCTCGACAAGATCCAGCGCTGGGCCGACGAGCGCCCCCACGACACAGCAGTCGTGGTTGCCGGCCGCCGGGTTCGCTGGGCTGAGCTTCGCGACGCCGCGGCAGCTTCCATCCCGGCCACCTCGGCCGTCACCGTCCTGGCCGAAATTAACTCCGTCGATTTTGTGGTCCGGTTCACCGCGGCACTGGCCGGCGAACGGCAGTGCGCTGTCCTCGATCCGGCCTGGCCGGAAGGACTTCGCCGCGAGATCAGGGAACGGCTCGACGCAGCGGCCCGGGCCGGTGCCGTCTCCGCGGCGGACGCACTGGCTGACGGGCAGCCGGAATCGACCTTCCTGATCGGCCTCACCTCCGGGACCACGTCCGTGCCCAAGGCCTTTACCCGGTCTCGGCAGTCCTGGCGGAAGTCCTTTGACGCCTCCATCGAATTCTTTGGCCTGCGCCAGGACGACGTGACGCTGGCCCCAGGACCCCTCGCGGCGAGCCTTAACCTGTACGCCCTGGCCGAGTGCCTGTACGCGGGCTCGGAGTTTCAAACCCTGCAGAGCTTCGACGTCGGTGACGTCCACGCCGCCATCACGCACGACGGCGTCACCCGCCTGGTGCTGGTACCCACCATGCTGAGGTTGCTCAGTGAGCGCGGCCTGGCCGGCGGCGTGGACGCCGCCGGGGTGCGGACCATCATCTGTGCCGGCTCAAAGCTCGATGCGCGGACACTTGAAGCCGCGCGCCGTTGGGCACCCAACGCCACCATCTACGAGTACTACGGCGCGTCGGAACTGAGCTTTGTGTCCGGCCTGGGGCTGCCGGCCGGGAAGTTCGACGCCGGCGGCACCGGAATTGGCCGCGCGTTCCCTGGCGTGGAGGTCAGGGTGCTGGACGACGACGGCGCCAACCTGCCGGACGGCGAGACAGGCAACATCTGCGTGCGCAGCGGCATGGTGAGCAACGGCTACCTATGGGGTGACGACGGCCAGGCCCTGCGCTCCTTCGACGGGTGGCTCACGGTGGGCGACCAGGGGTACCTTGCCGACGGTGAGCTGCACATCCTCGGCCGGCGCGCGGACATGATCCTCACCTCAGGCAAGAATGTCTACCCGCACGAGGTGGAGCTGGCTCTGGCGTCCGTCCCCGGTGTGGCAGCCGCGATTGCCGCCGGCATGCCGGACGACATCCGGGGCCAGCGGGTCGTGGCGGGCGTGGTGCCCTCGCACGGCGGCATCAGCGCCACCCAGCTGAAGGCCGGGCTCGAGGGCAGCCTGTCCCGGGATAAACGCCCGGTGCAGTACTTCTCCCTGACGGAGCTGCCCACCACGGACCGCGGGAAGATCAGCCGCAACATCCTGCTGGAGTGGATCGCTTCCCACGACACACGGGTCCGTCACCTTGACCGCTGAGCTGCTGCCCCCGGACCGGCAGCCCGTGATCGTCGCGGCCCGGCGCACCCCGGTCCGCCGGGCCAACGGGTCGCTCAAGGGCCTCCGGGCCCACCAGCTCCTCGCGCCCGTCCTGCAGCAGCTCCTCACTGACGCCAAGGTGTCCGCGGCTGAAATCTCCGACGTGGTGATCGGCAATGCCGTGGGCGGCGGGGGCAACGTTGCCAGGCTGGCCCTGCTCGAAGCCGGGCTTCCCGTCAGCGTGCCCGGCCTGACGGTTGACCGGCAGTGCGGCTCGGGCCTGGACGCGATTGTTCTCGCGGCCGGCCTGGTGGCAACGGGCGGGAACGGCGTGTACCTCGCCGGGGGAGTGGAGAGCATCAGCACCGCCCCCTTGCGGGCGTACCGGAACGACGACGGCGAACCTGAGTTCTTTGCGCGCGCCCGGTTTGTGCCCAACAGCTACGGCGACCCCGACATGGGGGTGGCTGCGGAGAACGTGGCCGCCCGCTTCGGCATCGGCCGGCCGCGGCAGGATGAGCTCGCGTTGCGCAGCCACCAGCGTGCCTTGGGCGCGGCGTCGGCGGGGCACTTCAGCGGCGAGATCACCCCGCTGGAGACACCCGACGGAACCATCAGCGCCGATGACGGCCCCCGCCGCGGCCTGAGCCCCGCGGTCCTGAAACGGTTCCCGGCCGCGTTTGTGGACGGCGGAACCGTCACCGCCGGAAACTCGTGCTTCGACGCGGACGCCGCCTCCGCCGTCGTGATGACTTCCCTGCTGCGCGCCCGGGAACTCGGCGTTCCCGACGGACTGCTGGTGCTGGCAACGGACACCGCGGGAGTGGACCCGGAACTGCTGGGCATCGGCGCGGCGGTTGCCGCCGGGCGGATGCTGGCGGCCAGGGAGCTTTCCGCCGAGAGCCTGGACCTGGTGGAGTTCAACGAGGCCTTCGCGTCCCAGACCCTGGCTTGCCTGGACCGGTTGGGCATCGATGCGGAGCGGGTGAACCTCGACGGCGGTGCGCTGGCCCTGGGCCACGCCTACGGCGCATCGGGTGCGGTGCTGGTGACCCGGCTGCTGGCCCAGGCGCGCCGCGGCGGCAACTATGGTGCGCTGGCCTTGGCCATGATCAGCATCGCCGGCGGCATGGGGACTGCCGCCCTGCTGCGCTACGAGGCCATCGCCGACTGAGCCGAGCGTAACCAGGCACAACCGGCGCCCCTCAATCCTCCGCGTCGCCCAGCCCGCGGGCCGCCAGGGCCTCGCCCGTTTGCCTGGCGTACGCCACGGTGGTGATAAAGACCGGCAGTACCAGCGCGCGCGGATTACGTTCCAGCCCGCGGGCCCGCGCCGAATCCCGGACATCCGCAAACGCGCCCGCAATGTAGGGGATGCTCCGCAGCATCACGCCGATGGTCAGGGCGAAACGCTCAGGATCGGCACCGAACCGGCGGAACGGCATCGCGAGAGACACCACGCCGTCCAGCAGCCGCTGCATGGGGGTGGTGGCCGTCAACAGGGAAGCGGCCACCACACACACCAGAATGTTCAGGACAATCCGGCCCGCGGTGGGTCCGCCCAACTGCCACCACTGGAACAGGCCGATGACCAGGAGGACCGCGAGCAGGGGCCGGACGGCGGCCAGCAGCCGGCGCGGACCCGCACCCGTCAGCAGGAAGAGCCCGCACATCACGGCCAGGACCCCGGCGGACACCAGCCAATCCACCACCAGGAACGATGCCAGGCCGCAGCCCACCACCAGGAGGAACTTCAGCGCCAGCGGGGCCCGGTGGACGACTGAATTGCCGGGAACGTAGTTGGCGAGCAGGAAACCGTGCCCTCTCATGGCGCAGCCAGCCCGCTGGCGGACAGCGCACGGTACCTGTCGACGGCAGCTGCCGGGCCGCCGTCGAACACGACGCGCCCGGCCTCAACCACCAGCACGCGGTCCATTTCGAGGGCCAGTTCGAGGTCGTGGGTGGACATGATGATCTGCTGCCCGAGGCCGGCCAGTGTGCGGCGGAGGAGTTCGCGGTTCCGGAGGTCCAGCAGGGTGGACGGCTCATCCAGGACAAGCACTGAAGGGTCCACGGCCAGGACGGCCGCCAGCGCCATCAGCTGGCGTTCGCCGCCGGACAGCTCGTAAATGCTCTGGTCTGCGAGGCCCAGCAGCCCGAACCGGGCCAGGGCGGCCTCGGCAAGCCGCCGCCGTTCAGTCCCGTTCCGGACCGAGCGGCGCAGGGACAGTTCAACATCCTCGCGCCCTGTGGGCATCACCAGCTGGGAGAGCGGATCGGTAAAGACGAACCCGACCTGCCGGCGCACGGCCCGGACTGCCCGGACGGTATCGGCGCCATCCACCGTCACAGCGCCCGACGACGGCTGGACCAGGCCGTTGAGCAGCCGAAGCAGCGTTGACTTGCCGGAACCGTTTGCTCCGATCACGCCGATGCGCCGTTCTGTCAGGTCCAGCGTGACGTCGGCCAGCAGCGTTTTGGGCGCCGGACCGGTGTCCACGGCAACGGCCACGGACACCTGCCGGAAGGAAATTGTGGCCATGGCTGCCTAGGCGCCGATCCGCTTGACCCGGCGGACCAGAAGGTCGGGGAAGGCCCGGTGCAGTGCAACGGCGATGACCGCGGCCAACACGTTCTTGATCACATCGCCGGGGTAGAAGACCAGGTCGGCGAGGAAGGCCTCTCCGAGGGTCGCCTTGGAGTTGACGGCCATCCCCAAAACACCGAGGGAGTGCACCAGGAGGATGCTGGTCACCGTGGCGGCAAGGAAGAACCACAGGGCCCGGGCCTTTGAGGTGCGCCGGATGACCACCGTGGCCAGCCAGCCGACCAGTGCGGCGGCGAGGGGGAAGGCGATGATGTACCCAGCGGACGGCCCGGCCAAGATACCCAGGCCGCTGCGGCCCTGGCTGAAGATGGGCAGGCCTGCCAGGCCCAGCAGCGTGTAAAGGCCGACGGCGGCGAACCCGCGGGCGGGGCCCAGCATGAGGCCGGTGAGCATCACCGCCAGGGTCTGGAAGGTGATGGGCACACCGAACACGTTGGCCGCGATGCCGGGGACCAGCGCGGCGCCGGCCACCAGGGCAGCGAACACGGCGATCAGGCCGAGGTCGGTGGCGTTCCAGCGGCTGCGGGCAGGGGAGGAAGCGGGGCCTGTGACGGCAGTGTCAGTCTGGCTCATGGTGGGTCCTATCAGGTGGTATACGCCGGAGCATGGGGATGATCCTGACGTTACCCGCCGCCGTCGGGAGCTATTTTGTAGGGGACCTACTAACCGGGCGCAGGAAGCCTGCATGCTGTGCACAAAGGGCGGACATGAGCGCCGCGGTTACGGGGAGAAGCCGGGGCCGGTAGACTTGGACAGGCCGTTCTGTCCGGCCATTCTGCCCGGCTGCTCCAGACACCATCCGTAGAGCTGCGGCGTTTCCCTGTTGTGAAAGGCCTTACCTGCTGTGATTACTGTCCAGGATCTTGAACTGCGCGCCGGCGCCCGGCTCCTTATGGACCAGGTGAGCTTCCGCATCGACAAGGGCGACAAGATCGGCCTGGTGGGCCGCAACGGTGCAGGTAAGACCACCCTGACCCGCGTCCTGGCCGGAGAAGGCCTGCCGGCTGCCGGCAAGGTCACCCGCACGGGGGAGATCGGCTACCTCCCGCAGGATCCACGCACGCCGGACATGGAGCAACTCGCCCGCGACCGCATCCTCGCAGCCCGGGGCCTGGACGTTGCCGTCGGCAAGCTCCGGAAGGCGCACGACGAAATGGCCAGCGAGGACCAGGAGGTCCAGCGCAAGGCCATGGGCCGTTACGACCGGCTGGAATCCGAATTCCTGGCCGCCGGCGGCTACGCAGCCGAGGCTGAAGCGGCAGCGATCTGTTCCAACCTGGCCCTGCCGGACCGGATCCTCAACCAGCCGCTGAAGACCCTTTCCGGCGGCCAGCGCCGACGCGTTGAGCTGGCCCGGATCCTGTATTCCGACGCCGAGACCATGCTGCTCGATGAGCCCACCAACCACCTCGATGCTGACTCCATCGCCTGGCTGCGCGACTTCCTCAAGAACCATCAGGGCGGCCTGATCGTGATCAGCCACGACACCGAACTGCTGGAAGCGACCGTTAACAAGGTCTTCCTGCTGGACGCCAACCGCGCACAGATCGACTTCTACAACATGGACTGGAAGCGCTACCTCACCCAGCGCGAAACCGATGAGCGGGCACGCAAGCGTGAACGCGCCAACGCCGAGAAGAAGGCCCAGGTCCTGTTCGACCAGGCCAACAAGATGCGCGCCAAGGCCACCAAGGCCGTTGCGGCGCAGAACATGGCCAAGCGGGCCGAACGACTGCTCAGCGGTCTGGAAGCCGTCCGCGAGAACGACCGCGTGGCCGCCCTCCGGTTCCCGGACCCGTCACCCTGCGGCAAGACCCCGCTTACTGCCGAAGGCCTCAGCAAGTCCTACGGTTCGCTTGAGATCTTCACGGACGTGGACCTTGCCATCGACCGCGGTTCCAAGGTGGTCATCCTGGGCCTCAATGGTGCCGGCAAAACCACCCTGCTGCGGATGCTCGCCGGCGTGGACAAGCCGGACACCGGTGACGTCATCGCCGGCCATGGCCTGAAGGTGGGCTACTACGCCCAGGAGCACGACACCTTGGACACGAACCGGACGGTGCTGGAGAACATGCGCTCCTCCGCACCGGACATGAAGGACGCGGAAGTCCGCGGCATCCTCGGCTCGTTCCTCTTCTCCGGCGACGACGTCGACAAGCCTGCAGGCGTCCTCTCCGGCGGCGAGAAGACCCGCCTGGCCCTGGCCACCATCGTCGCGTCCAGCGCCAACGTGCTGCTCCTGGACGAACCCACCAACAACCTGGACCCTGCCAGCCGCGCCGAAATCCTGGGTGCGCTCCGCAACTACAGCGGCGCCGTCGTCCTGGTCAGCCACGACGAAGGTGCGGTGGAAGCCCTCAATCCCGAGCGCGTCGTGCTGCTGCCGGACGGGGTCGAGGACCACTGGAACGAAGACTACTTGGACCTGATCACGCTGGCCTAAGCCCGGAGCCGGACTTAGGCCTGCGCAGGCGCCTGGCTGCGCGGGCGGCCTGGCTGCACGGGCGCCTGGGAGCAGCGCTTGGCGCTGTCCTAGTCGGCGGTGGGCAGCGTAAGGATTTCTGCGCCGTCGTCGGTGATGGCAATCGTGTGCTCTGTGTGGGCCGTCCGGCAGCCCGTGGCGCTTCGGAGCGTCCACCCGTCCGCATCGGTGACGAGCTCCGCGGTGTCAGCCATCACCCAGGGCTCCAGCGCGAGCAGCAGCCCCGGCCGCAGCTTAAACCCGCGGCCGGGGCGTCCGGCGTTCGGCACGTGCGGGTCCTGGTGCATGGTGGAGCCGATGCCGTGACCCCCGAACTGCGTGTTCACCGGGTACCCCGACTCGCTGAGGACAGTGCCGATGGCGTGGGAGATATCGCCGATCCGTGCCCCCGGACCGGCCGCGGCGATGCCGGCACGCAACGCGCGTTCGGTGGCACTGATCATCGCCACACTTTCCGCCGGCGTTGACTGGCCCACGATGAAACTGATGGCAGCATCCGCCGCGATGCCGGCCTTGGACACAGCCAGGTCGAGTGTGAGCAGGTCGCCGTCGGCAAGTCCGTAGTCGCGGGGGAGTCCATGGAGCACGGCGTCGTTGACGCCCGTGCAGATGTAGTGTCCGAACGGGCCCCGTCCGAACGACGGCGCGTAGTCGATGTAGCAGGACTCCGCGCCGGCTTCGAGAATCATCTCCTTGGCCCACCGGTCGATGTCCAGGAGGTTGGTGCCCACCGTGCTGCGGTGCTTCAGCGTCTGCAGGATGTCGGCGACCAATGTTCCCGTCACTTTGGCACGGTCCACTTCGGCGGGGTTCAGGATCTCAATCATGCGGCGCCTTTCTCACGCATCCACTGGCTCCCACGGCCCCGCCGGCATACACCTAGCGCACCCTGAGCTCTTGGGCTTCAGTAATGAGTTTTAGCTCATCGTAAGTGATGCTGAACATTGAATGGTGGTCTCGTGCCCCGGCCCACAGGATGGGGTGTGCGGCCAGGGATTCGTCCAGGAGGGTTCTGATTTTGGCGGGGTGGCCCACCGGCGCGACACCGCCGACCTCCTGCCCCGTGTGTTCCAGGACGAACTCCGGGCTGGCGCGGCCGATGGTTCCCGTCCCCAACCGGCCGGCAACAAGGGAGGTGTCCACCCTGGCGGCGCCACTGGCGAGAATCAGCAGCGGGCCGCCGTCGAGCGTAAACACGAGGCTGTTGGTTATGGCGGCGACATCGCACCCCAGAACGGTGGCTGCCGCGGCAGCAGTGGGGACTTTGGTGCTGAAGACCCGCACCGTGTCCTGAAGGCCAAAGGCGGTCAGTGCCCGTTGCACGTTGGCCACGGGCGCTGCCATGTTCCGGTGCGCCATTAGTATCCCTGCGCGTCCAGGAGGGCGTCTTCCTCTTCTTCGGAGGTGGCGTGTTTGCGTTTGCGGGCAACGGGTGCACGACGGCGGGCTGCCGCGGCAGCGGAGTGGACAGGACTTCCTGAATCGCGGTGCCCGTCCACATCGTCTTCCTCATCTTCGGCGTCGATGGCGGCGTTGCGGGCCTGCTGGCGGGCGGCGTAGCCAAAGCCCACAAAGACGAGCACACCGAACGCGAACCACTGCAGCGAATAGGAGAGATGCGTACCCTCCTCCGTGGCCGGCTTCGGGAACGGGACAGGCGCGTCGGCCGGGGCCGGCGATTCGGAGGCCAACTGGCCGTACGCGCCGGTGAGGATGGGGTACGGCAGCTGGCCCGCATACGTTGGCAGGTCGATCGAGGCCAGCTGTCCGGCGGGCGCGCCGCGGTCCAGTTGGGGTTCGCCGTGCTTGAGTCGGACGATCGCCGTGACAGGACCGGACGGGGGGGCCGGGACGGCGTCAGGGCTCCCCGGGTTCTTGTTGCCGATGGGCAGCCAGCCGCGGTCGATCACCACGGACTCACCGGAGTCGAGTTTGAAGGGAACAACCACCTCGTACCCAGGCTGCCCGTTCAGCGGACGGTTGCGGACCACCCGCTGGCCGTCAACGTCGTACGTGCCCTTGAGCTCCACCTGCGTCCATTCCTTGGACGGGTCCAGCCCGGAGAATTCTTCGCGGGCCTGGGCGAATGGAATGGGTGTGGCTGAGTAGTTGGTCAGGACGCGGTTGATTTCGGCGAGCGTTTCGGCGCGGCGGTCCATCTGCCACCGGCCCAGGAACACGCAGGCGGCCGCGAAGATGGCAGCCAGCAGGAGGTAACCCATCCATTTGCTGGAAAAGAGGAAGCGGTACATTCAGCCGTCCTGTCCCGCCGGCATCGGGCCGGACTCGTCATTCGGTGCCAGGACAAGGGTTTCCTTCCACAGCCCGCGGGTCTGCAGGTAGTCCTCCAGCCAGTCGCGGTGTTCTGCGCAGGCCAGCCAGATTTTGCGGCGCTCCGGGGTATGGATCTTGGGGTTGTTCCACACCAGCTGCCAGGCGGCGTCGGCGCGGCAGGCCTTCCGGGAGCACATGGCAGCTGCGGCCACCGGGGGACCCGCGGTCCCTGCGGCCAGGTCAAAAATGTTCATGAAGCGCGCCGTTCCTGTCCGTGCGTTGGTTCGTCGTCGTCATCAATGAGTTCGCCCTGAAGCACGGCGGACGGGTCTTCCTCGGGCTCGGGAGCCCAGGGGGTGCCTTCCAGCTCGGCGAGCGGTGCGTAGTCGAGCAGTGAATCACTGTGGACCTCGGCCTTGTCGCTGCCATTGGCAATCACCACAGCGATCCAGGGCAGGAACACCGCACCGGCAACCATAACCAGTTTGAACCAGCCATCCACCACAAAAATGAGGATGAGGCAGACCATGCGGATACCCATGGCAAGCGCATACTTCATCATGCGCCGGTGCATGTCTTCCGAGTGTGCCGTCGCGGCATCCGTGATGCTGTGGACCCCGGTATCGCCGGAGAACCGTTGAGGGTCTCCGGGCACGGACTGTCCAGCTTTGTTTTTAGGGCTCACGACTGTTTGATCACGCTCCAAAGGCTTGCCACCATTCTCCCACCATCGGCAGACGCGCCCAAACGGACGCTAAGATCGGAGGCAGTAAAAATCCCGCCACTCTCTACCGCGGTGCCTCCTGCCGCAGAATCCCGGAGCGTCCCATGTCTGAAGCAGCCTCCACCGCCCGCAGTGTCCTGATCACCGGAGGCAACCGCGGCATCGGCCTCGCCATCGCCCAGGCCTTCCTGGCCAACGGCGACAAGGTGGCTGTGACCTACCGGAGCGAAACGGAACTGCCGGCCGGGATCCTGGGCGTCAAAGCTGACGTCACCGACGAAGCATCCGTGGATGCTGCCTTCACCGAAGTCGAGGCAGCCCATGGACCGGTGGAGGTCCTTGTGGCGAACGCGGGCATTACCAAGGACACGCTCCTTCTTCGCATGAGCGAAGACGACTTCACCTCCGTGATTGACACCAACCTCACGGGCGCGTTCCGTGTCATCAAGCGGGCTTCCAAGGGCATGATCCGGATGCGGAAAGGCCGCGTCGTGCTGATTTCGTCCGTGTCCGGGCTCTATGGAGCCCCGGGCCAGATCAACTACTCCGCGTCGAAGGCGGGACTCGTCGGCGTCGCCCGGTCCCTGACCCGGGAACTGGGCTCGCGGGGCATCACCGCCAACGTGGTGGCCCCCGGCTTCATTAACACGGACATGACGGCCGAGCTTCCGGAAGCCACCCAGAAGGACTACCTCGCCAGCATCCCGGCCGGCCGTTTCGCCGAGGCCTCCGAGGTGGCGAACGTGGTCCGTTGGGTGGCCAGCGACGAAGCTGCCTACATCTCCGGCGCCGTCATCCCGGTTGACGGCGGCCTCGGCATGGGCCACTAGCAGCAGCCGGCCGAGGGGCCTGTGGCCGACTAGCCGGACCTGCCATCTTTGTGGGAGTCGCACAAGCGAACACCGCGCCGACGCTGGCATGATGGACTGCAGACCCCAAGCGATTTAGACGTATCGAACAAAGGAGCCCTTGTGGGACTGCTGGACAACAAGACAGCCATCGTGACCGGATCCTCTCGCGGGATCGGCGCCGAAGTGGCGAAGATCCTGGCCGGCGAGGGCGCCGCCGTCGTGGTTAACTACCGCCAGAAGGCGCCGCGCGCCAACAAAGTGGTGGCGGGCATTGAAGCTGCCGGCGGCCGCGCCGTCGCCGTGGGGGCGGACCTGACCACCGTGGAAGGTGTCCAGGCCCTGGCCAGCGCAGCCATGGAGAATTTCGGCTCGCTGGACGTGCTGGTGCTCAACGCCTCCGGCGGCATGGAGTCCGGCATGGAGGAGGACTACGCGCTCAAGCTCAACCGGGACGCGCAGGTCAACATGCTCAACGCCGCCGTACCGCTGATGAAGGAAGGGTCCCGGGTGGTCTTCGTGACCAGCCACCAGGCGCACTTCATTAACACCGTGCCCACCATGCCGTCGTACGAGCCCGTTGCCCGCAGCAAGCGTGCCGGCGAGGACGCGCTCCGTGAGCTCGTGCCGAACCTGGCTGAGAAGGGCATCTCCCTGGTGGTTGTCTCAGGCGACATGATCGAGGGCACCGTCACGGCTACCCTGCTGGACCGGGCCACGCCCGGTGCCATCGAAGCCCGCCGCGCGGAGGCCGGCAAGCTCTACTCAGTGGAGGAGTTCGCTGAGGTGGTGGCCGGCATGGCCACCGCCGACGTCGAGTCCGGCCACACCGAATATGCCGGCGGAGCAGACTACTTCGGCAAGAGCGCCGACTAGCAGCACGCCGGGGTTACCGGCTCACTCGAGATGGCACTTCGCGGCAATGTTCCACCGGAACACTGCCGCGAAGTGCCATCTCGCTGAGTTTACGGAGCCTTAGACGCCGGCGATGTGCCGCACGGCGTCCAGATAAGGCATGTTGATGGCCGAGTCCGCCACGGCCCGGACGGCCGGTTTGGCGTTGAAGGCCACCCCGATTCCGGCGGCGCCCAGCATGTCGAGGTCGTTGGCGCCGTCGCCCACCGCGATGGTGTGTTCCATGGGCACCCCTTCGGCGGCGGCCCATTCGCGCAGGTATTTCTCCTTGGCAGCCCTGTCGATAACAGCGCCGAGCACCTTGCCGGTCAGGGCGCCGTCGACGATTTCCAGTTCGTTGGCGATCCAATGGTCCAGGCCGAGCTCCTCGGCAATGGGGCGCAGGATCTGGTTGAATCCTCCGGACACCACCGCCACCGCGTGGCCTGCCGCCTTGAACGCGGCCACCAGCTCAGCCGCACCTTCACTGAGCCTGACTTCGGCCCGGACGGAATCGACGACGGCGGCAGGGAGGCCCGCGAGCACAGCGACGCGCGCGTGGAGGCTCTGCGCGAAGTCCAGTTCGCCCCGCATGGCGGCTTCCGTCACCGCAGCCACCTCCTCGCGCTTGCCTGCGTAGGCCGCCAGCAGTTCAATGACTTCCTGCTGGATCAGCGTTGAATCAACGTCCATGATCAGGAACTTCCGCGGCGCCTCCCGCAGATCCGTGGGAACGATGGCGGTGTCCAGTCCCTCGGCCGCCGTCTCCGCCACTGCCCGGCGGAGGGCGGCAATCCCGGCGGCCGTGCCGTCGGCCACCGTGAGGCCGGTGGTGTGGACCTCAAAGCGGGCATCGCCGCCCCGCAACTCCGACTCGATAGTGGCTCCATTGCCGGCCCACAGGGAGCGCAGGGTTCCGAGTCCGGAGTCGGTCAGTTTTGGGCCATAGCTGACCGCAGTTACGTTCGGAGTCATGGCTGCAATCTTAGCCAGCGCCGCGCGGACGCCCGAATTCATTGCACTGCGCGGTGTCCGCGGGTCCGCCGCTTTGACCGGGATGGTTCCGGTTATCAGTCGGCCCGGATTTTGTCCTAGTGTCTATTCTTATGAGTGATGTTCTTGAATTGGCTTCCGTCAGCGTTGTCCGAGGCAAAAAGACCCTGTTGGACAAAGTGGACTGGCAAGTCAATGAAGGCGAACGCTGGGTCATCCTGGGCCCCAACGGCGCCGGCAAGACCACTCTCTTGCAGGTAGCGGCTGCGCGCCTTCACCCCAGCAGCGGCACGGCGGGAATCCTGGACGAAACCATGGGCCGGGTGGACGTGTTCGAACTCCGTCCCCGGATTGGGCTGTCCTCCGCCGCCTTGGCCAGCCAGATTCCCGAGTCCGAGAACGTCCTGAACGTTGTGGTCACGGCCGCGTACGGCGTGACCGGCCGCTGGCGCGAGGGCTACGAGCGGCCGGACGAACGGCGCGCCTTCCGACTGCTTAACGACTGGGGCATGGGTCCGCTGCTGAACAGGACCTTCGCCACCCTTTCCGAAGGCGAACGCAAACGGGTCCAGATCGCTCGCGCCCTCATGACAGACCCCGAATTGCTCCTCCTTGATGAGCCCGGCGCCGGACTGGATCTCGGCGGCCGCGAAGAGCTTGTCCATAAGCTTGGCGAACTCGCCAGCGATGAAGGGTCTCCCGCCATGGTCCTGGTGACGCACCACCTGGAAGAAGTTCCGCCCGGATTCACGCACGCCATGCTGCTGCGCGACGGCGGCGTTGTCGCCGCTGGCCCCATCAAAGAGGTGCTCACCGACGAGCACCTCAGCAATACTTTCGGGCTGCCGCTGGACGTCACCGAAAACGCCGGCCGGTACACGGCCACCGCCCGCCGCTAAGGCGGTTCCGTTCAGGTGGAGCTTCTCAGCAGCATCCTTGTGTTTTTTGCCGGTCTGTGGGCCGGCACCATCAACGCCGTTGTCGGCTCGGGGACGCTGGTTACCTTTCCCGTCCTGATCGCGCTCGGGGTGGCCCCCGTGACAGCTTCCATCAGTAACGCCATGGGGCTGGTGGCGGGAAATGCCGCCGGCGCCTGGGGGTACCGGAAGGAACTCAAGGGCCGCGGCCCGCAGCTCCTCAGGCTGCTTCCTGCGTCCCTGCTGGGCGGCATCAGCGGCGCCTGGCTCCTCCTGCACCTCCCGGAAAAGGTGTTCTACTACGCCGCACCGGTCCTGATAGTCGTGGCCCTGCTGATGGTGGTCTTCCAGCCCCGGCTCCAGCAATGGGTGCGGTCCCGGGAGGAAAACCCGGCGCATGCCCTCAAGGACAAAAACCACGGTGTGCTGCTGATCGTGCTGGTGTACCTGGCCGGAGTCTACGGCGGCTACTTCGTAGCGGCGCAGGGCATCCTGCTGGTGGGCATCCTGGGCGTCTTTATGGCGGGCACCATCCAGAACGCCAACGCGATGAAGAACATCCTCGTCCTGGGCGTGAACATTGTGGCGGCAGCTTCCTACCTGCTCTTCGCGTTCGGGCGCATCAACTGGCCGGTGGTGGCCATCATCGCGGTCAGCTCGCTCATTGGCGGCTTCGTCGGTTCCAAGGTGGGCCGCCGCCTGTCCCCGCCGGTCCTTCGCGGCGTAATTTTCACGCTGGGCCTGGTGGCACTGGGCTTTATGATCGCCAATCTGCTGAAATAATCAGCCGGTGCCAATCCACTATCTCGAATCCGCCGCGGATCCCCGCGTGTCCGACTACACCCAGCTGACAGACGTCCACCTGCGTAAACTCCGCGAACCGGTTGAAGGCATGTACATCGCCGAATCGTCACGGGTGCTGCGCCGGGCACTGGCCGCCGGCCACCGGCCCCGGTCATTCTTCCTGGCCGAGAAGTGGCTCGCAGACCTGCAGGATGTCCTGGCCGCTTACCCGGACGTGCCGGCCTACATCGGCAGTGCGGCGCTGCTCGAAGAGATCACCGGATTCCATCTGCACCGCGGAGCCATGGCAGCGATGCAGCGGCCGGCGCCGGTGTCGCTGCCTGAACTCCTGGCGGGCGCGCGCCGGGTGGCGGTCCTGGAGGACATTGTGGACCACACCAATGTCGGGGCGATCTTCCGGTCCGCAGCTGCCCTGGATATCGATGCCGTCCTGATTTCGCCGCGCTGCGGCGATCCGCTGTACCGCCGCAGCGTCCGCGTCAGCATGGGCACCGTCTTCCAGGTTCCGTGGGCGCGGCTGGAATCCTGGCCGCAGGATATCTCCGTCCTCAAGCAGAACGGCTTCACGGTGGCCGCGCTGGAACTGACGGACGACGCCGTCGACGTCGACCACCTCGCCGCCGGCAACCCGGAACGGCTCGCCCTGGTGCTCGGCACTGAAGGTGCGGGGATGAGCGCTGAGACACTCGCCGGTGTCGACCTCGCCGTAAAGATCCCGATGCGTGCCGGAGTGGACTCGCTGAACGTGGCGGCGGCCTCGGCCGTGGCATTCTGGGAGCTCCGGCCGCGGAGTTCGCAGGGTCTGCGCTGATCAGCTATCATTAACAGCTGGCTGTCCTGCTCTTTCCGCCCCGCGGCAAGGACGCAGGTACCAGCCATCCCATTCATACCTGGCAGCTGGCAAAATCCAGTTGTGCGAACAAAGGCCCCATTATGAAGTCTGATACACACCCGAAGTACGAAGCTGTTGTTTTCAACGACCTGGCTTCCGGCGTCAAGTTCCTGACCAAGTCCACCGTGTCTTCCAAGAAGACCATCGAGTGGGAAGACGGAAACACCTACCCGGTCATCGACGTCGAAATCTCCTCCGAGTCCCACCCGTTCTACACGGGCAAGCAGCGCATCATGGACTCCGCAGGCCGCGTCGAGCGCTTCAACGCTCGCTTCAAGGGCTTCGGCGGCAAGAAGTAATTCACTTCCCCCCAAGGTTCTTTCAAAGCCCGCACCGGCAACGGTGCGGGCTTTGTTGTTTCCGGGAACCTTGGGCGTGGGGGAGGATGGAAGACATGACAGCCACACCGTTTGCCGCCGAAGACCGTCCGCGCAGCCACCATGGCGAGTACAAAGTCCCCGGCGGCAAACTTGTGGTGGTGGACTTCGACCTGGCGGACGGGCACCTCGCCGACGTCTCGCTCAGCGGTGACTTCTTCCTCGAGCCGGATGAAGCGCTGCCCGGGATCAACCGCGCCCTGACCGGACTTCGGGAAAGTACGACGGCGGAGGACCTGTCCGCGGCGGTCAGCGCCTCCTTGCCGCCGGACGCCGTCCTGTTCGGCTTTACGGCCGACGCCGTGGCGGTGACCGTCCGGCGTGCCCTGGCGCGGGCAACCTCCTGGTCGGACCACCACTGGAATGTCATCGCCCCTACGGTGTTGCCCACCCACGTCAATGTGGCCCTGGACGAGGTCCTGACCGAAGAGGTGGGGGCCGGCCGGCGAAATCCCACCCTGCGGTTCTGGGACTGGGAGGAACCGTCCGTGGTGATCGGGAGTTTCCAGTCGGTGCGCAACGAGCTGCACCCGGACGGCGTCGCCCGGCATGGCATCACCGTGGTGCGGCGGATCAGCGGCGGCGGAGCGATGTTCATGGAGGCCGGGAACTGCATCACCTATTCCCTCTACCTGCCCCAGACGCTCGTGGACGGGATCAGCTTCGCCGACTCCTACGCCTTCCTGGACGCCTGGGTGATGGCCGCGCTGGAGAAGCTCGGGATCAGCGCGTTTTACGTCCCGCTTAATGACATTGCCACCCACCAGGGCAAGATCGGCGGCGCCGCCCAGAAACGGCTGGCCAACGGCGGCATGCTGCACCACGTCACCATGAGCTACGACATCGACGCCGACAAAATGGTCGACGTGCTGCGCATTGGCAAGGAAAAACTCTCGGACAAGGGAACCCGCAGCGCCAAGAAACGGGTGGACCCGCTCCGGCGGCAGACCGGGCTGGCCCGCACCGAAATCATCGCGGCCATGATGGAGGTCTTCACCGAGCGGTACTCAGCCACCCCGTCGGAACTGTCCGATGCCGAGCTGGCCGCGGCCCACGACCGCGTCGCGGCCAAATTCAGCACCGAGGAGTGGCTGCACCGCGTCCCGTGACAGGGTGGGGGGCGGCTAGGCCCGCGCCTGGGCAGCCAGTGCCCGTACCAGATGGTCCCGCTGTTCCACAACGATCCTGCGCAAGGCGCGGGGCGCGTCGGCATTGGCTGCCAGCCAGGCGTCGGTGCGCTGCACCACGGGGTGCTGCGCCGGCAAAGTTCCGGCCGGCAGATCCTGCGCCGCAGGAAACAGGCCCCGCACAATCCGGCTGGCGATCTCGATGCTCCGGTTCTCCCAGACCTCCCGGAGGCAATCGAAATACGGCTCCACATAGGGTTCCAGCAGGACGGGAGCCGCCGTGGTGAAGCCGGTGATGGTGGCGCTGAGGAGTTGGTTGGACAGCTCCGTCCCGTGGACGGCTTCGTCCCAGGCGGCAGCCTTGACGTCCGCATCCGGCCGGGCTGCCAGGGCCGTGGCACGGCCCGCGCGGCCTGACGCGGTGGTGTCACGTGCCAACTCGGCGTCCAGTTCCTCGGCAGTGGCCTGACCATGGGCTGCCAGGGCCCGCCAGATGTTCCAGCGCAGCTCTGCGTCCACTGCGAGTCCGTCCACCTCCGCTGTGCCCTCCAGCAGGCCCTTGAGGAGGGGCAGGAATGCGTCGTCGCGCCGGCTGACGGCGGCCACCGTCCGGGCCCAGCCAAGCTGGTGGTCCGAGGCCGGGGCGGCCAGCTCCAGCTGCCGGGCCGCGGCTGTCAGGAAGTCCCGCCGCACCGTGTCGCGTTCAGTCACCGGCGTGTAGTGTTCGACGGCGGTCTCGGCGTTTTCGAGGATGTTCAGCAGCACGCCGATCCCAGTTTCGGCGGGTCCGAATGCCATGACGGCGTGCACGTAACGGGTGGCGGGGGACTCTGCGTCGCGGGCGGAGTTCCACAGGGCTGTCCAGCAGAGGGCCCGGGCCATGGGGTCGGCGATCCGGTCCAGGGATGCCAGGACCGTCGCTTCGGATTGTGGGTCGAGCCGGACCTTGGCATAGGTCAGGTCGTCGTCGTTGAGCAGCAGCAGCGCGGGCCGGGGCTGGCCGGCCAGCCCGGGAACCTCGGTCCTGCGGCCGGCCGCGTCAGTCTCAATGCTGCCGGTGCGGACCAGGGCACCGTCGCCGTCGAAGTTGTAAAGGCCAACGCGCAGCCGGTGCGGCCGCAGCTCCTCCCGTCCGGTGACCGGGTCCAACGCATCCTGGACGATTGCCGCGCCGGTCAGGACGCCGTCGTCGGCTGTTACCTCCAGTGCGAGGGTGGGGATCCCGGACGTCTGCAGCCACTGCGCTGCCCAGCCTGCCAGGTCCCGGCCCGACGCCGCACTCAGTGCGGAGAGGAGGTCGGCCAGGGTGGTGTTTCCATAGGCATGGTCGCGGAAGTATTGCCGTGAGCCGGCGATGAAGGCGTCGAAGCCGGCATACGCCACCAGCTGCTTGAGCACCGACGCGCCCTTGGCGTACGTGATGCCGTCGAAGTTCTGCTTGGCGGCTTCGAGGTCCGGGATGTCGGCAACGATCGGGTGGGTGGTGGGGAGCTGGTCCTGGACGTAGGCCCAGGCCTTGCGCTTGTTCGCGAAGTTCACCCACGCGGTCTTCCACTCCGTGGCGCGGTCCACCGCGAGGGTGCCCATGTAGTCGGCGAACGACTCCTTGAGCCAGAGGTCATCCCACCACTGCATGGTGACCAGGTCCCCGAACCACATGTGCGCCATTTCGTGCATCAGGGTGTTGGCGCGCGCCTGGTATTGGGCGTCGGTGGCACGGGAGGTGAACACGTAGTTTTCGGTGAAGGTGACCAGGCCGGGGTTTTCCATGGCCCCGAGGTTGTATTCGGGCACAAAGGCCTGGTCGTATTTGCCCCAGGGATAAGGGAAGCCGAAGAGCCGGTTGAAGAACTCCAGCCCGTTCTTGGTGAGGTCGAACAGCACAGCCGGGTCGAAGGATTCCGCCATCGACGCGCGGCAGTAAAGGGCCAGCGGCACCTCCAGCCGGGTGCCGTCGTCGAGCGTTGCGCTCCAGTGGTCTTCGGCTTTGAAGTACGGGCCGGCCAGGACTGTGGTGATGTAAGTGGACATCGGCCTGGTGGTGGCGAAGTCCCAGCGGCTGGTGTCCGGGTCGCTGGTCAGCGGGGTGCGTGCGGCTTCGGCTCCGTTGGAAGCGACTGTCCAGCCTGACGGGGCCGTCACGTGGAAGGTGAATTCCGCCTTGAGGTCGGGCTGCTCGAAGTTGGCGAACACCCGGCGGGCATCGGCAGGTTCGTACTGGGTGTAGAGGTAGCACTGGCCGTCCGCGGGATCCACGAAACGGTGCATGCCCTCACCTGACCGGCTGTACAGGGCGGTCCCCGTGACGGTCACCTGGTTCTCTGCCTGCAGGTTGTCCAGGCGGATGCGGGAACCCTCCACAATGTCTGCCACCGGCAGCTGGTCGCCGTTGAGGAGCACGCTGTGGACTTCGCCGCAGATGAAATCCAGGAAGGTGGACCTTGTCAGCCCGGGCCCGGGTTCCGCAGCCGAGAAAGTGATGATGCTGCGGCTGGTGTACCCCGCCACGTCCGGGTCGGCGGCCTGCCGCACATCCAGGGACACGTCATAACTGTGCGTGGTGATCAGGGCTGATCGTTGGGCGGCTTCGCTGCGCTGCAGATTTTCATGTGACACCCAGCTATCTAATCACGGGGGACCCCCGGGCAGTCCCGCTCCCGGCCGGCCGTCAGCCGGTGATCAGCAGTGCGGCCGCCAGTCCCAGCAGTGCGATCAAGAGCCAGGCAGCGAGCGCCGCGAGCAGCGCCCGGGCTCCGGTGTGCAGGAGGGCGCGGATCCGTACCGCGGAGCCAAGTCCGAAGAGCGCCGCCCCCAGCAGGATGTCCTGGAGCCCGGCGCCGGCGTCGAGCACGCCGCCGGGGAGCCAGCCAGTGGACCGCAGCGCCACCAGCGCCACGAAGCCAAGGACAAACAGGGGGACCACCGGCGGCCGGGTCTGCTGGGTCGTCACCGCCGTTGCGCGGTGGTGCATACCCGCCACGGCAACCACCGGCGCCAGCAGCAGCACGCGGGTGAGTTTGACGACGACGGCGATCCCCAGCGCTGCTGTGCCCGCGGTCTGCGCCGTGGCCACCACCTGGCCCACGTCATGCACGGACGCGCCGGTCCAGGCTCCGAAGGTCTCCGGACTGAGCTGCAGCGGGTGCATCAGCAGCGGCAGCAGTCCGATGGCCAGGGTGCCGCACAGCGTCACCAGCGCCACGGGCAGGACAGTGTCCGCATGCCGGATGCGGCGCACCGCTGCCATGGCGCCGATGGCGGAGGCCCCGCAGATTGAGAAGCCGGTGGCCACCAGCAGTGCCGTCTCACGCGGCAGACGGAAGAGCCGCACCAGGACGTAGGTGCCGCCGAAGCTCAGCAGCACCACGCCGGTGATCAGGACCATGGCCAGCCAGCCCAGGTCCAGGATGTCCATGATGCTCACCTTCAGGCCGAGCAGGATGATTCCGCCCCTCATCAGGTGCTTGCCGGCGAAGTCCAGTCCCGGCCTTGCCCGCCCGGAGATCCAGGCTGCCGTGCCCGGCAGGTTCGCGGCGAGCAGCCCCAGCGCTACCGCCGCTGTCATGGCGGGCAGGGCGGGCACGGCCGCATGCACGGCAAACGCGCCGGCCAGGGCGACGGCGGCCGTGAGGAGGCCGGGAACCAGCCTGTCGGCATCCCGGGGCAGCCCGGGCCATCTTCCCCGGCGGCCGCCGTCCCCTCCGCTCCCGGAGCTCCCTTTGCTAGTCTTCTCTGGCATTCACCTACCTTGCCGGATGTCGCGCGTATTCAGCGAACCGGCGGCGTCGGCGCAACACGCCACAATGGATGGCGGTAATGAATTCGAAACAAAAAGATGGTTGGCTAAAGGACATGTCAGACCTATTCCAGGATTACTCCGAGGCCGCCGGGCGCACCGGCGCCTACGACGAGATGTTCGCCCCCGGCCAGGAGGCCCGTGCCTCCTACGTTGAGGTGGCGGATGCGCTCCGCAAGCTTTCGCTCGCCGATGTCAGTGCCCGGGCGGACTCGATGGCGCGCACGTTCCTGGACCGTGGTGTGACCTTTGACTTTGCGGGGGAGGAGCGGCCGTTCCCGCTCGACATTGTGCCGCGCGTCATCCCGGCCGACGAATGGACCGTGCTGGAAAAGGGTGTGGCGCAGCGTGTGCGCGCCCTGGAAGCCTTCCTCAACGATGTCTACGACAAAATGAACGTCGTGGCCGACGGCGTGATCCCGCGCCAGCTGGTCACCACCAGCGCCCATTTCCACCGGCAGGTGCACGGCTTCGAGCCTGCGGGCGGGGTCCGGGTGCACATTTCCGGGATCGACGTGGTCCGTGACTCCGCCGGCACGTTTCGTGTCCTGGAGGACAACGTCAGGGTGCCCTCGGGCGTCAGCTATGTCCTGGAAAACCGGCGCGCCATGGCCAAAGGCCTGCCTGAAGCGTTCGGGCAGCAGCTCATCCGGCCGGTGGAGGAGTACCCCCGCCGGCTGCTGTCAGCGCTGCGCAAAACGGCACCGGCCGGCGTCGACGATCCCACCGTGGTGGTCCTGACCCCCGGCGTCTTCAACAGTGCCTACTTCGAACACACCCTGCTGGCCGGACTGATGGGCGTCGAACTCGTGGAAGGCCGTGACCTTATCTGCCGCGGCAACCGCGTCTACATGCGCACCACCGCCGGTGAGCAGCGCGTCGACGTGATCTACAAGCGTATCGACGACGAATTCCTGGATCCCCTGCAGTTCCGTTCGGACTCCATGCTCGGCTGTCCCGGCCTGGTCAACGCCGCCCGCGCAGGCGGCGTGACCATCGCCAACGCCGTGGGCAACGGCGTGGCGGACGATAAGCTGGTTTACAGCTATGTCCCGGACCTCATCCGGTATTACCTCAGCGAGGAACCTGTCATCGCGAACGTGGACACGTACCGGCTGGAGGAAAAGGAAGCCCGGGAATATGTCCTGGACAACCTGGCTGAGCTCGTGGTCAAGCCCGTGGACGGTTCCGGCGGCAAGGGCCTGGTGATCGGCCCGGATGCCTCCAACGACGAACTCGAGGCGCTCCGCCAGCGGGTCATCGCCGACCCACGCGGCTGGATCGCCCAGCCGGTCCTGCAACTGTCCACGGTGCCCACCCTGGGCGGGGACAAGTTCGGCCCCCGGCACGTTGACCTGCGCCCCTTCGCAGTGAACGACGGCGACGACGTCTGGGTGCTGCCCGGTGGCCTGACCCGCGTGGCGTTGAAGGAAGGCTCGTTGATTGTGAACTCCAGCCAGGGCGGCGGGTCGAAGGACACGTGGGTGCTGGCGGGGTCGCCGCAGGTGCCAGTGGAGACGGTTCCGCGGCCGACGATTTCCATCCGTGAGCGGGTGTCCGTCTGGCCGGTTGAAAGCAACTGGCGCGACCGTCAGCCGGAGCAGCAGCAGTGAGCCGTGTCCCGGAACCGGCAGTAATAGCAACGGGTTCATGCCCACTGATTTTGGACGCACAGGAGGTCACCGCGAATGCTTAGCCGTATTGCTGAGTCCCTATTTTGGATCGGCCGCTATGTGGAGCGGGCCGATGGCACGGCGCGTATCCTGGACGTCCACCTGGAACGACTCAACCACTTGCCCATGGACGAGCGCCGCCGCGTTGCGCAGGAACTGCTCGCCGTCATGGGCGCCAAACCGCCAAGCGAGGATTTCGGCCTGCCCGAACTGCTGCACGCCGTGGCGTATGACAAGACCAGTGCGACGTCCATCGCCGGTTCCCTGGGCGCTGCACGGGAGAACGCACGGCGTGCCCGCGAGACCGTGTCCTCCGGCCTGTGGGAGAGCCTCAACACCACGTATTACGGGCTGAGCCAGCACCGCAAGGATGTGGTGGGGACGTACCGGTTCTGCAACTGGACCCTGGAACGGACCGCCATGGTCAGCGGCCTGGCCGACACCACGGTGAGCCACGATGAAAGCTGGCTGTTCCTGGTGCTCGGCCGTTCCCTGGAACGCGCGGACATGACGGCCCGCATGCTTTCCACCCGCGATGTCCTGTCAGCGGGCATGTCGTGGGTGAACATGCTGCGGTGCGCCGGGGCCTATGAGTCCTTCCTGCGCACCCGGCGGGCAGCGTTCGGTGACCAGCATGCCGCCGAATTCCTGCTGCTGGACCGCCTCTTTCCCCGGTCGATCGTTTATGCCCTGCGGGATGCCGACGAGTGCCTCGCCAAGCTGGACCCGTCCGCGCAGCGCGTCGGCTTCATCAACGACGCGCGGCGGATCGTGGGCCAGGCCCGCACGTTCCTTGAGTTCCACCGCACGGACGATCTGATGTCCGAGCTGCCCGAGCACATGGAACGCGTGCAGAAGGCCGTGGCCCAGGCGTCGGACGCCATTTCCCGTAAGTACTTCAATCAGGCGGACGAACTGGCCTGGGTGGGAGAAGTTTCATGACCCGGCTGAGTATCATCCACACCACTGCCTACAAATACAACAAGCGCGTCACGCTGTCCTACAACGAGGCCCGCATGACGCCCCTGACGGATCCCCAGCAGGTGGTGCTGGAGTCGGTGCTCAAGGTATCGCCGTCGCAGGCCGCCGTCAGCACCTACCGGGATTATTGGGGCACCAGGGTCACGGCCTTCGACATGCAGATGCCGCACGAGCACCTTGAAGTCGTCTCCAATATCACTGTCGAGGTGCACCGGGCAGAAAAGATCCCGGCCGAGGCCGACATCCCAGGCTGGGACGTCCTGGCGTCAACGGAGACCCTGAACTCGTTCAGCGATTGGCTGCCGCAGTCCCAGCTCAGCGGGCCGGGCGACGAAGTCCTGGGAATCATTCCCGGCGTCGTTGCGGGCAAGAACCCGCACGACGCCGCCATGGCCGTGTTTGAGTGGATGCGCGGGGAGATGACGTACATGTCAGGATCCACGGCGGTCACCACAAATGCTGAGGAGGCCTGGGGGCAGCGGCAGGGAGTCTGCCAGGACCTGGCGCACCTGGCCATCGGTGCACTGCGCAGCTGCGGGATTCCGGCCCGGTACGTTTCGGGTTACCTGCACCCGCGGTCGACGGCGGCGATCGGCGAGACAGTCGCCGGCCAGTCGCACGCGTGGCTGGAGTTCTGGGACGGGGCGTGGCGCAGCTGGGACCCCACCAACCACAAACCCGCCGGTGACTTTCACGTGACCGTCGCCAGGGGCCGGGACTACCGCGATGTGCCGCCGCTGAAAGGCATCCTTTCCGGCGGCGGCGGGTCTGCCCTGACCGTGAGCGTGGAAATCACCCGGCTGGCCTAGGCAGGCCACTCAGCGGATCACTCGGGGGAGGCCTTGGCCGCTCCGCTCAGCTGCGTCCACCAGGTCATCGGGGCGGTGACCTTGAACCGGCGTCCGGTCAGGGAGTCGGGGCTGACCCGGATGAAGGTGTCTTTCTTGCCGGCCTGCCACGGGAACAGATAGAGCGCCGCGGTGTCCAGGACGCCCTCGGTGCCCTTGATGGCCGCGGCAGGGCCCTTGAGCACCACGCTCCAGGCAAGGCCGCTGACGGCATCCACGCCGTCGGCCTCCACTGCCACGTGGGATCCTCCGGACGCTGCGGCCAGCTTGGTCCCCTGGCCGGTGCGGAAGACGATTGTGCCCCCGTCCACGGTGTAGTTAATGGGGAAGATGTCAGGATGCCCGTCCACCAGCACCGCGAGCCGGCCCACGGAGACGGTCCGCAGGAGTTCCCAGCACTCGTGGTGTTCCAGGTTGTGCACTTCGGTAATTGATTCGCTGCTCATGACGCCGAGCCTACGCTGTGCAGGCGTGGTCGGCACAGTGACCTTCTGCCTACCAGGGGCTGGGCTTGTAATCCTTCAGGAAGACTCCGTACTGGTCCTCGCCGCTTTCGCCCATCACGATCGGGTCGTAAACCCGGGCGGCACCGTCCACCAGGTCCAGCGGAGCGTGGAAGCCTTCCTCCATGAGGCGCACCTTCGTGAAGTGCGGACGCTCGTCGGTGATCCAGCCGGTGTCCACCGCCGTCATGAGGATTCCATCGGAGTCCAGCATTTCCTTGGCGCTGGTCCGGGTCATCATGTTGAGGGCGGCTTTGGCCATGTTGGTGTGCGGGTGGCCGGGGCCTTTGTAGGCGCGGGAGAACTGGCCTTCCATGGCGGAGACGTTCACGATGTATTTCCGGTGCGCCGTGGACCGCTTCATGGCGTCCCGGAGCCGGCTGACCAGCAGGAAAGGGGCGGTGACGTTGCAGAGCTGGACCTCGAGCATCTCCAGCGGATCCACCTCATCCACCACCTGTGTCCAACTGTTGATCGTGGCAAGATCCGGAACCAGCCCGCCGGCGTCGATCGCTGTGCCTGACGCGATGCGTTCCAGGGAAGCCGAACCCGTGGACAGCGCCAGTGACGTGATGGCGTCTCCGGCCAGGACCGGATGATCGGTCACGCTGCCGGCAAGGGCGAGCGGGTGCTTGTCATGGGCATGGCCGAAGGTCAGCAGTTCCGGGCCGCCGTTGGCGGGCTCCAGTTCGGCGGGCAGGGGTTCGTCTTCGGCGTCCACCAGCGGCTTGTACGCGTTGCCGGAACGCCGTACGGTCTGGGCCGCGTTGTTGATGATGATGTCCAACGGGCCCGCGGCGTTCAGGGAATCCGTCAACGCCATGACCTGCGAGGGGTCGCGCAGGTCGATGCCGACAATCCGGAGCCGGTGAAGCCAGTCACTGCTGTCTTCCATCGCAGCGAAGCGGCGGGCGGCGTCCTTCGGGAACCGGGTGGTGATGGTGGTGTGTGCGCCGTCCCGAAGCAGCCGCAGGGCAATGTACATGCCGATTTTGGCGCGTCCGCCCGTGAGCAGTGCACGCCGCCCCGTGAGGTCCGTCCGGGCGTCCCGCTTGCCGTGGTTGAACGCCGCGCATTCGGGGCAAAGCTGGTGGTAAAACGCGTCCACCTGCGTGTAGTGCTGTTTGCAGATGTAGCACGGACGGGACCGGATCAGGTGGCCGGCAACCGCGCCGGTCGCCGAGGTGGCCAGCTTGTTGCCGCGTGTCTCGTCGTCGATGCGGTCCGGGGCTGCAGTGGCAGTCTGGGCGATGACCGCCCGGTCGGCGTCGGCTATCAGGTCGCGTTTGGTGACGCGGCGGTGGCGCTTGACTGCCTTGAACATCTTGCCGGTCGCCCGGCGCACCGACACGTAGTCCGGGTGTTCCTCGTCGTAGACGTGGATGGTGTTCAAAACCTTGAGGCAGGCCTGAATTTCCTCAGGCGTCAGCCCGGCTGACAGATCGGGGGAGCTCATTGCCCCAATTTTACAGCCTGCCGGGAGCCCGGCCCAACGGTGGTGTGCCGGGCTCCTGGCGGGCTCTACGACTTAGCTGAGCCGGGCATCCTGACGCCGACGGCGGCCGCCTGCACCTCGGCGACCTTGTCCACGGAGTTGCGCAGCTCGGACCATGTTTCCGTGGCGGCTCGGACCGCGTCCGGCACGAGGATCAAATTGTCCGCCGCCAGGGCGCGCTCGGCTTCGTCCGGTTCGGGGACGGCCTGGCCTTTCGAGAGCACCGTGATGCCGGACTCGGTGACCTTGAAGCCGCGGGCCCGGTCGAGGTCGTGGTCGAGGCCGATTGCGGCACCCGCCGGGACCTTGACGTTCTTGTCGATGATGGCACGCTTCACCACAGCGCCTTCGCCGATGTTGACCTTGTCCATCAGCACGGAGTCGAGTACGCGGCTGGACCTGCCGACGAAAACGTCGTTGGAGAGGACCGAGCCTTCCACGATGCCGCCGGAGATCACGCACCCGCTGGCAACGATGGAATCCAGGGCGGAACCGACTGTGTTGCCTTCACCGCGGACAAACTTGGCGGGCGGGGAGATGCTTTGCCGGGTGTAGATGGGCCACTCGGAGTTGTACAGGTTGAAGATCGGCACCGGTGAGATGAGGTCCATGTGCGCGTCGTAGAAAGAGTCGATGGTGCCGACGTCGCGCCAGTACGTCCGGTCACGATCGGTGGAGCCGGGGATGTCGTTGAGCGTGAAGTCGTAGACGCCGGCCTCACCCTGGCTGACGAAGTAGGGGATGATGTCGCCGCCCATGTCGTGTTTGGTATCGAGGCGCTCGGCGTCCACATGCAGGGCTGCCACCAGGGCGTCGGCGTCGAAGACGTAGTTTCCCATGGAAGCCAGGAACTGGCTGGGGTCGGCTGCAAGCCCGGGCGTGGTGGCCGGCTTCTCCACGAACGCGGCGATCTTCTGGGGGTCGTCCTGGTCCACTTCGATCACACCGAACTGGTTGGCCATGTTCAGGGGTTGGCGCACGGCGGCGACGGTGGCCTTGGCGCCGCTGAGCACGTGCTGTTCCACCATCTGGGCGAAGTCCATGCGGTAGACGTGGTCGGCGCCGACCACGACGACGATGTCCGGGTTGGCGTCGTGGATCAGGTTCAGGGACTGGTAGATGGCGTTGGCGCTGCCCAGGAACCAGCTCTTGCCCACGCGCTGCTGTGCGGGAACGGAGGCGACATAGTTGCCCAGTTGGGTGGACATTCGCCAGGCTTCGGAAATATGCCGGTCAAGGCTGTGGGATTTATATTGCGTGAGGACCACGATTTGCAAATAGCGCGAATTCACCAGGTTGGAAATGGCGAAATCGATAAGGCGGTAACTGCCTGCAAACGGAACCGCGGGTTTGGCCCGGTCCGCCGTCAGTGGCATAAGCCGGTTTCCCTCGCCGCCTGCAAGGACAATGGCCAGGACTTTTTTATTTATCGGCATAGTGGTCGCTCCTGTACGCCTTCGTAACTCCCCAAACAATCCGGCATGTCCGGACTCCTTCACACTAGAACAGATACGGCGGAACGACTACCTTGGGTAACGTGCGAATAGACATTGTGACTAAAGAGTTCCCGCCGGAAATCTACGGTGGCGCCGGAGTCCACGTGGCCGAGTTGAGCAGGGTGCTTAGTAAGCACGTTGACCTGCAGGTTCGAGCCTTCGGGGCGCCCCGCGACGCTGACTATCACGGTGCCGGGGTGACCTCCTATGCCGTGCCCGAGGACCTCGGTTCGGCCAACGCGGCCGTGCAGACCCTGGGCGTGGATCTGCGCATCGTGCCGGACATTGAAGGGGCCGATCTGGTCCACTCCCACACCTGGTACGCGAACATGGCGGGGCACCTGGCATCACTGTTGCACGGCATCCCGCATGTACTCAGCGCGCATAGCCTCGAGCCGTTGCGGCCCTGGAAGGCTGAGCAGCTTGGTGGCGGCTATGCGTTGTCCTCCTGGGTGGAAAAGACGGCCTATGAGGCAGCGGCCGCGATCATCGCCGTCTCCGAGGGGATGCGCCAGGACATCCTGCGCAGCTACCCGAACGTTGATCCGGCGAAGGTCAGGGTGGTCCACAACGGCATTGACGTTGACCTGTGGCAGCGCGATGAAGGTGACGACGCAGTGCGGGCGATGGGCATCGACCCGCAGAAGCCCAGCGTGGTGTTTGTCGGCCGGAACACGCGCCAGAAGGGGGTTCCGTACCTGTTGCGGGCCGCCGCCAAGCTGCCTGCCGATGTGCAGTTGGTCCTGTGCCTGGGCGCCGCTGACACCCCCGAACTTGCCGCCGAAACGGCCCGCCTCATTGAGGACCTGCAGCAGCAGCGCACCGGCGTCATCCTCATCGAGCGCATGCTTCCGCGCCATGAGCTGATCCAGGTCCTGAGCCACGCGACAGCCTTTGCTTGCCCGTCGATCTATGAGCCGCTGGGCATCGTGAACCTGGAAGCCATGGCCTGCGGTGCTGCCGTGGTGGCCAGTGCCACCGGTGGAATCCCCGAAGTGGTCCAGCATGGTGAAACCGGCCTGCTGGTTGAGCTCGAGCAGGTCACCGACGGGACCGGAACGCCACTGGACCCGGAGAAATTCGTGACCGAGTTCGCCGCGGCCCTGACCGAGGTGGTGTCCGATCCCGAGCGCGCGCGTGCCATGGGTGAGGCAGGCCGCCGCCGCGCCGAGGAGCACTTCTCCTGGGAGTCCATCACAGAGACCACCTTGGAGGTCTACCGCTCGGTGCTCCCCTGACACCCAGTGTCCTGGCCCGCGGCCGGCAATCGTCCGGTGAAGAACCACGCACGACGGCGCCGCTCCCCCACACCAGGGGAGCGGCGCCGTCGTGCTTTTGGCTGGTTTCCCGGACGGGCTGCCGGAGGTCAGCCCTGGCGGCTCTTCGGCCCCGCAGCCTTGCGCGCCAGCAAGGACTTTTCGTCAATGGGAGCTGATCCGCTGGCACGCTGCGCCCGGTAATGCGCCCGGGCTTCGTCCTGCCGCGTCTTTTCGGCGCCCGTGGCAATCGCCGCGCGAACGTGCTCATCTCCGTAGCCGAAGGCGTCCACCAGGTCCAGCGCGTGCGGCCGGATCTTAACCAGGAGCCGGTTGATGTAGTCGCCTACGGTCCGGGCGCGCTGCATGGAAAGCCGGCCATTCATGAGGTACCAGGAGAGGTTCTTTTCGATCAGTGACAGGCCGAACAGGTCACGCAGCCAGGTCAGCACAACTTTGGTGCCGGGGTCCTGCACTTCGCCGAGCGCTTCGGTGAAAGCTTCCCACTGCAGCAGTTCCGCATGTGCCTGGGCTGCGTCGATCAGCTCGTTCTGGTGTTGGTTGAACAGGGCCGCGCCCTTGTCAACGGGAAGCTTGTTGGCGCCCTTAAGCGCAGCTCCGACGTCGGCCACCATGGTCTGGACCCGGTCCGTCAGGAGGGCGCGCTGGCCCTCCTCGTCCCGGAGCGCGATGGCGGCCTTCTGGACGGAACCCGTGTCTGCCACGAACTGGGCCACCTGCCGCAGGCCGGTGCGGTGGATGGCCACACCCGTGGCCTGGGTCACCACATAGCGGGCCAGCACACCGAAGTCCACGTTCCGGAACTCCTTGGCGTAGTCGGCCAGGAGCCGTTTGGCCACCAGCTGGAGCAGCACCGTGTTGTCGCCCTCGAACGTGACGTAGACATCCAGGTCCGCACGGAGCGAGGCGAACCGGTTTTCGACCAGGAAGCCGGCACCGCCGCAGGCCTCACGGCATTCCTGCAGGGTGTCCAGGGCATGCCAGGTGCTGAGCGGCTTCAGTGCTGCCGCCAAGGTCTCAAGGTCCTGCCGGTCAGCATCGGTGTCGTGGGCGCCGGAGAAGACGTCGTCGAACTTCTGGAGCAGCTGCTCGTGGGCAAAGCCTGCGGCGTAGGTGGTGGCGAGCCGGGTGAACAGGCGGCGCTGGTGCCGCTGGTAATCGAGGAGGACCTCTTCCTCCGTGTGGGAGGAGGCGTTGAACTGGCGTCGTTCGGTTGCGTACCGGATGGCGGCGGCAAGGGCGATCTTGGACGCCGCCACGGCCGCACCGTCCAGGGAGACGCGTCCCTGCACGAGGGTTCCGAGCATGGTGAAGAACCGCCGGCCGGGACTGGCGATGGGTGAGCTGTACGTGCCGTCGGCCGCCACGTCGCCGTACCGGTTGAGGAGGTTGGTCCGGGGGATACGGACGTTGCTGAAATGCAGCCGGCCGTTATCGATCCCGTTAAGGCCGCCCTTGACGCCGTCGTCCTCGCCGCCGATGCCGGGCCGGAACTGCTTGGTCTCGGGGTCCCGCAGCTCGACGTAGAACGCGTGGACACCGTGGTTCACGCCCTGGGTCACAAGCTGGGCGAAAACCACGGCGCCCAGTCCGTCAATGGCTGCGTTGCCGATGTAGTCCTTCCAGGCGGCCCGGAACGGCGTGTGGATGACAAACTCTTCAGTGGCGTCGTCGTACGTCGCCGTGGTGGCGATGCTGGCAACGTCAGAGCCGTGGCCGGTCTCCGTCATCGCGAAGCAGCCCGGAATCTCCAGGCTCATGATGCCCGGCAGCCACTTGGCATGATGCTCCGCCGTGCCCAGGTGCATCACCGCCGAACCGAAGAGGCCCCACTGGACGCCCGCCTTGATCTGCAGGGACGGGTCTGCGGTGACCAGCTCCTCGAACCCGGCAATGTTCCCGCCATGGTCGTTTGCGCCGCCCAGCTCCGCCGGGAAGGCCCGGTGCACGGCGTTATTGTCCACCAGGAGTTTGAGCTGGCCAAAAGTGCGGGCCCGGTGGTCCGTGTGCGTCAGGCCTTCGGTTTTGTGCAGTGCCGGGTTGGCGGCCAGGGTCCGCGCGTGCCGCCGTGCGTCCGCCCACTTGCCCAGCAGCTGCTCGCCGAGGGCAGCAACGTCCACGGCGGGCCGGGCGCCCGGTTGCCCGCTGACACGGGAGCCCGCTGACAATGCCTTGGCACGGGGAGGGGTCCCGGCAGCATTGCCTGCCTTCGTGGCTGCGGTTCTGCCGGTGCCGCCGGTGCGGTCCACTACATCGGTCATGTCAATGTCCTTCGTTGGTTCTGACAGGGGTTTCAAGGAGTTCGGGGGCTATGCCCACGCAAAGCCACGCAGTGATCTGGCGGGCCATGGCCGCCTGGTCGGGCTTCGCCTCGGAGTCAGGAGTGGCGAGCCACTGTTCCCCGGCACTCCGCACCAGGCCGATGGCGGCGGTAGGCCAGTAGCCGATCACGGCTGCCCTGCCGTCGCCCAGGTGTGCCCGCATCGGGGCAGCGATCATTTCGGCGATGGAGTCGAAAAAGTGGCCTAGGGCCCCGGAAATGGCTGCTGATCCCGGCTGGTTCTCGGCGTCCACCGGCGCATAGCGGGTGACGAAGCTATAGACATTGGGGCTGGTCTCCGCCATCTGGAGATAGGCCGAGATCATGGCCAGCAGGCCTTCCCTGGGCGTCTGTGCAGCTTCTGCCGCTTCGCGGATCTTGCGCTGCATCTGGCTGAGGACCACCTCACCGACCGCATGTTGCAGGCCGGCCTTATCACCGAAATAGCGGTAGAAGACGGACTTCGATGTGCCCGCAGCTGTTGCGATCTCGTCCATGGAGGCGTCGCTGCCCAACGCGTGGACAGCGCGCCGGGCGGCCTTGATGAGCTCCCGGCGGCGTTCCTCCCGGTGGGCCTGCCAGCGGGCGGAGCGGCCGTCGGCGTTTGGGCCCGCGGCAGGCATCGGCGGTTCGAGGGGGAGCTTGTTCACGATACTCAGCGTATCAGGTACGCTGAGTATCGATAACCGTCGCAGATCAGAGGAGACGCCCATGTCCGTCAACGGACAGTCCGCCACCGGACCCCAGGAATCCACCAGCCCCGCGGCTCCGCGCCCAACGCCCTCGGTCCGGCGCGCAGTGATTGTTGGCGGCAACAGGATTCCGTTCGCCCGGTCCGGCGGGGCCTACACCAAGTCGTCCAACCAGGACATGCTGACTGCGGCACTGGACGGCCTGATCGCCAGGTTCGGCCTCCAGGAGGAACGGATCGGTGAGGTGGCCGCCGGCGCAGTCCTGAAGCACTCCCGCGATTTCAACCTCACCCGGGAGGCGGTTCTCGGTTCGGCCTTGTCCGCGGAGACCCCTGCGTACGATCTCCAGCAGGCATGCGCCACAGGCCTGGAAACAGTGCTGGGCCTGGCAAACAAGATCAAGTTGGGCCAGATCGAATCTGCGATCGCCGGCGGTGTTGACTCGGCCTCGGATGCTCCCATTGCCGTGAGCGAAGGCCTGCGCGGAGTGCTGCTGGACCTCAGCAGGGCCAAGACCCTGCCACAGCGGCTGCAGGTACTCAGCCGTCTCCGCCCCAAGGACCTGGCCCCGGACGCACCCAGCACCGGCGAGCCCCGCACTGGTCTGTCCATGGGTGAACACCAGGCCCTCACCACCGCTCAGTGGAACATTTCGCGTGAAGCACAGGACGAACTCGCCTTCAACAGCCACCGCAACCTGGCTGCAGCCTATGACGCCGGGTTCTTCGACGACCTTCTGACCCCCTACCGGGGGTTGGCCAAGGACTCGAACCTGAGGCCGGACACCACGCTGGAGAAACTGGCTGCACTCAAGCCGGTTTTTGGAAAGGGACTTGGCGCCGAAGCAACCATGACCGCCGGAAACTCCACCCCACTGACGGACGGGGCGTCCACGGTGCTGCTGGCATCGGAGGAGTGGGCCCGGGCTCATGACCTGCCCATGCTCGCAACGGTGGTGGACGGGGAAACCGCAGCGGTGGATTTCGTCCACGGCAAAGACGGCCTGCTGATGGCACCGGCGTTCGCTGTCCCTCGGCTGCTGGCCCGCAACGGACTGACCCTGGAGGACTTTGACTTCTTTGAGATCCACGAAGCCTTCGCCGGGACTGTCCTGAGCACGTTGGCAGCGTGGGAAGACGAGGAATTCGGCCGCACACGACTGGGTCTGGACGGGGCCTTCGGCAGCATCGACCGTGCCAAGCTGAACGTCAATGGCTCCTCCCTCGCGGCTGGCCACCCCTTTGCCGCCACCGGCGGGCGCATCGTCGCGTCCCTCGCCAAGATGCTGCAGGCCCAAGGCAGCAAGAACGGCAGGCCCGCGCGGGGGCTCATTTCCATCTGCGCCGCCGGCGGTCAGGGCGTCGTCGCAATTCTCGAAGCAGCGTAGGAGCACCGAATGACCGACACCTACACCCGCCTGGTCAGCCAGGGATTGGGCAAAGATCTCGCCAAACGGCTCGGCCTGCCGCAACCCGCGGCGCTGCGGCGCTACACGCCGGGCCAGGCACTGGTCAGCGGGCCCGTCCTGGTTCAGGGGACCACACCCGGGGCCGACGAACTGGCGGCCACCCTCCTGTCCTGGAATCTGGACGTACGCCGCCACGCGGTGCCCCGCGAAAAGCTTGGTGCCATCATTCTTGTCCTGGACGGCCTGACTACGCCCGACGACCTTGCCAGGCCGGTGCTTTCGGCTGCGGCCTCGCTCCGTGACCTTGGCCCGAGCGCCCGGTTCGTCACGGTTTCCCGGCCTGCGGACACGGCAGGACATCCGGCCGAGGCAGCGGCACGGCAGGGTGTCGACGGGTTCGTGCGGTCCCTGGCCAAAGAGCTCCGGGCGGGCGCAACGGCGAACGGCATCCTCTTGGCCGAGGACGTGCAGACCACGAGTCCGAGCACCCTCGGGGCGCTTCGATTCTTCCTGTCCGGCCGTTCGGCCTTCGTTGATGGCCAGTTCCTGACCGTCAGCAGCGCCAACGGAACGCTCCCGGCGGATTCCGACCGGCCCCTCGCCGGCAAGGTGGCTGTGGTGACCGGTGCGGCCCGCGGCATCGGCGCAGCCATCGCGCGCACGCTTCACCGCGACGGAGCCACCCTGGTGCTTGTCGACATCCCGGCGGCCGGTGATCATCTGGCCGCAGTCGCCAACGATGTCCACGGCACGGCTCTGCAGTTGGACATCAGCCGCGTGGATGCGGGCCAGCGCATCCTGGAGCACGCCCTGCAGCGGCACGGGCACCTGGACATTGTGGTCCACAATGCCGGCATCACCCGGGACAAGCTCCTCGCAAACATGGACGCGGCGCGCTGGAACGCAGTGCTCAACATCAACATCGCCGCCCAGCTCAGGATCAACGAAGCACTGCTGGCCTCGGACCGCTTCAGCGGCACGCCGCGCATCGTCTCGGTTGCCTCCACCAGTGGAATCGCCGGCAACCGCGGCCAGACCAACTACGCCGCATCCAAGAGCGGCGTCATGGGGATGGTGCGGGCAACCGCGCCCCTGCTCGCGGCACGGGGAGGCACCATCAATGCCGTGGCTCCCGGTTTTATCGAAACCGAAATGACGGCGCGGATTCCCTTCGCCGTCAGGGAGGTCGGCAGGCGTCTGAACGCCCTGCAGCAAGGTGGACTGCCAGTGGATGTGGCGGAAGCCATCGCCTTCCTGGCCAGCGACGCCGCCGGCGGCATCAACGGGGACATCCTGCGCGTGTGCGGGCAGAACCTGGTGGGCGCATGAGCGCCGCGCAACCAGTCATCCTGGGGGAGATGCCCTCGCTGTCCAAGCTATATGTCAATGCCGCCGCCCAGGCGGCGCGCCGACGCGTGTTGGGCACCCACGGCGGCTCAACCCTCCCTGACACCGCACACGTCGTGCGCGGTGTGAGGGCCGACGTCGAAAATCTCACCGCTTACCAGCACCTCATCGGATTGTCGGCCAGGGACATCCTGCCCGCGGGCTTTCTCCATGCCCTGGCTTTCCCGCTCGCCATGAGCGTGATGAACCGGGACGATTTTCCCCTGCCCCTCCTGGGCATGATCCATCTGAGCAACTATGTCGAACAGCATGCGCCGGTGATCTTCACAGATCTCCTCGACATCGAGGCGCGGGTTGAGAACCTCCGGGGGCACCGGGCCGGTACCCAGCTGGACGTCGTCGCCGAGATCAGGGGAGCGGACACGCAGGACATCCGCTGGACCGGGCGGTCCACCTATCTTTCCAAAGGTGTGTTCCTGCCCGGTATCGACGTCCCGTCACCCCGCAACGGGACACCCGATTTCACACCCCCGGACCCGACGGCGGTGTGGCACCTCGGAGTCGACACCGGACGCGCCTATGCCGCCGTTTCCGGTGACTTCAACCCGATCCACCTGAGCGTCCTCTCAGCCAAGGCGCTCGGCATGCGGCGCTCCATCGCCCACGGGATGTACCTTGCTTCCAGGGCACTCGCAGACGTCGGGCCGGTGAAGGGCGAAACCTTCGCGTGGTCAGTTTCATTCGATGCGCCCGTCTTCCTGCCGGGCAGGGTTGCGCTGGACATCACGACCGGGGAGGCACCAGGCGGAGGCTGGCAGCAGTCCGACTATGTGGCATGGAATCCCCGATCCGGCCGCAAACACTTCAGCGGCTTCGTGGCGCCGCTCTAGGAGGCCGGCCGCACGGCCCGGAGAATCCGGTGCAGACTGAGGAGGATGGATTCGGAGGCGGCGACGGCACCGTGGCTCCCGCTCCCCTCGGAGCCGGCCATACAGGCGTCCACCGCCGACTTCGCGGCAGCGAAGAGTCGACGTTGCTCCGATTCATCGTCAGTTTCGAAGGAGGCCATCAGTTGCCCGGCGCTGTCCAGCGCGGCAGCAAGCGGTGCACTGTCCTGGAACGGCACCTCATAGGGAACGTCGTCCGCCCAGATCACGTCTGAGAGGACCTCGGTCATGTCCTGGATGTGGAAGGTCACCCGCTCGAGGTTGTGCAGGTTGCGGTAATCAAGTTCGAGGTCGCGCGGGTGAAACCGTCGCCGCGGATTGGCCCGCCGGCTTTCGTCAGCTTCCTGGACAAGATGGCGGACTGTGCGGGCCGCTTCCGCGAGTTCCTGGGAGCGGCGGGACCAGTCTTCATGCTCGGGCGGCCACTGTTCCGTCAGGGCCGCCGCCATGTCGGTCAACTGCCGCCCCAAGGCCAGCCGCAGTTGGCCCAGACTGTTGGCGGCGGCCGCGAAGTGCAGGGGCGGAAAGACCAGGAAATTTACGGCAATGCCAACGCCCACTCCGGCGCCCATCTGAATCAGGTAGCCAAGCGAAAAGTCGTCCCGGTTGCTGCCGCCCACCAGCAGGACCAGCAGCGCCGCCGTCGGGATCCAATCGCTGCCCGAGCCAATCCGGGGGAGGCCGCCGAGTATGACGCCGATGCCCATAAAAACCGCCACGGCCAGCGGCGACGGATCACTGATGCTGACCAGGACGAAGGCCAGCCCGATCCCGATGGCGAGCCCCACCAGCGTCTGCAGCCCCTGACGGACTGATCCGGCCACGTTGTGGTACATCGCCACCAGGGCACCCAGGGGGGCGTAATACGGATATTCCGCGGCGGACCCGGGCATCAGCGGCGCGATGGCGAACGCCACACCTGCCGCCAGCGCCGACTTTGCCGCCAGTTGCAGGCGCTGAAGAGTGAAGATGCTGGAAATACCCGCGATGGCGTTTCGCAGGATCCGGGTTTCCTTCGACGGCGGCCGGCCCGGCCCTGTGCTTTTATCACCCATTCCGCCCACGTTAGGTGCCCGTGCACGCCAGGACAAGGCACCGACTGCTTGCGCGCTGTGGGCCCTCCGCCGTCAGCGGCCCGTTTCCTGGCCGGCAGAGGCACCGTGGCCCCGGGCCACCTCCTCACCGGGCCGCACCGGCCCCGGGGGAGTACCGTCGCCGAAGGGCCGGCCACCCAGTGCCTCCCTGCCGTGTGGCTCGAGCCAACCAGAGAGGTCCGGACCCTGGGGCACGATTCCGGTGGGGTTGATGTCCTCATGAACGATGTAATAATGCTGCTTGATCTGGACAAAGTCGATCGTGTCGCCGAAGCCCGGGGTCTGGAAGAGGTCCCGTGCGTAACCCCACAGCGCAGGGAGCTCGGCGAGTTTCTGCCGGTTGCATTTGAAGTGGCCGTGATAAACGGCGTCGAAGCGGACAAGGGTGGTGAAGAGCCTGACGTCGGCTTCGGTGATGGTGTCACCCACCAGGAACCGCTGGCCTGTGAGCCGTTCCTCGAGCCAGTCCAGGGCTGTCCAGAGCCGCGTATAGGCTGCGTCATAGGCCTCCTGGGAGCCTGCGAAGCCGCAACGGTAGACGCCGTTGTTCACCTCGGTGAAGACGCGCTTGTTGACGGCATCAATTTCCTGCCGGAGGTTTTGCGGATAGAGGTCCGGTGCTCCGGGGCGGTGGAACTGCGTCCACTCGGTGGCAAAGTCCAGCGTGATTTGGGGAAAGTTGTTGGTCACCACTTTACCGCTGGCTATCTCCACGATGGCCGGCACGGTGATGCCCCGGGGATAGTCGGGGAACCGCCGGAAGTAGGCACTCTGCAGCCGTTCAATGCCCAGGACGGGGTCCACGCCGCCGGGATCCAGATCAAAGGTCCAGGAGCGTGCATCGTGGGTCGGCCCGGGTTGGCCCAAAGAGATTGCTTCCTCAAGACCCAACAGCCGCCGGACGATCACGGTTCGGTTCGCCCACGGGCACGCCCGGGCGGCGATGAGCCTGTAGCGGCCGGCTTCCACAGGCCAGCCCGGCTCGCCGTTCTCACCCTGGCGGCCGTCCCTGGTGATCCGGTCCTCGATGTAATTGGTGTCGCGGTTGAACTCGGCGCCACCGGTGACGTAAGCGCCTTTGGTGCTGTGGGCTCCAAATTCTTCAGTGCTGCGATCCGGGCTGTCTGCGGTGAGGGTGCGGGTGGGGTGGGTGCCTGCTGGGTCCTGGCTCATGGGGACAAGCCTAGGCTCCGGCGGCCAGAATTGAAGATATGGGCTGCCACGCCACCACCCAGCACCCGGCAACTACCGCGAGGAACAGCGCGATCCAAATGCCGGACGGGACGGAGGTGGCGCGGTAGAGAATATAGGCGTCCGAACTGGCAAGCCTGTCCCCCCGCCGCAGATGGACGTTGGTCAGTTTGACGAGGTCCCGCACTGCAGCGACCAGGAGCGCCACACCCAGGCAAATGGCTACGTGGCCGGTGAACGCGCTTGGTACAAAGATGACCAGTGCCGCGCCGCTTACGATCGCCGCCACGGTAATGGCTACACCGGCGAAGTTCCGGATGAACAGCAGGGAGGCCACGAGTATGAGCGTTCCGGTGGACAGGGCGGCCGGGCCCCAACCCGCGAACCCGGACGTGAGGAGGGCGGCGCCGGTCAGGGCAGGCACGGGGTATCCCCAGAATCCTGACCAGACGGTTGCAAGCCGCCGGCGGCTGTAACTTGTGGTGGTGCCCGAGTGGTCCAGTTGAAGCCTGATGCCGCCGAGCCGTTGACCGCTCATCACGGCGGCGAACGCGTGCCCCAATTCATGGGTGGCGGTGGCAAGGAGCCCGAAGTACTTCCAGCTCGCCCTCGGGATGGACAATGCCGTTGCCGCGGCAAAAACCACGGCCAGTTCGATCATGGTGACTTTGGGGACGGCAGACCTGCTGAAGACCTCTGTGATGCGTAGCCACAGTTCCGCGGAACTCAAATGCCTTTCCTGCCGGACTTGAGGTAGTAATTGTCAGCCATAGGCCTCTACGGTACTAGAGGGATGGTTCACCGCTGTCCTGTTGCCCTTGGGGCGCTGAATGAATCGAGGAACAGAGTGACCAGCCTTAAAGAACGCCTGCATGCCGACGTTGTGACACACATGAAGGAGCGGAACAAGACTGCCCTGACAACCGTCCGCAACGTCCTGGGCGAAATCGAAACGCGGGAAAAGTCGGGAAAGACACCGATTGAGCTGGACGACGCGCAGGTGACCTCGTTGCTGCAGAAAGAAGCTGCCAAGCGGCGCGAGACGGCAAAGATCTATGCCGACGCCGGCGAAGCGGAGCGGTCGGCTGCCGAGATCGCAGAAGCCGAAGTCATTGAGGCCTACCTGCCCCGTGCACTGACGGCCGCCGAAGTGGAGTCGATCGTGGATGAGGTCATTGCCGGGCTGCGGTCCGAGGGCGTGGAACCGGGCCCGCGTCAGTTGGGTGCTGTTATGAAGCCCGTGACGTCGAGGATTGCGGGCCGCTTCGACGGCAAGGCAGTCAGCGAGATCGTCCGCGGCCGATTGACCTGAGCGCCCGCTCCGCGGACAGGAAAGGCACGCCTACCGTGAGTGGGCGTGCCTTGTGCTGCTGGCTGCAAGTAGAGCCAAACGTATGGTGCTGAGGAACTAGGAGATTAGCCTTCGCAGTCGATGCAGTAGCTGTGGCCGTCCTTCTGCCGTGCGATCTGCGAACGGTGCCGCACAAGGAAGCAGGAGTAGCAGGTGAATTCGTCCTCGGCCTGCGGGATAACCTGCACCACCAGTTCCTCGGCAACGAATTCGCCTCCCGGGACACCGGCACCGTCCAGTCCGTCTGCCTCATCGAGCTCGAGCACAACGCTGCGCGCGTCCGGTGCGTTGGCGGACTGGAGTGCCTCGAGTGAGTTGTCCTGCGACTCCTTGACATCGGAGCGAAGTTCATCGTAATCGGTTGCCACTTAGGTGTATCTCTTTTCTTTGGTTCGTCTGTCGCGTATGCAACGTACAGCATCCGCCTACTATTCCCCAATAGGCTGGCGGAAAAATTTGTCCGTGGCGCCCAAGATTCCCGGGATCCGACGGCCCAAAGTTTTACCATTTGTACACGGCGGGGACTCGAAGCCCGTCTCGGCCTGTTCTCCAGGCCTGTAACACCTGGAAAATTCAGGCCTGCTTAACCGGATGTTCCACTGGAGAACCACAAGAGTACGCCAATTCAGCCCTGCTACCCACCCGAATGCCGGTTCCGCCCTGACAACCGCTGGTGGCGTTCGTCACCCGGCCCTTTGCTCAGCACCGCACTGCGGATTTATTCCGGCTTTTCCTTGAACAAGGCAATGATCCAGTCGGGGGTTACGTCGCCAGTTAGCTTGTCCAGGGTAATCCGTGCCTTCGCGGCAGCGATCTGGACTTTTCTGTCCTGGGGGCTGACCGATGCCGGGCGGCGGGAAGGTGCTATCGAGTCCGCACTTGATTGAACGTTCCTGCGGTGAGTTACCGGGTGTGCCATGGCCGTCGTCGACCTCCTACCTGCTTGTGCCGTCATTGTCGCCCTTCATTGTCGTGCCAAGTTTCCGGGTCGTCCGCCCTCACCAGCCGTACCGCGACTTCGTCAGAGACGGCACCAGCGTCGGCAGCTTCAGTCATACGGGCCCTGAAGCCATCGAGCGGGGTGGGGAAGGGTGTCGGCGGCATGGGTTCAGCCTGGGCCGCGGCCAGGACAGGGCCGGGTGTTGACGAGGGTGTGCCCTGCTGCCGTTGGGCACGGGCGCTTTCCGCCGCAACTTTCCCCGGTTCCAGGGCTGCAGCTGCTTCAGTGGCCGTGAACGGGAACAGAAAAGGCCCCTGGAATCCGTGGATTCCAGGGGCCTTCCCGTTTGTGCGCGGAGGGGGACTTGAACCCCCACCCCCTTTCGAGGACTAGCACCTCAAGCTAGCGCGTCTGCCATTCCGCCACCCGCGCAGGTGGTAATTCGGTGAACGTTTCCGCCTTTCAGCGTTTCGCATTTCTCCGAAGCAGCGAGAAAGACTCTAACACGAACTTTCCGGGATCATGAAATCGGGGCGGATGGGTAGGCTGAAGGCACACCGAAAGCGCCCGTTTACACGCGCCCCCGACTGCCCAAGGAGTTTCCATGTCTGACATCCGCGCCGAGGATGAAGTTGTCCGGATCTGCCAGGAGCTCATCCGGATAGACACCTCGAACTACGGCGACGGTTCGGGCCCGGGGGAGCGGGCGGCCGCCGAGTACACCGCCGCGCTGATCGAGGAGGTGGGCCTCACCGCGGAGATCTTCGAATCAGCTCCCGGCCGCGCCAGCGTTGTCACCCGGATGACCGGCGAGGACCCCTCAGCCAGTGCGCTGGTAGTGCACGGCCACCTTGACGTTGTGCCCGCGTTGCGCGACCAGTGGTCAGTGGATCCCTTCAGCGCGGAGCTGAAGGATGGGCTCATCTGGGGCCGCGGCGCCGTTGACATGAAGGACATGGACGCCATGATCCTGTCCGTCATGCGGGACCTGGCCCGGGCGGGCCGGAAGCCCAAGCGTGACATCATCTTCGCCCTTTTTGCCGACGAAGAGGCCGGCGGTGAATACGGTGCCCGATACGCCGTAGACAAGCGGCCGGAGCTGTTCGAGGGCGCAACAGAGGCCATCTCCGAGGTCGGCGGGTTCTCGGCCACCATCGGAGGGCAGCGGACCTACCTCCTGCAGACGGCCGAGAAAGGCATCTCTTGGCTCCGCCTCGTGGCCCACGGCCGTGCGGGTCACGGATCACAGATCAACACGGACAACGCGGTGACCCGGCTCGCAGCGGCGGTGACCCGGATCGGTGAGTACAAATGGCCCATCGAACTCACGCCCACCACCCGGCAGTTCCTGGACGGCGTGACAGAACTCACAGGCGTCGAATTCGATCCGGAGAACCCGGACCGGCTGCTGGATCAGCTCGGCACGGTCTCCCGCTTCGTCGGCGCCACCCTGCAGAACACCACCAATCCCACTCTGTTGAAGGGTGGCTACAAGCACAATGTCATCCCCGAATCGGCTGAAGCCCTGGTGGACTGCCGCACTCTTCCCGGCCAGGAGGAACAGGTCCTGGAAATCGTGCGGGACCTCGCGGGCACGGGCGTTGACGTGAGCTACGTGCACAACGACGTTTCGCTCGAGGTGCCGTTCGCCGGGAACCTCGTGGACTCCATGATCGATGCTCTCCACTCCGAGGACCCTGGCGCCAAAGTTTTGCCCTACACGCTTTCCGGCGGCACGGACAACAAATCGCTGAGCCGGCTGGGCATCACCGGATACGGCTTCGCACCCCTCATGCTGCCCGACGACCTCGACTTCACCGGAATGTTCCACGGCGTGGACGAAAGGGTCCCGGTAGACTCGCTCAAATTCGGCGCCCGGGTCCTCAACACCCTCCTCACCAACTACTAGGGGTACCAGATGACGCCCGAGGAAGTACTCCCGGACCAACTGCTGGAATCGATCCGCGCCCGCGCCGCGGGTTATGACCGGGACAACGCCTTCTTCGCCGAGGATCTCGAAGAGCTAACCGCCGCCGGCTACCTGAAGCTTTTTGTTCCAACGTCCGACGGCGGCCTCGGGCTTGGGCTCGAAGCGGCAGCGCAGTGCCAGCGGAGGCTGGCAACGGCGGCCCCGGCCACCGCACTGGCCATCAACATGCATCTGGTGTGGACCGGCGTCGCGCAGGTCCTGGCTGCCAGGGGAGACGGATCGCTGAACTTTGTCCTCCAGGATGCCGCCCAAGGCGAAATCTTCGCGTTCGGCAATTCCGAGGCCGGAAACGACGCAGTGCTCTTTGATTCGAGGACCGCGGCGACCCCGCTTCCTGACGGCGGGTACAGCTTCACCGGCACAAAGATCTTCACCAGCCTCTCGCCCGCATGGACCCGTCTGGGCATTTTCGGGAAGGACACTGAGGCGAGGGGAGGGGAGGGCGAGCTGGTACACGGTTTTATCGACCGCGGTTCGGCCGGCTACACCATCCTGGAGGACTGGGACACCCTGGGCATGCGGGCCAGCCAATCGAACACAACCGTCCTGGACGGCGCTGAAGTCCGCGCCGACCGGATCTTCCGGAAACTGCCGGTAGGCCCGAACGCCGATCCGCTGATCTTCGCCATTTTTGCCTGTTTTGAGTCACTGCTGGCGGCCGTCTACGCGGGTGTCGGCGAGCGTGCGCTGAACCTCGGCGTGGAGTCTGTCAAGCGTCGCACTTCGTTCAAGAATGCCGGCAGAAGCTACGCGCAGGACCCGGACATCCGCTGGAAGGTCGCCCAGGCAGCCATGGCCATGGACGCCCTGTACCCCCAGCTCCTTGCGGTAACCCGCGACGTCGATGCGCTCACAGACCACGGGTCGCAATGGTTTCCCAAGCTGGTGGGCCTGAAGGTGAATGCGACGGAGACCGCGCGCCGGGTCGTGGACCTTGCCATCAGGGTCAGCGGCGGTTCCAGCTACTTCCGCGGTTCCGAACTCGAGCGCCTGTACCGGGACGTCCTGGCCGGCATGTTCCACCCGTCGGACGACGAATCGGCGCACAACACGGTGGCCAACGCCTGGCTGGGTCCGCTCGAACCCTAGACAGTCCGCTGGACCTGCATGACCCGGCGGCGGAGCCAGAAGCGCCTGGCTCCGCCCATGTACAGCACGCTGCGCTCGAGTTCCCACTTGCCGTACTCGGAATGCTCCACAAGCCGGCGCCTCGCCTCGGGCAGCGAATCCACGGGGCTGACCGTCAGTACGAGGTACTCGTACTGCTTCAAAATATCCCGCTCCCGACGGACCGAGCTGGTGAGAAATTGTTCCTTCATTGCTCTCCATTTTCGTCCTTTTCCGGCTAACGTGAAGTCATGAGCATCGATCCGCGTGTCGCGCTTGAGTCCCTGACATCCGCCTTGGAAGAACACCTTATAGCAGCATCCAACAGGCGCGGGGATGGGGATCCCGCCGTCGAAGCGGCATTTTTTGCGGTCGCAGACGCCTTCGAAGTATACGAAGACGCGCTCTACGAGGCCTACAGCGAAGTCACGCCCCTCCAGGTTTTTGACGACGATGAGGACGACGAAGAGGAATCTAGCATCGACGATGACGAGGACCTCGAAATCGTCGAGGAATGATGCGTAGCGCCCCCGGGAGACTCCCCGGCTGCGGCGCGTCCCCGGCCTCAGGCCGGTTGGGACACATCCTCCAACGCACACGCTATTTCCGGCGGCAGCCGGGTCAGCTGGGCTGTGAGGATCTCTTTTGCCTGGACCGGCGTCCGGGGTCCGACGATGGCGGTCGCCACGCCATGCTGTGCCAGCAGCCAGCTCAGCGCAACATCCAGAGGTGTTCTCCCCAGGCCTTTGGCGGCCATGGCAACGGCTTCCACCACGCTTGACGGCTGCTGCTCCAGATAAGGCTCCACATAAGGCGCGGTATCACTCCGTGCGGCCCTGGAATCCGCCGGAATGCTGCCACGATACTTGCCTGTCAGCACCCCGCGCCCCATCGGTGCCCACGCCATCAGCCCCAGGCCCGCGTCTTCGACCGCCGGGACCAGTTCCGCCTCAGGTTTCCGGTGGACCAGGGAGTACTCGGCCTGTGCGGCGACCAGCGGAAACCCGGCAATTGCGGCTGCCTTGGCGCTCTGCCAGCCGTTGAAGTTGGCAATGCCCGCGTAACGGGCGCGGCCGCTGCGGACCGCGAATTCGAGGGCTGACAACGTTTCCTCCAACGGAACGTTGCCGTCCCACGCCTGGGCGTACCAGATGTCCACGTAGTCGGTCCCGAGCCGTGCCAGGCTGGCGTCCAGGGCGCTGAGCATCGCGTTCCGGGAGGTGTCCACAAACCGGCGGCCGTCCGACGTCGACGTCCCGGCTTTGGTGGACAGCGAGACTTCGGTGCGGGCAACCACATCACCCAGCAACGAACCGATCATCGCTTCGGCGCCGCCATCGGAATAGGACGCCGCCGTGTCGATGTGCTTTCCGCCGCCGTCAATAAAAGTCCGCAACATCTCCGAGGCGTCCTCTTGGTCGGTTTCTTTGGCCCAGGACATGGTGCCGAGGGAAAGGGCCGAGACTCGCAACCCACTGTTGCCGACGTAACGCTGCTGCATAGCTGCAAGCTTACGGGGAATCAACAGGGCACATGACGTAGTGTCTTAGCGTGAACTGGATTGAGGCGGCCCTGCTGGGCCTAATACAGGGTCTGACCGAATTTCTACCGATTTCATCGAGCGCGCACCTGCGGATTGTGGGACAGTTCCTGCCCAACGCCTCCGATCCGGGGGCGGCGTTTACAGCCATCACCCAGCTCGGAACCGAAACAGCTGTGGTGATCTACTTCTGGCGCGATATCGTCAGGATCGTCAAGGCCTGGGCAGGATCGCTGACGGGAAGGGTCTCGCGTCAGGACCCCGACGCGCGCATGGGCTGGCTGGTGATCATCGGCAGCCTGCCGATCATCGTGCTGGGCCTGCTGTTCCAGGACCAGATCGAGTCCGTGCTGCGAAGCCTTTGGATCGTCGCCACCATGCTGATCGTTTTCGGCCTGATCCTGGCCGTGGCGGACGCTGTGGGAAAGCAGGACAGGGACCTGACCCGGCTCAGTTACAAACATGGCATCCTGTACGGCTTCGCCCAGGCCATGGCGCTTATCCCCGGCGTCTCGCGGTCCGGTGGCACCATCACCGCGGGCCTCCTGATGGGCTACACCCGGGAGGCCGCTGCGCGCTACTCCTTCCTCCTCGCCATCCCGGCAGTGTTCGGCAGTGGCCTGTACCAGCTGTACAAGGTGGTCTCCAAAGATGGCATCTCCGGGCCGTTCGGCCTTCCGGAGACGGCGCTGGCCACCGTGATCGCCCTAGTGGTGGGCTACATCATCATCGGCTGGTTCCTCAAATTCATCTCCACCCGCAGCTACCGGCTCTTCGTCTGGTACCGGATCCTCCTCGGCCTGGCCCTCTATCTCCTGCTCGGTTTCAATGTCATGAGCGCCTAGAAGTAGGCTTGGGCTGTGAAATCCTGGACTTCCCGCCCTGTTCCCGTGCTGCCCGGCACCATGCCGGCCATCCGCTTGTTCGACACCGCCCTGGGACGTGAGGTCAGCCTGCCGTCCGGTGGCGAGCAGTCGATGTACGTCTGCGGCATCACCCCTTACGACGCCACCCATATGGGCCATGCTGCCAGCTACGTGGCGTTTGACCTCCTGAACAGGGCCTGGCGCGACGCCGGCTCCAAGGTCTCCTACGTGCAGAACGTTACCGACGTGGACGACCCCCTCCTGGAGCGTGCCACGGCCACGGGTGTGGACTGGCGGGATCTGGCGGCAAGCCAGATTGAACTCTTCCAGACGGACATGGAAGCCCTGAACGTGATCGCGCCCGGCCACTACGTCGGCGCCGTCGAATCCATAGACCGGATTGTTCCGGCTGTTGAGCGGCTGCTCCAGCTCGGCCTTGCCTACCGGGTGGCCGGTACCGCGGGGGAGCCCGACGGCGATGTCTATTACGACGTCGAGGCCGCCGGAAAACAGTCGGTGGCCCCCGATGCGTGGACCCTGGGTTCGATCTCGCGCCTGGGTGAGGCTGAAATGCTTGAGCTGTTCGCCGAACGTGGCGGCGACCCCGGCAGGGCCGGCAAGCGGCAGGCTCTTGACCCCCTGCTGTGGCGGGTTGCCCGGCACGGCGAGCCCAGCTGGCCCGGCGGTGAGCTTGGCCAGGGCCGGCCCGGATGGCATATCGAGTGCACAGTCATCGCCCAGCAGTACCTGCCCGCGCCCTTTACCGTCCAGGGCGGCGGTTCAGACCTCATCTTCCCGCATCATGAGATGGGCGCCGGCCACGCCTACTCGCTGGCCGGGGTCCCCCTGGCCCGCCATTACGCCCACGCGGGCATGGTGGGCCTGGACGGGGAAAAGATGAGCAAGTCCAAGGGCAACCTCGTGCTGGTGTCCAAGCTGCGTGCGGCCGGTGAAGAGCCGGCTGCCATCCGACTGGCCATCCTCGCCCACCACTACCGCTCGGACTGGTCGTGGACGCAGGAAGGGTTCGAGGACGCCAAGGCACGGCTTGCCGCCTGGCGCCGCGCGCTCACCGCTGCGCCGGAAGGCTCCGCCGCGGGTGTGATCCGCGATATGAGGTCCGCACTGGCCAACGATCTTGATGCGCCGGCCGCGCTGGCAGCTGTTGACCGGTGGGCAGCCGCCGCGAACGAGGCGGCGGAAGCGGGCTGCCGGCAGGATCAAGCACTGGTGAGCGACGCTGTCGAGGCGCTCCTCGGCGTCGTTCTTTAACTTACTGTCCTCGCGCCCTGCCTCAAATGTCTGCGGCGCCTCACCGCCGCAGACATTTGAGGCCAGGGCCTCCCGGAGCCTGAGCTTTTAGGGCTTCTCGCGGCCCCGACGCTTGAGGTAACGCTCAAACTCGCGCGCAATGGACTCCCCGCTCGCCTCCGGAAGGTCGGCGGTATCCTTGGCTTCCTCCAGCTGCCGGACATACGCGGCGATTTCCGGGTCCTCGGTGGCCAATTCATCCACGCCGCGCTCCCAGGCGGCGGCCTCCTCCGCCAATTCGTGGGTGTCCAGCGGCACCTGGAGCAGTTCCTCCACCCTGTGGAGCAGGGCAAGTTGTGCCTTGGGCGACGGCGCCTGGGCGACGTAGTGGGGCACGGCGGCCCACAAGGAAAGGGTAGGAATGCCGGCCAGCAGCGCCACCTCCGAGAGGACCCCCACAATCCCCACCGGGCCTTCGTACTGGGACGGTTCCAGGTTAAGACGTTCCCGCAGCGAGGCATCATCCGAAGAGGTACTCACCGGAATAGGCCTGCTGTGGGGGACATCGGCCAGCAACGCCCCCACCAAAACCACATAGTCCACCTTCAGCGCCTCGGCATGGACCAGCAGTTCGGCCGTGTAAGCCCGCCACTTATAGGACGGCTCAATGCCCTGGACGAAGATGACGTCCACGTTGGAGTCCGGCGCAGCGGCCTTGTAGATGCGCGTGGATGGCCATTTGATTTTCCGCTCACCCGACGCGTTGCGGCGGACCGTGGGACGCGTGAACTGGAAGTCGTAGTATTCGTCGGCGTCGATGGACGCGACTTTTTTGCCGCCCCACGCCTTGTTGAGGTAACGCAGCGAGTCGCTTGCTGCCTCACCGGCATCATTCCAGCCTTCAAAGGCCGCCAGCATCACCGTGATGCGCTCCCCATCGGCTACCGGCAGCAGGAACTGCTCCTGTTCAGGCACGGCACCAGGATCCGTGGTGTCTCCGTCGAAGCTATTCATTTCTTCACCCTACGTCCAAGGGCGAGGACGATGCATGAAATGACCGGTCAAAAGTGTCCCCTGCCCGGTCCTGGCAGGCCCTGACCCCGCGATATTCGCCGATGGCGTATCCCACGGCTGGCGCTCAGGCTCGCACCGTAGACTGAAAACATGCGACCCTCAGCCTCCTTGTCCCCGCTCCGTGCCGTTCTCTGGGATATGGACGGCACCATCGTGGACACCGAACCCTATTGGATTGCTGCGGAGCGTGCCCTCGTGGAAGCCCACGGCGGCACCTGGTCGCACGAGCAGGCAACCCAGCTCGTCGGGCAGGCTCTCACCTTTTCGGCAGGCATCCTCCAGGAAGCCGGTGTTCAGCTCGAGACCCGGGAAATCATCGACACCCTCACTGCCGAAGTCATCAGCAGCGTCCAGCGGTCCGTCCCCTGGCGTCCGGGGGCCCGGGAGCTTCTGGACGACCTTCACCAGGCCGGGGTCCGCTGTGCGCTGGTCACCATGTCCGAAGGGCCTCTGGCCCGTGAAATCGTGGCAAGCCTGCCCAAGCCGTACTTCGAATTCCTGGTCACGGGGGACACCGTGACTCAGGGCAAACCCCACCCCGAGGCGTACCTCACAGCGGTGGAACTGCTCCAGGGAGCGGACCCGGGCCTGACCATAGACCACTGCGTCGCCCTGGAAGACTCGGCCCCCGGCGTGGCCGCCGCCGTTGCTTCGGGTCTGGCCACAGTGGCCATTCCGCATATCGTCCCCATCCCTGAAGACCCCCGGCACACCATCTGGGAGTCGCTTGCGGGCCGCACCGTCTCCGAACTGGAAGCCATAGCCGGCGCCAGTCCGGCCTCCGGCACCCGGGCCAGATCCGGGAGCGCCTTATGAGCGACGCGCCGGCTCCGGCCCGCCGGGAAGGAATCCCGCTCGGACGGATCGCCGGGATCCCTGTCATCCTGGCCTACTCGTGGTTCGTCATCGCCGCCTTTACTGTCATCGTTTACGGTCCTGTCCTGCTGCAGCGAAACCCGTCATTCGGCGTCACCGCCTACTATGTGGCGTTTGCCTACGCCCTGTTGCTGCTCCTTTCCGTCCTGGTCCACGAACTGGCACACGCCTTGACGGCCAAGGTCTACGGCTGGCCCACGCAGAAGATCGTGCTGAATCTCTGGGGCGGCCACACGCAATTCGAGAACTTCACCGCCACTCCCGCCCGCTCTGTCATCGTGGCCCTGGCGGGGCCGGCAGCCAACCTGGTCCTGGCCGGGGGAGCCTGGCTGGTCCTGGCCGGCAGCAGCCTGGGCATTGTGGCCGACACCCTGACCAACATCTTTATGTGGGCCAACTTCGTCATTGGCATTTTCAACGTCCTGCCAGGGCTCCCGCTGGACGGCGGGCGCATTGTGGAATCGGCCGTGTGGAAGGCCACCGGCAGCCAGGCCAAGGGCACCGTGGCCGCCGGCTGGGCCGGACGCGTCATTGTGGTGGCTTTGGCCTACTGGTTCATTGCGATGCCGTTGCTGGCCGGCGTGACGCCGGACTTCAGCCTGCTGATGATCACCGTCCTCGTCGGCGGGTTCCTGTGGATGGGCGCCAGCGCAGCAATCCAGCAGGGCACCCTCCGCGGAAGGCTGCACCTGGTGAGCGCAACCGCCCTGGCAACTCCCGCCGTCGGAATTCCCGCGACAGCTACAGTGGCCGACATCCGCCGTGTCGCAACGGACGGGACTGCCGTAGTCACCTGCGGACCGGACGGCCGCCCGCAGGGTGTTGTGGACCTGCATGCCCTCGCCGCGGTTCCCGACTTCGCCGCGGGTTCAACTCCTGCGACCGCGGTCTCGTACGCCCTCGTGGCGGGCGCCTATGTGCCGGAGTGGTCCCAGGGGCAGGAACTGATCCAATATCTTTCCCAGCTTGAGGGCCGCGAGTATGCCGTGGTGGACCACCACGGCGTCGTGACCGGCCTGCTGTCACAAAACGCGATCGTGGGCGCCATCACCGGCAAGCCGGTCCGGCCAAGGAAGCACCCGCAGGGCCAGAACCGGTAGAGTTACGTGCCGGCCGTGCACTGCCGCCGCAGGGCCACCAGGGACCTGAGCGGACGTTGTCCATCCGTGGCCCCACAGTCTTATAGGAGCGAGGAAATTTCATGAGCAGCGAATCTGCCGCCGACACCGCAGCACCGTCCCCCACAGAGTGGTCCACCGCAGGTGGGGCTGCCAGCGGCGTCCAGCCGGTAGGTGCTGCCCGCCGCCGCGGGCCCTTCCGTGAAGGCGAACGGGTCCAGTTGACCGACGAACGCGGCCGGATGAACACCATCACTCTGGAGAGCGGCGGCGCCTTCCACACGCACCGCGGTTTCCTGAACCATGACGAGATCATCGGTCAGGCAGACGGCTCGGTGGTGGTCAACAACGTTGGCCAGCAGTACCAGACACTCCGCCCGCTGCTTTCGGACTTTGTGCTCTCCATGCCGCGCGGCGCCGCCGTCGTCTACCCCAAGGACGCCGGCCAGATCGTCACCATGGCCGACATCTTCCCCGGGGCCCGCGTCGTGGAGGCCGGTGTTGGTTCCGGCGCCCTGTCCATTTCGCTGCTCCGGGCCGTGGGGGACAACGGCTACCTGCATTCCTTCGAACGTCGCGAAGAGTTCGCCGACATTGCCCGCGGCAATGTGGAGACGATCTTTGGCGGGCCGCACCCCGCCTGGAAGATCTCGCTGGGCGATTTCCAGGAAGAAGTAGTCCGCAGCGAGGCTCCCGGTTCCGTGGACCGTGTGGTCCTGGACATGCTGGCACCCTGGGAGTGCCTCGACGCCGTGGCAACCGTCCTGGCCCCCGGCGGCGTCTGGATCAACTACGTCGCCACGGTCACCCAGCTGTCCCGGACCGCGGAGGCCATCCGCGCCGACGGCCGTTTCACCGAGCCGGACGCCTGGGAATCCATGGTCCGCGGGTGGCACCTCGAAGGCCTGGCGGTCCGCCCGGACCACCGCATGGTGGCACACACCGGGTTCCTGCTGGTCACGCGCCGGCTGGCCGACGGCGTCACCGGCATTTCAGTCAAGCGACGCCCCTCCAAGACGGACTTCAACGAAGAGGACGTCAACGCCTGGACGCCCGGCGCGGTTGGCGAACGCCTGGTCTCGGACAAGAAGCTCCGCAGGGCAGCACGCGATGCCATTGCCGGCACAAACGTCAAGGACGTTCCCGAGGTCACCAACTAGTCCACATTTCGGGAGTCTCCAGCAGTACCTGCCAACTTGGGGCTAAGGTCTTAATAGGAAGCGCAGGAAGGGGCTGATACATCATGGAGACGCCGAATCAGGACTCCGGACGTACACCGGCGGAGCAGTCTGCCGCCAACGAACTGTCGGTGGCGGACAGGCAGGTTAACGTCCTTCGGGACAAACTCAGGCACATCGACCGCCAGCTTGCCGCTGCAACGCAGAACAACACCAAGCTCGTCAGCATGCTGGAAGCGGCGAAAGCCGAGATCCTGCGCCTGAAGAATGCCCTCGATCAGGAGGGCCAACCCCCTTACAGCTTCGGGACCATACTGCAGCTCAATCCCCGGCGCATGCCCACAGCCGGCAACAGCGGGCAGGCTGCCACCGAGGAATCCGCGGATATCTTCAACGCAGGCCGGAAGATGCGGGTGGGAATCAGCCCGCTGGTGAACATCGGCCAGCTGTCCGTCGGCCAGGAAGTCCTGCTTAACGAGGCACTGCTGATTGTTGCCGGCCTCGGGTATGAGCGTGCCGGCGAGCTGGCGACCCTCAAAGAAATGCTGGGTACGGACCGCGCACTGGTGGTGGGCCGGGCCGATGAGGAACGCGTCATCAGGCTGTCCGGCGCCCTCCTCAGCGAAAAGCTCAGGGTGGGGGACGCGCTGTCAATCGATTCGCGCACCGGATATGCCCTCGAAAAGGTCCCCCGCTCCGAGGTGGAAAACCTGGTCCTCGAAGAAGTCCCCGATATCACCTATGAGGACATCGGCGGCCTCGGCCCCCAGATCGAGCAGATCCGGGACGCGGTGGAATTGCCGTTCCTCCACCCGGACCTCTACCGCGAGCACGGCCTCAAGGCACCCAAGGGCATCCTGCTGTACGGCCCGCCAGGCTGCGGCAAGACCCTCATCGCGAAGGCTGTTGCCAACTCCCTGGCCGCACGGGCCGCTGAGCGGACCGGCAATGTGGACCTGAAGAGTTACTTCCTCAATATCAAGGGCCCGGAACTGCTGGACAAGTACGTCGGGGAGACGGAGCGTCACATCCGGCTGATCTTCTCCCGTGCCAGGGAGAAGGCCTCGGACGGCAGCCCGGTAGTGGTGTTCTTTGACGAGATGGATTCACTCTTCCGCACACGCGGCACGGGAATCTCCTCCGACGTCGAAACCACCATCGTGCCGCAGCTCCTGAGCGAGATCGATGGCGTTGAACGGCTGGACAACGTCATTGTCATCGGCGCATCCAACCGTGAAGACATGATTGATCCCGCCATCCTCCGACCCGGCCGCCTCGACGTGAAGGTCAAGATCCAACGGCCGGACGCCGAAGCCGCGGCGGACATCTTCAACAAATACATCACCACCGACCTGCCGTTCCACGAATCCGACCTTGCCGAACACGACGGCGACGTGCAGGCGACAGTGGATGCCATGATCCAGCGCACGGTGGAAGCCATGTACGCGACGGAGAAATCCAACGAGTTCCTGGAGGTCACCTACGCCAACGGCGATACCGAGATGCTCTACTTCAAGGACTTCAACTCCGGCGCAGTGGTGCAGAACGTTGTGGACCGGGCCAAGAAGTACGCCATCAAGGATCTCCTGACACTGCACCAGAAGGGCCTCCGGATCGAGCACCTGCTGCGCGCCGTCGTGGACGAATTCCGCGAACACGAGGACATGCCGAACACCACCAACCCGGATGACTGGGCACGGATCTCCGGCAAGAAGGGCGAACGCATTACCTACATCCGCACCATTGTTCAGGGCAAGGCGGGACAGGAGCCGGGCAAGTCCATCGAAACGATGCCCACCACGGGACAGTACCTATGACCGCAGTCCCGGAACGCCCCGCCGGGGACGCACTTCCCGTCGGCGGCGCCATGCGCGTCATGGGTGCGGAAACGGAGTATGGCATCCACGCCCCGTCCGCACCGGGAGCCAACGCCACCATGATGTCTGCGCGCGTCGTCCAGGCCTACGCCCAGGTGACGCGGCAGCGGGCGGCAGGCGGAGCGGAAACCCGGTGGGATTACACCGACGAGGAACCGCTTCACGACGCCCGCGGCTGGACACTTGAGCGCGCCTCGGCCCACCCCAGCCAGCTCACGGACCAACCGCCAGTGCTCGATGCCGAAGCGGTGGCGCTGGCGTACGGCCGCGAGGAACTCGAGCTGGACGGCGAGGACGAGGCCGGCAGCCTGCTCATGAACATGGTGCTGGGAAACGGCGCCCGCCTCTATGTGGACCACGCCCACCCCGAGTATTCCAGCGCCGAAGTGACCAATCCCCGGGACGCCGTGACCTGGGACGCGGCCGGTGACCTGGTGGCATTGGCAGCGGTGCGCCGCCTCGCTGCGGACCCGGAGCTTCCGTCGGTGAATCTCTACAAAAACAATACGGACAACAAGTCTGTCTCCTACGGCTCGCACGAGAACTACCTCATGCCGCGCTCCGTGCCTTTCGGAGAGATCGTGCGTGGCCTGACCCCATTCTTCGTCACTCGCCAGATCCTTTGCGGGGCCGGCCGGGTGGGCCTCGGGCAGGACAGCTCCACACCCGGTTACCAGATCAGTCAGCGGGCCGACTTTTTCGAAGCCGAGGTGGGCCTGGAGACCACTATCCGCCGGCCCATCATCAACACCCGCGATGAACCCCATGCCACGGCAGACAAATACCGGCGGCTGCACGTCATCATCGGGGACGCGAATCTGAGCCAGTCCTCGAACTACCTCAAGTTCGGCACCACGGCGCTCGTCCTGAGCCTTATTGAAGCCGGCCTGGCGCCGAAGGTGGAGGTCTATGAACCGGTGCAGGCCCTCCAGACGGTCAGCCACGACACGTCGCTCACCGCCAGGCTCAGGCTGTTGGACGGCCGCCGCGTGACAGCTTTGGACCTGCAATGGATGTACCACGAAGCGGCCGCCAAGCTGGCGCAGGACACGGGCGTAGCCGACGCCGTCGACGGGGACGGCCACACGCACGACGTTCTGGAACGCTGGGCCACCACCCTGACCCAGCTGGATTCCGACCGGGCCGCAGCAGCAACGTCAGTTGAGTGGCTGGCTAAACTCTCACTGCTGGACGGCTACAGAGAACGCGACAATCTGGCCTGGAATGATGCGCGGCTTGGTCTGGTGGATCTGCAGTGGGCCGACATCAGACCCGAAAAGGGGCTCTACTACCGATTCCTGGCCAGGAACCGCATGCAACGGATCGTTGCCGACGCCACCATCGCCGCGGCCGTGACCGAACCGCCGCCGGACACGCGTGCGTTCTTCCGCGGACGCTGCATCAGCAGCTTCGGCAAGGACGTGGTGGGGGCCAGCTGGGACTCTGTCATCTTCGACGTCCCGGGCTACGGCCGGCTCCAGCGGGTGCCGACGAGGGAGCCGCTGCGTGGTACCAAAGCCCTCACCGGAGGCCTCTTCAGCCGCCACCGCACGGCCGGACCCTTCCTTGCCGAACTCCTGGGGCACAACACCGCTCCGCCTGCGGCGTAAACCGCACCGGCAGGCGTTCGGCGTGGCAATATGGGCGTATCAGCAGATCCGTCCGGATCCGATGATTGCAGAAGGAGAGATTAAGATGGCAGGCCAGGAACAGCAGCAGCCACAGTCGCGGGACAGCGAAGTCGACGAAGACATCCCCGAGGCACCGCCGGCGGCCCCCGATGCGCAGGCCTCGGCCGCCACTCAGGGCGTCGATGACCTCCTGGACGAAATCGACGGCGTCCTGGAGTCCAACGCCGAGGAATTCGTCCGCGCCTTCGTCCAAAAGGGCGGCCAGTAACCGGGATCCACGCGGGGCGGTAGCCGCACCGGCCGGAAGCTGTAACGACGTAGACGGACCACGTTCAAGGGGAGTGCACCAGTGCAGGAATCAACCGCCAACCAGGTAGCCGGCAACGCGACGTCGTCATTTACCGAGCATCTGCAGCGTGACCGGCCGGACCTGCTCCCGTACAACCGTTCGCTGGCGTCCCAATCGGCACCGGCCGCGCCGCTGCAAGTCCCGCACGCCACCACCATCGTGGCGATGAGCTACGGGGGAGGCGTGCTGATGGCCGGCGACCGGCGGGCCACGATGGGAAACGTCATTGCCAGCCGGCACATCGAAAAGGTTTTTCCGGCGGACCGGTACTCAGTACTGGGCATCGCGGGCACGGCCGGGATCGCCATCGACCTGACGCGGCTCTTCCAGGTGGAGCTGGAGCACTACGAAAAAATTGAAGGCACGCTCCTGAGCCTGGACGGGAAGGCCAACAGACTCGGTGCCATGATCCGCGGGAACCTGCCCATGGCCATGCAAGGACTGGCAGTGGTTCCCCTGTTCGCGGGCTTTGATACCACGGCAGGGGTGGGCCGCCTCTTCTCGTACGACGTCACCGGCGGCCGGTACGAGGAACGCGAGCACCACACGGTAGGTTCCGGTTCGGTATTCGCCCGTGGCGCCCTGAAGAAGCTCTGGCGCCCCGGCCTCACTGAAGCCGAAGCGGTCTCGGTGGCTGTTGAATCGCTCTACGACGCGGCCGACGACGACTCCGCCACCGGCGGGCCGGACCCGGTCCGCCAGTTGTGGCCGGTCGTTTATACGGTGAACCGGGACGGGGCACGGCGGATCCCTGAATCCGAGTTGGCCGAAGTAGCGGCGGATATCATCGCGGCGCGGTCCGCCGAGCGACGGGAGGCCTGAGATGACGCAGCAGTTTTATGTCTCGCCCGAACAACTGATGAAGGACCGCGCTGACTTCGCGCGAAAAGGAATTGCCCGCGGCAGGTCCGTGGTGGTCATCAGTTGCCAGGACGGCATTGCCCTGGTGGCGGAGAACCCGTCCCCGTCGCTGCACAAGGTCGGGGAAATTTACGACAAGATCGCCTTCGCAGCGGTTGGCAAATACAACGAGTTTGAAAGCCTGCGCCAGGCCGGGGTCAGGTACGCCGATGTCCGCGGCTACTCCTACGACCGGGAGGACGTCACGGCCCGTGGGCTCGCCAGCGTCTACGCGCAAAGCCTGGGCGCCGTGTTCACCGCTGAACAGAAACCCTTCGAGGTGGAGCTTGCCGTGGCTGAGGTGGGTGCCACTCCGGACCAGGACCACCTGTACCGGCTGACGTTCGACGGGTCGATCGCAGACGAGCAAGGCTTCATCGTGATGGGCGGCCAGGCCGAGCGGGTCTCAGCCGTCATCGCCGAGGGCTGGCGGTCCTCGCTGCGGTTTGCCGACGCGGTCCGGCTGGCCATCCGCGGACTGGCCAGCGGCACGGAGCAGGGCGAGGCCGGCGCAACCCTTCCGGCCAAAGCCGTGGAGGTAGCGGTCCTGGACAGGCAATCCGAGACGACCCGCGGTTTCCGCCGGGCCTTCCGGCGATTGAACGACGCCGACATCACGGCGCTGGTGGCGGAGGAGGACTGAGATGGACAAGAGGATCTTCGGCATTGAAACCGAATTCGGGATCTCGTATTCGAGCCCCGATTCACGGCCCCTGGCGCCGGAGGAGGTGGCACGCTACCTGTTCCGCAAAGTGGTCAGCTGGGGACGTTCGTCCAACGTGTTCCTGACCAACGGTTCCCGGCTCTACCTCGACGTCGGCTCGCACCCCGAATACGCCACCGCGGAGTGTGATGACCTGGCACAGTTGATTGCGCACGACCGCGCCGGCGAGCTGATCCTCGATGACCTCGTGGATGAGGCGCAGGCGAGGCTGGCTGCCGAAGGCTTCAACGGCACCGTGTACCTGTTCAAGAACAACACCGACTCCGCCGGGAACTCCTACGGCAGCCACGAGAACTACCTCATCCCGCGGCGGGGAGAGTTTTCCCGGCTGGCCGAGATACTCATCCCCTTCCTGGTCACCCGCCAGCTGATCGCGGGCGCGGGCAAGATCCTGAAGACCCCCCACGGGGCAACCTTCGCCTTTTCGCAGCGGGCTGACCACATCTGGGAGGGAGTCTCGTCCGCCACCACCCGGTCCCGTCCCATTATCAACACCCGGGATGAACCGCACGCCGACGCCGAATTCTTTCGGCGGCTGCACGTCATTGTGGGTGACTCGAACATGTCCGAGACCACGGCCCTCATCAAGGTGGGCACCGTGGACCTGATCCTTCGCATGATCGAGGCCGGAGTGATCATGCGGGACATGCGGATGGAAAACCCCATCCGCAGCATCCGGGAGATCTCCCACGACCTCAGCGGCCGGGCGCTCGTCAGGTTGGCCAACGGGCGCCAGCTCACCGCGCTGGAGATCCAACAGGAATACCTGACAAAAGTCACGGCCTTTGTGCAGGAGCACGGGGCCCACAATCCGCATGTTCCGCTGATCCTTGACCTCTGGGAAAGGACGCTGAAGGCCATCGAAAGCGGGAACACCAGCACCATCGACACGGAAATTGACTGGGCCATCAAGAAAAAGCTCATGGACAACTACCGCGAACGTCACGGCCTGGGCCTGGACGCACCCCGGATCGCCCAGCTGGACCTGACCTACCATGACATTTCCCGCACGCGGGGGCTGTACTACCTGCTGCAATCCAGGGGGGCGGTGCGGCGCATCGTGGACGACACCGTCATCAAGGACGCCGTGGACGCACCGCCGCAAACAACCCGGGCGAAGCTCAGGGGCGACTTCGTCCGGCGGGCGCAGGAACTGGGCAGGGATTACACCGTGGACTGGGTTCATCTGAAACTCAACGACCGCGCCCACCAGACCATCCTTTGCAAGGATCCGTTCCGCAGCGTCGATGACCGCGTGGACGCCCTCCTGGGCTCTATGGGCTGACGTTCAGGTTCAGGGGCTATCCTTGACAGGGCCATTCTTTGGCCCTGAAGCGGTGCCGGGCGCCTGTTCCGGTACCGCGTCCACCCTGCCCCGACGAAAGTTCTCTTACGTGCGCCGACTCCTAGCAATCCTTCTCCCCGGCCTGCTGCTGCTAACCGCTTGCGGCGGTTCGCCCGCGGCACCGGAACCCACCAGCCAGTCGGCCGGTGACACTGCCAAGTTCGATTCCCTGAAACTGACGGACAACGGGGACAAGAAGGCTCCCGGCGTGGAGTTCACCAAGCCGCTGGAGGTTACGGAGCCTACCGTGAAGGTGGTCACCGAAGGCGACGGCGACAAGATCAAAGCCAACCAGATCGCCAACATCTCCATCCTCGCCGTGAGCGGCGCCGACGGTTCCACGCTGGAAGACACCTTCCCGAGCGACCCCGAGGCCCTTGAGCTCACCGATGACATGAAGACCGGAAACGCCCTCATCTACAACGCCTTCGTTGGCGCCAAAATCGGTTCAACCCTGGCCCTGGCGGTTCCCGGCCAGGCAGCCGCACCGGCCAGCGCCTCACCGGAGAACGCCACCCCGACTCCTGCCGCCGCCCAGCCCACCCAGCTGCTGCTGATCAAGCTGATCTCCGCGAAGGATGTCACCGCGCCGCTCGATAAGCCCGAGGGCGATCCTGTTACGCCGCCAGCCGGCCTCCCGACAGCTAAGGAAAATGACAAGGGCGTCCCCGAGATATCGGTGGATGGCGCTGCTGCCCCGACAGCCCTCGTTGCCCAGGACCTGATCAAGGGCAAGGGCGCCGAGGTCAAGGCATCCGACACCCTCACCGTCAACTACGTCGGCGTCAACCTGGTGGGCGGCACCAAGTTTGATTCGAGCTTCGACCGCGGCCAGCCCGCCAGCTTCCCCTTGAACCAGGTGATCAAGGGCTGGACGCAGGGCCTCACCGGCAAGACGGTGGGCTCCCGGGTCCTCCTGGTCGTCCCGAAGGACCTCGCATACGGTGATGCCGGCCAGGGCGAAGCCAAGGGCGACCTTGTCTTTGTTGTTGATATCCTCGGCGTCAAGTAACTTCCAACCCATCCCGCACCCAAACAAAGGAGTAACCCATGTCATTTGGTCAGCGCGATTTCGATCGCCAGAAACCCGAAATCGACTTCCCGGAAGGCGACGTCCCCAGCGAACTCGTCATCACCGACCTGATCGAAGGTGACGGTCCCGAGGCCAAGAAGGGCGATACCGTCTCCACCCACTACGTCGGAGTGGCCTGGTCCACCGGCGAGGAATTCGACGCCTCCTGGGGACGCGGCGCGCCGCTGGACTTCCGCGTTGGCGTCGGCCAGGTCATCCAGGGCTGGGACCAGGGTCTGCTGGGCATGAAGGTGGGCGGCCGCCGTCGCCTGGAGATTCCTTCCGAACTGGCCTACGGCTCCCGCGGTGCCGGTGGCGCAATCGGCCCCAACGAAGCACTCATCTTTGTTGTGGACCTCGTCGGCGTGCGCTGACCTGACCACCGAAGGCCGGAAGGGCGCGGTAACAATCAGGAGCGGTGCTCCGGTTGTTGCCGCGCTTTCTGCTTTCCCGCGGTGAATTTAGTAACGTAGCCAGAGTGTCCGTATCCCGTACTGAACGCCTGCTGAACCTGCTGATTGCCCTTCTGAACACAAAATACGGCCTGCGCCGTGCGGAGCTGCGAACCAAGGTCTATCACGACGCCACCGGCAACGACGTCGCATTCGGCCGGATGTTCGAGCGGGACAAAAACGACCTGCGCCAGTTTGGCTTCGAGGTGGAAACCGTCACTGACCTCGGGTGGAGCGAAGACGACCCCGCCACCACCCGGTACCGCATCGGCAAGGAATCCAACCGCCTGCCGGACGTCGAGCTCAGCCCGGGGGAATGGACGGTCCTGCTCCTGGCCTCCCAGCTGTGGGAGCGCGCCGCCCTGGGTACCGCTGCCGCCAGCGCGCTCCGCAAGCTCCAGGCCTCCGGTACGCTCGCCGACGTTGAACTTCCCGTGGGCGTGCAGCCGCGGATCAGGCCGGCCGGCCAGGCGTTCGATGACGTGGTGGCGGCCATGCACGCCCGGCATCCGGTCAGTTTTCCTTATCTGGCCGGGACCACGGGCAAGGAAGAGCAACGAACGGTGGAACCATGGGGCCTGGGGAGCCGGTTCGGCCAGTGGTACCTGACCGGCTTCGACCGGGCCCGCCAGGCACCCCGCCATTTCAGGCTTTCCCGCTTCACCGGCCCGGTCTCCGTGCTGAACAAGGAAACCTACGCACCGCCGGCAAATTTCAATGTCCGGGAGGAACTGGGCCGGCTCCCCGAACTCCCGCTCCGCACCGCCGTCGTGGACGTCCGGGCGGGCCGCCTCCTGGGCCTGCGGAGGCGCGCAACGCCTGCGCCCGCCAGAAGCGGGGGAACGCCCGACGGCGGCGACGAGCGTCTGCACGTGGACTTCAGAGACGTTGAGGTGCTCGCGCAGGAGCTTGCCTCCTACGGTCCCGACGTCGTCGCCCGTGAGCCCGAAGAACTGGTGGGGGCCGTCCGGAACCGCCTGCACAACGCTGCGGCGTTCTGTGCGGCTCCGGCCCCTGAGTACCGGTTTGCCGACGCGCGGGGTGCCTCTGTCCGCAAACGCACCTCGGAGGACCAGCTCAAACGCATGCTGCAGCTGGTGCCGTTCCTCGTCCATAACCAGGGCCTGCACATAGAGGACGTGGCCGCGCGGTTCGGGATCACACCCGGCGAGCTGGAAAGCGACCTCAGGATCCTCATCTGTTCGGGGCTGCCCGAGGGATACCCGGACGACCTCCTGGACATCCACTGGGAGGAGGGCCATGTCTACATCACCCAGGACCTGGACCTCACCAGGCCGGTCAGGTTCACGGTCGATGAAGCCTGTGCTCTCCTGACCGGTCTTGAGACTCTCAACGGCCTGCCTGAACTCGCCGAGGGGGGCGCCCTGCAGTCCGTCACCCTCAAGCTGATGGCGGCCGCCGGGGAAGAGGGTCTGCGCGCAGCCTCGCTGGCCGGTCCGGAGGTCGGCCCCTCGGATTCGGCCGTCCTGGACGTCATCCGGAGTGCCATCCGGGACCGGGCCCAGCTGCGGCTGGAGTACTTTTCCGCCCAACGGGACCAGGTTTCGGAACGGGATGTTGACCCGCTCCGGCTGTATTCGCTGGACAACACCTGGTACTTCGAGGCTTACTGCCACTCCGCTGACGGCTTGCGGAACTTCAGGCTGGACAGGGTCCAGGAGATTCGGCCCAACGGTCAACCGGCCTCGACACCGCTCCGGCCGGACGACGGGTTTCCGGCAAAGTTATTCACACCGAACGACGACGACACCACCGTCCTGGTGCAGCTCACCAGGCAGGGCGCGGGGCTTGCGGACGACTATTACGCTGAACGGGTGGCGCCCCTGCCCGACGGCGGCCTGGTAGCCGAGATCCGGTTCGGCAACACAACCTGGCTGCCCATGTTCGTGGCCCAGCACGGCGGCGCTGCGCGAATCCTCGAACCGTCGGCGCTAGCGGCGGCAGCACGAAGTTGGATCGAGGCGGCCCTCAGCCGGTACGGCAGCTAGAATCGTCAGCATGCCTTGGTGGTCTTGGATCGTGATCTGGATAGCGCTTGTTGCGGTGTCCCTGCTCTTTTATGTCCTGCTGGGCATCCGGCTGTACCGCCAGGCCATGGCTGTGTTGAAGGACTTCGGCGCGGCAGCCACGAAACTCGGGCACCTTGCCCCTGCCGGCGCCGCACCCCTGGCCGGCGAACTGCAGAGTCCCGCGGCACTGCCGGGAGCCGCCGTTTTTGCCTCACCCGCGCAGATGCGACATGATTACGACGCATCCAAGTCATCCCGCCGGGAGGACCGCCGCCAGAGGCGGATACAGCGCAAGCACGACAGGGGACAGCCCCAGTCGCTTCGCGATCTGGATCTCAATTAGACGTAGGATGTTGTAAGAGGAAAGGAATTCCCGTGGGAAGACTCTTTGATGGCCCGTGGCCAATTGTCATTATCATCGTTGTGGCGCTGTTGCTTTTTGCTGCGCCCAAACTCCCTGCCATGGCCCGTAGCCTGGGCCAGTCCATGCGGATCATCAAATCCGAAGTCAAGGAAATGAAGAACGACGGCAAGACCGACGCCGCGGACACCGAAGCGGGACCGGTGGAAGGCAAGGTCGTCAATCACCCGCACACGAATCCTGCACCGACCCAGCACGGCGAACCGACCAACGGCACCGACGTTCCGCCGTCGAACCGCGCATAACCCACAGTGGCACTGACGCGGGGCCGTAAATCCAACCCTGAGGGGCGGATGGCTCTTTGGGACCACCTCAAAGAGCTCAAGAACCGGCTGATCAAATCAGCAATTGCGGTGGTGCTCGCTGCGGTGGGCGGCTGGTTCCTTTACGACCCCGTCGTCTCAAGCCTCTCGGCGCCGCTGATCTCCATCGCGCACGAGACCGGCCGGACGGCCGTGCTTAACTTCGCGACCATCGCGGACCCCTTCGCGTTCAAGATCCAGATAGCCATCCAGATCGGGCTGGTGATTTCCAGCCCGGTCTGGATCTATCAGGTCTGGGCGTTCATCACCCCCGGCCTGACCCGGAAGGAACGGGGCTACACGCTCGGCTTCATGGCCGCGGCCGTCCCGCTGTTCCTGGCCGGCGTCTATGTTGCCTGGCTGGTATTTCCTACCGTGGTCCGGGCTCTGCTCCAGTTCACGCCCCAGACCGGCGCCAACAATATCTCCGCCACTGACTACCTCACCTTCGCCACGCAGATGCTGCTGATCCTGGGTATTTCGTTCCTGGTGCCGGTCATCCTTGTAGGCATCAACATGGCCGGTGTGGTGCGCGGCCGGACCATCCTCAAAGCCTGGCGGATCATCGTCTTCCTCGTCTTTGTCCTGGCGGCACTGGCCGCCCCGGGGACCGACGCATTGTCCATGATCCTGCTGGCTGCCCCCCTCCTGGTCCTGTTTTTCGCTGCGATCGGGCTGTGCATCGTCAACGACAACCGCCGGGACAAGAGGCAAGCGAAAGTGGCTGCCGAGACCGATGCAACAGCCGATATTGCGACCCCAGGCAGTGAACTGAAGAACCTGTAGCGCGCAGCGCACTAGGCTTGAAACATGTCCTCCATCTCCGGGCCGCTCTCGCCCTCTGAAAGTTACCGGGCCAGCGCGGAACGCACGGCCGAGGCGCGAAGCTACCTCGGCGGGTTTATCCGCACCCTCGATTTTGAACTCGACGAATTCCAGCGCCTCGCCTGCCTTTCCCTGCAGGAAGGCAGGGGAGTGCTGGTGGCTGCGCCGACCGGAGCCGGCAAGACCATCGTGGGCGAATTTGCCATTTACCTCGCGCTGGAGCGGCACCTCAAGGCTTTCTACACCACGCCCATCAAGGCCCTGAGCAACCAGAAGTTCACCGAACTTGCTGAAAAATACGGCGCTGAAAATGTCGGGCTCCTGACCGGCGACACCAGCATCAATGGCGACGCCCCGGTTGTGGTGATGACAACGGAAGTTCTCCGCAACATGCTTTACGCCGATTCCGCGACCTTGGACGATCTTGGGTTTGTGGTCATGGACGAGGTCCACTACCTTGCAGACCGTTTCCGCGGGGCCGTTTGGGAGGAAGTGATCATCCACCTGCCCAGCGAAGTCCAGGTGGTTTCGCTGAGCGCCACGGTGTCCAACGCGGAGGAGTTTGGCGCCTGGCTGGATACGGTGCGCGGCGACACGGACATCATCGTCTCGGAGCATCGGCCGGTGCCCCTGTGGCAACACGTGATGGTCGGCCGCGAAATCGTGGACCTGTTCGCGGGTGAAACCACCTTCGACGAAATTGCGCCGGCTGCAGAAGCCGGGACGGGGGCACCACTGACGGTCCGGGAAAAGGTGGATCCGGCACAGGGGCCGGCCAGCCGAGGGGGCGCCTCTGCCCTCGGATTTGAGGTCAACCCTGATCTGCTTGCAATGGCCCGGAGCGAGAGCCAGGAGAATTTCCGCGGCCGGTTTGGCCACGGCGGGCGGAGCCAGCGCCGGCAGAACAGGCAGCGTTCCGATTCCCGTCCCTCCCAGGGGTCCCAGCCCGGCGCCGTCCGGAGGGCCAGCCGGCCCCAGGTGATTGCCAGCCTGGACCGCCAGGATCTGCTCCCCGCCATCACGTTCATTTTCTCCCGGGCCGGCTGCGACGCCGCCGTGGCCCAGTGCGTCTCCTCGGGCCTGTGGCTGACCACGGAGAAGGAGCAGCGGATTATCGCCCAGCTCGTCGATGAGGCCGCGCAGGACATTCCTTCCGATGACCTGGACGTCCTCGGCTTCTGGACCTGGCGGGAGGGCCTGCTGCGGGGATTCGCGGCCCACCATGCGGGCATGCTGCCCACGTTCAAGGAAGTGGTGGAGAAACTCTTCGTCGAAGGCCTGGTCAAGGCTGTTTTCGCCACCGAGACACTCGCCTTGGGCGTGAACATGCCCGCCCGCTCCGTGGTTCTGGAAAAGCTGGACAAGTTCAACGGGGAAGCCCACGTGGACATTACGGCGGGGGAATACACCCAACTGACCGGGCGGGCAGGCCGTCGCGGCATCGACGTCGAAGGTCACGCCGTTGTCCTCTGGCAGCCTGGTACGGACCCGGCGGCGGTGGCTGGCCTGGCGTCCCGGCGAACTTACCCCTTGAATTCCAGCTTCCGCCCCACCTACAACATGAGCATCAATCTGCTGGCCCAGTTCGGCAGGGCACGGGCCCGCGAAATCCTCGAGTCCTCGTTCGCGCAATTCCAGGCGGACCGCTCCGTGGTGGGCCTGGCCAAGCAGGTGCGCAGCAGGGAAGAGTCCCTCGCGGGCTACGCCAAATCCATGACCTGCCACCTCGGTGATTTTACCGAATATGCCCGGCTGCGCCGCGAGCTCTCCGACGCCGAAGATGTCACCTCACGCACGAAGTCCCGCGCCCGGAAGTCCCTGAACGAAGACTCACTGGCCCGGCTGATGCCGGGTGACGTAGTAGACGTGCCGGGAGGCCGGGCACCTGGCCTGGCCATTGTGCTGAGTTCGGACCACAGCGGCCGGGAGCCGCGTCCGGCTGTCCTGACGCTGGACAACCAGCTCCGCCGGATCGGCACCGAAGACCTTGAGGGGCCGATTTCCCCACTGACGCGGATCCGGATTCCCAAGGCGTTCAACGCCAAGGTTCCCAAGTCCCGGCGTGACCTTGCCGCGTCGGCACGGAATGCCTTGCGCGAAAACCGCCCACCGGCGCCCGGCCGAAGCACGGACTTTGGGTTGGGCAGTGCCATGCCCAACCAGGAGAAACGGATCACGGAGCTGCGCCGGGCACTCCGGGCCCACCCGTGCCACGGCTGCAGCGAGCGTGAGGACCATGCCCGCTGGTCAGAGCGCTGGTGGAAGCTGCGCCGGGAAACTGACGGTTTGATCCGTCAGATCCAAGGCCGCACCAACACTATCGCCAAGACATTCGACCGGGTGTGCGATGTCCTCTCGGCCTACGGGTACCTTGAAGCCGGAGCAGATGGCCGCCAGTCCATCAGCTCCGACGGCCAGCGGCTCCGCCGGATCTATGGCGAGAAGGACCTCCTGATCTCCCAGTCACTGCGATTGGGCGCCTTCGACGACCTCGACGCCGTCGAAGTTGCAGCGTTGGCGAGCGTCCTGGTCTACCAGGCCAAACGCGAGGACAGGGGCCTCCGTCCGCGGATGCCAAGTATCGCGCTCGAATCCTCGGTGGACCTGGTGGTCCGCGAATGGTCAGCACTGGAAGACGTGGAAGAACAAAACAAGCTGCCGCTGACCGGCGAACCCGAGTTGGGACTGGTCTGGCCCATGTATAAGTGGGCGAAGGGCCGGCACCTCCAAGAGGTACTCAACGGCACAGACTTGGCGGCCGGTGACTTTGTGCGCTGGGTCAAGCAGGTCATTGACCTCCTGGACCAGCTGGCCAAGATTCCGGGACTGGATCCGCGCATAGCCCGGCTGTGTTCGGAGGCCATCTCCCTGATCCGCCGCGGTGTTGTGGCCTACTCCTCGGTCCTGTGAGGCACCGGCCGGCCCGCCATCGAATCATCCAGTCTTTACGAACCGGCAGCCTTTGCTGCATCCCCCAACCAGGAGCCTGACCCATGACTGAACGTTCCACCGTGCCCGCCCCGTCCGAACGGAAGGTGGTCCTGTACCGCAACGGCTCGGTCTACTCGGCGGCGGATCCGTTGGCTACCGCCATGGTTGTTGACGGCGACACCGTAGCCTGGGTGGGATCGGAGCAGGCGGCGTCCTCGATTGCGGACTCTTCCATGGAGATCATCGACCTCCGCGGCGCCCTGGTTGCGCCGGGCTTTGTTGATTCGCATGTACACCTCACCGAGACCGGCATTGCGCTGGACGGCCTGCAGCTCGGCAGCGTCCTCTCGGCCCGGGAGCTGCTCGACGCCGTAGCCGGCTTCCGCGGTGAGGGCCCGGTCCTGGGACACGGCTGGGATGAATCTGCCTGGGCAGATCCCGCCCTGCCCACGGCCGGTGAGCTGGAACAGGCTGCCGGCGGCCGGCAGGTCTTCCTGTCACGGGTGGACGCGCATTCGGCCCTGGTGTCCTCCTCACTGGCTGCCGCAGCCGGACTCGCCGGCCTTGACGGCTACGGCCCGGGCGCACAGGTCCTGCGGGCTGCGCACACTTCGGCACGTCAGGAGGCGCGGCGCCTTCCGGAGTCCAGCGTCCGCGGATACCAGCAGCGCGCGCTCACGGAAGCGGCTGCCAACGGCTACGTGGCCGTCTCGGAGATGGCAGCGCCCCACATCAGCGGATTGGCCGATCTTCGGCTCGCCGCCGCATGGAACGATGACGCGGTCGAGGCCGTGCCGGAAGTGCTTTCCTACTGGGGCGAGCTGGCTGCCTCCGAGGAACAGGCCAGGCAGCTGCTGGACGGGCTCGGCGTCCCCGTACGCGGCCTCGCCGGTGACCTGAACATTGACGGGTCCCTGGGATCCCGGACGGCAGCCCTGCGGGACGGCTATGCAGATGCGCCGGGGGAGCGGGGCAGCCTGTACGTTTCCGCCGAGCAGGCCGGCGCCCACCTGGCGGCCTGCTCCCTCCTGGGCATCCAGGGCGGTTTCCACGTCATCGGCGACGCAGGTCTCGACGCCGCCCTGGCGGCGCTGGAGCTGGCCGCCGCCGAGGTGGGTGAGCAGCGGGTCCGTGCAGCCGGCCATCGCTTTGAGCACGTGGAGTTGGCGGACGCCGACGCCGTGCACCAGCTTGCCCGGTACTCCGTCACGGTCAGCGCCCAGCCCCATTTCGATGCGGCCTGGGGTAACGACGGCGGGATGTACCAGCAACGCCTGGGCGGCCGCAGCCGGTCCATGAACGCCTTTGCCTCGTTCTATTCTGCCGGCGTTCCCATCTGTTTCGGCAGCGACAGCCCGGTGACGCCACTGCGGCCCTGGTCGAGTGTGAGAGCCTGTCTGGAACACCACAACCACGACGAACGGATCTCGGCCCGTGCAGCGTTCCTGGGCCATACCCGGGCCGGCTGGCGTGCGGCCAGGTACCGGAACCCGATGGCCGGCCAGTTGGTTCCCGGAGCTCCGGCCAGCTTCGCCGTCTGGGATGTCGAGGAACTGATGGTCCAGGTGGCGGACGGGCGCGTGCAGTCCTGGAGTACGGATCCGAGGGCACGCACGCCCCTGCTGCCGGCACTGGACACCGGCACGAACCCCGTATGCCTGCAAACAGTCAGGGACGGCCGCGAGCTCTTTTCCAGTCCGGCGCTGCGTTCCTGATCCGGGGCGCAGGCCAGCGCCCTATAATGGGTAGTTGCGCCTGCCAGCCAGTGACACAGCTGACGACCAGTCGCTTCGACCGCTCCCGTCCAGGAAAGGCCCTTTGTGCGCGTCCTCACCATTATTCCGACTTACAACGAGCTGGAATCGCTGCCCAAAACTCTTCAGCGCCTGCGGGCAGCAGTACCCGCCTCCGACGTGCTGGTGGTGGACGACAACAGCCCCGACGGTACGGGCCAACTGGCGGACGGCGTCGCTGCCAGCGATGCACAGGTTCACGTCCTGCACCGCAAAGGCAAGGAAGGCCTCGGCGCCGCCTACATTGCCGGCTTCAAATGGGGCCTGGATGCAGGCTACGACGTCCTGGTGGAAATGGATGCCGACGGCTCCCACCAGCCCGAACAGCTGCCCCAGCTGCTGGAAGCTGTTGAACAAGGGGCAGACCTGGCCATGGGTTCCCGCTGGGTGCCGGGCGGCAGCGTAGTCAACTGGCCGCTGTACCGGCAGGCGATTTCACGCGTTGGCAGCACCTACGCACGGCTGATGCTGGGCCTGAAGATCAAGGACGTCACGGGCGGCTACCGTGCCTTCCGGCGGTCCACCCTGGAACGGCTCAACCTCGACCAGGTCGATTCGGTGGGGTATGGCTTCCAGGTGGACCTGGCCTGGCGGGTAGCCAAAATGGGCCTCAGGATCGAGGAGCGGCCCATCACGTTCGTTGAACGCGAACTGGGAGCTTCCAAGATGAGCGGCAACATTGTGGTTGAGGCCATGATCAACGTCACCCGGTGGGGCCTGCAGGCGCGCTGGAACAAGCTCCGGGGCAAAACGGCGTAGTCCCCAGGCTGGTCCGCCGGCGGCATGCGGCCGGTTCCTGGCTGGACACACCTCCGGCCTGAATACGGTTCCCGCCTGGCACATCGTCCGGAAACCGAAAAGGCCCGGCCCGGCGACGTGGATCACGTCGCCGGGCCGGGCCTTTTTCAATTGTTCAGTGCGCCTCGGTCAACGAGGCCGTGACCGCCGGTGGGTCAGGCGCTGCGCCGTTCACCGCGGCGTTCGCGCAGGATGGTCAGCCGGTCTTCGAGAATCTGCTCAAGCTCCGGGAGGGAACGCCGTTCCAGAAGCATGTCCCAGTGGGTACGGACAGCCTTTTCGTTGCTGGTGTCCGGACGTTCGCCGTCGACCAGGAGCGCTTCCTTGCCGGTCTTGGAAACCCAAACAGGAGGAATTTCAGCCTCTGAAGAGAACGTGACAAAAACCTGCTCGCCGTCCTCGCACCGGTATTCCACACGCTGACGCGGGGCCGGCTCGACGCCGGACTCGGTCTCCATGCTCTGCGCGCCAAGGCGCATACCCCGCAGGCTGCGATCGCTCATGTTTTCTCCCTCTGGTCGGTTTCGCGGAGCCAGGCCCCACGCACGCCGGTGCAATATACCGCCCCGGACTACTGTGTTGCATCTTTAGATTCAACGCATTGCGAAGCATTCTTGTTCCAGCGGATCTGGTCCGGCCGGACAAACACTCAATTATACCGGTAGCCGGCACCGCCGCCAAACGCAGCGGCGGGGCCGGCGGTAAATGGCAGGGGCCGCACCCCCTCAACGGCGGTGCGGCCCCTGCCTGCAAAGTTCGGACCCACGCTTAGGGCTGTGGGGCGGGTTCTTCGTCGAAGAGGCCGCCGCCGGCCCGCGGATCAGGGTTGGTACCGCCGAGCGCGTTGCCAATGCCCTTCAGGGCTTCCCCGACTTCGCTGGGAATGATCCACAGCTTGTTGGAGGACCCTTCCGCAAGCTTGGGGAGGGTCTGCAGGTACTGGTACGCGAGCAGCTTCTGATCGGGGTTTCCCTTGTGGATGGCGTCGAAGACTTTCTGGATGGCCTGCGCCTCACCGTCAGCACGGAGAATGGCCGCCTTGGCGTCGCCCTCGGCTGCCAGGATGGATGCCTGCCGCTGGCCCTCGGCCGTGAGGATGGCTGACTGCTTGGTGCCTTCCGCGGTCAGGATCGCAGCGCGGCGGTCACGCTCGGCCCGCATCTGCTTCTCCATGGAGTCCTGGATCGAGTGGGGCGGATCGATCGCCTTCAGCTCGACCCGCGAAACGCGGATGCCCCAGCGGCCGGTGGCCTCATCCAGGACCCCGCGCAGCTGACCGTTGATCTGGTCCCGGGAGGTCAGGGCCTCTTCCAGGTTCAGGCCACCGACGACGTTGCGCAGGGTGGTGGTGGTGAGCTGTTCCACGGCCTGGATGTAGTTCGCGATCTCGTAAGTGGCAGCACGCGGATCAGTGACCTGGAAGTAGACCACCGTGTCGATGGAGACCACCAGGTTGTCCTCGGTGATGACCGGCTGCGGCGGGAAGGAGACCACCTGTTCGCGCAGGTCCAGCAGCGGCAGCAGCCGGTCCACAAACGGAATCAGGATGGTGAGTCCCGGGTTGAGGGTGCGCTGGTACTTGCCCAGGCGTTCCACGACGCCGGCCCTCGCCTGTGGAATGATCCGCACCGAACGGACCAGAACTATGATCACAAACACGATCAGGACCACCAGCACAATGGCTAAGGCGGCTCCACCTGCGTTATCCATACATCTCCCTATCCCCAATTATTGGGTTGTATCCAACACGGTTGGTGAGGCTGAAGCTACTACGGGTTTGTTGGCTCCTGCGGCGCGGACACCACGGCCGTGGCGCCGTCGATGGCCGAGACCACGGCTTTTTGACCGGCGGGCAGTACAGCCCCGGCGGAGCGTGCGCTCCACACATCACCGCCGATTTTTACCAGGCCACCGGTGGAGCTCACGGCTTCCATGACGAGTGCCTGCTCGCCGATCAGGCGGTCCACGTTGGTCCGCTGTTCGGCGGGTCCCTTCTTGAGGTGGCTGAGCGCCACCGGGCGGACGAACGCGATCATCAGCAGGGACACGACACAGAAAACCACTATCTGGAGCCAAAGGTCAGCGCCGGCAAAGTCCGCAATAAGGGCAGCCAGAGTGCCGCCGCCGAGCATGATGAAGAACAGGTCAAGGGTGATCATCTCGATCACCGCGAAGGCGAGGAAAGCTGTGAGCCACAGGGCCCACCAGTTTTCACCGAGCCATTCAAACATTCCGTCCCCCTTGACCATCCGGTAGCTGTCCATTTATCGTAGTCCGCGCTTACGTCACACGGCAGGTGCTCAGGACGGGGGCCGGGGAACGTGGCCAAGTCGTTACGCTGGGCGCCCGGCCGGCCGAAAGACCGTGATCCGGAACAGGGCTTCCACTTCGTCAAGCGGCTCCAGCGTATCCAGTTTGGCCGCAAGTGCGCCGCGGTCCAGGTGATGCCCGGCCGGGCCCATGAACGCCAGGTCCGCCATCTCATCCCGGGTCAGGGCCAGCCGGATATCAACGTCCCGCGTGGCTTCGGGGAGGAAGTACGGGGCCAGGGACTCTGCCAGCCGGGCGTCCTTTTGGTCCTCGATGGACAGCATCCCGGTCAGGGAAGCGAGCGAGGCCAGATGGCCGGCACGCGGCGTGACCACCACCAACCGGCCGTCGTGGTTCAGGACGCGGGCAAATTCGGCTGCATTGCGCGGCGCAAAGATGACCGTGACAACGTCCACTGCGTCGTCCGCCACGGGCAGTTCCTGCCACACGTCGCAGGCCAGGCTGATGGCCTCAGGGTTGCGGCGGGCCGCCCGCCGGAGGGCAAATTTGGAGATGTCGAGCGCGACAGCGGTGCATGCATCGGTGACCCGTTTGACGTCGTCGAGCACTACCCGCAGGTAGTGCCCCGTCCCGGTTCCCGAGTCGAGGACGGTGAACGGCTTCCCGGCCTGGACCCTGGCAAGGACTGCGTCCGAGACGGCGTCAGCGAGCGGGCGGTAATGTCCGGCCTCGAGGAAATCGAAACGGGCTGCGACCATGTCCGCGGAATCGGCTTCGAACACCGTGCCCTTGCCCACCAGCAGGTTGTAGTACCCCTGCCTGGCGGCGTCGAAGCTGTGCCCTGCCCCGCATCGCAGCGCCGGACGTGCGCCCTCACCGGCCAGGGAACGGAGCGCCAGCTGGCCGCCGCACAGCGGGCAGCGCAGCGGAGGGGGAGGGGATGATGGCATAAGTACTATCTTAAGTCGGCGCTCCGGGATATTCGGGTAGGAACCCCAGGGCGGCGCGGGCTTTGCCAATTCCCGGCTCCGCCCAGTTCGCGGCGTACTCGGCATTGCTGCTCAAGGACCTCAGCTCGGCTCGGTCCACGTAGAGGGTGCCCTGCAGATGGTCGGTTTCGTGTTGGACGATCCGGGCCTGCCAGCCGTTGAATTCCTGCTCGGCGCCGCGGCTTTCAGGGGTTTCATACGTAAGCAGGACCCGCTCGTGGCGCACCACCACCGCCTGCAGGCCGCTAAGGGAGAGACACCCTTCAAAGAACGCCGCCGTTTCGTCGCCCAAAGGTGCGTAACGCGGGTTGAGGATGGCGAGGAAGTCCAGCGGCATGCGGTGCCGCACGGCAGCGGCCTCGGGGTCGACGTCGAACTGGTCCTCCAGGACGGCCAGCTGGAGCGGAATCCCGATCTGGGGGGCGGCGAGTCCTACCCCCGGCGCCTCGTGCATGACATTGCGCATGAGGACTATCAGTTGTTGGAGTTCGCTGTCGCTGATCTGACCCTCGAAGGCGGCCGCCTGCTGGCGGAGCACCGGATGCCCGGCCTGGACGATCGTCGGCAAAAGACCCGCGGCCAGGATCTCCTGGACCCTTTCCCGGAGCTGAGCAGGTGTGAAAGGGGTGGGCGGGGATACGGCAATCATGGGGAAAGCCTAACCGGAGCCCGGCCCGCGCCAACGGCCGCGTCGGCTAGTGTCGATGCATGGCAAAGCTCAATCCGTCGGAACCCGAAGCACTGCAACGCGTCCTGGATTTCGTCCGGACCCTCGAGTCCGGCGGCGGCAGCGACGCCCTCATGCCATTCCTTGCAGCTGATTTTCGTCTGGTCGAGGCGCCGCACCTGCTCGCTCCTGAAGGATCCACCCGTACCCGGGCGCAGGTGCTCGCCGGCGCCGACAAAAGCGGCGAAGTGGTGGCTGACCAGAAGTTCGATATCCGGCGCACAACCTGTGAAAACGGCCGCGTTGTGCTGGAGGCGGACTGGTCCGCAACTGTCCTGATGGATTTGAAGTACTGGGACGCCGGCGAAACCATCCGTGCCCGCACGGCATCGGTATTTGAGGTCCGCGACGGCCTCATTGCCAGCCAGGACAGTTACGACTGCTACTACCCCGGCTCCTGAGCCAAAGCCCTCAGCCTTGGCAGTCACTGCATCGTGAACCGCCGGGCCACCAGCCTGTTTGCCGACGGAAATCCTGCCAGGGCGCCAAACGCCCGGTTCCGAAAGCCCAGGAGCGGCAGCGCCAGGGGTCGGCCCAACGACATGTTGAGGCCCGCCTGCCATCGTGCGCGGCGCGCCGCTTTCCCCCTCCGAGAAGCATAATCACGGAGTTCCCCACCGGCCGGACTGCCCGCTAAGGCTGCGCAGATAATCCGTGCCAACTCGGCCGCGTCGAGCCAGCCGAGGTTCATGCCCTGGCCGCCAATGGGGCTGATTTCGTGTGCAGCGTCGCCGACGAGCACTGCCCGTCCCGCCACCAGCCTGCACGCCATCGACGACCGCGGGCTAAAGGAGCTGAGCATGGTGTTCGTCGACGGATCAGGCCGGACCCCGGTGCGGTGGTGAACCAGGCGGGACAATCCGGCTGCGTCCATGTCGGGACAGGGACTGCCCGTGCGGACCACCCAGCGGCGGAGCCCGCCGGGCAGTGGGAACGATTCGACGATCCCGTCAGGTTCCAGATAGAGGACAGCCTGCTGCTCATGGTCACCGTCCGCCGCGAAATCACCCATGACGTAGTGGTCCGGGTACGTTGTGGTGTGCACCCCAATGTGCAGCAGCCTGCGCACCGATGACCGGGCCCCATCAGCGGCAACAAGGATCGGCGCGCTGATCTGCCGGCCGGAACCACACTCATCGGGTGCCGCAGCTGCAACGGTGACCAGGCCGCCGTCGTGCGTTACTGCCGTAACCCGGGCACCCCTGATCAGGGCAGAACTGTCGAGATCCCGAACGCGCTGTTCCAGCAGGGACTCGGTGGTGAACTGGGGAAGGGACAGCACAAAGGGAAAGCGGTCTGACACGGTGGCGAAAGACATGGAGCCGACGGTCCTGCCCCGGCTCAGCGCAGTACCGCTGCGGATCGGCACGCCGGCATCAACCATGGCACCGGCCACGCCCACTTGGTCCAGGGCGGTGAGGGCGGGCGGATGAATGCCGATGGCGCGGGAATGCAGCTGACGCCGGAGCCGCTGTTCCAGGACCCGGACGTGCACGCCTTCCTGGAGGAGCAGGGCAGCGAGGTACAGTCCCACCGGCCCGCCACCCACGATGACAACGTCAGTCATCAGGCTGGTTCGGACGATGGACGAGGACCTGGTGGAACGGTGGGTGGCGCCGGACGCGCCAGCCCGGGGGAGCGGCGGCGGCAAGTTCAGCCGGTGTGTAGCTGCGCCTTATGGAGATCAGGCCGTCGGAGCGGATGAAGGACCCGCGGAAGGGCAGTGCCGCGAGCGAGAACAAGCCGTAGGCTGCGATGCTTCGGCGCAGGTCATTGTGCAGGCAAAGTCGCTGCGCGAGCGCCTGCGAGTCTGTGAGCAACTTTTCCAGTTCGGGCGGTTGCAGGTGGTGGAGGACATGGTTGGAAATCACGACGTCGAACTGCCGCCCTTCGCGGACCAGCTCGCCGCTGCCCGCCTGCCTGAACCTCACGGTTGGGTTGGGAGCCCGGCCGGCCGCGAAGCTATGGGCCCGGCTGTCCGGGTCGATGCCGGTGACATCGACCATGAGCCTGTCCCTGTGGCACCACTGCGCGAGCAGCCTGGCAAGGTCGCCCCCGCCGCTGCCGATGTCCAGGACGGTGGTGACGGTGTAGGCGGAAAGCAGCGGCCGCAGTTCCCGGACGTACAACCACCGCCAGCCGGAGAAGAGCCGGTTGACCAGCCCGAACTGCTGATAGGTCCGTTCCAGCTTCAACGGATCACACTCCGGAACGTCCATCAGTTCCACCGCAGTGGCCGCCCTTCGCTGCATCGGCAACACCGTGATCAGGCCCGGGACGCTGCCGCCGCCCGGTCCGGGTAATGGTCCTCTGAGCGTTCCTCGGAACGGGTGCCTCCGGGTTCACTGTCGGGCGAAGTCCGGGCGGACCGGCGGAGTTTTGTGAAGAGCCCGGTTTCCACGGTGAGTCCGGGACCGAACGCCATGGAGCAGATGCGTTCGTCGCCGTCCATTGTCGGCTGCTCCAGAATGTGTTTGAGGACGAACAGGACTGTGGCGCTGCTCATGTTGCCGTAGCTCCGCAGGGTTTCCCGCGCGGGGACCAGCTGCTCGTCCGTGAGCTCAAGCCGGGACTGGACCTTGTCCAGGATGCTCCGGCCGCCGGGATGAATGGCCCAGTGGCGGATGTCCCGGTAGGGGAGTCCGCGCAGTGACTGGTCGCGGGAAAGGAGTGGTTCGAGGGCACCGATGATGTGGTCGTCGATAATGTGCGGCACATAGTTCCCCAGGACCATCTCGAAGCCGTGATCGCCGATGTTCCACGCCATGGATTCCTCGCCCACCGGGGTCAGGACGGTTTCGAAGTGGTCCAGCTGGAGCAGGGCCGGCGCTTCCGGACTGTTCCTGGCGGTGACGATGGCGGCAGCGGCGCCGTCGGCGAACAGCGCGGAGCCCATGATGGTGTCCGGATCATTGGAGGTCCGCACATGCAGGGAGCACAACTCGGCGCAGACCACCAGCACCACGGCCTGCGGATCGGCCTCGCAGAACGACTTGGCGGCCCGCAGCGCCGGGAATGCCGCGTAGCAACCCATGAATCCGAGGTGGTAACGCTGGACGGCAGGGTCCAGCTCCAGCGCGCGCACAATCTTGTAGTCCGGGCCGGGGTTGAAGAATCCGGTACATGAGACCGTGATGACGTGAGTTATGTCAAGTAAAGTAAGGTCCGGGCAGGCGTCGACTGCAGCCTGCGCGGACTCGATGAAGAGCTTGGTGACCTGTTCGGCGAAGATCCCATTGCGTGCTTTGGTGGACGGATTCAGCAGAAGGCCGGTGGCGGGATCAAAAAATTGCGGATCGTCCGAACGGAAAGCCATGGTCATTTCTTCGACCGCCGTGTGCCGGGTATCGATGGCCGCGGAATCGAAGCAGGTGTTCACCAGGCGCGAGCCCAGGCGGGTCAGCCCGGGCTGGGCTGCGAAAACGTCCCGGGCTTCAGCCTGGATCAGTACCGTCGGCGGAACAGCAGTTTCCAGTGAGCGCACGTAGACCGTCATTGGTTCATTCTTGGCGAGCGTCCGGGATATGACAATGGCCTGGCCTGCACAAACAGCAGGCGGCAGCACTATGGGCGCCACGTTGAATCTCA
>NZ_JANFCZ010000018.1 GCF_024391045.1 Pseudarthrobacter sulfonivorans
CGTCTTGCCCTGATCCACTGCGGCGTTGGCCGGGTCGCTTTGGTCCGTCACCCGGCCGGCCTCGACTTCCGAGTTCTCCACTTCCTGGACGTTGGGTACCAGGCCAAGGTCCTTTAGCGCGGCTTCCGCCTCCGCACGGGTGCGGCCGCGCAGCTCGGGCATGGCCACCTTGCCGGTGGACACCACGATCTCCACCGTGCTTCCCGGGGCAACCGTCTGGCCCGGTGCGGGGCTGGTGGTGATGACCCTGCCCCTGGGCACCGTGGCGCTGTTGGTTTCCGTTGTTGACGGGGCCCCCACCAGGCCGGTCTGCCGCAGGATATCCCGGGCCGCGGCCTCCGTCTGGCCCGGCAGGTTGTCTGGGACTTTCACGGCGGCGGGGCCATCCGAGATATTCAGGATCACTTCGGCATTGGGATCCACTGACGTTCCGGCGGCCGGATCGGTACCGATGGCCGTTCCCGCCGGGACGGTGTCATGTTTGACGCGCTGGCTCCTCGGACGGAGTTTGGCGCCGAAAAGTTCCTGCAGTGCCGCAGATTCCGTCATGGACGTGACCGCGGGTATCTGCACCTTGACGGGTGGCGGCGGAGGCTGGTTCATGATCTGGAACAACCAGAGGCCGCCGCCGGCCAGGACCAGCAGCGTGAAGACGATGAGCGTGGCGATCCACGTACGACGGCGGGACTTCTGCCGTGCGGTGCGCTCACGTTCCGGCGGGAGGCCCAAGGGCATCTCGTCCTCGACCCGCGGCTCAGCGAACGACTGCACGGGAACTGTTATGCCGCCGTCGTCGATGTCCGTGAGTTCATAACGCCCGGTGGGGGCGTCGTCGAGGAAACTGGCACCGGTTACCGAAAACGCCTCGGTGGCGGGTGCGGGCATCGGCGTGGGGACGTGGTCGTTGGGGTCGGTGGGCGCCTCGGAGGCCGGGAGCGCGGCCACCGCCACCCCTGCCCTGGCCGCACGCAGTGCACGTTGGAAAGCTGCGGCATCCTGGAAGCGGTCGTCGCGGTTTTTCTGCAGGGCCTTGGCCAGTACGCTGTCGAGAGCGGGCGTCACGTCGGGGTTCAGGCTGCTGGCAGGCTCGGGGATCTCGCGGACGTGCTGGTAGGCCACTGATACCGGGCTGTCCCCAACAAAGGGCGGCCGGCCGGTGAGCATTTCATAGAGCAGGCACGCCGCTGAGTAGAGGTCGCTGCGTGCATCCACCGTTTCGCCGCGGGCCTGTTCCGGCGAGAGGTACTGGGCGGTACCCACCACGGCCTGGGTCTGGGTCATGGTGGCGGCCGAATCGGCCATGGCGCGGGCAATCCCGAAGTCCATGACCTTGACGGAATTGGATCCCTCGCAGTACATCACGTTGGCGGGTTTGATATCGCGGTGGACAATGCCGGCTTTGTGGCTGTATTCGAGTGCCCCGAGCACCCCGAGGCAGAAATCGATGGCCTGGTCGATGCTGATTTCCTTGGCCCGGATCAGGTCGCGGAGCGTCTTGCCCTCCACGAACTCCATCACGATGTAGGGCACCCGGACACTGTCCTCGGAACCGTCCTGAACGGCGTGCTCACCGGTGTCGTAGATGGCGACAATCGACGGGTGGTTCAAGGCGGCCACGGACTGCGCCTCGCGCTTGAACCGGGCCCGGAACTGCGGATCCCGGGCCATATCCGGGCGAAGCATCTTCACTGCCACGGTGCGCCCAAGCCGGGTATCCAGCCCCCGCTGGACGTCCGCCATTCCCCCGCGGCCGATCAGCCCGCCGAGTTCGTAGCGTCCACTCAGGACACGCTGGTTATCCACCGGGAGGCTGTCCTCACGGTGTAGCGGTGTGCGGGGTGAATCGTTCACGTGTGGTTCCAGCGGTTACGGGGCGCAGGTAGGAGGAGTTCCCGGCAGCTGGCCGGGGTTGCAGGTGGCCAGGGCAGGAGCTGCCGAGGGCGACTGGGCAGTTGTCGGACGGGGCGCCGGAGTGGTCTGCGTCGGGATCGGAGCCGGCGCGACGGCGTAGGTGATGGTCACCGGAGTCCCGACTTCCACCCGTCCGGTCCGGGACAGCGCGATGACGGAATCCGGCGTGGAGTTGGGGTCAATCTGGGACTGGATGGTGACGTCCAGATTCATGGCGGACAGCTGCGACTGCACCGTCCGGTAGTCCTTGCCGAGATATGCCTCGGGAATGATATTCACCGTTTCCGGGGTGGGAGTAGGCGTGGCGCTGGACTGGGTGGGCGTGGGCGTCGCGGACTGTGAGGTCCTGGTGGGGCTGGCACTGGGGGACGGCGCGCTGCTCGATGCAGAGGTTGTGGCGGTGTCCTTGGCCGGGGAGAAAATCCCCTGCTGGGTCAGGAAGAATCCCACCAGGGCGAACAGCACCAGCACGATCAAGGCGATCAGCGGCCAGGTCCAGGGACTGCGCCCGCGACGCTCGGGCTCGTCGGCCGGCTCGTCGTCGTACGTTTCTTCTTCCTGCACCCAACTGCGCTCCGCTGCCAGCGCGTCCGCCCGTGACAGCGTGCTGCCGGCTCCGGTCATGGCGGTGGTGGCGGGGCCGTCTTCAGCCGCGTCGGCTGCACCTGCCGCGGCGGCACCGGCGGCGGCTCCAGCGGCCGCGGCGCCAAGCACCGGAAGTGCGGAAGTCGACGTCGTGCTGTTGTCCTTCTGGCTGATGACACCCGTGGGTGCGGTGGCAATATCCACCGGTGCGGTAATGGGGCCGGTGGCTGCTTCAAACAGCAGCATGCCGGGAACCGCGGCGTGTGCGGCGCTGATATCGCCGTTCCGGATGGCCTCGGCGGCCTCGGAGAGCTTGATTGCGTTGGCCGGGCGGTTCTTGGGATCCTTGGCCAGCATGGACATCAGGAGCGCGCGGACGGGCTTGGGCAGGGACTCAGGCAGCGGCGGCGGGGCGTCATTGACCTGGGCCAAGGCGATGGCGATCTGCGATTCACCGGAGAACGGCCGGTGCCCTGTGAGGCACTCGTAGCCGATCACACCGAGGGCGTAGATATCCGAGGCGCCCGTGGCCACCTGGCCGGTGGCCTGCTCCGGGGCGAGGTACTGCGCGGTACCCATCACCTGACCGGTCTGGGTAAGCGGCACCTGGTCGGCAAGACGGGCGATGCCGAAGTCGGTGACCTTGACGCGGCCGTCCGGGGTGATCAGCAGGTTGCCGGGCTTGATGTCGCGGTGCACCAGGCCCTGCGCGTGGGCTACTGACAGGGCACGGGCGGTCTGGGCGATCATCGACAGCGTGCGGTCCGGAGACAGGACCTGTTCGTGTTCGATGATGCTGCTCAGCGGCTGGCCCGGGACCAACTCCATCACAAGGTAGGCCGAGCCTTCCTCCTCGCCGTAGTCAAAGACGTTGGCGATGCCCACGTGGTTCAGCAGCGCAGTGTGCCGTGCCTCGGCGCGGAAGCGCTGGAGGAAGCCGGGATCCCCCGTGTACTCCTCCTTCAGCACCTTAATGGCGACGATTCGGCCCAGGACGAGGTCTTTGGCCTTCCAGACCTCTCCCATCCCGCCGATCGCGATCCGCGTGGTCAGCTGGAATCTGCCGCCGAGGGTGATTCCCGTTGTTGGCCTCACTTATTCAACACCGCCTCAAAAATCTTCTTCGCATTCGGACTCGTTAGCTTTGCGCCGGTGGCGATGTCCACGCCTTCCATGGCGATGGTGACACTCACCTGCGGGTTGTTCGCGGGGGCAAACCCGGTGAACCAGGAGTTGTTCAGCCCGTTCCCCAGTTCAGCGGTGCCGGTCTTGCCGGCAACCTGGACACCGGGGACGCTCGCGCCGCCGGCGATGCCTTGGCTCACCGCGCTGGCCATCCATTCGGTGATCTGCTTGGCGATCTCCGGACTGGTGGAGGTGCGGAGTGTTTCCGGCTTCGGCTCATCGATGACCCGCAGATCCGGGGACCGCAGCGTCTTGACCAGGCTGGGTTTCATCTGGACGCCGTTGTTGGCGATGGCTGAGGTCATCATGGCAATCTGCAGCGGCGTGACCCGGACGTCCTTCTGGCCGATGACCGATTGGGCCAGTCCGGGTGCATCCAGGTTGTCCGGGAAGCCGTTGCCCTTGGCATACCCGAGCTTGAGCCGATCGCCTACGTCCTGGCCAAAGCCGAACTTGGTTGCCTGCTCGGCGATGGCATCCCGGCCAAGATCGAGGGCGATGCTGGCGAATGGCGTGTTGCAGGACTGTTGCAGGGCGAACGCAAAGGTGGCCGTGTCCCGGGTGTAGCAGTTGCCGCCGGCGTAGTTGGGCAGCGTGTAGCTGATTCCGGGGAAGGGCAGCTGGGCGGGGTTGGGCAGCTCGCTGTCCTTGTTGTATTTGCCGGAGTTCAGGGCCGCCGCGGTGGTCACGAGTTTGAAAACGGAGCCCGGGGCGAGCAGCTCACCCGTGGGGCCGCTGACGTTCTGGTTCAGGTTGATGCCGGGAACCTTAAGCAACGCATTGATGTTGGCTTCTTCCGCGGTGGGGTCCTGCGTGGCGATGAGGTTCGGATCGTAGGACGGTTTGGAGGCCATGGCGAGGATGGCGCCCGTCTTGGGATTGGTGACCACAATGGACCCGCGCTGGCCGTCCGGGATCAGGTCGTATGCGAGTTTCTGGATGGCTGGATCCACGGTGAGCTCCACCGAGGCGCCTTTCGGCTGGTTGCCCAGGAAGAGCTGGCCCACGCGGTCCAGGAACTGTTGGTCGGAGCTGCCGGCCAGTTGGTCGCGCATGGCCTGCTCCAGCCCGGTGGCGCCGTAGTTCTGCGAGAAGTATCCCGTGAGGCCGGCGTAGAGCTGAGGCTGGGGGTAGGTCCGTTGGAATCCGCATTGTTCGGACCCCGGAACGGATTCGGCCACGGGGCTTCCGCCGACGATGATGGCGCCGCGGTCGTTGCAGTAGTCCTGCAGGATGGCGCGGTTGTTCCAGGCATTGGCTTTGAGATCATCCGCGCCCACCACCTGGACGTAGCTAATGGCGCCGAACAGCAGCGCAAACAGCGCGATGGCCGCGACCCATGAGTTCCTGATGGCCTGGTTCACAGGGGTTTCACCGCCTCGGTTGGTTTGTCTTTTGCTTCCGCTTCCGTCTCGTTCCCCGGGGGCAGGGGTGTTGTGTCGACCGGGCCGCGGGCAGAGTGCGAAATCATCAGCAACAGGCCCACGATGATCCAGTTGGCCAGGAGCGAGGACCCGCCGGCCGCCAGGAACGGAGTGGTGAGGCCGGTCAACGGAATCAGCCGCGTGACACCGCCAATGACGACGAAACACTGCAACGCCACCGCGAAGGACAGCCCGCAGGCCAACAGCTTTCCGAACGCGTCCCGCGTACCCAGCGCGGCCCGGAAGCCTCGGGTGAACAGCAGCACGTACATCATCACGACGGCGAAGAGCCCGATCAGGCCCAGCTCTTCGCCCAGCGATGCAATGATCATGTCGCTGTTCGCGAAGGGGACGAGGTTGGGCCTGCCCTGGCCCAGTCCGGTACCCACCAGGCCGCCGCTGGCCATCCCGAACAGGCCTTGCACGATCTGGAAACTGCTGCCGAACTGCCGTCCGTACACCTCATCGGTGAATGCGTTTAGCCAGCCGTCGATCCGGAGCGCCACGTGCGAGAAGACCTGTGCCGCTACAAAGCCGCCGCCAAGCAGCAGGGCGACGCCAATAACCACCCAGCTGATGCGGCTGGTAGCCACGTAGATCATCACGATGAACAGGCCGAAGAACAGCACGGAGGACCCGAGGTCGCGCTGGAAGATCAGCACGCCGATGCTCACCAGCCATGCGGTGATCATGGGGCCCATGTCCTTGAACCGGGGGAACTGCAGGGGACCGATTTTGCGGCCGGCGAGGAGGATGAGGTCCCGGTTGGAGGAAAGATACCCGGCGAAGAATATGGCCAGGGTGATCTTGGCAATTTCGCCGGGCTGGAAAGTCATGGGGCCGAGCCTGATCCAGACGCGCGCGCCCAGGATCTCTCCGGCGGAAATTCCCGGCACCAACGGAAGGATCAGCAGGAGGGCGCTGACAGCGAGGGAGATATAGGTGAAACGGCGCAGCATGCGGTGGTCCTTGAGGAACCAGATCACAGCGATGGCCACTGCCATGGCGATGAGGGTCCAACGCAGCTGGTTGTTCCCTGTATCGTCTCCGGGGGCGTCCAGTCTGTGGATCATGGCGAGGCCCAAACCATTGAGTGCCACCACCAGCGGAAGTATTACCGGATCGGCATATTTTGCGCGAATGCGCAGTACCACGTGGAACGCCAAGGCAGCCATGGCCAGAAGGCTGGACTGGAACCAGAAATCCGAGTCGAACGCTTTTTGCTTGTCCACGCCCACCATCATGTTGGCGCCGATGCCGACGGCAAGGGCAAGCAGGACCAGCAGGAGTTCCACGTTGCGTCGTGGCTTGGGAACGGTGTTGAGCTGACTCACTGACCCACCCCGCAGAGGGCCGTCGGGCTGGCGGATGGGGACGGGGTGGGCGCGGCCGCCGGATTGGAGGTATCCGGAGACGGCGCCGGCGGGGTGGCTGTGGCGGGGGCCGTTGGTGCGGCACTTGCCGTGGGCGATGCGGTGAGGCACTCATCGGCGGGCGCGATGGTGCCGGTGCCCTCGAGATTCTTGACGATCCGCTGCGCGTCATAAAGGTCGCGCGCCGGAACTGTCTGGCGCACGCGCTGCTGGGAGAACTGGGGCAAGGAATCCATCCGGATCTCCGTCACGGCCTCAAGGGTTGAAAGCTGGATGGGTCCGAGCCGCTGCGAGACACCGTTGTAGATGGCGACACGCGAATCGAACTCCCCGATGTAGTAGCGGGTCTGGGTCCAGGCATAGCCCAGCCAGAGCCCCACGGTCAGCACCAGCAGGACCGAGGCCGCGATGGACCAGGTGACCCAGCGCCGTGGCTTGGCCGGTTCCAGGATTTCCTCTGCGTCATCGGTCGCCGGGGTGTCGGCCTTGTGGGTGAGGACGGTGGCCGCGCGCCTGGCCACGGTTCGGCCCGCGATGGTGGGAATGGAGCCGGACGCCGCGGCGGTGGCTGCCGCGCCGACGAGTTCGTGCGGCCGTGAAGACAGCTCCTGGCGAAGCACCTCGGCTGAGAGGTGTTCACCCAGGTGGGGGTCTGTGGATGTCGACTGTTCAGCAGCGTCCGGCTTCCCGGCGGCAGGCTCCGCGGGCCGCGGGGCTTCGCCCTCGGCAGCGGCTGCTGCGGCGGTTTCGACGGCACTATCCGCGGTAGCGGCTTCCATGACCGGAGCGGGAGGTACCACGTCGACGGCGGCAGTACTGACGTCGTCGGGCGTTTCTTCCACAATTTCCACCATGACCACGGTGACGTTGTCCGGTGAACCGGCCTCAAGGGTGAGGTTGACCAGGGTCTCAACGCATTCGCGGAGGTCTTTGGTCTCCCTGACGGTGCGCTCCACCACATGTCCGGCCACGTAGTTGAGACCGTCCGAGCAGAGCAGCCAGCGCTCCCCGGGCTTCACGTCCATGGTGTCCACGTCGAGTTCGGGGCTGGCATCCACATCCCCAAGGACCCGCATGAGGACGTTTTTGTGGGGGTGGGTTTCGGCTTCCTCGGGCCGCAGCCGGCCTTCGTCGATGAGCCGCTGGACGAACGTGTGGTCCACGCTGACCTGCTCAAATACGCCGTCACGCAGGCGATAGGCGCGGGAGTCGCCAATATGGGCGATATGCAGCTTGCCCTCGGCGAGCAGCAGCGAGGTAACGGTGGTGCCCATGCCGGCCAGTTTGGGATTGATGTGCACCAGTTCGGACAGCAGCGAGTTGGCCGTCTGGATTTCGTCGGCAAGAACGGTGACAGCATCGCCGTCATAATCGCCGTGGTCCAGATGCAGCATGTCCAGTACCGTGGCGGCCGAGGCGACGTCGCCGCCCGCGTGGCCACCCATGCCGTCCGCGACCACTGCCAGATGCCGGCCGACGTAGGCAGAATCGTCATTCTTGGCCCGGATGCGGCCCACATCCGAGCGTGCCGCATAGCGCATGATCAGGGGCCGCTGTGCGGGCTTGGCCTCATCTGCGGGGGTTTCATCGGCCATTGGCTATGGCCTCAATTCAATGACCGTCTTGCCGATTCTCACGGGTACGCCAAGCTCAACGGGCAGCGCCCGGGTAAGTTGCTGGTCGGCCAGGTAGGTGCCGTTGGTGGAACCAAGGTCCTCGATGAACCAGCGGCTGCCCTGCGGGAATAGCCGCGCGTGGCGGCCTGACGCATAATCGTCCTCCAACACGAGCGTCGCTTCCTGCGCGCGGCCCAACAGGATGGGGCTGGCGGCCAGGGGGAGCGTGGTGCCTTTGAGGGGTCCCTCGATAACCACCAGCTGGTGCGCCTGCTGTTTGACCGGCTGCGGGGGAGCCTCGGCCAGGTCCGGATTCTTGCGGACCTGACGCGCCGTGGGCGTGCCCGCGGCAGCCTTCCGGCCCACCATAAGATCGCGGCGCATGGTCGAGACGATGCTGAAGATCAGGACCCAGAGCAGGATCAGGAAACCAAACCGCAGGGCGGTGATGGTCAGTTCACTCATGTCGCTCATGGGCGGCCACCAGTGCTGGCGGGGAGCAGGCGGAAGATGATCTTTGTCCGTCCCATCGTGATCGTGGAGCCGTCGGTCAGTTCGGTGCTGCCCGCCACTTTGTGGCCGTTGACGTAGCTGCCGTTCGTGGAGCCGAGATCGACAGCGCTTGTCACGCCGCCTTCGGTGCGGATCTCCAGGTGGCGCCGTGAAACGCCGGTGTCATCAACCAGGATGTCGGCCTCCGAAGAGCGTCCCAGGACGATGGACGGGGCGTTCAGGGAGTATCGCTGGCCGTCAATGTCCAGGACGGGCTGCATCCGGGTGGGTTGGCGGGTGGGCGCGGCCGGGAGATGGGGCCGGGGCGCAGGGGAGCCGGAGCCGCTGGAAGACTTCTCGGTGGACGAGACAATTTCGAAGTCGCCGGCGCGCAGTTCCTCTGCCCGTCGGAACGAAATCCGCACTGGCCCCTGGAGTGTGTAGCCCTGGCTGCGGACGTGGTTGATGACAACATCGCAGAGTTCCTCAGCGAGAGGGGTGCCCCACTCCTGTGCCCTGCTGAAGTCGTTATCGCTGAGTTGGACGTCAAACACGTTCGGGGCCAGCGTGCGGCCGGCCGAAACGGTGAGGGACTTGTGGTCCAGTTCGCGGCGGAGGCGGCTGGCGATTTCGACCGGTTCAACCTGCGCCCGCGAGCCGGTGGAGAAGACACCGCGGACGGCTTTTTCGATGCCACGCTCGACCTTGTCCAGCAATCCCACTGTGCTTCTCCTTTCCCCCCGGCTACGGGGCAGTCTTCGTTCCGGAACTCAACCGGCAGCGCAGGTAAGTACTCGGTGCTCCGCAATGCAGCGGCGGGCACTACTACATCAGATACTACTGGGCAGCCCTGAGAATGACCTTAATCGCCATCGGCCGGGCGGCCGGAAAAGTTCGTTTTTCCGCGGCATCCGGGGCTTGTAGGAAGTGCGTTGCGGGGGCCGTTCGGGCTCAATTAGTGTTTTGCGGCAGACATCCGTTATGCTTGATCTCGCTGCTTTTACAAGGTTGCGGATCCGGGAAACCGGCCGCGATTCGAGGAAAAGAAGTTGCGCGCGAGTGGCGGAACGGCAGACGCGCTGGCTTCAGGTGCCAGTGTCCGAAAGGGCGTGGGGGTTCAAATCCCCCCTCGCGCACGCAATTGATATACAGAGAACCCCGGTCTTCGGACCGGGGTTCTCTTGTTTTTTTGGCTTGCCGACTTGCCGGCTCTGCAGGGCTTCCGACGTCGGCGCATCCCGTTCAGGCGCCGGCGTCGGCGTGACGCGGCGTTCCTTCAAGAAGTAGACCAGCGCAGGCGGGCTCAGGCCTCCACGGCCGTCAGGACCGTCCCGTCAGCTACGAACTGACGCAGGTTGGCCAGGGTGAGTTCGGCCATGGCCGCCCTTGTTTCGTGCGTGCCGCTGCCCAAGTGCGGGAGCAGGACCACGTTGTCGAGGCCCAGGAGGTCTTCCGGCACCTTGGGCTCGTCCGCAAAGACGTCCAGTCCGGCTCCGGCCAGCCGCCCGGCCAGCAGGGCCGCCACGAGGGCGTCCTCATCCACCACCGAGCCCCGGGCGATGTTGATCAGGTAGCCCTGGGGCCCGATCGCTTCGATGACTTCGGCGTTGACCAGCCTGGCCGATTCCGGACCGCCCGCCGCCGCGACAATCAGGACATCGCAGCCTGCGGCCAGTTCCACGGGGGAGGCCTTGTACTCATAGCCAACACCGGCCACTGGATTCCGGCTGTGGTAGCTGATGTCGCAGTCGAAGCCTTCCAGCCGGCGGGCGATGACCCGACCGATCCTGCCCAGCCCGAGGATGCCCACCCGCTTTCCGCTGGCCTTCGTTGCCAGCGGGTAGTTGCCCTTGCTCAGCCAGTCACCGCGGCGGACGAAGCGGTCCGCCGCGCTTACCTGGCGCAGGACGTCCAGGTAAAGTGCGACGGCGGTATCCGCCACGCAGTCGTTGAGGACATCGGGAGTGTTGCTCACCGTGATCCCGCGTGCGGCTGCCTGCGCAACATCGGTGGTGTCGTAGCCGACGCCGAAGTTGATGACCGCGCGGAGGTTGGGCAGCGCGCCCATCAGCTCCGTGCCGACGCCGAACTTCCCGGACGTGACCGCGATCTCGACGGACGCGCCCTGCTGGTGGAGGAATTCCTCCCGTTCGGTCCCGGCGTCGGGGAGCCGGAGGGTGTTGTACTCGCTCCGGATGGAGTCTTGGACGGCTGGCATGAGGGGCCCTACCTGGAGGACGGCGATGTTCTTCATACCTGCACCCTAGGATTCCCATCCATACGCGTCCAACATGCAAATGGCATGGATCGATGCCCATAGTGGATTGATGGTGCGAGTCCGCCGGAACCGCGCGGAATTCCGGACCGAGTGGCAGCAGTCACAGGGACGTTGAGCCCGGGTCCACCTCTCCACGGCGGTGTGGGGGCCGCCCTGAAGCCTTGTGATGCCTCCTGCCCTCAATTAGCTTGAGTCCAGCGCGGCCTGAAGCACCCGTTCCGGCGCCCCATCCAATCGGCACCGAAGCGCCCCGCTGCCGCAATCAGCCAACCGGAGGAATCCAATGATGTCTTCTTCAAAGCCCAAACTGACCGCCGCCCTGCTGAAGTGGCCAGCCCTGGCATCCGTTGCCGTGCTGGGCCTGAGCGGCTGTTCAGTAGCAAATTCCGACGCCGGCGCGGCCTCGAGCACCACGGTGCGCGTGGTGCTCGGCCAGGAACCTCCCACCCTGGAAGCCTGCGAATCGAACCTGACCTCCACCGGTGTGGTGGTGCGCTCGAACATCACCGAGCCGCTGATTGAGCGGAACCCCGCCACCGGTGACCTCGAGCCCAAGCTCGCCACCGAATGGAAGGCCACCAGCGATACGGAGTGGACCCTGAAGCTCCGGGAAGGCGTGAAGTTCCAGGACGGTACCCCGTTCAACGCCGAGGCCGCCGCCTTCACCATCAACCGTGCCGTCAACTCCAAGCTCGGCTGCAACGTGGAGGGCTACGTCTTCGGCGACGCAGACCTCGCGGTAAACGCCGTGGACGCCACCACGCTGACCGTCACCACCCCCAAGCCCGACCCCATCCTGCCGCTCCGACTCTCTTTCCTCGAGGTTGTTCCGCCGTCCACCAGCACCACGGCCAAGGTCCGCGAACCGATCGGCACCGGCCCCTACAAGATCGAGAAGTGGGACGCGGGCCAGAAGATCACCCTGGCAAGCTGGGACGGCTACTGGGGAGACAAACCCGCCTACGCCAAAGCGGAGTACCAGTGGCGTTCCGAGAGTTCGGTCCGCGCAGCCATGATCACCAGCGGCGAAGCTGACGTTGCCATGGGCCTCAGCCCCGACGACAACATCGGCGACCTCGGCGTTGACTACCCCAACAACGAGACCGTGGCGCTGCGCCTGGATGGCAACCAGGCACCGCTCAACGACATCCGTGTCCGCCAGGCCATCAACTACGCCATCGACAAGGAGGGCATCGTCAACTCCCTCTACCAGGGCAAGCACAAGGTGGCCGCACAGCTGGTCCCCGAAGGTGTAGTGGGGCACAACTCCCAACTCAAGGGCTGGCCGTTCGACCTGGACAAGGCCAAGTCACTGGTGGCCGAAGCCAAGGCTGCGGGAGTGGACACCTCCAAGCAGATCTCGCTGGTGGTCCGGAGCGCCCAGTTCCCCAAGATCACCGAGCTGGGCCAGGTCCTGCAGGAACAGCTCAGCCAGGCCGGCCTCAACGTCAAGCTGAAGATGCTCGAAACCAGCCAGCACCTGACCTACCAGGTCCGCCCATTCGCCGCAGATGAAGGCGCCGTGGCACTGATGACCCAACACGGCAACCAGGCCGGCGACGCCGCCTTCACCGTGGACCAGTACATGCTCTCCACCGGAGCCCAGAGCTACTTCGGCACGCCGGAGTTCGACGCCATGATCAAGAAGGCGGACGCCGCCTCGGGTGACGAGCGGCAGAAGGACTTCGAGAACATCTTCGCCTACCAGAACGACAAGATTGTCCAGTTCGCCCATATCTCGCACCAGACCGGCATCATCGGCAAGGCCAAGTCCGTCAACTACAAGCCCAACTCTTCCAGCGGCGACGAGCTGCGTGTCTCGGAAATGACCCCGGCCAGCTAGCCCGGCCCCCCGGAAGAGAAGGACAGCCATGCTGATCTACTTGAGAAAGCGGATTACCTCCAGCGCACTGCCCCTGGTAGTGGTGATCGTCGGAGTGTTCGCCCTGGCACGCATGACCGGAAACCCGGCCAGCCTGTACCTGCCGCTGAACGCCACCCAGCAAATGCGGGACGACTTCACGGCCCGCAACGGCCTGGACCAGCCCCTGCTGGTGCAGATGGCCGACTACTTCGGCGGAGTCCTGCGGCTCGACTTCGGGCAGTCCCTGCGGACAGGCCAGGATGCGGCGGCCATGGCGCTGCGGGCATTCCCTGCAACCCTGCAGCTGGCCGCCACCACCATGCTGCTAGCCATCCTGCTGGCGCTGGTGGTGGGCTGCTGGGCGGCGCTGAAGCCGAACGGCGTCGCGGACCGCATCTCAAGTTTTATCTCGATGGCCGCCGCTTCCATTCCGGACTTCTGGCTGGCGATCGTGGGCATCTGGGTGTTCGCCATTTCCCTGGGCTGGCTCCCGACCTCCGGGGTGTCGGGGGCCACAGCCTGGGTACTGCCGATCGCCACATTGCTCCTGCGGCCGTTCGGGGTCTTGGTCCAGATTGTCCGCGGCTCCATGGTGTCCGCCCTGTCCGAGCCCTACATCAAGCTGGCACGGAGCCGCGGTGCAGGTGAGTTCCGGGTGGTGACCCGCCACGCACTGCGCAACGCCGGGGCGCCGGCACTGACCGTGGCCGGCGACCTGACAGTGGGCCTTGTTAACGGCGCCGTGGTGGTGGAAACCATTTTCGGGTGGCCGGGGATTGGAAAACTGATGATTGATTCCATCCTGCAGCGGGACTTTGCCGTCCTGCAGGCTGCGGTGCTGCTGACCGCCGTCGCCATATTTGCCCTGAACATCCTTATCGACATGGGGTACGCGCTGCTGGACGCACGCGTCCGGCCGGTCACGGTCAAGGCCTAGGAGTAGCCATGCAGAATTCAATGACGAAGGGCACGGCCGCGGAGCAGCCGCCGGAAGCCCGGGAGGCCACAGCCGGCATACCCGCTGCCCAACGGAACAGTAAGGAGAGCAGCGACCAGGACCGGAAGTTGAGCCTCCTCCGGCTCCTGCTCAAGGACCGCTTCGCCACCGTCTCCGCGCTGGTCCTGGTCCTGGTGGGCCTGACCGCGCTGGTTGGCCCCGCACTGATGGGCGACCTGGCCACCAAGCAGAACCTGCTGTTTGCCAACATGGCCCCGTTTACGCTCGCCCACGGGTGGGAGTATTTCCTGGGCAGCGATTCCCTGGGCCGCAGCATGCTGGCCCGCCTGGTGGTGGCCAGCCGGACCACACTGTCCGTTGCGCTGCCGGCCGTGGCCGTGGCCCTGGTGATCGGCTCGCTGTGGGGTGTGTGGGCCGGTTACCACCGCGGGTGGCGCGAGAACGTCTCGATGCGCATCGCCGATGTGATCATGAGCTTCCCGTCGCTGCTGCTCGCCGTCGTGGTCCTCTACGTCTTCAACCCAAGCGCCGCGAACATCGTTCTGATCCTGGCACTGACCCGCATCCCCATCTACCTGCGCACTGCCCGCGCCGAATCGGCGGAACTGCAGAGCCGCACGTTTGTGGACGCCGCGCGGACATTCGGTGCGCAGCCGAACGCGATCATCGTCCGGCACGTCATTCCCGTTGTGCTCCCCACCCTGCTGACCCTGGCCACGCTGGAATTCTGCTACGTCATGCTGGCCGAGTCCTCGCTGAGCTTCCTCGGCATCGGGATCCAGCCACCGGACGTCAGTTGGGGCCTGATGGTTTCCCAGGGCCGGCAGTACCTGCAGACAGCCTGGTGGCTGTCCATCTTCCCTGGTGTTGCCATTGTGGTGACCACCATCGCCGCGAACGTCCTCGCCGCCTGGCTGCGGATCGCCACCGACCCGGCCCAGCGCTGGCGCCTGGCCCTTCCCCGCAAGCGGCTGATCGCCCGTATTCCAGCCAAGGAGGCACAGCCGTGAAATCAGCTACCGAACAGGCCCCGGCCCGGCACGGAGAGTCCGCGGCCGGCACTGCCCCGGTGCAGGCGAAAACCCACGAGGTGGTCCTGCAGGTCCGGGACCTCGCCGTGGACATCCGGACACGCCGCGGCGCTATCCGGGCAGTCAACAGCGTGGCGTTTGAGGCCCGCGCCGGGGAAACCCTCGCCCTGCTGGGCGAATCCGGCTGCGGCAAGTCCATGACCGCCAAGGCCCTTGCCGGGATCATGGATCCGGTCTGCGACCTTGCCGACGGCAGCATTGTCCTCAACGGCACCGACCTGGCCGCGCTGACCGCCAAGGAGCGGCTGAAGTTTGCCGGACCGGAGCTGGGCATCGTGTTCCAGGACGCCCTGACCGCACTGAACCCGGTGTATCCGGTGGGCACCCAGCTGGGTGAGGCGTTCCGGATCCACCGCGGAATGAACGCCAAGCAGGCCCGCGCGGAAGCGATCGACCTGATGAAACGCGTGGGGATCCCCGAGCCGGAATCCAGGGTCAAGTCCTACCCGCACCAGTTCTCCGGCGGTATGCGCCAGCGCATCCTGATCGCCATGGCGGTGGCCCTGAACCCTAAGCTGCTGATCGCCGATGAGCCCACCACCGCCCTGGATGTCACTGTCCAGGCGCAGATCATGCAGCTCCTGCGGACCCTGCGCGAGGAAAGCCAGATGGCCGTCATCCTCATCACCCACGACCTGGCCGTGGTGGCTGAGGAAGCCGACACCGTGGCCGTGATGTACGCAGGAAACGTGGTGGAAAGCGGTCCCGTGGCCGAGGTCTTCACCGACCCCCGCCACCCGTACACCCAGGGCCTGCTCGAATCGGTGCCGGCCCACCTGGAACGCGGCGCCGAGCTCAAGTCCATCCCCGGCAGCCCGCCGGAACTCCACAACATCCCGGCCGGCTGCGTCTACCAGTCCCGCTGCCCCCTGGTCCAGGACATCTGCCGTGCCCAGCGCCCTGAACTGCGGCAGGTGGGCGGGGCTGCGGACGGAACGAACGGAACAGTCACCGCGGGCGCCGCAGCGAACGACCGCGGCGCAACAGTCCGCGCGGCCCGCACCGTGGCCTGCCACTTCAGCGAGGAGATCAGCAATGCCTGAACCGCTTCTGGCCATAAACGGCCTGACCAAAACCTTCCACGTGGCCAAAAGTGCCAGCGGCAACACGAAACTCAAGGCCCTGGACGGCATCAGCCTGAGCGTGGGCCGCGGTGAGACCCTGGGCCTGGTGGGTGAGTCCGGCTGCGGCAAATCCACCCTTGCCCGGACCCTGATGATGCTCGAAACACCCGACAAAGGCACCGTCACCTTCGAGGGGACCGACCCGTTCGGGCTCAAGGGCAAGGAACTCCTCGCCTGGCGGCGTCGGGTACAAATGGTCTTCCAGGACCCGTTCGCGTCGCTGAATGCGCGGATGAGCGCCGGCGACATCATCGCCGAACCCTGGGCCACGCACCGCAGCCTGTACCCCACGGCACGGGACCGCGAAGCCAGGGTTAGGGAACTGCTGGAGATGGTGGGCCTGCGCCCGTCCGACGCCCGGAAGTCGCCGCAGGAGTTTTCCGGCGGCCAGCGCCAGCGGATCGGCATTGCCCGCGCCCTGGCCCTCAACCCGGATGTGATCATCCTCGATGAGCCGGTTTCCGCCCTGGACCTCTCCGTCCAGGCCCAGGTCCTGAACCTCCTCAACGAGCTGCAGAAGGAACTCGGCGTCTCCTACATCTTCATCTCCCACGACCTGACAGTGGTCCGGCACGTGGCAGACAGGGTGGCCGTCATGTACCTGGGCCGGATCATCGAAACCGGCGAAACCGAGGAAGTCTTCGACCACCCCCGGCACCCCTACACGGCGGCCCTGATGTCCGCCTCACCCAAACTCGACGTCACCGGCGCCAAACGCGACCGGATCGTGCTCACCGGCGAGCTGCCCTCACCGCTGGATCCGCCGTCGGGCTGCCGCTTCCGGACCCGCTGCTGGAAGGCCCAGGACGTATGCGCCCAAACCGCGCCCGAACCGCAGGTCCTCACGGCCCCGGACGGGCGGCGGCACCTGGCCGAATGCCACTTCCCGCTCGACAGCATCAAGGGCCTCACCGGCGTCGCGGCAGCCATCACCGGAGCCACACCCGTCGCCGCCCGGTGACGGGCGCCGAATACGGCATCATCGCCGCCGCGATCTTCCTGGCGGCCTGCCTGCAGGCATCCAGCGGCTTCGGCATGGGAATGCTCGCCGCGCCAGTGATCGCCATGGTGGATCCGACGCTGCTGCCCGCCACCCTGATCCTCCTGGCCCTGCTCCTCACCGTGATGGTCACCGTCCGGGAGCGGCAGAGCCTGGACCTGCGGGGGACCGGCTGGGCCCTGGCGGGCAGGATCCCCGGTAGCTTCCTCGGCGCGTGGCTGGTGACGGCATTGTCCCGGGAGGGGCTGGCCTGGGTGGTGGCGGGAGTGGTGCTGGCCGGCCTGGTGCTGGCGCTCCGCGGCTGGGCGCCCCGTCCCGTCCCGGCCACCCTGATCGCTGCGGGTGCGGCCTCGGGAATCATGGGCACGGCAACCTCCATCGGCGGCCCGCCGATGGCCCTGGTCTGGCAGGGCCATGACGGGCCCAGGCTGCGGGGCACCATGAGTGCCTTCTTTATGGTGGGTTCGGCGATTTCGATGGGGATGCTCTGGATCAACGGCGCCGTCACGTCGCACATGCTGGTGCTGGCGCTGTGGATGGTTCCCGCCGCCGTCGGCGGCTACGCGGCCTCCCGCTACGTCAACCGCTTCCTTAATGCCACACGCCTGAAGGCGCTGGTACTCGGGGCATCCGCCGTGGGAAGCCTGCTGCTGGTGGCGCAGCTGATCCTGGCCGCCGCGTAGCGGCAGCCAGGCAGCTACTTTGCCGGGACCGGCCGGCGCACCACGTTCTGCAGTTCCCCGCCGCTGGCCAGCAGCGCGATATTGGCGGCGATGTCCGCAGCCCGGCGCTCGAACGTCATGCGGGCGTGGCCGGAGTGGTGCGGCGTCAGGACGGTGTTCGGCAGGGACCCGAAGGGCAGCTCGGCGGGCGGCACCACACCGTCCGCGGGCAGCCCCCACCAGACGTCCAGGCCGGCGCCGGCGATGTCCCCGCCCTTCAAAGCCGCGTACAGGGCAGCCTGGTCCACCACGGGTCCGCGTGCCACGTTAATAAGGAACGCCGAGGGCTTCATCGCGTCCAGTTCGGCCCGCCCGATCATCCCCTCCGTGCCGGCGTCCAGCGGCACTGTCACCACCACGACGTCGGACGCGGCCAGCAGTGCGTGGAGTTCGTCATGGCCGCCCACCCAGTCGGGGCTGACGCCGGGCGGAAGGGGCGCGGCGGGGTTGCGCCGGACAGCGCGGACCTTCATCCCGAGGCTGCCCGCCACCCGGGCCACTTCGGCGCCAATGGACCCCAGGCCCACCAGCCCCAGCGTCAGGTCGGCAAGGACGGGATGGAAGGGCACGCCGCCGTCCGTGGCGATGGTTTTCCATTGCCCGTTCCGGAGTGCCCGGTCGGAGGCAGCCACGTTGCGGGACAGCATCAGGGTGACCATCAGGACGTGTTCGGCGATGGGGCGCGCGTGGTGGAAGGTGTTCGCCACCGCGGCGGCGGGGGCCAGGTGCGGGAAGGAAATCTTGTCGTAGCCCGCGCCTGTGACGTGGACCAGCCGTGCCCGTTGGGCGGCCGCCGCTTCTGCGGCGTTAAGGGATGAGCAAACCACGACGTCGGCACCCGCCAGGGCGTCCAGCTTCCGTTCCGGAGTCCAGGCCGCCGCCATGTCCCACCGGTGCGCGCCGCCGTCGGACTTTAATAGGTCTTCAAACCTGCTGATGATGGGGTCTGTGACCACCACCCGAAGGGATTCCGTGCCGTCCGCGACGGCAGCACCGGTGCCCGCCGGGGAGCGGACCGCTACCACCGCGGGCTCTGCAGGACGTAGGAGGGGTGCAGCCGCTGCATGTAGCCGGTGTCGTCCCTGCTGGTGAGGCCGCAGTCCAGGTACTGGCGGTGCAGCCGCGCCAGGGCGTCGCGGTCCAGTTCGATGCCCAGTCCGGGGCCGGTGGGCACCTTCACCGCGCCGTCCTCGAAGGTGAACACGCCGCCGGCAATGACGTCCTCCGACGGGTCCTTCCAGGGCCAGTGGGTGTCGCAGGCGTAGTCGAGGTTGGGGGTGGCCGCCGCGAGGTGCACCATGGCGGCGAGGCTGATGCCCAGGTGGGAGTTCGAGTGCATGGACAGGCCCAGGCCGAACGTCTCGGTGATGCCGGCCAGGAACTGGGTCCGGCGGAGGCCGCCCCAGAAGTGGTGGTCCGAAAGAATGACGTCCACCGCGCCCGCCGCCACAGCGGGGGCCACATCCGCGAAGCTCACCACACACATGTTCGTGGCCAGAGGCATGCCCACTTCGCGACGGACGGCCGCCATGCCTTCAATCCCGGGCGTGGGGTCTTCCAAGTACTCGAGGACGCCGTCGAGCTCCTTCCCCACGCGGATTGACGTCTCTACGGTCCAGGCGCCGTTGGGATCGATGCGGAGCGGCAGGTCGGGGAATTCCGCCCGGAGGGCTTGGATTGCCGCGATTTCCTCTTCCGGCGGGAAGACTCCGGCCTTCAGTTTCAGCGCGCTAAAGCCGTACCGCGACACCATGGTCCGCGCCTGCGCCACAATCCCTGCCGGGTCCAGGGCGGCGCCCCAGGCATCGTCGTCCTGGCCGGGGTGCCGGGCCCACTTGTAGAAGAGATAGCCGCTGAACTGCACCGAGTCACGGACGGCACCGCCGAGGAGGTCGCTGACCGGCCGGCCCACCAGTTTGCCCTGGATGTCGAGGGCGGCGACGTCGAACGCGGACAGTACCCGGTCAGCCGTGCTGGAGCCGGTGACCATGCCGCTCATCCCGTGGCCGCCCTGGATGGTGTCCTCGTCCAGTGCCCGGGTGATGAGGTTGCGCATGGCGTTGATGTTGAAGACGTCGGTGCCGGGCAGGGCAGCCGCGGCGAGCCGGAGGCGGGCCAGGTGGCCGGCGTCCCCGTACGTTTCCCCGTAGCCCGAAACGCCGGCGTCGGTGTGGACCTCCACGATGGCGCGCAGGGCGAAGGGTTCATGGACGCCCACGGTGTTCAGCAGCGGCGGATCCTTGAACGCCACCGGCGTGATGGTGACACCGGTGACGGTGGCCTGGTTGATGTGCTGGGCGGGATCGAATGCGTGGTCCACTGCGCTGTGCTCCTCGGTGGGCGGGGGTTGATTTAGCGGCTCTGTTCACCGACCATAAGGGGGGTTATCAATCCAAGTCCAAGCCAATTTATGCACTCAACAATCCAGTAAGGGTATGGATGTTCACACTGCCCCAGTTAGAAGCCTTTGTGGCCGTGGCCGAGGAACTGCACTTCGGTGCCGCGGCCGAGCGCCTCAACATGACGCAGCCTCCGCTCAGCCGCCAGATCCAGATCCTGGAAAAGAAGCTGGGGACGCAGCTGTTCGGCCGCACCAGCCGGAAGGTGGAACTCACCGCTGCCGGGGCCACCCTGCTGCCGCGGGCGCGCCAGATCCTGGACATGTGCATCAAAACCGACCTCGATGTGCGGCGGGTGTCTTCGGGGGAGGCGGGCACCATTACGGTGGGCTACACGGCCATCGCCGGGCAGAGTGCACTGCCGCTGATGCTCCGCCGGGCGGCCGAGGGGATGCCGGGGGTGTCGTTCGTGCTCCGCGAGCTGGTATCCACGGACCAGATGGACGGCCTGGTGAAGGGAAGCGTGGACATCGGCCTGCTGCGGCCCATCGTGGCCCGGCCGGGGGTCACGTCCCGGTCCCTGATGAAGGACCGCCTGGTGGTGGCGCTGCCGGAGGGGAGCACAATGCTGGGGACCATGGGGGCACCGGCCGGCCAGCCCCTCCCGCTCGGGTCCCTGGACCGGCTTCCCCTGCTCATGTACTCCACCAAGGAGGCCCGGTACTTCCACGACCTGGTGCTGCGGCTGTTCGCCAGCGCAGGCGCGCACGCCAACATCACCCAGTACGCCAGCCAGGTCCCAGCCCTGCTGGCGTTCGTCCAGGCCGGCCTGGGCGTCACTCTGGTCCCTGCCTCGGCCATGGGCTTCGCGCCAGCGGGCGTTGAGTTCCGAGAGATCGACGGCCGGCACGGCATGCAGGAACTGAACCGGGTGGAACTGGAGCTGGCGTGGAATGAAGAGACGGCCAACCCGGCGGTCCTGCGGCTGCTGGAGCTGATCGACGTACCCTGATCCACGGCTGCTGGCCCTGGCCCGGCCCCGGGCCTGGCTTCCGGCGCTCAGGCGGGCGGCCGCACCGAAGCCTTGAACCGGCGTCGGGAGTTTGCCAGATGGCTCCGCATGGCGGCGGCAGCGGCTGCCTCGTCGCCGTCGGCGATCGCGGCGGCAATGGAACGGTGTTCGTGGACCACCTGGTCGAAGTGGTCCCGCGCGTAATGTTCGACGCCGGTCATCAGACGGGTGCGCGGCATCGCGATCATCGTCTGGCCCAAGGCAGCCACGCAGTCGGAGAAAAAGGGGTTGCCGGAGGCGGCGGCGATGGCGCGGTGGAATTCGAAGTCGGCCTTCATGGCATGGCCGGGGTGGTCCGCGCTGGCCGCGAACTGTTCCAGGGCCGAGTGCACAGCCCGGAGCTGGCGGTCGGAGTGGTTTCGGGCGGCCAGGGCGGCGGCTTCGGCCTCCACGCCCAACCGGAACTCCAGCAGGTGCAGGCGGTCCTCGACGCTGGCCACCGGGCGGCTGCCCGGAACCGGCTGGGGGCCGTCGTCGGGCGGGGTCAGCGCGAAGCTGCCCCGCCCGCGTTCGGTTTCCACGAGACCCTCGGCCTGGAGCCGCGTCAGCGCCGAGCGCACCACCGTGCGGCTGACGCCGAACTCGCCCATCAGGGCGTTCTCGCTGGGAAGCTTGTCGCCCGGCTGGATGGCGCCATCCACAATGCGGGTGCGGAGGTCGGCGGCGAGGTCCGCGGTCAGGTTCCGGGTCATGGAGTCAAGGTTACTGGCCGAACTCCACCGTCTCGGTGGTCCAGGCGCGTGCCTGGTCGCTGAGTGTCACGCCCAGGCCCGGGCGGTCCGGCACGATCATCCGGCCGTTCTTGGTTTCGAGGCGTTCGTTGAACAGCGGGTCCAGCCAGTCGAAGTGTTCCACCCAGGGCTCGCGCGGGTAGGCGGCGGCCAGGTGCAGGTGGATCTCCATGGCGAAGTGCGGGGCCAGGCCCAGGCCGCGTTCGTCTGCGAGGGAGGCCAGGCGCAGGAACTGGGTGATGCCGCCGACGCGCGGGGCGTCGGGCTGGATGATGTCGCAGCCGTTGGCGTTGATGAGGCCCTTGTGCTCGGCCACGGAGGCCAGCATTTCGCCGGTGGCGATGGGGGTGTCCAGGACCTGGGCGAGGTGGGCGTGGCCTTCGAAGTCGTAGGCGTCCAGGGGCTCTTCGATCCAGATGAGGTTGAACTCCTCGAGCTGGCGGCCCATGCGCAGGGCCGTGGCGCGGTCCCACTGCTGGTTGGCGTCCACCATCAGGGGAACGTCCCAGCCGATGTGTTCGCGGATGCCGGCCACGCGTCGGAGGTCCTCGGCCGTGTCCGGGAGACCCACCTTGATCTTGATGCCGCCGATGCCCTCCTCGAGCAGGATGGTGGCGCGGGCCTTGACCTCGTCGAGGGAGGCGTTGAGGAAGCCGCCGGAGGTGTTGTAGGTCTGGACCGAGTCGCGGTAGGCGCCGAGTAATTTGGCCAGGGACAGGCCGGCCCGCTTGGCCTTCAGGTCGTAGAGGGCAATGTCGATGGCGGCGAGGGCCTGGGTGGCGACGCCCGAACGGCCCACGGAGGCGCCGGCCCAGAGGAGCTTGGTGTAGATCTTGCCGATGTCGTTGGGGTCCTCGCCGATCAGGCCCTCGGCAACTTCCTTGGCGTGGGCATACTGGGCGGGTCCGCCGGCGCGCTTGGAGTAGCTGAAGCCAAGGCCGGTGTGGCCCAGTTCGGTGGTGATCTCGGCGAACAGGAACACCACTTCGGTCATGGGCTTCTGGCGGCCTGTGAAGACTTTGGCGTCGCTGATGGGGACGGCCAGCGGGAGGCGTGCGGTGGAAAGTTTGACGTGCCGGATGAAGTCAACGGTGCTCATGTGGGGGTCTCCTGGAAAAGTGGTGGGCAACATCGCCTGACACTTATTCTATAAGCTGACAACTTGTATTACAAGAGTTAGCCCACCAGCCACGCCACCACCATCAGCGCGCCCACGCTGAGCACGGTGGTGCACAGGATGACGTCCCGCGCCACCGTCATGCCGCGGCCGTAGGGCGACGCAAAGAGGAAGACGTTCTGCGCCGTTGGAAGCGCTGCCATGATCACGCTGGCCAGAAGATGCTGCCCTTCCAGCCCGAAGACAAACCGGCCCAGCACCCACACCACCAGCGGCATACCGACAATTTTGAGGAACGTTGCCACGAGGGTTTCCACCCGGCCGTCGCCCTTCTGCAGCGGCGCACGGCCAGCCAGGGACAAGCCAAAAGCCAGCAGGACCATGGGCACAGCCCCGCCAGCTAGCATGTCAACGGGCTTCTGGAGGAGATCGGGAGCGGTCCAGCCGGTCACGGCCACCAGCACGCCAAGCGCCGAGGCAATGATCATCGGGTTCGCGAACGGGGTGAAGAGCATCTTCTTCCACGAAACCTTGTCACCGGAAGCCATCCCCATCACCGTGAGGTAGAACGGCGCCATCACCAGGAGCTGAACCAGAAGCACGGGCGCCACGTGCTGCGCGGTGCCCACGGCATAGAGGGAAACGGGGATGCCGATGTTGTTCGCATTGGCGTAGCTGCTGGCCATGGCCCCAACAGCGGTCTCCGCCACAGGGCGTCGGAAGAAAAGGAGGCTGGCCAGGGCATACAAAAGCCCCACTACCGCTGCTGAAAGCAGCGCCAGCGGGGCATCGGTGCCCAGGGCGGCGCGGATATCGCTGCCAGCCACCACGGTGAAGAGCAGTGCCGGGTTGGTGACGTAGTAGGCCGTCCGGGTCAGGGCGCCCTGGACTTCAGGCCCGAGGATCTTCAACCGCGCAGCAAGGTAGCCCACAAAAATGACGGCGGAGACAATCAGGATTCCGGATACAACGCCGCCCACAAATGCGCCCTTCTATTCAAATGTTGGAGTTCCGCACGGCCGTCTCCCGTTGGGAGGAGGACCGGCCGTGCGGAAGTATCTTGATGCAGACGGGCCGTCAGCGCACCAGCTTCCTAGCGCACCAGGTCCTTAGCGAACCAGGCAGGGGCGCTTCGGATCGAAGGACCAGCCGTCGATGTAGTACTGCATGCCCACGCTATCGTCCCGGGCGTCGAGTCCGTGCTGCAGGTAGAGCGCGTGGGCCTTGTCCAGGGCGTCCCGGTCCAGCTCGATGCCCAGGCCCCGAGCGTCGGGAACGGCGATGGCCCCGTCCCTGATCTGCAGCGGGTTCTTCGTCAGGCCCTGGCCGTCCTGCCAGATCCAGTGCGTGTCCAGCGCGGTGATTTCGCCCGGTGCGGCGGCGCCCGTGTGCGTGAACATGGCCAGGGAGATGTCGAAGTGGTTGTTCGAGTGCGAGCCCCACGTCAAGCCGAATTCGTTGCACAGCTGTGCCACCCGGACGGAGCCGGACATGGTCCAGAAGTGCGGATCGGCCAGGGGGATGTCCACGGCGTTGCTGCGGATGGCGTGCGACATTTCCCGCCAGTCCGTGGCGATCATGTTGGTGGCCGTCTTCAGGCCGGTGGCGCGGCGGAACTCCGCCATCACCTCGCGGCCGGAAAATCGACCCTCGGCGCCGCAGGGATCCTCGGCGTACGCCACCACACCCTGCATCCGCTTGCCCAGCCGGATGGCTTCCTCCAGGAGCCAGCCGCCGTTCGGGTCAAGGGTGACCCGGGCATCGGGGAAGCGCTCGTGGAGCGCGGTGACCACATCCACTTCGTCGTCGCCGGACAGCACGCCGCCCTTGAGTTTAAAGTCGCTGAAGCCGTAACGTTCCTGCGCCGCTTCGGCCAGGGCCACAACAGTCTCGGGCGTCATGGCCTCCTGCCGGCGCAGCTTCTCCCACCGGTCCGACGGCGCGTCCTCCACCAGGTAGGGAAGATCCGTCCGGGCGTGGTTGCCAATGAAGAAGAGGTAGCCGAGCATGGGCACCGACGTGCGCTGCTGCCCGTCGCCGAGCAGCTCCGCAACGGGAACGCCAAGGAACTGGCCGTGCAGGTCCAGCAGGGCGGATTCGACGGCGGTGACCGCATGGACCGTGGTGCGAAGGTCGAACGTCTGCAGTCCGCGGCCGCCGGCGTCGCGGTCGGCGAACTCCGCCGCGACTTCGCGCAGCAGTGAGCGGTAGCGGGCCACCGGCTTCCCCGCGATCAGGGCGCCGGCTTCCTCAATGGTGGCCCTGATCTTCTCGCCGCCGGGCACCTCGCCGAGGCCGGTTCGGCCCGCGGAGTCGGTAATGATGACCACGTTGCGGGTGAAGAACGGACCGTGCGCGCCGCTGAGGTTCAGCAGCATGCTGTCATGGCCGGCTACCGGCACCACTTCAATACCGGCGATGGTGGGCTGGGCGCTCATGCGCTGACCTCGGCATCTGCAGGAACAACGGTGCCGTCAATCCGGCGGTTAAGCTGCCAGGGGTTGGCGTCCCGCAGTGAAGCCGGCAGCAGTTCCTGCGGCAGGTTCTGGTAGGCGACGGGCCGGAGGAAGCGGTTGATCGCGAGCGTGCCCACGGAGGTGGTGCGCGAATCCGACGTGGCGGGGAACGGGCCGCCGTGGACCATCGCGTGGCCCACTTCGACGCCGGTGGGCCAGCCGTTCACGATGATGCGCCCCACCTTCTGCTCGAGAGCGGGGATCAGGGGAGCCGCCGTCGCGTAGTCCGCCTCGGTGAGCTGCAGCGACGCGGTGAGCTGGCCCTCGAGCCGGCCGATGGCTTCGAGCAGTTCCCCGGTGGAGGCGTAGCGGATCACCAGCGATGCGGCGCCGAAGATCTCCTGATGGAGCACATGGTTGGTGACGAAGTCCCTGACCTGGGTGCCGAAGATGGTGGGCGCGGGGGCATTTTCGGTGGGGCCTGCGGTGCCCTGGCCCACCACGGTGACGCCCTCCGCGGAGCCCAGTGCTATTGCCCCGGCGTTCCAGGAGCCGGCGATGCCTTCCGTGAGCATGGTCTGTCCCGCGCAGGCGGCAACAGCGCGTCCGACGGCGGCAGCGAGTTTGTCTCCCAGCTCGCCTGCGGGGGCGAACAGGAGTCCGGGAGACGTGCAGAGCTGGCCGGAGCTGCCGGTGACAGCGGTGACGTAGGCGGCGGCGAGGGCGTCAATTTTCCCGCCGGCACCGCTCAGCGCACCTTCGAAGACAAACACCGGGTTCAGCGAGGACATTTCCGCGTAGACCGGGATGGGCTCGGGCCGGGCGGCGGCGGTGCGCATCAGGGCGATGCCGGCGGACTGGGAACCGGTGAAGCCGACGGCCTTGATGGCGGGGTCGGCCACGAGGGCCTGGCCGATGCTGGAGCCGGGGCCGTAGATCAGGGAGAACACGCCCGGGTGCAGGCCGTGGTCCTTGACGGCCTTGGCGATGGCCTGACCCACGAGTTCGCCGGTGCCCGGGTGGGCGTTGTGGGCCTTGAAGACCACCGGGCAGCCGGCGGCGAGGGCGGACGCGGTGTCTCCACCTGCCGTCGAGAATGCCAGCGGGAAGTTGCTCGCGCCGAACACGGCCACCGGACCGAGCGGGATCTGCCGCTGGCGGATGTCGGCCCGGGGCAGGGGCGCGCGGTCCGGGAGGGCGGGGTCGATGCGGACGCCGCGGAAGTCGCCCTGCCGGACCACCTCCGCGAAGAGGCGCAGCTGGCCGGTGGTGCGGGCGCGCTCACCGGTGAGGCGGGCGGCGGGCAGGCCGGTTTCCTGGCCGGCGCGGACGATCAGTTCCTCGCCGATGGCTTCGATGTTGTCCGCGATCGCGTCCAGGAACGCTGCGTGGGCTGCGGGGTCCAGCGTGCTGAAGGACGGGTAGGCTGCTGCGGCGGCGGAGGTCGCCGTCGTCAGCTGCTCTTCGGTGATCAGCGAGTACGCGGGCTGGAGCTGTTCGTTGCTGGCCGGGTTGAAGCCGAAGGCTGTTTTGCCGGCGCCGACGACGGTCTGGCCGGCGATCAGGGAATGTCCGGTGAGTGTCACAGTGGTTACTCCTTGGAGTGGGTGGATCAGGAGATGTTGTCGATGAGGGCTTTGAGGTCCGCCAGGTCCTGCGGCGCCAGGTTCTGCAGCGGGGGACGGACGCCGCCGACCGGGCGGCCGATGGCCTCCAGGCCGCCCTTGACGATGGACACAGAGTAGCCCTTCACGCGGTCGCGGATATCCAGGTAGGGGATCACGAACTCGTTCAGCTTCTTGTTGACGGCCACGCGGTCGTTGTTGCGGACGTCCTGGTAGAAGTCCAGGGCGAACTGCGGAACGAAGTTGTACATGGCGCTGGAATAGGTGCTCATGCCCAGCTGCAGCAGCGGGAGGGCGAACGTCTCAGCCGTGGGCAGGCCGCCGAGGTAGAACAGACGGTCGCCGAGCTTGGCGTAGACGCGCGCATCGTGTTCGAGGTCGCCCACGCCGTCCTTGAACCCGATGAGGTTTTCGTGCCGGTCGGCCAGGGTGGCCACGGTGGTGTCCTTGTAGATGGCGTTGGCGCGGTTGTAGATGATGACGCCGAGGGACGTTGAGGCGCAGATGGCGCTGACGTGGTCCACGAGGCCGGCCTGGTCGGCTTCGGTCAGGTAGGGCGGGAGCAGCAGGATACCGTCGGCGCCGGCTGCTTCGGCGGCCTTGGCGTTTTCGATGGCCTGGGCCGTGGAGCCGCCTGCGGAGGCGAGCACGGGGACGATGCTGCCGACTTCATCGACGGCGGCGCGGACTACGCGCTCGGACTCTGCAGGGGTGAGGGAGAATCCCTCGCCGGTGCCGCCTGCGGCAAAGAGGCCGGCCACCGGGAAGCTGGCCTGCCAGGCGAGGTGCTTGCGGTAGTTCTCTTCATCGAACTGCAGGTTGGCGTCGAAAGCCGTCACCGGGAAGGACAGCAGGCCTTCCTTGAGGGTGTCTGCCAGTTCCTGCGGGGTGTACTTTGCCACGATGTTGTCCTCTGTCTGAGCGCCGCGGTGTGAGTGGTGCGCGGCGGCTGGTTGTGGTTCCTGATCAGGGTAGGCAGAGGACACGATGCCTGTCTAAGTGTATTTGTGTATGGATTGATGCACGAATGGCATCGTGCAAAGGGTGCATGTTTTCTTCATTCGGTGCGGAACTCCAGATCCTGCAACAGGCGACGCAGCGCGGGGTTCGATGCTTGCCGGAGCCAGATGGCATGGAGCTCCACCGGCTGCTCGCTTTCCATCCCGGCCAGCGGCAGGTATTCCACACCTTTGACCGCCAGCAGGGTTGCCGAGCGCGGTACAAAGGCCACGCCGCGGCGCGCCGCCACCAACGAAACCATGGTGAGAATCTGGCTCACGGTGTGGATGACATTGCCGTGTTGGATGGGAAACATCCTGACCACCAGGTCATAGAAGTAGGTCGCCTTGGTGGGCGAGTGCATGATCAGGGGTTCGTCGGTGAGATCCGCGGGGCCGATGGGCCGGGAAAGCTCCCCGAGTCGATGGCCGGCCGGGACTGCCAGCATCAGGGATTCGTTGTACAGCAGGTGCGAATCGAAGACCTCCCGGTCGAAAGGGGGCCTGGCGAGGCCCAGATCCAGTTCGCCGGTGAGGAGCCCCTGGATCTGTTCGCCCGTGACAAGTTCCTGGAGGTCGACGTCCACCTCGGGGATGATTTCCGAGATCTCCTCCAGCAGCGGGCCCAGGATGCTGAAACCGCTGGCGGCGGTGAAGCCCACCCGCAGGTGGCCGGAGCGGCCCGTGGCGATCCGTCGGGCGGTGACGGGGGCGCGGTTGGCCAGGGCCATCAGGCGCCTTGCTTCCTCGAGAAAGGCTCCACCGGCCGGGGTGAGCTGAACCTTTCGGTTGTCGCGTTCCAGTAGTTCGGTGCCGATGATCTTTTCCAGTTTCTGGATCTGGCGGCTGAGGGGAGGCTGGGTCATGTTGAGGCGTTCAGCCGCCCGGCCGAAGTGCAGTTCCTCGGCGACGGCGATGAATCCGGCCAGTTGGTCAAAGGTAAACATGATGCCTTCCGGGTATCACCTGATGCTTATAAGGGCTTAGACATGCATCATAACGGCTCCCTACACTCGACTAGCGAGCCGGGGTGATTCGGTTCACACGCCCTCCGGGTCTGCCCCGGAATTCTACGAGGAGTCCCAATGACGCACTTCCCCGCCCGCCGCACCGTCCTCGGAGCGGCATCCGCCCTGACGCTGCTGGCTCTGACCGCCTGTGGAAACGTGGCCGGCGGCCCCGCTGATTCGTCCAAGTTCCCCACCGGTCCCGTCAACCTCACGGTAGGCCAGGCTGCCGGCGGCAGCACCGACCTGATCGCCCGTGCCCTGGCCGAAGGCGCCTCCAAGACCCTTGGCAAGCCGGTCCCCGTAGTGAACAAACCCGGTGCAAACGGCGCCCTCGCCACCAAGGAAGTTGCCGGCAAGCCTGCGGACGGCCAGGAGCTGGTCCTGCTGACAGCCTCCCTGATCACCATTACGCCGCTGGCGGTCTCGGCGGACGAAGCGGTCAACATCGACGACCTGGACATCATCGCCGGCCTCTCCCAGGACGACTACGTCCTCGTGGCCAGCCCCGGCTCGGGCTTCAAGAGCTTCAAGGACGTGACCGCCGCCGGCCGGAACATCACCTTCGGCACCACCGGAGTGGGCACCGGAAGCCAACTGGCTCAGAAAGTGCTGTTCAAGCAGGCCAACGTCACCGGCACCGACGTTCCGTTCGACAGCGGCAAGCCGGCCCTGACGGCGGCCCTGGGCAACCAGGTTGAACTCACCACCATCCAGCTTGGGGAAGCAATGCCGCAGATCACGGCGGGCAAGGTTGCCCCGCTGCTGGTGTTCTCCGAGGCGCGCAACACCTTCCTGCCGGACACCCCCACGGCCAAGGAAGCCGGCTACGACGTTCCGGTGGCGCAGTACCGGGCGGTCGCCGCGCCGAAGGGCACCCCGCAGGACGTGAAGGACAAGCTTCTCGCCTCATTCCAGGAGACGTTCAAGACGGACACCTACAAGGAATTCAACAAGAAGAACATGCTGACCCCCAAGGAGATCTCCGGTGAGGAAGTCGCCAAGGAATGGAAAGGCTACGCAGCCAAGTACAAGGAACTCGTGGCGAAGTACGACATCAGCCTGAGCGGAAATAAGTGATCCCAGTGAAAGAAACTCCCGCAGAGTCCGCCGTCACGGAGGACGCCCCGGCGAAGGACACCCCGGAGGCGGATTCGCCCGAGGTGGACGACCTGACGCCGGAACAGCTCGCCGCCCAATGGGAGGAGGAAAAGCCCCCGGCGGCAGGGGCTCTTGCCAACGCGGCCTCCTCCCTGGTGGTGCTCGGCGTGGGGATCGCCGCCGTCGTCCTTTCCGTCGCTATGGGCCTCGGCACCCCGGCCAGCCCGCAGCCCGGCCTCTGGCCGTTCCTCATCAGCTGCGTCATGGTGGCCCTGGGCCTCTTCCAACTGATCGCGGGCCGGCACAACCGGGACGCAGAGAAGTTCACCCGCATGTCCACGGCTCCGCTCACTGGACTGGTGACCCTCGTGGCCATGGTGGCACTCATGCCGCTCATCGGCTTCGAAATTCCTGCCCTGGTGCTGTGCATCATCTGGATGCGCTTCTTGGGCGGCGAAACCTGGCGCTCCACCCTCGTCGTCAGCGCAAGTGTGGTCATTGCCTTCTATGGCATCTTCGTCCTGGCGCTCGGCACATCAATTCCCCACCTCTTCTAGGAGAACCCCGTGGATTTTCTAAATCCCGTCATTAACGGATTTGTGGTGGTCCTGGAGCCGACCAACCTCCTGTACTGCCTGATCGGCGTTGTCATCGGTATGCTGATCGGTGTGCTGCCCGGACTGGGGCCCGCGGCAACCATCGCCATTTTGCTTCCGCTCACGTACAACGTTGAGCCCGTCACGGCCATCATCATGCTCGCCGGCATCTTCTACGGCGCCCAGTACGGCGGCACCATCACCTCGGTGCTGCTGCGGCTTCCCGGCGAAGCGTCCTCCGTGGTCACCGTCTTCGACGGCTACCAGATGGCCAAACAAGGCAAGGCCGGCACGGCGCTGGGCCTGGCGGCCATCGGTTCCTTCATCGGCGGCACGGCAGCCATCATCGGACTGACGTTCCTGGCCCCGATTGTGGCCGGCTTCGCCCTGGACTTCGGACCGCCCGAGTACACCGCCCTCGCATTGCTGGGCATCCTCCTCGTGGCCACTATCAGCAACGGATCCAAGGCCAAGGCGCTCATCGCCGCGGCCCTGGGCCTCCTGCTCGCCACTGTTGGCCGGGACATCTTCACCGGCGAAAGCCGCTTCACCTTCGGCAACCTGCAGCTGGCGGACGGCATCGACTTCGTGCCCATCGCGATGGGCCTCTTCGGCCTCGGTGAGATCCTCTACAACCTGGAGGAGCGGCACCGTGCCGCGAAGGCGCCGTCGAAAGTCACCAACGTCTGGCCGTCCCGGAACGACCTGAAGCAGGCGTCCGGCGCAATCGGCCGCGGTTCCGTGCTGGGCTTCTTCCTGGGGATCCTCCCGGGCGGCGGCGCAACCATCGCCTCGATGGCTTCCTACGCCATGGAGAAAAAGCGTGCCAAGCAGCCCGAACGCTTCGGCAAGGGTGCCCCCGAGGGAGTGGCTGGGCCGGAAACGGCAAACAATGCCGCGGCGACGTCGTCGTTCATCCCGCTGCTGACCCTCGGCATCCCCGCAAACGCCACCATGGCCCTGATGTTCGGTGCGCTGCTCATCCAGGGCGTGACCCCCGGCCCGCAGCTGGTGGAGCAGAACCCGGAGCTCTTCTGGGGCGTGGTGAACTCCATGTACATCGGCAACATCCTGCTGCTGATCATGAGCCTGCCGCTGGTCGGCATCTTCGTGAAGATCCTGCGCGTCCGGGCCGCCATCCTGGCACCCGTCACCGCGCTGATCACACTGCTGGGCGCGTACACCATCAACAACAGCATGTTCGACGTGACGCTGGTGGTGGTGTTCGGCATCGTGGGTTACCTCATGAAGAAGTTCGGCTTCGAGCCCGGGCCGCTGGTCCTGGCCTTCGTGCTGGGCGAGCTGCTGGAAAGCTCCATGCGGCGCTCCCTGCTGGTCTTCGGCGGGGACCCCACCGGTTTCTTCGGCCGCCCCATTTCGGCCACCCTGCTGGTGGTGTTTGTCCTGGTGGCCGTACTGCCGGTCATCCGCGGCACGCTCGCCAAGCGCAAGGCCCCGATGCAGGCCGTCCCGGCAGCCTCAGAAATCAAGGAGAAGGTATGAGCATCATCGTTGGATTCGTCCCCACCCCGGCGGGTGAAGCCGCCTTGGTGGCGGGCATCGCAGAGGCCACCCTCCGCAAGGAGGACCTGGTGATCGTCAATTCGGCCCGCGAAGGCGCCCTGGTGGACAAGTCCGTGGCGCCGTCGGACCTGCTGGCTGACGCAGCGCGCCGGGCGGAGGACGCCGGGGTCACGGCAACCGTGATGCAGCCGCCCTATCTGAACGACCTGGCCGACGAGTTCCTGGAAGTGGCCCGCGAGGTGGATGCGTCCCTTATTGTGATCGGGCTGCGGCACCGTTCGCAGGTGGGCAAGTTCATCCTCGGCAGCCACGCGCAGCGGATCCTGATGCAGGCCGACCGTCCCGTGCTCGCCGTCAAGGCCGGTAACTCCCACTTCTGAGGGGCATTTGCACCGAATTTTGCTGCCGCCGGGTAGATATGAAGCATGCTTACCAATAGGCTGGGGCGAGGGAACTTCCCTTTCGATCAGAACGAGGTGAGAGCATGACGGACACTGAGGGCATCAGCAAAGTTACGGACATCATCAACGATTCCCACATCGGGATGTTGACCACCATCAACGAAGAGGGTGCACTGGTCAGCCGCCCCCTTGCGGTCCAGGAGGTGAAGGAGGACGGCGATCTGTGGTTCTTCACCGGCCGGGGCACCTCGCAGGTGGCGCACGTCCAGGCCGACCCGCGGGTGAACGTTTCCTTCGGAAAGCGCACCGAGTGGGTGTCCGTTGCCGGCACCGCCGAGGTGGTGACCGACCGCGCCAAGATCCACGAAATGTGGAACCAGACCGTTGAGGCCTGGTACCCGGACGGCCCGGACACTCCCGAAGTATGCCTGCTCCGGGTCGACTCGGACTCCGCCGAATACTGGACCAGCCCCGGCGGCACCGCAGCCACGGTTCTGCAGTGGGTGAAGTCCAAAGTGACGAACAGCCGGATGAGTGTGGGCGAAAGCGGCACCGTAGAGCTGTAGGAACAAGCGCAAAGGCCGCCCTCGTCGGGGCGGCCTTTGCGCTGTCCCCCTGGCCCTACTGCCGCGCCGTTCTACCGCCGCGCCGCCCTACTGCCGCGCCTTCTACCGCCGCGCGGCCCTACTGCCGCGCGGTCAGCGTGGCGAGGACGGCCGGCAGCAGCACGTCATTCCGTCCCCAGAGCGGGTCCAGGATTTCCACGTACCAGGAGTCGGCAAGCAGCAGCGCCAGGGTCTCGTTGGTTTCGTCCGCCCAGTCCTGGATCTGCTCCTCGTCCACCGGATTCTCACTGGAGCCGAGGACGGTGACTACTTCGCCGCCGTCGAGCGTTACCGGGATGGCGGCGCTGCTGGCCTCTCCGGGGGCGTGCGCCACCGTCACCAGTTCGGTACGGGTGGAGAGTGCGAGCAGGTCGGCGGCGACGCCGGCATTGCAGAATGCGGTGACGTACTGGCGCTGGGCTGATTCATCGGTCTGCAGCCCGGGCTGGGATTCCTTGGTGAACAGCCCGTTCCGGTTGAGGGCGGCCAGCTCGACGGCGATCGGCTCGGTTTCGTCGTCATAGCGCACGGTGAAGGTGGCGGCCTGGTATTCGCTGTGGCCCTCCAGCCAGCGCGCCGTCAGTTCCCCTGCGGCTTCCAGGGTGGTTGCCTGCCGCCAGGCCCCCTTGTCCTCCAGGCGCCTGCCGAACTGGTCACGGATGTCCGCTTCTGTGGGTTCCATCCTCGGATGCTACGGCGCCCCGGAGCCGGACTCCAGTGGCAGCGACACAGCAGTTAACGTCCAGTCGGGATGCCTGCGGCCCTTTCCGCGGCGGTCAGGGCAAGGGCAAAGCGTTCGACGGCGGGAGCGTACCCGTGGTGCCGCTCGGCCCGCAGCTGCTCCGCCTCCCGCATGGCCTTGATCAGGGCCGAGGTTTCAGGAAGGCGGACATCGGTCATGGCGGGATAGTCGATGCAGCTGGCAGGGTCCAGTTCGTAGTGGCGCCAGCGTTCCAGCAACCTGTCATGCGTATCCTGCGCGGCGGTGTAGAGGGGACGTGCCCGCCGTTCTTGCCGGACCCGTGAGTGCCAGGCCGTGATCCGGGGGCTGCTCCGGTAGGCCGCCACACCCGCGCCGATGCCAAGCACGGCGAGGACCGCGCCGGTCCACGGCGCCGCGAGGGTGGGGATGAGGATTGCCGGGATGGCCACGGCGGATCCCATAAACACGTCCCAGAACACCGTATCGGGGGCACGTAGTTCGGGCGCCGGCGTCGAATGGTGGCGGACGGCCAGGACGGTGACGGCCACCGCGCACATCAGCACCGCGCCCCAGAACGCCAGCTGGAACGCTCCCACAAGGACGGATTCTGCAAATGCCGGCACCGCGGCACCTCCCCGTATCAGGCCCGGCCCAGGATTCCGGACTGCTCCTTCCATTGCATCCTGTACAGCGGCGGGGGTCAATGGGGAGGTGCCGGGGTCCCGGTACGTGTGCGGGCGGACGGTTCACGGCCCGGCTTCCGGCCGGGTACGTTGGAACCATGAGACTCAAAATGTGCAGCATCCACGTCAAGGACCCGGCCACCGCGCACACGTTTTACACCGAGACGCTCGGGTTTGAGACGCTGATGGCGATGCCCGAACACAACCTCTTCATCGTCAAGGATCCCGGCGCCGATGACAGTTCGGTGGGGCTGCTACTGGAGCCCAGTGACAACCCGATCGGCGCGGACTACATGAACGCAGTGCACGACGCCGGGATGCCGGCCATCGTCTTCGGTGTACCGGACGTGCAGGCCGAGTACCAGCGGCTGGTGGCTGCCGGTGTGACGTTCAAAGGCGAACCGTCGGAGAACCCGTACGGAATAACTGCCGTGTTCGAGGACGGCTGCGGCAACCTGGTGCAACTGCACCAGGACTGAGCTTTCTCCTGACACAACAGAAGCCTGTCCGCGGGTCCTGACTTTGTCGGTTCGGATCCGCGAACAAGCTTCGGATGTATGGCGGCCCGGCCGCGGCGGCTGGGCGCGGGTTACTCCGCCTTTGCGCGGGCTTTCTTTGCGTCCTTCTTGGCGGCCTCGTCCTTGACCCGCTGACCCTCGGCCCGGACGGCGGCGTGCGTGGCACGCTCGGTGACCAGCCACGCGGGGGGAGCCTGCAGCAGCGCGGTGATTTCCGCCGTCGTGAGCGCTTCTTCAACGCCGCCGCGGGCGAGGCCGCTGATGGAGACGTTCAGTTTCTGCGCAACCACCGGGCGGGGGTGCGGGCCGTTGCGGCGCAGTTCCGCGAGCCACTCGGGCGGGTTGGCCTGGAGTTCGGCGAAATCGGCGCGGCTGATGGTTGAATCCTGGAACTCCTGCGGTGTTGCGGGCAGGTAGATGCCGAGTTTCTTGGCAACGGTGGCCGGCTTCATGGACTGGGAGTTTGCAGAGGTCATGCTTCAAGGGTATCCGGGCGGGCGGTACTGTGAAGACGTGCCCGCTGACAATGAATCCCCGCCAAACGCCGCGTCCGCCGATAACAGCCCGTCCGAGCCGGAGGCGCCGCGGGTGCTGCGCTTCGCGTACGTGGCCGGCGTGACGCCGGGGAAGTGGATCCGCCGCTGGGAAGAGCGGGTGCTGGACATCCCTCTGGAGTCGTTTATGTCCGACGACGGTGCGCAGCTGTCCGTATTAAAGGACGGTTCCGCGGACCTCAGCTTCGTCCGGCTTCCGGTGGAGCGCGAAGGCCTCAGCGTGATTCCGCTGTACGAGGAGCAGCCCGTGGTGGTGGCGCCGAAGGGGCACGAGATTTCGGTGTTTGAGGAAGTGGCGCTGGCGGACCTCCCGGAAGAGACGTTCCTGGACGTCACCGAGCTGGGTGGACCGGAAATGGCCATGCAGGTGGTGGCGTCTGGCGCCGGATTGGTCATCCTGCCGATGTCCGTGGCCCGGCACTTCAACGTCAAGGACACGGTGGCCCGGCGGCTGACGGGTGCGCCCGTCACCGAGATTGCGTTGGCCTGGCCCAGCGATTCCACTGACGAGATCATCGAGGAGTTCATCGGGATTGTTCGCGGCCGGACGGCGGCAAGCTCCCGGCAGCCATCCGCCAAGCAGGAGAAACCCAAGAAGGCACCCAAACCGGACCGCCGCGGACCGGCCACCCCAAAGCCCAAAGTGGCCCAGCGGTATGCGCCCAACCCGGACAAGGGCCGCGGCAAGGGATCGCGGAAGAAGGGGAAGCGGTAGGGGCTGGGCGCTTGTCTTGTCTTGGGAGTACTACGGGGTGAAGTTCGCACTGGCCCGCTGTCCAGGCCGCGCTGAAGAGCCGCGCTGAAGAAGTGTCAGGTTGGGCTTTAGGGCTTTCATAAAGGTGTGTCCGGAATATGCAAAATGGACCCTATTCTGGCGGGCTATTGGCCGAGGGCTGACGTCAGGCTGGGGTGTGGTCCAACCTGAGTTGAGAGTATAGATTACCCGTCTCGTAGGAAGGCAGTCCCATCAGATCACGGGCGGAAGCCAAGGTGCGTCTACCTCCCGAGCGCCTGAGGAGCTCTCTTGCCGCCAATTCTCTAGCCTGCTGCGGTGATCATGTTTTCGGAGGCTCTTTGCAGGCAGGCGGCCAGAGAGGTTCAGTCCGGAGCGTGCTGCGGTCGGCAATGAGGTTCAGGTCTCTGAGTTGTTTCTTCGAAGATCCGGCATCTTCGGAGCCCTGATCGAGCCGCCGCGAGGCAAACAGTCAAGGCGTGCTCGACGAACACATGTGGCAGCACCGCTGCGTCAAGTCCATCGGTCCGAGCTGAGCCGTGAGTCCGACCACGCTCTGCGTCACGGCGGCGCATGTTGTTGCTTCCGGCAACAAAACCGTGAAAAGCAGCACTATCTTCGCGTACTGCACTCAAAACTGGACTGGACATGATGGTTGTGGTTGGGCCCCGGGGACTTTCTAAGTCTTTTCATCTCTCCAATTGCAACTCCTGAAAGTCCAGGTGTTGCAATGACCACTGGACACCAAACCCACGAAATGGCTCACTTTTCGACCAGTGCTGACAGTCGGGAAACTCGAGTAGCCGCGCTCCGAGTGCGATTAGACGAATCATTCGACCTAAGACATCGACAGAGATGCCCCGGCGGAGAGGGTGCACGATATGACGGTGGCAGCCAAATCGCTACAGTCGCTGGACTTCCGGACGGTTCGAATTTGATGCAAGCGTCTTGGCGCTCTCAAACCAGTCTTGGTAGACAGGATCCTGAGGATGGAACTGCCCCCAATATGAGGATTCGGGCGCCCTCATGATCGTCCACCCCGGGTCGAATTCGAACTTTTGATTCCAATCCCAGACGCAGACGCGTCGAAGGATCCTCCACTCGCCGTCACGCTTCTCGCATAGGTCCCGGTAGCGGCCACCCAAAAACATCGTGGGCGAGTTGTCTTTATATGTGGTGACCACCATGAACATGCTCTCGCGCTTGGCGCGGTTACCGTCGATTTCGCAGTAGACGTTGCCGATGTGGTGATTGCAACTGACAAGCACCTCACGTGATTTCATTGCCTCCTCACACCAACCATGGGCGGATCCCTCATAGCGGCCATGGGAGTCTGTTCCATCGGGCCAGTAGGTCGACTTCATCAAATCCAGGTCCATCCGGTCGATGCCGCGACAGTACTGCATCAGATTGTCGTGGAGTGCCTGCTTGTCGAGGAGCTCTTGGATCTGTGTTTGCGAAGCAGTCACACTGAAGTCCCTTCATAACATGTCAAGCCGGAGCCTGACTCAAGTAAAAGACGTGCATTCGAAGATCTGCATTACCGGTGAGTTAAGCATACGTTTTTCAAAAAGACAAGGCCGGTGGCAGGCACTTACTGCGCGAGCACATGCAGGCATCGCGACGCATGATTGCATATCCCTTCTTTGAATGTGACCCGTCGACTGGATCACCACGGACCGCGGCAAGGACTACCTCTCGGAGACTTTCGGGTCGGCCTGCTGGCACTTCGGGATCAGCGTCGTCCGGGCACCACCGCACTCCCCGACGTTCAAAGGACACGTCGAACGCGTCTTGGGAACGATCGACACCATGTGGATGCAGAAACAACCCGGCTATGTCGGCAACAGCGTGGCCAACTGCGGCGAAATCGACCTGGGCGAACTCCGCACGGTCCGCGAGCTACAGGAGTCTTTCGAGGAGTGGTGGGTCCGTGTCTACCAGAACCGGCCCCACCGTGAGCTGCGCGATCGCGACGTGCCCTCGAGGATGTTCACGCCCAACCAGATGCATGCCGTCTTGTTCGACGCCGGCGCCGGCATCCCGATCCCGCTCGATCAGGGGACCTACATCCCGCTGACGCCGGTGGGGATGCTCACGGAGTACCCGGTGGCCAGGAAAATGAGGTCGATCGTCTCGCGGGTGCCGTCGACGTACATCCTCGCCTTCCAGCCGATCGATGTCCGGCTTTACCCCAAGCCGTCCGTGGGTCAGATAGTGGGCGATCTGGTCGTTGGAGATGCGATGGTGGACCCGACAGGATCGGTGGGGATGGGCAGACCGAGCCGCTTGTAGTCTCCCAAAGCGTTGAGCACCCACTTAGCGCGGGCCACCGGATCACGGTGCACCGAGACGACCCTCTCGGGTGGCATTGCTGAACCATCGACGATGCCTTGCACCGGGTAGCCGAAGACTCGCTTGGGGAAGAACCAATACGCCATGCGCATCGACAAGGTCGCCGACCGTCCGGTCATCGCGGCGTCGCACACGATATCGACGCCGCTTGCCTACGCGGCGTGACAGAACCCAAAACTGCGAAAGTCCACTAGTCGGTTTTGAGTCCGAGCCAGCGGGCGATGTTCCACTTGAGCAGTTCGGTGCTGCCCTCGTAGACGCGCATGGCGCGGGCGTCGCGGTAGTAGCGTTCAACGCCGCCCTCGTGGGTCACGCCCATGCCACCGTGGAGCTGGATGGCGCGGTCGGCGACACGCGAGAGCATTTCGGTGGCGTAGAGCTTGACTGATGCGGTGAGGCGACGGGCGGTGTGGTCGTCGGACTCGGCACACTCCGCGGCACGGTCCATGAGTCCAAGGCCGGCCTCGATTTCGATGCTGGAGTCGACGATGAACTGCTGCACGTACTGGAACTTGCTGATAGGACGGCCGAAGGCTTCCCGCTCGCCTGCGTAATCGGTCATGCGGCTGAGCAGGTACTCGGCCTTGCCGATTGCGAGGGCGCCAATATTGAGGCGGGCGCGCCCGATGCCCGAGAGCATATAGGGGAGTGCCCGGCCGCGTTCGCCGATCATGGCCGAGGTCGGCACGCGCACGTCTTCGAAGACGAGGTCGACCGGGTGGTCTTCGCCCAGGGTGCCGTAGGTTCCGCCCACGCTGAGCCCGGGGGTCCCTGAGTCGACGATGAAGGCGCTGTGACGCTGTGAGGGAGCGGCATCGGGGTCGGTGACGGCGATGACCTGCACAAAGTCGGCGTGAGCACCGTGCGTGATGAAGCGTTTGGTGCCGCTGATGGTCCAGGTGTCTTGTTCGAGGGTTGCTTTGGTGCGCATGTTGCCTGCGTCCGAGCCCGAGTCGGGCTCGGTGAGGGCGAAGCACCCCTCGATTTCTGCCCGCATGAGGGGGGAGAGGTACTGCTCGCGCTGCGCATCATTGAAGGCGGCCATGGAGAGGTAGGGGCCTTCGACGTTGGGGAGTACGCCGCCGCGGTCGGCGAGGAGGAGGCCGCTGCGTCCGATGGCCCGGTAGGCGGCGGCGATGGTCGCGGCGTTGAGGCCGAATCCGCCGAGCTCGGCGGGCATGTGCGCGGAGTAATAGCCGAGTTCGGCGCTTTGGCGGCGGAGTGCGCGGCGCTCGCTGAGCTGTGCGGTCGGGTCGATGGTGCCGGTGGTGGAGAGTTCGGCGGCGTATCGGGTTTCGACGGGCCTGACTACGCGCTCGATGAAGGTGGTGAGTGCGTCGATGAAGTCGACGTTGATTTCTCGGTCGGCGTAGTGTGTCATGATTTCGCTCCCACTAAGGTTAACTTACGGACTAGTAAAACTAATGCTAGCGGATGCCGCATGGATGCGAGCGTTAGCTGCTGAAGATCGAGGAGGAACAGATGAATCGCGGGATCTATGACGAAGAGCACGTGGCATTTCGGGAATCGGTGCGGGCGTTTTTGGACCGGCTAGTGTGGCCGAGGGTCGAAGAATTCATTGAGCTGAAGACGCTGCCCCGCGACCTGTGGCTGGCTGCTGGCGAGCATGAGCTGCTGGGTCTTGAGGTGCCCGAAGAGTTCGGAGGCGTGGCTGCGCAGGACTTTCGGTTTAATGCGGTGCTGACCGAGGAGCTGTCCGGGGTGAATGTCGCGCTGGCATCGGCGTTCGGCATCCACAGCGACATTGTGGCACCGTATCTCACCGAACTAACAACGCCCGAGCAGCAGGAGCGGTGGCTTCCCGGCTTCGCGTCCGGTCGGTTGGTGGGTGCGATTGGGATGACGGAGCCGTCTGGCGGCTCGGACCTCGCCGCGTTGACGACGACGGCCACGCGGGACGGTGATGCGTGGATCCTGAACGGGGCCAAAACATTCATCACCAATGGTGCGTACGCGGATCTGGTGGTGGTGGCCGCACGCACGACCCCGGGGAGTCGCTCGAAAGGGATCTCACTGTTTGTTGTCGAGGCGGGCATGGCTGGCTTCGAGCGGGGGAAGACGCTCGATAAGGTGGGCCAGCCCGAGGCTGCGACCGCTGAGCTGTATTTCGACAATGTGCGAGTGCCGCACGAGAACCTGCTCGGCGAGCTCGATCATGGCTTTCAGCACATGATGGATCGGTTGCCGCAGGAGCGCTTAAACGCGGCGGTATCGAACCTCGCGCACGCGCGTCGCATCTTCCAGGAGACGGTCGCATACGCGGGAGAGCGTCGCGCGTTTGGGCAGGCGATTGGAAGCCACCAGCACAACAAGTTCATGCTGGCGGAGATGGTGACGCGGCTGGACGTGAGCCAGTCCTTCCTTGATGCCTGCGTGCTGGCGCACACGCGCGACGAGCTCACCGCGGTCGACGCGGCGAAGGCGAAGTGGTGGTCGGCGCAGGTGCAGAGCGAAGTGTTAGATCGATGCCTGCAGCTTTTTGGCGGCTATGGGTACATGAATGAGTATCGAGTTGCACGGGCATGGAAGGATGCGCGAGTAACCCGGATCTGGGCCGGCTCCGATGAGATCATGAAGGAGATCATCGGGCGGGATCTCGGGTTCTAAAGTGCTGGGTGATTTGTCCTGGGGAGGGGTCAAGGTCGGCAGCTGCTTGAAGGAGCGCCGTGAATATGGTTAACTAACCGGCAGGTAAAGCATTGCGCGGTCAGAGTTAATGCCACGCTAAAAGGGTCCGGTGCGGGAGATTTCAAGAATGGCCTTGAGTTCTCCGCAACGCACAGAGTGAGTTCGCATTGTTCGAAAGTAATTTGGAGTTAATGATGACCCAGAAGATTGACTTGGATCCGGCAGCTCGGACCATCGACGGGATCCCTAGCGGCATGATGTCGATCTTTGGGCGGTTCCCGGGAAGCGCGAGCCCCTGGACGGGGCCGGCGTTTGAAGAAACGATGTACACGCTGAATTACCTCACCACGAAGGACGCGATCGCGGCCGCTCTCCCGTCGCCCCTGCAGCCGATTGAGGGTGAGGAGCCTATCGCGACGGTGCTGATCGGTCACAACCGACATTGGCGCACCTTCGATGGCAAGTGGAGCAACTACATCGAGGTTGGCTTCTTTCTCCCCTGCGAGTATGTGAGCAAGTCGGGGGAGAAGTACTCGGGCCTGCACCCGCTATGGTTCCTGATGGACAATCGTTCCGGCGACAAGACCGAGGGTGCCGAGATTGCGGTGCTGGGCTATCGGGAGATCTCGGGCTGGCACAAGCAGATCGGCAACGTTCACTTCGGGGGCACCGGTGATCAGGTGCACGCGACGCTGGAAGCCCGCGGTGTGCGCCTGGCGACGCTGGACATGCAGACCCGTGAGGAAGCTGATGTGTCGGAGTTGCCGATGGCCGGGCGTGATTACTGGCTGCTGGTGAAGGAAATTCCGAATTGCGACTTTACCGGGTACGACGTGCGGAAGGTGATCGGTCGCTCGGCGAAGGGATTCAGCCAGCCCGGGTCGGTTACCAACCTCAAGCGAGGTACGGGCACCGTTGAGTTCGGGTATCTCGAGTCCCACCCGATTGCCGGGCTGGAGTGCATCGAGCCGCGGGATGCGCATCAGTTCACCTTCGGCGGAACCGTTGAGGGCACGTTGCACTCATACTTCGAGATCGACGACCTTCTCAAGGACTGAGTCGACACACGTCACGCCGCGCAGGTAGCCGCAGTGTGGCCAACCCTGGGGCAGGCTCGCGCGAGCACATGGGCACTGCCCCAAGGCGGGGAGAGAATGATTCCCGGCAAACATGACTAGTCGGTTAGGCATATTCTGTCTTTACTGACGATCACCCGCAACTATCAAGTCGGACCATATTGAGGAACACCACAAATGAGTGACCCACGGCTGAGAGAATCAACGTTCAGTCAGTATTGCTTGGACGCGTTCCGTCGGCGCGGAAGCAACATCGCCTTTACCCAGGGCAACCGTCACCTCACGGGTAGCGAATGCCACGAACAGACGCTCGCCATCGCTGCAGTGCTTGAAGATAACGGTGTCGCACGGGGAGACGGGGTATGCCTCCTCTCAGGAAACCGCCCAGAGGCGTTCCTCGCGCAGGTGGCTGTCCAGTTGATTGGCGCGCGCTACACAGGTTTGCATCCAATGGGTTCGTTCGCCGACCACGCCTTTGTGGTTGAGAACAGCGAAGCCCGCGTGCTCATCTATGACCCCACTGCGTACTCCGACCGTGCAGTGGCCCTCGAAGCGGCTGCCGCGGGCGTGTCCGTCTTCTCCCTCGGTCCCGGACCCGTTGGAAACGACATTCTTGCGCTCTCCAAGAGCGCCGCGCTCCCCGTCTCGCGCGCCATGGAGAGCGACATCGCCTTCGTCTTTTACACGGGCGGCACCAGTGGAAAGCCCAAGGGCGTGATTCACACGCAGCGTTCCTGGTATCACCAGAGCCTACTAATTCAAAGCTACTGGCAGTGGCCGAGCGATCCCGTGCTGCTGGTCGCCGCACCGATCTCGCACGCGGCTGGTGCGATGGTGGCGCCAGCTCTTGCCCTTGGTGGCCGCGTGGTCTTGGTGGACGGCTTCGCCCCTACCGAGTTCTTACGCACGATCGAGGCGGAGCGAGTGTCGGTCACATTCCTCGTGCCGACCATGCTCTACCATCTCCTCAACCATCCGGAGACGCGACAGCGTGACCTGTCTAGCCTCCAAACGCTCATCTATGGCGCCGCATCGATCACGCTCGAACGCCTCGCCGAAGCTCGCGACCTCTTCGGCGCGATCCTGATGCAGGGGTACGGGCAGACCGAGATTGGAAACGGTGCGCTGCTCCTCCTGAAGCAGGACCACCGGCTCGACGCCCCCGAGATTCTTGCCTCCGCAGGCAGAACTCCCCCCGGCGTCGAAGCCACCATCCTGCTCGATGACGGCACGGATGCCGCGCTGGGTGAGCCCGGCGAGCTGTGCTTCCGATCGGCATCGGTGATGAGCGGCTACTGGAAGCTTCCAGAGCTCACCAGCGAGACTCTGCAGGGTGGTTGGCTGCACACCGGCGACATCGCGGTGCAGGATGCCGCGGGATATATCACCATCGTCGATCGGAAGAAAGACATGTTGATCTCCGGTGGCTTCAATGTCTACCCGAAAGAGGTCGAAGAGGCGCTGAATCAGCATCCGCTGGTGACCGCAGCCGTCGTGGTCGGCATTCCTGACCCCACCTGGGGAGAGGCCGTGGTGGCGCTCATTAAGACGGTCGAGGGCGCGCACGTCGAGCCCGATGAGCTAAAAGCGTGGGTTCGCGAGCACAAGGGGCCTGTTTACACGCCCAAGCATGTCGCGTTTGTCATTGATTTCCCGATGACCGGGCTGGGAAAGATCAACAAGAAGGCTATTCGTCGCGAGTATTCGCATGTCAGCGACCCAGTCGCGGATCCAAGAGGTAAAGAGTGAACGAAGTATATGTTATCGGCGTTGGAATGACGCCGTTCGCGAAGCATTGGAACCGGTCGCTTCGGTCGCTCGCGACCGAAGCGACCACCGGGGCCCTCGACGATGCCGGCGTTTCGGCGAGTGAGGTTGCCTATACGTTCTTTTCGAACGCCGTTGGCGGGGTGGTGACCGGCCAGGAGACCATTCGCGGCCAGGTGGCACTCCGCGATTCCGGGCTGCTCGGCTCGAGCATCTTCAACGTCGAGAACGCGTGCGCCTCCGGCTCATCCGCAGCGCATCTGGCGTGGATGACCGTGGCATCCGGGCAGTCCGAATATGCGCTTGCGGTCGGGGCCGAAAAGCTGACGCACACCGATAAGTCGGTCAGCTTTCGCGCTTTCGCCTCGGGGGTGGATCTTGACGAGGTCGCGGGAGAGGACTATAACCAGGATCGGCTCGCCATCGCGGTCGGCGACGGATCACACTCGCGATTCATGGATATCTACGCCGAGAACGCGCGTGTATTCATGCAGCGCACCGGGATAACGCAGGAGGATCTCGCGCGTGTGGTCGTGAAATCACGAGAGTTCGGCGCGCTCAACGAGCGCGCCCAGTTCCGTGAGCGTCTGACCATTGAAGAGGTGCTCGGAGCGCGAGAGATCAGCTATCCGCTGACCCTTCCCATGTGCTCGCCGATCGGTGACGGCGCCGCTGCACTCGTGTTTGGCACCAAGGCCGCCGCCATCGCGGCGGGTGGCCCCCTGGTTCGCGTCCGGGCCACATCCATCACCTCGGGCACGCCCATGGGCGGATCCAGCCTCGCGCCGACGGTGGCTCGCATCTATGAGGCCGCGAGCATCTCTGGTGCGGATCTTGATGTCATCGAGGTGCACGATGCTGCGGCTCCGGCCGAAATTGAATTCTACGAATCGCTGCAGCTCGCTGAAGCGGCCGATCTGGGGCGCTTTGTCGCGTCCGGCGCAGCCAGCCTGGGTGGCACGCAGTACGTGAACTCAAGCGGTGGTCTGCTTGCAAAGGGGCACCCGGTCGGCGCATCCGGCTGTGCCCAGATCGTAGAGCTGACCGAGCAGCTGAAGGGGCGCGCCGGTGCTCGCCAGCACCCGCGCGCACGACTAGGACTTGCCGTCAATGCTGGCGGTTCGATCGGTGATGACAGTGCGGCGATTGGCGTCACTGTCTTGGAAGGAGTCAAGAATGACTAGTCAGTCCGCGACCAGAGTGGCGCTTGTTACCGGAGCGGGTCAGGGTGTCGGGCGAGAGGTGGTGCACCAGCTGATCCGCAAGGGTGTTGCCAGCGCGGTCATCGTCAACGATTACGTCGCTGAGAAGGCTGAAGCCGTAGCGCAGGACATCCGCGATATTGGCGGCCATGCGGTCGCCGCAGCGTTCGATGTGGGGGACCATGCCCAGGTCGCCGCGGTGTTGCAGCGAGCGACCGCAGAGGTGGGCCCGATCGACATCCTGGTGAACAACGCTGGCAATGGTGGTGCCGGTGGCGCCACGCAGGACTCTGCGCCATTCTGGGAGAGTGATCCTACTGAGTGGCAGCCCTGGATCGACGTCAACCTCACGGGTGTATTCAACTGCACTCACACGGTGCTCGGCGGCATGGTGGAGCGTGGCTACGGCCGTGTCATCACGGTGATCTCCGATGCTGGGCGCGTGGGCGAGCCCAACCTCGTCGTGTACTCAGCCGCGAAGGCGGGGGCTGCGGGCTTCACGCGGGCCATCGCCCGGGCCGGCGGTCGACATGGCGTGACTGCGAACTGCGTTGCGCTGGGTGCTACGCGCACGCCGACGACTGCCTTGGACGGGCTCTCTTCGGAGGATGAGCGCCGCTTTCTCCGGAACTACACCGTGAAGCGCTTTGGGCTGCCCGAGGATGCCGCTGCCGCGATCGTGTTCCTGGCAAGCGAGGAAGCTGGCTGGATAACCACCCAGACGCTCCCCGTAAACGGAGGCTACTCTAGTGCCCTCTAACGCGCCCGCAGCCATGAATAACGCGCCCGCAGCCATGAATAACGCGCCCGCAGCCATGAATCGATGGGAGGCCACGTCTCACGAGTTCACGACGCTCAATGTTCGCCAGTTCGATACTGGCGTGCTCCTCGTTACCCTCGATCGCGAGCGGTCGGCGAACACCATCAGCGCTCAGATGAGCCGGGAGATTCTGCGGCTCGCCGAAGCGGTCACAGAAGACTCCACAGTCCGAGTGGTTGTCTTGACTGGCTCAGGCCGCTTCTTCTGCGCGGGTGCCGATCTGCGCGACCCCACGCTGGGCACCCCGGAATGGGTGAGCCTTGGCCGGCAAGCGGTCGACAGCCTGGAGGCGCTCAGTGTGCCAGTGATTGCGGCAGTGAACGGTCCGGCCTTCGGCGGTGGAACGGAGATTGCGCTCGCGTGCGACTTCCGTATCGCATCAGAAAAGGCGCTGTTCTCGGTTCCCGAGATCAAGATCGGCATGCTGCCCGGGGCTGGCGGCCTCACGCGTCTGCAGTATCTGGTAGGCCCGGCGAAGGCGCGTCGCATGGCCTACAGCGGGTGCGTGGTGGACGCTGCAGAGGCTCGTGTCATGGGTCTGGCCGATGAGGTCGTGGCTGCCGATGAGCTCGTCGACTATGCGCTTACCCGAGCCTCGGAGCTTGCCGAATTTGCACCTTACGCCCTCGCGGCGGCGAAAAAGATCTTTCTGGACAGTATCGGCATGCCGATCGACGAGGCACTGGCCGCCGATTATTACACGCTCGATCACATGGCGACGCCGGAGCAGGTGCAGGAGTACCGCGAGAAGGCTGCCCAGCGCGACCCCGCATACGCCAAGATCTTCAATAAGAACGGCTAGAGCGTGTCTCGTAAAGATTTCTGAGGGAGCTGGGATCGTCGAGAAATGTCACGATTCCAGCTCCCCTCGGACGAACAATTCGCGCTGATCGCTGATCTCTTGCCCGGTCCAACGGGAAAACAATGGCCCTTTCGGTGATGCCAGGCAGATGGTGGAGGGCATCATCTACCGATACCGACGTGGGATCGCCTGGCGCGACCTGCCAGCAGCATTCGGGCTGTGGCAGACGGTCTGGCGTTGGCATGCACGGATGGCTCGCGAGGGAGAGCTGGGATGTCGTGCAGGCCCGCCTGCACGAACTCGCTGTTACGCGCGGGCTCATTGACTGGTCGGTGTCGGTGGACCCGACGATCGCTCCCGCGCATCAGCACGCGACGAACGTGACACGCTTAAAAAGGACCTCTTCGAATTACAAGAATCTGCTGACCGAGCCGCCTGACCACGCGATTGGTTGTTCCTGGGGCGGCCTGTCGACGAAGACGCATCAGCTCGTGGAGGGGCCGTGGTCTCCCGCTCGTGGCGTATGCACGTCGGGGCAGGACTGCGACTCCCCGATGTTCGTGCCGTTGATGGAAAACGTGAGAGTTGGGCGACGTGCACGCCCCGATGCGGCGCTGGGCGACAAAGCCTACTCGTCGCGAGGGAATCGTTCGTATCTGCGTTGTCGCTGTATTGAACCGGTGATTCTCGAGCCCCGTAACCAGCAGGGGCACTGGAAACGACGTGGCGCAAAGGGTGAGGCCACCGAAGTTCGAGCGGAGAAGTATCGGGTCGAAACGTGATCGAGCGTGGCTACTGCCGATTGAAGCAGTGGCGAGGGCTCGTGACCCGGTACGACAAGCTCGCGTTGTGTACCGGGTCACGGTGGTTCTCAGCGCTGTTGTGGCCTGGCTGAACCATTTACTAGACACTCCCTAAACCGCGGAACGGCTCTGGACATCCGTCAGCGGGTCCGGGTGAAGTGAGTCGGACGGTGGCGGCGGTGTTGCTTGGCCTGTGCGCGCCAGCCAACACCGTACCGTCTGGAGGCTTCACCCCTCACAGGTGCATGCAGGCCGGATGCCTCTATTGCGAACCTAGCGTCCGCGCATTAGAGTAACTAACTAGGCAGTTATGTTTAGTTGGTCTGCACACTTGAGCAGCCAGCGCGGTTGGAGTGGACGGCCACCTGATTCCAATTCATAGCGAAGGAGAATCCGTGACGTGTTCTTTTCAAGCGGAGACGCCCATCAAGGCGGCTCGCCCGGAGCATCGTAGAGCTGTGCTCGATGACTGATTTTCCCCCTCATGTAGTGATGACCGATACAAACACGAAGGCAGTGAACATGAGTAATACGGTCAGCGTTGACCATCTGGATGGGCAGTCCCCGCCCCAGATCCAGTATTCGTCGGTGGGACGCAGGTTCGACGGCCCCGTGGGCTCGTTCCAGGCGGTGACCGACATCGAACTCACGATCGAACGCGGTGAGTTCATCTGCGTCATCGGCCCCAGTGGTTGCGGCAAGAGCACGCTGCTGAACATGGCGGCGGGTCTGTTGACCCCGAGCATCGGTGACGTGAGCTATCAGGGCAAGCCTGTTCGCGAGATCAACACCGATGTGGGGTACGTAACCCAGAAAGACTCCCTGCTGCCGTGGCGAACGGTGGCCGGAAACGTCGCCCTTCCCCTCGAACTGCACAACCTGCCCCGATCCGAACGAGGCGACAGGGTGAGCCGGATGCTCAAGCAGGTTGGGCTGTCGAAGTTCGCGGGCCACTACCCCTCGCAGCTCTCAGGCGGAATGCGCAAGCGGGCCATGCTGGCTCAGACTTGGATCTACGAGCCGCACACGCTGCTGATGGACGAGCCCTTCGGCGCTCTTGATGCGCAGCTGCGCACGAACCTCCAGACTGAGCTTCTCGGGAGGTGTGAGCGAGACGGCACGACCGTGGTGTTTGTGACGCACGATCTCGAAGAAGCGATTCTTCTCGCTGACCGGGTTGTGGTCTTCTCGGCGGCTCCCGGACGCATCATCCACGTCGAGAAGATAGAGCTCGAGCGTCCGCGCGACCTCATGGAGCTTCGCACCACCCCCGAGTTCCTCGATGTGTGGAAACGCCTTTGGAACCTCCTAGAAGAACAGATCAACCCCGCAGAGGTCCGCTAATGACTATGAGCAGTAGACAGAGCCCCGCCCTTGCCGACCGCGTACAGAAGCCCGGCGCGGTTTCAGTCGCTCCTTCGGTGTCTCAACAGAAGAAGAATAAGCGTTTCAAACAGCGAGTAGTGACTATCGTGTCGCAGCTCGTCTTGCTGGTCGCGCTACTTCTCCTATGGGAGTTTGGCTCGGGCCCCCCTGGCCAGCCGGGAGTGTTCATTGACATCTTCGCGATGAGCAAGCCCTCAGAGATCTGGGGTGCGCTGGCCACCTATGCAGAGCGTGGCGTGCTGTGGAGCAACATTGCGGTCACGTACAAGATCACACTCATCGGCTTCGTCATCGGTGCGCTCATCGGCTTCGTGTTTGGGCTCGTGCTGGGCCTGAACCGCTACCTGGCCGCCGTGCTGAGCCCATTCATCGCTGCACTGTACTCGACGCCGCGCCTGGCACTCATCCCGGTCTTCATTCTGTGGTTCGGTATCGGCGACGGCTCGAAGATCGCGCTCGTTGCCAGCGTGGTGCTGTTCCTCGTCTTCTTTGCCACCTTTGCTGGCGTCAAGGACGTCGACTCCGAGATTCTCGACCGGATGCGGTTGATGCGAGCCAACGGCTTCGACATCGGGCGTAAGGCGATCCTGCCCTCAGCAACGAACCACATCATTGAGGGGCTGAGCGTCTCGGGGCCAATGGCGCTTGTGGCCGCGGTAACCGCGGAAATGCTCTCGTCGAACAGTGGCATGGGCTTCTTGCTGGTTCGCGCTGCGGGTCAGTTTGACACCGCGGGCGTGTTCGCGAGCATCACGGTGCTGGCGATTATGGGCAGCCTACTCATGGGTGTGACTAAGGTCGCCGAGACGCGACTGCTGCGCTGGAGGGCAACCCCTCGCACCAACTAGCCGGCACCAACGAGCTGACAGCGCTCGCGGGCAGGCGCGCGACAAATCTGTATGTTCCCTGTTTTCCGATCTACCAAACCGTAATTGAAAGGAAGTCCATACTGTGCTCAAGACAAGTCAACGGCGACTCAAGCGAGCAGCGGGGGCTGTGACCGCAGCCGTGCTGGCCATCTCACTGGCGGCCTGCGCCGGCTCGGCGGAGCCCGCCGCCACGGGATCGGCTGAGGGGGGTGCTTCGGCAACGGAGACGATCCGCCTCGCGAACTTCGGTACCTTCCCCAACGCAATGCCACTGATGTGGGCGATCGAGGGCGGGTACTTCGATAAGCAAAACGTCAAGGTCGAGCTGCTCCCTGCGATGCTCAACGCCACCGACATGGTGAACGCTGTGATGAACGACGAAGCCGATCTCGCAATGACCGCACCCTCCGCAATTGCGTTTGCGCGCTCCGCAGGCCGGCCGGCCGTGAATGTCGGCACCGTCATGATGGGGTATTCGCTTGAGATCGGCTTCACCCCCGAGACCGTCGCGAAGCTCGAGGCCAAGGGCATCACCAAGGACTCGCCCCTAAAGGAGCGTGTCGAGGCGTTGAAGGGGATGACCCTTGGCTCCTTCACCGCGGGCTCTTCGACGGACGCGGCGTTCCGGTATCTCGTGAAGGAGAACGGAGTGGATCCCGATCATGATATGACGCTTCAGCCAATTGCTGATCAGGCTGCTCAGGTCGCTGCGCTACGGGCAAAGCGGATCGACGGGCTCGTCGCGACTGCTCCGGGCAACGTCACTGCGGCTGCCGCGAATGGTACGGCCATTACGTGGGACTTCTGGACCGGTGACAAACTCCTGCCCAAGGTCGGAATGATCATCTTCGCCGGTTCGGAAGAATCGATTAAGAAGAAGCCGGAGGCGATTCAGCGCTTCCTCGAAGCGGTCTCCGAGGCCCGTGCAGACATCGTCGCTGGCTTGAGCGCCGAGGACTCGGCGAAGCTCAAGAAGGTCATGGGTGCCGACATGCCGGATGGCGTCTGGCAGACCACGCTCGACTCCCTGTCAAAACTTATGGGTGAGCCCTTCACAATGACCGATGCGTCATGGGAATCGACCATGACGCTGGTGAACCTACAGTCGGACACGCCGATTAAGGTGCCCGCATCGGAGGCCATCAATAACACCTTTGCGGAGCTGATCAAGTAGCTCTATCCTGAAGTTAAGTTGGACAGAACGTCAGGAACCCTGCCATGGGTGAATTCTGGGGGTCGTTGCAACACCGATGGTGTCTAGTTCGTCAATAGTAGGTCACGCAGGCGCTCGGCTGGGGTATCCCAGCCGAGCGTTTTGCGGGGGCGGGCGTTGAGCTCCTGGGCGACGTGCTCGAGGTCCTCGGGACCGTAGACGGACAGGTCCGTGCCGTTGGGGGGAAGTACTGGCGCAGCAGCCCGTTGGTGTTTTCGTTGGACCCGGCGCTGCCAGGGGCTGGCCGGGTCGCAGAAGTAGACGTCCATGTCGGTGGCGATGCTGAAGGCCTTGTATTTGGCCATTTCGGCGCCCTGGTCCCAGGTCAGGGATCCGCGCAGGTGTGCCGGTCAGGTGACCGTGGTCTTGATGAGCCCGTCGCGTACCAATTCGGCGTTGTGGTCGGTGAGCAGGTGCACGAGCATCACGTACCGCGTGGTGCGTTCCACCAGCGCGGCGAGCGCGGATTGGTTGTAGGCGCCGGTGATGAGTTCGCCCCCAGTGGCCCCGGACTGCACGGTCTTCGACCTCGGGGCGTCGTTCGGAGATATTGATCATCGGGTCCCGGAAACGACTGGTGCGTTCCTCCGGTTTCTTGTGGGGCTTGCGGCGGGTCCGCCCGGTGCGCAGGGCGTCCTTGGCCTGGTAGATCGTTTCGTGGCTCACGCGCATCTGCCCATCATCGCGATATTCCTTGATCAGCAAGTTGGAGATCTGTTCGGGCGAGCACCGGGTGAGCAGCTTGTCCTTCACGAAATCCCGCAGCCGCTCGTTGCCGTTCAGCTTACTGACTTTGGGCCGGGGCCGGCGTGCCACAGCGCCCCGGCGTTGACTGGGCGTCCACCAGGGTCTTGCCCTTCAGGGATGCCCGAAGGTCTTCGATGGCGCGTTGGTGGGGCAGGTAGGAGATGTTGCCCAGGGTCTCGTGCTTGACCTTGCCGTCTTGGCGGTAGGGCGGCGTATCAGGGCGGACCGGTATTCGACCTCCACGCCGGCCTTGTTCACCCGGCGGGTGGTGTTAATGGCTACGTGCATGGGCTTGATGTCCGGTTCCATGGCAGCCAAGTACACCTGATAGGCCGGTATTGGAAGGCTTTTAGTGAATATTTTAGGGGCTACAGTTTTCGGCCCAAAACGCGGATTTACTCCGGAACCATGCGGTTCCGGAGTAAATCCCTAACGTAACTTCCGTCTATCGCCCATGCCATGCAATACCCGGGCGGGGCTCGTTGTGGTCACGTATCAAGCCCTCGACGGTGAACCCATCGAGGGCTTGATACGTAGGCGGATCTGCGCCTCGCCCCCTATACATATTGCGCCGTCGTGAAGAGCCTCTCTGAGGCTAGGATTTACTGCTTGAACGCCGTCAACCAGTCGCGCTCCTGATCGGTCATGGGGCGAGACGCGCTCTTGTCCACGAGCACGACGACAACCTCGGCCTCCGCCGCCATCACGTCATCGACCTTCACGGCGTAGTTCAGCTGGAACGAAGATCTGCCGATTCGGCCAACCGAGCAGTTCACGTGCACGAATTCATGCTCCAGCGTGACTGGCATGAGGTACCGTATGCGGGTCTCAGCGACCACAAACCCGCTCGCCATCAGGTCCGAACCGGTTTCTTTGTGCATGCGGGTGAACATAGCCACCCGATTGATTTCGCAGTAGCTCAGGTAGACGGGGCTATTCACATGGCCAAACATGTCAATGTCATTGAAGCGGACGGGCACGTTGACGTGGAACTCGGTCATGTGTTCTCCTTGGGCGTTCCGGAAAAGATTGAAGAGACGAATGGGGGACTCGCGCGGGCGCCCGTGAGAGGATCTTCCGCGAGTGTCAGTGCACATACAAGGTGGCCCGCCTTCTTCTCGAAGGCGGGCTAGTGTGTGCGGCGAAGCCGACTACTGGGGCGCCATCCGAAGCGCGCCATCCATCCGCACCGTCTCGCCGTTCAGGTAGTCGTGCTCGGCGAGCATCGCCACGAGCTGCGCGTATTCGTCAGGGCGCGCCAGACGTGCGGGGAAGGGGACGCCAGCGGCAAGACCAGCGCGGTACTCATCGCTCACGGTGGCCAGCATGGGCGTGTCGACAATGCCGGGGGCGATCGTGTTGACTCGGATGCCGTAACGCGCCAGGTCGCGCGCAGCGACGATCGTCATCGCGACAACGCCACCCTTGGACGCGGCGTAGGCGGCCTGGCCGATCTGCCCCTCGTACGCGGCAACCGACGCCGTGTTGACGATTAGTCCGCGCTGTCCCTGCTCGTCGGCGGTGTTGGTGACCATCTTCTCCGCAGCGAGCCGCATCACGTTGAATGTGCCCACGAGATTGATGTTGATGGTGCGCTGGAACGTCTCGAGGTCGTGCGCACCTCGCGATGAGAGGATGCGCTGTGCCGGTCCGATGCCGGCACAGTTCACCGCGAGTCGCAGCTGTCCATCCTCGATCGCTGCGATTGCCTGCGTGACCTGCGTTTCGTCGGTCACATCGGCTGGCACGTACGTAACCCGGTCGGCCGTCGCGTCTACCCGTGCAATTGATGAGGCCAGGTCGATGCCAACAACGGTGGCGCCCCGCGCGAGCAGGGCCTCCACCGTCGCAGCGCCGAGCCCCGAAGCGGCCCCCGTCACCAGGGCAGTTGTGTTCGTAAGGTCCATGTCAATTCCTTCGTCTTGAAATGCTGAAGTTGAAGAACCGTATGCGCACCATCTGCGCACACCCGCGGCTCAGCGGTTGATCCCTGAGCGTGCTTTGTGAACTCATCACTCCTGTGAAATGGGGAAGACTCCCGTGAGCTTGGGATCGATCACCACGTTGAGGCATGCTCGCCTGGCACCTGTCCCGTCAGCACATCGATTGCGATATCGAGCTGGTCGAAGCCGAAGACGTGCGTGCGCAATCTGCTCAGCGAGTCAACGTTCTTCACGAGGTAGTCCAGCGCGAGACGGAAGGAATGATCGCTAAGGCCCGCCCACGCTCGCAGTGTTCCATTCTTATAGATGAGCGCCAGCATTGCTCCGATGCCGCGCTGCCCAGGACCCAGAATGAGCACTCGATCTCCCACCTTCATTCCGGCCTGGGTAACGGCCCGTTCGAATCCGCCGGCGATCGATTGCCAGAGAGATGCGTCGTATGCGCCGATATGCGAGGGCCCTGTACAAGATCCGTTTTTGGGCACGAAGGCATGCGTGGCGTATCCGCCCCAGAGGCTCGGGGCGACTTCCGTCGCCACGGCGCCGTCGCGGAGACGTTCCTCGCGACCCACCCAGCCGCCGAAGTCGCCAACCATGCAGCGTGCGCACAGCCCGCAGGGGACGAACGCGTTGGGACAGACGCGGTCACCAAGCTCAAGCTCTTGGCGGTTAAACGATTTGGGGCCCATGTCCACGATTGTCCCTACGATCTCGTGGCCGAGGATGCGCGGGCGCCCTTCCCAGGCAATGTCCAAGGGCGCGATACGCTTCAATATCCGAAGCGCACAGGCCATTCGCCTCTGCTTCGAGGAGAACTTCACCCTCACCCAGAGTGGGAAGTTCGAACTCCTCGACCCTGAGCTTTTCGGGCCCATATTGCACTAACGCGGTTGCCATCTTTTTCATGTATTCCAGCTCTCCTTTGAGTTGATAGCGGTGAATGGTGATTCATGCCTCGCCAAAAGGGAGGGTGACCTGGATAGGCCTCGTGGTGGTGTGGGTGTTATCTATGACCCACGCCCACGCCCACGCCCGTAAACCGCTCACTCAGAGCCGCACACGCACGCAGCAGCGCATCCCGCGCACGCTCCACAACCCCCAGATCCAACTCCGCCGGGAACCCATACAGCGTGGGATACAACACCGCCCCATCCACGCCCATCACCGGCGCCGTCATCGTGCGCACCGTCGACGCGGTCTGCTCGTCGAGCTGGCCCGGGTGATCAAGTCGAGAAAACTGCCCACTGACCGCTGTCAGCCGTCGCCCGAGCTCCGGGGTCGGCCCGTACTGCATCATCGCTGCGATGATTTCCTGCGCCTCACGGGCAACCGCGCTCTCAAACGTCACACCCCACCCGTGCCGGCGGATCTCGTCCAGCGCATCGTCCAGCTCGCGGCGCGCCGCTGCAGACAGTTCACCCGGGAGCGCGTCGATCCACGCCTGGCGCGTTGCCGGGGTCCCCCACGCAGCAATCGCGTAGCCAAACGGCGGAGCAAACGGCAGCATCGCTCCCACTGGATCCGCGCCCTTCGTGGCCCCCGCGCTCGCAACGATGCGGACCGCGTCGTCTTCCTGTGCAAAGACCCGGCACTCTAGCCCGAGCTCCGTAGCCAGTTCTTCCAGCGTTTCACGTGCCGCGTCAGCCATCCGCACCGCCTCGCTCAGCGGGCCACGGTTCGCCCACACCAGCGAGCGGGGCGCGAAGGTGCCATAGCCGCCCTGGAAGAACAGCAGCGGCAGCGTCGGCGTCTGCACCTGCAGGTCGAGCACACGCCCCACCACAATCAAGTGGTCGCCCGCGTCGTGAATGTCCTGGATCTCGCAATCGATCCACGCCACTGCGCCCTCCAAGGTCGGGGAGCCCGTCCCCTCGGCCGGCCGCCACGGGGTGTCGCGGAAGCGGTCGGCACCCTTGGCCGCGAAACGGCGACAGAGCTCTTCTTGCCCGCCCGCGAGCACGTTGATGCAGTACCGTCCGGACTCGCGAATCAGGGGGAAGGTGGACGAGCCCTTCTCGGGGAGGAACGCGACGAGCGGGGGATTAATCGAGACCGCGGTGAAGGCGTTGACGACCATTCCGACGGGGGTGCCGTCGTTGATCGCGGTCACGGCCGCAACGCCGGTGGCGAAGTGGCCGAGCACGTTGCGGTAGTGGCGCGGCTCGATCTGGCGAAACTGCGATTCTTCTAGCACGGTGCATGCTCCTCTGTATCAGACGGTAAGAATGGGGGACAACAGGTCAGTGGTCGTCAACTCCGCATGTTTACCTTACCAGTAAAGATTAACGGTGACGATGCTGCACATCGGCGCACCGCCGCTGTTGCTTCCCGTCGGCTGACCCCGGCCCGCGCAGGCGGAAGAACTCCTCGCGTTTTCCCCTCGTCACGCGGACGCTGCGGATGCCGGCAGCCTTGTCCCAGTTATGACACGTATCTTTGCTCAGGCCGAGCTGCCTGGCCGCTTCGGTGACGCTGCCGAATCTTTCCAACACCGTGAAGAATTCGTCTTTCTGTGCCTGCGTGTGCTTCCGGTTGGGCCCGGTCCTCTTCCTGGCCCGCTTGGGCAACGCCCCGGCCTCGTGGACCCACACGTAGCAGGAGGCGGTGCTCATCCCAGCTCCGACGCCGCGGCCGAGACGTTCCCAAGGCGGTCCAGGAGCGTGAAGAACTCGTCCTTCTGAGCCTGCGTATACTCCTGGCAGGGTGCGGAACCCTTCACACCGTACTTGAACTGGATCCCGGCCTGCCGGACTCACTTGCGGCACGTTGCGGCCTTGAATCCGAGCTCCCTGGCCGCCGCGGCGGCACACTCCAGCCGTTCCAACACAGCGAAGAATTCTTCCTTCTCGGCCTGTGAGTACCGCCTGTTCGTGTTCCTCTGTGGGGGCGTGAGCACAGGACCCGGTTTTCCCCTTAGAGAAGATTCTTGATTTGAAGACGACATGGTCGTTGCAACTCCCGAAAATCCGGGGTGTTGCAACGACCGCTAGAAGTCACCATGGCGGGGATTTCGCACGTCACCACAGACGTAACTTCGGACTAGCTGGCCACACCCGCTGACGTCCAGTGATTTGGGCTCCTGCCGCGCATCTCATGTGCGCGGCAGGAGCCCATTCATACAGTGTCTCTGCTCGTTATCGAAGCTGGTGCTAAACGAGACTGGCAGCAAGAAATCGACGGATCAGCCTGCAGCGTGTGGGCTCGAGGCAGGCGCGGCGATGGTGATACTGAGGTAAACGCAATCCTCGTCGTAGGGGTTGTCCCAAAGATGGGGCGCTCCGGTGACGACCAGCAGATCGCCAGTCTCCAACGTGCGCCTCTGCCCGCAAGGCAGCACGAAATCGATCTTCCCCGAGAGGATGATCTCGTAGTCGACTGTTGCCGTAGCGTGCATATCGGCATCGTTGTCCTCGCCGTGACCCTGCACGTCGAGAAACTCAGAGAGGTTCTTTCTGGTGTCAGATCCTGCAGCGATGCGAACGATGGCCAGCGCCGATCCGCTGTCAGTTGCGGGGCCAGGCACCGTCGCGGGCGCACCGACCGATGAGGGCACCGAATGCTCACCCGCGACGCGCCAGAAGTACGCCGAGCTGCCGATTCCTGGGATCTCGCGAGCGGCCGGGGGCACCTCGTCGCGAAACACCGCAGATCCGTTCTCGTCCAGCCCGGCGGCAACCATCCGATAGGCTGCGGGGTCCTGTTTCATCAGCTTTCCTTTGTCTCAGAGAACCTAGCTATGCCCACGTGGGGGTGATAACCACGTTCACGGCTTTCTCCGTGGTGTTGACGCCACCGAGCACATCTATCGCGGTGCCCAGCTCGTCGAGCCCAAACACGTGCGTGCGCAGTTTGTGAACCGGGAACCGCTCGGAGCCAATCAGGTCGAGTGCCCGCTGGAAGGAATCGTTGCTCTGCCCGACCCAACCCTGGAGGCGCACCCGCTTCATGAGGAGCTGGTCAATGGGGAAGCCGTCGAGCGGGCGGTTTTTGATGCCGATTGCCACGATGGTGCCGGTGCGAGCCACCACTTCAAGGGCATCGACCAGCGGCTGCGTGGCGTGTGGCGTGGTGTCGATGACCACGTCGAAGCCAGCGCCCCCTGTGAGTTCCTTGGCGCGCTCGATGAGGTTTTCCTTCTCAACATTGATGGTCGCATCAGCGCCGAGCTCCATCGCCAAATCAAGCTTGTACTGGTCGCGGGACAAGCCGGTAACGACGACCTGATCCGCGCCCGCATGGCGAATCGCGAAGATTGACGCCAAGCCTCGCTGGCCAGGACCAAGGATGAGCACCTTCTGCCCGGGTTGGATGCCGCCTCGTACCACGGCCCACTCGTACCCGCCAGAAATGGGGTTCCACAGCGTAGCGTCCAAGGCACCGATCCCGTCGGGCACCCTGTAGAGGATGCCGCTCGGCGGGATGTAGACGTGTGTGGCGTAGCCGCCCCAGAGCGCGGGCTCAACCTCCGTGGGCACCGCCCCGTAGCGAAGCCTCACGCGGGTGCCGTTGCACCCTTGTTGGTCGCCGCGGAGGCAAGCCGTGCACATCCCACAAATCACGAAGGGGTTCACCGCAACGCGGTCGCCGACGTTGAACGAATCGCGGATCTTGGTCTTCGCACCCATATCCTCAATGACGCCGACAATCTCGTGGCCCAGGATGCGCTGTCGTCCATCCCAGTATGAGTCGATGCCGTTGTAGGCGTCGATGTCAGAGGCGCACAGACCGTTCGCCTCGACGCGCACCAGCACCGCCCCCTCTTCCAGAGTAGGAAGGGAAAATTCTTGTAGCTCGCACTGTTTCGGTGCGACCTGCACGAGTCCAACTGCCTTGTTCATGTGCTTTCTCCTCCTTGATCACAAGCTGTCCACCTTCGGCCCTCTGGCCATGCCGCGGTGCCTCAGGGTTCACTGCTGTTCAGGCGCAAGATATCTTTCTTCGCGCTCGATGAAACTGGCCAGATTGAGCACCTCGGAGGCCAGCTGGTGGCCCATCCTGTAGTCGCTGGGGTGCTCGTCAAAATACGGCGTGGGCGTTCCCTCGCTGATAATCGTTCGGTAGAGGCGGCTCGTCGCAGTCACGGCCGCCTCCAGCGCCTCGCCAGCGAGAATGACCAGACTGTACCCCGCTTCGATCAGGTCCTCTGCTCGGTAGCCTGCGGGGATCCGTTTATTCGACCAGCACACGGGACCGTCGATCTCCGCAGCAAGCTCGGCGAACTTGGCCATCTGCTCATCAGGTGACATGCTCTCCAACGGCACGCCGTCTGCGCGCAGCATAACTGGCAACACAATATCGGCACCCGAGGCAAGATACAGGTTTGCCCGGGCCACCATTTCACCAAACGACTCGCCAGCGTCATCGGTGCGCCCAATGATGAGCATCTCTCTCGAGCGCCGTGCATCGACGGCAGCCTCGACACGGAGCACCGCTTCCTCGCGGCTCACCCTGCGGATGGCGGCAATGCTCGCGCATCGTTTGGGGCTGGCCTGGTCTTCCAGATGCACGGCGGCAGCACCCGAGGCCTCGAGCGTGCGCACGGTACGCCAAATGTTATTGACGCCGCCAAAGCCAGTGTCGATATCGACCACGAGGGGAAGCTCGGTCGCAGCCATGATCCTGGACGCCTGCGAAGCCACCTCGGTGATGGTCATCAGGCCTATATCCGGTGCTCCGATCTGAGTGGCCTCAATGGCATAGCCAGACTGATATAGGCACTCAAAGCCCGCTTGTTTCGCTAGGAGGGCAGATCCGGCGTCCCACACCCCGGGTGCAACCACTCCTCTTTCGAGCAAATCTCTGAGCTTCATCACTACGCCTCCTGCGACGATTCTTGAATAGAAGAGACTTTCGTCAAGCCCTGATTATTCAGCCTTAAACACGACCATTGGTGCATCCTGCCCAGACGAGCAGGCGCCACGCAGTTTTCCCACGAAGCCGCTTGAAGCCAACGTCGATACCTGCGACCCGGGGGACGACTCACCATTATGGAGGCGTCCCCCGGGTCGAGAACGAGATTTCTCAGCGTTTCAGGGTTAGCTGTCGAGTGAATGCTCGGTGCGGAGGCCCGCCTTGACGAGGAGCGGATGCACATCGCTGATGAAGTACTCCACTGCCTCCGGGTACTCGTGGAACGTGAGCGCCAGGCCGTCCATACCCATATCCGAGTACCCTTGCAGCGCTGCGGCAATCTGCTCGGGGCTTCCGATGACGCTCTCGCCTCCGCCGCTCAGGCGCAGGATGTTCGCGGTTTCGGGGTTTTCTCGCAAGAAGTCCATCGATGCCGAGTCAGAACCGGTAATTCCCTCGACAAAACGGCCAAGCGCCTCGTCGTCGCTGGCTTTTGTCCAGGCATCGGCGAAGTCACGAGCCTCCTGCTCAGTCGGCTTGCAGATGACGTCGAGATTTCCCCAGATGGCAACCTCGCGCCCTGCTGCTGCAGCCTGCGCGCGTATGGCTTCAATTGTCTTGCGGCACTCATCATTGTGGCGCAGCTTAATGTAGATCATGTCCGCGTTCTCGACCGCAAACTTCTGCCCCTCGGGGCTCTGGCCCGCATTCATGATCGTAGGTCTCGTCTGCATAGGCTTCGGAGCCGACTCAGCACCCTCGAGCTTGAAGAATTCACCCTCGAAGTCGAATTCTCCCTTTTCGCTCCACAGGCGGTCAAGGATGTCGACCCACTCCTGGGCGTATTTGTAACGCGATTCGCGATCACCAAGATCCATCCCGAACATCTTGAACTCAGAAGCAAACCAGCCCGGAACAATGTTGAGGCCCCAACGTCCGCCGGAGATGTGGTCCAGCGTCGCCCCAAGCTTGGCAGCCATCACCGGGTGGAACAGCGGGATGGCGCATGTCGTAAAGATCTGGATCCGCTCGGTAGCTTCTGCAAGCGCTGCACCCCAGGCCCAAGTCTCATACGAGCGATCCCAGTGACCGCTTGAGCCGCCCAGGCCCTTCCAGCGAGAAACCGGAACAAGAACTTCAAAACCGGCACGATCGGCCATGATCGCGATGTGCTTTTGCTCTTCCCAGTTGTTAACCTTCATGGGGCCAGGCATGGTGCTGATTCCGCCCGCGCCACCTGCTAGGTTGATGCCGAAGATGCCGAGCTTCAACTTGTTGGGGCTCGTCGCGATCAGCGTTTGTGACTTGGGGATGGTGCCGTCGGCAACCGTGCGGTCTGTAGATGGACTGGGCATCGAAACTTCCTTCTCTTCCGGTCGATATTCGCCTACGCTGCGCGTCGCGACTTGCTGGTCGAACAAATCTTTCCTAGTAAGTTAACCATAACGCAGGCAATCGAGAAATGATTTTTCGTCCTATCGAATGGCCCTTGCTGGGCCACGCGTCCTCACGAGAATCGAAGTTCACGGGCGACCTCGCCGCCTTGCTTGGATGCCTAGTGCGTGCGTCGACGCCTACCTCGTCACCGTTAATCTTTACTGGTAAGGTAAACATGCGGAGTTGACGACCAGGGACCTGTTGTCCCCCATTCTTACCGTCTGATACAGAGGAGCATGCACCGTGCTAGAAGAATCGCAGTTTCGCCAGATTGAGCCGCGCCACTACTGCAAATATCCCGGACGCTTATCGGCACGATTGCCTATGCAGCGTGACCGAACCCAAAACTGCGCAAGTCCACTACGGTGGAAGCCGATTAACTCTATAGTCAACGTATAAGGATTCTGGGAGGAATTTTGGCGCAGAAGAAGGCGACCTCGACCGCAGCACTCGTCAATGTAGCCGCGAATGTCTTCCTAGAGAAGGGCTTCGCGACCAGCACCATAGATGATGTCGCTCGGGCCGCGGGCATCTCGAAGCCGACCGTGTATCAGTACGTGTCGAACAAGCAGTGGTTGCTCGAAGAGGTCGTGCGGGTGATGTGCGGGAAGATGGAGCAGCTTCAGGTTGATTTGTACGCCGAGCCGGTTCCCCCGATCGTGCGTCTGCACTGGTCCCTGGAGCTGCATGTGGAGCTTGCGATAGTTTACCGGAATTCATACCGGCTGACCCTGAGCGAGCAGACTGCGCTTTCGCCAGCGGCGCGGGAAGAGTTCCGCCTCTGGGCGCGTCGCACTACGACCCGTTTTGCCGAGCTGCTCACCGAGTGCCAGCAGGAAGGTTCGTTTACCTGGGACGGGGACACGATGGTCGCCGCGAATCTGATCCTCTCGATGCTGACCGGCACGCACCGCTGGGCGCATCCGCATGAGGGCGAGACCGTCGCCGAGTATTCGCACTCCCTCGCTGAGCAGATCCGAGTGTTGTTGGCCGGTGTGATCGCTGAGGCTGACATGTCGGATTGGCCGCGTTCGGTGGTGTCGCACGCGGCATCCCAGCCTGCAGCTGCTCATTCGGTGGGCGCGTAGTCCGCGGCAACTTGATCGCGCAGCGGCCAGCCTGGCGATAACCGGCTGGACGCTGCTGGTTGGCTAAGGCATCGGCAGCGTCAAATGTGAGCTGGCGCGGTGAGGGTGAAGGCCCATTGCCGCTGAGCTCGCAGCTTGATTGCGCGCGCTTTCCATGATTAACTAACCGGGATGGCAAGCATCGCGCGGCACGAGCGATTGCCGCACGCCATAGGCCGGTGTATGAGATATCGAAAATGACTTTGACATCTTGACTACGTACCCAGTGCGTGTGCAGCAAGCAGGCGCAGCGTGTCGACGGCACTCGTACACGCTCTTCACCGCGGCACAGCTCAATGAACAAAGTGACAGCCGGCCGCACGTGGTGAGTGTGCCGGGCATGTCACCTTAAGGAAGCGAGCAGTACTGTGAAACGAGAAGCCGTGATTGTCGCCTCGGCGCGATCGCCCATTGGGCGCGCCAATAAGGGGAGCCTCGTCGACATGCGGGCAGATGACCTGGCCGTGCAGATGGTCAAGGCGGCTCTGGCGCAGGTGCCTGGGCTGGACCCAGCTGAGATCGATGACATCCTGCTCGGTTGCGGGCTGCCAGGTGGGGAACAGGGCAACAACATGGGGCGAGTGGTCAGCGTGCTTGCAGGCCTCGACTCGGTTCCCGGTACCACGATTACGCGCTACTGTGCTTCAAGTCTCCAAACAACGAGGATGGCGATGCACGCCATCCTCGCGGGCGAGGGCGAGGTCTACATCTCAGCCGGCGTCGAAACGGTCAGCCGGTACGGGCGCGGCAGCGCAGACGAAACGCCGGGCATTTCAGTTACCAACCCGAAGTTCGATGCGGCGATGACGCGCACGCTCAAGCGGTCGAGCGCTAAGGCCGCAAGCTGGTCGGATCCTCGGTATGTCGATGTACTTCCTGATGTGTACATCAAGATGGGCCAGACCGCGGAGAACGTGCAACAGCTTTTGGGGATCACTCGCGCGGAGCAGGATGAGTACGCGGTTCGCAGTCAGCAACTTGCCGCAGAGGCCAAGGCACGCGGGTTCTGGGACCGAGACATCACTCCGGTTCAGCTGAATGACGGGTCAATCGTCGCGCAGGATGATTCCCCCCGCCCCGGCACGACGCTCGATGGCGTCGGCGCACTGGTTCCCGTATTTCGGCCAGACGGCACGGTCACCGCGGGTAACTCGTGCCCGCTGAGCGACGGCGCCGCCGCGCTCGTGATCATGAGCAGCATGAAAGCGAAGGACCTTGGCCTGACTCCTTTGGCCCGCATTGTCGCGACGAGTGTGACCGGCCTCTCACCCGAGATTATGGGGCTTGGGCCCGTGAGCGCTTCGCAACAGGTACTTAAACAGGCTGGGCTCAGCATGGCAGACATGGATCTGATCGAGATCAATGAAGCCTTTGCTGTCCAGGTCATCGGCTCGGCGCGCGAGTTGGGCGTCCCCTACGACCGGCTGAACGTGAACGGCGGCGCGATCGCACTGGGCCACCCCTTCGGGATGACGGGGGCACGCATCACCAACACACTGATGAATGGTCTGCGCGAGCGTGACGGGACCTTCGGTCTGGAGACCATGTGCATCGGTGGGGGTATGGGCATGGCCATGATTCTCGAACGATTGAGCTAGTGAGGCTGCGGCCCGCGCCAGCACCTGCGGACGTCCACACGGCGGAATCCATGAGACGAAGCACAACGCGAGCTCAGGTCGCATCTCGAGCGGCTGTCAGAGGCAGGTCCCTCTGGTCAGCAACATGATGAATGTACGTTTCGAACAAGAGAGAGACATGCCGATGAACATCGTGGTACTGGTGAAGGAAGTCCCAGATACCTATGAGGACAGGAAGCTCAGTCTTGAGACAGGACTTGCTGATCGCGGTGCGACAGCGGCGGTTCTCGACGAGATTTCCGAGCGGAGCCTTGAGGTTGCACTGGCGTATGCGGATGCGCATGAGAGCACGAATGTAACGGTGCTGTCAGTCGCCCCTGAGGGTACGAGTGCCACGCTCCGAAAATGCCTCGCGATGGGTGCCGCAAGCGCCGTACACGTGGTCGATGATGGACTGTTGGGCGCCGACCTGACACTGACGGCCGAGGTGCTTGCTGAGGCGCTTCGTCGCGTTAGTTTTGATTTGGTGATCGCGGGGAATCTGTCCACTGACGGCGCGGGGGGCATGGTTCCCGCAGCGATCGCCGAGCTGCTCGGCGTTGCGCACATGACCGGGCTCAGCACGGTTGACATCAGCGCTGACGCAGTGTCGGGCACGCGCCCGGTCGACGGCGGGGTGCAGACCGTGTCTGCGCAGCTGCCCTCGGTGATTTCTATCACCGAGGCGCTGCCCGACGCGCGGTTCGCTAACTTCAAGGGGATCATGGCTGCGAAGAAGAAGCCGCTTGAAACGGTGAGCCTTGCCGATCTGGGCGTCGACCCGGAGACACCCGGCGTTGCTCGCAGCATCATGCTGACGGTGGCAGAGAAGCCGCTGCGCACGGCTGGGATAAAGATCGTTGACGAGGGAGATGCGGCCGAACAGCTCGCTAGCTTCCTGGTAGAAAATCGACTGGTCTAGGGAGACTGCATATGACGAACGTACCGACTGATGTCATCTTGGTGATCGTCGAGACCACAGCCTCGGGCGAACTGGCGAAATCGGCAGCCGAGCTGCTCGGAGCTGCTGCACTGGTGGGCACACCGGTGGCGTTGGTGCTGCACGCACCTGGCGCTGACCTTGCCTCGCGATTGGCCGAACTGGGTGCTGCCCTGGTGCTGGTAGCTGAGCATCCGGACGCCGAATGGCTGGGCAATGCCGCTATCAACGCGGCGAGCGAGGCAGTGGAGCGCGTGCGCCCTAATGCGGTGCTGATCTCCCACTCGATCGAGGGGCGCGATCTGGCCGCCCGACTTGCGGCGCGCACCCGCTCAGCTGTGTCGGTCGACGCGGTGGGCGTATCACGGGACGAGCTCGGCGTGTTGGCGCATCACTCCGTCTACGGGGGCGCCTACGTCGCCACCTCGACGGCAACCTTCGGGGCGCCGGTGATTACACTGCGGCAGGGATCGATCGACGCTCGCGCGGCAGCCGTGCCTCTGGCCTCCGAACCCCTGGTTTGCGACACGACGGGGAAGCCGTCGGCGCGGATTGAGGACTACGCCGAAGAGGCAACGACTTCGCTGCGGCCTGAACTGCGCGGAGCGGCCAAGGTCGTTTCAGGCGGGCGGGGCTTGGGTTCGAAGGAGCAATTTGCGCTGGTCGAGCAGCTGGCTGACGCGCTCGGAGCAGCCGTTGGCGCGTCGCGCGCCGCCGTTGATGCGGGCTACGTGCCGCAGTCGTACCAGGTGGGGCAGACCGGGGTGTCGGTGTCACCTCAGCTGTACGTAGCGCTGGGCATCTCGGGTGCCATCCAGCACCGTGCCGGAATGCAGACCGCAAAGACGATCGTGGCGATCAACAAGGACGCCGACGCCCCGATCTTTGAAGTTGCCGATTTTGGGATCGTGGGGGACTTGTTTGAGGTAGTCCCGAAGCTGATCGCTGCGGTCGAAGCGAAGAAGCAGTAGCGATGGCGAGCGATGCTGGGCAGATGAGGCAGGGCTTGCCGCGAGTGCCGGGCGGGGCACTCTGGCCCGCTGTGGGAGCTCTACGGGTCGAGGCACCGGTGATCGCCGAAGAGACGGCGAGCTTGTCTCCGACCGTTGCGGTTGAGCAGCCTGTCCCCGCTGAACATCCTGCCGATCACCCCCTTCCGTCCGTTGAGCCAGTGAGCGCGGTGGAGCTCTCGGGGGCGGCCACCCCAAAGTTGCTTCGGCATGGGCTGCCCCGCGTCACCGGCGGAGGGCCCTGGCCTTCCGCCGACCTTGCGGCTCCCGCGGCTCCGCCGCCCGGGGCTCCTGCGTCACCTGTGGTGGAGCGCGAAACTTCCGTGACCGCTTCGGCTGTAGCTACGGTTCCGGCGCCACGAGCCGCCGCGACGGCAAGCGTTTTTGCAGCGGATCTCGTGCCGAGCGGTACTGCGCTCCGGCGCGGGCTCCCCCGCTTGGCAGGTGGATCGCCGTGGCCCGCGGAGGGATACCCACGCCCTTCGGCAGCGGTCTCCGCGGTGAGCCCGCTAGCCTCGGCGCAGGCGCCTGTACCGGCAACCGCGCAGGCGGTGAAACAGGCTGCGGCCGTTGCACCAAAGCCAGCCCTGGCGCCCCTGGAGACGACGCCCGAGGCGCAGAAACAGGCTCAGGACGTGCGCTCCCGCGAGCCGCGCGTGATCGGGTCGCGTACGCTCGGCCAGTGGGTGCGTCTGTGCGTGTTGGGGGTGCTCGGTCTCGTTGTTACAGCTGGAATCATCGTGCTGGCCGCGCGCGGCGTGACCACCCTTCCAGGGGTGCCCGAGTTCATCGAACGATACCCGGGGGAGTATCACCTACCCGCGGTCGCGGAGCCAGGATTCCCTGCATGGGCGCGCTGGACGCACTTCTTGAACTTCTTCCTCATCGTTCTCATCGTCCGCTCGGGATGGCAGGTACGTTCACAACAGAAACCGCCGGCGTTCTTCACCCCTAGGCGGGGCAGCAAGAAAATCAGCATCTATCTGTGGCTCCACACCTCGCTTGATCTGCTGTGGCTCGCTAACGGTGCGGTTTTTGTGGTGCTGCTGTTTGTGACCGGACACTGGGCGCGCATCGTGCCCACGAGCTGGGAGGTCTTCCCCAACGCAGCGTCGGCGATGCTGCAGTATCTGACACTTGAGTGGCCGGTGGAAGATGGCTGGGCCAACTACAACAGCTTGCAGCAGCTCATGTACTTCGCGGTTGTCTTCATCGCGGCACCGCTCGCGGCGATCACGGGTGTGCGCATGAGCGAGTGGTGGCCTGAGCATGCGGAGAAGCTGAACAAGCTGTACCCGGCTCCCGTGGCACGTGCAATCCACTTTCCGACCATGCTGTTCTTTGTGCTGTTCATCATCGTGCATGTGTTCCTGGTGTTCGCGACAGGCGCGTTGAAGAATCTGAATCACATGTTCGCTGGAATACCGGAGGTGAGCTGGGCCGGATTCTGGTGGTTCGCTGTAGGGCTGGTAGTAACGACGAGCGTGGTGATTGCGGCACGACCGCTCGTCATTGCTCCGGTTGCGAGTCTCTTTGGCAAGGTCACCAACCGTTAAGAGATTCCGCCGCTAGGTCAGGGGCGGCGTGCGGGCCGGGCGTCCAGCGGTGGGTGGTCCAGGCTTCGCGGATCAGCCTCCGGACGGTGATGACGGCGTTGGCCAGGGCGATGAACGCCTCGATGACCAGGATGCGTTTCTCGGTGCAGACCGCCAGTTTCCTGAAGCCGCGGTTGTGCCAGGAGTTGGTGCGTTCGACGACCCAGCGGGCGGCGTTCTGGATCGGTGCCGGGATGCCCTTGGCCGCGATCCGCGCCTCGCAGCCGAGCTCTTCGAGAAGCTTCCTGGCCACACACGAATCGTAGCCGGCGTCCAGGTGCACCGTGGTCTCCTCCGGCAGGCGAACCCGAACCGTCCCAGGCCCTCCAGGGTGGGGCGCAGCAGCGGCGAGTCGTGGCGGTTGGCTGCTGCGACCTCGGTGTGCAGCGGGATGCCTTTGCCCTCTGTGAGCAGCGAGCGTTTCGTGCCGCCCTTGCCCCGGCCCACCGGCGACCGGCCGGCCGCTTCACCGCCGCAGGGGGCCTTGACGATGCATCCGTCCACCACCAGATCCTCCAGCTCCAGGCCCACGATCCGGTCATAGGCCTCCAGGGCGATGTGCTCCAGGTCGGTGAAGATTCCTGCTTCGATCCACTCGTCCCTGCGCCGGCGGATGGTGGTCGCCGAACAGGTGCTGTCGGCGATATTTTCGTGGGCGGCCCCGAGCACGAGGACCTGGACGAGCTTGTCGAACACCATCCGGTCGGGCGCCCGCGGCCGGTGGCAGCCCAGCGGGTGGGTGTCCGTCACGGGCGGGATCAGCGCCTCGAACTGGTCCCAGACGGGTTCGATGATGGCTGATGGAACAGCAGGCAAAAGCACTCCTGGTAAAGCGCGAATCTGAACAATCCGTGTCTATCAGGGCTTGTGCCTGCGTCGTTAATCCGGCCCGGGCATCACCTATCGGCGGAAATCTCTAAAGCGTCATTTTCCAGGGCGTGGTACCGGTTGCTGGACCATGACGCGGAAGCCGTGGTCATATGCTGGGCTTGATTGGTGAAGTTTGAGCGTGCAGCACACCACCGTACTCATCTCAGGAATTTGTGTTCTTTATGCCTGGGCCCCTCCTTTGTGCGGCAGATTCATAGGTCTACCGCAGTTGACTGAGTCGCGCGTCGTTGTTGATGATCCACTCCAGAAACATTTTGCGGTCTACTTTTCCTCTGTCTGTCAGGGGAATCTGGCTGAGTAAGTAGTAATGCAACGGCCTCTTGTCTTTGCTAAGAAGTGTCTCCAGACCCGAGTTGAAGGTCGTTGCGGTGAGCCCTCCACAGGAAGGCACGACTCCGGCCACCACGCGGTGGCCGCGCAAGTCATCTGGCATGCCAACAGCCACGGCAGTCTCTACACCCGGGATGGAGGAAAGGGCGAGTTCAACCTCGTGCGGGTAAATGTTTTTGCCCGCAGTATTGATCATGTCCGAGCTCCGCCCGATTATGTGCAATTCACCGTTCTGAAGGTAGCCCTGATCGCCGACAGTGAAGTGGCCGTCCAGGCAACGGAGGGCTTTCCCGTCATCACCCCAAAGGTACCCCTGACACACCATGGGGCTGCTGACACTGATGTTTCCCGGGGTGCTCTCCGGCAAGCGACGCCCAAAATCGTCGAGGATCTGTACTTCCACGCCGGGAAACGGCCGGCCTATGGCGGTGCCTGCGGCATCCAGCGGCGCCCCTGCGGGGAGGCCCCGGCCTGAAACGAAACTAAGCTCTGCTGCGCCGTAGTACTCGAAGATCGTGGCGTTCGGCGCCCAACGCCTGGCGGCTTCCAGTGTTCGGGCATCCAGCTTGGATCCGGCGCAGATGATTGTCCTGATCGCGGAGGCGTCCACTGATGCCATGAGTCCCCGTTCGCTGAGGAGCCGGAGCATCGTTGGGACGAGAACCAATCGGGTGATCCCGTCATGCAGGATCACAGCGTGTGCATCTCCGACATCAAAGCTGCGCAGGGTATGGAACTCGGTGCCGGCGTAGAGGCACTCGGAGAGCGCGTACAGGTTCAGACTTGCCGAGAGCGGACCCGGGGCAAACGTCTTGTCGTCCGGGCGAAGGCCGAAAAAGTCTATGGACGCGTCAAGAGAGGCCTGCCAGGACCGGCGGGAGCGTGTAAAGGCCTTCGGTGTGGAAGTCGTGCCCGCGGTAAAGCCGATGAGGAAGGTTGAGTCCGGGTCGCCGTCTTCCAGCGCAGTACCCGCGTCCCATGACGGGGAGGGGAGCCTCCGGATAATATCTTCCCTGGCCTGCGGCGTCCAAGCGGGATCGAGGACGGCAATTTGCCGTTCCCCGGCTATTCCCGCACAGTAAAGCGCAGCAGATTCGGCCGTGTTGGGTTCGGACAAAATGTACATTTCCGGAGTGGAGGGGAGGAGCTCGCTAGCTGCTCCCCGAAGCTCAGACCAGCTGAAACCGCGGCCGCCGACGGCGACGGCCGTGTCGTCCGGGCGGAGGTCCGCCCACATCTGAATTCTGTTCAGGAATGGCACCGGTTCACGTCCTATTGATGGGTTTGGCTTCCTGCAAAGTTGCAGGAAGGCATGCACCTGCGCGGTGCTGTTCCGTCGTGGGGGCCCGCTGTTGCTGATCCTTCGTGGCGGCGTTGGTTGGTCAACCGCGTTAAGCGGTGCCCCTGCGCAAAGAATAAATTGCAACCCGCCCCAGTTCGGCACTCCCGGGGGAACTTGCTGCTCCTCGCTGGTTGTAGGTCACGGTCCAAAGCCAGGAGGTTTGCTTTTGGGACGTTAACGCCAGCAACAATGTGAGCTGCCGGGTTCAATTGTTGTCATGTCAGCTGTCCCTACTGGGTCGAGGTGGACAGCTTCGTACTAGATGCTCGTGATTGTCCACCAGCCTTCTTTCACCGATGTCTGTGAGAATCCATGCGACCCCCAGCTCTGGCGCCATCTCTTGTATGACACCTCTGCATTGGATGACGTTCTTCTTATTGAAAACCTCTACCGGTTCCCCTGGAGCGAGCGAAAGGAAGGGAATACTCCCGGGTAGCGTGTCTACGTTCATGGGGCTTGTCTCCTTGTTTGCCTCAGAATGCTGTCCTCCTCTGCGATCTGGAGGAACTGCCTAGTACTTCAAGGCGGTCTTAAGTTGCACAGGTACGAGTTCCTGGAGTTCCTCGAGGGTGCAGCCGAAGGTCTCGCGGACTGTGACGCCGTCGGGTCCGGTGAGGAATACGGCTTTGTCCGTGTACACGCGGGTTACGCAGCCGACGCCGGTGAGGGGGTAGGTGCAGGCTTCCACGATCTTGGAGGCACCCTCGCGGGTCAGGAGGGTCATCATCACAAAGACGTCCTTGGCTCCGGTGGCCAGGTCCATGGCGCCGCCCACGGCGGGGATGGCGTCCGGGGCGCCGGTGTGCCAGTTGGCGAGGTCGCCCGTGGCCGAGACCTGGAAGGCCCCGAGCACGCAGATGTCCAGGTGGCCGCCGCGCATGATGGCGAAGGAGTCGGCGTGATGGAAGTAGGACGCGCCCGGGAGCTCGGTGACGGGGATTTTGCCGGCGTTGATGAGGTCGCCGTCGATCTCATCGCCCACGGCAGCAGGGCCCATGCCGAGCATGCCGTTCTCGGTGTGGAGCGTGATGTTCTGCTCCGGCTTGAGGTAGTTCGAAACCAGGGTGGGCTGGCCGATGCCGAGGTTCACGAACGAGCCGGGCTTGATGTCCCGTGCCACGAGTTCGGCGAGGTCGTCACGGCCGAGGGGCTTGTCACTGGTCTGGATGGAAGTTGCGGTGCTCATGCTCAGGCCACCTTCACGATGCTGTTGACGTAGATTCCGGGAGTGACCACGTTTTCCGGGTCGAGTCCGCCCGTGGGGACGATCTCGGACACCTGGACCACCGTGTGCTTGGCAGCGGCGGCCATGATGGGGCCGAAGTTCCGGGCGGTCTTGCGGTACACGAGGTTCCCCACGCCGTCGGCCTTCAGCGCCTTGATCAGCGCGACGTCAGCGTGGATGGGGGTCTCGAAGACCTGGCCGCGGCCGTCGATGATCCGGGTTTCCTTGCCCTCGGCCAGCATGGTGCCGTAGCCGGTGGGCGTGAAGAACCCGCCAATGCCGGCGCCAGCGGCGCGGATCCGCTCAGCCAGGTTGCCCTGCGGGACCAGCTCCAGTTCGATCTCGCCGGCGTGGTACTTCGCGTCGAAGTGCCAGGAATCGGACTGCCGCGGGAAGGAACAGATCATCTTCTTCACCCGGCCTTCCTTGATCAGCAGTGCGAGGCCCTGATCGCCCTGGCCGGCGTTGTTGTTCACCACGGTCAGGTCCTTGGCGCCGCAGTCCATCAGCGCGTCGATCAGTTCGAACGGCTGCCCGGCGTTGCCGAACCCGCCGATCATCACGGTGGAGCCGTCCTTGATGCCGGCCACGGCCTCGGTTACGGAGTCAACAAAATTCAGCATGCTTAGGCCTTTCCGGCAGTAACGTTTTCTAGGACGACGGCGAGGCCCTGGCCCACGCCGATGCAGATCGCGGCGACGCCCCAGCGTTCGCCGGAGGCCTGCAGGGACCGGGCGAGGGTGCCCAGGATCCGGGTGCCGGACGCGCCGAGCGGGTGGCCCATGGCGATCGCGCCGCCGTGGCGGTTCACGATGGCGGGGTCGATGCCCCAGGCGCTGATGCAGGCCAGGGACTGCGCGGCGAACGCTTCGTTAAGTTCGACGGCGCCCACCTGGTCCCAGCCGATGCCCGCCTTCGCGAGGGCTTTGTTCGCGGCCTCGACGGGGCGTAGCCGAAGAACTGGGGATCGTTGGCGTGCGCGCCGCGGCCTGCGATGCGGGCCAACGGCTCAAGCCCGAGCAGCCCGGCGGCGCTTTCGGAGCCGATCCAGGCCGCGGACGCGCCGTCGGACAGGGGCGACGCGTTCCCGGCGGTGACGGTGCCGTTCTCCGTGCGGAACACGGTCTTCAGGCCGGCGAGCTTCTCGGCCGAGGAGCCGGCGCGGATGCCTTCATCCCGGACCAGGTCGGTGCCCGGGACCGTGGTGACCAGGTTGTCGTAGAAGCCTTCGTCCCACGCCGCGGCGGAGAGGTTGTGGGAGTTCGCGGCGAACTCGTCCTGCTGTTCGCGGGTCACGCCGTACTTCTCACGGAGCCGCTCGGTGGCTTCGCCCAGGGAGATGGTCCATTCCTTGGGCATGGCCTTGTTGACCAGGCGCCAGCCCAGCGTGGTGGAGGCCAGGGTCAGGTCCCCGGCCGGGTAGGGCTTCTCCGTCTTGGGCAGCACCCAGGGGGCCCGCGACATCGACTCGGCCCCGCCGACGAGCATCAGCTCGGCGTCGCCGGCGTTGATCTGGCGCGAGGCGATGATCGCGGCGTCCAGCGAGGAGCCGCAAAGCCGGTTGACCGACGTGCCGGGGATGGAGACCGGCAGGCCCGCGAGCAGGGTGCCCATGCGGGCGATGTTCCGGTTCTCCTCGCCGGCGCCGTTGGCGTTGCCAAAGACCACTTCGTCGATCCGTTCGGGGTCTAGCCCCGGTGCGCGCTTGACCGATTCCTTGATCACGTGCGCAGCAAGGTCATCCGGGCGGACGGCCGCGAGGCCGGAGCCGAACTTCCCGAACGGGGTGCGAACGGCGTCGTAAACAAAAGCCTGATTCATGGGGTTGTATCCGTTTCTCGATAGACCTCCTGCGCAGTCTTGAAGACCGTATTGGTTGAGGAGACCCCGCCGTAGATAGCTGTCTGCAGCAGGATCTCCTCGATCTCGTCCCTGCCCAGGTCATTGGTGAGGACAGCGCGGATGCGGCACATGGCCAGCTCTTCCCATTTGCCCGTGCGCCGCCATCGCGGTGATGTTCCTGTTCCTCATCACCACCTGCGCCCAGCGCTTCGTTGTCGGTCCACGTCCGCTTGGCACCGGGCAGGACGACATCCGAGTTGCAGCCCAGGGCCCACTGCTGGCGCTGGCACGCCCTGGGTTGTTAGACCTGAGGCGACCCGTGTGGAGGGGCGTGCGATCAGGTCGGCCAAGACGGGGCGGCGAGGCGCGAGCGTGAGGGACACAGAGTGTCCTTATATACCTGCGGTGGCGTGTGTGGAAGATAGGAGTTCGGCGACGAATGCGGTGTTGAAGTTTCCGCTTACGAACTTCTCGGTTTCGAGGATTTTCTTGTGGAAGGGTGCTGTGGTGGTGATGCCGTCGATGACGAGTTCGTCGAGGGCGCGGAGGGTTCGGGCGATGGCTTCGTCGCGGTCCTTGCCCCAGCAGATGAGCTTTCCGATCATGGAGTCGTAGTAGGGCGGGATGGTGTAGCCAGTTTCGATGTGGGTGTCCATCCTGATCCCGAAACCGCCGGGTGCACGGAAGTTGGTGATCTTCCCGGGGCCCGGGGCGAAATTGTTCTCCGGGTCCTCAGCGTTGATGCGGCATTCGATGGCGTGGCCACTGAAGATGATGTCGTCCTGGCTCAGTTCGAGCGGCAAGCCGCCGGCGATCTGCAGCTGGAGTTTGATGAGGTCGATGCCGGAAACCATTTCAGAGACGGGATGCTCGACCTGGATGCGGGTGTTCATCTCGATGAAGTAGTAGGTGCGTTCGATGTTGTCGAACACGAACTCTACGGTCCCGGCGTTTTTGTATCCGACCTCTTTGCAGAGCGCGACTGCAGCGTCTGCCAGGCCCTGCCTGAGTTCGGCGTCCAGGACCGGTGATGGTGATTCCTCGATGAGTTTTTGGTTGCGTCGCTGCGCTGTGCAGTCACGTTCACCGAGGTGCAGAACGGTCGTGCCGTCGGAGATGACCTGGATTTCGATGTGCCGGATGTCGGTGAGGTATCGCTCGATGTAGACCGAGGGGTCACCGAAGGCGACTTCGGCTTCGGACATGATCTCTGCCAGGTCTTTCTCCAGCGACTCTGCGGTCTCGACGACGCGCATGCCGCGCCCGCCGCCGCCGGCGGCGGCCTTGATCAGGAGGGGGTAGCCGACCTCGCTGGCAACAGCGAGGGCTTCGCTGTATTCAGCGATCGCGCCGAGTGAACCCGGGACGGTAGGAACCCCTGCCCGGCGGGCGATTTTCTTGGCTTCGATCTTGTCTCCCATGCGCCGGATGACCTCGGCTGCCGGGCCGATGAAACCGATCTGCTCCTCTTCACACAATGCTGCGAAGTCCGCGTTCTCGGAGAGGAAGCCGTAGCCGGGATGGATCGCATCAACCTTGTAGGCCAGTGCTGCACTAATGACCGCACGGGGATCACGGTAGCTTGACTTCGCCTGGGCGGGTCCGATGCAGACAGCCTGGTCCGCCAGTTTCACGGGCAGGGAATCGGCGTCGCCCTCGGAGTAGGCGAGCACGCTGCGGATGCCCAGTTCTTTGCACGCCCTGATGATACGGAGGGCTATCTCCCCGCGGTTGGCGATGAGCACGCTTTTCAGTGGTTCACCCATGGCGCTTGATCACCATCAGGGGCTGACCGAATTCGACCGCTTGTTCGTTCTCGACCAGGATCCTCGCGACGGTGCCCTCGACCTGCGCCTCGATGTTGCTCATCAGTTTCATGACCTCCACGATGCAGAGCACCGACTCGGCAGTGACGCTGTCACCGACCGAAACGAAGTTAGGGGCACCGGGTTTCGGGGACGCATAAAAGATTCCCACCATTGGCGCCTTGATCAGTACTTCATCAGCAGCCAACTCGCTGGCGGCCACCGAAGGTGCAGCGGGGGCGGAGACCGCTGCCGGAGCCGGGGCGGCGGCTGGCGCGGCGGCCGGGGCCGCGGTAACAACGGGTGCAGCCGGAGCCGGCGCAGGGGCGGCGGATGCCGGGGTCGACGCCGACGGGCTGCCGGAGGATTGCTGGTCGCGGGAGATGAACAACTCCACGTCGCCGAACTTAAGGGAAAGTTCACGAACGTCCTGGGTGAGGTTCGCCCAGTCGACGATAGCCTTCAGTTCCCGAATATCTGGTGCGTTAAGCGACATTTTTGTTCTCTCCTTTTGTGATGCTGATTCGCAGATTTCCTGCATTCAGTGCTTGCCTGCCGGTCTGGCTCTTCTGGTGGATTGCCTTGATCAGGTCCAGGAGCGGCAAAGGGATTTCATCGGCGTTCCCGCCGGCGGCCACGGCCTTCTGCATTTCGTCGACCTGCGTACCGGCGAACATCGCACGCAGGAGCAGCAGGTCGATACTCTCGGTAGGGTGCCGCTCCCGCAGGTGGGGGAGCATCGGGGCGATCGGGGCGGGTTCGAGGGCGATGTTCGAGGCGCCGTTGGCCACGATTTTGGCGTGCAGTTCCGGGTCGATAGGCGCCAGTAGTGTGCCGTAGTAACCCAGGGCATACTTCTTGATTTCGTTCGGCACAATCGAGTACCGCTCACCAGAGATCACGTTCATCACCGCCTGGGTCCCCACGAACTGGGCGAATGGAGTGATCATGATCGGGAAGGCCAGCTCGGACCGCACCCGGGCCACTTCGTGGAGCAGCTCATCGAAGCGATCGGACAGCCCGGCCGTTGCCAGCTGGGAGTGGAAGTTCGACAGCATACCCCCGGGAAGCTGGTGCATGAAGTGCAGGCCGCTGTACGCGACAGGATGCCCGACCGGCTTGTCCTCTGCCTCAGCGATGGCTGTCAACTTCTCGCTGATCGTATCGATGATGTCGTCATCGACATTGACCGTATATCCGAGCGCCCGCAGATCACGCACAATATCCTGCGTCGCAGGCTGCGCGGCGCCGTTGGCCATCGGCGCGATCGAGGTATGCAGCGCATCACAGCCCAGTTCCACCGCCTCGAGATAAACCAGCGGCGCCAGCCCCGTCAGGCAGTGGCTGTGCAGTTCCAGGGTCCGCTCCCCGATAGCTTCTTTGAGGGCCGGCACCAGGGTGCGGATACGGTCCGGCGTCAAGAGGCCAGCCGCGTCCTTAAGCATGATCGCGTCGACATCAGCCTTCTCGATCAACTCCAGGGCCTTAGCGACGAAGAGCTCGTCGGTGTGCACCGGGCTCTCCGAGAACGAGACAGCCCCGAACGTGGAAGCTCCCAGCTCCTTGGCCCGGATCAGGCCCGGAGCGATATTGTCGATGTCGTTGAGGCCATCGAAGGACCCGATCACACGGAAGCCGTTGGCGTACAGGTTCTCCACCCACGCCTCGATCACATCATCAGCCAGGAAGTCGAACGAAGCAATGTTCTTGGAACGGATCAACGCCCTGAACCTGGTGTTCGGTGCATGCTCATGCGCCAGGCGTACACGCTCCCACGGGTCCTCCTTGAGATAACGGACCGCCACATCAAACTGGATCGGCGCCATAAGATCGACCTGCTCGAAACCAACCTTGTCAAAATCACCCGCCATCGAAACGATGTGATCGGTCCGCATCCTCGTCGCCCACAGGCTCTGATGCGCATCACGCAAAGTCGTATCAATGATCTTGATCTCGCGCCGACTCCCGGCCGGCCGCCCGCCAAGACTCATTACCGACGCAATCGACGGTGGTGTACTGGTCGACATGGCTCTCCTCGTGTCAAGATAGTGAAAGTAAGTTTCAGGATCTGCCATACTATGGAGTGGCTTGGCTAACAAAGTCAAGTATTTTTTCGTGGCAAGCGGAACGGATGAAGCAATGAATGCAGCGTCGATGAGCGAAGTCGAACCCCCCAGACAACGCCAGGTGATCCAATCCGTCGCGCGGGCTTCGCGCATCCTGCTCGCGGTCGCTCGATCGGCGCACGGACTCACCGCAACCGAGGTGGCAGCGGGCGTCGGCCTCGCCATGCCTACGGCCTATCATCTGCTCGCGACACTTGAGGAAGAAAAGCTACTGAGCAAGGAATCGGGCAAGCGCTACACCCTCGGCCCGAGCGCCATCGACATCGCCAACTCACCCGGCCTGCGCGTACGCGTGGACGCCAAACACAGGCAGGCCCTCAGGCGACTCGCCGAGACCACCCGTGAAACGGCATATCTCACCGGCTGGTTCCGCGGGGAGATCCGCATCCTCGCTACGGTCGAAGGATCACAGGCCGTGCGGGTCGCCGGTCTCGAAGTGGGATTCACCGGTGATGTGCACGCACGAGCAAGCGGCAAGGTTCTCCTCGCCTTCGCCGAGGAGGAACAGCGCTCGTCCATCCTGGATAACCACGAGTACACCCGGTTCACGCCGATGACGGTGAGCGACCGAGCCGGCCTCGAAGCCCAAATGGCCGAGATACGACGCACCGGAATCCTCTACGACCGTGGCGAGTACCGGGAGGACGTTCGGTCCTTGAGCGCCCCGATCCGTAGCGACGGAAGGGTCGTCGCTGCCTTGGCAGTGACAGTTCCGTCCAGCCGCTACGAGCGGACCGAACCCGCGCTGGTCGAAGCTCTCCTGTCAGCCGTCACGTTCGCTCAGCAGTAAGCATTGGGCAAAAGTAGCCCGACGCCCTGCATCCTTCTAGGCGATTCGACTCTGCTGGCCCTGCCCAGGTTGTGCCGCAGGAAACAGGACGTTCCGACAATCCGAGCGTGCTTCCCTGCCGCCAGGTGATCTCCTTGCTGAGCGATGGCATGTCTATCGCGGCGCACTCCACAACTGCAAATCAACCGACGGGGGGATCACTACAACGTTCGAGATCGGCGCGTCCTCTGTCTGTTGTTGAGCACGACCCTCTGCTTGATACATTGATCAAGAAACGCGCTGTCCGCAGCTAGGCCCGGGCCCGTCACCTGGTTTCAAGGCAGGCTGCCCCAGGTCACCCCGGTTTCGGCAGCAGGCGTTAACCAGTAAGGGCATCTCCGAGCCGGGGTACGTCGTCCGCCGTTCGGATACGCCTTCTATATCATTGCAATCAGCGATTCCAGCTCGGCGACCAGCCCGGCATTGCTTCTGCCGGCTGCCCGGGCCGCTGCGTAGGGCTCCCGTTTATAAGGGACGCCAGAACCTCCCGAGCGTCGTCCCGCCAGCCCCCCGCACATATACGAGGGCGGGGCTGGCGGGAGGCGCCGCAACCCATTTTGCTGTTTGAGAGGAAATGATGAACCTGCCACCGATTACCCTGACCGGCCACGCGCAGAAGGAAGCGTGGAGGAACAAGGTGCTGCCGCCCGTGGAGCGGCTTGGTACGGAGGTGTGGTCCATTCCCGTGCCGTTTCCGGGAAATCCCATGCGTTACACCCTCAGTTACCTGCTCCTGGGCGACGGTGACGCGGTCCTGATCGATCCGGGCTGGGACAGCGACGCCGGCCTGGAGCACTTGGCTGCCGGCGTGCGGCAGGCCGGGCTGGGCCTGACCGATCTGACGGGCATTGTCGCCACCCATTTCCACTCGGACCATCTGGGCATGGCGGCGCGCCTGCGGAAGGCATCGGGGGCGTGGGTGGCCCTGGGGGATAAGGAGGTGCGCCGGCTCAGCGCCGCCGGGGACCCTGACCTTGTCCTGCAAAACGACCGCGAGGAGCTGACGTTCTGGGGCGTGCCGGCGGACCGGCTGGCCGAGGTCGCCATGGACCACCTCCACCTCGCCCATCTGCGGAACCTCGCCGATCCGGACCTGCGGCTCACCGACGGCAGCCTGGTGCCCGCCCAAGGGCTTAACCTGCAGGTGGTCATCACCCCCGGGCATTCACCGGGGCATATCTGCCTGGTCGATGAGTCGCACGGGCTGATCTTCAGCGGGGACCACGTCCTGCCGCGCATCTCCCCGCACATTGCCTTGGAACTGCCCGGACCGGCCAACCCGCTGGCGGACTACTACGAATCCCTGGACCTGATCGGGTTCGAGGACGAGATGGAGGTCTGCCCTGCGCACGAGTACCGGTTCAGCGGCATGCATCGCCGGGTCGCGCAGCTGATCGAGCACAACCGGGAACGCTCCGCCGAGGTCCTGCGGGTGCTGGAGGCGCACCGGCCCGACACCGTCTGGGACATCGCCCGGCACCTGACCTGGTCGCGTGGCTGGGAGTCCCTGCAGGCCTTCTCGCTGCGCCTGGCAGTCTCGGAGACAGCCAGCCACGTCGTGTACCTGCGCTCCCAGGGCCACGACATCGACGTGCCGGTGACGGAACCTCGCCCGGCCGTGCTTCGGTGACGGCAACCCGCCGGGCAGGCTCCCGATTGGAGGTCAACCGCTTGATGAGAAACAGCACTGGCTACCCAAGATCGCCTCCGGTGAACTGCTGCTCGCCATTGGCATGACGGAGCCGTCAGGGGGCTCCGATCTCGCTGCGATGAAACCACTGCGACGCGCTATGGTGCCGAGTGGGTGATCAATGGATCCAAAATTTTCATTACCAAAGGCTACTCGGCGGATTATCGTGGCCGCACGAACCAGCCCGGAGAAAAGAGCTAGTGGCATCACGCTCTTCGCCGTCGAGTCAGTCACTTCAGGGTTCAGCTGGGGGCGCAAACCCGACAAAGTGGGACAGGATCAGTCGGATACCGCGAAGCTGTTCTCCGACAACGTCCGCGTGATGGACGCCGAAGTCCTCGGCGAAGTTGAAAGCGGATTCATTCACATGATGCAGCAACTGCCTCAGGAGCGTCTGAGCGCTGCCAGCTCGAACGTCGCGCATGCCAAGCAAATCCTGCTTGAGACGATCGAATACGCAAACCCGAAAGGCATTCGGATCAGCCATCGGATCTCTCCAGCACAACAAGTTTCAGCTCGCCCATCTCATCACCCAGATCGAAGTTGCTGAAACGTTCGTGGATCGTTGCATCGCTACCCACAAGGTAGGAGAACTCACTCCAACACCCAGAACTCTCCTCAATCATTGCGTGCAACTGGATGGCGGCGGTGGAACTAAAAAAACTTTTCGAAGACCCTGTCCGGATCGAGGGGATCCGTCGTGCGCCTTGAACGCCCACCGCACCCTCTTCGCGGCCCAGCCATTCTCCGCCATAATGACCGCACAGTTCCCACCGACACCCCGATGCCGGTGGTGGCAAGTTTCGTATGGACCATACGGTGTCCGAAAATCCCGTCGGAGGAATCGAACATGATCTTTTACGTGTGTTCTTTAAGTTCCCGGTGCCGGGCCGCTGCGGGGCCTCTTGCGCGGCCAGACACCGGTAATACGAACTGGAAATGCCAGGGCGCCCGCACATCCACTGGACGTTGTTCTCTGGCGAAGAAGGCTGAAACGTTTTTAGGAAGTCATTTTCCCGCTCGACTTTCCCGCAGCCGGGCTTCCAATTGCCCTGTATTTTGCCTGGCTCCACCGGAGCATCCGGGTTGCCCCCTTCCGATTGCCCCCTCATTTTGCAGCCGCACCCATTCGCTTTACCGCGGTTACGCACGTCGCCGGCTTCGGCGCGACGCGACTGAAGCCGGCGGGCGTTCCGCGAAAATCACCAGCGCATCGGCGTCCGAACCCACAGGAATAGGTTGGTCGAGCAGACACAGGCACAATCCTTCAAACATCAGTAGTACACCTCAGAAGATTGGCGCTGATTCGTCGGTGGCTTGGCCGTTTAAGACAGGGCCTTCGGCGTTGTCGTGACAGCGGGGTAAATTTTCGCCTGCCCGTGGTGGGAACCGCAGCCGAAATCGGCCATCTTGGTCACGGGTGCCGAACAGGCCCAAGTGACCTGCTTCATAAACTGCGGAATCTATGATTGACTCACCGATAAGGCAAGTTTGCCGGCCTCACCTCTTGTCGTTGAACCAAGGGACATCAGCGCGCTTGACCCCCCCCTCAAAGAAGAGCCAGGAAAGTTGCTGTGAGCAAGACACCTAAATTTGGAAATCCGGAGAATGCCACGGGACTGATGTCCTCCTATCGTGCTCAGCCTGAGCGCCTAGATGCGAGGGGCGAGGTGCCCTACGCGCGTGGGAAACGTTTGCTTTGTCGTGGGGGACTTCTGAACGCAACGTCCCTCGAAGTCGTGGCAGCCATAATTCGCCACCATCCAGTCCGGTCAGGCCAACGCGTTGGTCGGAATCTTTCATTTCCAGTGGCATGTACACAACGACGGAATGAAGACCGCTTAGCTTCCCGCCGGGAAACGTCCCGGTCTACGGGTTGGTGCACGAGCCAACTCAGTCGCGCTCCCAAGGAGCCGGCACTCAAGGTACAGCATCCCCTATCCCATTGATAATGAGGAGCACTGAGTATGTCCAGTCAAAGAAGCGCTACAGCAGGAGAGTCCGTTGCTGGTAAGCCTCAGGCCCGGCGCGCCGCCACGGCCAGCATCGCCGGGACGACGTTGGAATTTTACGACTTCACCATCTATGGACTGGCTTCAGCCCTGGTATTTTCACAAGTCTTCTTTCCCACGGTAAGTCCAACCATCGGATTGCTATCCGCATTCGCAACTTTCGGAGTGGGCTTTCTAATGCGACCGATCGGCGGATTCCTATTTGGACACATCGGCGACCGATTTGGGCGCAAGAACGCCTTAGTTACTACGCTACTGATGATGGGCATCTCCACAGTCCTAATCGGCTGCATCCCATCCTTCGACTCCATTGGGTACTGGGCGCCAGCCCTCCTCGTCATCTTGCGACTGTTCCAGGGCCTCGCCTATGGCGGCGAGTGGGGCGGGGCGGTACTCATGGCTGGCGAACACGCGCCAAAAAACAAGCGCATCCTATATTCCGCGCTGCCGAACGTCGGGGTTTCTGCCGGATCGCTGTTAGGCAACCTTGCATTCTTGCTAGTAGCCTCGCTCGGCCCCGACGTCATGAACCAGTGGGCCTGGCGTTTACCGTTCTGGCTAGGGGCCATCCTTGTGATTGTCGGGCTGATGATTCGCGTCGGCGTCGATGAAAGCCCGGAATTCCTCAAGACCGTGAAGAACGACGGTCCGGCGCGCCTCCCGATAGTCGAATGCTTCCGTCGCTATCCCCTCCAAATTTTGCTGATCACGGGAGTAATGGCAGGAGGCGCAACAGCCGCCTACATCAACATCGCATACAGTGTCAGCTTCGCTACCGGAGCGGGCGTCGATCGAGGGATTCCGCTGCTAGCTATTATGATCTCCAACGCCATGCAGCTTGTCCTGATCCCATTGTTCGCAATATTGGCCAGCCGGGTTGGTCTCGGTAGAGTCTTTTTCTTCGGAACGCTTGCCTGGGCAGTACTGATGCTTTTCCTCTTCCCGGCCCTTGGATCAGGAAACATCACCCTTATTTTCTTGGCCTACTTAATTCCTTACGGAATTGGGTTCTGTCCGATGAATGCAACAATTCCTTCACTATTTGCAGAGTCCTTCGATCCACGAGTCCGATACTCTGGGCTGGTCGGTGCGCAGCTGGGAACGGCGATCGCTGGATTCACGCCTTTCGTCGCAGTTCTGGTCAACACCGCGGCCGGCCCAACAGCCGTTGGCCTAATGGGCAGTGGCATGTTGCTGCTCGCCGCTATCTGCGGCATGATTCTCGCCCATGGTTTGGTCAAAGCTAAGCAGATCATTCCCGACAAGCTTCCAGCACGAAGCCACACAAGTATCTGACTGACCGGACCCGTTGTCGATGAGCACCCACAGGGGCGGCGATGCCCAGGAAGTACGGGTTATTGCTGTAGGCCAGATGGGAGTGGTCCCGGAGGCAGGCGCCGAACGGCCGGGCCGGAACAGCGGCTGCGATGTAGTGAGCGTAGGACGCTGCTGAGTCGGTGGCGTGGCGTCCGATGGTCGTGGGGGAGTAGCCGAAGGTTTCGGCGGTGATGGCCCGGGTGCGAGTTTGGTGAGTTCGTAGAGTGTTCCCTGTCGCGCGGCCCGGGTGCTGAACAGCTTGCTGAGGCGTGTTGAGAGGTGCCCGGGGTGGATGTGACGCCCGGGTGAGGCCCCACGGAATACCCAAGCGGTGTTGTGATGTAAGGCGGTCAGGTCGTGGCCTGGGTTTGCGGCGAGTTCGCGCATGGCCGGCCCAGTCAGTTCCGGCGGGCTTGATCGTGCTCGTGGATGAGTCCGAACGGAACGTCTGGCGAGAGGGCCACAGAGAAATGGTCAAAATCGTGTCGGGTCACGAGAACTCCGGGGCTCCGGTCGTCCAATTCATCATCATAAGCAGCCGCGACGGCGGCATTCAGTGTTTCGTACAGCTCTGTCTTGCGTTCAACCCGGAAGTCGGCGATAACCTGCTTCATCTCGTATCCTCTCGAAGTAGTTCGAATGTGGGTGGAAGCGCCAGCCCCCGTCGTTATGCTCTGCGGGCACCGTTATGCGGCGCCCGCAGAGCAATATGTTTCAGTCGTCCTGTGACGCCGTTTCCCAGTCGGGACCGATGATCATGCGCCGGCGCCCGGCGTCGTAGGCCGGCCACATCGGGATGCCCGTGTGGCAGGGGTTCCGGGTCCGCGCGAAAGCGGTCCAGGCCAGAGCCATGTTCCGGGACGTCTCGTGACGGGACTCGGCAGTCCCGGCGAACACGGCCCGATCGACGTTGTTGAACGCGAATGGCAGATCGAGGCTGTGCGTGGCGCCCAGTAGCCCGTCCAGGACGTCGCTCGTGTGGGCGAATTCGTACAGGAAAACGGGCGCAGTCTGTGCCGCCTTCGTTTCAGCGATAGCGATTGCAGCTGCAGCGAAAGTGTGGCTGTTCACTACCCTCGCATACTGAAGGCGTACGGGTTCGTTGGGGTGCTCCGCCATGATTTTCTGGAGCAACACCGTACCGGCCGGACCGAAGTTGGCTGCGGCCAGCTCCAGGGCGGTGGCCTCGTTCAGAGTCGGGAAGGCGGGGTTTCCCACCATCAGGAGGCTCGGGTCGTGGCTAGCAAAGCCGAGCAGCATAGGGATGCCGTCTGCCGCAGGCGGAGCGCCGTCACTGAACGGATGGGCGGTGACAAATTCGCCGTCGAGCACCGGAGCCCAGCCAAAGGCCAGCGTCGCGGGAGCCTGGACCATCTCCATGCCAAACGCTGCCCCGAGAGGCGGCGAAATCCTGCGCTGGATCTCCAGCAGCTCACGCAGGGGCATATCCCGCCAGGCCTCGACATCTCCTGCGCTGATGCCAGCTGCCTCTGCAGTCTGGGCTGCCAGTTGCGCAGCCGCCGCGGGTTCAGTCACCGCCAGGACAGGCCCGCTCATGTTGATAATCCTGTGGAAAAGTCCTTGAGCCGACGGCATGCCCAACAGCACATTTGCTTTCCCTCCGCCACCGGACTGCCCGAAGATGGTCACATTTTCGGGATCACCACCGAAGGCCGCAATGTTGTCCCGCACCCACTGCAGAGCCGCCACCAAGTCGAGCATTCCGGCGTTGGACGCGCCGCGGAAGCCATCGCCTTCAATGAAATCGAGGGGCAGGAAACCCATCAGCCCGAGACGGGCGTTGACGGTCACGACGACGACGTCCCCAACATGCGCCAGGTGATCTCCGTTGTACAGGGCGGACCCCGCGGAGCCGTGGACAAAACCGCCGCCGTGGAACCACACCATAACGGGCCGCTTGGCGTCATCGGTCGAAGAGGGGGTCCAGACGTTGAGGTTCAGGCAGTCTTCGCTCATCCGTGAGCCGTCCAGCGGGTGGCCGCCCTTAACGTACATCAGGTCATGGACGTCCTGGGCGCTGTTTGCCGAGCCGAGCCGCGTGTCCACCTGCGGTGCGGCGTCACCGAAGGAGAGTGCTTCGCGGACACCGCTCCACGGCTCAACCGGCCTGGGCGGGGCGAAGCGGCCATTGCCCGCCGTCGTCGCCCCGTAGGGGACTCCCAGGAATGATTCGATGCCGCGGAAGCGGATGCCGCGCAGGGTCCCCGCTGTAGTCCCGGTTACGACAAAGTCATTTTCGAGGACGGGCATCAGACTGCAACCTCGTCGATCTTGCGAAGATTCATGCCCTTGGTCTCTTTGCCGCTCCAACCCGCTACAGCGGCGACCAGCATGCACGCGGAGGCGAAGATGGCTATCGGCAGCCAGCCGCCGGGTCCCTGGCCCTGGATGGCCTGCTCGATGGCGGGGGCGAAACCGGCGACCAGGAAGCCCAACTGGGTCCCTATGGCAACACCGGTGTACCGGACCTTCGTGGGGAACATCTCCGTGTACATCGAGGCTCCGACAGCATTGGCGCCGGATGCCACGACGGAGAAGACGCACAGGATCATGACGATAAGGCCGAAGTTGCCGGTGCTGACGATCCCGAACGTCGGGAACCAGAGGATTGCTGCTGCGATCATGGTGCCGGTGAAGACGGGACGGCGGCCGACGCGGTCGGACAGGCTGGCCCAGAGCGGCTGGGCGACAAGGCCGACGACTCCGGCCACCACCGACGCGATCAGCATCTGGCTGGCGGGGATCTTGACGGTTCCAACGGCGTAGCCGAGAAGGAAGACGCTCAAGGTGCTTCCGCCGACAGCCAGGAAACTGCAGCCGACCACACGGAGCACGGAGCGCCAGTGGTCGCGGAAAACTTCGAAGACCGGGACCTTGGCCTCGTTTCGGGCTTCCTTGGTTTCGAGGAACGCGTCGGTCTCATCCACGCCCTTGCGGATGTACAAGCTGATCAGCATCAGCGGACCGGAGAGAAGGAACGGGATGCGCCAACCCCAGGACATTAAGGCCGACTGTTCCATGCTGGAAATCATGATGAATACCACCGAGGCCAGCAGCGTGCCCAGGGCCGTGCCCTGCATGGTCCAGCTTGTGTAGAGACCACGCTTGCCTTCGGGGGCGTGTTCCAGGGAGAGAGAATTTGAGCCTGCCTGCTCGCCGCCGGCAGAGAGTCCCTGCAGGAGGCGCAGGATAACAAGGATGATGGGAGCCGCGATGCCGATCGTGGCGTAGCCGGGAAGAAGGCCCACCAGGAAAGTGGCCGCGCCCATAAGGTTCAGCGTGATCATCAGCGTGCGCTTGCGGCCGATTCTGTCGCCAAGGCTGCCAAAGAGCAGTGCCCCGGCGGGTCGGGCAACATAGGCCACGCCGAACGTCGCAAAGGACGCGAGCAGCGCGCCTGTTGTGCCCAGCGGGGCGAAAAACACCTGGCCGAAAATGAGAGCGGACGCCGTGGCGAAAAGGGTGAAGTCGAAGTACTCGACTGTACTGCCGAACAGGGCGCTCAGTGCGGCGCGCTTGGCCATTCGGTTCTTTGGCTTGAGGGTGGCAGGCTCGGTGCCTGCAGACTGGACGCCTTGGCTCATGGGTTTCTCCTTCGAAACGCTGGACGGACTGTGGCAATCGCTTGCCAAAAGTGATTCAACCCACTGTCCCAAAGCAGATCCATAAGCGTCCAATGGCGATTTCTTATGTGTTCGATAAGAGTAGCTAATAGACGGCGGTAGGAAACTGCTGGTCAATGACCTCCAGGACCCGACTCAACGCCCCGAACCTTTGGGCTGACCGCCAGGCCACCACCGTGTAGAAGTACCGCTCCACGTCCGTTAGGCCCAGGAATGCCAAAGCTCCAGGTGATTCGTCCGTAAAGCGTGACGGCAGCACGGTGATCCCGCTACCTGCTGCCACCAGGGCCATCACGGTCAGCGTGTCCGGGACCTCTTGCACGACGCGAGGCCGGAAGCCTGCATCAAGGCAGGCCTCGATGGCTTGGTCGCGCAACTGCAGTCCCGAGGCCAGATCGGTGAGGATAAAGGGCGCGTCAGAGAAATCGCTAAGCCTCACCATTTCCTTTGTCGCCAGCGGATGGTCGGAGGCAACGACGACACAAAGCCGCTGTGAGGTGAGCCGCCGGGTGGAAACCCCCGGCACGCTACGTTGCATCGCGGTGAAGCCCACGTCCAGGTTGTCCGCCTGCAGAAGGTCCATAATGCCGGAGCTCGAATGTGACGCAGTAATCCGCAACTCTATCTCTGGGTATAGTTCCCGCACCGCTCTCGCAAGGCTGGCCACCGTCGCCGTCGACAATGTTCCCGCGAACCCGACCCGCACGACACCCCGGTCCGTATCGCCGGAATTGCGCGCCGCGCGCACGGCGTTGTCCGCTGTCCTTAGCGTCTCCACGCAGAGCGGCAGAAAGCCCAAACCGGCGGGTGTCAGCCTGACGTTACGGCCGGTGCGGTCTACAAGCTCAACGCCCACATCCTTCTCCAGCTGATGGATTTGCTGGCTGACCGCAGGCTGCGTCAAGTGCAGCGTTTGGGCGGCACGGCCATAGTTAAGTTCAGTAGCTACTGCCACGAAGGTGCGCATCCATCGAAGTTCCACCGGCACAGCCTAAACCCCGCGCTCCCTCCCGAGCCAAGAAACTGCGGAGGAATTCTCGTGCTGCTACGAACGCTTTGACCGCCAAAACTTACGGCTTCATCAACCTCACGGGCGGGCGTGACGAAATCTGCTCGTAGTGCACCGCTGCTGGAGACCGCGGATGGACCGCGATTCAGCCGGCTGTCTCTCGCTGTCCGTTCTCAATGTAGTTGTCAGTGTGACGTGGGAACTGACAGATTGGATGAGACAGATCTGGTCGGATTCTTTCTCATCCCTGTTGTCAGTTCCGTAATGCGTTAACGGGCCTAGCGGATGTCCAACCGGCTACACCGGAGCATTCCGGCCATCCCACAACGCGAGAATCCGCGCCGCATGAGTCATATTCGTCGGCAGGGACCTCAAAAACTTCGCACGCAGCCGCGCTGACATCTTAATTGAGAATCGTCCAAAGCCGTACACTGACGCGTTGAATGCGAAAACTGACATCTGGAATGAGAACGGACATGTGCCCCTGCAAGGCCACTCCCCCAGCGGTTTTTAACTGGCATGCACGGGTATTCATGGGGCGGGAGTAGCACCCCGGGGGCACAAGCAACATCGAGTCGTATCTCGGACCGGCCTTGAACATCGCCAATATGGACTGGGAAGAGTTCGCCGACATGGCCGAGTGATGGGGTTTTAGGGGTTTTGCCTGACAGCTTTTGCTGCAGCGACGTACTGGGCGTAAGCGGCGGCCGAATCGGTGGCGTGGCGTTCGATGGTGGTAGGCGAGTAGCCCAAGGTCTCGGCGATGATGGCCACGGGTGCGAGTTTGGTGAGTTCGTGGAGAGTACCGAGCCTCGCAGCCCGTGTGCTGAACAGCTTGCTGAGGCGCGTTGTGAGGTGTCCGGGATGGATGTGACGTCCGGGCGAGGCGCCGCGGAATACCCACGTGGTATTGGGATGTGAGGCGGTCAGGTCGTGCCTTGGGTTTGCAGCGAGTTCGCGCCAAGGCTTGTCCAGTGGATCCGGCAGGGCGATCTGGATTGTCCCGAGCTGGATGGTGACCAGTTCTTCGGTGATGCTCACGTCGTTCCAGGTTAGCCGTGCGATGTTTTCGGCCTGTTGTCCGAAAACGAGGATGAGGATCGCGGCGGCTCTGTCACGCGTTTCTAGTCCGTCGTCGATGACTCGTTTGAGCGCTTCGTCCTGTCCGGGCTTGGCGAGTCTTGGGCTGGTGCCGCGGCGGTGCGGAACGATTGTGAGCCCGGCTGGGGCGGCTTTGGTTTTGATGGCCCATTTGAGGAAGCGCTCGGCGATGCGCCGGGTTGTGGGCCCTTCTGCCTGCCATGCGTCGAGGTGGGATTGCTGCAGCTCGGGCAGTTTGATGTCGTGGCCGGTGAGCCAGTTCAGCAGGTCGATGGCGACGGTGACTTCCTGTTTGGCACGCAGGAAGGTGCCGCGGGCGACTTCGTCCATGTGGTTCATTCGTCGTTGGTGGTGCCAGCGGATGTAGCGGCGGATCACGTCAAGATGCTGAGGGTCCTTCACGCGTTCGATGGCGTCTGCCGCCCAGCTGTCGTAGCGCATCCGCAGTTCGTCGCGTTGGGGGAGCACCCCGTGTTCTGTGAGGAGTCCGCGGACGTATTCGCGGGTGCGTGAGGCGGGCAGTTCGTCGAAGGTTTCGTGGGTGATCTCGGGTGCGACCGCGAGGTTGGAAAGGAACGCGGTGACGTGCTTCTGGCGGATCCAGGTCAGGCCACTGTTGGCCCGTTTCATCGACTTCAGCGCGGCCGCCAGCGGGATCAGATCGTTGGCCATGGATCCGGTGGCCGGGTCGGTGAGCAGGTCATCTACGACATTGCCAAGGACGCAGGTCCAGCATCGCCCGCCGCTGTGAAGCTCGTCCTCGGCTCCGCAGGTCTCGCAGCATTCGCGGGACAAATCCCGGAACGGCACCAATCACTGCAACCCCTAAACCATGGAAACATGCATTAGATGCAGGAAACCTACAGCGACAAGGGATCCGCGGGCAAATTCAGTCTTGAGGCTAAGGCGGCCTCGTCCGTCACGATCCCTATCTGAGCTGCAAAAACGCCGAATTAGTCACGGAACGGGAGTTCTCGCAGCTACTTCTACTCCCGCTGTTTAACTGCCGATAATGAACCTTTCGTAAAGCTGGCCCGGGCCCGACAACACCGTGCTTGCTGGGAGCGGCCGGAACTGGTGGCCACTTTGATCCGTCCATGGTCGGAGCCAATTCAGGGTTATCCACGCCTGGAACTAGGCCAAGTTGGTTGATGGATAGTCTTCGTCGCTTCGCCATTGGTCGTAGCGGACGACGACCAGAGGCTTCCTGCGATTTCCAACCAACCAACGACCAAGATGGGCTTGGGCCTGCTCAACGTAGGTGTAGCCGATGTCCCACCAGTGTGTGTCGAAGGTCCTCATCTCCAAGTCTTCAATCCGAGGGTCTGCCGCTATCGATGCCGGCGGCCCAAAGCAGTTGGCCATTGCGTGGCGAACGCTCATCCGCAGATGTTTCACTCCCGTCGGAAGCAGTTGCTCCCAACGCCGACACGTTCGTTCGAAATCGAGTATGACTCTACTGATTTCCCCCTTGGCTGGAAGCCTTGCGTCGGCGTGTTCCAGGACTGCCAAGACTCCTTCCAGGGCTTCCCTGACATGTTCCACCGCACGCTGTTGAGCCTCTTCAGAGACACGACGGCGCTGAAGAATTTCGCCGCGTACAAGCGCGAGTGCAGACAATGCCAGCGCCATGGCCGCGATAGTTGTTTGCATATCCATAGGCCAGACCCTAGTCCACGAGAATCCGTCGACCGGCCTCTGCACGCGGCTCCTTTGCTTCTGCGGAGCTTCGGTGTCCGTCATGGCGCCCCACTGGGCTAAATGGTGGCCTGGCCGCGTTCCGCATGTTGGGCTGAACCGACCCTCATCTGTCGGGACCGTGCGGTGAAGTAGTCCAGCTTCGATATTCTGGCAACTAAAGTCTTAGGGAAGTTGGGGAAGTTGGGGAAGATGGACAGGGCCACCCAAGCTCACGACAGTGCGATTTGTTCGTGACGAACTGCAAAGGTTGGATTGGGAAGATCAGGCCCCTACATCTAGCGACGTTCGGTTTTTCGACACCAGAGCACATGACCGTTCAGGACTGCTTGTTGGAAGGTGAAGAGACGGGGCTCCAGGAACTGGCTTCCTATCTGCGCGGTGAGCAGGACGAAGCTGACCTCGTCGCCGGAGCAAGCGCCCAGCAGCCCATTCCTCTGAAGGTTTTCGCATCGCATCTCGCGGCTCACCGTGGCGTCGTGAGCACCTACGCCGCGGAGTTCCAGAAGTACGGCATCGAGCTGTTCGTGGCCCACGACTCCATCGAGCCAGACGCAGTCTGGGCGGACGAGATTGTGCTGAGTCTTCGTACAGCAAATTGCGGAATCGTGTTCCTTCACGACGGGTTCAATGCCAGCGGATGGTGTGACCAGGAAGTTGGCTGGCTGCTAGGGCGCGGAATACCTGTTCCAGTGCTCAAGTTCGGAGCCACCGCACCATATGGTCCACTCGGCTTCAAGCAAGCCATCAATGTGGCCGGACGCTACCACGAGCCGGTGGTTGCCGAGACCCTTACTGTCCTGCGGAATAGTCCTGCGATTGCTCCCAATCTCATTGAGTCCCTAGTCGTCGGACTGGAGCGCTCACCAAACTTCCACACCACCGACCTGATTTGGATGCAGCTACAGACCTACCGAGAGCTGACGACGGAGCAGACGGAGCGGGTACTGCAGGCTGCCACCGGGAACACCCAGGTTCGGAACGCCTCCTGCCCTGGCGACGCCATGGGGCGGACTTAACCTTTAGTCTTTCAAGAGTTCGTGGAATCTCAGGCGAGCTACAGTGTTCCGATGGCGGAAGTACGTCCTTGGGTGCCGGGGCAGCCGCCGTTTTAGGCGCTATGAGTTGCGCTCCCACAGCCGGGCTCCTTGCCCACAAGCGGATCATGGAAAATCCTCCAAGCGACGAGGTGCTTACGCAGTTACTGCAGCTGCCTCTACGGCCGACCTACTCCGTCCGGGCGCACTCTAGCTCTCGTGAGTGCAACCGACGTCACGAGTGCGCGACTGGAGAGTCGGTCCTTTGTACCGCAGGCACCAGCGGCTTAGATTCACAGTTCAGCACAAACGTTGTCCTGCCCCAGCTGGTGCCGTTGTCGTCACGGCGCACGCCCAGCGGCGGCTACTCGTTCACGCTCCCGCCTGATTGAAAACCGAGCAGCACGGGTCCACCACCGCCTCGAACGACTGGACTACTCGCTACCCTTATTACCGGC
>NZ_JANFCZ010000019.1 GCF_024391045.1 Pseudarthrobacter sulfonivorans
CCTGGAGTGCGGCGTCGCCGAGGGCGCGGTCGACCTGGTCGGTGCCGGCGATTTTGGCCAGCGTGACGGCTTCCGCCATTTTCACGTTCATCCGTGCGGTCCCGGCCGCGGCGGCCTCGATCAGCCAGGTCCTGGCTCCTTCGCCGATGGCCAGGAACGCTGCCTCGTCCGCGCTGCGGGCCCTGACCTCGTAGTCGCCGGGGACCTTTGCCCGGGTGCCGGGGAAGTGGTCATCATTGATGGCGGGGCTGCCGGGCCGTGCCCGCCCGTGGCGGGCGACTTCGACCGGCCCGGCGGTGCCGTGGTGGACGATGATGACCTGCTCGTCCGGTCCGGTCCCGTGGGCGCGGACAAACACCCGGGCCCCGAGCAAGTGGGCCGGGAGCGAGTATTGGCCGTTTTCGAAGGTGACCATCGGGGTGTTCTCCGGAACGGTGCGGGCCAGCCCGAACGCGACCGTGTGGGCGGTGTCCGGGATCCGGTGCAACCTGGGAGCTTCCTCGGCGAGCACCGCCGCGGGTTTGCGCCGCGTCACCCGGTGCTCACGGTTATTCACCTCATCCATGAACGCCAGGCAGGCCGCCTCGAGTTCGGCGAAGGTGCGGTAGTCGCCGCGGAGGTTGGTCTCTTTGGGCACGAGGTCGGCTTTGGCGAGTTTCACGGACGCTTCGACGCCGCCCTTGGTCGCCGGGTCTGCGGGCTGGCAGGTCAGCACCGTGATTCCGTAGTGCCGGGCGAAGTCCAGGGTCTGCTGGTTCCGGACCGGGACGCCGGCGACATGGGTAGTTGTGACGGTTTTTTCGTTGTCCGTCAGCACGTAGGTCGGTGCCCCGCCCAGGATCCGGAAGCACCGGTCCAGGGCCGCGAACACGCTCGGCACCGTCCGGTCCCGCAGCGGAATCACGATCCGGAAACGGGAGAACGCCAGCCAGGCCACGAACAGGATGGTCTTGACCCCGCCGATCCGAGGGCCGTCGCCGAAGTCGTACTGCAGCCACATCCCCGGCTCGGTGATCCAGGGCCGGTGAACGCGGGTATGGCCCAGCCGCCACGCGGCTTTAACCTGTGCGATCGCGCGGCGGGTGGACCGTTCCGAACCCGTGTAACCCAGAGCGAGGAGCTTCTCGTGGGCCTTATCGGCCCGGATCCGGCCCTTGGATCCTGCGATCCATTCCTCAATCTTGGGCAGAAACGCGTCGGTCACCCGGCCGCGGGCCGCGGGTTCCCCGATCGGCCGGCCTGCGTCGCGGGCCTGGACGTGTTTGGCAACGGTGTGGTGCGAGCAGCCCGTGAGCTCCGCAGTGGCGCGCAACGACCCGGTCAGATCGTAGGCAGCAAGAATTTCCATGATTTCTCCGTCAGACTTCATACAGGGCCTCTTCCTGGTTCGCTTTTGGTGCGCTTAGACACCGTCATCAAACCCCAGGGAGAGGCCCCCACCGCTTAAGACGCGGTCGGTTCAGTAAGGAAGTGGGCAGATCTCATGGCCACCGGCGGGCAGTTTTACTGGCCGTCAGTGGGCACTTTCGTGGCCGCCTATGGGCAGTTTTTCATGGCCGCTAACACCCCCGCCGGCACACCGCCACCGCGCACCGCCCTCGAACACCCACAACAACCGCGAGAGCGTCCCCCCGAAACCCGCAACAACCGCGAGAGCGTCCGGCAATAACGTGCGGCAACTGAGAGAGCGTATGGATGGGGCCGCGTAGAGTTGACGTCCATGGACAACCTTTTCAGTCACCCGGATGACGTCGCGCCCGTACCTTCGGACACAGCGGAGGGCCTCGACCCGGTGGTCTGTACGGTGACGGTACCCGGCCCGGTGGCGCAGGCGTTTGCCGGATTTACGGATCACACCCACCTGTGGTGGCCGCTTGAATCCCAAGGAGTCTTCGGGGCGGGTTCGTACGTCGAGTTCGAAGAGAACTTCATCATGGAAACGGCTGACGACGGCAGGACTGCGGTCTGGGGCACTATCGATGACTGGCAGCCGCCGCTGTCCTTCCACGCCTCCTGGTATCCCGGAACCACCGCCTTGTGGTCAACCGAGCTCAGGCTGGCCTTCAGGGCGATTCCGGACGGCACTGAAGTGCGCTTGGTACACGACGGCTGGGAGGGAGCCGAAGACCCGGCCGCCGCTCGGGCTTCCTATGTCGCCGGCTGGCCCCAGGTGTTGGACCGATTCGTCAGGTTCATGGGCGGGACCGGTAAATGACCGCGGACAGCCGCGTGGGCAGCCTGGTGTCGGATCTGCGGAACGCCGTCGGCGCCGAGCAGGTCAGCACCGAACAAGCGGTTCTGGAAGCCTACGCCGTGGACCAGGCCCCCGTCCTCGACTTCCAACTCCCTGCGGCCGTGGTCTTTGCCCGGTCGGTGCCGGACGTGCAGGCAGTGATCCGGTTGTGCAGCGCGCTGGGGGTTGCCGTTGTGGCCCGCGGCGCCGGGACCGGCGTTTCCGGCGGAGCGCACGCGAGCAGGGGCTGCATTGTCCTGTCACTGGAACGGATGAACCGGATCCTGGACCTGAACGCCGACGACGAGACGGCCGTCGTCGAACCCGGCGTCATCAACGCCACCCTCAACGAAGCCGCCGCCGGTCACGGCCTGATGTATGCGCCGGATCCGGCGAGCTTCCGCACCTCGACGATCGGTGGCAACGTCGCTACCAACGCCGGTGGCCTGCGCTGCGCCAAATATGGCGTGACCAGGGACTCTGTTCTTGCGCTGGACGTGGTGCTGGCGGACGGCTCCTTGATCCACACCGGCCACCAGACCTTCAAAGGCGTGGCCGGCTACGACCTCACGGGCCTGTTTGTTGGTTCGGAAGGGACGCTGGGGATCGTCGTCGGTGTGACGGTCCGACTCAAGTACCTGCCCCGCGACGTACACACGATCGCCGCGTTTTATCCGGACTTCAGGCAGGCCGCTTCCGGGGTGCTGGCCGTTGGCCGCGCCCGGGTGCAGCCGGCCATCATGGAACTGCTCGACGGCGGCACGCTGGCCCAGCTGGACGAACTGCACGGCTCGGACCTCAGTACCCGGGGCGGCTCGCTACTCCTGATCCAAACGGACGGATTCGGCGCCGCGGCGGAGGCCGCCGTCGTACGTTCTGTCCTGGCAGCCGGAGGAGCGCTGGTGAGTACGGAGGCCACGGCGGAAGCCGAGCGCCTTGTGGAACTCCGCCGGAACAGCAGGGGCGTGGAAGTGGACGACCAGTACCGCGTAGGGGAGGACGTCGCGGTGCCGCGTTCCCGCCTGGTGGACTACGTGGCGGCGCTCGAAGCGCTGGCGGCCAAGCATCTGGTGAAGCTGAAGGTGGTGGCCCACGCCGGGGACGGCAACCTGCACCCCACCTTCTGGATCGACCGAGTGGATAGCGCCGTCGACGCGGACGCCATGGCCCGGCTGAACCTGGCCCTGGATGCCTCTGTGGCCGCGGCGCTGGAAATGGGCGGCACCATCACCGGGGAGCACGGCATCGGCCAGTACAAACTGCGATGGCTGGGCATGGAACAGCCGGAGCCGGTCCGCGAACTACAGCGCCGGATCAAGGGACTTTTCGATCCGGCCGGCATCCTGAACCCGGGCAAGGCCATCTAGGGGCACCAAGCAACTGGGTAGCAGCAGGTGTCGTTCCGGGCGCTCATAACGTCATCTACTGCTACCCAGTTGCTTTTTAACACAGGCGCGCTAAAGTTCCCCGCCGGGTGCGGGCTAGTCGTCGACGTCGGGGTACTCGTCTTCGGACTCGTCCTCCCCGTACCGGGACTCCTCATTCTCCACTTCGAGGATCTTGAGCATTGCCGTGTCAGGGTTGAGCATGATGGCGGCCTCGTCGCGGCGGTGGCGCAGGACCGAATCAATGTAGGACTGCACAGCCTCCGCGAGCGGGATGTGGCGGGCCTGTTCCTCGGACATGTACCAGCGGTGCTCCAGGACCTCGTGGACGGCCTCAGCGGGCTCCAGCTTGCGGGACAGGTCGCGGGGGATGGAACGGACGATCGGTTCGAACACCTGGCTGACCCACAGGTGCGCGCTGTATTCCTCATCCATCCCCGGGTTGTTGTCCGCCCGGAAGGTGTCCATATCATTGAGCAGGCGCCTGGCCTGGTTTTCCTGGGCGTCCAGGCCGGTAAGCCGCAGCAGCCGGCGCATGTGGTGTCCGGCGTCGACCACCTTGGGCTGGAGCTGGATGGTGGTCCCGTTCTGGGTGGTCTTGATGGCGTATTCCTCGACGTCGAAGCCGAGCTCGTTGAGCCGCCGGATGCGTGCTGCCACGCGCCACCGCTCGCCGAGCTCGAAGGATTCCTTCTCGGTCAGTTCGGCCCAGAGCCGGCGGTAGCTCTCCATAATGAGTTCGCTGGTGGCCACGGGGTCCACCTTCTCCTCGATCAGGCCGCCGTCCAGGAGGTCCATCAGTTCACCGGCAATGTTGACCCGGGCGATTTCGAGATCGTACTCGCGCTGGCCCGTGGACAGGTCCGGGTACAGCTCGCCCGTCTCGGCGTCCACCAGGTACGCCGCGAACGCGCCGGCGTCACGGCGGAATAGTGTGTTGGACAGCGAAACATCGCCCCAGTAGAAGCCCACGAGGTGCAGCCGCACCATCAGGAGCGCCTGGGCGTCGATGAGCCGGGTCAGCGTGTCCTTTCGCAGCATCTGGGAAAAGAGGGCGCGGTATGGCATGGAGAACTTCAGGTGGCGGGTGACCAGCACCGGGTTCAGCGGCCGGCCGTCCAAGGTGGTGCGCCCGGTGATGACGGCCACCGGGTCAACGCACGGGACATCAAGGCGGGCCAGCTTACGGAGCATGTGGTATTCGTGCCGGGCTATGTGCTCGGACGTTTCCTTGATGGCGATGACGGAGCCGCCCAGGTGTGCGAAACGCACAATGTGCCGTGAGATACCGCGGGGGAGGGCCGCGAGGTTCTCGGCGGGCCAGTCCTCCAAGGCGACGTGCCAGGGCAGATCAAGGAGTTCTGGATCCGCGGCCGCGGCCGTGATGCTCAGCGAACTTGAGACCGCGGCGAGTTTGGAGTCGTTGGCGCTTGCCGCCTCGAACCGGGGCAGTTTGCCCACCTGCGCGTAGTCGGTGGGCTCGTCGTGCCACTGGGCGCTGTTTTCATCGGTCATGAGTCAATTCTTCCGTACATCAGGGGGCCAGGGGCAAAATGCCCGCAACGAACGACGGCGGCCCTCCCGTTGTGGGGGAGGGCCGCCGTCGTTCAGTGGATCTCGGGCCCCAGCCGGTGGGGAGCCGCTGTCACCGGGTGGTCAGGGCGCCGGGGTGGTCAGTCGCCCAGGCGCAGGCCGGTCTTGGTGTCGAACAGGTGCACGTGGCCCGACTGGGGACGGACGTAAATGGCCTCGCCCTTCATCGGAGGGCGGCGGCCGTCGACGCGTGCCACGATGTCGTGGTCCTTGCCGTCCAGCGTGGTGTGGCCGTAGACATAGGCGTCGGCGCCGAGTTCTTCAACAACGTCAACTTCGACCTTCAGGCCTTCGCCCTGCGGTGCGGCTTCAAGGTCTTCCGGACGGCTGCCCAGGGTGACGGTGCTGCCATGGGCTTCCTCGAGGACGTTGCGCGGCACGGGGTAAACCGTTCCGCCGAACTGGACGCCGCCGTCGACCACGGGCAGTTCAAGCAGGTTCATGGCCGGTGAGCCGATGAAGCCGGCAACGAAGACGTTCTTGGGCTTGTCGTACAGGTTGCGCGGGGTGTCCACCTGCATCAGCAGGCCGTCCTTCAGCACTGCGACTCGGTCGCCCATGGTCATGGCCTCGACCTGGTCGTGCGTGACGTAAACCGTGGTGACACCCAGTCGGCGGGTGAGGGACGCGATCTGCGTACGCGTCTGGACACGGAGCTTGGCGTCCAGGTTGGAGAGCGGTTCGTCCATGAGGAAGACCTGCGGATTACGCACGATGGCGCGGCCCATGGCAACACGCTGGCGCTGGCCGCCGGAGAGTGCCTTCGGCTTGCGGTCCAGGTACGGCTCAAGGTCAAGAAGCTTGGCTGCTTCGCGGACGCGCTCGGCACGCTCCTCCTTGGAGACGCCGGCGATCTTCAACGCGAAGCCCATGTTGTCCGCAACAGTCATGTGCGGGTAGAGCGCGTAGTTCTGGAAAACCATCGCGATGTCGCGGTCCTTCGGCGGAACGTCGGTGACATCGCGGTCGCCAATCAGGATCCGGCCGGCGTTGACGTCCTCGAGGCCTGCGAGCATGCGCAGGGAGGTGGACTTACCGCAACCGGAGGGTCCAACGAGGACCAGGAACTCGCCATCGGCGATTTCAATGTTGAGCTTGTCAACAGCGGGCTTCTCTGTGCCCGGGTACAGACGCGTAGCGTTATCAAAAGTAACTGTAGCCACAGTTATCAATCCCTTCACCGGCAGGTACGTGCCGGACGATCCGTAGTGAATGGTTCATGTAATTCAGTTATTCACGGCATTGCAGCCGTGTACTCCCCGGCCGAAGCTGTGCCGACACGGGGAGTATCGCGTGACGCCGCACGGTTCTGTGCGCCACATCACAACCAAGAGTATGTCAGACGACTTGCTTATTGTTGCAAATGTTACGGAGGTCACATGTGAGGTTGGGCATGCTGTCCTGTCAGTCGGCGGCCGGGCCCTCCTCGGCGACCACCAGGCTCCGCTCCTGCAGCAGCGCCTCCAGGAGCTCGGCCACGTGAACCGGCGCCTCCACCCGGAACTCCGCCTGGGTGAAGTCCAGGCCGACTTTGACGCCCACGTCCCCGGGCTCAAGGCGGGCCAGGGCGTCCTCGTCCGTGACGTCATCGCCAGCGAAAAGGACCGCGGTGGCCCCTGTGATCTGGCGCAGGAACGTCAGGCCCTCCCCCTTGGAAGCGTTCACCACGGAGGTTTCCAGGACGCGTTTGCCTTCCTTCAGGAAGACACCTTTGCGGTTCTGGAGGACCGAACGGGCTGCCGCGACCGCGTCCTCGGCAACATCGTCCTCAGCGAGCCGGGTGTGCAGGACCACGCCGGCGGGCTTGTCTTCGAGGAGCGTGCCCGGGGCCTGCTCCACGATGTCCTCGAGGACACCGCGTACCTGGGCAAGCAACAGGCGCTGGCCCTCATCCAGTGTCAGCTCCGCGGAGCCGGGGCCCAGCCAGGCCTCGGCCCCGTGGCTGCCGATCAGCAGAGTGTTCACCGGCGGCGAAGCCACCGCGCGCAGCGAGGCGAGTGCGCGGCCGGACAGGAGTGCCGTCGTCGTGCGTGGAAGGGCCGCCAGCCCGGCAAACGCGGTGGCTGAGCGCGGAAGGGGACGGGCATCCCCGGCGCGGTCGACGATCGGTGAAATGGTGCCGTCGAAGTCCAGGGCCACCAGGAGATGTTCAGTCCGGGCGATGCGGCGCACGGCCTCCCGGAGTTCCGGGGACAGGGCGAGGGGTTCCTTGGCGGGGCGGCTGTCAGGAGTCATCGCGGACAACCTTTTCGTTCAGGGCGGCGAGGAAATCGGCTGACCAGTGGTCGACGTCGTGCTCGAGGATCTGCTTGCGCATGGCGCGCATGCGGCGCGCGGCGTCCCGGGGTGACATGTTGACGGCGCGCATGATGGTGTCCTTCAGGCCGTCGATATCGTGCGGGTTGATCAGCAGGGCCTGCTTCAACTGGTCCGCCGCGCCGGCAAACTCGCTGAGCACCAGGGCGCCGTCGTTGTCCTTGCGGGCGGTGACGTATTCCTTGGCCACAAGGTTCATCCCGTCCCGGAGGGCGGTCACCAGCATGACGTCGGCGGCGAGGTACAGCGCCACCATTTCCTCCACGGGATAGCTGTGGTGCAGGTAGCGGACGGCCGTGTTCTGAATGGTGTCGTACGTGCCGTTGATGTGGCCGACCTTGCCTTCGATCTCTTCGCGCAGGAGCCGGTACTGCTCCACCCGTTCCCGGCTGGGGCTGGCCACCTGGATCAGCGTGGCGTCGGTTACGGCCAGCTTGCCCTCGTTGAGGAGCTCTTCAAAGGCCTTGAGCCGGTGCCGGATGCCCTTGGTGTAATCGAGCCGGTCAACCCCCAGGAGGATGGTCTTGGGGTTGCCGAGGTCCTGGCGGATCTGGCGGGCGCGCTCGATGATCTCCGGTTTGTGGGCCAGTTCGCTGATCTGGGCCACGTCAATGGAGATGGGGAAGGCCTGGGCCCTGGCGATGTGGGTGATTTCGCCGTCGGCCCCCTTCACATGCACCTGCTGCTGTTTGACGCTGGCACCAAGGAACCGGCGTGCGGACCGCATGAAGTTCCCGGCGTCACTGGGACGCTGGAAGCCAATGAGGTCGGCGCCCATCAGGCCGTCGATGATGGCCTTGCGCCATGGCAGCTGGGCGAAAATTTCCGGCGGCGGGAAGGGAATGTGGTTGAAGAACCCGATCTTCAGGTCCGGCCGGGCTTCGCGGAGCAGCCTCGGCACAAGCTGCAGCTGGTAATCCTGGACCCACACCGTGGCGCCCTTGTCCGCGTGGTGTACGACGGCGTCCGCGAACCTTTGGTTGACCTTGCGGTACACGTCCCACCAGGTCCGGTGGAACTCCGGCGGGGCGATCACGTCGTGATAGAGCGGCCACAGCGTGGCGTTGGAGAATCCCTCGTAGTAGAGCTCGACGTCGTCCGTGCTCAGCTGGACCGGGACCAGGTCCATGCCGCCGTGGCTGAACGGCTTGACGGTTTCATCGGGAGCGCCGTGCCAGCCCACCCAGGCGCCGTCGGTCTTGGTCATCATGGGTGCGAGGGCCGTCACCAGCCCGCCGGGGGAGCGGCGCCAGCCGGAGCCGTCGTCGCCGCTCTCGCCCGGCGTGCTGCGGTCAACGGGCAGCCTGTTGGACACCACCATGAAGTCGTACTTTGTGGGCGCCCTGTGGCTGTGCGAGTGCGGGCCTTCTTCTGGTGCGCCTGTGGGTTTTTCTTGGACGGGTGTTTGCATTGCGGCCCCCTGGGGTTGCTTGTGCCTTTAAGCCACCTTAATAGGATGGGTACGTTGGGGCCATTCGTGCGTTGGATTTCAGGCCCTGATACTTGAAAAGGCAAGCTCTCAGGTTTCTGTCCTAAAATGGGCGGAGTCGCCACAGAGTGGTCCCCCTATGTCGATCGACCCTAGGAACACATGAGCCCCGCAAATGAAATACGTAAGTCCAAGGCTGAGCGCACTTCGGAGGCGCGCGAGAAGGCCCGCCTGATCCGGGAGGCACAGGTGAAGAAGGACAAGCGCAACAAGATGCTGATCGGCTGGGGCATTGTTGTAGCTGTGGTGGCCATCCTTGCGGTGGTGGCCCTTGTGGTGACCACAACCATGCGCCAGAACGCCCCGATTGCCGACCAGGGACCGACGCCGGCCAACGGCAATGTCAACGGCGGCGTCACCCTGCTTGCCAACACGGACGTCGTGAAGCTGGATCCGGCCACCGTGGACGCCGCTTCCGTGGGGGATGCGCCGCAGAATCCCCCCGCCGAGGTAGTAGCGCCGGGAGCCCAGGCGGAAGCCGGCAAGCCCGTCAAAGTGGTCCTGTACGTTGACTTCATCTGCCCGGTTTGCAAGAACTTCGAAGCTCAGTACAACGACCAGCTGACGTCGCTGCGCAACGAGGGCAAAATTTCGGTCGAATACCGGGCCCTCGGCTTCCTGGACAGCCGGTCCTCCACCAACTACTCCTCGCGCGCGGCCAATGCAGCGGCCTGCGTTGTCAACGAATCCCCGGAAAAGTACGCGGAATTCGTTGATTCGCTGTTCGCCAAGCAGCCGGCCGAAGGCTCAGCGGGTATCTCTGACAACGACCTGAAGAAGATGGCCACGGACATCGGTGCCAAGCCCATTGACACCTGCGTCGATGACAAGACCTACCGCCCGTTCGTGAAGTTCACTACCAAGCAGGCCACCGCCATCGGCGTGACCGGCACACCCACCGTGTTCGTTGACGGCCAGCAGTGGGGCAAGGGCGCCAGCGCCCAGACCCCGTTCCCGGACTTCCTGCAGGCTGCGATCGCCGCAAAGGGCTGATCTGCCTGGGTTTCTGAAGATACAAAGATGGCCCGGCCCCGGATTCACTCCGGGACCGGGCCATTTTTTGTGGTCATTTCAGCGTCTGATTGGCGCCGGGGACGCCTCATTTTTACGAGCGGGCGGAGTTGGGCTAACCTTATCTAGCGCCGTTCAGGCGCACACCCTTCATAGGGTGCGCCTCCTTAGCTCAGTTGGCCAGAGCACCGCTCTTGTAAAGCGGGGGTCGTCAGTTCGAATCTGACAGGAGGCTCCACGGGTCAGAGATCCAAAACCAGCCTGGCGCCGCGGCAACGGGAAACACAGATCATCATGGTGGTCCCTTCGTCGCGTTCTTGGGGCGAAAGCAGCGTGTCCCGATGATCGATTTCTCCGCTCAGGACGGGTGTCTCGCACGTACCGCAAATGCCTTCACGGCAGGAGCTGACCGGATTGACGCCCGCCGATTCCAACGCTTCGAGAATGGACAACTCCGGCGGGACGGGCACTTCTGTTCCGTCGACCAGCTCGACGACGAACGTTGAGTTGGGCTGGACAGTGGCTGTCCCGGCGGGGCCAAGTGAAAACCTCTCGCAGTGGAGGGCTGCCGGATCGGCCCATCCGTGCGATGCCGTTTCAAGAGCGTCAAGGAGTTTCTGCGGTCCGCAAGCATAAACCGCCGTGCCGGAGGCGAGCTGGTCTACGAAGTCGATCAGGGGGTATGGTCCGGAATCCTCGCTGGTGTGGATCCGAGCGTTGTCCCCGAACGCGTTGATTTCGCTGACCAACGCCATGGAGTTCCGGGAACGGCCGAGGTAGACCAGATCCCAAGGGATTTTCTGTTGGACAGCGCTCCGGATCATGGACACAAGGGGTGTGATGCCGATGCCTCCGGCGATGAACAGGTACCGCTTAGCAGGGCGCAGAGGGAAGTTATTGCGGGGTCCCCGGACCTGGATTTTTGTGCCGGGTTTCAGTTCGTCGTGGACGTAGGCTGAACCGCCCCTCCCTTCGGACTCGCGAAGCACGGCGATGCGCCAGCTGCGTTCTTCCGCCGGGTCCGAACAGAGCGAGTACTGGCGAACCATGCCGTTGGGAAGCTGAACATCGACGTGTGCGCCTGGCTGCCAGCGGGGCAGGTCGTGTCCTAGAGGGTGTTCCAACGTGAGCGAGACGACATAACGGGACTGACGGTCCACAGAGCGGACCACAACATCAAAGAATCCCTTCTCCACGTCAGTTCCCTGCCTTGTCCGAAAGGACTGAGGCCAGGAAGGCTTTTGTTCGTTCGTTCGCCGGACGGGTGATCACATCGCGGGCAGGCCCTTGTTCGACCACATAGCCGCCATCCATAAAGACGACGCGGTCGGCGACGTCCCGCGCAAAGTTCATCTCATGGGTCACCACGATCATGGTCATCCCGGACAGGGCCAGGTCCTTCATGACCCTTAGTACTTCCCCCACCAGTTCGGGGTCCAGGGCTGATGTCGGCTCGTCGAACAGCATCAGCTTGGGCTCCATGCATAATGCCCTGGCAATCGCGACGCGCTGCTGCTGGCCGCCGGAGAGCTGGCGCGGGTAGGCGTTGGCCTTATCACTCAACCCCACCTTTTCGAGCAGATCCAGGGCGCGGGCCGTCGCAGTCGCTTTCTTTTCCTTCCGGACCAAACGCGGCGCCTCGATCAGGTTTTCCAGAACGGTCATGTGGGGGAACAGGTTGAATTGCTGGAAGACCATGCCGATGTCCATGCGCTGGCGGCACGCGTCGCGGTGGTTTTGTTCGTGGAGCCGGGTGCCTTTGAGGTCGTAGCCCACAATGGTCCCGTCCACCCACATCCGGCCGCCATCCACTGTTTCCAAGTGGTTGATGCAGCGCAGGAACGTGCTCTTCCCTGACCCTGAGGGGCCGATGAGGCACACCACCTCGCCGGGTGCGACTTCCATGTCGATCCCCTTGAGGACTTCGTTACCTGCGTAGCTTTTGTGGATTGAATTCGCTCTGACCATTGGTTCAGGCGCCGTGTGGGCCGTCATCGCGGACCGCCTTTCAAGGAGCTGCCCTTCAGCGCCAGGGCATCATGTGTGCGGAAGAACCTACTAAGCTGCTGAAGTGGCGTGGGCGGCAGGCTGCGCTGGTTGCCGCGTGCGAACCTGCGCTCCAGGTAGTACTGGCCGATGGTGAGGATGGAGGTGATGAGGAGGTACCAGAGGCTGGCAACGATAAGCATCGGAATGGTCTCAAACGTCCGGGCGTAGATGACCTGTGCCGAGTACAAGAGTTCGGGAACTGCTATGACGCTGACGAGCGAGGTCGATTTGAGCATGCCGATGGTTTCGTTGCCTGTAGGAGGGATGATGACGCGCATGGCCTGGGGCAGTACGATGCGCCGAATGGTCTGCAGGCGGGTGATGCCCAACGCCTCGGCAGCCTCTATCTGCCCGTTATCCACCGATAGGATTCCGGCCCGGACGATTTCCGACATATATGCGCCCTGGTTGAGTCCAAGGCCCAGGATGGCCGCAGTGAGGGGGGTTATGAGCTGGTTTGCGTCCAGCTCGACGCCCGGAATGCCGAGAGTGATGACGGGGTACAGTGCAGCCAGATTGAACCAGAACAGCAGTTGGACGAGCACCGGGGTTCCGCGGAAGAAGCTGACGTAGGTGAACGCAGCGGTACGCACCACAGGGTTGGGTGAGAGCCGCATGACGGCGAAAACCACTCCAAGAAGTGTCCCGATGATCATGCTCGTCGCGGTCAGTTCAAGGGTGACGATGATCCCCTGGCCGATGGAAGCTGCACTGAGGTAAGTCATGACCACATCCCAACCGAAGTTGGCATTGGTCAGCACCGACTGCAGAAGCAAGCCTCCGATGAGCGCGATCACGGCGGCAGAAGCCCAGCGCCCGGGGTGTTTGGCCTTGACGACCGTGTACTCGTCGCCGGTAGCCTGCGCGGCGAGCTGCGGTGTTGTTGTTGTCATGAACATGTCCGCCTACTTTTGCGCCAGCACGTCAGCCGTGACCAGGACGCTGGCGGGGACGCCCCACTTCTCGCTGATCTCCGGGTAGTGTCCGCTCTTGAGCACTTCCCGCACAGCCTCTGTAACTGCTGCCTTGAGACCGGATCCCTTGTTCAGCGCAAGCCCAATCGGTTCCGGGTTGTAGTCGTTACCCTCGGCCAGCACGAACTTGTCGTTAGCATGCTTGCCTTGATAGGAGAGCGTGACACTGTCCGCGACGACGCCGTCCACGCGACCGGAGACGAGGGCGAGATTGGCATCGGACTGCCCGGGGAAACTTTGGATGTCGACGGCCGCGTTGCCCGCCTCGATGCACTTGGCAGAGAACGCGGGCAGAACTTCCATTGCCTGGATGGAGCCCTTTTGCGCGCCAAGGGTCTTGCCGCACATCGTCAGGAAGTCCATGGTGATCCTTTTGGGGTTTCCCGCCAGCACGGCAACTCCGGAGCCGCTGCTGATGTATTGCACGAAATCAACGATCTTTTCGCGCTCGGGCGTTACGGAGAAAAAGGAGGCGGCCATGTCGTACTTGCCTGAGGCCAGCCCGGGCAAGATGGTGTCAAAGGATGCGGCGACGTGCTCGACCTTCAGTCCCAATGCCGCCCCCACTGCATCGGTGAAGTCAACATCCCAGCCGATCATAGTCTTGTTGTCCGTATCGAAGTACTCAAACGGCGCGTAGGTGGGATCCGATGCAACCCGGAGGACCCCCGCGCTGCGGTAGTTCTCGGGGAGAAGACCGCGGGCAGTGTCGTTAGCGGGTACAGCCGGGCTGCCCGGTGCACGTCCGGAGGCCCCGGCGGGGTTTTGCGGGGCGGCCTCTGAAGCTGCAGTGCAGGAGCTGGCGGACAGAGCCAGCGCTATGGCTCCGGCGAGAATGAGGGGAATGCGGTGGTGGCTCATGGTGATACCTTTCGACGCTGAAACGTATGTGGACCCGGCACAAGTCGGGCGGTCAGGGGACCCATCGGAGGACTTTGGCGCGCAAGGGGGAGAGGGTGATGACCTGCACGGCTGATTCGCCGGCGGTCAGGGAGAGGCGTATCGACTCCTGGTCTTCACCTTCGACGATGAAGGTGTCGCCGGGCCTGAGCCATCGTTGCCAAGGCCCGTCTTCAGCGGAGACCAGCGCCTCACCGGAAAGACCGGCCATCACGATCTGCTCACCGGCACCGCGATGGACGACGCCGGTGTAGTTGCCTTCATAGCGTGTGCTGCGGGAATTTATGTGGGCAGGGTTGGCCGTGACAGCTGCAAACGGTTCAGCCGTTGTCTCGTCGAGCTCGACCGTCCAACGCCAGGGATCCCCGCGTTCGGCAGAGTCAGGGTTGGCGGCAAGGATGCGGGCCCCGGATGATGCTCTGACGGCGCCGACGTCGTTGGCCCGGATAAGCATCCACATGCCTAGCCCCTCCCTTGGCCGGCGGGTACCCGGACAGTGTCTGCGGCGAAAGCCTGCTGTTCCTTACGAAGCAGCGCTGAAAGGATGCGCCGGGCCTTGGCTACCCCGCCGTCCTGGGCGATGAGCACATCGTGTTCTCCGGATGGCCTGGTGCCCATGCCGATCTCCTGGGCCTCAAGGGCGGCGGCGTCCTCGTCCAGGACGGTGCTGAGCCCCACCCGGAGATCCTCGGTGGCCTGGGCATTGTGGACGGCAAAGTTGCGGCTGAAGGCGTAGTAGTACCAGCTGTTGTGCTCGTCTATAGGGGTGATGCCGTTGAGCACCTTGATCAGGAAGCCTTCTTCCCGGGGCCGGCCCTCGCCCGTGATGCCCGAGTGCAGAACGTGCAGGTTGGGTACGAAGAATTCTGTGCAATGGAACCGGTCGAAGAGGCCACGCGCATCCATGGTCTCCGCGTAGAGGGGAGGGGCCTCCACCGAGGGCATCAGGCGGTCAACGCTGACGACGTTGCCGTCGACTTCAACCGTGATGCCGTGCTCGTAGATGTAATCGTCACCGACGGTGGTCTGGTGCAGGAATGATTCGTGGGTAAGGTCCAGGAGGTTGTCGTGGATGAGGTCCGCGCGGCACTTGAAGTGGTACGAATGCGTGACGGTGGCCCATTCCGGGTCGACCATCCAGTGTGTGTCCGGGATCAGCGTTGGGTCGGCCAGTGCAGCGTCGCCCGTCCAGAGCCAGATCCAACCGTCTTTCTCGACCAGCGGATACTTGCGTACCCGGGCGCGCTCCGGGATAGAGGTCTGAGCCGGGACGCGGGTACAGGCACCATCAGGCCCGTAGGTGAAGCCGTGGTAGCCGCACTCGACGGAGTCGCCGACGGTTCGCCCTTCGGAAAGGGGGAAGGCCCGGTGGGCGCACCTGTCAGCCAGGGCCACCGCCTCGCCGTCCTGGGTCCGGAATAGGACGATTGGCTGTTCACAGATGACGCGGCGTACAGGTTTGCGCGAAACGTCCGCAGACCACGATGCCACGTACCAAGTATTCAAAACGAACATCTTTGTTCTCCTCAAATTTGACTGTATACAGTGTATTCAGAGGGTCAGAAAGCGTCAAGGGTTTCTTCTGGAAGATCGCAGGGGATCAAAAGTCGCCGCCGCGCGGCCCCTGCGCAGCGCCTCCGGACCATTCGAATCGTGTGGTTCATGTCAAAATTGCAGGAAACTGAAAGCAGAGGTTCCATGGCCCTACAACCGAAGGATCTCCGGCCACTGGCCGAGCGGGTCTATGAACAGATCACCGCCGACATCGCCACTGGCCGCATCATGTCCGGGAGTGCTTTGGTTCAGGAGCAGGTGGCTGCCCAGTACGGCGTATCGCGCACTCCGGTCCGGGACGTACTTACGCGCCTGACGCTGGAAGGGTTGACTACGCTGGTGCCGGGGCGTGGTTACATCGTCAACCAGCTCGACGAACGCGAAATCGCGGACGTTTTTGACGTTCGGTACGCCCTTGAGGCTTTGGCCGTCCAGCGTGCGTGCGGGCACTACACGCCCCAGCAGATTCTCCGGATGAGCGGCCTGACGGAGGAGACGGCCATCATCGACCCTTCGGATAATCTCGAATTGTTTCGGCTGGGCCAGGCATTCCACCTGGCGCTCGTGGAACCGGCGGGAAACAGTTTCCTGCTCAGCGTGCTGACGTCGGTCTGGAACCATCCCATCCAGAAGCGCATCACCATGACGTACAGGCAGGGCGCCGATTACCAGAAGAAGGTCGTGGACGATCATCGTCAAATCTTGGCGGCGCTGAAGACGGGGGATGCTGCCCGGGCAGTCGACCTGCTGCGTCACTGCCATGACGTGACTGACCCCACCCGCTCCCAGCTGCCGGAGGCCTGAAACACGCCCAGGCCGTCCGCCAGCCGACTTCAGCCCGTCATGCGGCAGGCGTCTGCCGACCAGCCCGGCCGTTGCTTCAACGGCGGGCCGCTCGCTGCGGGCGCCCGTCAGGCGGCCGGGGATCCCGTAGCGCTGATCCAGGTCCCGATTTCACTCAACGTCTGCGCTGAAATCTGGTGTCCGCCGGGGTCGCGGCGGGTGCGGACGCTCGCGCCAGACTCGGTGGTCAAGTACTCCCAGGTCCGGGCGAGGAGCTCAGCCGGGATGACCCGGTCCTGCTCCCCGTGCGCGACCAATACGGAAACGCCGGACAGCCTTTCCGGCGTCACCGGCACGCCCGCGTCGAACGGCAGGGTGCCGTACAGGATGGCCGCTCCCGCGAAGCGCTCCGGATCATCCAGGACAAGGCCGCCGGCAAACGCGGCGCCGCCGCTGAAGCCCACCAAAATGACAGGCCGGCCCGCCACGGCGTAATCATCGAGCCAGCGCCGGAACCACGCCATTTGTTCAGCAAGGGATTCGGCAGTTGGCCTGCCGATGCCCCGGTTGGCAAACCACGCATAGCCATGGCCCTCCCCGATCGGAGCACGAACAGCGGCGTAGGCGAATTCCGGCGGCAGGTGGCTTGCCAGGCTGAGGATTTCGCGCTCATTGGAGCCACGCCCGTGGAGCAGCACTACCAACGGTGCCGACGGTTCGGTCGACCCGGCCGTCGCCACAACATGCGGGGTGCTCGGCGAGGTAAGGCCGGAGGCGCCGGGGTCAGCGGGGAGGTTCACGTGTATTCCTTAGGCAAGGGGCCGGGATCGGTTAGTTGAAGATACAACTATTAGATCGCCTGCAAGGAGAACTGTCAAGGGGCCTAATCTCAGGTGCGTCCGGACCTCACTGCGAATCCATGAGTTCCAGCAGTTTCTTTGCCGCATCCCGGATATCATCGTGCCCGTGCTGAGCGGCCCGGCTTTCCAGGGAGATGACGGCGCAGCGGTGAATCTTCTTGAAGTCGCCGAACGGGAAGCTCACCCTCCCCTTGGTGCCGTCGGATCCTTCATCATCGCGGCCCAGATGCCACTCGGCGAATGCGGCGAAGCCGTGCTTTTCGATGTATTTGTTCTCGTCATCCGCAGAGGGGGCGTGTTCGCTCCAGTCGTCACGGACATCGTGTTCAACTTTTCCACTCTCGATCAGCTTGCGAGCGTGCGTGAACGCTTTGCGGTTGAGTTTGGCGGCCATGGTGCCCTCCTGCGGGTTCAGTGTGGAATGCCGGCCAGTTCAGCGTAACGCCGTGGAAGGCAGCATGATCTGTCAGTTTGCCCACACTATTGCCTAAGTAGTGGGGCTATGACCTAAACTGCTTCACTGAGGCGCCTGAAATGGTGCCGCGCAGCAACGAAAGTGAACCCCGCTATGGCTACCGATTACGACGCTCCACGCAAGACAGATGACGAGTCTTCCGCAGAGTCGCTGGAGGCACTTCAGGCATCCCGCGGCGGCAACGCCCAGACCGCCGTCATCGACGTCGAGGAGAACGATACGGCCGAGGGCATCGACCTGCCCGGCGCCGATCTTTCCGGCGAGGAACTGACTGTTGTGGTTGTTCCGGAGCAGTCTGACGAGTTCACGTGCTCGTCCTGTTTCCTGGTCCGCCACCGCTCCCAGATTGCCCGCGAAAAGAACGGCATGAAGTACTGCATCGAGTGCGAAGGCTAGGGATTTCCCGCGCCCTCAAGAGCGATCACAGCCCCGTCAGCCTAGCGGCCGGACGGGGCTTTTGCGTCTCCGCGGCGCAACCGGAAAACGGCCGCCCGGCGGCTGGTCCGGCGTCGTTATGATGCATAACGGCCGGGTGCAGAAGTGGTGTTAAAAGCGTTTCTTTGGAACGCAAAAACCAGTCGGAATTACTCCGGCGTGACCGGCGAAGGCCGCCATTAACGGTTCCGCGCCGAAGCTGCAACAACCCTTATTTACGGCCCGTGGGACTCCTACGCTTGAGGTACCTCATCACTCGAAGGGTGGCCGCAATGAAAAAGGTTCATGCATGGCTGGCAGTCATTTTGGTGGCTGTCGGATTGGGGTTTGTGGCTCCGGCGCCCGCCTCGGCAGCCACATCCTATTGCGGACTCGTCTGGGGGTCGCTGGCGAAGGCAGCGCCGCAGCTGAGCACCGCATCCGTCACAAATGTCAGGACGGGGCAGCATTACTGCTTCGACCGGATGGTGGTTGATCTCAACGGCCCGGTCAAGGGCTACACCGTCCAGTACGTTCCCGCGGTTGTCCAGGACGGTTCGGGTAGCGAGATTCCCCTGCTCGGTTCTGCGTTCCTTCAGGTAACAGTGAACGCGCCATCCTATGACAGTAGCGGCAACGCCACGTTCAGCCCGGCGCCCGGGGCCAAACTGTCTGACGTCTCCGGATACCAGACCTACCGCCAGGTGGCCTACGCTGGCAGCTTTGAAGGCTATACGAGCCTGGGCCTGGGCGTGCGTGCCCGGCTACCGTTCCGGGTCATCGCCCTCGACGGCCCCGGCGCCGGTTCCCGTCTGGTAGTGGATGTAGCGCACTTCTGGTGACCCGTGAGAGAGGAAACCGCACTGGCGCCCCGGCCGGATACCAGCCGCCGGGGCGCCCCTGTGCGCCTGCTGGGTCCGGCCGATTCCTGGTGGCCAAAAGCAATTAGTAAGCTTACTGTGAAACTTGGGGCGCCGGCCGGGGAGGGCTGATAGCGTCGGCATTACTGGACCAATCGAGGAGGACTCATGAAAGCTTCACCGACCCTGACCAACAACCTGCAGGCCGTTCTGGCGGACCTGATCGAGCTGCATATCCAGGGCAAGCAGGCCCACTGGAATATTGTGGGAACCAACTTCCGGGACCTTCACCTGCAGCTGGACGAAATAGTTGATGCCGCCCGGCAGTTCGCGGACGACACCGCCGAGCGGATGCGTGCACTGCATGCCCTGCCGGATGGCCGGAGCTCCACCGTGGCCAAATCAACGTCCCTGGCCCAGTTCCCCGAGGGCCTCATTACGACCAAGGACGCGATCGACCGGATTGTTGCCGCCCTCGAGGCCGCTGTTGGGACCATGCGCAAGGTCCATGACGAGGTGGACGAAGAGGACCCCACTTCCGCGGACCTGCTCCACGAATTCATCGCCAAGCTGGAGCAGTATGCGTGGATGGTCAACGCGGAGACCATGAAGGCCTCGGCCAGCGTCACCGCCCCTGACACGAAATAGGTGCTGCTCACCCGCCGGAAGGCCCGGTGGCCAGAAAGCCCGGCGTCGGAATTCTCCGACGCCGGGCTTTCTTGTGCGCGTCTGTGGCGAGTTGCCCCGGTGCCTAGTCCGCCGTCGGAACCTTTCGGAGGACGACGGCGGTGACGGCCGCCGCGCCCGCCATCAGTACCATCGCGATTGCCGCAGTGATCTGGACTCCTGAATCGAAGGCAAGGCGCGCCGCAGCGCGGAGCCCGTCGCCGAGCGGGGCGGGCAGGCCGGCGGCCAGTTCCGTGGCCCCGGCAAGGGTCTCGCCCGCCTGGTGCACTGCGCTCGCGGACGCCGACCCTTCCAGCCCTGCGGGGAAGTGCAGGTTGTGCTGGTAGGACGCGGTCAGGATGGATCCGAGGATGGCGGTGCCCAGCAGGGAGCCCAGCTCATAGCCGGTTTCCGAGATGGCCGCCGCCGCGCCGGATTTCTCGGCGGGAACGGAGCCCAGGATGAGATCGTTGGAAATCGTTTCCGCGGCACCTACGCCCAGGGCAAGAATCAGCAGTGCGGCCAGCAGGAGAACCGGTCCGGACGTGTGGTCACCCAGCACCACGAGGGCGTAGCCGGTAGCGCTAAGGGCCAGGCCTCCGGCCACCACGAAGCCGGGCCGCACCTTGCGGACCAGTGGGACCACTGCCAGGCCGGCAACCACCGTAGCCACCAAAGCCGGGATCATGGCCACCCCGGCCGTCGATGGCGTCATCCCGTCCAGGAGCTGCAGGTGCTGGGCCAGGAATAGGATGAAGCCGGTAAGGGAGAACAGTGCCAGCACGTTGGCCGCGATGGCCGTGCTGAAGATCCGGTTGCGGAAGAGCGATACGTCCAACATGGGGCTGGCCAGCCGCTGCTGACGGCGGACAAAGACGAATCCCATGGCCAGGCCGAGGGCCATGAGCGCCGCCGGAACGGTGCCGAATCCTGCCGTGGCCAGCTCCTTGATGCCGCATACCAGGGGAACCATCACCAGCAGGGACAGGGCGATGCTTGGCACGTCCAGGCGCCCGGGATGCGGATCCTTGGACTCCGGGATGAAGGAGGGGCCGAAGGCCACCAGTGGAAGCATGATGGGCACGGCGACCAGCAGGACGGCGCCCCACCAGAAGTGCTCCACCAGCCAGCCGCCAAAGGTGGGCCCCAGTGCCGCACCTCCGGAAAAGCCCGCCGCCCAGATGGCTACCGCCAGCCGGCGCCGGTTTGGCTCGGGAAAGATATTGCGGATCAGGGACAGCGTGGAGGGCATCAGCATGGCGCCGAAGAAGCCAAGGGCGGCCCGTCCGGCGATCAGCCACTCAGCGCTGGGGGCGAAGGCTGTGGCCGCGGAAACGGCAGCGAATCCCACACTTCCGATCAGGAGCAGGCGGCGGCGCCCGATCCGGTCGCCCAGACTGCCCATGGCCACCAGCAGACCGGCGAGTACCAGCGGATAGGCATCCACAATCCACAGCAACTGAACTCCCGTTGTCTGCAGGCTGCCCGCGATCGCAGGGAGCGCGAACGTCAGGGCCGTGTTGTCCACCGCGACCAGAAGCACCGGGAACATCAGCAGGATCAGTGCCAGCCAGTCGCGCCACTCCACCTGTTTCGGGCGCGGCGGCAGGGTGCGGGCCTGTGGTTGCTTTGTGCTCTTCGGGGAAACGTCGGACAACATCATTCAATAACTATACCGTCCAGACGGTACAGTTAAGAAACGCGGCGTTGACCATGCATGATGGGAACCATGCCCAGAAAACCAGTAGCCCGCGATGCCGTCCTCGATGCGTTTGAGGAACTCCTGATCGGCGTGGGGGAGCGGGCAGCCACGCTGGATGCCGTGGCCAGGCAGGCCGGAGTGTCCAAGGGCGGCCTGCTCTACCACTTTCCCAACAAGGAGGCGCTGATCGCGGCCATGCTGGAGCGCCTTGATGTCCTGGCCGGCCAGGACATTGCCCGCATGGCAGCGGCGCCGGAAGGCGCGGCCACGTACTTCATCCGGACGTCGCTCTGGTCCGGTTCGCCGATGGACCGGTCCTTCCTCGCGGCCAGCCGCCTCGCGGAAGTAGCCCACGTGGAGGCCCGGCGCCGGTTCGCAGCCATCCAGCAGCAGTGGCTGGACCTGATCGCCGCCGACGTTGGAAGCGCCATGGCCAAAGCCGTCCTGTATATGGGGGACGGGCTGTACCTGAACGCCATGTGGGAAGGCGGCCCTGCCTCCAGCACTGACGGCAGGCAGGGCGACGTGGAGGTCCTGCTTGCCGCAGTGGAGCGGCTCCGCGGCTGATTCTGCCCCATCATTCCGGCGGGCCGGGGCACAACCCGCGTGTTTCCGCGCCGCCTGTATGTCCGGACCTGAATGATGGCGCAAAATCCGACGGCGAGACCCGCAGCTAGGGCCGACGGCCGTGCCACGCCCGGACGCCGGGTGCCGGTGCTGCGGCTAGTTGTTCAGCGCTGCCCACAGGTTGAGGGACGAGGCGAACACAATCCAGGAGATGTAGGGGAGCAGGAGGAGCCCGGCGATACGGCTGATCGGGCCGAACCGGACCACCGTTACGGTCACGGCCACGATTAGCGCGAGGATGATCGCAAAAGCCAGCCAGAGCGCCGCTGTGCCCATCATCGGATACAGGCTGAAGAACGTCGGAGTCCATAACAGGTTGAGGAACAGTTGGACCCCGTAGGCAACGAGGGCCGGCCTGGACCCCGGAACGCGGCGGCGCCACACCAGCCACGCCGCGACGGCCATCGCAGTGTAGAGCACCGTCCACACGGGCCCGAACAGCCAGTTGGGCGGTGACCACGGGGCTTTGTCGGCGCTGACGTACCAGCCATTCACGTTGCTGACCGTGGAAAAGGCGCCCAGCCACGCGACGAAGGCGGAGGCTGCCAGGAAGACCGCGAGGGCAGCCACCTGGGCGGCGGGCCCGGGTTCCGGGCGGGCGCCTTCAGGGCTGTGGGTGGCTTTGTCCGGCAGTGACTCCATGGATCAACCCTCGCGAAGGGAAGCCCCGCGGTCAAGCCGCTCGCCACCCGCTGAAACGGCCGGACCGGTTCAGGCTTTAGACTTGTGGCTACATGTCCGCACGCAGCCACGAGTACAGAACCGCCTACGAAACCCTGAGATTGGACACGGCCCCCTTGCGAGAATTCACCGCCCGCTTTGCCACAGCGGAGGAAATTGAGAACTGGGACAAGCACGTCACGGCCAACCCCAACGGCGGCAACATGTTGCAGTCCGCGGCTTACGCGTCCGTCAAGAACGGCAGCGGCTGGAATGTCCGCTTCCTGGTCCTGGAGTCCGGAGCAACCTCCAGCTACAACCTGGTCCTGGAGAAGAAGTTCCCCGTCCTGGGCCGCCTCTGGTACCTGATCAAAGGACCGGACCTGGACTCGGTCGCGGACCTCAAACCGGCACTGGAGGCCTGCGCAGCATTCGCCCGCAGCCGCAAGCTCAAGGTCTTCAGCATCAAGATCGAACCGGACATCATCGCCTCAACGGACGTCCAGGCGCAGTTCGCCGCGGCCGGCCTGGTGAAGGCGCCCAACATCCAGTCCAACGACTCCACGGCACTGCTGGACATCACCGCACCGGACAACGAGGTGCTTCGCGCCATCTCGTCCCGCGCCCGGAACGCGATCCGCCGCGCCCAACGCGAAGGCTGCGAAGTGGTGGAGCGCGAACAGAGCCCGCAAACGTACAAGGCGCTTTATGACCTCATGGCGGACACCGTGAACGCCAAGGGCTCCATGCCGCTGCGCAGCTACGATTACTACGCCCGGTTCTGGGATGAGTTCTGCAACCGCAGCCAGGGCCGCTTCTTCTTCGTCTACGAGGACGGCAAACCCAGCGTCGGGGCCTTCGTCATCAACTACGGTGCCAAAGCAACCTACAAGGACGGCGGCTCCACCCAGAACCGCAAACAGTACGGCGATTCCCACCTGGTGCAGTGGGCGGCGATCCGCCGCATGCAGGAGTTGGGCTGCACCGAGTACGACTTCTGTGGAACCCCGCCCGCGGCGCAGATCAAGGACAAAACCCATAACCTTTACGGCATGGGCATGTTCAAGACCAGCTTCACCAAGACGGTCACGGACTTCGTCGGCTGCCACGATTATGTCCTGGCGCCGCTCAAGTACGCCCTGTGGGTCAAGGGGGCCGAACGCGTCTTCCGGCGGCTCGAAACCGCCCGCACCGGCCAGCAGTTCTACTGACCGCGCCACGCAACAAACACCCACCGACCACACACAGACGAACGCAAGCGCCTCCCAGCCGGCGGCGCAGCCACAGATGAGGTTACTTCCGTGAATCCAACCAAGGCCGGGGCCGAACTCGAGCCCGGCGTCCTGAGCGATGCCGAATTCGAAGCGTTCGCCCGCCAGCACCCGCAGAACAACTTCATCCAGTCCGCCGACTTCGTCCGGTTCCAGCGCGCCCGCGGCCAGGTGGTGGAGCTGTTCGGTGTCAGGCGCGACGGCGAACTCATCGCCGCGGGCAAGCTGAACTACACCACCAACCGGTTCGGCTACAAGGTCTGCGAGTGCGCCAAGGGCCCCCTCATGGACTACACGGACGCCGCATTGGTGCGTGACGTCGTCGGACTTCTCAAAGCGCGCGCCGCGGCCCGTAAGGCTGCCGAACTGCGGATCTCCCCGAACCTGCCGTACATCGCCCGCAATGAAGACGGCGCCGAGCACCCCGAGCTGGCAGACAACAGGCCGCTGGTGGCCGCCCTCGAGGGCCTGGGCTTTGAACACCAGGGCTTGGAGATGGACTTCGTCAACGTCAACTGGATGTTCATCAAGACGCTCGAAGGCATCAAAGATTCCGAAGAGCTCATCATGAGCACCAGCTACCGGACCCGCAAGGCCATACGGAAAGCCGAAAAGAACGGCGTGTTCCTGGAACAGGCCACGCTGGAAACCCTGGATGAGTTCTACGGCGCACTGAGCACCGCCGGCGACGAGAAGGGCTTCGTGTACCGCGAACGCGCATACTACGAACACCTCCTGCGGACCACGTCGCCCGAGTTCACCAAACTCATGATGGCCAAGATCGACATCCCCGCGTACCGGAAGTCCATCACCGAACGCCTGGAAGCCGAGTCCGCGGCCGCCGCCGAACTGCGCCGCGAGGTTGAGGAAACCGGCAGCAAGAAGAAAGCCAACCGGCTTAAAGTGGTCCAGGACCTGGCGGACAGCTACGAACGCAGCCTCAAGGACATCGAGCGCTTCCCGGACTCCGTGGGCGTGGCCACCGTGGCCGCCATCCACTTTGTCTGCTTCGGCGACGAGGTGGTGTGCGTGATCGGCGGGACGGTACAGGACTACATCTACTTCAACGGGGCCACCTCCCTGTACTGGGGCATGATGCTCCACGGGCTGGAAAAGGGCTACTCCCGGTACAACTTCTACGGCACCTTCGGCATCGAGGGCCAGGACGAGGAAGGCCACGGCGGCTACCAGTTCAAGAAGGGCTTCGGCGGGAACGTGGTCCAACTCGTGGGCGACTTCGTGATGCCCGTCCGGCCCCTCGCCTTCCGGGCCAACCGCTTGGGCCGCTCTGCAGTCGCCGCGGCCCGGATCCTGCTCGGCAAACTGCCGCTGAAGCGGCAGGCGTAACACCACCCCACAAGCGCCAACCACGGAGGAGGGACCACATGACCAAACGTCATGAAAACACCCGCGGCAGGCCTCATACCGACGGCCTGCCCAAGACGGAACCGTTGTCGCCCTCCCAGCTCCGCCAGGACGCTGCCGCCAAGCGGATGCTGCGGCGCCTGGTCCAGGGGGAGAACCCGCCGACGGCGCCTCTGAGCATCGTGGACAGGCTCGCCGGGAGCCCCTACGCCAACCCCATGATCCAGGTGGGCGGCGTGGACACCTCCGCGCGCAAGACCCTCGACTTTGCGCTGCACCTTGCCGAGACCATGTTCCGGTACGGGGCCGGCGCCCTCGAGGTGGAGACGAGCATCATCGCCGTCACGGCCGCGCTGGGCCTGAAAAACATCGAAGTGGACATCACCAACCAGTCGGTGGCCATCAACTATGCCCCGAAGGACCAGCCGCCCATCGCGCTGCTCCGGGTGGTGCGGTCCTGGACCAACAACTACGCCGGGCTCGCCAAAGTGCACCGGCTGGTGACGGACATTGTGGCCGGGGGAGTGGGCCGCGATGAGGCCATCCGCCGGCTCGACGAGGCCATCACCAGCCCCAAACCGTTTCCGCGCTGGATGGTCACCATGGCCTTCGGCGTGTTCGCCGCGGCCTTTGTGGGCGTCCTCGGCGGCGGTCCGGCGTCTTCGGCCATCGCCTTCGTGGCCAACCTCGGGGTCAGCCTCCTGGCCCGCCAGTTGGGCAAGTGGCGGGTTCCGGACTTCTTTACGACGGCGGCGTGTGCCTTCGGTGTCACGCTCACCGCGCTGCTGTTGTGGCGTTTCGGCCTCACCAATGCGCCGGCGATCGTGGTGGTGGGCGGCATCCTGCTGCTCCTGCCCACCGGGCGGCTGGTTTCCTCGGTTCAGGACGCCATCAATGGGTTCCCCGTGACAGCAGCGGGCCGGTTCCTGTCCACACTCCTGACGTTCGGCGCCATCGTGTCAGGCATCGCCGTGGCCTTCGTCGTGGGGGCGATGACCGGCATGCAGGCCATCGACGTCACCGAGACGTTCCCCCCTGCCTACAACCTCTGGGTGCTGGTGATCTTCATAGCCCTGGCGGTGATGGCCATCGGCATCACCGAGCAGACCTCCTGGGACCTGCTGCTGCCCACTGCGGGCGTGGGCGTAGTGGGCTACTTTGTCCTGCTGGGCGCCGGTTCGCTCGGCGTCGGCGACCGGTTCGCCCCGGCGATCGCCGCCGTCGTCATCGGGCTGCTGGCGAGGGTGGTGGCCCTGAAGATGGGCGCGCCGCAACTGGTGGTTGCCGTTCCTGCGGCCCTGATCCTGCTGCCCGGACTGACCATCTTCCGCTCCATGTACGTCCTGACCATCGAGGAATCCGAGATCCTGTTCGGGGCCGGAGGGATGCTCAACGCCGGCGCCATTGTCCTGGGCACAGCCGCCGGCATTGTCCTCGGCGACACCCTGGCCCGGCCGCTGACCCGCAGCCTGGCCAGCAACGAACGGCGGCGCGCCCGGCGACGGTAGGCTTCCCGGCCAGCTGCCTGTCAGATCTTCCCGATGGGCAGCTTTTTCTCAGCCTGGAAATCGTCCTCTACACGGCCCTTCGCCCAGTACCCGGACAGCGAAACCTGGCTCCGTTCAAGGCCGCGCTGGGCAAAGAGCACCGTCCGCATGGCCTTCATGTAGCCGCGCTCACCGTGGGCAAACACGTCTACCCGTCCGTCCGGCCAGTCGGCGTCGGCCACTGCTGAGACCAGCAGATCGCCGTCGCCGGCGGGTGCGCCGTTCCGGCGGAGCCAGGTGAGCTGCATGCCTGCGGGGGCCGCGATGTGCTGGATGTCGGCGTCGCTGTCCACCTCGATGAACGCCAGGCCGCGGGCGTCCGCTGGCAGGGATTCGATGGCTGCGGCGATGGCCGGCAGGGCGGCCTCGTCCCCGGCGAAGAGGTACCAGCCGGCGTCAGGTGAGGGGTTGTAGCCGCCGCCGGGACCGGTGAGGGTGAACGTGTCCCCGGGTTTTGCGGCAGCTGCCCACGGTCCGGCCAAGCCTTCGTCCCCGTGGATCACAAAGTCGATGGCGAGTTCCCGCGCCGCCAGGTCCACCCAGCGGACCGTGTAGGTGCGGGTGAACGGCCACTCCGCCCGGGGCATGGTTTCGCGGACGGTCCACAGGTCCAGCGGCCGGGGGTACTCAACGCCGGGTTGCGGGAACACAATCTTGACGTAGCGGTCCACAAAGTCGTTGTTCACGTACGAGGAAAAGCCAGGCCCACCCGCGACGATCCGCACCATGTGCGGGGACAATTCTTCCCGGCGGATGACGGTCAGGTCAATCTGCGGGCGGGTGTTCTTGGTTGCGCTCGTGGCGGCCGGGACAGTGCTCATAAGGCAACCCTAAGCTAAACCAGCGGGGGGAGCTCCCAGGTTACGCCCGTGGTGCCTTGCTCCAACAGCAGGTCATTGACAGCGCTGAAAGGCTTCGAGCCGAAGAAACCGCGCGACGCCGATAACGGGCTCGGGTGCGCACTGGAGACCACCGCCGCTCCGTCCAGGAGCGGTCTGACGCTCTCGGCGTCCCTGCCCCAGAGCACTGCCACCAGGGGGGACCGGCCGCCGTCGGGGGTGCGCCGGCGGGCAACCGCGGTGACTGCCGCCGTCGTAATGGCCTCCCAGCCCTTGCCCCGGTGCGAGCCCGCCGCACCGGCCCGGACGCTCATGACCCTGTTCAGCAGGAGGACGCCCTGGCCGGCCCAGGCGGACAAGTCGCCGTGGACGCGCGGCGGAATGCCGAGGTCGGACTCAAGTTCGCGGTAGATGTTCGCCAGGCTCCGGGGGATGGGGCGCGTCCGCGCGTCGACGGCGAAGGAAAGGCCAATTGCGTGGCCGGGCGTCGGGTAGGGGTCCTGGCCCACGATGAGGACTTTGACCCCGGCCAGCGGCTGCCTGAACGCCCGCAGAACGTTCGACGGCGACGGGAGCACCGTGTGCCCGGCATCCACTTCTGCGGCCAGGAACGTGAGGACCTGCCGGAGTTCAGCGGCCACCGGTTCCAGCGCCTCAGCCCAGTCCGGGGCCATCAGCTCAGCGAGCGGCAGGCGGGCGAGTTCGGCGAAGCCAACGGCGTCCGCCGGATCCGCCGCCAGCTCAAACAGTGCGTCGGGTTCAAACACCGTCCTATTCTCGCAGGGATCCCCCGCCACCCCCGGAGTTTTTGTCCAGATATAGGCCGTGTCCGGGCCTAAAAGCGGTAATAAGCGGACAAAAACCCGGCGGGGGTGGAAATGACAACCCTGTGATTCACGCCGTAGCATGGAATGAGATTTCCAACCTGATCATCGAAGGGATGTGCCGTGGCGGAGCCTGCTCGCGAACACGTGCCGGACACCGCGGACCAGAGCCCGCTGCTGGCTGATTTCACCCTCCGGGACTCTCCGCTGAGTGAGCGTGACCAGCAAATGCTGGCTTTGGAACGGCAATGGTGGAAGTACGCCGGAGCCAAGGAACAGGCCATCCGGGAGCTCTTCGACCTCTCTGCGACGCACTACTACCAGCTGCTGAATGCCCTCATTGATTCCGAGGCGGCGCTGGCCCACGACCCCATGCTCGTCAAGCGGCTGCGTAGACTACGTACGTCGCGTCACCGGGCACGCACTGCTCGCCGCCTGGGCTCCGACGCCTGACCAATTCTCGTGCTGAGCCATCAGCAGCAATCCACAAGGACGTCACTGCACCATGACCAAATACGCTCGCGATGAATTCGATAAGGTACCGGAGACCGCTTCGCGGCAAGGCGTCCACCGCACGGCATCGGCGCCTGCCGGGCGCCGGCTCTGGCCGGTCCTCGCCGTCGGCATCGCGGCGCTGGCCATTGGGCTTGTCTCCTTCCTGATCCTGCCCAAGCTTGGTTTCACCCAGGCCGGCAGCGAGCTGTCCACAAGCCTCGAGGGGTCTGCGTCATCGGCATCCAGCGCAGCCCCGCCGGCCAGTCCTGCTACGTCGGGCAGCGCGGAACCGACACCCAGCGCCGGGCCCTCGGAAAGTGCCCGGCCGTCATCGGAGCCTTCGGCCGTCCCGTCCGCCACCGAGACGCCTGCCGCCGTGCTGAACAAGGCCCAGGGTGTTGCCGTGTACAACGCCGCCGGCACCGCCGGGCTGGCCGGGCGCGTCGGCTCTGTGCTGCAGAACGACGGCTGGACGCTGGGGCAGGTAGGCAACTGGGCCGGTGCGCCGCAGCAGGTGTCCAGGATCTTCTACGCGGGTGCGGCCCAGCGGCCCCACGCCGAAGCGCTTGGCACCCTCCTGGGCATCCCCACGCTGGTCAGCAGCCAGGAATTCCAGGTTCCCGTCGTGGTGGTTCTGGGGCCGGACTACCGGTAACGCCCGCGGTCACGCGTCCATAACTTTCGGGCGGCGCAGTGCCGCCCGGCTCGGCCACCCGGGCCAGTTGTGGCTAGAGTGAAATCAGGCTTCGGTCCCCTTCGCGGTGCTGCTGCAGACGGCTGTATCCGGTTCACAGCGAAGTGGACCGTCGGCACTACGGAAAGAGTGGACATCATGGCATTGGGAACCGTCAAGTGGTTCAACGCCGAAAAGGGCTATGGCTTCATTACCGTGGATGGGTCCGGGGATGACGTCTTTGTGCACTGGTCGGCCATCGACGGCGAAGGCTACCGGGCCCTCGACGAAGGCCAGCGCGTCGAGCTCGAAATCGGCGAAGGCGAGAAGGGCCCGCAGGCCGAAAGCGTCCGGCCCGCAGAGTGAGCTTCGGCCGCCTCGCCTCAGCAATCCTCCGTTGCACCACCACGGCGGCCCTCCTGCTGGCACTCGCCGGGTGTGCCGGTGCCGCCGGCGGCAACGCCCGGCTGGACACTGTGGAAGCCTCCGGCGACGGTGCCCTGCGCATCGGCCTGATCCTGGACAACATGGGGGAGCGGAGCTTCCTCAACGATTCACAGCGTGCGGCCGCCGAAGCCGCCGTCAAGGACATCAACGCCGCGGGCGGCCACAAGGGCAAGCCCGTCGAACTGATCATCGGGGCCGGCGACGACACCCGGGCGCAGGCCAGGAACCTCGTGGACGGCAAAGCCGACGTGGTGATTGGGCCCACGGACTCCAGCCACGCCGCCGCCGCCATCGACGTGCTGTCCGCCGCAACAACACCGCTGATCTCGCCGGCCAACTCAGCTGGAGCCCTGAGCACCTATAAAAGCGGCGGCTACTATTTCCGGACCGCGGCAGCGGACGTTGCCCAGGCCTCCGTCCTGGTGAAGCTGGCCAAAGACGGCGGGGCCCACAGCATCGCCGTAGTGAACCAGGACAGTGCCTATGGCAGGGACGTCGCCGCCGCTGTGGCGGGTGCCGCGACGGCCGCCGGCCTGGAAACTGTCAGCACCTCAGCCTACAAACCCGGCGCCGCGCAGAAGGCAGCCGCAGCGGCGCGGGCGGCCAACTCCGATGCCGTGGTCCTGATCGCGCGGGACGACGCCCAGGGTGCCCTCGCGGAACTCAACAATGCCGGCCTGTCCGGCGCCAGGATCATCCTCAGTGACGGTGCCTTCGCGCAATACGGTTCGGGGCTCGGCGCCAAGGCCCTGGAAGGTGCCCGCGCCGTGGTGCCCGGTGTGTTCGCGTCGGCGGCCTTCCAGGCGCGGCTGCTGGAAGTGAACCCCGCCTTGAAGGACCTGACCTTCGCGGCCGAGACTTACGATGCAGTGACCCTTGCGGCGTTGGCCGCGGCTAAGGCGGATGACGACGCCGGCCGCTCCATTGCGGCCAACCTGATCGCCGTCTCCGGGGGTACTCCGGGCGGCGCTGCCGGCACAGGGGCCGCTGATGCCGGGAAGCCGTGCCTGTCCTACGCGGACTGCCTCGCCGTCCTCAAGTCAGGGGCAAAAGTAAATTACGACGGCGAATCAGGGCCGGTTGCCTTCGATGCCCACGGGGATATCACCACGGCGAACTTCATGGTGTTCACCTATGGTGCCGACAACCGCGCCGTGCTGAGCGGACGCGAAGCGGCGGGCAGGGCATCGGGCTGATCGCCGGTGGCGAACGGCCGCGCGGGGAACAGTGGTTTCGGAGGTCATTCGCTTGCACTCTCACCGGGGGAGTGCTAATTATTGAGTTAGCACTCCTACATGCCGACTGCTAAAGCATCGTCCGGTTTTGCCGGGTCCGGGGCTTGGGGCCGGCAGTGGAGCGAAAGAAATACCTAGCTGGAGTGAGATCCCCAGCCGCGGCATACAGAGGCCGCCGGTCAAGGATCGTCCGTCGCGGGCACTGCAGTGAGGTTCATTCTTAACGACTGTCCCGAAAGGACTACTGCCGTTATGGCCAAGATCATTGCATTTGATGAAGAGGCACGCCGCGGTCTTGAGCGGGGCCTGAACATCCTCGCCGACGCCGTCAAGGTCACCCTCGGCCCGCGTGGACGCAACGTCGTCCTCGAAAAGAAGTGGGGCGCCCCCACGATCACCAACGATGGTGTTTCCATCGCCAAGGAGATCGAACTGGACGATCCTTACGAGAAGATCGGCGCGGAGCTGGTCAAGGAAGTTGCCAAGAAGACTGACGACGTCGCTGGCGACGGCACCACCACGGCAACCGTGCTGGCCCAGGCCCTGGTCAAAGAAGGCCTGCGCAACGTTGCAGCCGGTGCTGACCCGCTGTCCCTTAAGCGCGGCATCGAGAAGGCCGTAGAGGCCGTCACCGTTGAGCTGCTTGCCTCCGCCAAGGAAATCGAAACCAAGGAAGAGATTGCGGCCACCGCCTCCATCTCCGCCGGTGACGACGAAATCGGCGCCCTGATCGCCGAAGCCCTGGACAAGGTGGGCAAGGAAGGCGTCATCACGGTCGAGGAGTCCAACACCTTCGGCCTGGAGCTGGAACTCACCGAAGGCATGCGCTTCGACAAGGGTTACATCTCCGCCTACTTCGTGACCGACACCGAGCGCCAGGAAACGGTCCTTGAGGATCCGTACATCCTGATCGTCAACTCCAAGATCTCCAACGTCAAGGAACTGGTTGCTGTCCTGGAAAAGGTCATGCAGTCGTCCAAGCCGCTGCTGATCATTGCCGAGGACATCGAGGGCGAGGCCCTGGCCACGCTGATCGTCAACAAGATCCGCGGCACGTTCAAGTCTGTTGCCGTCAAGGCTCCGGGCTTCGGCGACCGCCGCAAGGCCCAGCTGGCCGACATTGCTGTCCTCACCGGTGGCCAGGTCATCGCCGAGGAAGTTGGCCTCAAGCTCGAGACCGCCGGCCTGGAACTCCTGGGACGCGCCCGCAAGGTTGTTGTCACCAAGGACGAGACCACCATCGTTGAAGGTGCCGGCGACGCCGACCAGATCGCTGGCCGCGTTTCCCAGATCCGTGCCGAGATCGAGAACTCCGATTCGGACTACGACCGTGAGAAGCTGCAGGAGCGCCTGGCCAAGCTGGCCGGCGGCGTTGCAGTCATCAAGGCCGGTGCCGCAACTGAAGTTGAGCTCAAGGAACGCAAGCACCGCATTGAGGACGCTGTCCGCAACGCCAAGGCTGCTGTTGAAGAAGGCATCGTCGCCGGTGGCGGCGTGGCCCTGATCCAGGCCGGCGCCAAGGCGTTTGCCAACCTGCAGCTCCAGGGCGACGAAGCAACGGGCGCGAACATCGTCCGCGTTGCCATCGACGCTCCGCTGAAGCAGATCGCCTTCAACGCCGGCCTCGAGCCCGGTGTTGTGGTGGACAAGGTCCGTGGCCTGCCTGCAGGCCACGGCCTGAACGCAGCATCCGGCGAGTACGTCGACCTGCTGGCTGCCGGCATCAACGACCCCGTCAAGGTAACCCGCTCTGCCCTGCAGAACGCGGCTTCCATTGCCGGTCTGTTCCTCACCACCGAGGCCGTTGTGGCCGACAAGCCGGAGAAGAACGCTCCGGCCATGGGTGGCGGCGACGAGATGGGCGGCATGGGCGGCTTCTAGCCCCCGGCTCTCCCCACGCACCACAGCACAACGCACGACGGCGGTCCTCACCAACGGTGGGGGCCGCCGTCGGCCGTTAGAGTGGCTGCCCCCCTGCTCTGGCAGATTTGCTCTATCAGGTTTGGTCCTCAAAACGCCGCCATAGCTACCACATCTGATAGAGCATCCCGGCCGGCGTCGGCGCGGGAGTGCGCCGGAACTCTGGCAGGATGGAACCGTGACAATTACAGCAGCAGCCGACGGTTCGGCTTTAGGAAATCCGGGCCCGGCCGGTTGGGCCTGGTACGTCAACGACGACTGCTGGCGGGCAGGCGGGTGGCCGCACGGCACCAACAACCAGGGTGAGCTGATGGCCGTGCTGGACCTGTTCCGCGCCACCGCCCACGTGCCGGACGAGCACCTGAGGGTCCTCTGCGACAGCCAGTACGTCATCAACTCCATCACCAAGTGGATGCCGGGCTGGAAACGGAAGGGCTGGCGAAAGGGCGACGGCAAGCCCGTCCTCAACCTGGAACTGCTCAAGGAACTGGACCGTGAAATCGCGGGCCGCAAGTACACGTTTGAATGGGTCAAAGGCCACGCCGGCCATGACCTCAACGAGGCAGCCGATGAACGCGCCCGCGCTGCAGCCACCGCCTACCAGCAGGGCGTCGCGGCCCGTTCCGGCCCCGGATTCGCCGGGGCTCCGGTGGCGGCTGTGCCGTCCCAGGCTGAAGCATCCCGGGCTGATGCAACACCCCGTGCGGATGCAATGACGGGCAATGCTGCGGGCAAGGACACTCGCACCGCCACCCCGGCCGCCACAGCCACCCGTAACGGGGCCGTTCCGGCCGCCGGTGCAGGCCCCTTCGGGCAGACCCTCTTTGGCGAGCCGGACCTGTTCAGCGAACTGGAGGCCGAGGCGTTCGTCGGGACGGAGGCCAGCGGCAAGGAACCGAGCCCGGAAGAGATTGTCGAGGCCCTCGAACGCGAGCTGGCCGGTCCGGACGCCCGTGGCGATATCGGCCGCACCGGGGTCCTGCTGCACCCGGATTTTATGGAGATCGGAAGTTCAGGCAGGGTCTGGACGCGGGACGCGATGATGATGGCATTGGAGGAGGGCCCGGGACACCCGGCAGAGCTCGAAATCCTGGGTGCCGACCGCATCGGCACCAGCGCGGTCCTGCTGACGTACCGAAGCTATGCGCGCCAGGGTACGGTGCTCCGGAGCTCGCTGTGGGTCTTGGATGGCACCAAATGGCGGCTCCGGTTCCATCAGGGCACGCCCGAAGCCTGACCGGGTCCTGGGGCTGGGATCCGCCCGCGCAGGACTCAGCTGAAGCGCTGCGTGTTGCCCTGCTCGGCCTGGGCGTAGGTGTTCGCGGCGGCGGCCAGAGCCATGGTGATGGATGCCAACGATGCCTCCACCTTGCTCTGGGTGAGGGTCCATTCCGTGACGAGAGCCTGGAAATTGTTGGCGGCAGAACCGCGCCATGTGGCCTGAAGCTCGTCCAGGCCCCGCTTCATGGTTTGGACGTCGGAACTGATCCGATCCACGGTTGCTTTGACGTTGGCTGACTTGAGCTGGAGAAGTTCGGTATCGACGGAAATGATGCTCATGGCTGTGCCTCTCGGGGTAAGTGGGACAGCCTCCGCTGCCCGCCCGGCTCTGTTCCGGGCCACTGACACGAGCCTACGGAGAGCCGAACCGGCACGCGACGCCCGTTTGCTATATGTGGATAACCTTGCCGTCACCCGGACCGCCGCCCAGTGCGTCGCCGTCATCCGGACCGTCCAGGTGTTGCCCGTCATTCCGGTCGTCCCCATCCTGCAGCTCCGTGCGCTCCGCACGGTCTTCGGGGACGGCGTCAGCTTCCTGGCTCAGGGGAAGGCTGACCACCAAAGTGGCACCGCCGCCGTCGGTAGTGGCCACCCTGACGGAACCGCCGTGCGAACCGACGATGGCGGCCACAATCGCGAGCCCCAGCCCGCTCCCACCCGTCTCACGGGTCCGCGACGTGTCGGCCCGGTAGAAACGCTCAAAGACCTTGGCTGCTTCCTCTTCCGGGATACCGGGACCGTGGTCCCGGACCTCAACCACGGCCCGGCGCTGCCCGTCATCGGAGGTGCGGATGCCGACGGCCAGTTCGATGGGGCTGCCTTCGGGCGTGTAACGGAGCGCATTCCCGACGAGGTTTCCCACGACTTGACGCAGTTTGGCTTCGTCGCCCCGTACCGGCGCGGGCACCGCCGGGCCGCCGTCGAGCCCGGTCAGGGAGATGGAGCGGCTCCGGTCACTGGCCTGCGTGTCCACCACGGCATCGTGCGCGATCAGCTGCAGGTCAACGGGTTTCTGCTGAAGGGGACGCTGCTCGTCCAGGCGTGCCAGCAGCAGGAGGTCCTCCACCATGGACCCCATCCGTTTGGCTTCGCTTTCGATCCGTCCCATGGCCGTGGCCACGTCCTCGTCAGTGGCCAGGGCACCGTGGCGGTACAGCTCGGAGAAACCCCTGATGGTCACCAGCGGTGTGCGCAGCTCATGGGACGCGTCGGCTGCGAACCGGCGCATCCTGGCTTCGGACGCGGTCCTCGCAGCAAAAGCCGACTCGATGTGGGCCAGCATGGCATTCAGCGAACTGCCAAGCCGTCCCAGTTCAGTGTGTTGGTTGTCAATGTCCACACGCCGGGAGAGATCGCCGGCGGCGATCGCGGCGGCCGTCTTCTCCACCCTCGCCAGGGGCCGGAACGACCTGGACACCGTCCAACTGGCGATCAGTGAAGCCAGCAGGAGGGTGAGCAAACCTGCTACGCAGATCACCAGGGTGCCGTGTTTGAGGACGTCGTCTACGCTCTGCAGCGGCAAACCGATGACCACCACGGCCAGGCGGCCGCCGCTGAGGACTGTCACGGCAACGACGCGCCAGTTCTGTCCGTCCGTGCCCCTGACCTGGTAAGGCTGGCTGCCGCGCTCCTGCGCCTCTTCCAAGGAAATGCTGTTGATGTCCGGCCGGATGTTGGCGTCTCCGCCGAACGGATAAGGCGCTTCGCCAGGAACAAAAAGGGTCAGCGAGTAATCGGTGGGGACCATGATCGGGTTGGGCGCCTGCAGCGGTGTGAACGAACGCTGCTTGCTCGCGAGGTCGACGGCGGCGTTCAGCTTGTCATCCACCTGCCCTACCAGGTAGCTGTGCAGCAGCGTCAGGGTGCCCGCGCCCGTGGCGGTCAGGGCAATAATCAGCAGCGCCATGATGATGGCGACCAGCTGTGACCTGAGGGAGGCCGACTTCCACCGCTGCAGCAAGGTCAGCGCTTCTCTGCCGTCCGCAGCACGTATCCCACGCCGCGTTTGGTCTGTATCAGGGCGGGGGCGTCCGGATCGATGTCCACCTTGCGCCGCAGGTAGGAGATGTAGGACTCCACGATGGACGCGTCGCCGTTGAAGTTGTACTCCCAGACGTGGTCAAGGATCTGGGACTTGGACAGGACCCGGTTGGGGTTAAGCATCAGGTACCGCAGGAGCTTGAACTCGGTGGGGGAGAGTTCGATGACGGTGCCGCCGCGCCGCACCTCGTGGGCGTCGTCGTCGAGCTCCAGGTCGTCCACGCGGATGATGGCGTCGTCGTCGTCCAGCAGCGGCTGGGTGCGGCGGAGGACCGCCCGGATGCGCGCCACTACCTCGTCGAGGCTGAAGGGCTTGGTGACGTAGTCGTCCCCGCCCACGGTAAGGCCGGTGACCTTGTCCTCGGTATCGTCCTTCGCCGTCAGGAACAGGACAGGGAAGTGCTTGCCCGAGGCCCGAAGCTTGCGGGTGACGGTGAAGCCGTCCATGTCCGGAAGCATCACGTCAAGCACTGCGAGGTCAGGGGCGTGAAGCTCGGCCGCGGCCAGGGCGTCCCGGCCGTTGGCAGCCGAGACCACATCGAAACCTGCGAAGCGCAGGGACGTGGACAGCAGTTCGCGGATGTTGGGTTCATCGTCAACAACGAGGAGCTTGGCTTCAGGGCCGGTCTTCTTCATGCTCCCATCATGCTCCCAGAATCTGTGAGTTTTCTGGATGACAGCTGTGGGTTGCGTGGGGCTTATGCCGCGCCCACATCCTTCGCGTCCAAGATGCGGTAGGCGTATCCCTGCTCGGCGAGGAAACGCTGCCTCTTGGCCGCGAAATCCTGGTCCAGGGTGTCCCTGGCCACCAGCGAGTAGAACCGGGCTGCACGTCCGTCCTTCTTGGGCCGGAGCAGGCGCCCCAGCCGCTGCGCCTCCTCCTGGCGGGACCCGAACGAGCCCGACACCTGGATGGCCACCGAGGCCTCCGGCAGGTCGATGGAAAAGTTGGCCACCTTTGAGACCACCAGCGTGCGCACCTCGCCCGCACGGAAAGCGTCGAAGAGTTTTTGCCGCTCCTTGACGGAGGTATCACCCTTGATGACAGGCGCGTCGAGGCGCTCGCCGATCTCGTCCAGCTGGTCGATGTACTGCCCGATCACCAGCAGCTGCTCGCCTTCGTGCTTAGCCACGAGCTGCTCCACGATGAGGGTCTTGGACTCGGAGGTCGAGCACAGCCGGTACTTGTCCGCGTCCTCGGCCATGGCGTACGCCACCCGCTCGTCCCGGGGAAGGTCGACGCGGACCTCAACACAGTCGGCGGGGGCGATGTAGCCCTGGGACTCGATGTCCTTCCACGGCGCGTCGTACCGTTTGGGACCGATGAGGCTGAAGACCTCGCCTTCACGGCCGTCTTCCCTGACCAGGGTGGCCGTCAGGCCCAGGCGGCGCCGGGCCTGGAGGTCGGCCGTCATGCGGAAGATGGGCGCCGGCAGCAGGTGCACTTCGTCATAGATGATCAGGCCCCAGTCGTGGCCGTCGACGAGCTCCAGATGCGGGTACAGGCCACCGCGCTTGGTGGTGAGCACCTGGTAGGTGGCGATGGTTACCGGCCGGACCTCCTTGACCGCGCCGGAGTACTCACCGATTTCGTCCTCCGTCAGGGACGTGCGCTTGAGCAGTTCATCCTTCCACTGCCGGGCCGCCACCGTGTTGGTCACCAGGATCAGGGTGGTGGTGGAGCTTGTGGCCATGGCCGCGGCGCCCACCAGGGTCTTGCCCGCTCCACAGGGGAGCACCACCACCCCGCTGCCGCCGGACCAGAAATTCTCGGTGGCAAGCTGCTGGTAGGGCCGCAGCTTCCAGCCGTCCTCGTTAAGGGCGATCAGGTGCGGCGTGCCATCCACGTAGCCGGCCAAATCCTCGGCCGGCCAGCCGATTTTCAGGAGCAGCTGCTTGAGCTGGCCGCGCTGGGAGGAATGGACCACGATGGTTTCGCCGTCGATCCGGGGCCCTAGCAGGGGTTGGATCTTCTTGGCCCGGATCACTTCCTCCAGTACCGGGTAGTCATCGGTGCGCATGACCAGGCCGTGCTGGGGGTCCTTTTCCAGCCGCAGCCGGCCATATCTGGACATGGTTTCTTCGACGTCGATCAGCAGCGAATGCGGCACCGGGAACCGCGAGTACTTGAGCAGCGTGTCCAGGACCTTTTCGGCATCGAGCCCGGCCGCGCGTGCGTTCCAGAGGCCCAACGGCGTCAGCCGGTAGCTGTGCATGTGTTCCGGGGCGCGTTCGAGTTCGGCGAAGGGGGCGATCGCGTGGCGGGCCTCGGTTGCCAGATCGTGGTCCACTTCGAGCAGGATGGTTTTGTCGCTCTGGACAATCAGCGGGCCGTCGTTCACGTAAGGCAATCCTTCACTGGCGCAGTTCCTCTGCGGCCTCTACATCGATGATGCGGTGGATGGAGAGCACACGCTCGGTTTCCTTGGCCGGATCGAAGACCCTGACGCGGCCGCCGCTTACGGAGAGGGGAACAACCGTTTCCAGGTTGGAATTCCCGTGGCTGTCCACCACGTTCATGCTCACCAGCTGCTTGAGCCGGATGGCCCGCTGCAGGGTCTCCAGACCCAGTTGGGTGGCTGTTTCGCCGGCACCCATGGCGGCCGGATGACTTCCCTTGCCGTCCGAGCGGCCATCTTCGCCGCCCTTGGCGACCGCCCGGCCGTCGGCGCTTCCGTTCCGCAGGACAGAAAGCTGGGCGGACACGTCCTCCGCCGCAGGCGCCGTCCGCGGCGCAGTGTAGACAGGCCGGGCGCTCCCGGGGGCGCCGGTGGTGCGCCGGAGCCGGACCAGCGCCGGCTCGGATTCTGCCACCGAAGGGGAGAAGCCCAGCCCGCGCAGGACATGGGCCGTCTCCCGCGGCGAGGCCGTGGAGACCAGCACAGTAGGGGCGATGCGGGCCAGCCCCAGGGCGGCAGCCCTCGATTCTGAGGCGAGCTCCAGGACCGCGGCCTCGTCATCGCTTTGGATAAAGCTGGCGGCCGGCCCCACCCTGAGGCGGCCATGCCGGGAGGCCGTGTCCTCCACAAGGTATTCGAGTGGCTGCGGCACGGCGGTGGCGGAATGTTCACGGAGAAAGCCGAGCAGGGCGGCCGCGTCATGCCCGGCGTCGAGCGCGCGCCTGATGGAGTTGGTGGAGAACCGATAGATGGTGGCGGGACCCTGGCCTTCCGCGTCGGCCATCAGCAGGAGTTTTTCACTCAGGTCGGGAGCCAGGTAGCCCGGGGCGACGGCTGTAAGGTCCGCCTGGAGCAGGACGTGGTTGAGCGCGGCCGGCAGGTGTTCGCCGAGGATGCCCAGGGCCTCGTCCGGGTTGTCGTCGGCGATGGCGCTGCCCAGCTGGGTCAGGGCCCCGGAGCCCATCAGCCCCAGCAGTTCCGCTTCGGCCAGCACACCTTTGATCAGGGAGCTGAAGCGCCGGGCCATCCGGGGCTGTGCCCATTCGGCCCGCTGCAGCACGGTTGCCGCGTCCAGCACCGGAGCCGTGCCGTCTTCCGCCCCCGCCTCGAGCGTGAGTTCGTTCAGTATCTCCAGGATCCGTTTCCGGACAATAGGGGCGTCGGGCCGCTGCGCCTCGGCGGAGAGCGCATTGACCGTGGTTCCGGCCAGGCCACGGTGTGCGGCGGAGGTGCCGGCTGGCCCGCTGACGGGCTGCCCCACCAGCGAAGGCACACGCTCGCTCGCGAGCCAGGCGTTGACCAGCCACAGCCATTGTTCCTGGCGGGTCAGCTCCAGCCATTCCAGTTGCGGCGGCTGCACCCAGGTGGAGGAGTCAACATCCAGGCGCAGCAGGCCGGCGAGTGCACTGAGTTCCAACAGGAGGCCGGCCGGGTGCTGTTCGATGCGCAACGTTTCGGCCAGCCGCTTCATTTCGCGGACCCCCACGCCGCCGCTGCGCAGCGTGGCCAACGGCTGCGCCCTGACCGCATGGAGGAGTTCGGCCACCAGCCGAAGCGTTTCGGCGATGGCGCCCAGCGCCGCATTCCGGCGCAGCGCAGCGGTGGTGCTGCCGAGTTCCGGAACCGGGGGCACAAGAGCGAAATCATTAATGATGGCACCGCCGCGCAAGGACAGGCCCACACTGTGCGGGAGCTCAACATGGGCGGCATCCAGCGGAACAAGGAGCCCCCGCGCCAGCAGCCAGTCGACGGGCCCGACGTCGGCGCCCTGGTGCGCCACGGACACTTTCCGTTGCGCCTGGGGCACGGCACCCATGGCCCAGTTTCGGAATTTGGCGAGTAACGCCGTCGTCCGTTCCGGGGCTCCCGCCAGGGCTTGGGCGAGCGCCTCCGGCGAGGACGTCCAGTGCTGCAGCGCGAGCGCTGCCTCCATGGGCGTAGTTGCCTCCTGGATGGCGACGCCGCTGCGGCGGAGTTCGGCCACGAGCTGAACCACGCGCTGGGCAAACGCCGGCTGCAGCCGGACCAGTTCGGTGTAGCTGCGCCCCAGCCCGGCAGGATAGATGCCCACTACATCCTTGAGGCAACCCACGGGCAGATAGTAGCGCTGCCGGTGCCCCGCAACAGGTGTTCCGTGCGGCGGTTCAGCCCGGTGAATCAGGGCCAATTCCTCGAGCGAGGCCAGAATGCGTTCCACCGCCGCGAGTTTGGACCCGGCAATGAGCTTTCGCACCCCCGCGGCCGACGCACTGTGTTCGGTGTCCGTATTAGTGCACAGGTGGAGTGTCTCCAGCACCTGCATCTGGGGTCTGTTCAGCCGCTCCAAAGCGCGCTGGACGCTGACCCGGGCGCTGGCCCTCGCCGCCAGCGCGGAAAAATCGGGGACCGGGGGAGACATCAGGTCCGGCCGCGCCGCAAAGAGAGCCCGCAGCGAGTCATCGCTGCGTGCCTCCAACTCTTTGCTGAGCGCGCGGATAAGGGACATCAGTCCAACGTTACAGCCCGCCGGACTTTCCCGCCCGGCGCTTGCCGGCCACGCTGTCCAGGACCAGGAAGAGCATCAGGAGGAAGGCGACAGGCAATCCGTACAGGGCGGTGGACGTGACCCACACAGGGGCCGCGGCGCCGGCGAAGGCCAGGGCCATCACCGCCCCCACTGCCACGAGGGAAAGGACGGCAACTACCGCTGCGGAGATCATCAGGAGGCGCCGGTAACGCGAGGGTGTCATGCACGTAACGCTAACAGGGCAGGGCGCGACGGCGGGGGTTGCCTACCGGTCTGACCTGCCGGTCTGACCATTCAGGCAGGGAGCCGCGACGGCGGGCGTGACGCAGCGCGCTGAAAGCGGTAATCCGCCCCCGGCAGGATAACCTTGAAGGAACAGACCAACACGGTCCGTCGCTGTCATACCCTGAACCCGCACACAGGTGCGGATGCGGTGACTGCCGGCCGTGTCTCAAGACGCAGAACGAAGAAGGTTGATTACGTGCCTACCGGCAAGGTCAAGTGGTATGACAAGGAAAAGGGTTTCGGATTCCTCGCGGGCGAAGACGGCCAGGAAGTTTTCCTGCCCAAATCGTCGCTTCCCGAAGGCGTCACGGAACTGAAGGCCGGCACCCGCGTTGAGTTCGGCGTCGCCGACGGCCGCAAAGGCGCCCAGGCGCTGGGCCTGCGGGTCCTGGACAAGACACCGTCCATCGCCAAGGCCAAGCGGCCCAACGCCCGGGACCTGGCGCCGCTGGTGCAGGACCTGGTGAGTGTTCTGGACAACCTCTCCGGCACCCTGTCCGCGGGCAAATACCCGGAAGGCAACAAAGGCAAAGCCATCGCGGCGGCCCTGCGCAAGGTTGCCGACGAGCTGGACGTTTAGGCTTTGGCGATGAACCCGGAAGCTGAACAGCCGGACACCATGGCAGGGGAGCAGGCGCCCGCTGGGGAGCATGCCGCTACGGCGCAACCACCCGCTGCTGCGCAGCCGGGCGCCAAGCCTGAGGCCAAACGCCGCGCCGGCGTGCCCGTGTGGCGGACCGGCAAGCCGGATGCTTTCCTCGCGGCTGCCGTCGACGTGGCCCGGACCGCCATCGAAGGCATCACGGCGGCATCGGACATCGGGGCGCACATCGCGGCCAAGAGCGAGGGCGACCGTCTGGTCACCCACCTCTTCGAATCAAAGTTGCCCGGCTACCAGGGCTGGCAATGGTACGCGGTGGTGACCCGGAACTCCCGCTCCAAAGTGGTTACCGTCAGCGAGCTGGGCCTTCTCCCGTCCGCGGACTCCATCCTCTCCCCGGAGTGGGTGCCGTGGGCCGAGCGCGTCCGTCCTGAGGACGCCCAGGCCATGGAAGAAGAACCAGCCGGCCACGAGGAACAGGACGCGGACACAGCAAGCGATCCCGAACCTGCAGGCGATACCGAACCTGCCGGCGAGGCTGACTAGGCAGTTGGCGACGCGCAGGGTTGAACAGCACGGAGGCCGGCCATGATGTCCACCTTCAAATCCCTGCACATCCTCAATTACCGGATCTGGTTCCTCGGCGCCCTGGTCTCCAACATTGGAACCTGGATGCAGCGGACGGCCCAGGACTGGCTGGTGTTCGACCACCTGACGGATCAGGACGCAGGTGCCATGGGCATCACCATGGCACTCCAGCTGGGACCCCAGCTCTTCCTGGCTCCCGTTGCCGGACTGGTGGCGGACCGTTACAGCCGCAAACAGCTGCTCATCATCACCCAGTCGGCCATGGCCCTGCTGAGTACCGGGCTGGGCGTCCTGGTGGTTCTTGGCCTCGGCCAGTTGTGGCATGTCTATGGCTTCGCCCTGCTGCTGGGCATGGTGTCCGCGCTGGACGCGCCGGTCCGGCAGACCTTCGTTTCCGAGCTCGTCCGCGACGACTACCTGCCCAACGCCGTCGCCTTGAACAGCGCCTCGTTCAACGTTGCCCGCATGATCGGGCCCGCGGTGGCAGGGATCCTCACCGTGGCAGTCGGCCCCGGTTGGGTGTTCCTGATCAATACGGCCACGTTCCTGGCCATGCTCGTGAGCCTGTGGCGGATCCCGACGGCGTCCTTGCGGCAGCTTCCCCGCGCAGCGGCCGGCAAGGGGCGCATCCGGGAGGGGCTGCGCTATGTGCGGTTCCGGCCGGACATCGTGGTGGTCCTGGTGGCGGTTTTCATTGTGGGAACGCTCGGGCTGAACTTCGTGCTGTTCATCGCCGCAATGGTGGGCACTGAATTCGGGCTGGATGCCAGCGCCTTCGGCCTGATGAATTCGATCATGGCGATCGGATCCGTCACCGGCGCCCTGCTGTCCGCCGGCCGGGGCAAACCCCGGTTGCGGATGATCTTCGGCGCGGCCGCTGCGTTTGGTGTGACCTCCGGACTGGCCGCGCTGGCCCCGGATTACTTCTGGTTCGGCGTAGCTTTGGTGCCGGTGGGGCTGTTTGCGATCACCATGATGACCAGCGCGAACGGTTACGTCCAGACCACCACCGATCCGGTCATGCGGGGCAGGGTCATGGCCCTGTACATGGCCATCTTTATGGGCGGCACGCCCATCGGGGCGCCCCTGGTGGGGTGGGTGGCCAACGTGGCAGGGCCCCGCTGGTCGCTGTCCGTGGCCGCTGCCTCGGGGATCACCGCCGCCCTGATCGGCATGGTGTGGATCATCCGGGCACAGCAGCTCCGGCTCACGTTCAATAAGCGCGCCCGCGGCCTCCGCTACTTCCGCATCGTCTCCCACCTGGAGGAGTCCGGCGGCTCCGTCACCCATATGGGGGACACAGCAAACGGCGCCGCCCAGGACCAAAACCCGGACGACGCCGTCGAACGCTAGCGAGTGCGCCTCACGACGCGCGGAACTTACTTGCGCAGTCCGCCCACCACGTAGTCGATGCTTGCCAGCAGGGCGGAAACATCGTCCGGTTCGATGGCGACGAACGTGGCGATCCGGAGCTGGTTGCGGCCCAGCTTGCGGTACGGCTCGGTGTCCACCACACCGTTGGCGCGCAGCACCTTGGCGATCGCGGCGGCATCGATCGAGTCGTCGAAGTCGATGGTGGCGATGACGTTGGACCGGTCCTCGGCCCTGGCCACGAACGGGGTGGCGTATTCGGATGCCTCGGCCCACGCGTAGATCCGGCCGGCAGAGTCGGCGGTGCGCTTGCTGGCGAAGTCGAGTCCGCCGTTGTTGTTCAGCCACTGGACCTGGGCGTCCAGGGTCACCAGCGTCGTGAGCGAGGGTGTGTTGTACGTCTGGTTCAGCCTGGAGTTATCGATGGCCGTCTGCAGGTCCAGGAAGTCCGGGATCCAGCGGTCGCTGGCCTTGATCCGCGCGGCACGTTCCAGGGCGGCGGGGGAGAACAGGCCAAGCCACAGGCCGCCGTCGGACGCGAAGTTCTTCTGCGGGGCGAAGTAGTACACATCCGACTCGGCAACGTCCACATCCAGCCCGCCGGCGGCCGAGGTGGCGTCCACGAGCACCAACGAACCGGCGTCGGCACCTGCAACGCGCTGGACGGGAGCCGCGACGCCAGTGGACGTCTCGTTCTGCGGCCAGGCGTAAACGTCGACGCCGGCCTCGGCCCGGGCCTCCGGGCGGGTGCCCGGCTCGGACTTGATGATGGATGAGGCATCCAGGAAGGGCGCCTTGTTGGTCGCGGAGGCGAACTTTGAGCCGAACTCACCGAAGGACAGGTGCTGTGCTTTTTTGTCCACCAGGCCGAAGCTGGCGATGTCCCAGAATGCGGTGGACCCGCCGACGCCCAGGACAACCTCATAGCCCTCCGGTGCACGGAAGAACTGGCTGAGGCCCTCGCGGACCGAACCCACCAGGTTCTTGACCGGGGCCTGGCGGTGGGATGTGCCCAGGATGGTCTTGGACGCTGCCGCGAGTGCCTCCAGCTGCTCCGGCCTGACCTTGGAAGGTCCCGCGCCGAAGCGTCCGTCCTTGGGCAGGAGATCGGCAGGAATAGTGATGCTGGTTTCGCTCACAGGGGCTCCAATTTCGGCATGGACGCGGTCGGCGTCCGGGACGGTGGGGTGGCCGGCAGTCAGCGGCGACTGCAACGAGGGCCGTGTTTATTCTGCCTGAAACCCTGGAACGGGCGGCAACCGGCACCGTCATAGTCTGCCCAATGAGACGATTCGCGGCTTCCGGCAATTATTCGGACAAACTCAAAATAGGCTAAGCTTTTTACTGGACCTCGATGCGGCTTGAACGCGATACGGTGGGTCAACGCAAGGTACTGTGCTCGAGGAGCTGAGCTGGATGACGGATCTGATCGATACCACGGAGATGTATCTTCGAACCATTTTGGAGCTTGAAGAAGAGAACATCGTTGCCCTTCGTGCCCGCATTGCCGAGCGGCTGCGCCACTCCGGTCCCACCGTGTCCCAGACCGTCGGCCGGATGGAGCGTGACGGGCTCGTGGTGGTGTCCGGGGACCGCCATTTGGAACTCACCGAGACCGGGCGCAAGCGCGCCACCGAGGTGATGCGCAAGCACCGGCTGGCGGAACGGCTCCTGGCTGATGTGATCGGCCTGGACTGGGCCTACGTACATGATGAAGCGTGCCGCTGGGAGCACGTGATGAGCGAGCGGGTGGAACGGCGCATTTACCAACTCCTTGACCATCCCACCAAGTCGCCGTACGGAAACCCCATCCCCGGGCTTGCGGCGCTGGGCGGAGCAGCCGCCCTCCCCGAGGACGGTGTGATTAATCTCGTTGACGCCATGCGCGGCTACGGGCCGACGTCGAGCGTTACGGTCAGCAGGCTGGCCGAACCCATCCAGGTGGAGCCCGAGCTGCTGGTGCAGCTCGACGAAGGCGGAATCAGGCCCGGAGCGGCCGTCTCCCTGGAGCGGGTAGGCGAATACATTTCCGTGCGGGTTCCGGGGATCGAAGGCGCGCTCGAACTGCCGCCTGAAGTTGCGGCCCACGTTTTCGTCTCAGTCAGCTAAGGTCCGTCAGCCAAAGCCTGTCAGCCAAAGTCCGCCAGCTAAAGCCCGTCACAGCATGGCATAGCGGGCCTGTGGCGCTGCCGATCCTCTCCGGCGTTAGCGCACTTTCTGCCGTTCCGCAAATATAACGGAATTGTTACTGCCCGTTATGATCGCCTATAGTTTTAACCCAAGCGTCGATATAAAAGCGTTACCTGATCCGGAGCCGAGCTCTGCCAGCGGATCAGGTGCACGAATCACCAACTGGCAGAGGCGGGGGAACCACAACCGGCAGTCGCAAGGCTGCCTTGGGGTGAAGTCCGTCAGCAGCAAGCCACTTTCAGCGAAGAGTCCCCACGGGGTACTTCTGCGCCGAGTGCTTGCACCGGCGGACCGGGTCTTTGAACTCTCTGACCCGAATCCGACAGCTAACTTCGCAGGCTTTCCAGAGAGGAACATTCTTGACCACGCAACACTCCAGGGGCCGCCGCCGTGCGGCGGGGCCCGTGCCGGCGCCACGTGCGGCCGGGGACCCCACCGCGGAGAGGCCCCGCGATCCGCAGCGCGAAGCGCGCCGGGGACGCCGGGGTGCTTTCCGGCAGGTCACCGATTTCGCGGCCGCCAGTGGTGTTGGGCAGAAGGCCGGCATCGCCCTGGCCGCAACGGGCCTGCTGCTGACCGTGACCGTTCCGGCAACAGGCCCGGTGATGGCAGACCAGCAGGCCGGCCACTCCGTTTCGGCCGTATCCGCTGCTCCGCAGCCTGAAGTTTCGGCCGCGGCTGCCGCCCAGATTGACTTCAGCCGCTCTTCCGTTGTCACGCAGGGCGACCCGGACGGCAAGCTGAAGCAGCTATTGAGCGCGCAGTCGGTCGGCTCCATCACCCGCGCAGCCTCCGCCGGCAGCCTGGGCGCACCCCTGGCGCAGCTAATCACCGCCTCACCGTTCGGCTACCGCGTCAGCCCCATCACCGGCGGCACAGGCGATTTCCACCGTGGCCAGGACTACGTGGCCCAGTGCGGAACGCAGGTCCTCGCTGCGGCCAGCGGCACTGTGACGTTCGTCGGCTGGCATCAGTATGGCGGCGGCAACCGTGTGGTGATTGACCACGGCAACGGCCTGGAAACCACCTACAACCACCTGTCTTCGGCTTCCGTCAAGGTTGGCCAGACAGTGACCCGCGGCCAGGTTGTGGCCCTGAGCGGCACCACCGGCGCCTCCACCGGCTGCCACCTCCACTTCGAGGTCCAGGTCAACGGCGAAGTGGTTGACCCCACAGGCTGGCTCTAAGCCAAAATGATGGCCTGCTCTCAAATCGCCGGGACATGCCGTGACCTGAATGTGACATTGGCTCCGAACTCCTGTACCGTCTAAAGCGCGTCAACTTTTCCGAAGTTGACGTTCTTGAGTGGATTGCCTAGCTCTGCCACCGCTCAAGGTCCGTTCGCATGACATCGTCTGGCAGGGGCGGGGGAACCAATTTTGGTCTTCGAATCTGAAGGCCTTGGGGTTAAGTCGCAAAGCTTCCCAGGAAGCGGCGCGGCCGGGTGAACTCCCATCCGAATCCGACAGCTCACCTCGCAGGCTTTGGGAGAGGCTACCTTCGTGTCTTCACGCCATAATTCTGCGCGCCACCGCGCGCAACCGGTTCGCACCAATCCGTTGGGCTCCGTGTCCAAGGCTGTCAGTGCGAATGCCGGGACCGTAGGTCGCCAGGCTGCCGTCATCGCAGCCGCGTCAGGTCTCATCCTGACCATGGGGCTTCCGGCCAACGCCGCGGACACCACCGCCGGTGTGTCCGCATCCACCGAGTCGGGATCCGCACAGGCCGCGCTTGCCGTGACCGCCGCACCCACCGCCACCGTTTCCTTCGAGCGCCCGGTAGTCAAGACCACCGCCGCGCCCGTTATTGAGCGGGTCCGTGCACAGTCCACGGCGACGGAAACGGCAGCCCAGGCCGCCGACGTCACCAAGGACGCATCGGCCAAGCTCGCGGATTCCGTTTCCTCCGCGGCGGCGTCGGGTCTGGCAGCCATTGCCTACACCGGCATCGGCCACCCCTACCTGTGGGGCGGCACCACTCCCAATGGCTGGGACTGCTCCGGCTTCACCCAGTGGGTCTACGCCCAGGCCGGGATCAGCATTCCCCGCACCAACGCCTGGACCGTTATGCGGCCCACTTCCACCCCCTCCCCGGGTGACCTGGTCATGCAAAACGGCGGCGCCCACGTTGGCATCTACGTCGGCAACGGCATGATGATCAGCGCGCTGAACCCGTCGCAGGGCACCATGCTGCACGCCGCGGCGGCTACGGGCACGTCCTCGTACTTCACCCTGGCGCGCTAACTTCCCTGCATCTTTGTCCCTGCGGTCTTGCGCCGCAGGGACACTTCCTCGCGGAAACCCACACTGAATCCCCGTTCGGGGCGTGCCGGCCTGCCCCCAAGATGCCGGCGCGTCCAAAGCCCTTATGCCTGCTACCGCGGTCCTGAGGAACACGAAAGAGAGAAATATTAATGACTACTCGTGCAACTGTTGCACGGCACCGCGCCGAGGTCACCAAGACCAACTCGCTGGCTGTCATTGCCAAGGCAGTCGGCGACAACGCCGGCGGCATGGGCCGTCAGGCCGCGGTTATCGCCGCTGCTTCCGGCCTGGTCCTGACCAGCGGGATCGCGGCCAACGCCGCTGACACGAATGTTCAGCGCGAAGCTGCTCCGGCCTCCAGCATCGGCGTTGAGTCCGCGGCTCCGGCTGTCATTTCGGCCGAGTCCACCATTGCCATCTCCTACGAGAAGCCGGCAGTCAGCACCACGCCGGCTCCTGTTGCAGAGCCCGAGCCCGTGGTTGAGGCTCCGGCAGCACCGGCCGTCCAGACGGCCCGGCCCGCAGCCGCCATCAAGGTAGCAGCGTCCACTCCCTCCGCCCCGGTGGCCGCGAGCAGCAAGGGACAGGCCATCCTCGCCGCAGCGTACGCCCAGCTGGGCGTCAACCAGGACTGCACCATGCTGGTGACCAACTCCTTGGCAGCCGTGGGCATCCACTTCCACGACTGGCCCGCAGGCTACCTGTCCCTCGGCACCCGGGTCAGCGCAGCTGAAGCCCAGCCCGGCGACCTGATCTACTACGCAGACGGCGGCGCCGGCATGGCCCACGTCGCAGTGTATGCCGGCAACGGCCAGGCAGTGCATGGCGGCTTCAACGGCAACCAGACCGTTGTGTTCAGCGCCAACGTTGGCTCGGGACCGGTCTTCATCCGCGTGTCCTAGCAGCAGCTTAAACTTTCAAAGGACCCCCGCCTGACGGCGGGGGTCCTTTGCTGTCTCCTGCCCGGCAGGGACGGGGCGGGGAGCCGCCGGTCCGGACACGTCAGAAAAGTCAGAGCGGGCGATTAGTTTATCCGGGTATTTTTTGTTTACTCTTGTGGTGTCGATCCATAGCCCGGATATGCCGGGGGCAGCCGGCCCTCGTGCCCCTGACGGGTGCGGCCACGAAGAGGTAAGTGCATGCGCACTCTCGTTCTGAATGCTGGGTATGAACCGCTGGCGGTAGTCACCTTCCGCCGGGCGCTGGTGCTTGTGCTCACGGGCAAGGCCAGCGTGATCGCCGAGGGCGATGACCCCGTGGTGGGACCGCAGGAGATCCTGGGCCGCCCGTCCGTGATTCTCCTGAACCGCTACATCCGCCCGCGATATAACCAGAGCACCGCGGTCAGCCGCCGTGGTGTCCTCCGCCGGGACGGTCACCGGTGTGCTTACTGCGGCAAGGGCGCCCACACCATCGACCACGTCCAGCCCAAGTCGCGTGGCGGTGCCGACTCGTGGGAGAACCTTGTGGCCGCGTGCCTTCGCTGCAACAACAGCAAGGGCGATCACACCCCTGCCGAGATGGGCTGGAAGCTGAGGTTTGTGCCTGAACCCCCGCACGGCACCATTTGGCAGATCAAGGAACTCGAAAAGCCGACGCCGGCGTGGGATCCGTTCCTGCTGCCGGAGCGGGCGGCCTGAACCCTTCCTAAGCAGCCGCGCTCTTGAACGAGCGGTGCTCCTGCACCGCAGGCAGGTTCCAGAAGGGCGGCGTCCAGTACTTTGGGTGGTCCGGCACGGCTAGGCTGGGCACGTGGATGCGAACCCGGTGGACTTTGATGCCCTCATTCTTGCGGGCGGCCGTTCGGCGCGCCTGGGCGGTGTCCCCAAGCAGGCGCTGACGTACGACGGCGAAACGCTGTTACGCCGTTCGGTCGCCGCTGCCGGAGGCGCCCGGGCTGTCGTCGTCGTGGGTCCGGACAGCGGGCAAAATCCGCCTGGAACCCTCACCTGCCGCGAGGAACCGCCGTTTGGCGGTCCGGCCGCGGCCATCGCCGCCGGGCTCGCAACACTCGGGAAAGCCGGCGGCAGCAGGCCGCCCTTGACCCTGCTTCTCGCCTGCGACATGCCCAATGTCCGCCAGGCCGTGGCGGCCCTGCAGGAGGGGCTGCGCACGGCCGGTCCGGCGGGGGAGCGGGACGGGGTGGTGGCTGTCTCGGAGGACGGCCGCCGGCAGCCACTGGTGGGTTTGTATAGCACAGCTGCGCTACAACGGGCGGTGGCAGAACTGGCCGCCAACGGTGACTTAATCAACGGCTCGGTGCGGGCACTCCTTGCTAGTCTTGAGCTAAAGCCTGTCGCCGTTCCGGCCGGCTCCACGGCAGACGTGGACACCTGGGACGATGCCGCCACCCTTGGGGTGGCCGGCCCTGATCCACTCGGTGGATTCCGGAGCAATGCGGCCGCAGAAGAATTGGGAGGCAAAGCGTGAAGAGCCAGGACGAGACACTGGAGGAGTGGTCCAGGTCCCTGCTGCAGGCGTATGACTTGGAGGACGTGCAGATTGACGTCAACGCCATCCTGTCGCTGGCCGGAATTGCGGCCCATTCAGTAGTGCGGCCGGCCGCGCCGCTGACCACTTTCATTGCCGGTCTGGCAGCAGGGCTGGCAGCCGGATCAGGGCGCGCACCCGATCCCGCAGCCATGGCGGCGGTCATGGACCGTGCCCGGAGACTGGCCGCCGACTACGACTCTGATGCCACCGCGGCCGGCACTGCCGCGCCTGCCGCAGCCGCCGAGTCCGCTGCCGACGCGTCCGCTGCCAAAAGCGCCGGGGCCTCCGTCGAATGATCACCGTCGAATGACCACCGCCCCCGGCGACGAAGCCGGGAGCCCCGACCCGCAGAATTCCACGCCCCCGCCGGAGGCCCACGCAACGCACCTGGACCACACGTGGGATGAGGCGCGCCAAACAGCCTTTGACAGTGCCACTCCCATTCCGCCAGGGCGGGTCCCGCTCAGCCAGGCTGTGGGCCGGGTCCTGGTCGAAGACATCACGGCGCTGCACGACATGCCGCACTACGCGTCCTCGGCCATGGACGGGTGGGCGGTCAACGGCAGCGGCCCGTGGATTGTCGCGGAGCCACGCCAGCGGCTGGCCCCGCATCAGGCCAGCCCGATCGTCACCGGAGGATTGATCCCGCCCGGAGCCAAGGCGGTGCTGCGCAGCGAGAGCGCGGTGCTGGGCACTGACGAGGACGGACTGCCCATTTTGTTGACCGGCGGCACCGCCCGCCCCGGCGAACCCCGGAACGGACAGCACATCCGGAAAGCCGGTGAGGAAGCGGCTGAAGGGGACGTCCTGGTGAAGGCCGGCGTGACGCTGAATCCGGCACACCTGGCTGTGGCCGCCCTGGCCGGGCATGACGACCTGCTGGTCCGGGGGAAGCCCGTGGTGAAGCTCCTGCTCACCGGATCCGAAGTGGTGGCCCAGGGTTTGCCCGAGCCGGGGCAGGTCCGCGATACGTTCGGCCCCCAGCTCGCCTCCGTGGTGGACATGCTCGGCGGCCTCTACGCCGGCCAGGAAAGGATCGGGGACTCCTATTCCGACTGGCTGGCGGGGCTCGAGGACCTCGCACCCGAGGTTCCGGACCCGGCCGCGCTGCCCGCCGACGTCGTGATCACCACCGGCGGGACCGGAGTCTCCAAGACAGATCACCTGCGCCGGGCCGTGGCGGAACTGGGCGGCCGGCTCATCATCGACGGCATCGCCATGCGTCCCGGCCACCCGGCCGTCCTGGCCGAATTGCCGGACGGACGCTTTGTGCTGGGACTGCCCGGCAACCCGCTGGCCGCCATGATGGCGCTGTCCACGGTGGGCCAGCCCCTGCTGGCAGCCCTGGGCCACGGCGCCATGCCGCCCCTCCTGCACGTCCCCTGCGGCACCACCATCGAACCGGAACCGGGCCGGACGCGCCTGATGCCTTTCCGCCTCCTCTACGGCATGGCTTCGCCGGCCAAGCACGCCGGGTCCGGGATGATGCGCGGGTTGGCGTCGGCGCACGGCGTGATGGTGGTGCCGCCGCACGGAGTGCAGCTGGGCGAGCCCGTGCCCGCCTTCGCGTTGCCCTGGGGCCCGCCACTGCCGGTGCCCGAACCGGCCGCCAAGCCCAAGACCCGGCCGGCGGCCAAGGGCGCCACCAAGGCCACGGGAAAGGATGCCGCAAAGCCCGGCGGCCCTGTGGATTGGAGCGCCCTGCTCGGCTGAGGGAGGCCGGCGGACTGGTCCGGGCGTTCTGCGCCGGATCATCCGTGGTGCGATGATTGACCTATGAACAGCTTGGAGGCCCGCTGATGGGACGCGTCACCCAACGCCGCAAGGTGCACAAATACGTCCTGGACGGTTCGCCCAATGCCCTGGAGTTCCCCATCCGCCACCGTGAGGACGTCCTCGCCGTAGAAGAGCCGCTGGAGATCCGGCTCGGCCAGCTGTCCTTCTCCGTGACGATGCGGACGCCCGGTGACGACTTTGACCTGGTGGCCGGATTCCTGGTGTCCGAGGGAATCATCTGGGCTCCCGAACAGCTGGTCTCGCTCCGGTTCTGTGCCGGTGAGGATGAAAATGGTGTTCAGACCTTCAACGTGGTGGAAGCCCAGTTGCGCCCCGACGTCGAACTGCCCGCCACCGGGCGGAACGTCTTCACCTCAAGCTCCTGCGGCATCTGCGGCACGGATTCCATTGAGGCCGTACGGAAATCCTCCCGCTACAGCCCCGCAGCCGACCCCCTGACCGTACCCGCCGACGTTCTGGCCAGCCTGCCCGACCGGCTTCGGGAGGCGCAGGCGGTTTTTGACACCACCGGCGGCGTCCACGCCGCAGGCCTCTTCCGGATAGGGGACGACGGCGGCGTGGAGCTGTTGTGCCTGCGCGAGGACGTGGGCCGCCACAACGCCGTGGACAAGGTAGTGGGCTGGGCGCTGCGGGAGCGGATGCTGCCCCTCAAGGGGCTGGTCCTGCAGGTATCCGGCCGGGCATCGTTCGAACTGGTCCAGAAAGCGGCGCTGGCCGGGATTCCGATCCTGGCGGCAGTAAGCGCGCCGTCGAGCCTCGCCGTGGAGTTGGCGGAGGCCAGCGGGATGACCCTTGCAGGGTTCAGCCGCGGCACGAGCATGAACGTCTACGCCGGCCAGGCAAGGGTCACCGTACCTTCCCCCGAGATGGCAGCGGACACCGCAGCCGGGGTCGCCGGATAAGCTGGCGGCTGCCGCCCCGGGACGCGGAACTGGTACTTGGCTATTGGGCTACCAGCCGGTAGATTTTATCCATCGATTGGACGGCGTTGTCCGCATTCGACTACCCCAATTCACGTATTTGAGAGGGTTCACAGTGCATGACGACCGCCGGATTACCGAAGTCCGACTTGCCCGGTTTGTCCGCGAACGGATCAACCCCGCCGTCTACAGCCGCAGCGTTCCCCTCACCCTGAGCAGCTGGGACGCGCCGGGCGAGCCGGTCACCGTGATGGAAGCGCTGCGTCACGACTTCCAACCGCAGGAACACGGAGCGGCCTGGGGCCGGCCGTGGGGCACCAAGTGGATCCGGCTCCAGGGCGATGTTCCTGAGGGCTGGGGCACCGGCCCGGACACCACGGCGGAGATCGTGGTGGACCTCGGGTTTATCAACGAAGCCCCCGGCTTCCAGTGCGAAGGCATCGCGTGGCGCCCGGACGGCACCATCATCAAGGCGATTTCGCCGCGGAACCAATACATCCCGCTCAAGCTACTGGGCAGCGGCATGGCCGTTGACTTCTACGTTGAGGCCGCAGCCAACCCCGACATGGCCCAGGGCTGGACCTTCGCGGCCACCCCGTTGGGGGATAGGGCGACGGCCGGCACGGCACCCCAGTACCGGCTCGGCGGGATCGCCATTGCGGAGCTGAACCAGTCGGTCTGGGAACTGCAGCAGGACGTCTGGACCCTCTCCGGGCTGATGCATGAGCTTCCCATGGAGCTGCCCCGCCGCCACGAGATCCTGCGCGCGCTCGAACGCATGATGGACTGCATGGACCCGGACGACGTCGCCGGTACTGCCGCCGCCGGCCGGGCGGCCCTGGCCGGAGTCCTGTCCCGGCCTGCCTATGCCTCGGCCCACCAACTGGTGGCCACCGGTCACGCCCACATCGACTCCGCATGGCTGTGGCCGGTTCGGGAAACCATCCGCAAGTGCGCCAGGACCTTTTCCAATGTTGTGTCGCTGATGGATGAGGACCCGGATTTCGTGTTCTCCTGTTCCTCGGCGCAGCAGCTGGCGTGGATGAAGGATTTCTACCCCGAACTGTTCGGCAGGATCCGGGAGAAGGTCACGGCAGGCCAGTTTGTTCCGGTGGGCGGCATGTGGGTTGAGTCGGACACCAACATGCCCGGCGGCGAGGCCATGGCCCGCCAGTTCGTTGAAGGCAAGAGCTTCTTCCTGCAGGAATTCGGCGTCGAATGCCGCGAAGCCTGGCTGCCGGATTCCTTCGGCTACTCCGCGTCCCTGCCGCAGATCGTCAGGGCAGCCGGAAGCCGCTGGTTCCTGACGCAGAAGATTTCGTGGAACCAGGTCAACCGGATGCCGCACCACACCTTCAGCTGGGAAGGCATCGACGGCACTCGGCTCTTTACGCACTTCCCGCCGGTGGACACCTACAACGCTGAGCTGAGCGGCCGGGAGCTGGCCCATGCCGAACGGAATTTCCGCGATCATGGGCGTGCCAACACCTCGCTGGTGCCTTTCGGCTACGGCGACGGCGGCGGCGGACCCACCCGTGAAATGCTGGCCGCCGCCCGCCGCACCGCGGACCTGGAAGGTTCCCCCAAAGTCAGGGTAGGTTCCGCCGAAAGTTTCTTCACCGACGCCGAAGCAGGCTATGCCGCCCTGCCCGTGTGGGTGGGGGAGATGTACCTTGAACTGCACCGTGGCACCTACACCAGCCAGGCCAAGACCAAAGCGGGTAACCGGCGCAGCGAACACCTGCTGCGGGAGGCCGAGCTCTGGTGTGCCACGGCCGACGTCCGCACGTCCTTCACCTACCCTGCCGCCGAACTCAAACGCCTTTGGCGGCTGGTACTCCTGCACCAGTTCCACGACATCCTGCCAGGCAGTTCCATTGCCTGGGTCCACCAGGACGCGGAACGGAACTACGCCGCCATCAGCGCCGGCCTCGAAACGATCATCGGACAGGCGGCCGCCGCCCTGCTGGGCGAAGGTTCACGGACCTACCTGCTGAACGCCGCACCGCACCTGCGCAACGGCGTCCCCGCGCTTGGGGCCGCCGAGCCTGCGGTCCACGGCCAGCCTGTGCAGGCTGCCAGGGTGGATGACGGTTTTGTGCTGGATAACGGCATCATCAGGGCTGTCCTGGACGGCGATGGCCTGCTCGCGTCGCTCACAGACTACGCCTCGGGCCGCGAAGCCATCGCCCCCGGATCGCGCGGCAACCTGCTGGAGCTGCACCGGGACACCCCCAACGAGTGGGACGCCTGGGACATCGATGAGTTCTACCGCCGCAACGTCACGGCCCTGACAGACGCTCAGGATGTCCGGCTGGAGCACGCCGGAAACAGCGCCGTGCTGGTGGTGCAGCGGATGGCCGGCTCGTCGCCGGTCACCCAGCGGATTTCCCTCGACCGCGGCAGCGACTCCCTGACAATCACCACTGCCGTTGACTGGCAGGAAAGCGAGAAACTCCTCAAGCTGGGTTTCCCGCTTGACGTCAAGGCGGACCGCTCCGCCGCCGAAACGCAGTTCGGGCATGTCTTCCGGCCTACGCACACCAACACCTCCTGGGAGGCGGCGAAGTTCGAGATCTGCGCGCACCGCTGGATCCACGTGGCCGAACCCGGCTACGGCGTGGCGATATCAAACTCGGCCACCTACGGCCACGATGTCACCAGGAATGTCAGGGAGGCCGACGGCGGAACCACCACGTCGGTGCGGCTCTCCCTCTTGCGGGCGCCCAAGTACCCCGACCCAGCTGCGGACCGCGGACACCAGGAACTGACGGTCACCATCCGTCCCGGAGCCGGAATCGCCGACGCCGTGGAGGAGGGGTACCGCACCAACCTGGCGCCGCGCCTGGTTCGGGGCGGCCATGCGGTGGAACCGTTGTTCACGGTGGATAACCGTGCCCTGGTGGTTGAAGCCGTGAAGCTTGCCGAGGATGGTTCGGGCGATGTGGTGGTCCGGCTCTACGAATCCCTGGGCCAGCGCTCGGCCGGCGTGGTCCAGGCAAACTTCCCGGTGCAGGACGTCCAGGCGACGGACCTCCTGGAACGCCCTCTTGACCCGCCCGGGGTGTCGCTGGCCGGGCAAGGCGCTGTCAGCCTGGCTCTTCGCCCGTTCCAGCTGGTGACGCTGAGGTTTTCCCGGTAGCACGCATGGAACTGGGAGTATTTACGTTCGGGGACATCCACCGCGATCCCGTGAGCGGCGCCAGGATTTCGCCGGAGCAGAACCTGCATGACCTCCTGGAACGTGCCCGGCTGGCGGACCAGGTGGGGCTCCACTATTTCGGGGTAGGCGAGCATCACCGCGCGGATTATTCCGTCACATCGCCTTCCACGGTGCTGGCGGCCATCGCAGCGCAGACCTCGCAGATCAAGGTGGGAAGCGCGGTCACCGTGCTCAGCACCGAGGACCCGGTGCGGGTCTTCCAACAGTTCGCCACCATCGATCTCATCAGCAAGGGACGCGCGGAACTGACAGCGGGGCGCGGTAGCTTCATCGAGTCCTATCCGCTGTTTGGTGCCCGGTTGGAGGACTATGACGCCCTGTACGAGGAGAAGCTGGCGCTGCTGCTCCAACTGAATGCGCAGGAACACGTGACCTGGACCGGCCGGTTCCGGTCCGGCCTGGACGACGCACTGATCCTGCCCCGACCCTTCCCCGCAGCGGATGGTAAGCGCGAGCTGGATATCTGGATTGCCACCGGCGGAACTCCCAAGTCATCCGCCCGCGCCGCGTCCCTGGGATTGAACGTGATGTATGCGCTGCTGGGTGGATCGGTCCGGAACTTCGAACGGCACGCCGCGCTCTATCGGCAGACCGCCGTCGAACACGGGCACGGCGACGCCCCGCTGAAAGTGGGGGTCAGCGCGCCGGGGCTGGTGCTGGCTGACAACGCTTCTGCCAGAGGCCGCGCCAAGGAGACCTTCCAGCCGTACTGGCTGGATACCATGCGCCGGCTCTCGGCGGAGCGGGGCTTCCCCACTCCGAGCGGGGTCACTTACAACATGGAGACCGCTCCCGGCGGCGCATTGTTCGTGGGGAACCCGGAACAGGTGGCCGAAAAAATCGTCAGGATGCACCGGCACCTGCAGCACGACAGGCAGATCTTCCAGCTGGACTTCTCATCCGTCCCGCAGCGGACGGTACTCGAAGCGATCGAGCTTTTGGGTACCGAGGTGCTCCCGCTCGTGCAGCGGGCGCTCCGATCCGGGCCGGACGACGCCGGGGACCACTGAGCCGGGGATCACGGAGTGGCGCTCTAGCCGGCGAGGCAAACGGGAGGGGCCGCTAATAAACGGGATAGGCCCTTAAACAGGCTGAGTGGGGGCGGTCCCCAACGGCCGCCACCACTCATCCCCCCAATGTGTGCAAAGACTTCTGGGCAGGCGGGCGTCCAAGAAGTTATCCCCGTTCGAAAACACCCGAGCGCCGCCTTCACACATTCATGATTGTGTCACGTCTAATGATTTTGTGAAAGCCAGCCCGGTTACTTTGCGGTAGATGTCCTGGGCAGAGGGTGGTGCCGTCGGTGAATCAGGCCAGCGACGCCGATCAGGGCCAGCCCCAGCACAAAGCAGAGCACAGCCGTGTAGTTGATGACAAACTCTACGGACCCGAACTCCGGCGGGATCAGCGGGAACACCAGGGTCAGGCCGACCGCGACGGCGCCGACGGCTAAAAAGGCGGCCGCCACCCGAACCAGCGCCGGAAGACTGCTGCGGACCGCGCTGGCCATGGCCGGCAGCAGAACGAGTGCCACATAGGCGGGGTAGGCGCGGCCGGCGGCTCCGTAGTACTCAACCAGCAGTCCATTGCGGCTGTCCTTGGCTGATACCGCCACCAGGCCCGCGGAGGAACCGGCGGTATCCATCATGAGGAAGACAGCCATCACAATCAGCGACGTCAGCGCCAGGACCGCCATCCCCGTCCGTCCCGTAATCAGCCGGTAGGCGTGGTGGGCATCAAAGCCCTTGCTGATGCGGATCCCCATGAAATAGATGACGCCGAAGATGACCAGGCGGAGGATGAGGTTGGCTACATTGATGCCTCCCAGTGCCTGATCAATGGCCACATACGGCGCCTGGATGCTGAGGAGGATGGCCAGCGTGATCAGGGCAAAGATGTAGAAGAGTGTCCTGTTATTCCCGCGCAGGGCGCTGGGCACGCGGGCCGCGGCAACCAGGCCGCAGGCAGCCAATGTGGACCACTGGAGGATCTCGATCATCCCAGGTTCTCCCAGATCTTGTCGGTTCGTTCTTGGTCATGTTCCTGCCGGCGGAGGGCCCTGCCGAGGCTTTGCAGCCGTTCCCCTGCCAAGGTGGTCAGTTCGCCGTCGGTCATACTGTCCAGCGCAGCTCGCCGGGCCCCGGGAGGCCAGCCCGCCTCCGCCTCCGTGATGAGTCCGGTGGCCACCAGGCCGTTGGCGGCACCAACACCGGCCGCCGCAGCCGTGGCGATCGCCAGTTCCGGGGAGAGCCGGTTGGCCGTCAGCTGCGCGGAGAAGTTTTGCGGCGCGATCCCGGTGGCGGCCGAGACCCGGTGCCGCAACTCGCCGTCGTCGATTGCTTCCACCCAGTTCTTGACCGACGTGCCATGCGGGGGCGGGTCCAGCGCTGGCGGTGCGGCAGGACCGTGATCCGTTGCCGGGGGACCTGCAGCATGCCCGGCCGGCTCAGCGGCGGAACGCTGGAGAATGGCCCGCAGAAGGTCCGGCGTGGAAATCTGGCTGACCAGCTCCGCTGTGGCGGGTGAGCCGCACGGTTCCGCCAGTGAGCGGTAGGCGTCGAAGCCGGCCAGTGCGGAGACGGGGTTGACGTTGTAGGCGCGGCTGACGCTCACTACCGTCGCGCCGGCAACCTTGCCCCGCACCAACTGCTGGGCCAGGGTGCTCCGTTTGATGCCGGCAGCCCGGCAGATGTCAGAGATGCTCGTATCGGGGGCAATACCGTGCAGCCAGCGCTGGAACGCCTTGGCAGGAATGGGCATATCGGCTCTCTGCTGAACGGATAGGTCAACCCTGATTTTAGCCTGCTCGCAGCCGGCGGTTTGTTGCCGGCTGCGGAGTCGACTATGCTTGATGGTCGAGCCCGTTGGTCCGTACACCCCCCAAGTCCGGACCGGCGGGCTCTTTAGTGTCCCGGCACTTTTGCGGGCCGGCATGCTGCGGATTCCGCGTAATTCCGGCTGATTCGGGCGGTCCGCCGGCCGGGCGAGAGGACAGACCTAGCCATGACTGCAACCCTTGTTGCCAAAGACCTGTCCGGCGGCCACGACCACCGGACACTTTTCTCCAAGCTCTCCCTCACGGTGGCTCCCGGCGATGTGGTGGGCGTGGTGGGCGCCAACGGCGCCGGCAAATCCACCCTGCTGCGCCTGCTGGCCGGAGTTGACCAGCCGCAGGACGGAAGTGTCAGCCTCGCGCCCGCCGACGCCTTTGTGGGCTGGCTTCCCCAGGAACACGAACGCGTCCCGGGAGAAACCGTGGCGGGATACATCGCCCGGCGCACCGGGTGCGCCCAGGCGACCACCGACATGGAGTCCACGGCCGAAGCGCTGGGCTCCGGCGCCGTCGGCGCGGATGACGCTTACTCCCTCGCCTTCGACCGCTGGATGGCGTCCGGCGCCGCTGACCTCGACGAACGCATTCCGGCCGTGTTGGCCGACCTCGGCCTTGACACCGGCCACGACGCCCCCATGACCGGCCTCTCCGGCGGCCAGGCCGCCCGAGTGGCGCTCGCCGCCCTCCTGCTGAGCCGCTTCGACATAGTGCTGCTGGACGAACCCACGAACGACCTGGACCTGGCCGGACTCGCCAAACTGGAAGCCTTCGTCCAGGGCCTGCGCGGCGGCGTGGTGCTGGTCTCGCACGACCGCGAGTTCCTGGCCCGCTGCGTGACCACCATCGTGGAACTGGACCTGGCCCAGAATTCCGTGGCCGTGTACGACGGCGGCTACGAGGCCTTCCTGGAGGAACGTGCGGTGGTGAAGCGGCACGCCCGGGAAAAGTTCGAGGAGTTTGCCGCCACTAAGGCGGACCTGGTCTCGAGGGCCCGGACCCAGCGCGAGTGGAGCTCGCAAGGTGTGCGGAATGCCATGAAGAAAAGCCCGGACAATGACAAGATCCGCCGCGCGGCAAGCACTGAATCCTCCGAGAAGCAGGCCCAGAAGGTGCGGCAGATGGAGTCCCGGATCGCCCGGCTGGACGTGGTGGAGGAGCCGCGGAAGGAATGGCAGCTGCAGTTCAGCATCGGCCAGGCGCCGCGGTCCAGCGGGGTGGTGGCCACCTTGCGGGACGCCGTCGTCAAGCAGGGGAATTTCACGCTCGGACCGGTCAACCTACAGCTGAATGCGGGGGAGCGGATCGGCATCACGGGCCCCAACGGCGCCGGCAAGTCAACGCTCCTGCGCCTGCTCCTGGGCGCCCAGCAACCGGACTCAGGCAACGCCGCGATGGGCGCCTCGGTGGCCGTCGGCGAAATTGACCAGGCCCGCGGACTGCTGGCCGGCCACCTCAACCTGGCGGACGCCGTCGAAGCTGTCCTGACGGACCTGACCCCGGCCGAGGTCCGTACGCTGCTGGCCAAGTTCGGGCTGAAGGCGGACCACACCGCGCGGCCCGTCGATTCCCTTTCACCGGGCGAACGGACGCGGGCGGCGCTTGCCCTCCTGCAGGCACGCGGGGTCAATCTGCTGGTCCTGGACGAGCCCACCAACCACCTGGACCTGCCTGCCATTGAGCAGCTCGAAGAGGCCCTGGGAAGTTATGAGGGTGCTTTGCTGTTGGTAACTCATGACCGGCGCCTGCTGGCAAACGTTCAGCTTGATGTCCGGTGGAATGTGGAGAACGGCGTCGTCACTGAACTCCTGCACGCTTCAGCCCCGAAAGGCACCACAAAATGAGCATGGACCGGGTTGCCTGGAGCTCCCTGTACAACATCACCCGCGCTTCGAGCGGCTCCCAGCCGTTCTCGAAGGCAACCCTGAAACGGGTTTTCAGCTTCGCGCGCCCGCACCGGAACAGGCTGATCGCCTTTGTGCTGCTGTCCATTGTGATGGCCGTACTTGCGGTGGCAACACCGGTGCTCGCCGGCCAGGTGGTGGATGAGATTATCGCGAAGGCGGACGCCGGGACGGTGATCCGCCTCGCGGCGCTGATCGCCGTGGTGGCCGTTGCCGAGGCCGGGATCGGACTCGTGACCCGGTGGCTGTCCTCCACCATCGGCGAGGGCGTGATCGTGGATCTGCGCACCAAGGTGTTCGACCACGTGCAGAAGATGCCCATCGCGTTCTTCACCCGCACCCGAACCGGCGCGCTCGTCAGCCGGCTCAACAACGACGTCATCGGAGCGCAGTCGGCCTTCGCCGGCACACTTTCCGGGGTGGTCAGCAACGTCGTTGCGCTGATCCTGACGCTTGCGGTAATGCTGAACAAGTCCTGGCTTGTCACCGTCCTGGCCATGATCCTGCTGCCGATCTTCCTGATTCCCGCCCGCCGGATGGGATCCCGGCTTGCTGACCTGCGCCGCGAGGCCGCGACGCACAACGCCGCCATGGGAACCCAGATGACCGAACGCTTCTCGGCCCCCGGTGCCACCCTGGTGAAGCTCTTCGGCCGCCCTGACGAGGAATCGCGCGAATTCGCGCTCCGCGCCGGCCGGGTCCGTGACATCGGCGTCCGCACCGCCATGCTGCAGTTCACCTTCGTCACGGCCCTCACGCTCGTCTCAGCCCTGGCCCTCGCCCTGGTCTACGGCCTGGGCGGCTGGCTCGCGCTGGGCGGGCAGCTTGCAGCGGGCGACGTCGTGGTGCTGGCGTTGCTGCTCACCCGCCTCTACGCCCCGCTCACCGCCCTCTCCAACGCACGCGTGGAAATCATGAGTGCCCTCGTCAGCTTCGAGCGCGTGTTCGAAATCCTCGACCTCAAGCCGCTGATCCAGCAGAAACCCGATGCGGTGGAGTCACCCCGTGGGCCCCTCTCGGTCGAGTTCGACAACGTCCGCTTCTCCTACCCGTCTGCGGACAAGGTCTCCCTGGCCTCCCTGGAGGACGTGTCCATCCTGGACACCCGCGGCGGCGACGAAGTCCTGCATGGCATCAGCTTCCGGGTGGAGCCGGGGCAGACGGTGGCACTGGTGGGTTCCTCCGGTGCGGGCAAATCCACCATCGCGCAACTGCTCTCGAGGCTCTACGACGTCGATTCCGGTGCCGTCCGGTTTGGCGGCACTGACGGATCCACCGGCGTTGACGTGCGCGATCTGACCTTTGATTCGATGCGGGACACCTTGGGCATGGTTACTCAGGACGGGCACCTGTTCCACGAATCCATTGCGTCCAACCTTCGGCTCGCCCGGCCGGACGCCACCGAGGATGACATGTGGGATGTTATCCGGCAGGCACGGTTGGAAACCATGGTCCGGTCCCTGCCCGACGGGCTGGACACCGTGGTGGGGGAGCGCGGCTACCGCCTTTCCGGCGGCGAACGCCAGCGCCTGACCATCGCCCGGTTGCTGATCTCGCAGCCCAGGGTTGTCATCCTGGATGAGGCGACGGCGGCACTTGACTCCACGAACGAAGCCGCCGTCCAGGCGGCCCTGGGCGCCGCGCTCGAGGGGCGCACCGCCGTCGTGATTGCCCACCGGCTCTCCACCATCCGCGCCGCGGACGCCATCCTGGTGGTGGAAGACGGGCGGATCGTGGAACGCGGCACGCACACCGAGCTGCTGGCCGCCGAAGGACGCTATGCGGAGCTGTACCGGACGCAGTTTGCCGAGGCCTCCGCCGTCGCCGAAGAGGCAGTTCCGGAGTTCTAAGCCCGCTCAGCGGCGGGAGGCGGCCAGCTCGGGCAGGATGTGGTCCGTGAGGAGCGGGGCAAGGTCGGCGGGCAGTGGCGCACCCTGTTCGACGGCGGCTTCAAGGCCAGCCAGGTCCAGCCAGCGGATCTCGGCGATCTCCGCCGCCGGGTGGGCTGTCCACGTTCCCGGCGCCAGGAAAACCGTGGCTTCAATGTCGGTGGCGGACTCGTTCGCGGCGTCGGCAATCCAGACACCCATCAGTTCGAGGTCGCGCGGCGCAACGACGATCCCCACTTCCTCCGCCAACTCCCTGGACGCAGCCTGGACGGCGGTTTCGCCGGGCTCGGGTTTGCCGCCCGGATGCATAAACATGGTGGTGCCCCGTTTGCGGACGGTCAGGAGCCGTCCGGCCTCGTCGAAGACGCAGACGGCGGAGACAACAATGCGTGCTTTCACGGCCTCGAGCTTAGCCGCTGCAGCTCCGACGTCAGCAGCAGGTCCTTGTTCGGCCCGCTGACGTCCCAGGTGTAGCCGAACGCGTCCGGGCCCCGGTAGCGGTAGGCCACGCGATAGGTGTCGGGATCGCACCAGTGCCGGTCGAGGTTCGCTTCGGGCGTGAAGCTCATCCTGTGGAAGGGGCGGCCGTCGGCGAAGAGCACGTCCAGGGCGTCCGGCCGGTCGGCGTCCCTCACAAGGTATTCACGGGAGGCCGGGCCGGTAAAAGTAGGCCAGCGCATGGTGCCTTCCTCGCGCAGTGTCAGCCCGCCGTCGTGCGTGGAAACAAAATGTACGACGCCGGAAAAGGTTCCGCGGGTGCCGGTGGCGCGGTCCAGCAGGTGCCGTTCCACGGACCACTGTCCCGCAGCGGCGGGGCCGGCCTGCGAAGGGCCAAGCAGGTAGGCGCGCAGGCCAAAGTCCGGAGCGGGAAGGTTCAAGTGCCCTCGATTGGAATCGAACCAACGACACCGGCTTTAGGAGAGCCGTGCTCTATCCACTGAGCTACGAGGGCGCGTGTCCGCTGTTCCGGCAGGGCCGGTCCGTCCGGACACGGATACAAGCATACAAGGTGGGAGGCCGTACTACGCTCTTTGCATGAGTGCAGCCCTGCCGTCCGCACCCGCAGCGGTCTATATTCCGGACACGGCGTCCACCCGCCATTACATCGGCGCCTGGTCCGTGCTGAGCGTTCTGCAGTATTTTGTGGCCGAGGCAGCCGTGATCGACGCCTGGGCCGGCCCGCAGCCCTACGACCGGCGGACCGGTTACATCAGCGACCTCGGCGCGGTTCACTGCGGAATCCACGCCGACCGGGATGTCTGTTCGCCGTTGAACTGGCTGATGAACGCATCCTTTGTGGTGCAGGGCCTGGGCATGTTCCTCGGTGCGCTCCTGTTGAGTTCGGCCCTGCTGTGCGTGGCGGCCCGGCCCGGGGCGACCGTCCGCCGCAGCCACCGGAAGCCGTGGCTGGCCGCCGTCTGGGTCCGGATCCTGATCGGCACCGCCGGCGCTGGAACCACGATTGTGGGACTGGTGCCGGAAGACGTCGGTTCCGGCTGGCACTATGCCGGCGCGCTGATGTACTTCATTGCGGGCGCGTCGGCGTTGCTGCTGCTGGGGGCGTTGTGGCTGCGGCAGACGCCCATGGGCTGGTTCGTCCTGGTGTGCGGGCTGGCATCACTGGCAGCACTGGTAACAGCCGGCCTGACCAGGATGGACGTGCCCGAACCCGGCACGCTGGAGCGCCTGATGGGGTACCCCGTGACGGTTGGCGTGGCGGCCGCGGGCCTGGTGATTGCCCAGCGCGTGCGCCGGCACCGCCGGGCGATCAGGGCCGCTGCTGCGGTCCCGGCTTAGCTGCCTTGGCGGACTTTCGGCCCAGGAACACCGCGGCGCCACCGGCGAGCAGGCTCACGACGAACAGCACCCATGCCGCAACCGTGAGGCCCGAAGCCAGGGCGACCTGGCCGGCGTCGGACGTTGCTGCAGCCAGCACCGAATCGATGGCGACGTTGCTCCACAGCCGAAGAACCACAAACAGCAGCGGGGCGGCCCAGAGAGCCCACCGGACCGCCTTCCTGGCCACGTTGGTGCCGATCAGGAGCAGCCAGGTGAAACCGAAGATGAGCGGGAACAGCGTCCCGGCGGTCTTATGGATGTAGTTGAGCTGGCCGCGGGCGTCGCCGTCCATCACCGCGTTCAACTGGCCGACGTAGGACGCGTCGAAACCGCCCACCAGGGAATCGGGCATCGCCAGTCCGCCGGACAGCTGGGTCATCTGGTTCAGCACAAGCAGGTGCAGGTACCAGAACAGGAAAAGGCTGGCCACCACGCCCGCGATCACAATCAGCCTGGAATTGCTCTGCGCCTTCTCCGGGGAGCGGGCCGTGGTGGGGTTGATCACTGCCGGAAGGCTGTGCTGCGGAACAGCCGCCTTGGAGCCGTGCTTCTTGATCCGCTGCGCTGGAGTTTTGGCCATGGCACCATTATGGCGCTGCATAGACTGGTGCCATGACCACTGGCAGGCACAGCGCCCTCGAACTTGACCCCGCCCTGGACGACTACCAACTGGCATCGGCCCTGGTGCGCGAGGCCGGTCAGCTGGCGCTCCTGATGCGCATGGCCGGACTGCAGTCGCAGCAGAAGACCTCCATCTCCGACGTCGTGACAGCCGCCGACCACGCCGCCGAAGCCTACGTGCTGGAGCAGCTTCAGCGGTGCAGGCCCGAGGACGGCATCCTGGGGGAGGAGGGGGCTTCGGTGGCCGGCACCAGCGGGCGGACCTGGGTGATCGACCCGGTGGACGGCACTTACAACTTCCTCCACGGCTCCACGTACTGGTGCTCGGCCATAGCCCTGAAGAACTCCGCCGACGTGCTGCTGGGCGCGATCTTCCAGCCTGAGGAGGACAAGTTGTGGCTCGGCGGGACGGCACAGGCTGCAACGCTCAACGGCGAGGCCCTGACGGCGTACCAGTACCACGGCGGGGCACGCAACGGGACAGCCCTGTCGGAACTTGGCGCGGCAACGTACATCCACCCCACCTGGCTGATGGATCCGCTGTGTGCCATGCCCTGGCATTCGGCTGCCACGTCGGCCGCGGCCTTGCGCATGTTCGGATCCGGGTCCTGCGATCTGGGCCGTGTGGCCGACGGGGAGCTGGGCTGTTGGTTCCAGCACAGCTGCCCGGAATGGGACTGGCTGCCCGGCCAGGCCATTGTCCGGGCCGCAGGCGGCGCCACGGGCACCGTCCGCATCAACGGCCTGGATTGGTTCATGGCGGGAGGTACGACCGCGGTGCGGGAGTTGCGTACGGCCCTTGAGGCGGGCTCGGTGACCTGAGCCGGGGCTGGGGTGTTGCGCGGCTGCAGTTGGCTGCGCGGGGCCGGGAACCCGGCGTTATCCACAGGCTGGCCCTGACTGTCAGCCCCACCGCCTAGACTTGTAGGCACCATGGATATGTTGTTTGACCCGTACTCTGACGGACCGTTCAAGGCCGCATCAGCCGCCTCAGCCCGCACCAAGTCGCGCCCGGAGGGCCTTTCCCAGCCGGCCGAACTGGGCGGCGGAACCGGCCACCAGCGCCCGGCTGACACTGCCCAGCCAACCGGCGGCTGGGCCACCCAGCAGCCCCATGGAGAAGGCAGCGGGGACCAGCCGCACCACCGGCCGAATGCCGCGGAACTGCTGCAGGGGCTGAACCCGCAGCAGGAAGAAGCCGTGAAGCATGCCGGCAGCGCGCTGCTGATCGTGGCCGGTGCCGGCTCTGGCAAAACCCGGGTGCTCAGCAACAGGATCGCCTACCTGATCGCCACGCACCGGGCCCACTACGGTGAGATCCTGGCCATCACCTTCACCAACAAGGCGGCTGCCGAAATGCGTGAGCGCATCGCGGCCCTGGTGGGCGGCCGGGCCAAGATCATGTGGATCTCCACGTTCCACTCCTCCTGTGTGCGCATCCTGCGCCAGGAAGCGGCCAACGTGGGCCTGAAGTCCAACTTCTCCATCTACGACTCCGCCGACTCCCTGCGGCTGGTCACGCAGGTGTCCAAGAGCCTGGACCTGGACCCCAAGAAGTTTGCGCCCAAAGCCATCCAGCACAAGATCTCGGCGCTCAAGAACGAGCTCATCGACGCCGACTCCTTCGCCTCTTCAGCCAACTTCAACGACCCCTTCGAAAGCGCTGTGGCGGACGTCTTCAAGGGATACACCCAGCGGCTGCGCCAGGCCAACGCCATGGACTTTGATGACCTCATCGCCGAGACCGTCTACATGTTCCGGGCCTTCCCGGCGCTCGCGGATTCCTACCGCCGCCGGTTCCGGCACGTCCTCGTGGACGAATACCAGGACACCAACCACGCCCAGTACGCCCTGGTCCGCGAGATCGTGGGCGAAGGTCCGGGCGCGTCCGAGCTGACCGTCGTGGGCGATTCGGACCAGTCCATCTACGCCTTCCGCGGCGCGGACATCCGGAACATCGTGGAGTTCGAGAAGGACTACCCCGAAGCACGCACCATCAAACTGGAGCAGAACTACCGCTCCACGCAGAACATCCTCAGCGCGGCGAACTCCGTCATCTCGCGCAACCCCAACCGGCCCGAAAAACGGCTCTGGACGGCCGAGGGTGAAGGCCACAAGATCATCGGCTACGTGGGCGAGAACGAGCACGACGAAGCCCGCTTCATCGCCAAGGAAATCGACCGGCTCCAGGACGAGGACAACCTCCGCCCGGGCGACGTGGCCATCTTCTACCGCACCAACGCGCAGTCCCGCTCCATCGAGGACGTGCTGGTCCGGGTGGGTCTGCCGTATAAGGTGGTGGGCGGCACCCGCTTCTACGAGCGTAAGGAAATCAAGGACGCGCTCGCGTACCTCCGGGTCCTGGTCAACCCGGACGACGACGTCAACCTGCGCCGGGTGCTTAACGAACCCAAGCGCGGCATTGGAGACCGCGCCGAGGGTGCCGTGGCAGCGCTCGCCGAGCGCCAACGGACCTCCTTTATGGCGGCCGCCCGGCGGGCCGAGGCGGCCCCGGGCATGGCAACACGTTCCGTCAACGCCGTCCTGGGCTTCGTGAAACTGCTGGATGACCTCGCCGAAGTCGCCGCCGGCTCGGGTGCGGCCGCAGCGCTGGAAGCCGTCCTGGAACAGACCGGCTACCTGGCCGGGCTGCGTTCCAGCACGGATCCACAGGATGAGTCCCGTGTGGAGAACCTGGCGGAACTCGTCGCCGTCGTGCGTGAATACGAGCAGGAGAACCCTGAAGGATCCCTGGGCGCGTTCCTCGAACAGGTGTCCCTGGTGGCTGACGCTGACCAGATCCCGGACGCCCCCGGGGCCGACATCGACGCCGCGGTGGCCGAGGCCAAACGCCTGGGCGTCGTGACGCTGATGACCCTCCACACCGCCAAGGGCCTGGAATTTCCGGTGGTCTTCCTGACCGGCATGGAGCACGGGCTGTTCCCGCACCAGCGTTCGGCCACGGATCCCAAGGAGCTGGCCGAGGAACGCCGGCTGGCCTACGTGGGCCTGACCCGCGCCCGGAAACGGCTGTACGTCACGCGCTCCGAAGTCCGCAGCATGTGGGGCCAGAGCCAGTACAACCCGGCCAGCCAGTTCCTCGAGGAAATTCCGTCCGAGCTGGTGGAGTGGAAGCGCGAAGGGACCAGCCGGCAGGCGGGCGGCTGGGCGGGTGGCGGGTCCATCGGATCCAGCCGGTACTCAGGCTCCTTCTGGGGTGCAGGCTCGTCCCGGGGGGCCGCCGCGGATTCATCGGCCGGTTTCAATGCGGATGTGCCCGCTGCCATCGCCAAGAACAGGGTCCAGCCACAAAAGGAAATCGTGGCCGTCAGCGTGGGGGACAAGGTCAACCACACCAGCTTTGGCAACGGCACGGTGCTGGCCCTCGAAGGCGCGGGAGACAAAACCGTTGCCAAGGTGAAGTTCGACGTCGGTGAGAAGCGGCTCCTGCTCCGCTATGCGCCGCTGACCAAACTGGACGCGTGAGGTACACCCCGGGGAGCGTGCTGCTAGCCGGGATGGTCCATTGAGACGGATTCAAGGTATTCAGGCACGCGGGCCCGCCACCCCAGTTCGTGTTTGATGCGGACGCGGAGGGCGTCGGACGAGTCTGCTTCCCCTGGGTGACATACGTCATGGCCGGTGCCGCGGGGGCGGACCGCAGCCATTGGACCAGCTCGTCGGCGTCAGCATGGGCGGACAAGCCTTCCATCTGGATGACTTCAGCCCCGATCCGGATGTCCCGGCCATAGATGCGCAGATGTCCCTCGCCCGCGGCGAGGGACGCACCCCTGGTTCCCGGGGCCTGGTATCCGCTGAGGATGATTGCGTTGCAAGGATCGGGCCGTAGTTCTCAAGGTGGTGCAGGATCCGGCCCCCGGTGAGCATGCCGCTGGCGGAAAGGATGATCATCAGACGCGACAGGTGCAGCAACACCGTCTCCGCCCGGCCCACGGCGAAGGCTGCGATCATGATCACGCCCTGCCTCTTAGCGATGAGATTAACGATCTCGCCCAGTTCGGCTTCAGGATTTCCGGCGGGATGTGCCCGGTTCCCGTAGGTGGATTCAGTCACCAGCACGTCGACGGAACCCAGGGCCCGTGGCGGAAACATCAGGGGATCATTGGCCCGGCCGAGATCGCCGGTGAAATGGACCGTTCGGCCGCGCAGTCCGGCAGGAGCAACGTGCAGAGCTCAGTGGTGCCCGGTGTTGCATAAACCGGCCCGCGGAAGCCGTCCCGGACCAGCGCAGGGACTTAACCGGTGTGGTCCAGATGGGCGTGACTGAGGAGCACGGCATCGAGGCTGGCCGGACTGACTGGAAAAGCTACGCGGTTTCGATCCCGGATCCGTTTGTAGCCCTGAAAGAGCCCGCATTCGACCAGGATCCGCCGTCCGTGTGACACGACCAGGTACCTGGAGCCGGTCACGGTATCCGTTGCGCCGAGAAACCTCAGCCTCGCCGACTGGTGCTTCTCCACGGGGCGCTCCTTAGATGCGGCCCTGTCGGCGGTGGGCGCCCTCCGGGCCGGGCCGCGGCCATGAAGCATAATGGAGCCCATGCGACGGACTGTACTGGGGATCCTGGCCGCCCTTCTTGTGCTGGCGGCCACGGCCTGCAGCGTCACCACCAATGACCCGGGCTACGTGGCTCCGCCGCCTTTGCCGCCCCTGGAACAGCTGGAACGGGCGGCCCTGGTGGACCCTGCCGGGTACGGGGCCGGCCAGGACGTCCTGTCGTTCATCACGGAGGACCGGAACATTGTGTGTTCGCTGACGTCGGCCAAAGGCGAGCACATCAACCTCCCGTACGAACAAAACAGCTTCACTGACAGCGCCAACGCCAGGCTGGCCACCGTTCCCGTGGCCCACTGCGAACTGGCGGCCTACCCCAAACCCGCTGCGGCCGATACCAAGGACGACTGCGCCGGCACCGGCCTGGGCTACCTCGGCGGCACGGCGCTGCTCACGCCGGACAAAGCCACCTACGGGGAATGCAGGTCGGGAGTCACCCGCATGGAGGCCACCTACGGTCCGAAGGGGAGCAAGAGCGGCCCCGTCAGCGAACTGCCCGTCCTGGCCGACGGCGCCAACCTGGAACGGAACGGTCTCCGCTGCTCGGCATACAACCACGGCGTAGCGTGCGGAAACGTCTCCGGCGGCGTCGCCTTCTTCGTCACCAGGGATCATTACGAAGCCATTTCCCGGCCCGCGGAGACCGCCGCCCCGGGCCCGTCGAAGGACGCAAAATCCCCGTAATCCCGGGCTTTTTCTACGTTCCATAGAATAGTGTGCTTACTCACATAAGGGGTACTGTGGAACGGGCCGGTCCTCAGAGAGGACTAGAGTTCCGAGTGGAGCATTACGCACGGTGGCTCGTTTTAGGACTGGCCGCAGGTGCTTGCAATCCGCAGCCCGGTCATCGTCTTCGACGGTGCCCGACTGTACAGAAACTACTTCGACGTAGAAGGACACTAAACCGTGGACCTGTTTGAATACCAGGCGCGCGATATGTTCGAGGCGCACGGTGTACCCGTGCTTGCCGGCATCGTGGCGTACACCCCAGAAGAAGCAAAAGCAGCAGCCGAAAAAATCGGCGGCGTGACTGTTGTTAAGGCGCAGGTCAAGGTAGGCGGTCGCGGCAAGGCCGGCGGCGTCAAGGTAGCCAAGTCCGCAGATGAGGCACTTGAGCACGCCACCAACATCCTGGGCATGGACATCAAGGGCCACACCGTCAAAAAGGTGATGATTGCCCAGGGTGCCGACATCGCCGAGGAGTTCTACTTCTCCGTCCTGCTGGACCGTGCCAACCGCAACTACCTGGCCATGTGCTCGGTTGAAGGCGGCATGGAAATCGAACAGCTCGCCGTCGAACGTCCCGATGCGCTGGCCAAGGTTGCCATCGACCCCGCCGTCGGCATCGACCAGGCCAAGGCTGACGAAATCGTCGCAGCCGCAGGCTTCCCCGAGGAACTGCGCGGCAAGGTCGCCGACGTGATCCTCAAGCTCTGGGACGTCTTCAAGAAGGAAGACGCCACCCTGGTGGAGGTCAACCCGCTGGTCCGGACCGGCGCCGGCGACATCGTGGCGCTGGACGGCAAGGTCTCGCTGGACGAGAACGCCGAGTTCCGCCACGCCAAGCACGCACAGCTTGAGGACAAGGACGCTGCAGATCCGCTCGAGGCCAAGGCCAAGGCGCAGGACCTGAACTACGTCAAGCTGGACGGCGAAGTGGGCATCATCGGTAACGGTGCCGGCCTGGTCATGTCCACCCTGGACGTCGTTGCGTACGCCGGTGAAAACCACGGCAACGTCAAGCCCGCCAACTTCCTGGACATCGGCGGTGGAGCTTCCGCCGAGGTCATGGCTGCAGGCCTCGACGTCATCCTCGGCGACGAGCAGGTCAAGTCCGTGTTCGTGAACGTCTTCGGTGGCATCACCGCGTGTGACGCCGTCGCCAAGGGCATCGTTGGTGCGCTGGCCGAGCTGGGCCACAACGCGAACAAGCCGCTGGTAGTCCGCCTCGACGGCAACAACGTTGAGGAAGGCCGCCGCATCCTGGCCGAGGCCAACCACCCGCTGGTTACCCTGGCCGCCACCATGGACGAGGGCGCCGACAAGGCCGCCGAGCTCGCCAACGCAGCTAAGTAAAGGGACGCACCATGTCTATCTATCTGAACAAGGACTCCAAGGTCATCGTCCAGGGCATCACCGGCGGCGAAGGCACCAAGCACACCGCCCTGATGCTGAAGGCCGGCACCAACATCGTCGGTGGCGTCAACGCCCGCAAGGCCGGCACCACGGTCTTGCACGGCGATGCTGAAATCAACGTTTATGGCACCGTCAAGGAAGCCATGGCCGAAACCGGCGCCGACGTCTCCATCGTCTTCGTACCGCCGGCATTCACCAAGAACGCCGTTGTTGAAGCCATCGAAGCAGGCATCGGCCTGGTCGTTGTGATCACCGAAGGCGTGCCGGTCCAGGACTCGGCCGAGTTCTGGGCACTGGCCCAGGCCACGGTTGACGCCGACGGCAAGCAGATCACCCGCATCATCGGCCCGAACTGCCCCGGCATCATCACCCCCGGCGAAGCGCTGGTTGGCATCACCCCGAACAACATCACCGGCAAGGGCCCCATCGGACTGGTTTCCAAGTCCGGCACCCTGACCTACCAGATGATGTACGAGCTGCGCGACCTGGGCTTCTCCACCGCCATCGGCATCGGCGGCGACCCCGTCATCGGCACCACGCACATCGACGCCCTCGCCGCGTTCGAAGCTGACCCCGAGACCAAGGCGATCGTCATGATCGGCGAAATCGGTGGCGACGCTGAAGAGCGTGCCGCCGAGTTCATCAAGGCCAACGTCACCAAGCCGGTTGTCGGCTACGTGGCCGGCTTCACCGCTCCCGAAGGCAAGACCATGGGCCACGCCGGCGCCATCGTCTCCGGTTCCGCCGGAACCGCCCAGGCCAAGAAGGAAGCCCTCGAGGCCGCAGGCGTCAAGGTCGGCAAGACACCGTCTGAGACCGCCAACCTGCTGCGCGAGGTCTACGCAGCGCTCTAAGCACCACAGCACCACAACGCGGGGTCACTCCCGGCCCGATCCAGAGGTTGGATTGGGCGCGGAGTGACCCCGCGTTGCTGTTTAAAGCGCCTTGCTGTTTAAAGTACGACGGCGTCCGTCACCTTCATACCGAAGGCGGCGGACGCCGTCGTCGTTAACTCTGTCGGGCAACCTTCAGCGCGAAGCTGGCGGGATGATTGCCCTACTCTTGCATGATTTGTTAGTATGTCAGGACAAACTAACTCAAGGAGCAATTCAAATGCCGCTGGTTCGAATCGACGTCAACGCAGGCCGAAGTCCCGATGAGCTGGGACGCCTCCCGCGGGATCCACGATGCCATCCTGGCGGAGTATGGCGTTCCCGAGCGGGACTACTTCCATATCGTCACCGAGCACGCTCCGGGCCAAATTTTCGCGCAGGATGCAGGCCTGGGCTTTGAGCGCTCTGCCGGCGTGGTGATGATCCAGATCTTCACCCAGGGCGGCCGAAGCCCGGAAGCAAAGCAGTCGCTCTTTGCGGCCATCGCCGAGCGCTTGGCCGAGGTTGGCGTGGCCGGGGAGGACGTCTTCCTGGGCTACATGGAGAACAGTGCCAGCGACTGGTCGTTCGGCTTCGGCCGCGCGCAGTATGTCACGGGAGAACTGGCAGTTCCCACTAAATAGCGGCCTCGCGCGGCTCTTGGCGAACCGCCCGGAGTACTTTTTTCGAAGGCTACGTCTCGTTGTAATTATGTCAATACAAACCTTTGACAGGACATGAAATCTGGTGCAGAGTAGTGGTTGTGGCCCCGCTCACGTGCGGCCCCCAAGGCACCGGAGCTCCGTCCCGCAAGAGTTCACAACAGAAAGGTCCGCGATCACCGTGAACCACGAACTGCTCACGATCGGGCGCATCAGCGTTGATATCTACCCGAACGACATTGGGGTGGACCTGGAGGACGTCCAGTCCTTCGGCAAGTACCTCGGAGGTTCACCCTCCAACGTGGCCGTGGCTGCTGCCCGGCACGGCCGCCGGACCGGCGTGATAACCCGCACCGGCGATGACGCCTTCGGCACCTACCTGCACCGCGAGCTGCGGAAATTCGGCGTGGACGATTCCTTCGTCACCCCGGTCAAGGAATGGCCCACCGCAGTGACCTTCTGTGCCATCAAGCCCGCGACGGACGAGTTCCCGCTGTACTTCTACGGCCGGTTCCCCACCGCGCCGGACCTCCAGATCAAGGCCGGGGAGCTGGACCTGGACGCCATCCGGAACGCGCGGATCTTCTGGTCCACCGTGACCGGATTGTGCCAGGAGCCCAGCCGGGAAGCGCACCTCGCAGCCCATGAGGCCCGGGACCGCGACCAGCTGAAGATCGGCCAGTTCACCGTCCTGGACCTGGACTACCGGCCCATGTTCTGGGCTTCCGAGGCGGAAGCGCGGGAACAGGTCGCCAAGATTCTGCCGCACGTGACGGTGGCCATCGGCAACGACAAGGAGTGTGCCGTCGCCGTCGGGGCGGGAACTCCCGATGAGCAGGCCGACCGTTTGTTGGCCGCCGGCGTCGAGATTGCCGTGGTCAAGCTTGGCGCAGAGGGCGTTATGGCGAAGACACGCACGGAGCGCGTCGTTTCGGCACCGGTGCCGGTGGAGACCGTCAACGGGCTGGGCGCCGGTGATTCGTTCGGCGGTGCGTTCTGCCATGGGCTGCTGTCCGGCTGGCCGCTCGCCCAGGTCCTGGACTTCGCCAATGCGGCGGGCGCCATCGTCGCCTCGCGCCTCTCCTGTGCCGATGCAATGCCGACGCCGGAGGAAGTCACCTCGCTGCTGGCCGAACGGGGCCGCCTGGTGCCCGCCACGACCGGTGCCCCGGCAGTCACATCCCCCGAAACAGTTTCCGAAGGAGCAGCGTCTTGAGCCTCAACGATGACCCGCGCCGCTATGAGCACCTCAGTGCGCTGCGGCTCGAAGACCCCGACGCTGTCGCCCGCGCGGCCACCTCGCGCCGTCGCCATCCCGGCCTGAAGTACGGTGTGCAGAACTTTATTGTCGCCGCCGACCACCCCGCCCGCGGCGCCTTGGTGGTCGGCAACGATCCTGTGGCCATGGCTGACCGGCGTGATTTGCTCGACCGGCTGCAGATCGCCCTGGCGAACCCAGCCGTGGACGGCGTCCTGGCATCTCCGGACGTCATGGATGACCTGCTCCTCCTCGGCGCCTTGGAAGGCAAGCTCCTTTTCGGTTCCATGAACCGCGGCGGGCTGTCCGGGCTGGTGAACGAAATTGATGACCGCTTCACCGGCCATACCGCGACTGCGCTGGCTGCGCTGGGGGCCGACGGCGGGAAGATGCTCACGCGCATATGCCTGGGTGACCCGGATACGGTGGCCATGCTGGAGGCCACGGCCAAGGTCATCGATTCGCTGGCCGAGCGCAAGCTGATCGCCATGGTGGAGCCGTTCCTGTCTTCCTGGCAGAACGGCAGGGTCCGCAATGACCTGAGTGCGGATGCCGTGATCAAATCAGTGGCAATCGCCGAAGGCCTGGGCTCCACGAGCGCATATACGTGGATGAAGCTCCCCGTGGTGGCGGAGATGGAGCGTGTGATGGCCGCGACCACGCTCCCCACCGTCCTCCTGGGCGGGGATCCGGAGGGCACACAGGACGAAGTGTTCGCCAGCTGGCAGGCAGCCCTCGCCCTGCCCGGGGTCCAGGGCCTCACCGTCGGACGGACACTGCTCTACCCGGCCGACGGCGACGTGGCCGGAGCCGTCGCTACGGCCGCGTCGCTGCTCAAGACCCCTGTGCTGCAGTCCTCAGCGAAAGTATCGGAGTAAATATCGTGGGAACAGCAACCCGCAGAATGACGGTGGCGCAGGCCGTCGTCGAGTATTTGTCCAAGCAGTACACGGTGGACTCCATCAACGGAGCGGAGTATCGGGAACGCCTGATCCCGGGCACGTTCGGCATCTTCGGGCACGGCAACGTGGCCGGCGTGGGCCAGGCGTTGAAGCAGTACCAGCAGCAGGACCCGAGCATCATGCCGTACTACCAGGGCCGTAATGAGCAGGCCCAGGCGCACCAGGCCGTGGGCTACGCCCGGCACACCCGGCGCCGCCAGACCTTTGCGATCAGCACCTCGATCGGCCCGGGTTCCTCGAACCTGCTCACCGGTGCTGCGCTGGCCACCACGAACCGGCTCCCGGTGCTGCTGCTGCCGTCCGACACGTTCGCCACCCGCGCCGCGGACCCCGTGCTGCAGCAGCTTGAGCAGCCCTACGCCTATGACATCACCGTCAACGACGCGTTCCGGCCGCTGTCCAAGTTCTTCGACCGGGTCTCCCGGCCCGAGCAGCTGTTCTCCGCGTTCCACCATGGCTTGCGCGTCCTGACCGACCCGGCCGAGACCGGTGCCGTCACCATCTCGCTGCCGCAGGATGTCCAGGCCGAGGCTTTTGACGTCCCCGAGGAATTCCTGGCCGAGCGGGAATGGCGGATCCGGCGCCCCGAGGCGGACGACCAGGACATTGCCCGCGCCGCCGAGGCCATCCGTGCCGCGAAGCGTCCGCTGATCATCGCCGGCGGCGGTGTGCTCTACGCCTACGCCAACGATGAACTGGCCAAGTTCGTGGAGCTGACCGGTATCCCTGTGGGCAACACCCAGGCCGGCGTCGGCGTCCTGCCGTGGGACCACAGGTTCTCCCTCGGCGCGATCGGTTCTACCGGCACGACGGCGGCGAACGCCATCGCTGCCGAAGCAGACCTGATCATCGGTATCGGCACCCGGTACGAGGACTTCACCACTGCGTCGCGGACCGCCTTCCAGAACCCGGATGTCCGCTTCATCAACATCAACGTCGCCGCGATCGACGCCTACAAGCACGGGACCGCGCTGCCCATCGTGGCCGATGCCCGCAAGGCCCTGGTCAAGCTCAACGCAGCCCTGGGCGGTTACCGTGTGGGCGCGGACCTGGAGCAGCAGGTTGCGGCCGAAAAGCAGCGCTGGGACGCCACCGTGGACGAGGCCTTCGACACCCGCTTCACGCCCCTTCCGGCCCAGAACGAAATCATCGGTGCGACGTCCCGGGCCATGGACGCGGCCGACGTCGTTATTTGCGCGGCCGGATCGCTGCCCGGTGACCTGCACAAGATGTGGCGGGTCCGGGATCCGTTCGGCTATCACGTGGAGTACGCGTACTCCTGCATGGGCTACGAAATCCCGGGTGGCCTAGGCGTGAAGCGTGCGGCGCTGGCCGAAGCCGCCCGCGGTGGCGAGCAGCGCGACGTCGTCGTCATGGTAGGGGACGGCTCCTACCTGATGATGCACACCGAACTGGTTACCGCCGTCGCCGAACGCATCAAGCTGATTGTGGTCCTCATCCAGAACCACGGCTACGCGTCCATCGGCTCCCTCTCCGAATCGCTTGGCTCCCAGCGGTTCGGCACCCAGTACCGGGCCCTGAACGAGGAACAGCACAGCTTCGACGAAGGCGAGACGCTGCCGGTGGACCTGGCCCTGAACGCCGAGTCCCTCGGAGTGAAGGTGATCCGGATCGAACCGGGGGAGAAGGTCATCGCCGAACTCGAACAGGCCATCCGCGACGCCAAGGCGGCCCCGGAACGCGGCGGACCAATCCTGATCCATGTCGAATCCGATCCCCTGCTGGACGCCCCGAGCTCCGAGTCCTGGTGGGATGTGCCTGTCTCGCAGGTCTCTGACCTCGAATCGACCCGGCAGGCCTACCAGACCTACAGAAACCACAAGCACCGCCAGCGCAAGCTGCTCGGCTAAACCCTTTCACTTCATCCTTTTCGACCACTCAAGGAAGAGTCCCATGACTGCCATATCCACTGAGACCGTCACCATCAACCACTTCATCAACGGCGCCGAGACCGCCGGCGAGGGTACCCGCACCCAGCCCGTCTACAACCCGGCCACCGGCGCCGTCTCCGGTGAGCTGCGCCTGGCCAACCGCGCGGATCTGGATGCCACCGTGGCCGCGGCACGCAAGGCCGCCGACAGCTGGGGCGACATTTCCCTGGCCAAGCGCACCGCCGTTTTGTTCAAATTCCGCGAACTCGTCGCAGCCCACGTGGACGACCTCGCCGAGCTGATCACCGCTGAGCACGGCAAGGTCCTCTCCGACGCCAAGGGTGAGATCGGCCGCGGCCTGGAAGTTATCGAGTTTGCCTGCGGGATCCCGCAGCTGCTCAAGGGCGACTACTCCGACCAGGTCTCCACCGGCATCGACGTCTTCTCCTTCCGCGAGCCGCTCGGCGTCGTCGCTGGCATCACCCCGTTCAACTTTCCCGTGATGGTGCCGCTGTGGATGGCTCCGATGGCCATCGCCACCGGCAACGCCTTCATCCTCAAGCCCTCCGAGCGCGACCCCTCCGCCTCGATGCTCCTGGCCAAGCTGTGGAAGCGGGCAGGCCTCCCGGACGGCGTGTTCCAGGTCCTGCATGGCGACAAGGAAACAGTTGACGGGCTGCTGACCCACGCGGACGTGGACGGCATCTCCTTCGTCGGCTCCACCCCGATCGCCCAGTACGTCCATGAGACCGCCACCAAGCACGGTAAGCGCGTCCAGGCCCTGGGCGGGGCGAAGAACCATGCCATCGTGATGCCCGACGCCGACCTCGACAACGCCGCGGACCACCTCGCCGCCGCCGCGTTCGGTTCCGCCGGCGAACGCTGCATGGCAATCTCCGTGGCCGTTGCCGTCGGCGACGCCGCAGACCTGATCGTGAAGAAAGTCGAAGAGCGCGCCCTGGCCGTCAAGGTCAACAACGGCACCGCGCCCGGCGCCGAAATGGGCCCCGTGATCACCCCGGCCTCCAAAGAGCGCATCCTCAGGATCGTCACCGAAGCCGAAACCGCGGGAGCGGCGATGGTGGTGGACGGCCGCGACCTCGTGGTCCCCGGCCACGAAGACGGCTTCTGGGTGGGCCCCACCGTCCTGGACCACGTCAAAACGGAAATGACTGCCTACACCGAGGAAATCTTCGGACCCGTCCTCGTCGTCGTCCGCGTTGACACCCTCGAAGACGGCATCAACCTGATCAACGCCAACCCGTACGGCAACGGCACCGCGATATTCACCTCCTCCGGCGCCAACGCCCGCACGTTCCAGCGCTCCGTCACGGTGGGCATGATCGGCATCAACGTGCCGCTGCCCGTCCCGGTCGCTTACCACTCCTTCGGCGGCTGGAAGGCCTCACTCTTCGGTGACAAGCACATCTACGGCCCCGAAGGTGTGTCCTTCTACACCCGCGGCAAGGTGGTCACCTCCCGCTGGCCCGAGCCCACCCACGCCTCCGGCGCGTCCTACAACTTCCCGTCCAACTAACAACCACCATCGCTTGCTCCCCACCGGCACCCTCGCCTCGCAAGCTCGGCCAGGGAACCCTGCCGGCGTGGGCCCAACGCCGTTTTGAGCGTCCAAAAGGGCCGCTACGGAGCAATCGATGAGAAAGAAAAGTCATGACTGACGTCGAGAACAAGCTCATCATCGGCACCGCCCCCGACTCCTGGGGTGTGTGGTTTGCGGAAGATCCCCGGCAGACGCCGTGGGAGCGTTTCCTGGACGAGGTTGCGGAGTCCGGCTACAAGTGGATCGAACTGGGCCCGTACGGCTACCTGCCCAACGACCCCACGCGCCTGGCGGAAGAACTCAAGGCCCGCGACCTGAAGGTCACCGCCGGAACGGTCTTCACCGCCTTCCACCGGGGCGCCGCCCAGTACGAGGAAGCCTGGGAGCCTGCCCGCAAGGTGGCGGAGCTGACGGCGGCCATGGGCGGCGAACATATTGTGGTCATCCCGGCCATGTGGCGTGACGACGTGACCGGCGAGGCAGTGGAAAGCGGGCAGCTCACGGACACCGCCTGGGCCGACCTGTTTGCCGGCCACAACCGCATGGGCAAGGTCCTGTTGGAGGACTTCGGCCTCAAACAGCAGTTCCATTCGCACGCCGACTCGCACGTCGGTGCCCAGCAGGACATCGAAACGCTGCTGGCCGCCACGGACCCGAAGTACCTGAACCTGTGCCTCGACACCGGCCACGCCGAATACTGCGGGGCCTCCAGCCTGGAACTCATCAAGAACTACCCGGACCGCATCGGCTACTTGCACCTGAAGCAGATCAACCCGGAGGTCCTCAAAAAGGTCAACGAGGAAAACATGACCTGGGCTGCGGCGAACCTCGCCGGAGTGATGACCGAGCCGCCCAACGGACTGCCGGACCTCCGGGCCGTCATCGAAGCTGTCGAGGCGCTCGACCGTCCGATCTTCGGCATCGTGGAGCAGGACATGTACCCGGTCGCCTTCGACGTCCCGATGCCCATCGCCAAGCGCACCCGCAACTACCTGCTCTCCTGCGGTTCCCGCACCCGCGTCCAGTAACTCAACCGAACTCACGAAGGACAGAAAAGTGACCAAGACTCTCCGCGTAGCCGTAATCGGCGCTGGCCGCATGGGTGCGGACCACATCAAGCGCCTCAGCACGCGCATCCACGGCGCTGAAGTAGCCGCCGTCGTCGACGTTGATCTTGCGCGGGCGCAGGCCGCCATCGAAGGGATCGACGGCGCCGTGGCACTCGCGAACGCCGACGAAGCGCTGAACAACGGTGACGTGAACGCCGTGCTGATCGCCACACCGGGTTTCCTGCACGAGGAAATTCTGTACAAGGCACTGGAGAAGGACTTCCCGATTCTCTGTGAGAAGCCGCTGACTCCGGATGCGGAGAGTGCGTGGAAGGTTGTCCAGGCCGAGGTCGCTGCCGGCCGTAAGCGCATCCAGGTCGGCTTCATGCGCCGCTTCGACGCCGAGTACGCGGCACTGGGCTCGATCATCCGTACCAGCGAACTGGGGGAGCTGCTGATGCTGCACCACCAGCACCGCAACCCCAGCACCCCCGAGGGCTTCACCAACGAGATGCTCATCAACGACTCCGTGGTCCACGAGTTCGACGCGATCCGCTACTTCACCGGTGAGGAAATCACCTCCGTCCAGGTCCGTCTCGGCAAAGCCACGCGCAATGCCTCCAACGGCCAGCACGACCCCCAGCACGTCCTGCTGGAAACCGAATCCGGTGTCCTGGCCGACGTCGAGATCTACGTCAACGCCAAGTTCGGCTACCAGGTGGCCACGCAGGCCTCGTTCGAGGACGGCATCGTGAGCATTGGCGGGGACAGCGGACCGTACGTGCAGTCCGCGGGCAAGTGGGGCGGCAGCGTCACCCCGGGGTTCGAGGAGCGCTTCGGTACGGCTTACGACGTCGAGATCCAGGCCTGGGCGGACGCCGCGCTGCGCGGCGAAATCGGCGGCCCCACCGCCTGGGACGGCTACGCCACCGCAGCCTGCTGCGAAGCCGGTGTGGAGGCCCAGAAGTCAGGCGAGAAGGTCAAGGTCCAGCTCAACACCAAGCCGGACCTCTACAGCTAGCTGAGACCAGGGGCGGCCTGCCGGCAGCAGCCCGGCAGGCCGCCCCTGCATTCAGCACCGAAGTTTTCCGAACCACAAAGGAGTGACCATGAAAATCGCCCTGGACCCCACCCCGTTCCACCACAGCCACAGCCTGCTGGAATTTCCGCGCGTGGCCGCCGATCTTGGCTACAAGTACCTGCAGCTGACCCCGCATGCAGATATGATCCCGTTCTACAACCACCCCAAGGCTGACGATGAACTGGTGGTCCAGCTGAACAAGGCCTGCAAGGACGCCGGTGTGGAAATCGCCTCGGTGCTCCCGGTCCTGCGCTGGTCCGGCCCGGATGAGGATGCCCGCGAGGCGGCTGTGCGCTACTGGAAGCGCGCCATCCAGATCGCGGTGGACCTGGGCGTGAGCACCATGAACACCGAATTCAGCGGCCGTCCCGAGAAAGCCGAAGAGTCCGAGCGTGCCTTCTACCGCTCCATGGAAGAACTGCTTCCCATCATCGAGCGCGAGGGCATGGATGTCCTGATCGATCCGCACCCGGACGACTTCGTCGAAGACGGCCTGGCCGCCATCCGCGTGATCAGGGGCGTCAACTCGCCTAACATCGGCATGGTCTACGTGGCCTCGCACACCTTCCACATGGGCAATAAGCCGCTGGAGATCATGCGCGCCGCCGGGGACAAACTCCGCCTGGTCCACGTCTCGGACACGATGGACCACCACGCCTCGCACGGGCTCCGCTACATCACCAACCCGCCCGGAAACGCCGTGCGCGTCCACCAGCACCTGAAAATCGGCGACGGCGACGTCAACTGGGACGAGTTCTTTGGCGGGCTGAAGGAGATCGGCTTCTTGGACAAGGACAGCACCGTGATGGTTTCCAGCGTCTTCGCCGAGGACGACAACGCCGAGGAGGTCTCCCGCTACCAGTTGGAGTCGATGGGCCAGTACATCGGCAAGGTGAAGTAGTGGGGGGCGACGCGAAGCAAACCCTGACGAATCCCGGCACAGTCCAGGCCGACGTCCCCGGCAGCTCCAAGCAGAACCAGCAGGCCAGGCCCGCCAACCCCAGAAAGTTCATGCGGAAGGTGGCGCTCTTCTCCACCTTCGGCGGACTGCTGTTCGGTTATGACACGGGGGTGATCAACGGCGCCCTGCCGTTTATGCAGCGTGACCTGGGATTGACGCCGCTGACCGAAGGCCTGGTGACCTCCACCCTCCTGTTCGGCGCGGCCTTCGGCGCCATCAGCGCAGGCCGGCTCTCTGACCGCTTCGGCAGGCGAAAAACCATCATGGGCCTTGCCCTGATCTTCATTGTGGCCACCATCGCCTGCACCATCTCACCGAGCACCGAACTGCTCATAGCAGCCCGGACCCTGCTGGGCCTGGCGGTGGGCGGCGCGTCCGTGATTGTCCCGGTGTACCTCGCGGAAATGTCGCCGGCCGCCCAGCGCGGCCGCATCGTCACGCAAAACGAACTGATGATCGTCACCGGCCAGTTCCTCGCCTTCACCTTCAACGCGGTGCTGGGCAACCTCTTTCCCGACGAAACCCACGTCTGGCGCTGGATGCTGGTGATTGCCACACTCCCTGCCGTCATCCTGTGGTTCGGGATGCTGGTGCTGCCGGAGAGCCCGCGCTGGCTGGCCTCGGCCGGCCGCTTCGGGGCAGTGCTGGAAGTACTGCGTTCCACCCGCGCCGCAGGCGACGTCTCGGCGGAGTTTGACGAGGTCCGGCAGGCAGCCCGCGAGGATTACCAGGCCAAGATGGGCACATTCAAGGACCTCACCGTTCCGTGGATCCGCAGGATCTTCGTGGTGGGCCTCGGCATGGCCATCATCAACCAGATCAGCGGTGTCAACGCCATCATGTACTACGGGACGTCCATCCTGTCTTCGTCCGGATTCGGCGACCGGGGCGCCCTGATTGCCAACGTCCTCAACGGCATCACGTCGGTGGCAGCCGTCGTCGTCGGCATGTATCTGATGACGCGGGTGCCCCGCAAACCCATGCTGATTGTGGGACTGTGCGGGACGGCGTCGTCCCTGACGGCCATCGCCGTCATCTCCATGGCGCTGCCGGAGAGCACGCTGCGCGGCTACCTGGTGCTGCTGTTCATGGTGACGTTCCTGGCTTCCATGCAGGGCTGCATCGGCACTGTCACGTGGCTGACCATGTCCGAGATCTTCCCCATGCATGTCCGCGGCATCGCGATGGGTATCTGTGTCTTTGTGCTCTGGATGGTCAACTTCCTGATCGGGTTCTTCTTCCCGCAGCTGGTCGCTGGGATCGGTGTTTCGGCCACCTTCTTCATCTTCGTTGCCTTGCAGCTGTGTGCCATTTTTTGGGTCAAGCGCTCGGTTCCGGAGACCAAGGATAAGTCCTTGGAGGAGCTGGAACACCTCTTCAAACAGAAAGCGGGCGTGTCCGCCTAGGACGTCCAAAAACAGAGCAGGAAAGCGCCCGACGCCGGCAGGCATCGGGCGCTTTTCTGCGCCGGTGAGTGCCCGGCGTCGAAATCGCCGGAAGACCGCGGGGCCGCCGGATTCTCCAGCGACCCCGCGGCCTTCCGGTGACTGTGGTGCGTCAGGCAGTCGGGTCCAGGGATGCGGCGAGAGCAGCATCAGCGTCGAGCAGGACCTGAGCGGCCACCTGGAGCCCTTCGATACGGCCCAGGGAGGTGTCCTCGTGTTCGATGTTGACCAGCATCTCCGGGTCCACCTCGTACAGCGCACGGAGGAATTCGGTCCAGAAGGCCGTATCGTGGCCGCGGCCGAGGGCCACGAAGTCCCAGGCGGAGACTTTCGGCCATTCGTTGGCCCACTCGTCGCCGCCGAGGTTGGTGCGGTCTTCCGCAGGCGAGAGCCGGCGGAAACTGTTGTCCAGTACGCCGTACAGCGCGGCGTTGGCGGTGTTGACTCGAACATCCTTTGCGGCTGCCTGGAAGACCAGCGGGCCGAGTTCGCGGACCACCGCCACCGGATCCATCTGCTGCCAGAACAGGTGCGAGGCGTCCAGCTCCACACCCACGTGCGTGGCGCCCGTCAGCTCGATGAGTTTGCGGACGTCGGCTGTGTTGAAGACGATGTTCTGCGGATGCAGCTCCAAGGCCACCTTCACGCCATGGTCGGCGGCGAGCCGGTCGGTTTCCCGCCAGAAGTCCGCGGCCACGCCCCACTGGTAGTCCAACACGTCCAGGGCGGCGGAGTTCCAGGCGTTGACCACCCAGTTGGTGACCGTGGCACCGGGCTCACCGCCGGGCAGGCCGGACATGGTGACCACCCGGTCCTGTCCCAGCCGGTGCGCGAGCCGGATGGAGCGGCGGATGTCCTCCGCATGCTTTTCGCCAATCTCGCGTTTGGGGTGCAGCGGGTTGCCGTTGCAGTTCAGGCCGGCGATCAATACGCCGGTTCCTTCGAAGACCGCCAGGTAGTCGTCCCGGGCGGCGTCGCTGGCGAGGATCTCATCGAACGTGGGGACGTGGACGGCGGGCAGGAAGCCGCCGGTGTTGATTTCGATGCCTGTCAGGCCCAGATCCGCGATGACTTTGAGGGCTTCGGGAAGCGGCCGGTCGTGCAGGATTGCGTTGTAGACGCCGAGTTTCATAGCGTGATCTTCTTTCCGTTGTTGAGGGCGGATTCGGTGACGGCGCCAAGCAGTTCCATGTTGCGGACACCCTCGTCGAACGTGGCGCAGCGTGGCAGCGAATCGGCTTCGCTCAGGCCGGCAACCTCTTCAAGGAACGCGCGGGCCTGGTAGCCGAAGGCGTCGTTCTGGCCAAAGCCCACCTCTGCGGCGTCCATGGCCAGGCCGCCGGTGATGTACGGGTGGCCGGGGCCCAGGATGACCTGGCGGTAGCCGTTTTCGTTGCCGGAGCCGTCGTTGAGGAACAGCTGGATTTCATTGGGGCGTCGCTGGTTGAATTTGGCGGCGCCGTTCTCGCAGAACACTTCGAAATTGAGGCTGTTGGCGTGGCCGGCGGCAACCCGGGACACTTCGAAGCTGCCTGCGCCGTTTTCGAATTCCGCGGAAAATGCGGCGTAGTCATCGTTCTCGACGGCCTCAAAAGTGTCGCTGACGGCGGCGTGGTCGTGGCCCATGACGGCCCCCAGCGGCACGGGCCGCTTGCCGATGACCGTGCTGAGCCGGCCGCCGGTGACAGATTTGATGTCACCGCAGAGGAACTCGGAGACGTAGGCCAGGTGGCTTCCGACGTCGGCCAGCGCGCCGGAGCCGGGGCCGCCCTTGTAGCGCCAGCTCATGGGAGCGGACGGGCTGAATCCGTAATCCGTCCAGTACTTGCCGCTGAAATGCAGGACATTGCCGAGGACGCCGGTGCGGATGAGATCGCGGATATAGGCGATGCCCGGCGTGCGGCGGAAGGTGAACCCGATGCGCGCAATGGAACTGGCATTGCGGGCGGCCTCCGCCATGGCGCGGGCGTCGTCGAGCGAATCACTGAGCGGCTTCTCGCACAACACGTGCTTGCCGGCGGTCAGCAGGCCCTCAACGACTTCGCGGTGCAGGGAGTTTGCAATGACAACGCTGACGACGTCGATATCGTCGGCTTCCGCGATGGCCTGCCACGAGGTGTCATGGCGCTCGTAGCCAAAACGCCGGGCAGCAAGCGAACCGAACTCGGCGTTGACGTCACCGATGGAGACGAGTCGGACCGGGGGGAGCACAGGGCTGTAGAGGGTGGACGCTGTCCGGTAGGCCGCCGCATGGGCCTTTCCGGCCATACCGGCGCCGATGACTGCGACGCCAAGGCTTTCAGCCATTGATTTCTCCTTCGAAATTCAGCCGCGGCGGGGACGTCCAACAGCTTTTTGTAGCGCTACAATTTTGTAGGCTGCCTCGAGCGTAGTCATGTCTATATGTCCTGTCAATCATTCTTTGTGGTCTACGAAGAATAGAAAGGTGGCCGCGATGGCACCGCATAATGCTCAGGCCCGGCGCCCAACGCTTTACGACGTGGCGAAGCTGGCGGGTGTTTCGCCGTCGTTGGTTTCATTGGTGCTGCAGAAGCCGGACAAGGTGGGCGAGAAGCGGCGCGAGGCGGTGCGAAGCGCCATTGCTGAGCTCGGCTACCGGCCCAGCAGGGCCGCCACTGCACTGGCGAGTAACAGGACCAAAAGCATCGGACTGGTGATTGATGACTACCGGAACCTGTGGTTCGTGGATCTGTTGCGTGGGATGGAATCCGCACTGACGGAGCATGGCTACCAGGTGATGCTGGCCGACTCCCGGCCGGGGGAGGATCGCGTCAGGGAAGCCGCGGACGGGCTGCTGGCCATGCACGTCGACGGCCTGGTGATTGCAGCCGAACCGGACGGAGTGATGCTGACCGGCGCGGAGGTTCCCGTCATCGTGGCCGGATGGCGGAACGGCGTGCCGCCGGATGCGGACCTCATTACCAATGACGACGACGGCGGCGGTGCCATTGCGGCCGACCACCTCTTGGGGCTCGGGCACGCCAGGATTGGGCACCTTACTGGTTCGGGCGGCGCCGCAGAGCATCGCCGCGCGGGCTTCCATGACCGCGTGCGGCAGGCGGGTGGTGACGTTCGGATTGCGGGCGAGGGCGGCGGCACCTCGGAAGAGGATGGGTATGCCTCGGTGTGCTGGCTGCTGGACCATCATCCGGACACCACGGCGATTTTTGCCGCCAATGACACGATGGCGCTGGGCGCCCTCGGCGCCATTAAGGCCCGCGGCCTGGCGGTGCCGGCGGACATCTCTGTCATTGGCTACGACAACTCACCGTTGGCCAAGTCCCGGTACCTGGAGCTGACCTCGGTGGATAACCGCAGCGACCTGGTGGGTGTGGAGGTGGCGAACGTACTGCTGGCGCGCCTGCAGGACCCCGCAGCCAGCCCGCAGCGGAGGCTGATACCCCCCGTTCTGGTAACCCGGGGCACCACCTCACGTCCGGCCCGTTAGGAATGTCTCGGGAGAGATTTAGGTCAAAACATCCTAATGTCAGGACAAAGTATTGACTTCTGTGAGTTGAGTCACCAAGATCGGTGTAGAGGGCTTTGAGCGCCTGCATAGTGGCAGGGCCGTAACCCCGATCAAAGGAGATAAATCGTGAAGAAGTTTTCGTGGCGGAAGGCGGCCCTGGTGGCGGCCGTCGTTCCGATGATGGCTCTCAGCGCTTGTTCCAGTACGGGCGGCAAGGCCGTCGACAGCGGCAACGCGGCCGGCGGCGGCCAGGTTGCCGGCACTGACCGGATGAAGGTAGCCCTCATCACCCACGCTGCGGCGGGCGACACGTTCTGGGACATTGTCCGCAAGGGTGCCGAGGAGGCTTCCGCGAAAGACAACGTGGAGCTGTTGTACACCAGCGATCCCGAAGCCGGACGGCAGGCACAGCTCGTCCAGCAGGCCATCGACCAGAAGGTTGACGGCATCGCTGTCACCCTGGCCACCCCGGACGCCCTCAAGGACGTGCTGAAGAAGGCCACTGACGCAGGCATTCCCGTGGTGAGCCTCAACGCGGGCGAGTCCGTCTCGGCGCAGCTTGGGGCCTTCACCCACTTCGGTTCGAATGAGCAGTTGGCAGGCCAGGCCGTGGGCAGCAAGCTGGCCGAGCAGGGTTTCAAGCACCCCGTCTGCGTTATCCAGCAGCAGGGCCACGTGGGCCTCGAAGCACGCTGTGCCGGTGTTAAGGCGAAGGTGCCCGGCACGGAGATCCTTTATGTTGACGGCAAGGACATGACTTCGGTCCAGTCCACCGCCACGGCAAAGCTCCAGGCAGCGAAGGATGCCGATGTCATCATCGGTCTCGGCGCCCCGATCACCCTCACCCTCCTCAAGTCGGTCACGGATGCCAGCAGCTCCGCAAAGGTGGCCAGCTTCGACCTGAACGCTGACCTCGCCCAGAAGATCGTGGATGGAGCCGTGCTCTTCACCGTGGACCAGCAGCCGTGGCTCCAGGGCTACATGTCCATTGATTCGCTCTGGCAGGCCAAGCGCGGCGGTTTCAAGCTCGGCGGCGGCCAGCCGGTGCTGACCGGTCCCACCATCGTGGACAAGTCAAACGCCTCCGATGTCCTCAAATTCGCCCAGCAGGGCGTCCGCTAGATCCAGGCCTCAGGCCGCGCGGCGGGGAACCGCCGCGCGGCCTGACCAACAAGGAGTTATTCCTATGGCAAATACAGCAACCCTGCCACCGGCGCCGGCTTCGGCCGCGGGCCCACGTGGCGATGAGCGCATTGGGCAACGAAGCCCGTTCCAGAAGCTCCTGGGCCGTCCCGAGGTGGGCGCGCTCGTGGGAGCGGTGGTCCTT